>CAWEGY010000009.1:0-412303 GCA_963808865.1 uncultured Gaiellaceae bacterium | reverse complement strand
CGAGTACCTCGACGAGAGCTTCTTCATGTACAAGGAGGACGTCGACCTCTCCTGGCGCTTTCGGCTCGCTGGCTGGGAGTGCTGGTACGTGCCCAGCGCTGTCGCCTACCACGCGCGAACCAGTCGCGCGCCCCAACTCGAGCGTGGCCGCTCGCCGTTTCGATCCTTCCACGAGAACGAGAAGAGAAAGCCGCGCCACGTCCGGACGAACTCGATGAAGAACCAGTGGCTCATGCTCGTGAAGAACGAGGATGCGTCCAACTTCGCGAGGGACTTTCCGTTCGTGCTCGGCCGCGAGCTGCTCGTGCTCGGGTACAACGGCCTCTTCGCCCCGCGCATCACGGCCACGGCGATTCGGCAGTTCTTCGCCGCGTTGCCGCGGGCTCGCGCGAGCCGGCGCGAGATCAAGGCACGGCAGAGGGTGTCGCCCCGCGAGATCCGAGCCTGGTTTCGGGCGCGCAGCCAGGCGTCGACGGTCGTTCGCGGCGAGCGTCAGCCCGAATAGGGCGGCTTGCCGACGCCGGGCAGGGTCGCGGCGCCCGAGGCGACCAGCCGCTCGGCGCGCTCCCAGTCTTCCTCGTCGTCGACGTTGAACCCTTCGAGCCCCTGCGTGAAGAACGGCGCGAGGATGCGGCCTTCACGCGAGCCGGTCTCCGACACGACCCGCGTCCACGCGATCTCGAGCGCGCTGTTCTGGACGTACACCTCCGGAAGCGCCTGGTACTGGCCCGCGTGCCAGGCGACGTCGAGGTGGGACTGGTCGAGGAGCGGCGACATCGTTCGCTCGTCCTCGGCGAGGATCCACATCTTCCCCGGATGCTGCTTCACGCGCTCGACCGCGCGGATGGAGTCGGCCTCGGGCGTCGCGAGGAGCTGATCGAGACCACGGCGGACGACGTCCGGGCCCGCGGAACGGATTCGTCGCGCGGATGATCGCGAAGAGGTCGTAGCTCTCGTCCAGCTCGGCGAGCGTGAAGCGCAGCCACTCGATGTCGGGCGAGGTCGCCGTCGCGTACTCGGCCGGCCGGAGGAACGGGACCTCGGCGCCGTACCAGCGCGCGACGTCGGCGATCTCCTCGGAGTCGGTCGACACCACCACGCGCCCGAACACGCCGCTCTCGAGCGCGGTCGCGATCGCGTACGCGAGCAGCGGGTGGCCTGCGAGCGGCCGGACGTTCTTCTGCGGGACGCGCTCCGAGCCGGATCTCGCCGGCACGAACGCGACCGCCGAGGGAGTGCTCATCGCAGGCCGGACGTCGCGGCGAGCTCCGTCAGCGTCGGGCACGGCACGCCCAGCCGTTCGGCGGCGCGCAGCACCGAGCCGACGATGGCGTCGAGCTCGGACCGCCTGCCGGCTGCGACGTCCCTGGCAGCCGAGGTGGTCGTCTCGTCGGCCATGGCGTCGATGATGGACCACTGCTCCGAGGCGCGCAGCGAGACGCCGTCCGCCTCGGCGACCGCGCAGCTCTCGCCGACGGCTCCTTCGAGCCGCGGTCGCCAGCTCGGGTCGTCGCGGAGCTCGCCGACCGTTCGACCCGACGCCGCGGTCGCGGCCGCGAGCGCTGCGATGCGCGCGAGCTTGTGCCAGAGGACGCGCTTCTCGTTCTGACCGACGCGGACGTCCGCCTTCGGCGAGGCGGAGGATGTCGGCCGCACCCTCGACCTCCGACCTGGGCAGCGTCTCGGACGCGAGCGTGATCACGGGAGAGTGGCTTGCCTCGATGATCTGGACGCGCCCGGCACGGTAGGCCTGGAAGTGCGAGATGCTGCCTGCGGCCACGCGGTCTCCGAATCGCCCCCGCAGCAGGCTCATGTGCTCGAGCCCGTTGAGCAGCGGCACCGCGACGCCGTCGGCGACCGCATCGGGATCGACCCGTTCGAGGGCCTCGGCGAGCATCGGGGCCTTGACCGTCACCAGCAGCAGGCCCACGGGTCGCTCGAGACGCTCGACCACCTCGACGCGAGCGCTCAACGTCCCGTCGCGAGGCGACTCGACGACGAGGCCCGCGAGCGCGATCAGCCCCGCCGCCTCCGCATGGGCGACGCAGGTCGTCGGAACGCCCTGCGGTCGAGAGTCGCACCGCGAGGGAGCCCCCGACCGCGCCGGGGCCGAGGACGGCGACGGAACGGTTCATGCTCTTGCGGGATCGACGACGAGGCTCACGATCTTCTGATCGGAGTACACGTCCAGGGCCTCGATCCCTGCCTCACGCCAGCCCGTCCCCGAGTCCTTCACGCCGCCGAAGCCCATGTGCGGCTCGGAGCCGTGGGTGCCCGCGTTGACGACGACGACGCCCGCCTCGACACGCTCGGCGAACCGCATCGCGCGATGCACGCTCGCGGTGTGGATCGCGGCGGTGAGCCCGAACGGCGAGTCGTTCACGAGCGCCAGCGCGTCGTCGAGCCCCGCGACGCGATAGAGGATCGTGACCGGGCCGAAGAGCTCGGTGCGCGAGATCTCGTCGTCCGGGTCGAGCCCCTTCGATCACCGTCGGCGCCAGGTACCAGCCCGGCCGCTCGAGCCGCTCGCCGCCCGCGATCGCGGTCGCGCCGCCCTCCACCGCTCGCCTCACCCCTTCCAGGATCCTCTCCATGCTCTCGCGGCTGATCACGGGCTGCGGCTCGAGCTCCTCGATTCCCGCGAGCAGTCGCTCGCGGAAGGCGTCGTAGACGGCGTCGAAGACGACGAGCCGGCTGGCCGACGCGCAGCGCTGCCCCGCGTTCGAGAACGCCGACGCGAGCGCCCAGCGGACGGCGCCGTCGAGATCGGCGTCGTCGCAGACGACGAGCGCGTTCTTGCCGCCCAGCTCGAGGCAGACCTTCGCGAGCCTCCTGGCCGCCGCCTCGTTCACCGAGCGTCCCGTTCCCACCGAGCCCGTGAAGCTCACGAGGTCGACGTCCGGGTGGGCGACGAGCGCAGCGCCTGCTTCCTCGCCGAGCCCGTGGACGACGTTGAGGACGCCGCCCGGCACGCCTGCCTCCAGCGCGAGCTCGGCGAAGAACGACGCCGAGGCCGGAGTGTGCTCCGACGGCTTCACGACGGCCGCATTGCCGCAGAAGACGGCGGGGAACGCCTTCCACGCCACGTTCGGAAGGGGCGTGTTGAAGCTCATCACGAGCGCGGCTACGCCGAGCGGCTGCCGGGTCGTGAGCACGGTCCGGTGGCGGCATGCTCGCGGTCGTCGTGCGCCCGTACGAGCGCCGCCCCTCGCCTGCGACGAACAGGCCCATCTCGACGGCCGCGTCGGTCTCGCCGAGTGCGAGCTCGAGCGGCTTGCCGGTCTCCTCGACGACGATCGCGGACGCTTCGTCGCGGCGTTCACGGAGGAGGAGCGCGAGGTCGCGGACGACGTCGCCACGGGCGACGGCAGTTAGCTCCGCCCACTCGGGCTGCGCAGCTCGAGCTGCCGCGACGGCGTCCTCGACGTCCTCGGCTCCCGACCGCGCGACGCGGCAGAGCACGGTCTCGTCCGCGGGCCGCACCTTCTCGAGCCACTCGCCCGATCGCGGCGGCACCTGCTCGACCGCCGATGAGGTTCGGGATCTCGCTCGCGGAAGCCTACCAAGCAGGACCAGCCGCCGTCCACGACCACGTTCGAGCCGGTCACGTACGACGACGCGTCCGAGGCGAGGAAGACGACCGCGCCGAGCGCCTCGCGCGCGTCCAGCATCCGCCCGAGCGGCGAACGGGAGGCGAACGCCTCGAGGAACTCCTGCGGCTGGTCGTTCCAGACTCCGGCGAGCGTGAGCGTGTTGACGCGCACGCCGGACCCGCCCCAGTAGGTGGCGAGGTAGCGCGTGAGGTTGAGGATCGCGGACTTCGACACGGAGTAGGCGACCGGCTTCACGAAGGTCTCGCCGCGGGCGCGTCGGAACTCGTAGAGATCCTGAACGGGCGAGAGGAGCCCGTAGACCGACGAGACGTTCACGATCGAGCCTCGCCCTTCCCGCGCCATGGCGCCGCCGATTGCCTGGCAGCAGAGGAGCGTGCCCTTGACGTTGACGTCCATCACCGCGTCGAAGGACGCCTCCGGGTAGTCCTCGAACGGCCCCACCTCCTCGGCGGGCGCGTCGGGCGGCGAGTCGAGCGCTGCGTTGTTCACGAGCACGTGCGGGACGCCCCACTCCGCCTCCACCTCGCGCACCGCTCGCTCGACGGCGTCTCGGTCGGTGATGTCGACCTCGTACGCGCGAACGCCGTCGGCGACCTCACCCTCCGCGACGTCGAAGCTCGCGACGCGCATCCCGCGCTCGGCGAGCCCTTCGGCGTAGACCCGGCCGAGCTGGCCCAACGCGCCCGTGACGATCGCGACTCTGCCCTCGAGGTCGAACAGCGGATCCGTCACGCCGCCGCCTCGGCCTTTCGCCGACCCACACGGCGTCGCAGAGCTCTCGCACGCAGCCGTAGCCGCCGCGTCGCGACAGCACGAGGCGCGCGAGCGGCACCACCTCGGGCCAGGCGTCGGCCGGGACGACCGGAAACCCGACGATCTCGAGACAGCCCGCGTCGTTGACGTCGTTTCCCAGATACGCGGTCTCCTCGAGCGGGACGCCGCGCTTCGCGACCTCCTCGCGCAGAACGGGAGCCTTGTCCGCGACGCCCTGGACCCAGTTCGCCTGCATCTTCCGGGCACGCGCGCCGACGACCTCGTTGACCTCGGTGGACATGATCAGGTGGTCGACGCCGACCTCCTCGAGGCGCCGCAGCCCGAGCGCGTCGCCGCGCCAGCAGGCGACGCTCTCCTCGCCGTGCTGGTTCGTCCAGACGCGGTTGTCGGTGAAGACGCCGTCGAAGTCGAAGACGACGAACCGAACCGTCGCGAGATCGCTCACGCTTCGCGGGCGGCGACCGGCGAGCCGACGGGCTCGAGGTCGTCCAGACGTGACGTCCTGCTCGACCGCGAGCGGACGGGCAGCATGCGTCCGAGCAGCTAGTCGAGCTCGTACGGCGGCAGCCCGCCGTCCGCGGGCGACTTCGCGACCACGTCGCCGGGCGCGAGGACGTGTCCGGCGGCGAGATCCCGCGCCGCGACGAGCTTCTTCCCCATCTTCTGCAGAGGTCGCTCCTCGCTGGGCAGCCGCCGCTTCACGCCGTCGCCGAGCGCCGCCGGCACGCGGGCGAGATCCCGGACGAACCGGCGCATGCCGTCCGGCATGAGCGAGTACGCGTGATCGGTTCCCTTCCAGGCGTGGTTGAGCGTGAAGTGCTTCTCGAACGCGCGCGCCCCGAGCATGTAGGCGACCGGGCGCCATCGCGATCCCGTTGTGGTGGTCGGAGAGCCCGATCACGAACTCGGGGTAGCGCTCCTTCAGCGTCGCGATCACCGAGAGGTTGAGGTCCTCGATCTCGGCCGGATACGAGGCCGTGCAGTGGAGGACGCACAGCTGGGTGTTGCGCGACGCGACCGCCTCGACGGCGCGGTCGATGTCCTCGAGCGTGCCGCCGCCGGTGGACAGGAACATCGGCTTCCCGAAGGCTGCGACGTAGCCGAGGAAGGGGACGTTGAGGAGGTCTCCGGAGGCGAACTTGAACGCGTCGACGCCGAGCCCGGCGAGGAAGTCGGCGCTCGGCTCGTCGAACGCGGCCGCGACGAACGCGACACCCTCCTCGCGCGAGTAGCGGCTGAGCTCGAACCACTCGGCCTGGTCCAGCTCGAGCGCCTCGCGGTGCTCGCCGTAGGTCGCGCCGAAGCTGTTCTCGTTGTCGTACGGCGACTCGTAGAACTCGCGCGTGAAGAGGCGCGGTTCTCGCGCTTCTGGAACTTGACGGCGTCGACTCCGCACTCCCTCGCGGCGTGGATCAGCGCCTTCGCCTTCTCGAGCTCGCCCTGGTGGTTGTGGCCGATCTCGGCGATGACGTACGCCGGAGCGTCGTCCGCGATCCGCCGGCCGGAGACGATCAGCTCGGGCACGGGACGATGGTACTCGGGCGCACGGCGGCTACGAGGCGAGTGCCTCCCGATAGGCAGCAAGGGTCGCGGCGGTCGCGACGTCCCAGGAAAGCTCCTGACGCGCCCGCTCGCGTGCGGCCGTCCCGAGCGCGCGCGCTCGACTCCGGGTCGCCGAGCAGACGCTCGATCGCCGCTCGCAGCGCGACGGGGTCCCGTGGCGGCGACGAGCAGTCCCGTGACGCCGTCCTCGACCGCGTCGAGCAGGCCGCCGACGGCGGATGCGACCACCGGACGCCCGTGCGCCATCGCCTCCCGGGCGGCGACGCCGTACCCCTCGCGACGCGAAGGGCAGGCGACGACGGCCGCCCGCTCGTAGTAGGCGCCGAGCTCGCCCGGCGGCGACGAAGCCCGAGCCTCGGGCACGCGGTCGCGAAGCGGGCCGTCGCCGACGACCACACGCGGCAGGCCCTCGGTCGCCTCGAGGAACTCGAGGATCCCCTTCTCCTCCGAGAGGCGCCCGGCGAAGAGCACGTGCGGCGGCTCCGCCGGCTCGCCGATCGGCTCGGGGATCTCGACGCCGCTCGGCACGACGCGCCGTCTCGCGAGCCCCGAGCTCGCGAGCCGCCGCCGCGAGCGCCTCCGAGGGGCACAGGACGAGCCGCGCGCGGGCAGAAGCATTCGCCGTGAGAGCCCGGGCGCGCGCCGCGCGAGCTCCACGTCGGTCCCCCAGAGCTGGACGACGAACGGCTTCCGCGTCGCGAGCGCGGGGAGCGCGGAGGGAAGCCAGTGCGCGTGGACCAGATCGCGTCCGCGCGCCGCCCGCCGCGCCGCGAGCACGTACGACGCGAGGAACAGCGGGAGAGCAGCACCTTCCACGGCGCGCGCCGCAGGTTGCCGACGATCCCGCTCCCGTAGGCGAGGCCGAAGTGTCGGAACGAGGCGGGCGAGACGACGTCGCACCTCGACGCCCGCCTCGCGCAGGTGCTCGACGGCGTCGCGGACGAAGACCCCGGCGACGTCGTCCGGCCCGCGCGGGTACGACGTCGTCAGCACGAGGACCCTCATTCGCGCCGTGCGAGCGAGAACGCGACCGGCAGCGCAGCCGCGAGCGTGGCGAAGACGTAGAAGTAGTAGAACGTCATCGTGAGGTAGAAGAAGTTCGCGACGAGCGTCGCGACGAGCGCTGCGGTCATCCCCCACGCGAGGGGACGAACGCGGGCGGCGAGCGGGTCTCGCGCGGCCGTGAGCGCCCGCCCCAGTCGTCGTGCCGCAGCGAGCCTCTTGAACAGCCAGAGGACGAAGACCGCGAAGAGAACGGCTCCGACGAGTCCCGTCTCGACGATCGTGGCGACGTAGAAGGAGTGGGGCCCGAAGTCGGGCCTGCCCGGTGACGAACTCGTAGTAGACGGCGAAGTTGTTGAGCCCGAGCCCGAGCAACGGATTCGACGAGAGGACGTCCGGGACGAACGAGTACACCTCGAAGTGGGGTGACGCCGCGGCGCGGCTCGTGTTCGTCCTCGCGCGCAGTACGGTCAGGAAGAAGTCGAGCCGGGCGACCACGACGGCCGCCACGACCAGCGCGACCGCGCCGAGCGGGAGCAGGAACGCGGGCCGCCGCAGATGGCGCCGGTACGGGATCGCCAGCACGAGCGCGCCGCAGGCCAGGCCGAGCAGGCCGCTCCGGGAGAGGGTTGCGAGCTCGACGACGAGCAGGAAGCCGAGCAGGACCGCGAGCGGCGTCCGCAGCCGGTGCCCGCGTCTCGAGCCGAAGGTAGAGCGGGGTCAGGATCAACAGCGGGACGAGCAGCTCGATCCCGAGGTGATTGGGATCGCCTGTCAGCGCGTTGGGTCGGAAGACCTCCTGCGTCCCGCCGACCGCGCCGAACACGTTGATCCCGGTCTGGCGCGACGTGATCGGCTCGATCAGGATCTCGTCGAGGTTCGTCCCCGCGACCTCGGCGAGGGCGAGCTGGACGACGCCGTAGCCGGCGTTGAGGGCGATCCCGCCGCAGAAGGCGGCCAGCGCGTACCAGTAGAACCGCACTCCCCGGCGCGCGATCAGGGCAACGCCGGCCACCAGGAAGCCGAAGTGCAGGACGAACTTCACCATCCCCTTCGCCCACTGCGCGAGCGCCTGGCCCGTGTCGAGGTTGTAGAAGCCGAGCAGGTAGACGACCGCAAACGCGGCGAAGAAGGCGAGCCCGACGATGGCGGAGCGCGTGAGCTTCGCGTCCCCCCGCTCGAAGCGATCCCACGCGAAGAGGACGAGGAAGACGGAGGTCAGGACGTCCGAGAGCGTGAGAGAGCCGGCGAGCTCCCACTGCAGCTTGTGGAACGTGACCGTGAGGATCGTGGCGAGGAACAGCCCGTCGAGCACGGGCTGCGCGAGCACGCGTTCGCCCGCGAGCGGCCTCGAAGGGAAGCGCGTGCGAGGTCACCCGCGCATGGTAGGCAGGCCGCCGCTCATCCCTCTTGCTCGATGCGTGCGTCGAACCCCGCCTCACGCACCTGCTCGGCGAGCGCTTCCCCCTGCGCGATCGACTCGATACCGTCGTACGAGACTTTCCACCGGCCACACGCGTCGAGCTCGACGGCCGCGCCCACGAACCCGACCCCGTCCAGCTGCGCCACGAGGTCGTTCGCCGAAGCGAGGTCGTCGAACCGACCGTAGGTCACGTCGACGGACTGTCCCTCGACGGCCGACCGTGCGCACTCCTGACGCGCCGGGAACCTCGGGGAGCCCGTGGCCACCGCTACGAGCGCGTACCCGACCACACAGACGAGCACGAGCAGAGCCGCACCGCGCGCGCCCAGGTTCATGCCGCGTCTCCATCCGACTCGCGTGTCACCGCCGACCACGAGGCGGACAGGAGCAGCGGGCTCGCGGCTGCACACAGGAGCGCCGCCGAGCCCATGTAGCGCACGATCGGGTTTCCCCCGAGCTCTTGCGTCAGCGGAAGCTCCGGAATCGCCCAGACGATCCAGCCGCCGCCGAGCGTGGTCACCGCGACGAGGACACCGAAGAAGACCACTGGTGTGAACGCGCGCGCGAGAGCTGCCAGGATCAGCGCGCCGACCATGACCGGGACGAGCACGCTCCAGTAGTTGCTCGAGAACAGCACGTCGAAGGCCAGCCGGAGGGACGGCCACAGTCGCTCCGCGTTCTCCGTCGGATCGAGCCCGCCCGTTTCGGGCCCCTCTCCGGCCACTCCGTGGGCCACGTACCAGATCCTCCACGGAGCGGCGACGGCCCCGACGGTCAGGACCGTGAGTCCGAGACCCGGCCAGGTCGCTCGCCAGCGACGTGCCGTCACGACGAGACCGGCCAGGACGATGAGACCTGCGAGGAGCATGCCCTCTCGCTTCGTGAGGACCATGCCGCACATGAGCACCGTCGCGGAAAGCAGCCGCCAGCGCTCGCCGTCGACGACCCAGAAGAGAACGAGGATCGCCGCAAGCACGAAGAGGTAGTCGAGGAGGAGGTCCGCCTCGGTGATCGGCATTCGGCGCCCCAGGCGCGGCGCGACGAGGAGCAGCAGCATGAAGGGCCAGAGCAACCACGCCGGCACGCGCTCCGCGAGGAGCCCGGCGAGCGCCCAGACGAACCCCACTCCGAGAAGCCAGTACTGCGCGTGAAGCGTCACGACGTCTGGGCTCCCCATGAACCGGAACGCCGCAGCATCGAGTACCGGGACAAGCGGTGGGTACGACGACCCCGGTAGCGTCGTGAAGAACTCAACGTCGAGGTCGCCGAAGAAGTAGATCGCCTTCGCCTTCGGAACCCAGAACGACCACGCGTCCCACCACTGGAGCCCAGAGAGACGGAACGCACGGAACAGTGCCTCGAAGAACACGGCCGCCGCCGCGATTCCCACCGCCGTCGCCAGGAGCCCTCGCCTGCTGACCGCGCGGTCGATTCGCGGCAAGTCTCGGCCGCTTCGCCGCGCAAGGACGATGCAGACGAGAGTCGCCAGGCTCGGCACGGCGACGGCGACCCAGAGCGAGAGCGGAACCCCGACGATCAGCAGGAGTGTCCAGAGCGTGCCGACGGTCGCGACGCCGAGCAGGTACGCAAGGCCCGCGAGGCGAGCGAGCTCGCCCAGGGTGGCCCATCCACGCACCCACCAGAGCTGAGCGGCGCCGCACACGGTGAAGAGAACGTTGAGGAACGCCAGACCCGCGAGCGCGTGCAGACTCATCGGTCGACCTTCAGGATCGAGATGCCCTCCGTGCCCTCCCAGACGGTCTCGGCCGACGGGCCGTACTCCGCCCGGTCACAGGCGTAGCAGATGACCCACGGCGCGCCTTCCGACACGCGACGCGGCATCAGGAAGTACCGGTAGTAGGACTCGACGAACGGGACGGTCAGCTCGGTCCCGCCTTCGAAGCTCGGAGACACGGAGACGTGGAAGCGCTCGTCCTCGGGTATGAGCGCGCGCGCCATGTACAGCGGTGTCTGATCCGCGACGACGCTGTTGCCGCCGGCGACCTCGCGATCGGTGTAGGAGAGCGAGCTGTTCCGCGACGCGTCTCGACCGAGGTCGCGGATAACCAGGGGGTAGCGAACGACGACTGCCACCCACGAGACGGCGACGAGGAACACGACTCCCAGCCGAATCGGTCCGGCCGGCCACTCGAGCCACCAGGACACGCTGTGCACGTTCAACGATCTACTCGATCGCCCGGACAAGCGCGGCCATCTCCTCCACTCGCGCGCGCCGCGAGAGCCGCTCGCGCATCGATGACGAGCAGCTCCGTGTCCGGCAGTCCGCCGTCCACGAAGTTCGCGTGCAGGACCTCGAGCGCGACCTTGATGCCGTTCACGTCGTCGGGCGCGACGACCATCCCCGCACGCGCCTCTCGAACGAGCTCTGCAGCAGCGCCGTCGGTGGGAACGACCGCGAGGATCGGGCGGCGCGCGGCCAGGTACTCGAACACCTTGCCCGAGAGCACGCCCTTGCCGCGCCCGTCGGCGTCGGGGACGAGCAGGAGGAGCGCGTCGGAGTCGCGCTGCAGCCGTAGCGACTCCGCGCGGGGCGCATACGGAACGAGCTCGAGCCGATCCCCCAGTCCGAGCGAGCTCGGCCCACTCGCGGTCGCTCGAGCGGAAGTCGCCCACGAACCGCGCGATCCCGTCGATCCCGGAGTCCGCGAACGCCTGGAGGAACGGCCGCGGGTCGCGGCGCCCGAAGAAGCTGCCGGCGTGCGTGATCGTGAAGCGGGGCTCCGGCGTGTACTCGAGGCCCTCGAAGTCGTCGAAGTCGCTCCCGTTCGCAACGACGCGGACGGCTCCCCGCGCCCCGAGGCCGCGCACCTCCTCCGCGATCGCCTCGGAGACGCACGAAACGGCGTCGGCGCGGCGCGCGACGAGGCGCGCGACCTGCTCGTTGGCGGCCTGCCGCGCGCGCGTTGCCGTGGAGTCGGATCGCCGATGCTGGTTGGCCACGATCGGGTCGCGCAGGTCCGCGAGCCAGCGCGCACCCGTCGCCTTCTGCACAGCGGCACCGACGAAGTGCACCGAGCCGGGCGGCGAGGTCGTGATGACGGCGTCGATTCCCTCCCGACGCGCGATCCTGATCGCGGCCGGAATCGCGGTGAGGTTCCACGTCACGCTCGCGTCCGGCACGAGCAGTCGCCGCGCCGTGACCTGCGCCTGCAGGAGCGCTCGTTCCAACCCGTCGGTAGCACGGAGCTCCTCGGCGGGCTTGCGGGCGCGCGGGCCGAGGTAGCGAGCGCGATGGATCCACGCCTGCGTGGGAATGCGGAGCTCGGGGTCACGGTGCACCCACTTCGGGTCGTCCGGCGCGAGCACGTGGGTCTCGATTCCGAGCGCGGGAAGGTACTGCGCGAGCTTCAACGAGCGCTGGACGCCGCCGCCGCCCGCGGGCGGGAAGTACATCGTGACGAGGAGCACCTTCACGCCGGAGAAGCGTAGAGATCAGACGAGCTGGCCGAATGCGGCCCGCGCGGCCTCGATCGTCGCATCGATCTCGGCGTCGCCGTGGGCGGTCGAGACGAAACCCGCCTCGAACTGCGAGGGCGCGAGGTAGATCCCGCGCTCGAGCATCGCCCGGTGGAAAGCAGCGAAGCGCTCGGTATCCGCCCGCTTCGCCGTCTCCCAGCTCGTAACCGGCTCGTCGGCGAAGAAGAGCCCGAACATCGACCCTGCGCGCGCGAGCTGAACGGGCGCCCCGAGCTCGGCGAGCCCGTCGACAAGGCGTGCGCTGGTGCGCTCGAGCCCATCCCAGACACCCGGCTCGGCGAGCACGCGCAGCGTCTCGATCCCCGCCGTCATCGCCAGCGGATTACCCGAGAGCGTCCCCGCCTGGTAGACCGGCCCGGCCGGGGCGACGAGCTCCATGATCTCGCGACGCCCGCCGTACGCACCGACGGGCAGGCCACCGCCGATGACCTTCCCGAGCGTCGTCAGGTCCGGGGTGACTCCGTACAGCGCCTGCGCTCCGCCCGGATGGACGCGGAACCCCGTCATCACCTCGTCGAAGACGAGCAGCGCGCCGTGCTCGGCCGTGAGCGTCCGCAGGCCCGCGAGGAAGCCGTCCTCGGGGAGGACGAGCCCCATGTTCCCGACGACGGGCTCGAGGATGACGGCGGCGATGTCGTCCGTCTCCGCGAACAGCCGCTCGACCGCGTCGAGGTCGTTGAACGGCGCGACGAGCGTGTCTGCCACCGCCCCTGGCGTGACGCCCGGCGAGTCCGGGAGGCCGAGCGTCGCGACGCCGGAGCCCGCCTGGACGAGCAGGAAGTCGGCGTGCCCGTGGTAGCAGCCCGCGAACTTGACGATCTTCGTGCGCCCCGTGAACGCACGCGCGACCCGCAGCGCGCTCATCGTCGCCTCGGTGCCGGAGCTGACGAAGCGGACGAGCTCGATGCTCGGCAGCGCGCCCCGGATCAGCCGGGCGAGCTCGAGCTCGAGCGGGCTCGGAGCGCCGAAGCTCGTGCCGTTCCGCAGCGCCTCCTCGAGTGCGGCGACGACTCGCGGGTGCGCGTGGCCGAGGACGAGCGGCCCCCACGAGAGGACGTAGTCGACGTAGCGGTTGCCGTCCACGTCGACGAGGTACGCGCCTTCGCCGCGCTCGATGAAGAGCGGGGAGCCGCCGACCGACTTGAACGCGCGCACCGGTGAGCTGACGCCACCCGGGAGGAGCTGGGTCGCCTCCGCGAAGAGTCGCTCCGACCCGGCGCGCGTCATGCGCGAGCACCCGCGACGGCATGCACGACCGACTCGGCCGCCTGCTCTCCCGACCGGATGCAGTCCGGAATCCCCACACCGCGATACGCCGCACCCGCGAGCGCGAGCCCCGGAAGCTCCTCGAGGCGCCGCTCGATCCGCTCGAGCCGCTCCGGGTGCCCGAGGACGTACTGCGGCATCCCGAGAGGCCAGCGGTGGATGCGCGTAAGGATCGGCTCGGCCGCGATCCCGAGCAGCGCCACCTCGTCACGAGCAAGGTCGAGCAGCGCGTCGTCGGGCTCATCGGTGACGTCGCGCCCGCCGAACCGACCGAGGTACACACGAAGCAGCACCGTCCCCTCGGGCGCCCGTCCCTCCCACTTTCGCGACGACCACGTGCACGCGAGGACGTCGGTCGCCTCGATGCGCGGCACGACGTAGCCGTAGCCGTCGAGCGCGTGCGCCACGTCGTCCTCGCGGTAGCCCAGCGTCACGATGGCCGAGGATGCATACGGGATGTCGGCGTGCAGGACGGCGAGCTCGGGATCGACGTCGGCGAGCAGACCGCGCGGCCGCCTGCGCAGGGAGCGCGAGGATCACGGCGTCGGCCTCGAAGGTCGCACGGTCGTCGAGCTCGACCACGAAGCCGTCGCCGGACCGACGGAGGGCGACTGCACGTCGCCCCAGAGCCGACTGGACCCGCCCCTCGAGCGCATTCGCCAGCGCCCGCACGAGCGTGTCCATCCCGGATGCGAGCGACACGAACGGCGGATACGCGCCCGGCTCCTGCGACTGCGCCGCCAGCCCGCGCAACACGCTTCCGTGCGCGCGCTCCAGCTCGCGCAGCTGCGGAAACGTCGCGCGCAGCGAGAGCTGCTCGCCGTCGCCACCGTAGATCCCCGTCATGAGCGGCTCGACGAGGTTCTCGTACGCCTCGCGGCCGAGCCGGCGGGAGACGAAGGACGCGATCGACTCGTCGGCGTCGTCGACGGCGACCGGAACCTCGACCTCCGCCGCGAGCCGTTCCCTTCCGGCCGGCGTGAGCAGCGAGCTGTCCGCAAGCGCTTCGAGGTTCGTCGGGATCATCCCGGTGAGGCCCTCCGGCAGCGGATGGAGCGCGCTGCCGCGACGCACGTAGGTGCGCGCGAACTCCGGGCGGCGTCCGACGAGCTCGTCGCGCAACCCGAGCTCCTCGCACAGGCCCACACCACGGTCCTTTCGTGAGAGGAAGCTGTCCGCCGCGGCTTCGACGACGAACCCGTCCACGCGCTCGGTGAGCAGCTTGCCTCCGACGCGCTGCTCCGCCTCGATCAGCACGGGCACCTCCGAGGGAAGGCGCTCGACGAGTCGCCGCGCCGCCGCAAGCCCGGCGATGCCACCGCCGACGACCACGACTCTCACGCCGCGCGCGCCCCTACGAGCCAGGGCTCCGCAACCGACCGGACACGGCTCGCCAGCATCTCGACGAACACCGGATCGTCGTCGAGCGCGGGCGGACGTTCGAACCGCATCCCGAGTCCTTCGGCGACCGCTCGGGCGCGCCGGTCGACGTCGAAGAGGATCTCGACGTGCTCGGAGACGAATCCGACGGGGACAACCACTACGTCTCTCACGCCCCGCGCCGCAAGCGCTTCCAGGTGCTCGCCGAGATCCGGCCCGGCCCACGGCTCGGGTGTGCGGCCGGCCGACTGGTAGCTCCACGACCAGCGCTCGCTCGGGATCCCTGCGAGCTCGGCGACGAGTCGTGCCGTCTCGAGGCACTGATCGCCGTACGGATCGCCGGACGACAACAGGCGCGCGGGCAGGCTGTGCGCGCTGAAGACGACGTGGACGCGGTCGCGCTCGGTCTCGGGCCAGCGCGCGAGCCCTTCCTCCACGCGCGCGGCAAATGCGGCGACGAGGCCCGGCGCATCGTGGTAGCTCGAGACGTGCCGGAACTCGACTCGCCCGCCGCACAGCTCGAGCCCGTCGGCCACCTTCTGCTGGTAACGGGCGACCGACAGGGCGCTGAACTGGGGCGCGAGGACGAGCCCGACCGCGTGCGTCACGCCCTCCTCGACCATCTCGCCGACGACCTCCTCGATCCACGGCGACCAGTGGCGCATCCCGAGGTAGCAGCGGTACGACTCGCCGAGAGCAGCTGCGAGCGCGTCGACCTGCCGCTGCGAGACCTCGAGCAGCGGCGAGGAGCCGCCGATCGAGCGGTAGTTCTCGGTGATCTCCTCCAGCACCGCCCGGGGCGTCGGACGACCGTGGCGGATGTCCGCGAGATAGCCGGGGATCTCCTCGAGCGAGGCGGGCGCCCCGTACGCCATCACGAGCACGCCGACCGGAAGCCGAACGCTCACCGCGAGGTCCGCTCCCGCACGTGCTCCACGAGGCGGCGCACGTTGTCGACCGGCGTCTGCGGCACGAGCCCGTGGCCGACGTTGAAGACGTGCCCGGGCCGCCCATCCGCGCGGTCGAGGACGTCGTCGATTCGAGCGCGCAGTGTCGCGCCAGGGAGCGAGCAGCGACGCCGGGTCGAGGTTCCCCTGCACCGGCCGCTCGAAGCCGACGCGTGCCCAGGCCTCGTCGAGCGGGAGCGACCAGTCGAGCCCGACGACGTCGCCGCCGCAGGCGGCTGCCTCGGCGAGGTACGAGCCCACGCCGAGCGAGAAGTTGACCACCGGGACCCCCGCAGCGGCGACCTTCCCGAACAGCTCGCGATTGTGCGGAGCCACGTAGCGCAGGTAGTCCTCGCGGCCGAGCGCGCGCCCCGCCCAGGAGTCGAACACCTGCAGCGCCTGCGCACCCGCGCTTCGCCTGCGCGAGCAGGTAGTCGCCCTGGACCGTGACGAGCTTGCCGAGGAGGCGCTTCCACGCCGCGGGCTCGGAGAGCATGAAGGCCTTCGTCCGCGTGAAGTCCTTCGACGTCCCGCCCTCGATGGCATAGCTGGCAAGCGTGAACGGAGCGCCCGCGAAGCCGATCACGGGGACGTCGCGCGGCTCGAGCTCCGCGCGCACGAGGCGAATCGCCTCGAGCGTCCCGGCCATCGTCTCCTCCGCCGGCGGCGCGCCGAGGAGGTCGACGTCACGCGCGCTCGCGATCGGGTTCCCGATCCTCGGCCCGTCGCCCTGCACGAAGTCGAGCTCGAGGCCCATGCCCTGAAGCGGCGGCAGGATGTCCGAGAACACGATCGCGGCATCGAGCCCGAACGCGTCGACCGGGAGCAGCGTCACCTGCGCGGCCAGCTCGGGCGTGCGGATGACCTCGAGCATCGAGTGCTTCTCGCGGATCGCGCGGTACTCCGGCTGGTAGCGACCCGCCTGCCGCAGCAGCCAGACGGGCGTCCGCTCGACCGGGAGACCGCGGCACGCGCGAAGGAAGAGCGACGTCGGCTCGACGGCCGCACCCGCGGCGGTGGGCTCGCTCACCCCGACTTGCTCTGCCACGCCACCCTGCCGACGAAGAACGGCCCGAGCCGCTCGAGGTGGAGCGACGTCTGCTTCGTCTTCCGCATCCGCTGCACGATGATCGAGAGCGGGTGGAGCTCGGGGCCGAGCAGCCCGATGACGAAGTCGTTGTCGAGCGTGTCGAGCCCGTGGCACGCGAGGCGAATGTCGTAGCCGAGGCCCGCCCGGCCGAACGCCATCCCCACGCCGCCGTGCTCCATGAGGATCGCGTCCTGCTCCTTCCGCGTGAGCTGCTCGAACGAGCCGGAGCGGCGCAGCGGGTACCAGATCGCCCACGGGAGCGCCGGGTCGAGGACGCGCCGGCGCGGCCGCTCGACGAGCGTCTCCTCGAGATCCTGCTCGTGGCCGATCGCGTACGTGCGGCCGAACATCGTCAGCTCGGGCTTCCGCTCGAGCTCGGCGAAGGGAGCCTCTCGGAGCACGCTGCGATACCCGGTGACGAATGCCTCGGCCGACTCGCTCAGCGTCAGGACGGCGACGCCCGTGGGGTCGTTGACGTCCTCGTAGAGCACCGCGTCGGCATCCGCCTCGTCCAGCGCCGCGATCAGCGAGCTCGTGTCGCGCGCACCGCCGAACGCGTGCAGCTGCATGTAGAGGCGTCGGTCGAGCGACGTGGTCTCGCCCTCGGCCGAGCGGCCGTGCTCGGCGACGTCGACCGCGTCGTGCTCCGCGACGTCCGCTCTCGAGTCGACCCGCGCCTTCACGGAGTCGTCTGAAGCCACCGCGCCGCCTCTTTCGCGTGGTACGTCACGACGAGATCGGCGCCGGCCCGACGGATTCCGGTGAGCACCTCGAGCGCGACGGCGCGCTCGTCGAGCCAGCCGTTCGCGGACGCGGCCTTCACCATCGCGTACTCGCCGCTCACGTTGTAGGCCGCCAGCGGCAGCTCGGGGAAGCGCTCGCGAACCGAGCGGACGACGTCCAGGTACCCCAGCGCCGGCTTCACCATGAGGGCGTCCGCACCCTCCTCGACGTCGAGTGCCGCCTCCCGCAGCGCCTCGCGCGCGTTGCCCGGGTCCATCTGGTGCGACTTCCGGTCTCCGAACGCGGGAGCGCCCTCGGCCGCCTCGCGAAACGGCCCGTAGAACGCGGAGGCGTACTTGACGGCGTACGAGAGCACCGCCGTTCCGACATGGCCCTCGCCGTCGAGCGCCTCGCGGATGGCGCCCACCATGCCGTCGATCATCCCGCTCGGCGCAACGACGTCGGCCCCGGCCTCGGCATGCGACACCGCGATCCGGCCGAGCACCTCGAGCGTCTCGTCGTTGAGCACGTCCCCGGCTCCGTCCAAGCAGGCCGCAGTGGCCGTGATCCGTGTACTCGCAGAGGCAGACGTCGGTGACGACGACGAGCTCGGAGCTCGCGTCCTTGAGCGCGCCGATCGCCTGCTGGACGACACCGTCGTCGGCGTAGCTCTCGAGACCACCAGGGTCCTTCGTGCTCGGGATGCCGAAGAGGAGGACGGCCTTGATGCCGAGCGACGCGAGCTCCCGCGACCTCGGCGGCCAGGAGGTCGACCGAGAGCTGGTCGACTCCGGGCATCGAGGCGACGGGGTTGCGGACTCCTTCCCCGGGGACGACGAAGAGTGGGTAGACGAAGTCGTCGGGCGAAAGAGTCGTCTCGCGCACGAGGTCGCGGAGCGCGGCCGTGCGGCGAAGCCGACGCGGGCGCTTTGCGCCCGGCCCGCTGCGGAGGGCCTCGAGCGGCTCCGAGCCGACCTGCGTCATCTCACGTCTGTTCGCCGAAGTGCGACACGAGCGCCCGAATGATGCCGTCCGAGGTCGTCTCGTCGGCGACCAGGCCAGCTCGCAACCCCACCTCGCGCGCGACTGCGGCCGTCTTCGGGCCGATGCAGACGAGGAGCGCGTTGTCCCCCGCGCCGCCCGCGGCGGCCAGGCTTCGCACCGCCGACCCGCTCGCGAGCACGACGGCGTCCGCTATCCGCAAGGGCAGGATTCCCCAGAGCGGCGGCTCCACGAGCACGGTCCGGTACGCGACGACGGTGTCCACCTCGGCGCCGCGATCGCGGATATCGGCGGCGAGCCTGGGGTCGGCGATATCCGCCTGCGGCAGGAGCACGCGCAGCCCCGTGAGCTCCCCGAGCCCACCCGCGATGTCCTCCGATGCACGGGCGGCGACGAACGCCGGCTCGACGCCGAAGCTGCGGATCGCGTCCGCGGTCACCGGGCCGACCGCGGCGAGCCGTGGACGACCCCCGACGCCGGCCGGTACGAGCCCCTCGCTCACCGCCGCAACGGCGTTCACGCTCGTGAGGACGACCCAGTCGTAGCTCGGGAGGCTCGAAACCGCCTCCTGGAGACGGCCACGGTCCTCGGCAGGACGGATCTCGATGAGCGGAACGATCGTCACCTCCGCCCCGAGCCGTATGAGCTCGGACGCGAGCTCCTTCGCCTCCGGGCGAGTGACGACGATGCGCCGTCCGGCAAGGGGCTGCTCAGCCACGGCTCGCCGCCAGGATCCTGTCCGCTCCCTCCGCCAGCGCCTCTCGCGCGAGGCTCTCGCCCAGCGCGACCGGTTCGCCCTCACCGCGCACGCGCACGACCTCGCGGCCGTCGACCGACGCCACGAGCCCGCGCATCTCTACGAGCCCCTCCGACACGAGCTCGGCACGGGCCGCGACCGGCGCGGCGCAGCCTCCACCCAGCGCGCGCAGGAAGGCGCGCTCGGCTGTCGTCTCGGTGCGGGTCGCGGGATCATCGAGGGGTGCGAGCAGAGCGTGTACCGGAGCATCGTCCGTCACGGCATTGGACCGCAAGCGCACCCTGGCCCGGAGCGGGAACCATCGTCTCCGGGTCCAGGATCTCGCTGATGACGTCCTCCAGACCCAGGCGCTCGAGACCGGCCGCGGCGAGCAGCACAGCGTCGAACTCACCGTCGCGCACCTTGCGAATCCGCGTGTCGACGTTCCCTCGAATCGAACGGATGTCGAGGTCGGGCCGCAGCGACCTGAGCTGCGCGGCACGGCGAAGGCTGCTCGTTCCGACGACGGCGCCGGCGGGAAGCCGAGCCAGCGTGCTCCCGTCGCGTGCGACGAGGCAGTCCCGTGCGTCCTCGCGGCCGCAGACGGCGCCGACGACGACGCCCGCGGAGTCCTCCGTCGGGAGGTCCTTCAGCGAGTGCACGGCCAGATCGATCTCCTCGGCGAGGAGCGCGCGCTCGAGCTCCAGCGTGAAGAGACCCTTGCCCCCGATCTCGGGAAGCGGCTCACCGCTCGCCTGGGTGCGATCGCCTGCGGTGTCGATGGTCGCGGCCTCGCACTCGAGCGCCGGCCAGGCCGCGCGCAACCTCGAGACGACGAGCGCGGTCTGGGCGCGCGCGAGCTGCGACGCCCGCGTGCCCAGAGTCACCGCCGCGGGAAGCGGCGGCGCGCTCACCGCTCGTCGGAGCTCGGGATCCCGAAGAGCTCGCGGAGCGTCTCCGCCACGCGGTCCGCGTCACCCGCACCGGCGCGCTCGCGCAGGCGAACCGTCGGGTCGTGCAGGAGCTTCGTCACGAGCGTCCGGCTGAGCACGTCCATCCGCTCGGCAACCGCGGGATCGACGTCGCCGAGGTCGCGCAGCGCGCGTTCGAGCTCGCGCTGCCGGATCGACTCCGCCTGCCGTCTGAGCGCCGCGAGGGCCGGCTCGACCTCGAGCTCTCGGTGGCGGCGTCCGAACTCCTCCACCTCCTCCTCGACGATCGCCTCCACCTTCGGGACCTCGCTCAGACGGGACGCGATCGTGTCGTCGAGCCCCGAGCGCAGATCGTCGACGTCGAACAGCCGGACGCCTGCGATCTCGCCCGCCGCCCGCTCGACGTCTGCGGGCACTGCGAGGTCGACGACGACGAGGGGGCGCTCGGCGCGGTGAGACATCGCCCGAGTCACGACTCTCTCGGAGACGACCGGGAGCTCCGAGGCGGTCGCCGTCACGACGACGTCGGCCCCGGCCAGCGCCTGCTCGAGCTCGTCGAGGCCGTAGGCCCTCGCCCCGAACGAGGCGCCGATGTCAGCCGCACGCCCGAGCGTGCGATTGGCGACGGCGACACCGGCAACGCCCCGCGCCTGCGCGGCCTTCAAGGTCTGCAGCCCGACCCTCCCGGCTCCGACCACGAGCACGTGCTTCTCACGCACGTTGCCGAGAACGCCCTCGGCGAGCGCGAGCGCCATCGAGCTCGCGGTGGCGGGATTGGCGCCGATAGCCGTCTCGGTACGCGCCCGTCGCCCGGCGGAGATCGCGGTACGTGCGAGGAGATCGAGGCTCGGCCCGACCGTCCCGGCCCGCTTTCCGGCCTCGAAGCCGGCACGAACCTGCCCGAGAATCTCCGCTTCGCCCAGGACCAGCGAGTCGAGACCGGAGGCGACGCGGCAGAGATGGCGGGCGACGTCCTCGCCGGAGTGGACGTAGAGGTGCTCGATCAGAAGCTCGCGCTCGACACCGTGTGCATTCGACAGGGCATCGATCAACTCGTCGCGCGCGTCGTCCACGCCGGTCGTGAGCAGCGCATACAGCTCGACCCGGTAGCAGGTCTCGAGCGCGGCATGCTCGACGACGGCGGGGCAGCGCTCCGCCCCGGGCCCGAGCGCGCCGATGCGCTCGCGAAGCTCGACGGGGGCGGTGCGATGGCTCAGGCCGAGGCAGACGAGTCGGTCCACTGGGCGCGAACTCTACGCGGTGTTCGTGCTCGAATGCCCGCATGCGTGTGCTCGGCGTCGACGTCGGCGGGACCTTCACCGACGCGGTCTTCGTGGCCGACGGCGAGCTCCGCATCGCGAAGGTCCCGACGGCGCGGCGGCAGGAGGAGTCGGTCGTCGCTGCAGCGCGGGCGGTAGGGGCGACGGGGGTCGACCGCTTCACGCACGGCACGACGATCGCCACCGAACGCACTCCTGGAGCGACGCGGCGCGCGCACGGCGTTCGTGACGAACGAGGGCTTCGAGCACCTCCTGCACCTCCGCCGCCAGACGCGGGCGCACCTCTATCGGCCGTGCGCCGAGCACCCACCGCCGCTCGTCCCGCTCGAGCGCTGCCACGGAGTCCGCGAGCGGTCGAGCCGTGAGGGCGAGCTCGTCCCGCTCGACCTGACGACGCTTCCCGAGCTGGACGCGGAGGCGGTGGCGGTGTGCCTGCTGTTCGCCTTTCGCGATCCCGGAGCCGAGCAGGCCGTCGCGAACGAGATCCGTAGCCGCTATCCGGCGCTGCACGTCGTCGCCTCGCACGAGGTCGCGCCCGAGTTCCGCGAGTACGAGCGCGCATCGACGACGACGGTCGACGCGTACCTGGGGCCTGTCCTGGCCGGCTACCTGCGAGCCCTTGCGGGAGCGTGCGCCGAGGCGGAGCTCCCGCCCCCGCAGGTGATGCGCTCCTCGGGCGGAGTCGCAACGCTCGAGGAGGCCGCGGCCCATGCCGCATTCGCTCTTCTCTCCGGGCCTGCCGCCGGAGTCGTCGGCGCGGCGCGCGTCGCCTCCCTCGCCGGATACCCGAACGCGCTCTCGTTCGACATGGGCGGGACGTCGACGGACGTGTGCGCGATCGTGGACGGCGTCGCCCAGCGGCAGCACGAGCGGCTCGTTGGCGGTCTTCCCGTCCGCCTTCCGACGCTCGCCGTGCACACCGTAGGCGCGGGCGGAGGCTCGATCGTGCGGCTGGACGAGGGCGGCGCGCTGCGCGTCGGACCGGAGAGCGCTGGAGCGAATCCAGGCCCCGCCTGCTACGGGCGTGGCGGACAGCTGCCCACCGTCACCGACGCGAACCTCGTCCTCGGTCGGCTTCCGGCGACGCTGCCGGGCGGGATCGAGCTCGACGCGACGCGCCGCCGAGCGTGCGCTCGGCGAGCTCGATCCCGCGGCGGTCATCGACGTCGTCAACGCGGAGATGAATCGCGCCCTCAGGGTCGTCTCGGTCGAGCAGGGGCTCGACCCGCGCGACTTTGCGCTCGTCGCCTTCGGCGGCGCGGGGCCGTTGCACGCGTGCGAGCTCGCGGACGAGCTCGGCCTGCGAACCGTGCTCGTGCCGGCCGCGGCGGGAGTGCTGTCTGCGCTCGGCCTCGTTGCCGCGGACGAGCGCCGCGACTCGGTGCGCTCCTACGTCGTCCCGCTCGAGAAGGCCGGCGCAGCTGCCCGCGCAGGGCGAGGCCGACCTCCGCTACGCCGGGCAGTCGTTCGAGCTCACGGTCGGCCTTGGCCCCGATCTGGCGCAGCGGTTCCACGAGGCGCACGAAGCCCGCTACGGCCACGCCGATCACGCCCGAGAGATCGAGCTCGTCGCGATCCGGACGGCCGAGATCCGCGCCGCGCCGCACATCGAGATTCGCGGCGAACCGCGCTCCGTGCGCGGCCCGATCGCACTCGAGCTCGACGGCGCGACCGCCTGGATCCCGGAAGGCTGGGCGGGCGAGACCGACGACGCACGGCACGCTCGTCCTCGGGAGGACGTCGTGATCCCGGTCGAGCTGCAGGTGATCGCAGCCGGACTGCGTGCGATCGCCGAGGAGATGGGCGCCGCGCTGATCCGCTCCGCGTTCTCGGCGAACATCAAGGAGCGGCGCGACTGCTCGACCGCGCTCTTCGACGAGCAGGGGCGCATGGTGACGCAGGCCGAGCACATCCCGGTCCACCTCGGCGCCATGCCCGAAGCAGTCGCGGCGGTCATTGCGTGCGATCCCGCACCGGGCGAGCCGTGGATCCTCAACGACCCGTACGCGGGGGGCACGCATCTCCCTGACCTCACGATCGTCACGCGAACGGAGCTCGGCTACGCCGTCACTCGCGCGCATCACGCCGACGTCGGCGGCTCCGAGCCCGGAAGCCTGCCGTCAGGCTCGCGCACGCTCGCGGAGGAGGGTGTGGTCATCCCTCCCACCCGCCTCGACGCCGCAACGCTCGACGCTCTCGTCGCGCAGATGCGCAACCCTGACGAGCGCCGCGGCGACCTGCGCGCGCAGCTCGCGGCACACCGGCTCGCGGAGCAGCGAATCGCAGAGCGTCGTGTGCTCGCCGTGGCCGCGATCGTGTCGTGGCGGCGATGGAGGAGCTCCTCGCCTACTCGGAACGCGTCGTGCGCACCGCGATTCGTGAGCTGCCGGACGGCCGCTTCGAAGGAGTCGACGCACTCGAGACGCCCGAGGGTCTGCTCGAGATCCGCGCCACGGTCACGATCGTCGGCGACGCGATCGACATCGACTTCGCGGGCACGGCCCCTCAGCACGCCGGCAACCTCAACTGTCCGCTGGCGGTCACGCGCTCGGCCTGCTTCTACGTCGTGCGCTGCCTGACGGCGCCCGACCTCGCCGCGTCCGGCGGCGCGTTCGAGCCGGTGACCGTGCGAGCGCCTGAGGGCTGCGTCGCCAACGCGCGCTCTCCCGCAGCCGTCGCCGCCGGGAACACGGAGACGTCGAGCCGGATCACGGACGTCGTCTTCGCGGCTCTCGGGCAGGCGCTCCCGGTTCCCGCGCAGGGCCAGGGCACGATGAACAACGTCGTCTTCGGAAACGACCGGTTCACGTACTACGAGACGATCGGCGGCGGTCAAGGGCGCATGCGCCGCGGCGCGACGGCCCGTCCGCGGTCCACGTGGCCATGTCGAACACGCTCAACACCCCGGTCGAGGCGCTCGAGCTCGCCTATCCGCTGCGCGTCGAGCGCTACGAGCTTCGGCTGGGCTCGGGCGGCGCCGGCCGGCATCGCGGTGGCGACGGAGTCGTCAGGGAGCTCCGTGCGCTCGAGGCGTGTCGCCTGTCGCTCCTCACCCAGCGTCGTGGTCTCGCGCCGCGCGGCGCCGAGGGCGGCTCGGACGGAGCCCCCGGGAGAACGCTGCTGAACGGCGACGAGCTGCCCGCGTTCGCGACGATCGACCTCGAACCGGGTGACCTGCTGCGGATCGAGACGCCGGGAGGCGGCGGCTGGGGCTCGCCCGGCTAGGACCTCGGCGGGAGCCGGTAGAGGACGAACCGGTCGTCCTCGTACACGATCGGGAGATCGAAGGAGCGCTCCGCCGCGAAGCCCGTCGACGACGAGGTACGTCGGCGTCGTAGCTCTCGGGGATGGCGAGGTCGCCTGTCCGCTGGAACCGGCGCGCGTCCTCGGCTCGCTCGTACGGTCGGTTCTCGGGGGAGTCGGCGACGTGGCCCGGCGGAGCGACGGCGATGTAGACCGGTGCGTAGGCAGCAAGGCGGAAGCTCGTCTCGGGATCCGAGTACACGATCGACGCGGCCGGGACCTCGGAACGCACCGCCTGCACGAGCCCCGGCGTGAGGGTCGCGATCTCGGGCGTCGGGCTACGTCTCCAGTCCTGGAGGCCACCGCCGACGACCGGCGTGAGAAATGCCGCAGCGGCGAGTGCCGCCCCTTTCTCGAGCGCGGGCCGGCCACGACGGACCAGGCCGACGACGAGCGCCCCGAGTGCGCCGACGACCGAGAACCAGACGATCCAGGCGGGCGCGGGATTCTCGAGCACGTACTCGAAGTCGCCCGGGTACACGATCTGGAAGAACATCCCGGCGGCGAGCGCGATCGGAATGAGCGTAGGACCGGCCAGCTTCGACAACACGCCAAGCCCGCCGGCGAACGCGAAAGCGAACGGGAGAAAACCGGCCGCGCGCCGCGCCTGCGAGATCGAGACGAGGTCGGCCAGGGTCGTGAACAGCAGCGGCACGAGCATGACGGCGAAGACCGCCAGCGAGCCGCCCGCGACGTAGGCGGCCCACCGCCTCCGAGCGGCGAACCCGGCGACCGGGATCAGGAGCAGCGCGGCGATGGCGATCGCGCCGCTGCGCGTGAACACCTCCGTCGCGAGGCTGTAGGACGTCTCCGAGCGCACGTTCAGCTGTCCCGCGTAGTGGTCGAACGCCCGCCGAACCTCGTCACGGTCCGGCGAGACCGAGCGCGTGTCCTCGACGATGGGGAGCAGCCAGAGCATGAACACCGCGGCGGGCACGAAGAGCGCGCTGAACGCGAGCGAGCCGGACCCGAGGTCTGTGCGCGCCCACAGCGCCCGCACGGCAAGAAACCCGACGAACGGGATCCACAGGAAGATCGCGTAGGTCGGGTGCACGACCGCCAGCACGAAGCCGGCAGCCGCGGTCGATGCGGCCAGCGGCAGCGATGGAGCGCGGATCGTCTCGAACGCGAGCGCAAGCGCGGCGGGAACGAGCAGCTGACGCGACGACGTCGCCGGAAGCGCGAGAAAGACGTACCCACCGCCCTGGCCGGGCGCGAAGCAGATCAACGCGACCTGAGCGGCGGCTGCTGAGCCGGCCGCCAGCGTCCGGCGGAAGAGCGCCCAGCCCACCTCGTACGCGAGCACGACGGCGAGCGGGGCGAGGATCGACGGGAGATGCGTGACGACGCGTTCGGGGTCCTCTCCCGAGAGACGGGCGATGAGCGCGAGGAACCCGTGCCAGAGCGGAAACGCGTATCCGGGATGCAGGCTGCCGTCCGCGAACTCGGAGACCCGTTCGAGCGAGAGGTCGTCGAGCTCGAGCAGCTTGCGTGCCCGCGCCAGATGGAACAGACCGTCGCCCTGCACGGTCGGCGCGGCCACCCAGATGGTGATTCCGACGACAGCGCCCCAGAAGAGCGCCCACGCGCGGCCCGGCACGACGTCGGGCGCCGACCAGCCACGGAAGAAGCGGAACGCCACACCGGCCGCTGCGACGACGAGCGAGGAGAACGAGCGTCAGCGTCAGCGTCGACCCGAGCGCGAACGTGACCGTCAGCGCCGCGAAGACCACGACGAGCGCCCAGGCGAGGCTCGCCGCGAAACCGCGCACGCCCAACGCACGGGCGACGAGCCACCCGGGCGCGAGCACGGCCGCGGTCGCGAACGCGAGCTTGAGGTAGAGGGCGACGATGGTCACCGGCCGAGCAGGGCGGCGACGTCACCGGACGCGAGCCAGCCCGCGCCGTCGCGGTAGACGCGGCCGCGATCGCCGCGGAAGAGGAGCCCGCGAAGCCGCAGCGAGGCGAGCAAGAGGCGGCGCGCGCGCTCTGCCGTCTTCGGCCCGCTGTGCTTCCAGAGGAAGAGCAGGTGCCCGCGCAGGTTCTCGCGGTACAGCCTGCCGCCGTGCGCGGCACCGCGCACGTGCACGCACTCGGCCCCCGGGAAGAAGACCACCTGCCAGCCCGCCTCCCGCATCCGGTAGCACCAGTCCGTCTCCTCGCTGAAGAGGAAGAAGTCCTCGTCCGCGTAGCCGACGTCCTCGATCGCTTCGCGGCGAAGGAGCATGCACGCGCCCATCACGACCTCCACCTCCCGCACCGAGTCGTGGTCGAACCCGCCTGCATAGAACGCGTTGAGCGCCGACGACCCGGGCGCGAGCTTGCGGAGGAAGAAGTACTCGGTCGCGAGCCGCCAGAGGGTCGGGAAGCCGCGGACCGACCGCTGGAGCGTCCCGTCCGGGTTCTCGAGGCGCGGCCCGAAGACCCCGGCCCGGGGCCGTGTGTCGGCGAAGGCGACGAGCCGCTCGAGCGCGCCCGCAGCCATCCACGCGTCGGCGTTCAGGAGCAGCGCGTACCGGCTCGAGGTCGCGCGCAGCCCGATGTTCCAGCCCGCGCCGAGACCCCGGTTCTCGGCCTCGATCACGCGGACGTCGGGAAACCGCTCGCGGACGACGGCGACCGTCTCGTCGTGCGACCCGTTGTCGACGACGACGGTCTCGACTCCCGCCACCGAGGCGAGGCACTGCTCGATCCAGGGAAGGGCGTCGTAGGTGACGACGACGACGGCGACCTCACCCATGCTCGACACGTGGTCGAGTTCCGCCGCGGAGCCCTTCGCGAAGCATGATCAGCGCCCCGGGAAAGGCGAGCAGCAGCGTGACGAGGAAGTACAGGAACCCCGCCGCGAACGCCTGGCTCGCGCCCACACCGACGCTTCCGAGGAAGCTCACGAAGAACGCCTCGCGCACGGCCAGGCCGTTCAGCGTGAACGGCACGAGCATGACGAGGAAGAGCAGCGGCCCGAAGACGTAGTAGATGTCCGGGCCGAGATCGATGCCGACCGCCTTCGCGGCTGCCCAGATGGCGAGGATCCGCACCGCCTGCACGGCAAGTGTCACGCCGAAGACCTTCCCGAGCAGACCGGGTCGGCCGCGGAAGTGGTGGACGCCCTCGTAGAAGTCGCGCAGCGGACGCGCGAGCCTCAACCGCTCGAGCAGCGGCTCGGCGCGACGCAGCCACGGCCGGGCGGACCGCGCGAAGAAGAGAAATGCGAGCAGCAACGTGCCGAGGACGAACACGCCCTCGATCCAGAGGTACGCGCTGACGTCGTAGCGGCCGATCGAGACGAGGAACCCGACGGCGCCGAGCAGCACGGTCGCCGCGCCGCCCAGCCCGCGCTCGAGCAGGACTGTCCCCGTCACCACCGCGGTTCGTCCGGGATGGCGGCGAACCGTCTCGGCGACTCTCACGGCATCGCCGCCGAGCGAGGTGGGCAGGACCTGTCCTGCGGTGTAGGCGACGAAGTAGGCGCGCGTCAGCCACGGAACCTGCTCGCGAATCGCGTGCGCGTCGAGGAGCCAGCCCCAGCGCAGGGCGAGGACGGGAACCGTCACGACCATGATCGCCACCGAGAGTGCGAACCATGCGAGGTTCGTGTCGGCGAGGACGTCGAGCGTCGTCTCCAGCTCGATCTTCCAGACGAGGTATGCGATCGCTGCCGCCGTCAGGACGAGCGTTCCGACCTGACGGGTCCTGCGCGCCATCGGCGGCGACGCTAGCAGGGAGGAAACTCGGATCAGGCCTTGGCCGGCCTGGCGGGCCCTTCCACCTCCAGCCGTGGCAGCCACTGCAGCCACCGCGGCAGATACCAGTTCCAGCGCCCGAGCAGCTTCATCGCGCTCGGCAGCAGCACCGAGCGGATGATCGTGGCGTCGATGAGCAGCGCGACGGCGATGCCGAAGCCCATCTGCTGGAACATGATCAGGTCGCCGCGCGCGAAGCCCGCGAAGACGGCGACGATGATCAGGGCCGCTCCGGTGATGATGCGCGCGGTCGAGGCGACGCCGAAGCTGACGGCGTCGGTCGTGTCTCCCGTCTGGTCGTAGCGCTCGCGGATGCGCGAGAGCAGGAACACCTGATAGTCCATGGAGAGTCCGAAGAGGACGGAGAAGAGGAAGAGCGGCACCCACGCCTCGATCGCGTCGGTCTCCTGGAAGCCCAGCAGCTCGGCGCCGACCCCGTACTGGAAGACGCCGACGAGGAGCCCGTAGGCGGCCGCGACCGAGAGCAGGTTGAGCAGCACCGCGGTTCCCGCGACGACGACCGAGCGGAACACGACCGTGAGCAGGACGAACGTGAGGGCGAGGACGAACGCGATCACCCACGGCGCCGGGTCGATGACGGAGTCGAAGTAGTCGATGTTCTCGGACGACGTGCCTGCCACGAGCACCTCGCTCGGCGTGTCCGCGAAGGCGTCGGGGATCATCCCCTCACGAAGCTCGCGAACCGCGGCGACGGTGGCGTCGGAGGCCGGGTCGCCCGCAGCCGCAATCGACAACACCACCGTCTCGCCGTCGCCCGATCGACGCACGGTTCCCTCGCCGAAGCGGGGATCCGACGCCAGCGTCGACTGCAGCTCTGCGAGTGCCTCGGCCGAGCGCGGGCTCGAAGCGCCCCCGGAGATCACGATCTCGACGGGATCAGTGGTCGTGCCCGGGAACTCGCTCTCGAGCGCGACGAAGCCCTGCTTCGAGATGAAGCGGTCGGGGAGGCTCGAGGCGCCGCTCGTCCCGATCTTCATCCCGAGCACGGGCGCTGCGAGCAGCAGCAGGAACGCGGTGGAGACGGCAAAGCTGAGCCCGGGACGCCGCAGGACCCGGCTGATGATCGCGCCCCAGAAGCGGCCCTCGGGATTCTCGACGTCGAACGCTCGACGTCCGAAGAACGGGATGCGAAGCGCGTTGACGCGGTCGCCGAGCAACCCCAGCAGTGCCGGCATGAGCGTCGTCGCGGCAGCGACGGAGACGATCCCCACCACGATCGCGCCGACCGCAAGCGAGCGCATGATCGAGTTCGGCACGAGCAGCATCCCGAACATGGCGACGACGAAGGCGGTGCCGCTGAAGACGACCGCGCGGCTCGCCGTTCGACCCGACGTGCCGATTGCGTCGTACTTGGCAAGACCCTTCGCACGCTCCTCCCGGTAGCGCGAGATGACGAAGAGCGCGTAGTCGATCCCGAGCGCGAGCCCCATGCCCGTGAGCATGTTGACCACGAAGATCGAGAGTTCGAACTGCTGCGCGAGGATGGCGACGAGCCCGAGCGCGACGACGATCGAGACCATCGCCATGAGCAGCGGGATCAGCCCTGCGACGACCGCGCCGAACACGAGCAGGAGGATGATCAGCGCCGCCGGGAGCCCGAACTGCAGCTCGCCCTTCTCGAGGTCCTCCTGGGAAAGCAGGTTGAAGTCGTGGTCGAGCGCTCGCTCGCCCGCGATGGAAACCTCGAACGCGGCATCCTCGTTCGCAGCCTCGAGCTCCTCGATCACCGCCGGCGTGTCGTCGTCGTCGACGATCGCGACCGAGATCAACGTCGCGTGCCCGTCCGCGGAGATCGGCGCCTCCGGCTCCGTCAGGTACGAGCGCGCCTCGGCAAGCGCGCTCGTCTCGCTCGACTCGAGGAGGTTGCGAACGAACGCCTCGAACGCGGGATCGTCCAGCCGGTACTGCTCGGAGCGCACGACGACGACGTCCGTCGTGAAGGTCTCGGGCGTCGGCGGGAAGGCTCGCGCGATCAGGTCGATCGCGCGCTCGGACTCAGGGTTGTTCGTCGGTGCGCCCTCGGTGGTGAGGCTGTCCCCGAGCAGCATCCCAATCCCCGCGACGGCAAGGACGAACGTGGCGATCCACGCGCCGATCGTGGGCCAGGGATGCCGAGCGCTGGCCGAGGCGATGGTCTGAGTCGAGAGCTTCACGGTCGTCACCTCCCGGTTTCCGTGTTCTACGAATCTAGTGACTGGTTACTCAACTGCTGGAGAAAAAGAGAGGAGCCGTCACGAACGCTCCTCCCAGCATCCTTCCGCAAGTCGTGCCGCCCACGACCCCGCCGGAGCGCTCGAGATCGAGTACTGCATCGCAGCGAGGACGTTCAGCAGCATCCCCGTCGCGAAGAAGGACGCAACCGTGACCTTGTCGGCCCCCGACACGGCCTCGACGTAGTCGACGAGCCGGCCGTAGCCGCGTGCGACGGAGGCGCGGATCTCCTCGTCGTTGACCGCGGCCGAGTACGCCTGCAGCTGGCCCTGCAGCATCGCGCGATCGCTCTCGATCAGGTCCGCGTACGCGGCTCCGATGGCGTGGAGCGCGTCCTCTCCGGACTTCCCGGAGGCCGCGGCCCGGAACGTGTCGAGCGTGCGCTGGAAGCACAGGTCGGTGACCCCGATGAAGAGCTCCTTCTTGGAGCCGAAGAGGCGAAAGAGGTACGGCTGCGAGATGCCCGCCCTGCGGGCGATCACGTCGGTCGACGCACCGTGGAACCCGTGCTGCGCGAACTCGTGACGCGCCGCCTCGAGCACGGCCTCGCGCCTCTCGTCGGCGGTCTGCCGGGTCGCGGTCTGAGTCACGCGTTAGAAGTTATCACTCACTCACAACCGGACGTCAACACCTCTGCGACGCGTTCCGACCTCGGCCTCCGTGGTCGTCGTCGCGAACGGGAGCGCGAGGGCGCGCTCGAACGCGCGATCTGCTCCGGGGAACCCACCCTGCTCCCGGTACGGCTCGAGCCGGTGCAGCGCCCACGTCCCGATCTGAGCCTCGATCCCGGCGGCGCGGAGCGCCTCGAGAGCCTCGTCGCGCCGGTCGACCTGGACGACGTACGCCTGCCAGCCGTGGCGATCGCCCTCTGCGGCGCTCGGTGTGAGCACGAAGTGCTCCAGCCGCTCGCCGTACCAGCCGGCGACGCGCTCGCGGGCGGCGAGGAGCTCGTCCAAGCGCGCGAGCTGCGGGATCCCGATCGCGCACAGGAGATCCGGGAGGCGGTAGTTGAACCCCGGCGAGGGCATTTCGCCGAGCGTCGCCCAGCCGTGGTGTCGGAGCCGCCGGACCGAAGCGTCCAGCGCGGCGTCGTTCGTCGTCACCGCTCCGCCCTCACCTGTCGTCACGATCTTGCGTGGGTGGAACGAGAGGCAGGCGGCGACTCCGAGCGCGCCGCACGGAGTCCCGCGATAGGTCGCGCCCAGCGCGCCCGCGGCGTCTTCGAGCAGGAGGACCTCCTGCGGCACGGCGGTCTGCAGCGCCTCCCAGTCCACCGGCCGACCGAACAGATGAACGGCCATGACAGCTCGCGTCTTCGGCGTCACCGCCGCGGCCACCGCCGCGGGGTCGACGTTGAACGTATCCGAGTCGACGTCGACGAGCACGGCTCGAGCTCCGCAGAGCTCGACGGCGTTGGCCGTCGCCGGGAAGGTGTACGCGGGGACGATCACCTCGTCGCCCGGGCCGATCTCCAGCGCGAGCAGCGCGAGGTGCAGTGCAGCGGTGCCCGACGACACGACGGCTGCATGCGCCGTCCCGACCGCGGCGGCTACTCCGGCTTCGAACTCCTCGACCTTCGGGCCCATGGTCAGCTGCCCGGTCGATACCACCTCGGCGAGCGCCGCGAGCTCCTCGTCGCCGACGTCCGGCCGCGCGAGCCGGATCGGCTCGATCATCGCGCGGGAGTCTCCCGGTACCACGCGATCGTCCGCTCGAGCCCCTCGTCGAGCTCGACCGTGGCCTCGAACCCGAGGAGTGCACGCGCCTTCTCGACGTTCGGCACGCGCAACTCGACGTCCGTGTAGTGGAGCGGCTGGAAGACGAGCTCGCCCGGGCAGCCCGTCAGCCGCTTGATGCGCAGAGCGAGGTCGTAGATCGTGACTGCCGAGCGCGCATTCCCGACGTTGAAGCTCTCGCCCACCGCCTTCGGATGCTCGAGCGTCAGGAGGAGCGCCTCCACCATGTCGTCGACGTAGCACCACGCGCGGATCTGCGAGCCGTCCCCGTGGATCACGAGATCCTTGCCCGCGAGCGCCGTCTCGATGAAGGCGCGGATCGCGCCGCCGCCGATCTGACCAGGCCCGTAGACGTTGAACGGACGCACCGAGACCGTCGGCAGCCCGAGCTCGTCGTGGTACGCGTGCGCCATGTGCTCTCCGGCCAGCTTCGAGACCGCATAGGTCCAGCGCGCCTCGCCGACCGAACCCTGCGTCGTCGCGTGCTGCTCGTCGACCTTGAACGCGTACGTGCCGAAGACCTCGCTCGTCGAGAACTCGATCACGCGCTCGACCGTGTTCTTGGTCGCGAGCGCCGCCTCGAGCGCGTTGTAGGTGCCGATGAGGTTCACGCGCATGGTCCGGACGGGGCTCTCGATGACGGTGTCGACGCCGGCGATCGCGGCGGCATGCACGAGATGCGTGGCCCCGCGGACCTTCTCCACGAGGAACTCGTCGTCGAGGACGTCGCCCCGCACGAACTCGAAGTTGGGATGGTCGGCGAGCGTCGTGCCGCCGAGGGTGTCGCGATGCAGGTTGTCGATGGCGACGATCTCGTTCTCGTCGACGAGCTGGCGCGCGAGCGTCGTGCCGATGAAACCTGCTCCGCCCGTGATCACGATGCGCTTGCCCGTCAGTGGCACGCGGCGAGTCTATGCGGCCGCAGCGCGCTACCCTGGGCTCATGCGATCGCTTCTGATCATGGCGCTCGCGCTCGGAGTCCTGGTCGTGTCGGCCGGGGCCGCGGTCGGACAGTCGACGGGGACGTCGCTCCGGATCACATACTGGGAGGACGGCTCGAAGCCTGCGGCGGAACGGGTCTGGACGCTGCGCTGCGGCCCCGCACGGGGCTCGCTCCCGCAGCCGGGTCGGGCGTGCGCGCGACTCGCGGCACTGGGGTTCAGGCCGTTCGCACCGCTGCCAAAGAACATCGTCTGCACGGAGCTCTACGGCGGACCGCAGGTCGCACGGATCGTGGGCACCATCGCCGGCAAGAAGCTGTGGGCGACGGTCTCGCGGACGAACGGATGCGAGATCGGCCGCTGGAACGGGCTCGTTCCGTGGCTTCTGCCGCCGGGCGGCATTTCCTAACCTCAGCGCAGAGATAGCATCGGCCGCCGTGACGACGGTCCTCTTCGTGGGCGCGGGACGCCATCAACGGCGCGCGATCGAGCAAGCGCGCGCCCGTGGGCTTCGGGTCGCAGCGGTCGACCGCAACGCCGAAGCACCTGGCCTCGCGTCCGCGGACGTCGCCGAGGTCGTCGACTTCACGTCGGTCGAGGAGGTCCTCGACGTCGCCCGACGTGTAGCCCCGGACGGCGTGCTGACGGTCTCGGCCGACCGCGCGGTTCCCGTCGTGGCGGCGGTGGCCGAAGCCTTGGGACTCCCCGGCATCGGCACGGTAATAGCCCACCTCCTGACTCACAAGCTCGCGATGCGCGCCACGCTCGGCGCGGCCGGCCTGCCGCAGCCGCCTTGGGCAGGACTGCGCAGCGCCGGCGACGTCGCTGTCGGCGGTCGAGGCGGTCGGGTTCCCGGCCGTCCTCAAGCCCGTCGACTCGGGAGGCCAGCGCGCGGTGTTCCGCGTCGACAACCGCGAGGACCTCGAGCGCGATCTCCCTGACGCTGTCGCCGAATCGCCGACCGGCGAGGCGATTCTCGAGGAGTTCGTTGACGGGATCGAGCTGAACGGAATCGTGATCGCCCGTGCCGGCGAGCCCTCGGTGATCACGCTCTCGGACCGGCTGCGCCCACCCGGCATCGGCTTCGGCGTCGGCTGGATCCACGTCTACCCGCCGTCGATCCCAGCCGAGCAGGTTCGGCTTGCCGAGGACGTCGCGGTGCGAGTCGGTTCGCGCGCTCGGGCTCCGCGACGCCATTGCGTTCCCACAACTGATTGCAGCGCCGGACGGGCGCGTGGTCGTCGTCGAGGTGGCGGCGCGCATCCCCGGCGGGCAGATGGCGGACCTCGTGCGGCACGCAGTGGGCGTCGATCTTGTCGAAGTTGCACTCCGGCAGGCGCTCGGCGAGCACGTGCCCGACGAGGTCGCGCTCCCGCAGTTCGTTCAGCCGCTCGCGATCCGCTTTTTCACCGCCGAGCCCGGCCCGCTCCCGACCGGCCGCGTCGTACGTGTCGGAAGCCTCGACGGCGTGCTCGCATCGGAGGGGGTCGTGCAGGCCGACACGTACCTCCAGGTCGGCGAGACGATCCGCCCCGTGCGCCGTGACGGAGACCGGCGCGGCTACGTCATCGCCACCGCGGAGACCTCGGAGGAGGCTCTTCGCCGCGCCGAGCACGCCGCGACGAAGCTCACGGTGGACGTCGAGGCTGCTGCATGAGCTGCGCCTTCGACCTCGAGCACTACCGCGAGCTCCTCGAAGCGGCGAAGGCCGGCGGGTATCGGTTCGCGACCTTCGGCGACGGGCCGGAACGCGGAGAACTCCTCGTCCGACACGACGTCGACCTCTCGCTCGACGCGGCGCTGCGGATGGCGGAGGTCGAGGCCGAGCACGGCGCGACGACGACATACCTCCTGATGACCGAGTCCGTCTTCTACAACCTCGCGTCGAGCGAAGGAGAGTCGGCGATCGCGCGCATGCGCGAGCTCGGGCACGCAGTCGGCCTGCACGCCGTGTACCCGAGGGTCGAGCTCGACCACCGCTTCGACCGCGTCGTATCGTGGCACAACCCGCAGTCCGAGTTCATGTCCGATCCCATTCCGGGCGCTGTGAACGCGTACGCGGAGCCCTACTTCACGCCGCCGATGTACCGCTCCGACTCGAACCAGCACTGGCGCTCCGGCTGCCCGCACGAGGAGCTTCGCGGAGGCGGCTTCCCCTGGCTGCAGATCCTGATCCACCCGGAGATCTGGGTGTACCAGGGAGCAACGATGGGGCAGACGATGCGCTCGATGCTGAACGCCGAGAAGGCTCGACGCCTCGAGCAGCTCGCCGCGGACGACGTCCGCCTTGACTAGCCCGTTGCGGGTCGTGCACTGCCCGGTGAACACGGCCGGCGTACCGTGGGCGAACGTCCAGGCGCTCCGGCGCCGGGGCGTCGACGCGCAGCTCGTCGTCTTCAACCGCTATCGGCTCCACTCGGAGGCCGACTGGTCGCTCGAGCGGAAGGGCGGCTTCGCGCGCAGGCAGCTGACGCAGTGGTCGGCATTCCTTCGGCTCCTGCCGCGCGCCGACGTCTTCCACTTCTACTTCGGGCTCACGCTCGTGCCGCAGTCCGTGCAGTTCCCGATCCTGCGCGCGCTCCGCAAGAAGTCGGTGATGCACTACCTCGGCTCCGACATCCGCGGGAAGTCGCCCGACGAGCTCGCCTTCGGGAAGAAGGCGGGCGCCGAGATCGTCGGGTCGTACGACGCGATCCGCTGGGTTCCCGAGGCCGAGTTCGTCCCGCCGGGCATCGACGTCGCGGCGATCGAGCCCGCGCCTCCCTCGGATCGCTCGCGACCCGTCATCCTGCACGCACCCTCGTCGCGCCGCCGCAAGGGCACGGAGCACGTGCTCGCGGCCTGCGACGGCCTCGACGCCGACCTCGTGCTCGTGGAGGGGCTCCACCACGACGAGGCGTTCGAGCGCTTCCGCGACGCGGACATCGTCGTCGATCAGCTGAATGCGGGCTGGTACGGCCTGTTCGCGATCGAGTGCATGGCGCTGGGCAAGCCGGTCGTGACCTTCCTGCACGACGAGGCCGTCCAGCGAACCGAGCACGAGCTCGGCGTCCGTGTCCCGCTCGTCCAGGCGACGAAGGACGACCTACGCGCTCGCCTCGAGCCGCTCGTGGCCTCGCCGACCGAGCGTCGCCGCATCGGCGCCGAATCGCGCGCCTACGTCGAGCAGGTGCACGACCTCGAGCGGGTCGCCGACCGCCTGCTCGCTCTCTACGCTCGCCTCTGAGATGGCTCTCGGAGCGGAGCTCAGGCGCCTCGGCAAGCACTCGGCGATCTACGGCCTCGGCGGTCTCGTCTCGCGGATCCTCGCGGTCCTCCTGCTGCCGCTCTACACGCGCTACCTGTCGCCGTCCGACTACGGGAAGGTCGAGACGCTGATCGCGCTGACGACGGTGATCGGAATCGTCCTCCGCATGGGCATCCACAGCGCGTTCTTCCGCTTCTACTTCGACTCGCCCGAGCCCGAGCGACGGCGCGTCGTGCTGCGGACGTGCTTCTGGTTCACCATGGCGATGGCGACGGCGGGGCTTCTCGTCGGGCTCGCGCTCTCCGAGCCGATCGCCGACCTGCTCTTCGGCTCGTCCGACGACAGCGAGCTCGTCATGGCGGCGTTCGTCGGTCTCTGGGCGGGGATGAACTACGAGCAGCTCACGTCGCTGTTCCGGGTCGAGGAGCGCTCGACCGCGTTCGTCTCCGCGAGCCTGGCGAACATCCTGCTCACCATCGGCGCGACGCTCCTGCTCGTCGTCGCCCTCGACGAGGGGCCGATCGGCGTCATCGTCGGCAACTTCATCGGGACGCTGATCGTCTACGTCGTGCTCGTCGGCTATCGCCGCGAGCAGCTCGGCCTCCAGTTCGACCGCGGCCTCCTGCGCGAGATGAACCGCTTCGGCCTCCCGCTCGTCCCGACCGCGCTCTTCCTGTGGGTGACGAACTTCTCCGACCGCCTTTTCCTCGTCGAGCTCACGGACACGAGCGAGGTCGGCCTCTATTCGGTCGGCGTGCGCATCGCGTCGGCGATGGTGCTGCTCCTGACCGCATTCCGGCTCGCGTGGCCCGCATTCGCGTACTCGATCGAGGACGACGGCCAGGCGCGACGGACGTACGCGTTCGTACTCACGTACCTCGTCCTGCTCACGACCTGGGTGGCGACGGGCCTCGCCCTGCTCTCGCCGTGGATCGTCAATCTCATCGCTGCACCCGACTTCGCCGAGTCGTCGCGCGTCGTCGGCCCTCTCGCTTTTGCGGCCGTGGCGTTCGGCGCATACATCGTCGTCGCGGTCGGCGTCGGCCGCGCCAAGCGGACGCAGTTCAACTGGGTCGTCACCGGCGCGGCTGCCGCGGTCAACGTGGTGCTGAACCTCGTCCTGATCCCGCCGTACGGGATGATGGGCGCCGCGATCGCGACCGTCGCCGCCTACTCGACGATGTTCGTGGGGATGGTGTGGTGGTCGCAGCGCATCTACCCCGTCCCGTACCAGTGGCGGCGCGTCGCCACTGCGGCCGCAGCCGGCCTTGCACTGGTCACGGCCGGAAAGCTCGCGGGAGGTGGGCTCGCGGTTGCCCTCGCGCTCGCCCTTGTGTACCCGCTCGTCCTCCTCCCGCTCGGCTTCTACCTCCCCGCCGAGCGGAGGGCGATCGGAGGGCGGTTGCGCCTCGCCCGCTGAGCGCGTCAGGCGACGATGCGATACACCTGGAAGCACTCCGCGTACTCGCGGTTCACGTTCACGCCGTGGACGCGAGCGAGGTTCCAGACGTACTCGGGATCCGCGTAACGCCGATGCTGCTGCGACGCGTAGCGGGCGAGCGCAGCGACCTTGCGCTCGAGATGGCGCTTCTCGAGTGAGATGTAGGCGCCGTACGAGAAGTCGAAGTTGTTCCAGGGCACCTCGTAGCCGAGGATCGTCGTCCGCTTGAAGGCACGCAGGCCCTCCTGGGCGATCGTCTGGTGGTCCTGGTGCACATCGTGGTGGGACGGCTGGAAGACGACGTCCGGGTGCCACTCGTCCCAGAGCGCGACGAGGAGCTCGAGGATGTCCTGACGGCGCTCCGGAAAGGTACGCACGTCGAAGTCGTGAACGGTGAGCCCGGCCTCGGCGATGCCGAGCTCGGCCGTCGCCTCGCGCACTTCGCGCGCGAGCGTGTCGGGCTCGAACCCCGGCGGAAGCGAGCGGGTCGCGATCGAGAACGCCACGTAGCGCACCTCGCAGCCGCCCTCGACGAGCCGCGCCATCGTCCCGCCGCACCCGAGCTCACCGTCGTCCGTGTGCGGGGCGAGGACGAGCGCCTTCTTCCAGGCTTCGATCACCGCGCCATTCAACCATCGAACGCGTAACGTGATCGGCTCGTGGAGCACGCCGCGGCCGCCGAGATCGCTGCGCTCGCCGGTGCCCTCGGTGCCGTCCTCGCGCTGATTCCGCGAGGGCGCGTGCTTCCGCTCGTCGGGCTCGTGCTTCTCGGAGTCGCGACGGTAGGCCTCGCCTGGTTCCTCGTCGGCGACGACGACCTCGAGCTCCTCGTCACCGAGCCGACCGGCATCGCGTTACTCCTCTCGGGATCTGCCCTCACGGTCGTCTGTGCGGTCCCGCTCGCGCGCCATCCGGCTGTCGTGCCCGTGGTATTGCTCGCCGTCGCGCCGTTCCGCGTACCGGTGCAGCTCGGAGAGGAGGAGGCGTTCCTCCTGCTTCCGCTCTACGTCGGGATCGCAGCGGCGGTGATCGCGCTCGGCTACCGGATCGCCCGCGGCGAGCGCCCGCCGGCGCCGCCTCTCGTGCTCGCGCTGCCGCTCGCTGCGCTCGTCGCCTTCGCCGCGACCTCGTTTCTGTGGACGTGGGACGAACGCGGCGGTGCGATCGCGCTCGCGTTCTTCGTATTCCCGTTCGTCGCCGGTCTGGCCACGCTCGCCCGGGCACCCGTGGCAGCGTGGCTCCCGCGTGCGCTCCTGATCACGATCGTCGCCCTCGGCGCGCTCTTCGCCGCAATCGGGATCTGGCAGGCACACACGCGAACGCTGTTCTTCGGCCGCGACGTGGAGGTCGCGAACGCCTACACCTCGTTCTTCCGCGTCACCTCGCTCTTCAAGGACCCGAGCCTGTACGGGAGATACCTGGTCGTGCCGATCGCAGTGCTGCTCGTCGCGATCCTCGTCCGCAGGGGCCGGACGATCGACTGGATCGCCGCCGCCGCCGCGGTCGCGTTCCTCTTCTGGGGCCTCTTCTACTCGTACTCGCAGTCGAGCTTCGTCGCCCTCTTCGTCGTCGCCTTCGCCGTCGCGATCGTCGGTGCCGACCGGCGCGCGCGACTCGTGCTCCTCACCTGCGCGGCCGTCGCCATGCTTGCGGCCGCGACCGTCGCAGGTGCGGCGGTGGGCGATCGCTCGGCGCGCGACGTGACGAGCGGCCGCTCCCGGCTCGTAACCGTGACCTTCGAGGCGTTCGAGGAGAGGCCGATCGCGGGTGTCGGGATCGGAGGACAACCCCGCGCGAGCTCGGAGATCGTGCAGCAAGGGCTCGCCGAGCAGGAACGCCTCCCACACGACGCCGCTGACGATCCTCGCGGAGCTGGGCCTGATCGGATTCGCGCTCTACGCCTGGCTGCTCGCCGCGGCCGCGTGGGCGTTGCTCAACGTTGCCCGCCACCACCGCGCGTTCGGCGTCGGCCTGGCCGCCGTCCTGCTGACGCTCGTCGTGCATTCGTTCCTGTACGCGGGCTTCTTCGAGGATCCTCTGACCTGGGGCGTGCTCGGTCTCGCGGCAGCCGTCGTCGCCCGCTTCCCGGCCACCGCGGGCGCTTCCGAAGCTGCCGTGCCTGCCGGAGCGCGACTGGCACACTGGCGCCCGGCGGCCGTGCTCGGCCGCCTCTCCATGCCAAGGGCCCTCGCCTGGATCCTCGCGGCCGTCGCGCGTGCTCGTGCTCGTGCTCGCGGGCGTCACAGCCGCGCTACTCATCACCCAGGATCGGCCTCAGGGCGCCCTCGATACGAACCTCTCGGACGTGTCGGTCTCGGAGAACACGATTCCAGAGCCCACGCCGACCGTTCCTCCGAAGCCCGAGCCGACGGACGACCGGCGCTGCTGGCGCACGTTCGGCGCGGACCCGCGCCGCTCACTCGGGCGACCCGACGCGCCGCTCGGCCTTCCTGCGCGCGAGATCAAATGGTCGCGCGGGCTCGGGAGCTACATCGAGTTTCCGCCCGTCTACTGCGAGGGCGACCTGTACGTCAACGGGTTCTCCGGCACGACGTTCGCCTTCGACGCCGAGAGCGGGAAGATCCGCTGGAGGCGCCGCGTGGGAGGAACGCTCCCGTCGAGCCCCGCGATCGACGGCCCGCGCGTGCTCGTCGCCTCGCAAGCGGGAACGGTGACCGCGCTCTCCCGCGACTCGGGTCGCGTGCTGTGGACGGTGCAGACCGCGGGCAAGGTCGAGTCGTCGCCCGTCGTCGTCGACGGGACGGCGTTCTTCGGCTCGCACGACGGGCGCCTGTTCGCGGTGCGCTCGGACACGGGCCGGATCGTCTGGGCGTACCAGACCGGCGGCCGCATCAACGCGAGCCCATCGGTGTTCGGCGGGCGCGTGTGCGTGACGACCTACGCAGGCTCGTTCGTCTGCCTCGACCGCCGGACCGGCGAGGAGGAGTGGACGACGTTCTTGAAGCGCGACGCGTTCAGGTACGAGAGCTTCTACGCGAGCCCCTCCTCCGACGGCGAGCGCCTGTACTCGGTCTCGCGCGCAGGGACCGTCTACGCGGTAGACGCGTCGAGCGGCCGGGTCGTGTGGACGGCGGGCGTCGGCGGGCTCGGCTACACGACGCCCGCGGTCGCCGAGGGACGCGTGTTCGCCGGCGGCTTCGACGGGCGGCTCCGCGCCTTCCGGGCGACGAGCGGAAGCGAGCTCTGGAGTACCTGGGTCGGCGGAAGAATTCTCGGCGCGCCTGTCGTCATCGGGCCGTACGTGTTCTTCTCCACGCTCGAGAAGCGCACCTACGCCGTCCGCGCCTCGGACGGTGACATCGTGTGGAGACTCCCGCTCGGCAAGTACGCGCCCGGCATCGCGACCGAAGAGACGTACTTCTTCTCGCTGAACGGCCGTCTGCTCGCGATCCGCGGGCGAGACGCGCCGAAGACGCCGTAGTCGTCACAGGCGCGGGTGCCGGCGACTCCACACCGGCGACCGCTGAACGAGGGCAGTGGCAGCGTTCCACGCCTGGAGGCGAGCTTCGTAGGAGGCACGGGTCACGAGAGAGCGAGCGCTCTCGTCGGCGGGAGAGCCACGCTCGTATCCGAGCTCCTCGAGCAGATCGCCCGCGACGGCCTCGAAGCGGCTGATGTCCGAGGGTGCCATGTCCTCGCGCCAGCTCCGGACGCCGGCGGTCGGTGGCTGGAGCAGCCGCTGCTGGTGGGGCTTGGCCGAAACGTCGACCGTGCTCGCGTACTCGAGCATGCCCGGCGTGAACGGAAGCTCGGCGAAGTCGCAGATCTCGCGGACGACCTCCTCGGGCGTGACGACGAGGCGCTCGTACCGCGCCTCGAGGTAGCGCGCGGCGCCGACGCGTGCCCCGAGCGCACGGGCGTCGCGCACCTCCTTCCTCCACAGGCACGCGAACTGGGCCGGGGTCCGCGGATGGGCCCAGGTTCGGGTGAACGTCCCCTCCGGCATCTCGAGGAAGGAAAGCGCCGCGTCGCGGCCGTCGCGGACGAGATGCACGTACTGCGCCTCGGGAAACAGCGTCTCGAGCAGCGGGACGTGGCGCATGTACATCGGCGTCTTGTCGCCCCAGCGCGGCTTCCCCGCCGTTGCTGCATATGTCTCGTAGATCGCCGCGATGGCGGCTCCGGTCGGCATGCCGGGTCGCAGCCGCGGCGCGACGTCCTCCAGTGCGACACCCCAGTCACGGATCGTCGAGATGCGGCTCAGGTCGTCGAGGAACCGGCTCGGCTCGACGGTTCGCCCATGGCGCCGGGCGAGCAGCGGGACGAAGAACGACTCGTCGGGAATCGCGATCCCGGGCGAGCGGTCGAGGACGACACGCAGCAGCGTCGTCCCCGACCTGCTCACGCCGAGGAGTATCAGCGGAGGCGGCGTCACTCGGGCGGCGCGGTCACGACGACCTCGGAACGTGCGGCGCGATCGCCGACCGAGACGAAGAGCGAGTACGTTCCCGCCTCCTCGGGTGCCCGCAGCACGAGCACCTGCCGCGTCCCGACGCCTCGCTGTCCCGCGAACAGCCAGCGATACGAACGCGCATCGGTACGAACACGCACGGAGAAGCGCCTGCCCGCCGCGACCTCGATGCGGTCGCGGGACAGCTCGACATACCGGACGCGGACCGGCACGGCGCGGGTCCTCGTCGATCGATTCCCCGCCCGGTCGATCGCGCGCAGGCGGATCTCGTACGTTCCCGGCGCCACCTGTGCTCCGTCGATCCTGCCGAACCAGACGAGCCTCCCCTGCAGCGAGGGGAACTTCGCGATGACGCGTCGTCGCCCGTCGATCGAGCATCATCGCCCGCGAGCGCTCGTCGATCCGGTACGTCGCGGTGATCCGATCGCGCCGCCCGTCGCCGTCGGGTGAGAAGACGCGTGGAGACACGCGCTGCAGGCGGATCGCAGGAGCCGTGGTGTCGACGCGGATCGGGTTGGGAAGGACGATCGTGCGGCCGTTTCGCTCGAGCTGCACGCGCGGCATGTACCGCGCCTCCGACACGATGCGGTCGCCGTTGTCGCGCCCGTCCCAGGTGTACGAGACGCGGCCGGCCGGCTCGCCACGGTTGCGCACGAGCGTGCGGATCGACCTGCCGCCGTCGTCGAGGATGTCGACGGTGACGGTCTCTCGCCGCCGCAGGACGAACGAGACCACCGCGACGTCGCGCGCGCACTCGCACACCGGGGAGAAGACGCGATCGACCTTCGTGCCGGTTATCGGGCTCCGCTCGAGCTTCAGGCGCTCCGTGACCGCGAACGCCGCAGCGGTCGCGCCGAGCAGAGCGAGAACGACGAAGAGCTGTGGGAGCCGGGCCACCCGTGCAAGTGTCTACGGGAGGCCGAGACCGCGCACGAGGACGAATGGCTCTGCGTAGCTCGCACCCACAGCTCGAGCCGTAGAAGGACGCGGCCGCTCGAATCGCCCGCTCGCTGCGCGGATGCGGATACTCCCGTCGCTCCGTCTCGTAGTGCGCGAACGATGCGACCTTGCGCTCGAGCGTCTCGGTGACGTCCACGAACCAGTTCGGCACGAACCAGTTCAGCGCCGCGGGTGTCCACTCCGTGCTCGACGTCGGTGCGTAGGTGAGCACCCGCCGAACCGGCTGACCCGGCGTCGGCCGCGTCGCGACGGCGACCGAGTCGAAGAGCGCGCGGTGGTCGTGGTTGACATCCGGATGAGGCGTGTAGACGACATCGGGCGTGACTTCGCGCAGCTGCTCCTCGACGATCGCGTTCACCTCGACATGAGCGAGCGTGTCGAGCCGCATGTCCGGGAGGTCGAGGTGGACGTAGTCCGTCACGGCGAGCTCCGCCGCCGCTTTCACGGCTTCGGCGTCCTTCCGCGTTCGCGCGTCGGCGATCGCCCGGGTACTGGGTCGAGGAGCCGTCGGTGACGACGACGATACGAACTGCGTCGCCGCGCTTCGTGTGGAGAGCGATCGTCCCTCCCATCCCGAGCACCTCGTCGTCGGGATGGGCGGCGAGCACGAGAATCTTCATCCGAGCTTCGCTCCCACGAGCAGCTCGCTCTCGCTCTCGACGTCCTCGAGCAAGAGCCCACCTTCCCCGCACGCGACGACAGGCCCCTCTTCGCGAATGGCGACGACCGTGCCGGCGGGCGCGTGCTCGGCGACCTCGACGGGCCGCGCTCCCCAGACGACGACCTTCTCCTGCCCGAGGAAGGTGAACGCGCCGGGGTACGGGCGCGTCTGGGCGCGAACCCAGTCGTAGAGGTACGGCGCCCGCGTCTCCCAGTCGATGATCCCGTCGGCCGGGGTGCGCCTGGGCCAGTGGCTCGCCCGGGTCGGATCCTGGACGATCCGTGGCGCCGACCGCGAAAGCGAGTTGCGGCACGTACTCGCGGACGAGCGCGACGTGCGCCTCCGCGAGGCGGTCGAACAGCGTGGTCGCCGTCTCGTCGGCGGCGATGTCCACCTCGACCTGGCCGACGATCGCGCCCGAGTCGGCAGTCGCATCGACGATCTCGAAGAGCGTCACACCGGTGCGAGCGAGCCCGGAGAGGATCGCCCACGGGATCGGGGCGCGCCCCCGGTGCCGCGGGAGCAGGGTCGGGTGCATCCCGAACACGCCCTCGCGTGCGAGCGCGATGAACGGATCGCCGACCAGCTGCGACCAGCCGACGACGAAGATCAGCTCGGGCTCGAGCTCGGCGATCGCCGCGAGAGTGGATTCGGAGTTGATGTCGCCTGTCTCGTGGAGCACCGCACCGAGCGCCGCGGCGACGTCGTCGAACGCGCATTGCCCCGATCGACCCGGGTCGACCGGGCCGGGAAGGGTCACGACGCCGACGACCTCCGCTCCCGCCTGGGCAGCCGCCTCCAGGCAGTCGCGGCCGATCGTGTCGAAGCTGACCCAGACCGTGCGCATCGCGGCGCGATGCTATCGAGCTAGTCCGCGGTGGACGTGACTCCGCGGCCCCGCTGGATACGGACCCAGCTGTGGCGCCCGAGCCAGACGAGCAGCACCACCGCGCCGATGGACAGGGCGACGATCACGATCGTGCCCGCCCCCGGCACGTCCAGCAGCTTGACTCCGGCGAGCCCGAGGATTCCCGCGAGCAAGAGCCGAAGCGTGTGCTCGGGGATGGACAGCGTCAGCCGTCCCCCGATCAGGACGCCTGGAATCGAGCCGAGCAGGAGCCAGCCGAGGATTCCGAAGTCGATGTTCCCTGCCGCCCAGTGCGCTGCGCCCGCGACGTACAGGAGCACTGCCGCGTGGAAGATGTCCGTGCCGACGACCTTGTGCGCGCGGAGCGGGAAGATGACGAGCAGGGTCAGTCCGAAGAAGACACCGCTGCCGACGGACGTCAGGCCGACGATGAAGCCGCCGAAGACGCCGATGAGCACGGCGGCCACACGGTCGCGCGTGGAGAGCGGCCAGTTCCCATCCCCTGCCGGAGCGCCCTGGACGACGCTCTTCGCGATGAGACCGACCGCTCCGAAGAGCAAGGCTGCGCCCAGCACCTGCCCCATCACCGACTCGGCGCCGTCGCCGTAGCGCTCGGTCAGCTGGACGTTGAGCCACACGCCGAGCAGCGACGCGGGCGCGGACCCGACGAGCATCCAGCCGGCGAGCCGCGCGCGGACGTTTCCCATCCGCCGGTGCTGCACCGCGCTGACGCTCTTGAACGCTGCCCCGTGGGCGATGTCCGTGCCGATCGCCGTCGCGGGCGGGATGCCGAACAGGAAGACGAGGATGGGCGTCATGAGCGACCCGCCACCCATCCCAGTCATTCCGACCAAGAGGCCCGTCAGGAGCCCGACGACCGTCAGCTTCCAGTCCACGGGCTCGCGTCGGCCTTAGCCGCGATATGCGTCGATGAGCACCTGCGCGACCTCGGGCCGCGTGAACTCGACCGGAGGCACCTCGCCCTCGCCGAGCATCTCGCGCACCTTCGTCCCGGAGAGGAACACGCGATCCTCGGGCCCGTGCGGGCACGACTTCGTGCTCGCCATCGACCCGCAGACGTTGCACCAGAACGTGTGCTCGAAGAACATCGGCTCGATGTCCAGCTCGTGCGGCTCGAACTCGTCGAAGATGAGCTGCGCGTCGTAGGTGCCGTAGTAGTCGCCGACCCCTGCGTGGTCGCGACCGACGATGAAGTGTGAGCAGCCGTAGTTCTTTCGGCAGATCGCGTGCCAGACCGCCTCGCGCGGCCCCGCGTAGCGCATCGCCGCGGGGAACGCCGAGAGGAGGACGCGGTCCTCCGGGTAGTAGCCGTCGAGCAGCGTCCGGTAGCAGTCCACGCGCACGTCGACGGGAACGTCGTCCGACTTCGTCTCGCCGACGAGCGGGTGCACGAGCAGGCCGTCGACGGTCTCGAGCGCGACCTTGGTCAGGTACTCGTGCGCGCGGTGGATCGGATTTCGCGTCTGGAAGCCGACGACGCGCTTCCACCCACGCTCGGCGAAGATCCGCCGCGTCTCGGCGGGATCGCGCGCGAGCCCCGGGAACGCCGGCTCGAGGCGCTCGAACACGGTGACGCGGCCTGCCAGGTAGAGCGTCTTCTGCGCGTACAACCGCGCCACGCCGGGGTGTGCCTCGTCGGTCGTGCGGAAGCAGTTCTCGGCCTCCCGCTCCCTGTCGTACTCGAAGGTCTCCTCGACCTCGAGGATCGCGAGCGCGCGCCCGTCGTCGGCGAGGACGACGCGGTCACCCTTCGGAGCCAAGTCGACGGCGAGACAGACGGGTAGCGCCCACGGCAATCCGCTCGCCAGGTGCATGTCCTCGACGACGCGGTCGTAGTCCGCCTTGCCCATGAAGCCCTCGAGCGGCGACAACGCACCGACGGCGAGCATGTCGAGATCGGAGAGCTCGCGCGACGTCAGCGAGAGAACCTCGAGCGAGCCGAGGTCGTCGGGCGCGTCTCCCGTCCGGTCGACGAGCGCACCGCCGTGTGGCGCGATGAGGCGATCGGTGGTAACGGCCTTCATGCCGTCACCTTGGCCGGCACGAGGCCCAGCTCCTCGAGCTTGGCGACGACCTGTGCGGCCGACTCTTCTGGCTCGAGGCCTTCCGTGTCCACCACGATCTCCGGGTTCTCGGGGGCCTCGTAGGGGTCGTCGACACCCGTGAAGCCCTTGATCTCGCCGGCAAACGCCTTGGCGTACAGGCCGTTGACGTCCCGCCGGGCGCACTCGTCGAGCGAGGTCCGCACGTGGATCTCGATGAACGGTCCGTGCTCCTCCACCAGAGCCCGCGCGTTCTTTCGCGCCTGCTCGTAGGGCGAGATCGCAGCGACGATGACGGCGCCGCCGTGACGGGTGATGCGAGACGCGACCCAGCCGAGCCGCTCGACGTGGGCGTCGCGATCCTCCTTCGAGAAGCCGAGGCCCTTCGACAGGTGCGTGCGCACCGTGTCGCCGTCCAGGTACTCGACGACGAGGCCGCGGCGGTCCATCTCGGGGCCGATGTGGTGTGCGATCGTGGTCTTGCCCGAGCCGGAGAGACCCGTGAACCAGAGGGTGAAGCCTCCGCCCCGGTCGGTCTCGGACTCGGGATGCTCGTGCGCGTAGATGTGCTGGCTCATGCCTTCCTTTCGAGGTTCGCTTCGTGTCTTCGTGGATGCCGCATTCCAGCTTGTCGGAGCCCGCCCAGCGGCCCGCGCGCTCTTCTTCGTCGGGCGCCGTCGGGCGGGTGCACGGAATGCAGCCGATCGAACGGTACCCCGCCTCGTGCAGCGGGTTGGAGGGAATCTCGTTGACCTGGATGTACGACCACACGCGCTTCTCGTCCCAGTCGGCGAGCGGGTGGATCTTGAACACCTGGTACCGCTCCGACCACTGCACCTTCGGTGTGTCGACGCGGCTCGGGGACTGGTCGCGGCGAATCCCGGAGATCCACGCGTCGTACGGCTCGAGCGCCTTGACGAGCGGCTCGACCTTGCGGATGTGACAGCAGCGATCGGGATCGCGCTCCCACAGGTTCGCGCCCTCGGCGCGATGCTGCTCGGCGATGGTCGGGATCTCCGGCTGGATGAGCTTGAGCTGGTAGCGGTCGACGAGCGCGTCCCGCGTGTCGTACGACTCGCGGAAGAAGAGGTGCGTATCGAGCTCGACCGTGTCCATCCGCAGCCCGAGCTCGGCGACCATGTGTACGAGCACCGAGGACTGCTTCTGCCAGGAGCACGTGAGGCAGACGCGCGGCCAGAAGAACTGGTGCGTCCAGGAGATCAGCTCCTCGGCCGTCATGGCCTCGAAGTCGAGGTCAGGAAGCCGGGGCGGGCTTAGCTGTCGAATCGCCAAGCAGCACCTCCTTCAGCGTGTCGGCGCGCAGTCCGAGCCGCAGCGTCTCGAGGGCGATCACCTCGTCGGGCGGGATGTTGCCGAGGTTGACCTCGGGACCGAAGTGCCGGACGAACCACGCCTGCGACGTCTTCGTCGGCGCCTCCCAGATGAGGTCGTGGAAGCTGATCGAGTGCTCGATCTCGTCCACGAGACCCGTGCGCAGCTCCCCGGTGGGGCGGTAGATGCCGGCCGTGCCGCCCTCGCGCCCCTCGGCGATGACCTTCCACGCGCCGGCGTCGAGCTCCTCGCGGATCCACTGCACCCACAGGTACGGCGCGATGTTCACGTCCGAGTCCTTCGAGCCGACCTCGGACAGGACGACGAAGTCGCGTGCGAACTCGGCGATGAGCTCGAGCTTGTGCTCGCGCGGGATATCGAGCGTGCCGTCCGAGATCTCGACGTGCGAGAAGCGGAAGTGCTCGAGCCAGCGCTTGAAGTCGTCCATCTTGCCCTGGCCGTAGACGGCCTCGAACAGCGTTCCACCGCAGACGACGGGGCTCTCGAACGACCGGTAGAGCGCGATCTTCTTCTCGAGGTTGTTCGTCACGTAGCTGGTGCCCCAGCCCAGCTTCACGATGTCGACGTACTCGCCGGCGGTGTCGAAGAGCCCTTCGATCTCGCGCAGGTTCAAGCCCTTGTCCATGACGTGCGTCAGGCCGCGCTCGCGGGGCTTGCCCTCGCGGGTGGGCACGTCGAGGAACGCGTTGCCGTCATAGGCGTGCATAGATCTCCTCCAGCTTCGCGAGAGCGCGGTTCTGGACGTCCCGGTAGAGCGAGCCGCCGTGTGCGTCGATGCCGACCGTGAGCGGACCGAAGTCCTTCACACGGAACCTCCAGAGGCACTCGGGCATGAGCTCCTCCCAGGCGACCTCCTCGATCTCCTCGATCTGCGTCGTCTCGAGAGCCGCCGCGCCGCCGACGATCGCGAAGTAGACCATCCCGAGCCGCTGCATCGGCTCGATCGCCTCGTCGGGGAAACCGCCCTTGCCGCAGATCGCGCGGACGCCGTACTGCTCGCCGAGCCCTTCCGTGAACCGCACCATGCGTGCGCTCGTCGTCGTGCCGATGCAGAGCTTCTCGTACTTCCCCGGCCCGAGCTTGCGGACGTTCGGCGCCGTGTGCAGGAGAAACGCGCCGGAGAGATCCATCGGCGGGTCGACGCCCTGGTCGAAGATGCGGATCTGCGTGCGGTCGCGGATGCCGATGATGTGGCCCTGGACGATCACCTCGTCGCCGGCGCGAAGCTTGAGGATCTCGGCGGGATCGGTGACCGGGAACGTGACCTCGTGGGTGGCCATCAGTGGTGCCTCCGGTGGCAGCGGTGGATGCATGGCGCCGAGAACCAGCCAGGACAAGAGGGCGCAAAGGAAGGGGGTGAGGAGCGGGATGGCGAAGCGTTCTCGCGCCCAGGCGCCGCCGGGTGCCGCCAGTCACCATACGTCTCGTACGTGACCGAGCCGTCCGCCGACACGTGCGCGGACGCCCGGCGTGCAGCCCAGCACTGGTAGTTGACGGCGACGGGATTCAGCGTCATGTGCGTGTCGGCGTGCTCGACGTGGACGGAGAGGACGGTGACGTCGCCGCCCAGCCCCATCGGGCCGATGCCGGTCTCGTTGAGGAGCCCGAAGAGGTCGTCCTCGAGCTCGGCGACGAGTGGATCGAGGTTCCGGGTCCCGACCGGCCGCGCGATCGCCTCCTTCGCGAGGTGCATCGCGTAGTCGGCCGAACCGCCGATGCCGACCCCGACGATCCCGGGCGGGCACGGCTTGCCGCCGGCGCCCACGATCGACTCGAGCACGAACTTCTTGATCCCCGTGACCCCGTCCGCGGGCACGCACATCTTGAGGAAGCTCATGTTCTCCGAGCCGGACCCCTTCGGGACGCACTTCACGTCGAGACCGTCCCAGTCCGGAATGAAGTCCCAGTGGACGATCGGAACGCGGTAGCCGACGTTCGGCCCGGTGTTCTCGCGCGTGAGCGTGTGCACCGTGTTCGAGCGCAGCGGATGCTCGACAGTCGCGCGCTCGGTGCCTTCCTTCAGCGCGGCGTAGATCCGCGCGGGATGCAGCGGGAAGTGCTCGCCGACGCGGCAGTAGTAGACCGCGATGCCCGTGTCCTGGCAGACGAGGTTCTTCTCCTCCTCCGCGACGTTCACGTTGCGGAGGATCGTCTGCAGGACGCGCTGGCCCGTGACGGACGTCTCGCGACCGGCGGCCTCGCCGAGCGCATCGCGGAGGTCCTGCGGAATGTCCTTGAGCGCCCAGACGTAGAGGTGCGCGGCAGCTTCCTCGACCGCGGCGTCGAGGCTTGTCGCGACGGTGCTCATGCCGCTGCACGCTCCGCTGCGGCCTTACCCGCGCGCCGCCCGAAGACCGTGCACTCGAGCAGGGAGTTGCCCATCATCCGATTCCTTCCGTGCGTCCCGCCTGCGATCTCGCCGCAGGCGAACACGCCCTCGAGAGTGGTCTCGGCGTGCTCGTCGATCACGAGCCCGCCGTTCTGGTAGTGGAGTACCGGGTAGGTGTAGATCGGCTCCGCGAGCGGGTCGATGCCCGCACCGCGGTAGCGACGGAGCATGTACGGCAGCGAGATCTCCGCGTCCTCGGGGGCGATCCTGGTCGTGTCCAGCCAGACTGCGGGGCGGCCGTCGGGGGTGAGCACGCCCTTGCCCTTCGCAACCTCGTCGAAGATCGCCTGCGAGACGGCATCGCGGGGGCCGAGGGAGTCCGTGAACTCCTCGCCGTCCGCGTTCAGCAGGACGGCGCCGTACGCGCGCGTCGTCTCCGGGATCGAGTAGCCCTGCATCGTCTCGGGCCACGCTCCGCCGTTCGGGTGGTACTGCAGCGCGTCGAGGTCGCGGGTTTCCGCGCCTGCCTCGACGGCAACGCGCGTGACCTCGCCGGTCGCGTTCGGGTGGTTAGTGGAGAGCTCACCACGCTCGACGGCCTCTGCGTAGCAACGCCCGCCGGCAGCGAGGACGACGGCTGCGGCCTCGACCTCGGCCGCGCCGTCCTTCGTGCTGAACGAGGCCTTCCAGCCCGACGAGCCGGGTGCGAGCTCCACGAGCACGTGGTGCGGCAGCTCCGACCCCTCCCCGGCCTCGTAGGCGTCACGGAGTGCCTTCGTGATGGCGTGCCCGGTCCTGTCGCCGACCTGCAGCAGCCGCTTCCGCGTAGCGCCGCCGCACCGAGCGATTCGGTACCCACCGTTCGAGCGGGTGAACTCGACGCCGAGCTTCTCGAGCCAGTGGATGGCGGACGGAGCCTCGCTCGTCAGCACCTCGACGAGCCGTGGGCTCGCGGTGTCGTGCGAGCTGCGCATCACGTCCTCGGCATGGATCGCCGGCGAGTCGTCGTCTCCGAACGCCGCCTGGATCCCGCCCTGGGCCTTGGCGGAGTTGCACGCCTGCAGCGTGGTCTTCGTCGCGACGCCGACGCGGGCGCCAGAGGCGACTCCGGAGACGGCTGCGGCGAGTCCCGCGGCGCCGCTGCCGATGACGAGCACGTCGAAGTTGGCGTCGCCGCGCACGAGCCGCATGCTAGCGCAATTGCTTATATCTGTCATTACGCGCGATTATCCGTAGAGCATGGCTCCTCAGCGGGTCGAGACCAGTCCCCGACATCGATGCGGTTACACTCCCGCGCTCATGGGAACCCTGGGCGAGATCGTCAAGCCGACCTTCATCACGGTCGCTCCGGAGGACACGCTGGGCGAGGTCGCCGAGCGGATGAGCGCGCAGAACGTCGGTGCCGTGATCGTGAAGGACTTCGGACGCCTGATCGGGATCCTGAGCGAGCGCGACATGCTGCGGGCGATGGCGGCGCGCGTCCACACGAGCGAGGCTCGGGTGCGTCAGTTCATGACGCCGGATCCGATCACCGCCTCACCCGAGACGACGTTCGACGAGGCGTCCCAGATCATGCTCGACAACGGGTTCCGCCACCTCCCCGTCGTCGACGGCGAGAGCATCCTCGGGATCGTCAGCCTGCGCCGCGTCATGGGCGGTCGCCGCGCAGCCGCGCCCGACGCGGCCTAGCCGCGCCGGCTCACGCGCACGCAGACACGACGCCCTTGACGACGGCGCCTGCCGCCGCCGAGGCACTCACGGCACGCTTCTTCAGCTGCGATACGAGCTTCGAGTTCGACCGAATCTCCCGCACGGCCTGATCCTTCGCCGCGTCCTGACCCAGCAGCGTGAGCCCGCATCGACCCTGGTTCTTCGTCCCGCCGATCCAGCCCAGCGCATACAGGTACTTCAGGGCCGGCTTCGCGTACGGCGCGCGCCTGTACGCGGCTCTCGCTCCAACGGTCGAGACCTTCTCTGCGGTCGCGGCCTTGCTCACAGCGGCCACGCCGGCGCCGTTCGCCGCGAAGATCGCGGTGACGCTCTGCCCGTAGGCGCCCGTCAACGTCGCGGCGAGCAGCGAGACGGCGGCCAGGATTCCGGCGTACTCGACGAACACGTGCGCATCGTCCGTCGGGGAGAGCTCCTCGTCAAGACGCCGTCGAGCGATCGCTACGCGAGGCGTTCGCGTGCGAATGCGACGAACGCGTCGGCGACGCGTGTGCGGGCGCGGCCGGTCGCGGTCGCGAGCGAGATCTCGCGCGTCACGTCCAGCCCCTCGACCCGCGCCTCGGCGAGCCTGCCGTCGGCGAGCTCCGCCTCGACCGCGGTCCGCGAGATGAACGTCACGCCGTACCCGGCCTCGACGGCTCGCCGCACCGACTCCTGCAGGCCGAGCTCCAGCTTCACGTCGAGGTCGCGCAGCCGCACGCCCTGCCTGCGCAGCCCGTCCTCGACGATCTGCCTGCACGCCAGCGCCTTCCTGCATGAGGATGAGCATCTCGTCGCGCAGCTCGTCGATTTCGACGGTCCGGTTCGCGAACCGGTGCCCGGGCGGGCACGCGAGGATCACCTGGTCGGAGAAGAAGGGCTCGAAGCGGACGCCGCGATACCGGCGGGAGGCGCCGACGATCCCGAGCTCCAGCTCGCGCGCGGCGACGCGCTCCACGATCGAGTGGGTGTCCGAGACCGTGAGGAACACGCGCACCTCGGGGCTCGCCCGCTGGAACTCGCCGAGGACGAGGGGGACCGCGATGGCGGCCGGGCCGGTCGACGCACCGAGCACGAGGTCGCCCGAGAGCTCGCCCTCCGCGGACGAGGCGACGGCCGTGAGGAGCTGATCCTCGAGCGCGAGCATGCGCTGCGCGCCCCGGTATAGCCGCCAGCCCGCCTCCGTCGGCTCGACACGACGCCCGGAGCGATCGAGGAGCTGCGTCCCGAGCCGCTTCTCGAGCGCTCGTACCTGGAGCGAGACCGCCGGCTGCGTCACGCCGAGTCGCTCGGCAGCCTGGGAGAAGCTCCGGCGCTCGACGACGGTGCAGAACGCTGCAAGTTGCCGCGTGTCCATAAGTGAATGTTATTCCTGATGTGTCAGAAGAGGCCGCGCACCGCGAGCCAGTGCTCGAGCAACGGATCCGTCAGCTCCGGACCGGACGGCGTCGCCCGCACCTCCGCTTTGCCGATCAGCCCGGCCAACGCGCGGTCGACGCTGCCCTTTCTCAGCCCGAGAAAGCGAAGCGTCTCGTCGGCGTAGAGGCTGCGAGTGCGAGTGGCGAGCGCGAGGCTGACGCGTTGCTCGTTCACCGCGAGTGACTCCCACCGCGCGCGCAAGGCAGGATCTGCCTGCGCGTAGGCGCGATCGCGCGCCTCGACGAAGGCCGATTCGTCGCCGACCGAGCCGTCGGGCACGAGCTCCCAGAGGTGGTGCGCGACGAGCATCGAGCGCTGCGGGTGCCCGCGGGTGAATGCGAGCAACGGATCGAGTGCGTTGCCGACGTCGCGTCCCGTGAGCCGAAACCGGGCTTCGATGTAGGACGCAGTCTCGTCGAGCGGCAGAGGATCGAGCTCGACCGGCACCGCGTGCTCGAGGAGCGGGCGCGACGGATCGTCGAAGAGCCTCTCCATTAGCGTCGGGGCCGACCCCGCGAACGCGTACGACGCGACCGCCGGTCTGATGCTGGAGAACGCTGCGCAGCATCCCGTCTGCACCGTCCACCCGGAGAAGATCCTGGAACTCGTCGAACGCGACGAAGCTTCGGACTCCCGTCCGGTCGTGGAGCTTCGCAGGCAGGTCCAGCAGGCGGAGCAGCACGCTCTCGACGTCGATCCGCGGGTTTGCCTGCAACGACGCGGTGAACCCTCCGGCGCCGAGCGAAAGCCCGACCTGCCACGCGCGGAACAGCGAGTCGACCGTGCGCCGCACCGCGCCCCTGAGCGAGCGGTCGTACGCACGCTCGATCCTGACGACGACACTCGAGAGCGAGAGCACGCCTTCGAGATCGACGAGCGCCGTCGCCCACTCCGAGTCGGAAGCGTCGGTGAGCACGCGGCGCAGCAGGCTCGTCTTCCCGTAACGACGGGGCGCGACGAGGCGCGCGGCGTGCCCTCCCGAGGCGAGCGCGAGCAACCGGGCGGCCTCGGCATCGCGGTCGATCATCTCGTTGCGGAGAAGCTCGCCAGCGATCCGGAACGGGTTGGGGACGTTCACGAGCACCCGCCTAGTCTGCACGATGCAAATCGATTTGTCTACATCGAGTAGAACGATCGGTCTGCTATCAGCAGACCTGTCTGCTAGGGTCGCACCGGTGCGCGTCTGGGTCGACATCACGAACTCGCCCCAGGTGCCGTTCTTTCGCCCCCTGATCGGGCTGCTCCGGAGTCGCGGAAACGAGGTTCGCGTGACGACGCGCGAGTACGCCCAGACGATCGAGCTCCTGCGCCTCCACGACATCCAGCACGACGTCGTGGGCCCGCCATGGAGGCGCAGGCGCGATCGGGAAGGCGCGAGCGATGGCAGGTCGCCTGCACGCGCTCCGCGGCTATGCCAAGACACCGCAGTTCGATCTCGCGCTCTCCCACGCGTCGCACGAGCTTCCACTAGTCGCGCGGTCGCTCGGGATCCCGGCGGGGTACGCATTCGACTACGAGTTCGCGCGCATGCAGCACGGCCTGGGCTGCAGGGCTGCCCGCCGGGTCGTCGTTCCGGATGCCATCCCGCAGGACCGGCTCGACATGCTCGGTGCGCACCGGTCCAAGGTACGCCGCTACCCCGGCCTGAAGGAGGAGTACTACCTGAGCGACTTCAAGCCCGACACCGGCGTCGTCGACGAGCTCGGGCTCGACCGGCAGCGGGTGCTCGTCGTCGTTAGGACTCCTCCTGATGTCTCGCTCTATCACCGGCACGGGAACCCGCTCTTCGGCGATGTGCTCGACCGCTCGGGTCGAACCCGGCGGCGCAGGTCGTCGTGCTGCCGCGGACGAGCGAGCAACGCTCGGCGATAGCGGCGCGCGGCTTCCATCCGTGATCGAGCCCGAACACGCCGTCGACGCGCAGAGCCTCGTCGCAGGCTCCGATCTCGCCGTGTCGGCCGGTGGGACGATGAACCGCGAGGCGGTTGCGCTCGGCATTCCTGTGTACACGACGTTTGCCGGACGGCTGGGCGGTAGACACTGCTCTCGTAGACGAAGGGAGACTGCGAGTCCTGACCTCGGCCGACGAGCTCGAGCTCGTGAAGCGGGCGACGTCGCACGACCGGGTCGAGCGAGATCCCGCGCGTGCTGCTCGATCTCCTGCTGTCTGCACTCGAGCACTAGCAGCGCCGGCTCGGTCGGTTAGGGTCCCGCAGTCGGACAGAGAGGGGGACGATGTCCAGACGTACACTCGGCGTCCTGCTCGTCAGCATGCTGGCCGTTCGGGTATCGCAACAACTGCCGTCGCAGGCGCTCGCCAGCCCTGGCTTCAAGACCGCACAGCCCGCATTCCTCGACGGGAGGAACGGCTGGACCACCGAGGCGATCATCTCGGTTGGGGACACGCTTCCGGGGGGCTACCTCTTCGAGGCGATACCGGACGGGATCGCGATCGCGAGGGTCAACGGAGAGGGCACCGCTGACGTCCTCGTCAACCACGAGCTGTCGCCGGTGCCGTTCCCGGCGACGCGTCAAGATCCCATCAACTCGACGGTGAGCCAGCTCCGGCTCCATCAGGAGAGCGCGGGGGTGCTCAAGGGTGAATACGTGATCCCGCAGAGCGCCGGTTACCAGCGCTTCTGCTCGAGCTTCCTGGTCGGTGCGGAGCATGGATTCGCTCGCGAGCTCCTGCTCACGAACGAGGAGGCGCGTGACATCGTGCTTCGACAGGCCGACTCGTGGCACCAGCCCACGGTTGCGCTGTCCGAGCCCGGAGCAGAGCAGGCCGGCGTCGTCGTCGCGTACGACGTGAAGAGCGGCGCCTTCAGGTCCATCTACGGAATGGGCAGGCACAACCACGAGAACAGCGTCGGCATCCCCGGCTACGGCCACCCCGTCGTGCTCTCGGGCGACGACACGTTCGACGCACCCGCATCGCAGCTCTACCAGTACTCGGCCGCGAGCGGAAACGACGTCTGGAACGACAACGGCACGCTGTACGCGTTCAAGGCCGATGATCCGCTCGTCAACGACTACGGGGACGTCACCGAGGGCATGAGCGCTGTTCCGGGGCGCTTCATACCCGTGCCGCGCGAGATCGCGACCGGGAAGATCGGCGGCAGGGAGACGTCACTGCGGCCGACTTCGGGTATCCGAGCCCGCCGAGCTCGGCGATCCCCAACGGTCCGCAATGGGTTCTCGAGCACTGGAGCAACCTGAACAACGTCTTCCAGTTCATCCGCATCGAGGACACGGCGTACGACCGGAGCAATCCGCGGATTTCGTACCTCGCCGACACGGGTGAGCCGCGGGCGATCCCCAATCCTGCGACCGGGCGGCTCCAGCGCGCTGCCGCCGGGACAGAAGGTCCGTACCCGAACGGTCGCATCTGGAAGCTGACCTTGGGCTCGAATCCTCTCGAGGCGACGCTCGACATCCTGCCGGGCGCGAACTTCGACGCTCTCGGGTACCGGAACGTCAATGCCGTCCACCAGCCCGACAACCTCGAGACAACCGCCGACGGCCTATTTATCCAAGAGGACACGGGCACTCACAACAGCCAGTCGGCGGCGTTCCCGACCGCCACCAACGCCCGCGTGTGGCGGTATGCCCTCGCCAGCGGCAGTCTCGGAGTCGTTGCCGAGGTAAACCAGTCAGTTCCCGGAGCCCCGGCGCTGAATCGCGGCACCTGGGAGTCGAGCGGAATCGTCGACGCGTCCTCGCGTGTTCGGCCCCGGCGCGTTCCTGGTCGACGTCCAGGCGCATCAGTGGGATCTCGATGCAGGTACTGGGAACGACGCGCCGGCGGTACCGAAGCGAGAGAGCGGCCAGCTGCTGCTCTTGCGAGCGCCCGGCTCGTAGCGATGTTCGGGAGTTAGACCGGCTCGGATGCGGGCGCCGTGGAGACGGCGCCCGCTCCGTCTTCCGCGAGGACGCCGTTTCGGCGAGGCGCCCCGGCGATGGAGCTCAGGCGACCGACGAGCTCGAGCGTCTCGCCACCGTCGACGAGCCTGGCGAGCTCCTCGAGCTCGCCCTCGAGCCAGTCCGCGTCGATCGGCGGGCGCGTGACGAGCAGGATCGCCTCGTGCTCCGACGGCGTGACCGTCTCCGTGTCCGCCCAGAGCTCCTCGTGCAGCTTCTCGCCCGGCCGCGCCCCGACGAACTCGATCGCGACGTCGGTCCCGGGCTCCTTGCCCGAGAGCCGGATCATCGTCTCGGCGAGCTCGACGATCCGCACCGGCTCGCCCATGTCCAGGACGTAGACCTGGCCGCGTCCGCCGATCGCACCTGCCTGGATCACGAGCTGGACCGCCTCGGGGATGGTCATGAAGAAGCGCGTCATCTCCGGATGGGTGACGGTGACCGGTCCGCCTCCCGCGATCTGGCGCCGGAAGATCGGGATGACGCTGCCCGACGAACCGAGCACGTTCCCGAAGCGGACGGCGCAGAACCGCGTCGACGTGTCGTCGCGGTGCCCCCATGCCTCGACGATCCACTCGCAGAGCGCCTTCGTGCTGCCCATTACGCCCTTGGCGTTCACCGCCTTGTCCGTCGAGATGAGGACGAAGCGCTTCGCGCCGAACTCGACCGCGAGATCGGCCACCGTGCGGGTGACCAGCGTGTTGTTGCGCGCGGCCTCGATCGGGTTCGCCTCGACGAGCGCGCACGTGCTTGTACGCCGCGGCGTGGAAGACCACGGCGGGCCGGTACTTCTCGAACAGTTGGCGCATCTTCGTCTCGTTCCCCGCGTCGCCGAGCACCGCCGCCGTCGCGTGGAATCCGCGATCGTCGACGAGCTCACGCTCGATCTCGAACAGCCCCGGCTCGCCGTTGTCGACCAGGACGAGCCGGGTCGGGCCCATGCGCGCGATCTGGCGGCAGAGCTCGGCGCCGATGGAGCCGCCGGCGCCGGTGACGAGCACGACCTCGCCCGCGAGGTACCCGGCGATCGACGCGACGTCGGTGTCGACGGGCTCGCGCCCGAGGAGGTCCTCCACCTCGACGGGCCGCAACTGGCCCGTGAGGTTGAAGTCTCCGGCGATCAGCTCGTGCAGGCCCGGGAGCGTCTTCACCGGCACGTTCCGTGACCTCGCGACCTCGACGATGCGCTCGCGGGCCTCGCCGGAGGCGGACGGAATCGCGATCAGCAGCTCGTCCGGACGGCGCTCGCGCAGCAGCTCGGGCAGGTCGGCCGTGGTCCCGATCACGCGGACCCCGTGCAGACGCAGGTTCTTCTTCCGCGGGTCGTCGTCGACGAGGCCGATCGGCGTGTACTCGAGCGCGGGATTCCGGTTTATCTCACGCAGGATCAGCTGGGCGGCGTCTCCGGCGCCGACGATCAGGACTTCCTTGCCGCGCGCGACGATCGCCCGGGCCGCCGGTCTCTCGATGATCGTCCTCGCGAGGAGGCGCGCCCCCATGACGAACGCGAGCAGGAGGAGCAAGTCGACGATCCAGATGCCGCGCGGAACCGAGGCTGGGTGGAAGTCGAGGAGCGTGAACACCAGGAACGCGGCGATGACGGCGGCCGCCACGCCTCGAAGCGCACCCCACATGTCCTGCGTGGACACGTAGCGCCACCAGCGGTTGTAGAAGCCGAAGGCGACGAAGACCGGGAGCATGATCCCGACCACGAGCAGGATCACGTCCCACTCGAGATAGCGGTCGTAGTACACGGGCCGCGAGTCGCCTTCGAAGCGGACGAACCAGGAGAGGACCCACGCAGCAGCGACCAGCGCGGCGTCGACCGCGACCTGCCACAGTCGGTGTCGGTTGACGGGTGAGCGCATCGCTACGCGGGTACGCCGACGGCAGAGCGCACGGCGTCGACGACCCTGACCTGCTGCTCCTCCGTGATCCCGGCCCACAGGGGAATCGAGAAATTCTCGCGCGCTGCACGCTCGGTCTCGGGGAGGTCGCCCTCGCTCCAGCCGAGATACCGGAGGGCAGGCTGGAGGTGTAGCGGGGGCAGGTAGTAGTCGGCGCTTCCGATCCCGGCCTCGGTCAGAGCGGCGCGAATCTCGTCACGTTGCGGCGACCGTGAGACGAAGAGGTGGTAGACGTGCCCCGGCTCGTCACCCGGCGCCTCGCAGAGCTCGCCGATACCGAGCTCGCGATACCGGTCCGCCGCCTCGCGCCGGAGTGCCGTCCAGCGGTCGAGCTCGCGCAGGAAGATGCGCAGCGCCGCCGCCTGGATCTCGTCGAGTCGCGAGTTCGTGCCGACGTACTCGAAGATCTTCTTGGACTTGGAGCCGTGGAAACGGAGCATGCGGATGCGCTCCGCGAGCTCCGGGTCGTCGACCGAGACGAGACCGCCGTCGCCGAGCCCGAAGAGGTTCTTCGTGGGATAGAAGCTGAAGGTCGATGCGACTCCCACGCGAGCGATGTCGGGCGAGCCGAATGCCTGAGCGGCATCCTCGATCACGGGAACATCGAGGCCGCCAGCTCGGCGAGCGGCGCCGGGCGACCGAAGAGGTGCACCGCGAGAATCGCCTTGGTGCGCGGAGTGATCGCGCTCGGCCACCCGCTCGGGGTCGAGGTTGAGCGTCTGCGGGTCGATGTCGGCGAACACCGGCGTCGCGCCGACTCGGGCGACAGCCTCAGCCGTCGCGTAGAACGTGAAGGCGGGGCAGACGACCTCGTCTCCCTGTCCGATCCCGAGCGCCTCGAGTACGAGGATGATCGCGTCCGTTCCGTTTCCGACCCCTACGGTCTCGCGTACTCCGAGGTACCGCGCGGCCTCCTCCTCGAACGCCTTGACGTTCGGACCGAAGACGAACTGCCCTTCGTCGAGCACGTCGTCGATCGCCGCCTTGAGCTGCGGGAGGAGCGGCGCGTACTGCGCCTTGACGTCGATGAGGGGGATCTGCTCCGTCACAGTCGGCGAGTCTAGCTCCGAGGCGTCTCGCTCCCAGTTCCCTACGCCGAAGGCGAGTCCTCGGCCAGCCGGCGCTTGCGCTTGCGCAGATACCGCCAGCCGAGCCAGCCGACTCCGCCGATCACTGCGGCCGCGATGAGGTAGTCGGCGTAGCGGAATGCGTGGTGGAAGTCCTCCCAGTTGGCGCCGACCGCCCAGCCGATCCCCGCGAGCGCGAAGCACCAGATCGCCGATCCCGCGAGCGTGAGCAGCGTGTAGCGGACGAACGGCACCTCCATCACGCCGGCCGGGATCGACACGAACGAGCGAATCACCGGCGTCAGCCGTCCGAGGAAGACCGCCCAGCCCTCCCAGCGCTCGAACCAGCGTTCGGCGCGGTCGAGCTTCTCCCGATCCAGATGGAGCCAACGACCGTGCCGCTCGAGGTAGGGGCGGCCGCCGTAGAGCCCGATCGCCCAGCCGCCGATCGAGCCGATCGTATATCCGATCGTTCCGGCCAGGGCGATGGCGAGAAAGGCCGGGAAGCCGTCCTCGATCGTGGTTCCGAACAGCACCACCTCCTGCCCGACGAACGCGCCGGAGGCGACGGCACCGCCGTAGACCATCACCACCTCGCTCGCCGTCGGAAAGACGGCGTCCACGAGCATCAGCAGGAAGACCGCGTAGAGGCCGTAGTCGCCGATCGCGGAGGTGACGGCATCCGTGATGTCGCTGAGAATCGGCGCGGCCAGCACGGACGGGACTGTACTTGCGTGCGCTGCGGGCTCTAGCGCCTGATGCGACGAACCGTCAGGAACTGCGAGAGCGAGACCGACCCGAGCTCGTTCGTCGCCGAGACCTTTGCCACGTATCGGCCCGTGGCGACCCGTTTCCCCTTCGCGGTACGCCCGTTCCAGACGAGCGCCTGCTCGCCGGGCACGTAGCTCTGGCTCGCGACGGTGCGCACGACGACGCCCTCCGGCGTCTCGATCGTGACCTTGACGCGCGCCGCCCGCGACTGTGTCCAACGCACCGTGGTGTTCGCACCTCTCGGCGGGAGCGACGAGCCGCGCAGGCTGCGCGCTCAAGAACCCGAGCGTCGAGTTGACGGCGAAACGACGGGTCGTGGACGACGTCAGGCCCTGGTCGTCCGTCGAGCTGACGGTGAGCGTCCAGCGGCCCTCGGCAGGCGGAAGCGGCGTCGTGGGCGCGGGCGGCGGTACACCTTCCGGGGGCGGCTCGACCGGGGGAGGCACCGGCGGGAACGCCACGTCGTGGGTCCCCGGCTCACGCGCACCCGACTCCTGGAAAACGATCGAGCCGTCCGGAGCCGTGAGGCTCACGGTCACCGTCGAGGGTCGAACGACCTTGTACGAGAGCTCCTGCGTCTCGTCGACCCCGTCGCCGTTCGGCGAGACGACGGCCTCGAGCGGGGGCGGCGCGTAGACGCCGTAGTACTGGAGCATGAGCGCCGTCGAGATCGCGCGTTCGCGCCCGTCGGATGGCGAGTTCAAGACCGTGCCCTCGAAGGCCAAGGTGGACGAGCCGCCGCCGTCGAGCTGCATCGCGCGGACTGCTCCGAGGCGCGCCATCGTCAACGCCATCTCGAACGTCGTCATCCCGACCGAGTAGCCCGACTGACGACCGTCCACGACGACCATGAGGATCCGCCCGTCGGGGAGCTGGCCGATCGCAGTGCGTGGGTGCCGAGGCGCGATCTGGGAGACCGTGAACGCCTCGTTCGCGCGATAGACGGGCCTGCCGTCGCGCACGAGCACGGGCCCGCCTCCGATGGCATCCGAGACCGTCGACCAGCTCGGTTGGAGGATGAGCCGAAGCGTCAACGTCGTCCCGATCTGCGCTTCGGCCTGCAGCTTGGTGGCGGCATTCCCACGCGCGACGAGCACCGCGCTCCCGGGCGCGATGCGCACCGGGCCGTCGGGCACGGCCGAGGCGACGGGAGCGACGAGGTCGGTGTTCGGCACAGAGGCGGGGAACGGCGCAAGCGCGACGGCGAACGAGCCTGGAATCCGCGGCGTCGATCGACCCCAGTCGGAGGTGAAGAGCGCGATCCCGTTCTTCCCGGGCGCGTCGTTGAACACGTTGAGCGAGCGTCGCTGTCCGGTCCCGCGCCACGTGCCGAAGAAGCCCACCCTGCGCACGTCGAGCGTGCCGTCGAGCCCGATCCCCGCGCTCGAACGCTGCGAGTTCGGCGGTGCGATGAGGATCCCGTCGCGCAGGAAGACGCCGCTCGGCTTGCCGTCGGCGAACCTCGAGAAGTCGCCGTTCACGCCGACCTGAGTCGCCTGCGTCGCGAGTCGCCGCTGCATCGAGGAGACCGTCTCTCGCCCGAGCACGGTCTCGTTCGAGAGCACCGTGCGCAGCCGGTACAGCCCGACGGGCTTCGGGCCGCGCACGACACGGATCGCGACCGGGCCGTGCGGGGTGAACTGCACGCCGTTCTCGTAGGTGACGCCCGGGAAGAGCGCGGTCGCCTGCGCGTGGGCAGGCGCCGCGGCGAAGGCGAGTCCGACCGCGGCGAATCGCCGAGATGACGGCTATACGAAGCACGGCTCGGCGAGGGTATCTGACGCGAAAAGCCGATTTGCAGGGTCTTACAGCTTCCGAACAGCGGTGCGCGTCAGCGGAAGCTGGCCACGATCGTCGAGCGGCGTGTCGCCGGCAGCGTCCGTTCGACCGCTCGCAAGAGCCCGCCGGCACCGGGGATGCGCGCCCCGTAACGGTGCAGCGTCCCCACGTGCTCGACCGTCACGGGCTCGAATCCAGAGGCGCGCGCGACCTGCGTCCAGCCGACCCGGCGTGTTCGCGAGGTACCGCGTCGGATAGACGTCGCGCTCGGCCGCGCCGGCACCGCGGCGCTTGATGGCCATTCGCGCGCGCTCCGGCAGCCGATCGGCCGCAGCCATGAACGGGCTCGAGCGATTCGTGGTGACGAGGACGAGCCGGCCACCCGGACGAAGCACCGTCTCCACTCGAGAAACGTGTGCGCCGGGCGCGCGAGATGCTCCACGACGAAATTCGCGTAGACGAGGTCGAACGTGCCGTCCTGGAAAGGGAGGCTTGGTCGAGGTCGACGGGCAGGAACTCGTCGAGGTAGGGGTTGGCGCGCCCGGCCTCCTCGTCGCTGTCGACGCCGACGAGACGAGAGATTCGGTCGCGGTAGAACCGAAGCCGCGTCGTGCGCCCGCAGCCCGCGTCGAGTGCGACCGTCTCGGGAGCGAGCGCCTCGTCGAGCAGGCGCTTCTCGACGAGCACGTGGTCGGTCTCCACGGGCGTCATCTACCAGAGACGGCAGGACGCCGCATCGGCGCTAGCCTCCATGGGGATGCACGTCGACGTGAACGGAACGCGGCTCTGGTACGACGTCGACGGCCCGTTCGTCGTCCCGGACGGGGACGAGATGCGAGAGCGACCGACCGTCGTCCTCGTCCACGGCGGGCCCGGGAGCTACGACCACTCCTACTTCAAGCCCGACTTCGCACGCCTCACGGATGTGGCGCAGGTGGTCTACCTCGACCTGCGCGGTCATGGTCGGTCGGAGTGGGGAGATCCGCAGGACTGGAGCTACGAGCTCTGCGCTGACGACATCCGCGCGTTCTGCGACGCGGTCGGAATCGTACGGCCGATCGTCTTCGGCCACTCGATGGGCGGCTGGGTCGTCCTTCTCTACGGCGCGAGGCATCCGGGCCACGCAGGCGGGCTCGTCCTGCAGTCGACGATGGCGCGGTTCGACCTCGACCGGCTTGTCGAGGGTTTTCGCCGCGCAGGCGGAGACGAGGTGGCGGAGATCGCGCGGCGCCACTTCGGCGAAGCGGCGGTGGGCCTGGACGAATGGGCCCGCTGCTTTGCCGCCTTCGGCCCGAACGTGCCCGACGAGGCGCAGCTCGCCAGGCGGATCCGGAACCTGATGCTCGGCCTCCGCGGAATGGAGCTGCTCCATGAGCTCGACGTGGTCGACCAGCTGTCGCGCATCGACCGGCCGACGCTCGTCTGTGTCGGCGAGCTCGAGGCCGGCACGCCCGTCGAGGCGTCGCGCGAGATCGCGGATGCCGCTCCCGGAGGGGATCGGCCGCCTCGAGATCGTGCCCGGAGTGGGGCACTTTCTCTGGCTGGACGATCCCGACGCCTACTGGCCGATCATCACCGACTTCGTGCTGGAGACAGCCGGCTAGGCGAAGACCTTGACCTCGCGGTACAGCGTGTCGCGCTGGACCGGAGTCTTCCCGAGCGCTTTGATGAGGTGGACGAGCTCGTCGGTCGTCGTGCGATGTGTCGTCCCGGCCGCGGAGACGACGTTCTCCTCGATCATCACCGACCCCATGTCGTCCGCACCGAAGCCGAGCGCCACCTGACCGACCTTCATCCCCTGCGTCACCCATGACGACTGGATGTGCGGAACGTTGTCGAGGTAGATGCGCGAGACCGCCTGCGTGAGCAGGTAGTCGAAGGACGTCGGTCGTGAGTCCTCGGGGACGAGCTCGTCGAGGCGGTTGCCGTCGCGCTGGAAGGTCCACGAGATGAACGCCCGAAAGCCACGAGTCTCGTCCTGGAGCTCGCGCACGCGGCGCATGTGCTCGACACGCTCCTCGAGGGTCTCGACGTGCCCGTACATCATCGTTGCGGTCGTCGACATGCCGAGTCGGTGCGCCTGGCGCATGACGTCCAGCCACTCGTCCGAGGTCGTCTTCTTGGGAGCGATGATCCTGCGGACGCGATCGACGAGTACCTCGGCGCCACCGCCGGGAACCGAGTCGAGCCCCGCGTCGCGCAGGCGCGTCAGCGTCTCCGGCACGCTCAGCTTCGAGCGTCGCGCGATGTGCTGGATCTCTGGCGGCGAGAGTGCGTGCAGATGGATCTTGTAGCGCGCCTTGATCGAGCGGAAGAGATCCTCGTAGTAGTCGATCCCGAGGTCGGGATGGTGCCCGCCTTGCATGAGGAGCCCGGTACCGCCGATGGCGAGCGTCTCCTCGATCTTCTTGTAGATGACCGGCTTGGGGAGCAGGTAAGCCTCGCGCGTGTCGCCCGGGCGGCGATAGAACGCGCAGAAGTCGCAGTCGGTGACGCAGACGTTCGTGTAGTTGAGGTTCCGATCGACGATGAACGTCACCTTCGAGGGGTCGTTCGCGCGGTTGCGGATCTCGTTCGCGACCCGCCCGACTCCGACCAGGTCTCGGGAGCGAAGCAACGCGATGGCGTCGTCGTCCGATGATGCGCTCGCCGTCGAGAGCCTTGTCGAGAACGTGCTCGACCGACGGGGTCGGCTCTGCAGTGATCGTCACGCCGCGACCTCGTCCCGCACGAAGCGCAACTCCGGAACGTGCGTGAGCTCGCCTGCGTCGCGTGCCATCTCGAGGAAGGTGTACAGGCCCGCACGCTCGCGCGGCCCGAAGCTGTAGCGCAGCTTTTCGAAGTAGCGCGCGAGGAAGCCCGCCGGGTACCCGTAGGTCTCGCTCGCCTTCCGCGCGAGGCGCTCCGGCTCGGAGCGCGCGAGCCGCACCGAGGCGACGAGCGATTGCTCGAGCTCGACGAGGCCCTCGGCGACCGGCTCCGGAGCCGCCCATACAGCGAAGACCATCGGCAAACCCGTGCGTTCGAGCCAGAGACGCCCGAGGTCGTAGTGCGGCGTCGGATCCTCGAAGGCGCTGTGCAGCGCGGCGTCTCCGATCAACAGCGTCGCGTCCGCCTCCATCCCGAGGGGCAGGATCTCCGCGTTCGGCAGCAGGATCCGCACGAGGACGACGGACGTGGCGCTCTCCGGAGTGACCGCGACCGACCGCACCTGCGCGAAGGGCATGCGGGTCACGAGCTGGATCGAGTCGACTGCCCCTTCGGACGACACGCACATGCGAGGCAGGATGCGGAGGCGATCGGCGTTGCGCGCGTACTCGATCGACGGGATCGGTGCGATGTCGAGCTCGCCGTCCAGGAGCATCCGGTTGAGCTCGGTCGGAACGCCCGAGATCTCCTCGACGTCGGCCTCGAGCCCGTAGAAGACGGGAGCCATGTTGACGTAGGAGATCCTCCCGAGCCGCGTCATCGCCGGCGCCTCACGATCCATGTCCCGGCCGCGAGCACGACGAGCCCACCCCAGACCACCAGCGCCGGTACCGAGAGGTCGTACGTCACGGGGACGTCGTCGGAGAGCACGAGCGCGCCGAGCGTGAAGAGCAGCGAGAACACGAAGATCGTGGCCGCGAGGATCCCCAGCGCGTAGACGACCCACACCCAGATCGGGGTGCCTCCGCTCGAAGCCGTCGCCTCCGGCTTACGCCCTGCTCCCTCACGGCTCACCGGCTCACCAACGTCGCAGCTCGTTGTAGAGCGTGTCGCGCTGGACGGGAACCCGCCCGGCCTCGCGGACGAAGCGGACGAGCTCGTCGACCTTCTGCTCCGTCTCGGTGCGCGCGCCCGCCGCGTGGAAGATCTCCTCGCGCACGACGGTGCCCTGCACGTCGTTCGCGCCGAAGTGGAGCGCGATGGCCGCGAGCGGCATGCCCATCATGATCCAGTAGGCCTTGATGTTCGCGACGTTGTCGAGCATCAGGCGCGAGAACGCAAGCATCTTCAGGTCGTCCGAGCCGGTGGTGTGCCGCCAACCGCGCCGCTCGAAGACGGTGTTCTCGGGATGGAATGCGAGCGGGATGAAAGCGAGGAAACCGCCCGATCGATCCTGCTGCTCACGCAGGCGCAGTATGTGGTCGACCCGCTCCTCGTACGTCTCGACGTGCCCGTAGAGCATCGTGCAATGCGTCGGGATGCCGAGAGCGTGCGCGGTGTCGTGGACGTGGAACCAGATGTCGGGCGACTCCTTGCCCGGCGCGACGAGTCGACGCACGCGGTCTGCGAACACCTCGGCTCCACCACCGGGGAGCGACCCGAGACCGGCGTCCTTGAGCTCGCGCAACACCTGCTCGTGCGTGAGACCCGACAGCGTCGTCATGTGATGGATCTCGGACGCCGTGTAGCACTTCAGATGCACCTCGGGAAGCGCGTCGTGCAGCGCTGCGATCGTGTCGCGGTAGAAGCCGAAGTCGACGTGCGGGCTCTCGCCGTTGACCATGTGGATCTCGGTGAACCCGGTCACCCCGCGCTGGTGGAGGACGTCCTCGACGAGCTCCTCGGCGGTGAGCGTGTACGCATGCTCCTGTTTGCGCGTGGCCGCGAACGCGCAGAACTTGCACTTCACGCGGCAGACGTTCGTCTGGTTGACGTAGAGGTTCTGGACGAAGTAGACCTCGTCCGTTCCGCCGCGCGTCCGGCGCGCCAGGTCCGCGAGCTCGCCGAGCTCGAGCAGATCGTCCGATTCGAGGAGGGCAAGACCGTCCTCGAAGCCCAGGCGCTCGCCCGCGACGACCTTCTCCCGGATCGGCTCGAGAGCTCTTAGGGCGAGAACGGCGATCAGCTGCTCCTCTCCACGACTGCGTACGTCAGCGCCTCGAGCTCCTCACGCCGGTACGCCCCGTCGAGGCTGGCTCTGGCCTCCGAAGCGTAGTGCAGCGCGAGCTCGCGAGACCGGTCGAGCGCACCGGTCGCAGCGACGCGGACGAGTGCTCCCTCCTTCGGTCCGCCTGCGAGTGCGTCGCGAACCACGGAGTCCTCACGCGCGGCCAGCAGGAGCGGCAGCGTCGGCGTGCCGTCGCGCAGGTCCGTTCCGGGCACCTTGCCCGTCTCGATTGTCTCGCCGGCGCAATCGAGGACGTCGTCGGCGATCTGGAAGGCGATACCGAGGTTACGGCCGTAGTCGCCGTTCCCGCCCCCGAGCATGCAGGCCGCCGCGAACAGGCTCCCGGTCTTGAGCGCGCAGCGCCCGAGATAGTCGTCGACGCTCGTGTCCGGATCGTGCTGCTGGAGCCGCTGCATCGCTTCTCCCCTGGCGAGCGCAAGCGATGCGTCCGCGAGTACGGTCACGGCCGACGGATCGCCTTCCGCTGCCAGCACCGCGAACGCGCGGGCGAAGAGATGGTCGCCCGCGGCTCGAGCCGCGGGCGCCCCGTGCTCGCTCCATGCCGAGGCACGACCGCGCCGCACCGCTGCACCGTCGATGAGGTCGTCGTGCACGAGCGTCGCGGTATGCACGAGCTCGACCGCGACCCCCGCCGCGATGGGCGCCGGGTCGCCCTCGGAGGACGAGAGAAACGCGAGCGCCGGGCGCAGCCGCTTGCCTCCGGCGGCGAGCGCGTCGGCGCCGACGGCGGCGACCACTCCCGGGTACTCGACGACCACCTGCCCGAGCTCTGCCTCCACCTCCGCGAGGTAGGTGTCGAGTCCTGCGGCTGCGCGAACGACCTCGAGCGCGCTCATCGGCCGGCCTCCGGCCGAGGAGCGGGGAGGGCCGTGGGGAACCGGGAGGTTCCACACGTTCTCAGGAAGAAGGGGGAACGCGGAGGAAACATGGTTTCCCCCGCGACCGCTCGCCGCAGGCGAGCGGTGGTCACGGACGGGTTCCCACGTGGAGCGCGACGATCCCCCCGCCGAGAAGCCGGTAGCGGACGGCTTCGAAGCCGGCGCGCTCGAACAGCGCCGACAGGTCGTCCGGCCCGGGAAATCGACGAACGCTCGCCGGGAGGTAGGTGTAGGCCTGCCCGCCCGGGAGCACCTTCCCGGCGAAGGGCACGAGCACGTCGAACCAGAGGCGGAAGAAAGGCCGCAGCACACCACGTGGCCGTGTGATCTCGAGCACGGCGAGCTTGCCGCCCGGCTTCAGCACGCGGCGCGAGCTCGCGCAGTCCTGCCTCCAGGTTCGCCAGGTTTCGGACTCCGAAGCCGACCGTGGCGGCGTCGAACTCCCCGTCGGAGAACGGCAACTCGAGCGCGTCGCCCTGCACCCATTCGATCGCCCCGGACTTGCGGCGGGCACGCACGAGCATCTGCTCCGAGAAGTCGAGCCCGACCACCCGTCCGCCGCGGCGCTCGGCCTCGACCGCCAGATCGCCGGTTCCGCAGCAGGCGTCGAGAACGCGATCGCCCGGCCAGACGACCTCCTCGACCGCGAGTCGGCGCCAGCGTCCGTCCAGCCCCACGGTCATGACGCGGTTCATCACGTCGTAGACGGGCGCGATGCGATCGAACATTCCCCGGACGGCCTCGGGAGCGAGCGTGCCCGACTCGTGGGTCATCCGGCTTCGCCCCAGCGCTTGGCCAGTGTGTTGTCAACGCCAAGTTGGTCGAGGCAGCGGGCGACGACGAAGTCGACGAGGTCGTCCACGGTCTCTGCACCGTGGTAGAAGCCCGGCGCCGCGAACAGGATCACCGCGCCCGGCATCGTTCAGCGTCGCGAGCCCGCGCAGGTGGATCGACGAGAGCGGCGTCTCACGCGGCACGAGCACAAGCTTCCTTCGCTCCTTGAGAGCGACGGAGGCAGCGCGGTGGATGAGGTTCTGCATCGCACCGGCGGCGAGCGTCCCGACCGTCGCCATCGAGCACGGGCAAACGACATAGGCGTCGACCTTCGCCGACCCGCTCGCGTACGGACTCGAGAAGTCGTTCTCCCCGTAGACGGTCACGCGCGACGCGGCGTCCCCCACGAAGCGCTCGAGAACCTCTTCACGCGCGAGAGACGGATCGCGATAGAGCTCGGTTGCGAGCACCTCGATCCCCGAGCGCGATGCCGTGAGCCCCACGTCGCAGTCGGCCGCAGCCAGAGCGCGCAAGAGCCGCTCGGCGTAGGGAGCACCGGACGCGCCGGTTACACCGAGGAAGACGCGCACGAACGCAGGCTACCCCTGCTCGGGCGGCGAGCCGGTCAGTTGTCGGAGTCGGAGCGTTCGTGCCCTTGGATGCCTCGAGGAACGCGCCGAGGGCCTCGAGGTTCTCCTGGCCGAGGTACGCGTACGAGCCCATCACGGTGTTCCCGAACGCCGCCGGGTTGGTGAGATAGCGGACGAAGTACTCGGCGTCGTTCGTCTGGCCGACCTCGGTCAGGTCGGGAGCACCGAGGGTCCCCGAGCCCTGACCCATGTACGTGTGGCAGTTGAGGCAGCCCGACTGCGCGAAGAGCTCCGCGCCCTGGACCGCCTGCTCGTTGCCGGCGAAGCCTTGCTCCTCAGCCCACTCGGGCACGAGTAGGACGAGCTCGGAGCCCAACGCCTCCTTCGCGGTCGCGCCCTTCCAGGTCAGGACCGCCATCGACAGGATCGTGAGCACCGCGGCAACCATGGCGACGGGCCGGTGGGACGGGCGCCGCTCGCGGCGCCGGTCGTAGAACGGCAGGCCGATCAGGAGGATGAGGCAGATCGTCGGGATGCCGACGGTCGCGATGAAGACCGTCTCCGGCCACTCGAAGATCCGCAGGAGATAGAAGAGGAAGTAGAAGTACCAGTCGGGCCGCGGGATGAAGTCGGTCGTGCCCGCCTCGGCCGGTTCCGTGTACCAGGGCCCGAGGATTCCAGGCTCGACGCCGTCCGCGTCGAAGTACCAGATGCACGCCAGGGCGATGATCACGACGACGACGACGAAGCCCATGATCGTGTCGTGCCACATGGCGAACGGGAAGAAGCCCTTGCCTTCCTTCTTGACGTCGTCCTTGTAGCGGGCGTAGTCCTCGCGGTTCAGTTCGCCGAGATCGCGGGCCATCAGTCGCCGCCTCCGCTCTCACGAACGAGCCCCGCCCGCGTTCCGGTCGGCTGAGCGGGTGGGCGTTCCCGCCCCGCCGACTCGTGCGACCAGGGCGGGGAGACGGTGCCGAGGCGAGCGACCATGTACAGGTGCACGCCGATCAGCGCGATGATCGCGCCCGGGATCAGCAGCATGTGCAGCGCGTACCACTTGGCGAGCGTGTCGCTCCCGATCTCCGGGCCTCCCGCGAGGAACTGCGCGAGCCACGGCCCCGCGAAGGGCGCCGTGCCGTTCAGGTTGATACCGACGACCGTCGCCCAGTACGCCGTCTGATCCCACGGGAGCAGGTAGCCCGTGAAGCCCATGAGCATCCCCGAGACGAGGATGAGGACGCCGGTGATCCAGAGCAGCTCCCGCGGGTACTTGTAGGCGCCGAAGAGGAAGACCCTGCCCATGTGCAGGAAGAGCAGGATGATGAAGACGCTCGCCCCCCAACGATGCATGCCACGGACGAGCCAGCCGAGCGTGACCTCGCTCGTGATGTGCTCGATCGACGAGTATGCGATCGGCTTCCCGGTGAGCGGGTCGATCGAGGCCGACGGTTCGTAGTACATCGCCAGGATCGCGCCGGTCAGCGCCTGGACGGTGAACGCGATCAGCGAGGCGAACCCGAGCGTCTGCGCCCAGCTGATGTCCCGAGGGACGTTGCGGAAGAGGAACCACTTCGTGCCGCGCACGGCGCCCGTGCGCTCGTCGATCCAGTCGAGGGGCGCCAGGACGGCCATGTCCACCATCGACTGGCGCTTGGACTTCGCAGGCACGCTAGCCCGTCACCTGGCTCGGAACGATCGGGTACAGCCACGCCTCGACGCCGTCGACGTGCGTGCCGGGGACCGACCACGGGTAGCGCGCAATCTCAGCGCCCGCACCGGTTCCCGAGACGTTTCCGACGGCGTACAGCTCATCGAGGACGAGCCGGCCGTTCTTGATCGAGAACGTGTAGCGATCCATCGAACGGACGGGTGGGCCTGCCTGACGGTTCCCCTCGGCGTCGTACAGGCCCCCGTGACAGGGGCACCCGAACGACTGGGCGAGCACCGGTCGCAGCTCGACGCCGCCCTCGACTTCCTGTTCTCGCCTCCTCGTCGATCGGGCCGTTCGGCTGGACCGGGCAGCCGAGATGGACGCAGCGGCTGTAGAGGATCGTGAAGCTCTGCTCACCGGATTCGCTGGCACCGTTGTTGCGCACGAACGTCGTCCGGCGACTGACCTCTCCCTGCTCGGGGTGGGCGAGGAAGGTCGCGATCACGTACTGCCCTTCCGGGAAGTTGTCGACAGGCCCGAGGTCGACCTCGTCCTCGTCGAGATTCGTGAACGAGGGCAGGACCATGAACCCGAGCACGGGCAAGGTGAGCACGCCACCGAGCGCGCCTGCGAGACCGACGAGGGAGACCTCCAGGAACTTCGAGCGGGGGATCGGTGCGAGCCGGTCCGGCACGGCGGACGCCTAGGCTACGACGGCGCCCGTGTCGGCGACGGCGCGGGTCTCCGGCTCGATCGCGGGAACCTCGCCGCGCACGTCGCGGCTGACGTCCCGCGCCCACAGGAGCCCGAAGACGACCGCGAGCACGGCACCGATCACGGCGACGATCCAGCTGATCACGAGGCCGAGCAGAAGACACGCGACCCCGATCGCGAAACCGATCGGCCACATGCTCGGGCCGGGGAGGTGCGGGGTGTCGGCTTGATTCGCTCAAGGCGGGCCTGGGCTGGATTCAACCATGCCCGTGGGATGGGCGCGACTACAACGCGTCGAGCCCGTAGTCCGACCAGCGGCGCGTGACGAGGTCACGGATCTCGTCCGACATGACGATCTCCTCGGGCCACTGACGGGCGTCCTCCTCCGGGAGCTTGTGCGTCGCGTCGATGCCGACCTTCCCTCCGTAGAACTGCCTGCCCGGCGCGTGGTCGAGATGGTCCAGCGGGCCCTCGGTGATCAGGATGTCGCGCTTCGGATCGACGTTGGCCGTTACGCGGAAGAAGACGTCCGCGTAGTCGTGCACGTCGACTTGAGCGTCCACGACCACGATCGACTTCGAGAGCGACAACATGCCGAGGCCCCAGAGCGCGTGCATCACCTTCTGGGCGTGTCCGGGAAACGCCTTGCGGATGGAGACGATCACGCAGTTGTGGAACGCGCCCGCGACGGGGAGGTCGTAGTCGACGATCTCGGGGAGGGTCATGCGCACGGCCGGCAGGAAGATCCGCTCGGTCGCCTTGCCGAGCCACGCATCCTCCGCGGGAGGCTTGCCGACCACGATCGAGGCGTAGATCGCGTCGCGCCGCATGGTCATGGCGGAGAGCCGGAAGATCGGGAAGGGCTCGGCATGCGAGTAGTAGCCCGTGTGGTCGCCGAACGGTCCCTCGATGCCCGTGTCGTCCTTCGAGACGTGTCCCTCGAGGACGATCTCGGCGTTCGCGGGCACCTCCAGGTCGACCGTCTTGCAGCGCACGAGCTCGACCGGCTCGCCGCGCAGGAAGCCGGCGAGCATGAGCTCGTCGAGATGCTTGGGGAGCGGCGCGCTCGCCGAGTACGCGGTGACTGGGTCGAGCCCGATCGCGACCGCGACGGGAATGCGCCCGTCCTCGGCGGCGAGGAGGTCCGCCCGCCCGTCCTTGTGCATCTGCCAGTGCATGAAGGTCGAGCTGCGGTCGATCACCTGCATGCGGTACATGCCGACGTTGCGGGTGCCTGTCTTCGGGTCCTTCGTGATGACGGCGGGGAGCGTGATGAACGGCGCCGGATCCCCCGGCCAGCAGCGCTGGACGGGAAGCCGCCCGAGATCGATGTCGTCGCCCTCGAAGAAGACCTCCTGACAGGCGGCTTTCGAGACCGTCTTCGGGAGCGAGTCCGCGACCGACTTCAGCTTGAGGAGTCCCTTGACCTTCTCGCGCAGCCCCTGCGGCGGCTGCATGTCGAGGATGTCTCCGAGCTTCGCGGCGGCCTCGTCGAGCGTCTCGACGCCGAGCGCGAGGCACATGCGCCGCTCGGTGCCGAACTGGTTGATCAGGAGCGGATGGTGCGAGCCCTTCGGGTTCTCGAACAGGAGCGCAGGGCCGCCGGACTTGACGACGCGATCGACGATCTCGGTGATCTCGAGGTCGGGATCGACCTCCGCAGAGATGCGCCGAAGCTCGCCCTCGCGCTCGAGGAGCGCGATCCACTCGCGAGGTCTCGAGGCGGGCGCCACGGCGCGAGTCAGTCTATGGACGCAGCGACCCGATCGTGCAGCGGGACGAGGCTCGTCTAGTGCCGCTTGCGCGTGAAGCGGTGGTACAGGTCGCCGAACACGGCCACGCCGACGAACACGAGACCGACGACGAGCATCGACGAGCACGATGTCGCGGCCTTCCTCGGCGGCGGTCTTGGCGAGGAGCTCGGCGAAGGCGGCCAGCATCGACGGCGACTCTATCCCACGAGCCGGGCGTGTGCGTCGAGCGCCGAGTCGACGGCGGCGTCGCCTCGTGCCGCTCGCGCCGCAGCATCGAGCAACGTCGCGTCGCCGTTGCGCCGAAGCGCGTTCCGGGCACCTTCGAGCGCACCGGAGCCGAGCAGAGCAGCCGTCGCCGCCCAGGCAGCACCGTCGCCGTCACGCCCGTCGGCGCGCGACTGCGCGCACAGCGAGATCAGCTCGGCGAGGTCGGCCACGGCCGCGACGTCGCCCGTCTCGGAGATCCGGACGAGCCCGTGCGCGTACAGGTAGTCGCCGAGCAGGAGGGCGATCTCGGCGTCGGTCGCGCCGAACAGGCGCGAGCGCCCGTAGTGGACGAGGTAGCCCTCGTAGATCGTCTCGATGCCGACCGCATGCGCGTCGCCGGCAAGCGGCGAGAAGACGGCCTCGTGCGACTGCTCGGCCTCGGCCTGCAACGCATCCCCCCACAGCGGGCTCTCTGCGGCCGCAGCCGCGGCGATCGTTCGGAACACGCCGGGACCGTACCTTCAGCCGCTGGCCGCTCTCGGTGGCTCGATCTCGACCTCCACGGGTAACTCGGGATCGCCCTCCTCCCAGCGCGCGAGCCGTACGCGCTCGCGGAAGAACTCCCAGATCGCGCGACCGCCCGCCATCGTCGGGAGCGCAATGAGGACGCCTGCGATGCCGTAGAGCTCGCCTCCGGCCAGCAGGCCGAAGATGACGAGCAACGGATGCAGCCGCAGCGCGCTGGCCATCACGTTCGGCACGACCACGTGCCCCTCGACCTGGTAGATGAAGAGGAAGAGGAGCCCGACCCAGACGATGCCCCACGGCGGATCGGCGAAGATCGCGAAGATCGCCGGTGGAACCGCCGAGAGCCACGGGCCGATGTACGGGATCACCTCGATGAAGGCCGTCCACAGGCCGAACAGCAGCGCGTACTGCTCGGCGCCTTCGACGAGGCCCGTCACGCCGAGGATGTACATCCCGACGCCGGCACTCGTGCCGATGACGGTCGAGAGGATCGCCTGACCTTTGAGGTAGCCCCAGAGCGCGCCCTCGATCCGCTGTGTGAGCGGCGTCCCGCCGTGGGGCGGGAAGCGGGCGTCGATCGAGCGCTCGAGGCGCTCCATGTCGAGGAGCATGTAGATCGAGATGACGACGATCAGGATCAGCGAGAACATCAGCAGGACGAACGAGAACGCGGCGCCCTGGGCGAACTCGATCGCGTCCTGGGCGTACCCGGAGATCTCGCCGGCGCTCAACGAGTCGAGCCACTCGTTCACCTGCTCGCGCACCTGGATCTGCTCGAGCCCGTGGTCGTCGAGCCACGCCTGGAGGCGGTCGAGATCGACCTCCGCTGCAGTCAGGCCGCCACCCTCGACCTCATCGGTGACGTACTCGTCGATCCTGTCTGCGGCGTGGCGAGCCTGGTCGAAGGCAACGACTCCGATCGCGATGAGCAACGCGACCACGACCGCTGCGAAGATCGTGTAGACGACGAAGACCGAGAGTGCGTGCGGCACCCTCAGGCGCGTGAGGTCCCGAACCAGCGGGTTCAACGTGAACGCGATCACGCCCGCGGTGAGGAAGAGGAAGAGGGCGTGCCCGAGGGTGCTCGCGAGCAGGAACGCGAGGACGAGAACGACGGGAAGGACGACGAGCTGGATCCACCGGGGGATCTGAATCGTCGGGCCGGAGCCGGCCATGTTGGGATCGTACAGTCGGTCTCAGCCGTGCTTTGCTCCGCACGATCGCTTGCTACGGTCAGCGCGCATGGCGACTCCGCGCTCACGGCACGCCGCGCGGCTTCGCGCGGACCGACGTCGCGCACAACAACGCGCCAGACGGTTCGCGCTGCTCGCTGTCGTCGCCGTCCTCGCCGTGGTGACCCTGGGCTTGACGGCGTTCGACAACGAGGGTGGCGGCGCGCAAGTCGTGAGCCGGCCTGCTCCACTCCCGGTGAACTCCGAGCCGCCCGAGCCGCAGGTGCTCGCGACGGTCGGGAACCTGCGTGTGCAGTCGCCGGTCGCCCGCGGTGGCGTGACCGCGATCGGCTTCCACGACAACGCCGAGGGAGCGCTCGTGCTCAAGCCCGTCGGCCCGCAGGCCAACGAGGGACTGCTCGCTCGCCTCTGGCACCGGATCACCGGGTCGTCGCGCAGCGGGCTCACGTGGTACCAGCTCTCCGGCGGTGCCCTCCGGACGCTCGATGTCGGCGCCGTCGCGGGCACGGACGTCTATGCGCCCGTCGACGGCACGGTGGTGGCCATTCGCGACGAGATCGTCTCCGGCCGGAAAGTCGGAGCCGAGATCGAGCTGCGCCCGACCGCGGCTCCTTCGCTCGTGCTCGAGATCCAGCACGTCCGGCCCGACCCCGCGCTCACCGTCGGCGCGAATGTGGCGACCGGCTCCTCGAAGCTCGGCACGGTGACCGACATCAGCCGCTTCGAGCGCCAGGCGCTCGAGCGCTACGCGCCGGACCGCGGCAACAACGTCGCGATCCAGGTGTACCCGTCGGCGACGCTCGGCGTCCCGTAGCGAAGGTTTCTGAAGGCGGCTGCTCCGCAGCCGCGTCGTGACTAAGCTCCCGCCCCTTGCGCATTCTCTTCATCGCCGACGTCGTGGGGGCTCCCGGGAGGAGAGCTCTGTCGGAGCGCCTGAAGACGCTCCGCGCGGAGCTCGAGATCGACGCGTGCGTCGTGAACGGCGAGAACGCCGCGGACGGGATCGGAATCACGCCTCGCCTGGCCGATGAGCTCCTGGCGTCGGGGGCGGACGCGATCACGCTCGGCAACCACGCCTTCCGGCGCACCGAGATCGGGCCGTACCTCGACGGATCGGATCGAGTCGTCCGCCCCGCAAACGTGTCGAGCGGCTCGCCGGGACGAGGTCTTGCGGCCGTGGCGACGACCAACGGCGGGCGGCTGGCGGTGATCAACGTCCTCGGCTCGCTGTTCCTCCATCCCGCGACCTCGATGTTCGAGGTCATCGACGACCTCGTCGAGGAGGCGCGGACGGAGTCGCCGGTGATTCTCGTCGACGTGCATGCCGAGGCGACCAGCGAGAAGGTGGCGCTCGCGCGCTGGCTCGACGGTCGTGTGACGGCGGTCGTCGGCACGCACACGCACGTCCAGACCTCGGACGCGGGCCTCCTGCCACGCGGCACGGCGTACATCACGGACGCGGGCATGACCGGCCCGCACGACTCGGTCATCGGAGTCGAGGCGGACCTCGCGATCCGGCGCATGCGAACCGGGCTGCCCGTCCGCTTCGCAACGGCTCAGGGCGGGGTGCGCATCGAGGGCGCGCTCATCGACTGCGACGCCGCCACCGGCAAGGCGTCGGCGATCGAATCGGTGCGCGTCTCCGTCGCCTGATCGTCCTCCTTGGGGAGCACGAGCCAGAGCAGGACGAACGGCAGCACCCACGGCACGTAGAGGTAGAACCAGTGGGTCAGCGTCACCTGGAACGCGACGAGCACGGCCGCCGTCAGCGCCGCCAGCTCGAGCGGGCCCTTGCGGCGCGGCACGAACGCAACCACCACCGCCAGCGCGACCGCGAGCACGGCCAGGATCGGCTGTAGGAACCCGAGGTCGGGGACACCGCGGGCGTGGTACTGACCCCAGCCCCAGAGCGAGAAGGGCGAATCCCGGCCGACCTGGAAGCCGAGCGTGCGCTCCCAGAACGACCGAACGGCATCGGCGAGCGAGGGCTCCAGCAGCAGGATCGCGAACGCCGCGACCGTCGCGAGGGCGAACCCTCCCGCGAAGCGGAGGAGCCGGCGCACGTCGAGAGTCGGGTACGAGGCCCAGAGCGGGGCGACGAGCAGAGCGCCGAACTTCGCCCAGCCGGACAGCGCGACCGCTGCTCCACGCGCAGCCGGCGACGTCGCGAGCCAGAAGCCGAAGACGAGGAAGGCGGGCATGATCGTGTCGTTCGTGTTCGCGTTCAGCGCGTACGCCGTGAACGGGTACGCCGACCACGCGAACGCGAGCAGCGCACCGAGCCGGGCTCCGCCGAAGCGCAGGCCGACCAGGAACAGGCCGACGACGGTGAGCAGGTCGAACGCGATGGAGGTGGCGTGCGCCGCGGGCAGCGAGTCCCACTTCCCGCTCCACCCGAAGACTGCGGTGGCGGGGACGTACGAGACGTACGAGACCGGGCCGTAGGTGTCGCCCCGCTCGATCGCAGCCTCGCAGCGGCCGTTCGTCTGGATGCGCTCGCGCACCTGCCCCTCGCTGTCCTTCGGCCCACACGGCTCGAGGTCGCCGCGCTGCGGCATGTTCCCGTACGGCGCCTGTCCGTCGAGGATGCGGTCGGCGCCGACGACGCCGGCCAACCCGACGTCGATGACCCCGCGCGGCGTCTCGACGTTGAGACCCGACCCGAAACCCGAGAAGGAAGACGGCACTCGCCGCGAGCACCCAGGTCGGCCACATGGAGCGAAGAGGGAGCCCACGTCCTCGCAGGCCGATCCAGAGACCGCGCGCGAGCAGGTAGAGGAGAACCGGGTAGACGAGTGGGACGCTCAGGAAGATCTCGCCGCGGTCGTAGAACGCCAGCGACACGGAGAGCCCGAGCAGCACGAGGAGATCGAGGTTCGCGATCGAGAGCGGGCGTCGGAGTTCGGCGAGGCCGAGAAAGAACACGGCGCAGAACGCCAGCCACACGACGGGCTTCAGCAGTGTCTTCCCGCCGAAGGCGCCCTCACGCCCGCGTGCCATCTGCCAGGCGACCTGCGGTCCCGGTCCGCGACCTCCGTCACCCGGCTCGTCAGGTCTTCCAGCTCGACGTGGGCGACCTGACCCGCTTCACCCGACCAAACCTTGACGACCCACGTGCTCGACTCCGGCCGGAACGTCGCAGCCGTGGAAGGGTCGGGCGGGTAGCGGTCGAGCCAGTCGGCGACCTGAGCGTCGGCGAGCGCCGCGCTGATCGCGCCGTCTTCGCTGAGACGCGCTTGCTTCGGCTCGACCGCGCTCGCCGTGGACGGAAGCGCGAGCGCAACGGCCGCGAGGCCGGCGAGAGCAGTCGGAGCTAGCGTCGAGGCCCGAACGACCAGAGCTTATTGCCGACGAAGTTCACCGGCGTCACGAGCACGATCGCGATCGCCTGGGCGACGACTTCGGACAACCCTGCCTGCACGAGCAGGTGGAGCACGACGAGGTTCGCGCCGAGCGCGAGCGAGGAGACGACGAGGAAGCGCGCTCCCTGGTAGGCGACGCTGCCCCGCTGCTCGCGGAACGTCCAGAGGCGGTTCCACGTGTAGTTGTTGGTGACCGCGACGAGGAACGAGCCGATTGCGGCCGGGATGTAGTGGATCCCGACGAAGAGCAGGAGGAACGAGAAGACCCAGAGATTCACCGCGTAGCCGCTAGCGCCGACGAGGCAGAACTTGACGAGCTGCTCCCAGTTCGAGCGCTTGCGCATGCCCGCGCGCACTCGCGCAGGCGAATACTCGGAAATATGCGCAGGCGACGTGCTCACGGCCGTCGCAGGGTAGTCCGAAAGCGGGTCGTCGCCGCCCCCCGTACGGTCAGTCATGCCCAAACCCTTCGTCGCCGACGAGCGGGACGAATCGGCACGGCACGGAGAGCCGCTCGACGGGGCCATCCTCCGTCCGCACGACGAGCACGAGATCCTGGCCCCAGCGCGAGCCCCGGGGCACGACGAGCCGACCGCCCGGCGCCAGCTGGTCGTACAGCGCCTCGGGGACGCTCGGCGCCGCCGCCGCGACGGCGATGGCGTCGAACGGAGCCCGGTCGGGCACGCCGAGCGACCCGTCACCGACCCGCACGTCGACGTCTGGATACCCAGCGGCCGCGAGCGCCTCACGAGCCGACTCCGCCAGCTCCGGGACGCGCTCGATCGTGACGACCTCTCGGGCGAGCTCTGCCAGCACCGCCGCCTGGTAGCCCGACCCCGTGCCGACGTCGAGCACGCGATCGTCCTCGCCGACCCCGAGGAGCGAGCAGATGGTGGCGACCATGAACGGCTGCGAGATCGTCTGGCCGCGGCCGATGGGAAGAGCTGCGTCGGCGTACGCGTGCTCGCGAACGCTCTCCGGCACGAAGAGGTGGCGGGGAACGCGGGCCATCGCGTCGAGCACGCGCACGTCCGCGATCCCGCGGCGGCGAAGCTGACGCTCGACCATGTCGGCGCGCGCTTCGCCCGCGTCGACGAGCGATCTCACTTCGCGAGCGTTCGCAGGCCCGCGAAGCGGGCCGCCTGCTTGCCGCGCATGCGCGTGGCGAGCAGTGGAAGCGCGACCGCCACGAGGTACCCCGCGAGCGGAATCAACGCGATCAGGCAGACGAGAACGCCGACCGCTCCCACGTATGCCCCCGTCCCGAAGCGGGTCGCGCCCCGCCGAAGTGCGCCGCTGACGACGACTGCGGCGGAGAGAGCCCCGAGAACGCCGCCGACGACTCCCGGCGACCGTCTCGGCGGTGTCGCCGATCAGCAGTCCGATCGCGCCCCCGAGGACCGCACCGACGATCGCCGCCGCGCCGATCCCGAGGATGTTGGAGCCGAGCACCCCGGCGATCGCCGCCGAGAGACCGAGACCCAGCCCGAGGCAGAGCCCGATCGTGTACCAACTGCCCACCGGGCCAGTGTAGTCCCGAGCACGTGTAAACCGAACCTGGTCGCCCCTCGTAGTGCAAGCCGAGAGCCATCGAAGAGAGGGGCAGACGCATGCGCATTCGCACGGGGATCACGACTGCGGCACTGGTCGTCGGTGGGCTCGCGGTACTCGCCATCGGCTCGTACGCGACGGCGGACAGCGGGAAGAAGAACGTCAGCACAGGACCCATGACCGGCTATCTCGAGGGCGCCCCCGGAGGGCCGGTCTCGAGCTCGGCAACCGGTTCGTTCGAGGCCACGATCGACGATGCGGCGAGGACGATCCACTTCGAGCTCACGTACTCCGGCCTTCAGGGCGACGTCAGGCAGGGGCACATCCACTTCGGTCAACGCAGCGTCAACGGCGGAATCTCGCTCTGGTTGTGCGAGACCACCGCGAATCCGCGCCCGGCCGGCTCTCCGGACGTCCCGGACTGCCCGCAATCGGGAACCGTGGAGTTCACTCTCGGCGCGAGCCACGTAGTCGGCCCGGCCGCACAGGGAATCGCCGCAGGTGAGTTCGACGAGATCGTGGCTGCAATTCGCGCGGGACGCGCATACGCGAACGTCCACTCGTCCCTGTTCCCGGGCGGCGAGGTCCGCGGACAGATCAACGACGACGACCAGCGCGACGACTAGGCCTAGGGGAGGGTCGCACCCGGCGGGCGCTCAGCCCGCCGGGTTGCCTTCGATCCGCGCGATCACAGCCGAGCCCGAACGCGGCTGCGCGCGCTCCGTCGACGACGCGGTGGTCGAAGGTGATCGCAACGGTGCCGGTCTTGCGAATGGCGACGGCGTCGTCTCGCACGACCGCTCTCGGCGCCACCCGGCCGACGCTCAGGATCGCGACCTCCGGGTGGTTCACGATCGGCGTCTGGAAGAGACCGGCGAGCTTGCCGGCGCTCGTCACGGTGAACGTCGATCCGCGTAGCTCGTCGGGGAGCAGCGATCCCGACCTCGCACCGTCCGCGAGTCGAGCGATCTCCTCGTGCACGTCCTCGACGCTCTTCCCATCGACGCCGCGTACGACCGGGACGACGAGACCGTCGTCGGTCTGCATCGCGACGCCGACGTCGTAGCGGTCGAGGTAGACGATCGCGTCGCCGTCGAGGCGGGCGTTGAGCTCCGGGAACTCCGCGAGCGACGCAGCGCACGCTTTGACGACCGTCGCGAGGAGACGTTCCATCGACACCGCTTCGAAGTCGCACTCTTCGACCCACGTCACGGGCGGGACCTCGCGGTGAGCGCGGGTCATGTGCTCGGCGATCACGCGGCGCACTCCGCGGAGCGGCTCGCGGCGCCCGTCGCCGCTCGACGCGGATGCCGACGAGCGCACGTCCTCCTCGGTGATTCGCCCGCCGGGCCCGGTCCCGGCGACGACGGCGAGGTCGACGGAGAGCTCCTGCGCGATCCGACGCACGACCGGCGTGGCCTGCACCCGCTCGGGTCGCGCGGCCGCGGACGAGACCGCTGCTGCTGCGGGATTCCGGCGCCTGCAACGACGTATCGCTTGGAGCTTCGCCCGCTCGCGCTGACGCCTCGCTCGGCTCGCCGATAACGACGAGTACGGCGCCGACGGGCGCGACATCGCCCTCCGCGACGAGGATGCGGAGCACCGTGCCGGCGTACGGCGACGGGACCTCGACCGTCGCCTTGTCCGTCTGGATCTCGACGAGCGGGTCGTCCTCGGCGATCTCCTGCCCCTCCGTCACGAGCCAGCGCGCGATCTCTCCCTCCGTCAGGCCCTCGCCGAGGTCGGGGAGCTTGAACTCGCTCGCCATCGCTACGTGTGCTTCTCCTGGACCGGGCGCCTCCGCTCCCGCCAGCGTCGCCCGCGATCGACGAGCATCGCGAAGGCGGCAAGGGCGATGAGCAGAGGCGGCGCCAGGAACGCGACCGCCGACGCGTAGTGCACCGACGTGCAGTTGGTGTCGCAGGTCGCGAACCCGTCGGCATCGTGAGTGCCCGTCGCGAGAGCGGCGAACACGAGGGCCCACGCGCACGCGGCGAGCACGAAGAGCACGATCGCGGCCAGCGCCAGCCGTCCGCGCATCCACGCCAGTGCAAGAGCTCCGCACGTCAGCGCGAACAGCCCGACCACGACGACCTGAACGACCCAGGTGGACACGTCAGCTCATTGTCGTGGAGCGGATGGCACCGTGGGGAAGGACTGCGTGCACGCCCTTGGCGCCGTTCACGAGCTGCGTGACTCGCAGGTCGGCGACGACACTCGCGAAGGCAAGAGCCTCGCGCCGCTCGAGACCGAGCTCGCGGCCCATGAGCTCGAGGAGCGCATCGATCGCGATCGCCGCGGCCTCGTCGAGATCCTCGTCGAAGCCGAACGTGAGCCATGCTTCCGGTGTCCGGGCGATCGGCGTCGTCAGCGCCAGGTCGTCGCGAACGGAGATCGTGAGCCGTGCGCGCTCGATGGGAGCCTCGATCGCGAGCTGCGAGATCTCGCCGTCACCCTGCGCCGCGTGGCCGTCGCCGGCCGAGAGGAGTGCGCCGTCGACGGCGATGGGCAGGAAGAGCGTCGTGCCGGCGACGAGCTCCTTGCAGTCGATGTTGCCGCCGGAGGGTCGCGGTGGCGCCGGTCGAATGGATGCCCGGGCTCGGCGGGCGGCATGCCGATGACCCCGAGGAACGGGCGAATCGCGACCTGACGGCCGGCGTCGTCGACGGCCGTGGCCGCCTCGGCGTCGAGCGTCCACCTGATGGTGGCGGTGTCTCCGACGTCTACCCCGAGGCGCTCGTTGAGCGGCGTGTGCCAGCCGCCCGCTGACGTGAGGCCCCAGCCTCCGATGCGCACCTCGTCGATCCGCACCTCGAGCGTCCCGCCCGCACGGGCACCCCGCACCGCGACCGGGCCGACGAGCGCGTGTCCGGCGTCGAGCTTCTCGTCGCGCGGCGCGAACTTCGTGCCCGGCTCGACGTTCCAGCCCGAGTCGAGGCACGCGAACGCGATCGAGTCGCCCGGCGTCGATGGTCAGGATCGGCTCGAGGTCGCGCGAGAAGTGGCCGTGGAGCGTGCGTCGCTCGAGCGGGATCTCGTGGTGGGCCAACGTCTACGCAGCGAGGACGCGCCTGGCCGCATCGACGACGCGCTCGACCGACGGCATGTACGCGTCCTCGATCTGCCAGTACGGGTACGGGACGTCGTAGCCCGTGACGCGGATCACCGGCCCGCGAAGATCGAAGATCGCCTTCTCCGCGAGCACGGCCGCGACCTCGGCGGCGAACCCGCAGACACGCGGGGCCTCCTGCACGACCACGACGCGTCCCGTCCGGGCGACGGACGCGAGCAACGACTCCTCGTCGAGCGGCTTGAGCGAGCGGAGGTCGAGCACCTCGCACGACGCCTCGCCCTCGAGCGCCTCCGCAGCGCGCTCGGCCAGCGGGACCATCGCGCCGTAGGCGACGAGCGTGAGGTCGGAGCCCTCTCTCGCGATGCGCGCCTTCCCGAGTGGCACCACGTGCTCGCCGTCCGGCACGTCCTCCTTCGACGTGCGGTAGTGGAGCTTGGGCTCGAGGACGACGACCGGATCGGGATCGCGGATTGCCGCCGCGAGCAGGCCTTTCGCGTCCGCGGGAGTCGACGGGATCGCGACCTTCACGCCGGGCGTGTGCACGTAGTAGGTCTCGGGCGAGTCGTCGTGGAGCTCCGGCGCGCGCACGCCGCCGCCGTACGGCATCCGGATCGTGAGCGGGAACTCCATCGTGCCCCTCGTGCGCCAGCGATAGCGGCCGACGTGGTTGATGAGCTGGTCGAGCGCCGGGTAGCTGAACGCGTCGTACTGCATCTCGCAGACCGGCCGCCAACCGGCCATGCACAGCCCCACGGCCGTGCCGAGGATCCCCGCCTCGGCGAGCGGCGTGTCGATGCACCGGTCCGCGCCGAAACGCTCGCGCAGGCCGGCGGTCGCCCGAAAGACGCCGCCCAGCCTGCTGACGTCCTCGCCCATGACGAGCACGTCCGCGTCGCGCTCCATCTCGACGTGCAGCGCGTCGTTCACCGCCTCCACGAGCAGAAGCTCAGCCACCGAGCACCCTCCGCAATTCCTCGAGGTCGTCGCTCAGCGACGGAGGCGGGTCGGCGTAGGCATGCTCGAAGACGAGTGAGACGTCTGCCGCCGGGCTCGGCCTCGGCCTCGGCGATCCCGGCGCGCATACGCTCGAGCGCCTCGGCCCGCGTCTCCGCGATCGCCTCCTCGGTGAGCACTCCCAGGCGGAGCAGGTACCGCTCGTAGCGCCCGACGCACTCCTTCTCCCGCTCCTCGGCGACGCGCTCCTCGTCGATGTAGATCGACGGGTCGTCGGCCGTCGCGTGCGGGGCGACCCGGTACGTGACCGCCTCGATGAACGTGGGCCCGTCGCCGCTCGCGCGCGCGGTCGACGGCCTCCCGCGTCGCCTCGTAGACGGCGAGGACGTCGCCGCCGTCGACGCGGATACCCGGCATCCCGTACCCGATCGCCTTGTCGGCGAGGGTCGGTGCCGCGGTCTGCTCCTCGACCGGGGTCGAGATGGCCCAGTGGTTGTTGTTGCAGAAGAGGATCACGGGCGCCTTCATCACCCCGGCGAACGTCGCACCCTCGTGGAAGGAGCCTTCCGACGTCGCGCCGTCGCCGAAGTGCGCGATCGCGACGCAGTCGTCGCCCTTGAGCCGAGATCCCCATGCAAACCCGACCGCATGCGGCACGTGCGTCGCGATCGGCACGCAGATGGACGCGACGCGGTACTCCGCCGGGTTCCACCAGCCCGCCGGATGGCCACGCCACCAGTGGAGGACGGTCGAGATCGGCATCCCGCGCAGGAGCCCGATCGCCGAGAAGCGGTAGGCCGGGAAGATCCAGTCGCGCTCCTCCAGCGCGAACGTCGAGCCGACCTGCATCGCCTCGTGGTCCCAGAAGATCGCATACGTGCCGATCCGGCCCTGGCGGTGGTAGATCACCGAGCGCTCGTCGTACGTTCGCAGCAGGACGAGGTTGCGGTACAGCGCGAGCAACTCGTCCGTGCCGAGCCCCTCGACCTCGCCGTCCGGAATCGCCTCGCCGTCGCCGATGACGCGGCGCAGGTCTCCTTCGGCAGGGAGCACGCGGCTCATGGCGGGCGACAGTCTACGCCCCGAACCTCCCCGATCAGGCGGCGCCGACTCCGGCTAGCGAAGCGCGATCGCCTTCGCGAGCACGGGGTCGCGCCCGGCGAAGTGATCCGCGGCGGTGATCTGCACCGGCACGTCCGGCGGAATCGCGGCGCGCTCGTCGGGGCGTCCCAGCACCTCGACGTACTGCGGCGGAACGTGCACTGTCCAGCCCAGGTTCTCGAGCGTGACGTCCATCGCATCCCCGTAGTTGTGCGGGCTGCCGCCGGCCGCCTCGCCCACGATCCGTGCGCGTGTGAACGCATCGACCTCGGCGACGAAGTTACCTCCGGCAGAGAAGGTGACCCGCCCCGTGAGCAGGACGAGCTTCCCGGGTCGGTTGATCGCGCGGCTGGCGAGCGCGCTGAGAAGCCATCCGTACGACGTGTTGTCGCCGCCCCCGTTCAGCCGGGCGTCGACGACCACCCGCTTGACCTTCGGGTTCCGGGCGCGGGCGACCAGCGCCGCGGCGAACCGCCCCGTCGGCTCCGTGGCATGGGAGTAGGCCGCGTACACGACTCGGCCTTTCGCGAGCTTCGCGAACCACTGCGACTTGTGCTGGTTGCGCAGCCAGAGCGGAGTCGCGACACCCGGCGGCGCGGGCGGCGCCCAGACGTCGTCGATGAGCTCCCAGTACGCCGGGCCGGCGAGCGTCGACAACGTCGCGTCGAAGCGTTCACCGTTCGCGCGCTCCATGGTCAGCCGCACGTGCTCGGCGGAAGGGGCAATGCCGAGCCCGCGGAGGATCTCCCCGGTGATCATGAACTCGGGCAGCCGCAGGAGCAGGCTCGACTCGTTGTCGCGTGTCACGAGTGGCCGCACGAGAGCAGCGACCTCGTCGACGGGCTTTCCCTCGATCGCGACGAGCCGGGTCCCGACGAGCTCGGGCCGTTCCGGAGACTTGACGACGTACATCCCTTCCGGGAAAGCCCAGACGCGGATTGGGACCAGGTGCAGTGGCCGCGCGTGGTTCACGAGCGGGAACAGGCCCATGTGCCCGTCGCGCTCTCCCGTCATCGCCACGACTCGGAGCACCTCGACGAGCAGCTCGTCACGCTCGAGCTCGGGAATGCGGGCCAGGAGCCGGTCGACCGCGCCGTGGAAGTCCTCGCGGGACACGGAGTGGAACAGGTTCGGGTGGATGCGCTCCATCTCCGCGGCGAGCTTGCGCACGTCCGCCGCCGCGCCGGGATCGGCCACACGCTGGGCAGAGCTCGACGTGCAGGCGACGCCCAGGACGACCACGGCGAGCGCGGAGACGAGCCCGGCCCTCACGGCGCGTTCTCCAGCTCGGCGAGCACCCAGTCGGCCCAGGCGAGCGTCTGCTCCGCGCGCTCGATGCCGAGCCGGAGCAGGAAGTAGTGGAAGAAGTCGTTGCCGGAGCGAACGTTCGTCGCCTCGATCGCACGCAGCTCCTCGAGCCGCGCCTCGGTCTCGCCACGGAAGAGCTCGACGTGCCCGATCAGAACCTCGGGCGACGTCAGACCACCGACGAAGAGCTTCAGCAGGAACGCGTCGCCCGCGTTCGGCTCGGGGCTCTCGAGCCAGGAGTCCAGCGCGGCGCGCCCGTCGGAGGTGATGCGGTACAGCTGCTTGTCGGGGCGCGCCGACTGGACGACGGCGCGACTCTCCGCAAGTCCGTCGCGCGCGAGCCGCGGAAGGACGGCGTACAGCTGGCTCTTCGCAGGCGCCCAGACCTGGCCGATCGCCTTGCCGCTCTGCTTCAGGAGGTCATAGCCCGACTGCTCGCCGTTCAGGGCGAGGAGCGCGAGAACCGCGGCCTCCGTGGTGGTCAGCAGCCGCGTGGCGGGCGCTGTTCGATTCATATTCCGGAGTGTACTAGTCCACTACGGACTATACAAGCACCGTGACCGCGTCGCGCTCCGCCTCGTACACCGCCTCGGATACGTCCCCCGCGTCCTCGCCGTCGACCTGGAGTGGGAGCGGGCGATCGCAGCGAACGACGATGCGATCGAGATCGCGCGCGGAAAGGGCCTGCTCGTCCTTCAACCCCTTCCCGCGAACACCGTGGAGCAGGAGGCGAGGAAGGTCGCGCGCGTTCAGGGTCACCGGCGCGAAGAACGCGAGACCGTCGTCGAAGTCGGCGCCGGGAACGAGATCGAGCGCAAGCGGCCCCGGCGTACGTGTACGGAGTGCAATTCGCGACGAGGACGAACGCGGCGCGTCCGCCTCCCTCGATCTCGACCTGCTCGTCGAAGCGCCCGTGGTGCTCCCTGAGCGTCGCGGCGGCGACCTTCATGAAGGCGACGTCGCCCGGACGACGCCCGGCGGGGCTCCGCCCGAGCTCGTCCACCTTGCGAACGAGCTCCGCATCGAAGCCGAGCCCGGCGTTGAAACCGAAGCGCCGGCCGTTCACCCGGCCGAGCCCGATCCGGCGCGTTCTGCCCTGGACGACCCGCTCGGCGGCTCGCACCGGGTTACGCGGAAGGCCGAGCGCACGTGGGAGGACGCTGGTCCCTCCACCGGGCAGGAAGCCGAGCGGCACGTCGACCTCGACACCGTTCAGCACCTCGTTGTACGTGCCGTCGCCGCCGAGGACGTAGATCGCCTCGACGTCCCGGGCCGCTCTCGCGATCGCGGTCGCCTCGCCTGCGGCCGTGGTCACCTTCGTCTCCGTTCCGGCGGGCAGCGCCGCCTGCACGGCAGCGAGCCGGTGCGCGTCGACGCCGGACGCGAACGGATTGACGATCAGTAGACGACGAATCGGCACACCCCAGTGTCTGGCACTCGAACGTCAAGAGAGCGCGCCAAGTCGTCCGCCGCTCACCGGGGCGTGGCGTAGCCGCGGACGCCGTCGACCAGGATCGCGGTGAAGCGGTCCGCGAGCTCGTCGGTGTCTCGCCCGGGCTCGAGCCACGTGTACGCCCAGTTCGCGGCCGACAGGACGAGCAGGGTCGCCGCGCCCGCGTCGAGGTCCGTGCGCAGATCACCCGCCTCGACTCCCTCGCGGAAGAGCGCTCGCCAGCGCTCCTCGTATCGACGTCGCTCCGCCGTGATCTCGTCGCGGAACTCGCCGTCCAGATAGCGCCACTCGCGCGTGAACACCGTGGCCACGTCGAGTTGCTCGGAGACGACACGAAGATGGCCGCGGAGCGCAGCGCGCACGCGTTCGATCGCGGACGCGTCCTCCGGCACATCGTCGAGCGCAGCGTGGAACGCACGCGCGCCCTCCCGCATGGTCTCGAAGAGCAGCTGCTGCTTCGATCCGGTCAGCGAGTAGAGCGACCCCTTCTGCACGCCGAGCGCCTGAGCGAGCGCGTCCATCGACGTCCCGTGGAACCCGCGCTCGGCGAAGAGGCGGGCCGCCTCTCGAGTCAGCTCCTCACGCCTCGTAGCCATTACACTCGATGCTAACGACCGTTCGGTAGGGAGGCCACGATCGTGGACACGAAAACACAGGAGTTCCTCGAGTACGTGCAGTCGGGCGGCCAGGTGGAGACGACCGACTGGATGCCCGAGGAGTACCGCGCGAAGCTCGTCAAGTTCATCGAGATGCACGGCAACTCGGAGCTCATGGGCGTGCTCCCGGAACGCGACTGGATCCTCCGCGCCCCCACGCTGCAGCGCAAGCTCGCGCTCACGGCGAAGATCCAGGACGAGGTCGGCCACGCGCAGCTGATCTACCGCGTCGTCGAGGACCTCGGGAAGCCCCGCAGCGCGTGTCTCGACGATCTCGTCTCCGGCAAGTCGAAGTTCCACAACGTCTTCCACTACCCGACCAAGACCTGGGGCGACGTCGGCGTCATCGCGTGGCTCGTCGACGCGGCGGCGATCGTCTCGCAGAAGGCGCTCCTCAAGTGCTCGTACGCGCCGTACGCGCGGATCATGAAGAAGATCTGCTGGGAGGAGTCGTTCCACATCCTCCACGGCCGCGACGTCATCCTCGCGCATGGTCACGGGAACGCCCGAGCAGTTCGAGCTCGTCCAGGAGGCGCTCGTCCGCTGGTGGGAGCCGCTGATGCAGTTCCACGGCAACCCGATCCCCGCCGAGGAGGACCCGATGTTCGTGTGGCGGATCAAGAGCCAGGCGAACGAGGACGCGCGGCAGCAGTTCCTCGACGGCTACGTGCCGCAGATCCGCGAGCTCGGCCTCGAGATCCCGGATCCCGCGCTGCGCAAGGACGAGGAGAGCGGCACGTGGCTCTACACCGAGCCCGACTGGGAACAGCTCCGCGCGGTCGTCACCGGGCACGGGCCTGCCTCGCAGGAGCGGCTCGCGTTCCGGCGCCTCTCGCGCGAGGACGTGAGCTGGGTCGAGCGGGTGGTGCTGGCGGAGGCCGCGTAGCGGTGATCTTCGAGGTCTTCCGGCAAGAGCGGAAAGGCCAGCCGTTCCAGCACGCCGGCTCGGTGACGGCGCCGAACGAGCAGTTCGCCGAGATCTACGCGCGCGAGCAGTACGGCCGGCGGCAGGAGTCGGTCGCGCTGTGGCTCGTTCCCCGCGAGGCGGTGCGCGAGATCGACGAGTTCCCCGACGAGTTCGAGATGAAGTACCGCCGCGTCGACGGCTACTCGATCAAGGCCCGACTGCACGAGGCGCGTGAGCGCGCGGGCACGCTGGACATGGCGCCGGGCGCCGGGGACGCGAGCGTGAGCAAGCGAACCGACCTCCTGCTCTCCCTCGCCGACGACGAGCTCATCCTCGGCTGGCGGAACTCGGAGTGGACCGGGATCGCGCCGTTCCTCGAGGAGGACGTGGCGTTCTCCTCCATCGCCCAGAACGAGATCGGGCATGCGCGGGCGCTGTACGAGCTCGCAGCGGCCGAGCTCGGGACCACCGCGGACGCGCTCGCTTTCGACCGCAAGCCGGAGGAGTACCGCTCCGCGCCCCTCGTCGAGCTGCGCAAGCTCGAGTGGGCGCGGACGATCGCGCGCCACTGGCTGTACGAGACCGCCGACGAGCTCCGCCTCGCGGCGCTCAAGGCCTCCGACGACGCCGAGATCGCGGGCGTGGCGGCCAAGATCGACCGCGAGGAGGCGTACCACCGCATGCACGCCGAGATGTGGATCGACCGGCTGCGCGCGACCGACGAGGGGCGGGCGCGGCTCGACGAGGCCGTCGACGAGCTGTGGCCGTACGCGCTGGGCGTGCTCGACGACGAGCTGAGACCGGAGCTCCGCTCGCGCGTGGAGTCTCGCCTCGAGCGCGCGCTTCCCGACGTCGAGGCCGTCCCGCGGGGCGTCCACGAAGCCGAGCTCGCCGAGTTGTGGGAGGAGATGACGTCGGTGCGGCGCTCCGCCCCACCGGGCGCGCAATGGTGACCGTCGACGACGTCTGGGCGGCGCTCGCGGAGATCCCCGACCCGGAGATCCCCGTCATCTCGCTGGTCGACCTCGGCGTGGTCAAGGACGTCGCGGTCGAGAACGGAACCGTGCACGTGGACTTCACGCCGACCTTCATGGGGTGCCCGGCGCTCGAGGTGATGCAGCGAGCGATGGAGACGGCGATCGCCGAGCTGGGAGCCGAGCCGGACATCCGAGTCCGCCTGGACGACTCGTGGTCGACCGACGACATCACGGCGGAAGGCCGCGAGAAGCTGCGCGCCGCCGGCTTCGCGCCTCCCGCCCCGCGAGCTCCCGGGCAAGCTCGAGCTCGTGCAGCTCCAGCGCGGGTTCCGGTGCCCGTACTGCGGGTCGACGAGCACGAAGCTCGAGAACCTCTTCGGCCCCACCCCGTGCCGCTCGATTCGCTACTGCGACGACTGCCGCCAGCCGTTCGAGCAGTTCAAGACGATCTGACTAGAGTGTCCTCCGTGCGGGTCGAGATCCTCTACTGCCCCACCTGAAGCGGCTACGACACAAGGGCTGCGAGTCTCGCAGCCGAGCTCACGAGAGCTCGACATCGATGCGACCGCGAAGCCAGGCGCGAAGTCGCAGTTCGACGTGCTGGCCGACGACGAGCTCGTGTACTCGAAGCAGTCGATTGGTCGCTTCCCCGAGGACGGCGAGATCGTGCGGCTGCTGCGCCCGAGTCGTAGCTTCGATCGTCCGCTCCGTCGTCCTCGTCCTTCCGCGCCTTCCCTCGCCCTTGCCGTTGCCCCGACCGTCGCCGCTTCGTCGGAGCGCAGCGGCTCTCCCATTCGTTGCGCAGGTCGTCGATCGCGTCGCGCTCGCCCTGGATTCGCTCCGAGCGGTCGAGGAGCCCGACGACACCGTCGCAGCGCCCGACGGCGAAGCGGGCGAACGCGAGGTTGTAGCTCGCGTACGCCTCGGTGATCGAGTTCGACCCGTTCAGCGCGACGACGGCTTCCCGCAGGATCGGTAGCGCGCCGGCGAAGTCGCCCGCCTGCACGAGCGCGAACCCCTGCGTCGTTCAGCGCCGCGCCGTCGACCTGCGGGCTCGGCGGTCGTCGTCGTCGACGGGCGTGGTCGGTGGTCGGTGACGCTCGAGGCCTGAGCGAGACGTCGGCAGTCCGATCCGGCCGCCGAGCTCGTCGTCCGGCGCCGACCAGCACCGCGAGCACGAAGCCGGCCGCGAGGACGCCGCTGGCCAACAGCGCGACCGCAGCGCCCGACAGCGCCTCGACCTGCGATGAACGGCTTGCGGCGCGTCGGCGCGTCCGACCCGACGACGAGCGTCGGCGCGGACCTGCCAGCGTTCGTCCTCGAACGAATCTCGGAGCTCCGCGACGAGCTCCCCGGCGCTCGCCGGCCGCGACGTCGGGTCCTTCGCGAGGGCCCGCCGGAGCACGTCGTCCACGCCGCGGCGGGAGCGCCGGTCGACGACGTCGCGGCCTCGGCACGTCGGCATTGAGGTGCGCGAACGCCTCCGTCGTCGGCGTGTCGGCGGCGAACGGCCTGCGCCCGGTGAGCAGCTCGAACGCGACGACGCCGAGCGAGTAGCGGTCGCTCGCAGGCGTGGCCGGCTCGCCCCGCGCCTGCTCCGGCGAGAGGTAGCCCGCTGTCCCGAGAACCGTGCCCGGAAGCGTCAGGGTGTCGAGACCGCTCGCCGACGCGATGCCGAAGTCGGAGACGTGCACGTTGTCCTCCTCCGTCGAGCAGGAGGTTCGCCGGCTTCACGTCCCGATGGACGATGCCGCTCGCGTGCGCGCGATCGAGCGCGTCGGCGGTCTGCTCGAGCCAGTCGAGCGCCTGCTCTCGCGGAACGCGGCCGCCGTCACGGAGGCGATCGAGCACCGAGCCACCGTCGAGGTACTCCATGACGATCAAGGGCCGTCCGTGGTGCTCGCCGACGTCGAAGACGGTGACGATGTTGCGGTTGCTCGAGAGTCGGGCGGCGGCGTGCGCCTCCCGCTGGAAGCGCGCGCGGGCCTCGGGCTCCTCGGCGTACCGCTCCGACGAGCAACTTGACCGCGACCGGCCGCTCGAGAGCGGTGTCGGTCGCCCTGTACACCTCGCCCATCCCGCCACGAGCGAGCAGGGCCGGCGAGGCGTATCTCCCCGGGAAGCACGTCGCTGGCGATACGACGGTGTACCCGCGCACGCACGCCGCAACACCTCGCCGCCTTCAGCGGAGCAGGAAGCCGTCTCCGAGCGGGTCGTCCGGGTCGAGGGTGAAGACGTGCTCGCCGGTGCGGAACGCGCTTCCCTCGACCTCGGTGACGACAGCAGGAAGCCCGGCAACCTCGGTGTCGCGCACGACGCGCCCGCGGAACTCGGTCCCGACGATGCTCAGGTGCCGGAGCTCCGCACCCCGCTCGAGCCGCCCTGCCCGATCGAGGAGCGCGAGCCGAGCCGAGGTCCCACTGCCGCACGGCGAGCGGTCGACCTCACCGTCGGCGAACACGGTGACGTTCCGTTGCGTCAGCGGATCCTCGCCCTCCTCCTGCCAGAAGACGACCCCGTAGACGTCCCGGAGCTCCGGCTCGAGCGGATGGACGACGTCTTGCCACGCTTCGAGCTCCCGCTTGAGACGGCGGCCGAGCTCGATCAGGCGAGGCAGCTCGTCGGGCGACACGCGCTCCTCGAGCGACGCGTAGAACGCGCCTCCGAACGCGACGTCCACGACGTGCTCGTCGAGCTCGACGCCCTCGGCCCAGACGAACGAGGGCACGTTCCGGAAGCGCACGGAGCGGACGCGGCCGTCGACGACCTGCGCCCACGTCTCGATGCGACCGGAGGGCACGTCGACGACGACGTGGTTCTCGCCTTCGGTCTTCTCGACGATGCCTTCGTCGAGCGCCCAAGTGACGAGCGCGATCGTCCCGTGCCCGCAGGCCGTCGAATACCCGGCGTTGTGGAAGAAGACGACGCCGAGATCGGCGTCCGCGTCGTTCGGCTCGACGACGAAGCAGCCGTACATGTCGGCGTGGCCGCGCGGCTCGTTGACGAGGAGGCGGCGCACGTGATCGAGTCGGTCGTGCGCATCGCGGCGCTTGTCGAGGATCGTCGCACCCTGGAGCGCGTCGGCGCCCGCGGTGACGATCCGGAAGGGCTCGCCGGCCGTGTGGTAGTCGACCGCCGTGACTCTCATCGCACGAGATGCGGGCTAGCGGCCGCGGAACTCGGGGGCGCGCTTCTCGAGGAACGCCTGCACGCCCTCGGCGAAGTCCTCCGTCTCCGTGGACGCCTGCTGCAGCGCCGCCTCGAGCTCGAGCTGATCCTCGAGCGAGCGCTCCGAACGCGTGCTCGAACAGCTTCTTCGTGCCCGCGACGCCGCGGGTCGGAAGCGCCGCATACCAGGCGCCGAGCTCCGCGACTCGCGCCTCGAACCCGTCGGCCGGCACGACCTCGGACACGAGACCCCAGCCGAGAGCCTCGTCCGCGCTCAGGCGGCGGTTGGAGGTCATCCACTCGAACGCCCTCGCGAACCCGAGCAGGCGGTGGATGAACCACGTGCCGCCCGCGTCAGGCACCAGCCCGATCCCGATGAAGCCCGGCACGAAGCTCGCATCCGAGGACGCAATCCGCACGTCGCAGGCGCAAGCGAGCGAGAGCCCGGCCCCGGCACAGGCGCCGTTGATCGCAGCTACCACGGGCTTCTCGAGCGCCCGGATGGCGCGGACGTTCGGGTGGTACGTCTGCTCGAGCGCCGCCTGCACGCCGCCCGGCAGCTCCTGGAACTCGCGCAGATCCTGTCCGGCGCAGAAACCGCGGCCCGCGCCGGTCAGCACGACGGCTCGCACGTCCGGGTCGGCAGCCTCCTCGAGCGCCGCGGCCAGGCCGGTGTGCATCTCGCGGTTGATCGCGTTGTAGACGTCGGGGCGGTTGAGCGTGATCCGCAGCACCGCTCCCTCGCGGGCGGTGAGGACTTCGTCGGCCATCGAGCGAGCCTACTCGCTCTTCCGCGAGTCGAGGAACGCGCGCACCGCGTCCTGCGCCTCCGCTCCGAGCATCGACATCGCGAGCCAGTCCCGCGCATGTCCGACGGTCTGGTGCCACGCGAGGTCGCGCCAGACGTTCAGCTGCTGCTTCGCGTAGCGCGTCGTCTCGGGGAGCCGCGCCGCGAGCTTCTCGACCCACTCGTCGACGACCGTGTCGAGCTCCGCCTCGGGCACCGCTCGGTTCACGAGGCCCCACTCGGCCGCCTGCGCCGCCGGGATCTCGTCGCAGAGGAAGACGATCTCGCGCGCCCGGCGATCGCCGACCATGAGCTGCAGCCACTGGGTGGCTCCGCCCGCCGGAACCGAGCCGTGCTGGAGGCCGACGTGGCGAATGAACGCCGTGTCCACCATCACGGACAGGTCGCACGCCATCTGCAGCTCGTTCCCACCGCCGACTGCGATCCCGTTGACGCGCGCGATGGTCGGCTTGCCGATCTCGCGCAGCCGGTCGTGCATGTCCTTGAAGGCTCCGAACCACTTCCAGTACTCGGTCGAGCTCCCGAGGAGGTCCTCCTCCCACGAGCGGAGATCGGCGCCGACGCAGAACGCCCGGCCCGTGCCGGTGACGACGACGACGCGGATGTCGTCGTCCCAGGACGCGTCCTCGGACGCGCGCGCGATCTCGCGGAGCATCCGGAAGTCGAACGCGTTCAGGACATCCGGGCGATCGAGCCGGATCGTCGCGCGCGGCGGCGCCTTCTCGTAGACGATCGCCTCGAATCCGAGCTCGTCCGGATCGACCGGGCGCGGATGCGTCGGCTCGGTCACTCGACGGACGCGAAGTGCACGGTGAAGGGGATGCCCATCTCCATCGCGTCCTTGCCCGACGCGGCGAACTCCGGCGAGTTGACCGCGGCCTTGAACGACTCCATGTCGTCCCACTCGAACTCGGCGTAGTAGCGGATCGACGGCTCGCCGAACGGGGAGCCGAACACCTTCCCGTGCCTGAACGCCTTGCATTGGACCGGTGCCGTGAACTCGGCGATGTGCTGCGCGTACCGCTCGGGATCGGGCTCGGACTCGTACTGGATGATCGCTCTGACCACGTGCGCTCCTTCGTCGGGGACGCCGGGGAGCGTATAGCGTCCTCGAGCGTGAGCTCGACCGCCTTCGCCGCCGTGCTCGCCTTCGCGGCGGGCCTCGGCGGGGCCGTGCAGATCGCGGCTCAGGGCAAGCTGGGAGAGCGGGTCGGAAGCCTCGAGGCGCTGCACGACGGCCGCCGTCGTCGGCGGCGTCCTGGCACTCACCGCCCTGCTCGTCGTGCGCAGATCGCTGGGTGGTATCGGAGACGCCTTCGACGGCCCGAAGTGGCAGCTCCTGGGGGCGTCATGGGCGTCTTCATCGTCTTCTCGATCACCGTCGCCGGCCCGCGCATCGGGATCGTGGCGACCACTGCCTTCCTGATCGCCGCGCAATTCGCGCTCGCCGCCGTGATCGACCGGTACGGCTGGTTCGGCGTGGAGCAGGTCGCCCTGTCCTGGCCACGCGTGGTCGGAATCGGTCTGCTCGTCGTCGGCGCGGCGCTCACCCTTCGCCGGTGAGCTCGGCGCGGGCAGCAGGCCTCCCGCGCTAGGCGGTCGCGGCGAGGAGCGCCTCGCCCTCGCGGACGTACCGCGTCGCGCCGACCGAGCGATAGAACGCGAGTGCCATCCCGAGCTGGGCATCGGCCTCACCCCGACGCCCCTCGGCGACCAACCGCTCAGCGGTGCGGAGTCGAGCGAACGCCTCCAATGGAACGTTGCCGAACTCGCCGAGGCGGTCCGCCGCCCGCTCGAGCTCACCCGCAACGATCGCCAGCGCAACCTCGTTCCACGGTCGCCGTCGTTCGCCCACCGCGTCGCCGAACGCCGAATCTGCCACGTCGAGTTCAACCACGAGCCACGCGAGCTCGACTAGCAGTTCGTCCTCGGCCGCTACGGAGCCGGCGATCGGTGCTACTGCCTCCGAGAGAATGTCTCGCGCCGCGAACCGATCACCCGACTCCAGGGCGACGCGAGCACGGATGTAGAGGACGAACCCGAGCTCTACAACGTGCTCGGAGTTGCTTCGAGCCAGCTCCTGCCAGGCAGCCTCGGCTTCGATCGAGGCCGTTTCGAGATCGCCACGAGCCATGGCGATCCTCGCTCGAACGACCCGCACCACGGTGTTCGTCTGAGCACCGTCACTTCTGGCGATGTACTCGTCGGCGAGGCGCTCGGCCTCGTTCCATCTACCGCGCGCGTGCGCGAAGTACGTCCGCATTGCCAGCACGTACAGATCGTGCGCCCGGATACCCAGACGAGCTACGTGCGCCGTGAGCTCGGCCAACGTGTCGTCAGCGATCTCGCACTGCCCGGCGGAGTTGTAGGTCCAGACGAGGTTGTTGAAGGCTCTGAAGCGCTCATCGCCCGGCGCATCGTCGCCCAGCAGCACACGTCCTTGCTCGAGGTCGGCCAGCCCGCCGAAGTCGTCCAGCGCGACGCGGGCGATGCCGATCGTGGACAGCGCGTGTGCGCGGAGCACGCCCAGGTCGAGCGCGTCTGCCATCACAAGTGCCTCGCGGCCTGTCACGAGCGCCTCCTCCGCGCGCTCGGTCACGCTCAGCAGTCGCGCGTAGTTGGCGACGACGTACACCTTCGCTGCCGAGGGGGGCGCGTTCGAGACCCTGTCCGCGGCCGATCGTCCTCGTGCCCACGCATCACTCCAGGCTTGATCGCTGGACGCCACGCGCGCACCGAGAATCTCCGCCACGGCTGCGCTCTCGACATCGCCGCGAGCCAGAAGCGCATCGCGCGCTTCGTCGAGGAGATCGGAGCGCGTGCTGTCCTGGCCGAAGAACACGGCCTCGGCCCGCCGGAGCAGTAGCCGCGCACGCTCGAGGTCGTCGTCGCCCCATAGAGCGAGGGCTTGCTCGTACAGTCGGATCGCGACGTCGTAGCCGTTCAGCGCCACCGCCCGGTCGCCCGCAGCCGCGAACGCGTGGCGCGCCGGCTCCTCGAGCTGGGCGACGTCCACCCGCGCAGCCCGGGCGAGCTCGAGCGCTGCTCCGTAGTGGTGCGCGAGCATCTCGGCCCGCTCTTCCGAGCGCACCAGGCCTTCGATCCACTCGGCCGTCAGCCGGTGCTTCTCGGAACGCGGAGCTCGGGGGATCTGCCCGTAGGCGACGTCACGTACGAGCAGGTGCTCGAACGTGTAGGCACCGTCTCCTGCACTCGACATCTCTCGCTCACGCCGCACGAACCCTTTGCGCTCGAGGGCGTGCAACGCCACCTCCGCGACTCGTCTGTCCATCCCGGAAATCGCCATCAGGGCGCCGACCCAGAACGTCCCGCCGAGAACAGACGCGTCCTGCAGGGCGGACTTCTGATCGGGCTCGAGCAGGTCGAGTCGTGCGGCGATGAGGCCCTGGACGGTCTCCGGAAGCGAGAGATCGCCTTCAGGCTGCTCCTCGAGCAGGCCCGCGTACTGCTCGGCATACAGCGGATTGCCCCCGGCGCGAGCCAGTAGTGCCTCCTGAACCTCCGAGTCCATGAGCGGACGCCCGACCACGCTGCTCACCAGCCGCGCCGTGTCGTCGTCCGATAGCGGCGACAACGAGACCGTGAGAGCGTTCGGCTTCCCGCCGCCCCACGCCGGCCTTTGCTCGAGCAGCTCCGGGCGCGCGGTGCAGACGACGAGGAGCGGAACGCCGCTCGTCCACTCGACGAGCTCGTCCACGAAGTCGAGGAACGCATCGTCGGCCCAGTGCAGGTCCTCGAACACGATGGTCGTCGGGCGCGCCGCGGCGATTCCTTCGATGAACCGACGCCACGCCGCGAAGGCCTCCTGCCGCTGATCCCCCTCTGCGTGCTCGACGCCGAGCCCGACGAGGGGCCGCAGATGCGTTCGCACCCACTCTTCCGGAACCGCTGCACCGAGTTGGCTCTCGACGCTCTCGGGCTCGTCCGTCTCCTGGACGCCCACGTACGTCTTCACGATCTCGCCGAGCGCCCAGAACGTCACGCCGTCGCCGTACGGCAGACAGCGGCCTCGAAGCCAGAGCGAGTCGGCTGCGGAAGTGCCGGCAAGCTCGTGCAGGAGCCTGGACTTACCGATACCCGGAACCCCGACGAGCGTGACGAGCTCGGGCTGGCCCTCTTCGCGAGTACGTTCGAGCGCTCCCCTGAGCAGCTCGAGCTCCCGCGTGCGACCGACGAACGGCGAGCCGTGCCGGCGATCGGCTCCGACCGCGGCATGCGCCGCGGTGGCTTCCCAGACGGCCACCGGTGCCGCCTTCCCCTTCGCCTCGATCGCCGACACCTCTGCGTACTCGATCGCAGCCTTCGTCGCCTCGAACGTCTTCTCCGAGACGAGGATGCCGTTGACGGGCGCGCCGGCCTGCAGGCGAGCGGCCGTGTTCACGACGTCACCGGTCGCGAGCGTCTCGCCCGCCTCCGGCCTCGCGTCAAGGGCGACGAGCGCCTCTCCGGTCGTGATTCCGACCCGCAGCTCGATGCCTTCGTCGTGAGCGAACCCGCTTGATCGCCAGAGCCGCACGGACGGCACGCTCGGGGTCGTCCTCGTGCGCGATGGGAGCGCCAAAGACCGCCATCACGGCGTCGCCGATGAACTTCTCGACGGTGCCGCCGAAGCGCTCGAGCTCCTCCTTCACGCGTGCGTGGTACGGGGTGAGGAGCGCTGCGACATCCTCCGGATCCATCTCCTCGGCTTGCGCAGTCGATCCGACGAGGTCACAGAAGAGGACCGTGACGACCTTTCGTTCCTGCCTTCCAGGGCTCATCTCAGCTCCGGCCGTACCCGCAGCGCGATCGGAGGGCCTCGACGTCAACCACCGTCGTTCGCGCGCGGGCGAGCGCCACGGCTCCGGCACGCACCTCCTCGCGCAAGACGCGATTCACCGTCGCTCGCGACGTGCCCGCCATCGCCGCGATGTCCTCCTGGGTGAGCGGAACGACGCTCGAGTCGTACGTTGTCGCAAGCTCGGCCAGGCGCCGCCGCACACGCGTCTCCGCGTCGATGTAGTGCGCCTCGACGACGCGGTCGGTCGAGCGCTGGAGCTGCTCGGCGATGAGGCGTAGGAGGACGTCCTTTACTCCTGGATGCTCGCGCTGGAGAAGCGCGAAGTCGTCGCGATAGACCGACCGCGTTTCCCCGCTCTCGAGTGCACTCACGGTCGCCGAGCGACGCGCACCGGGGAGCAGCAACGCGAGCTCCCCGAACGCCTGCCCCGGACCGAGCACCTCGAGGAGGACGCTGTCTCCGACGGGCGTCTGCACGCGCGCGCCGAAGCGGCCGCGAGCGATGAGGTGCAGGGACTCGGCCGGGTCGTCGCGATGAAAGACCACCTCGCCCTTGTCGAATGTGCGGCGGCGGGCGATCGACAGGAGTTGCCGAACGTCAGCCGGCGGGAGATCGGCGAGCAGCGGCCACTCCACGACACGGAGTCTCTGTCATGGCAGACGGCGCCGCAACCGCTCGCCGACAGGCCGAAGGCCCGCTTGCACGGGCCTCCGAGCGTCGTCGTGCTCTCGGCTCTAGCCGAACGGGAACGTCGACCTGCGCCCGCAGCTCCGTTGGATCCAGAACTGGGCACCTTGCGTGTCGAGGTGCGGCACGGCCGGCGTGAGCCGGGAGAGCTTCGCCGCACACGGCGACTTCTGAGCGGTCGCCGTCGGTGCGCCGAAAGCGGCAACAGCGGCGACGATCGCTGCGATGAGAAACGTGCGCTTCATGAGATTGCTCCTTTCAGGGAGCTGGTCGTTTCGTGGTCCGGTACTGCGTCGAGTCGAAGAGAGCGAAGGGCCCGAGTGAGCGCGCCGACCTGAGCCGTGAATCGCCTGCAGGGCTCGCACCGGCTCATGTGCAGTGCGAGCGCCGAGACCTCGTCCGGTTCGGCCTCACCGTCGAGCGCGAGGGAGAGCGCCCGGCGGGCCCGGGCGCAGCTCCTGTCCTGTCCGGCGTGGAACACGGTGCCTCAGACCACCCTTGGGCCTGCGGGTGCCGTGCCGGATGCAGCCTCGTGCCGCCGCATGCGCTGGATCCAGGCGAAGGCGGATCGCGATCGTGCTTCCGCCTGCTCGTCCGCACGAGCCTCGCGAGCCTCGGCCACGTGCATCGCGGCGCGTGCCCGCAGCAGTCGCTCCTCGTCGCGCAGTCGGGCGATCTCGTACTTCGTCCACGGATGGATGTCCATGCGCCCCTCCTCGGAGTGGGTTGTCGATGACCCATCCGTTCTCGCAGCGCGCGCTGAAACGATCCTTGAGGGGCGCTGAAAAGGCGTGGCGCCAATGACTACAGAGTTGTGTCTATCCCCGACTGCCTCTCCTGGCGACTGATCGGGCCACCGATGACTTCCGGGGCGCAGTGGCGTCTGAAGCACGAGCGACAGGCCACAGAACAGGCACGCTTCTCCTAGCAGCACGGTGTCCCCGGACGACCCGAGACCACGGAGGTCTGATCCATGCGGAAGCTGATCGCGACGGTGTTCAACTACTCGCTCGACGGCCTTCTCGCCGACGAGGGCACCGAGTTCTGGGAGTTCTGCTTCGACCTGCCCGAAAACCGTGAGCCCGACGACCCTGCGCAACTCGACTCTCCAGAGCGCGTACGCGCACATCATGGGCCGCACCGCCTACGAGGGCATCGCCGAGTCATGACGACGTCCACCGACACCCGTTCGCCGACATCCTGAACGCCGGGCGCGAGGTCGTCTTCTCCCGGACCCTGCAATACTGCCGAGTGGGCAACACCACCATCGCCGCCGGTGACACGGCAGAGGAGATCGACAAGCTCAGGCTGGGCGGCGACGGCCACATCGCGGTCTGGGGCGGCGTCAGCCTCTGGCGGTCGCTCATGCAGCTCGACCTGATCGACGAGTTCCAGCTGTCCTTGTGCCCATACGTGGCGGGCGAGGGCACCCGACTGTTCGACGGCGTCCCCAAGTCCTACGGCTCGACCTGGTCTCCAGCACCGCCTCCAGGAACGGGATCGTCGAGCCGCAGTACCGCCGGCACCGCTAACCCAGCGGCCCAGTTCGCGAGCAGGCCAGGACGGGGTCGCAGCCGACAGTCGCCCAGTGACGACAGAAGAGAGCCCCGCAGTATCGGGGCCCTCTCGATGACGTCGGAGCGGGCGCTAAGCCCGCGAACCGCTACTCGTACGCGAAGGTCGCCTTGCCGGTGACGCGAACCTTGAGCTGAGTGAAGTACGGACCCACGATCCGAGCCTCACCCTCGATGACGGTCGGCAGCGCCGATCCGGCGGAGTACTCGAGCGTCGCCGAGGGGATGCTCAGTGCCTCGGACGTTGCGAGGCAGTGGAACCGACCGTACCTGCCGGGCTGGAGCGAACGTCCCGAGCCCGCGCAGTTGGCCACTTCGATCCTCAGTCCGCTGTCCACCACACGCAGCGCATGCTCGTACCGAATCGCATAGGCCCCGTACGTCCACCAGGCGTTCTCGTCCCCTGCGTCGAGCGCCCACATCTGGAGCCCATTGAACAGCGCCACGCTCTTGCGAAGCTCGCCCTCCAGAAGGGCCTTCTCGGCCACCGGAAGGCCGACCTCCGCCTTGTTCTTCAGCATCCGTTCGGCCTTCGGCACGAGCCAGGCGTTGCCGGGCGCCGTCGCGCCCGCGGCGAGCGAGACTCCGACACTCGCCATCAGCACTACACAGATCACTCCGACTATCCGTTTCACGGTGTTCTCCTCTCTGACGTCGGTACCCGCCGTTGTCGCAGCCCGCGTTGAAGAAGCACTTGAAAGCCGCTTGATGCGGCGCGGGCGGGGGTCTACGGTTGTCACGGCCGACGGAGGTAGCCGCTGATCGAGTTCCGTGTCCTAGGACCGCTCCAGATGAGCACCGGGAATCGCGTGCTCCCGCTGGGCGGGATCAAGCAGCGCGGCGTGCTCGCGTTGCTGCTCCTCGAGCGCAACCGGGTGGTTCCGCGAGACAGGCTCGTCGATGCCCTCTGGGGCGACGAGCCGCCGGCCTCGGCCGCGAACAGCGTGCAGGTCTACGTCTCCAAGCTTCGGCGGCTTCTCGAAGAGGGCGACGGCGGGACGAGCACGCTGGCGACGGAGCCTCCCGGCTACGTCCTGCGCATCTCGCCGGGCGCCCTCGACGCCGAGGAGTTCGAGCAGCTCGTGACGGAGGGTCGGTCCGCCCTTCGCTCGGAGTCGTACGACGAGGCCGAGGCGACGCTCGCTCGTGCGCTCGCGATCTGGCGCGGGCCTGCGCTCGCCGACCTCGCAACCGAGCCGTACGCACAGCCCGAGATCGCGCGGCTCGAGGGACTGCGGCTGGAGGCGCTCGAGGCGCGCTTCGAAGCGATGCTCGCCGTCGGGCGCCAGGCCGAGGCAGTCGGAGAGCTACAGGCGCTCGCCGGCCTGCACCCGCTCGACGAGCGGCTCCGAGGACAGCTCATGCTGGCGCTCTACCGCTCGGGCAGGCAGGCCGACGCGCTCGAGACGTACCGGGTGTTCAGGACGCTCCTCGACGAGGAGCTCGGGCTCGAGCCCGGTGCCGAGCTGCGCAATCTCGAGCAGGCGATCCTCCGCCAGGACGTGTCACTCGCACCCACGACCTCGCTCCCACGACAGGCGCCGCGAGCGAACCAACGGAGGCAGCGACGACAGCGCCGGCGATCGACGTACCGCGCGCGCTCGAGGACGAGCGTCGGCCCGTCACCGTTCTCTTCGCCGACATCGTCGGCTCGACCGCGCTTGGCGAGAAGCTGGAGCCCGACGAGGCCAAGGTGCTCGTAGGCGAGTGCGTCACGATGATGAGCCGCGCCGTCGACGAGTACGGGGGGATGGTGCAGGCGTACCAGGGCGACGGCATCTGCGCGTACTTCGGCGTGCCCGCGGCGCACGAGGACGACCCCGAGCGCGCCGCCCGCACCGGGCTTCGCATCCTCGAGGTCGTGCAGGGCTACGCGCGAGACATCGAGACTGCGTGGGGCATCACCGGGTTCGCCGTGCGGGTCGGGATCAACAGCGGACCGGCCGCGGTGGGGCTCGTCGGTAGCGCGGATCCCCAGGCCGTCGCGCTCGGCGACGCGACGAATGTCGCCGCCAGGCTGCAGTCCGCCGCGGACCCGGGGACGATTCTCGTGGGGCAGGCGACGAGCCGCCGGCTCGTGCATCGCTTCGACCTCGGTCCTCCCGTCGAGATCACCGTGAAAGGGAGAGAGGAGCCGGTGCGGGCCTCCCAGCTCGTTCGCGCGAAGGAGCGCGAGCCGCGCGTGCCCGAGACCCCGATCGTGGGCAGGGAACGCGAGGTCGAGGCGTTGCAGACCGTCGTACGCGACCTCGAGTCGGGTCGTGGGCGCGTCGTCCTCCTCACGGGCGCACCCGGCATCGGGAAGACGCGACTCCTGACGGAGCTCGCGACGCTCGGCGGAGACCGGGTCACCTGGCTCGAGGGCCGCTGTCACTCGTACGGTGGGCTTCCGGGTTGGGCGTTCGTCGAGGCGCTCCTCGGGTGGCTCGGCGCCGACATCGGGGAGCCCGAGATCGCGATTCGCACGAAGGCGCGTGCCAGTCTCGCTGCGCTCTTCGGCGACGACACCGAGGCCCTTCTCGTCCCTCTGGCCAGCCTCCTCCGGCTGCGCCTCGACACGCACGCTGCGCCGGCCGAGGGGATGCGGGAAGCCTTCGTCCGCTGGCTCGAGGCGTTGGCGGCGTCGAGACCGGTCGTTCTCTCGGTCGAGGACACGCAGTGGGCGGACGCGCCGACGCGCGAGCTCGCCGAGGCCGTCCTCGAGCTCACGGATCGCTCACCCGTCGCCCTGGTGCTGACGGAGGAGCCGATCCCGGGGTCCGAGGGCGCGGCTCTCCGCCTGCACGCACTTGCCAACTACGGGCACCGCACCTCCGAGCTCCCGGTCGGCCCACTTTCCGACGAAGCCGCCGACGAGCTGCTCGTCGGCGTCGTGGGCGAGGACATCGACAGTGCCGCGCGCGTGGGCCTCATCCGCGAGGCCGAAGGAAACCCGCTCTACCTGGAACAGCTCGCGCGAGCGTATCTCGAGGGCGCGCTCGAGCCCCGAGGTCGCACCTGGACGGTGACGATCGGCGCGCTCGAGCTCCTTCCGCCGTCTCTCGAGAACCTCCTCGTCGCGAGGATCGACCGGCAGGCCGACGGCCCACGGCGGCTCGCTCAGATGGCGGCGGCGATCGGGCGAGTGTTCCCGGTCAAAGTGCTCGAGCACGTCGCAGCGGAGAGCATCGACGAGCCGCTGAAGGCCCTGCTTCGCGCCGAGGTCGTCCGCGAGGTCGGTCGCTATCCGGAGTTCGAGTGCGCGTTCACGCACGGTCTCCTGCGCGAGGCGGCGCTATCGACCCTGACCTCGACACGAAAGCGAGCGCTGTACGCCGACATCGCGTCGGCGTTCGAGTCGCTCTACGCGGAGTCGCTGGACGAGCACGTCGAGCGCCTCGCTCACTACCACGCGCAAGCCGGGAACCTTCCGCGGGCGCTCGAGTACGCGCAGCGCGCCCGCGGCGTGGCGGGCTAGCGCGCCGGCTCGGTATCCCTTAAGCCGGAGCGCTCGCACTGCACGTCGGTCAGCCGGACTGTTCTCGAGGGCGAGCGGCTAGCGGTCGAGCCACCAGTTCTCCGCGTTCACGAGCGGGTCGATGGCGTTCGGTGCGAAGCCCCGGATCGTCGATCCTACGGCCGCCCACTGAGGCTGCTCGAAGAGCGGGATCGCGGGGACGTCCTTCGCCAACTGAACGTCGACTCGGTTCAGCACGCGCGCCTGCTGGTCGGCGTCGAATATCCGCTCGACCTGATCGAGGTCGGCGCTCACCAGTCGCTGGCAGTAGCCGGTGTAGTTCTGAGAGCCTCCGCAGCCGAAGATGGTCTTCAGCGACGGGTCAGGCCCTGCGGTCCAGGCGAAGAGCGCGACGTCGAACGCGCCGCTTGGAAGGACCTGCTCGAAGATCACCGGCGGCGGAGCAAAGACCGGAATCACCTCGACGCCGACACGACGCAGTTGCGCCTGGGCGAGCTCGATCACCCGGGGCCGGGAGCCACCGGGAATGACAGGAGCCGTGAAGCGGAGCGAGAGTCGCTGGCCCGCGCAGACGTAGATGTCGTCCTGGCCGCGGCGGCAGCCCGCCAGCTCGAGCAGACGACGCGCCTCGGCCGGTCGGTAGCGATACGCGCTCCAGTTCGGCCGGTAGAAGCGGCTAGGAGTCGGGTAGGTCAGGCTGTCGCGTTGGCGTGCGCGCGGATCGATGTCACCGAGAATCGCGCGAGCGATCGGACCGCGGTCGATGCCGAACGCGAGCGCCCGGCGGACCAGCTTGCTCCTGAGAGCGGGATGGCCAGGCGGCTCGACGCGAATCTCGAAGTGCTCCCAGCCCGGGCTGGGAACCGCGAACGTCCGAATGCTCGACTCACGCTTGAGGTCGGGGAAGAAGTTCGGTGGAAATCCCGTGGCGACCTGGAACTCGCCGCTGCGGAACCCGCTGACCAGCGTCCCACCTGCGACCTCAGAGCGAAGGGTGATTCGGTCGAGGTACGAAACGTGAGGCCCCCAGTACCGCGCGTTTCGTCGGAGCGTGATCTGCTTGCCTCGCTCCCAGCGCTCGACGAGAAACGGCCCGCTCCCGATCGGCGCACCGGTCCTCGGGTTCACGATCGTGTCCCTCCAGACGTCGAGCAGGCTCTCGCCGCGTAGTGCGTGACGGGGCAGGATGCTCCCGAACAGACCGCGCCAGCCTGCGAATCGGGATCGCAGCACGACCACGACTGTTTTCGGGTCCACCGCACGGACGGTGCGAACCTCGCGAGTGGTTCAGGCCGTCCGGGCGACCGTGCTTCAGGATCGCCATGTGCGTGAACACGAAGTCGCCCGCAGTGATCGGCGTGCCGTCGCTCCACCGCGCCTTTGGACGGATGTGGTACGTGAGCGTGAACGGTGATGTCCTGGTGAAGTCGACACGCGAGACGAGTCTCGGACGCCATGTGAAGTCCGGGCCGACGTCGAAGGGCGACTCGAGGACTCTGGAAACGATGCGGAGCAGGGTGATCCGCGAAGTGCCCGGCCCACAACGCTCATCAAGGGGGTTCAGGCACGCGGGCTCCGGAGGTACCTGCGCAACAACGACTGCGCCGCCGCGCTTCGGCGTCTGCGCGGGCGCGCCGCCCGCTCCCGAGACCGCGAGGAGCGAGACGGCGATCGCCGCGGCGAGGGCTACTCCGCGAGCCACCAGTTCTCCGCGTTCCAGAGCGGGTTCCAGGGGAGGAACACGAAGTTCCGGACAGAGGTGTCGTACGCGGCCGTGGCGACGAACTGGAAGAGCGGGATCGTCGGGACGTCACTCGCGAGCCCCCGGTCGGCTCGGTTGAGGACACGGGCGCGTCGACGCTCGTCGAGGATCCTGTCGGCCTGGTCGAGGTCGGCGGTGACGAGCCGCTGGCAGTAGCCGGTGTAGTTCTGCGGCGCATCGCAGCCGTAGACGCCGGCCCACGATGCAGCCGGTGAGCCGACCCACGAGAAGAGTGCGACGTCGAAGAGGCCCTGCGGGAGGATCTGGCCGAAGAACGCCCCGGGGGCTGCGAACACCGGCACGACCTCGACCCCGGCAGCCCGAAGCTGCGCCTGGATCAGGGGAAGCGCCTGCGCTCGAACCAGAACCACGGCGGCTCGTCACGAAGCGCAACGAGAGCCGCTGCCCGCCGCAGGAGAAGATCCCGTCTGCTCCTCTGCGGCAGCCGGCTTGCTCGAGCAGGCGGCGGGCCTCCGCCGGTCGATAGCGGTACGCGCTCCAGTTCGGCTCGTAGTAGCGGCTCTGGGCCAGGTGCACGGCGCTGTCGAGCGCGCGAGCGGAGGGATCGACCTCGCCCCATATCTGTCCGGACGAGCGCGGTGCGGTCGATCCCGTACGCGAGCGCGCGGCGAACGAGCTTGTTGCGAAGCGCCGGGTGAGCGTTCGGCCCGAGCTGGATGTCGAGGTGCTCGAAGCCGGTGCCTGCGGGCGCGACCAAGCGCACCCCCGGCAGCCGACGAACGGCCGGGACGACCGATGGTGGAACGCCCATGGCGACGTCGAGCTCGCCGCTCCTCAGCTCATCGCTGGGATCGGTAGCCGACCCCGCGAATCTGATGACGAGCCGCTCGACGTAGGCTGGGTGCGGTCCCCAGTAGCGGGGGTTGCGGCGGAGGACGAGCTGCCGGCCGCGCTCGAACCGCTCGACGAGGAACGGGCCACTTCCGATCGGTCGACCCGTCCTCGGATCGGCGATCCGGTCGCTCCAGACCTGCGTGAGGTCCGAACCGCGGAGCGCGTGCGACGGGAGGATGTTCCCGAAGAAGTCGCGCCAGCTCGCGGACCTCGGCCGAAGAACCACTCGCAGGGTCTTGCGATCGACGGCGCGCGCACTCCGGATGGGGGCGTGGAGGTCACGGAACTCCGGGATACCGTGACGGCGTATCGCCCGCAGCGTGAAGATGAAGTCCTGCGCCGTGATCGGGACTCCGTCGCTCCAGCGCGCCGCCGGATGGATGTGGTAGGTCAGCGTGAACGGTCGCCTCCTCGTGAAGTCGACCCTCGAGACGAGGCTTTCCTCGTACGTGAAGTCGGGACCGACCTCGAACGGCCTCTGCAGAACCTTCTCGACCCAGACGACCTGCCCCCCGTTGCAGCTCGTGGGCAGGACGTTCAGACAGGCAGGCTCGGGGCCAAGCAGGCGAAAGACGAGCGTGCCGCCGCGCTTCGGCGTCTGCGCGGGAGCGCCGCCCGCTCCCGACGACCGCGAGGAGCGAGACGGCGATCGCTGCCGCTAGGGCTACTCCGCGAGCCACCAGTCCTCCACGCCGACGAATGGATCCAACTGCGCCGTGATGCGAACGCTCCGGACCTTCGTCCTGTGCGCGACGACTTGCGGATTCTCGAACAGCGGGATGACCGGTACGTCGCCGGCCAGCCTCGCATCGGCTCGGTTCAGCACAGCCGCCTGCCGAGCCGGATCGAGGATTCGCTGTGCCTGGTCGAGGTCCCTCGTGAGAAGCCGCTGACAGTAGCCGGCGTGGTTCTGTACGCCCCCGCACCCGTAGAGCCCCACCGGTCCGTCAGCGACGTCCGGGTATCGAAGAAACGAGAAGGCAGCGAGGTCGAAGTTGCCGCCTGGCAGGATCTCGGTGAAGAGGACGTTCGGCGGGGCGTACACGGGCACGATCTCGATCCCGACTTGCCGAAGCTGGCGCTGAATGAGCTCGAGCGCCTGCTGACGGCGCGGGCTTCCCGCGATAGTCGCGAGGCGGAGCGACAACCGCTGTCCCTCGCACGCGTAGACTCTGTCGGGCTCCCTGCGACAACCCGCTCGCTCGAGCAGCCGCCTCGCCTCCGTCGGCCTGTACCGGTATTGCTGCCAGTTCGGCCGATAGTGAGCGCTGTTGGTGAAAAACATCGCGCTGTCGCTCTGCGGGTAACGGGCGTCGAACTGCCCGTTGAGCGCCCGCGCCAGAGCGATGCGGTCGATCCCGTAGGCGAGTGCCTGCCGCACAAGCTTGCTCTTGAGCGCGGGATGCCCGCCGGTGTCCATGCGGACGTCGAGGTGCTCCCAGTTCGCACCCTGGTTCGGCAGCACTCGGACCCCGCGAAAGCTGCGGAGCGCCTGAACCTGCTCGTCGGTGAGGACTGGACTCATGACGACGTCGACCTCACCCGTGCGCAACCACTCGACGTGCTCGGCGCCGATTGCGCCGCACTGCCGGCAGAAGCGGAGCACGAGCCGGTCGAGGTAGGCCGGATGGTTCCTCCAGTAGCGGGGGTTGCGAACGAGCGTGACGGAGCGGCCGCGCTCCCAGCGCTCGACGAGGAAGGGGCCACTACCGATCGCTCTGCCCGTCTTGGCGTTCCTGATTCCGTCGAGCCAGACAGTCGAGAAGTCCTCTCCCCGGAGCGCATGCGAAGGCAGGATCCGCGGGAACAACCCGCGCCAGCCGGCGAGACGGGAGCGAAGAACCACTCTGACCGTCTTCGCGTCGACGGCCGTGACGCTCCGAATCTTCGCGTAGTACTCAGCATCCGGCTCCCACAGCTCCTGCTCGACTGAGCGAAGCGCGGCGTAGGTGAACTCGAAGTCTCGCGCCGTGATTGGCACACCGTCGCTCCAGTGCGCTTCCGGACGAATGTGGTACGTGAGCGTGTACGGCGGCGTAGTGGTGTACTCGACGCCCGAGACGAGGTCAGGCCGGTAGGCGTAATGGGGGGCGACGTCGATGCGGAACGCGCCTCGAAGAGCAAGGCCCATGAGACCGCCGACGTGCGGGGTGTTGGAACCGCATCGCAGGAGGTAGGCATTGAGGCACCCCGGCTCGATCACGACGGCGCCGCCGACGACGACCGTGCCGCCACGCTTCGGCGTCTGCGCAGGCGCGCCGCCCGCTCCCGAGACCGCGAGGAGCGAGACGGCGAGCGCCGCGGCGAGGGCTACTCCGCGAGCCACCAGTCCTCCGAGTTCTGCGAGGACTCGAGCTGCGAGCCGCCGGGCTGGAAGCCGCGGAGCGACGCTCTAATGACGGCCCGCAGGACCGGCTGCACTACGGGGAGAGCCGGAACCGCACGAGCGAGCTTGACATCCGCGGCGTTGAGGACGCGCGCTCGTTGCACCGGGTCGACGATTCTGTTCACCTGCTGGATGTCTCTGCGTCGTCAGGCGACTGCAGTACCCGGCCCAGTTCTGCTCGTGCTGGCACCAGCCCTCCGGCCAGACGAGCCCGCCGAAGCCCACCCAGCCGAAGAGAATGGCGTCGAAGTCGCCGCTCGGGAGCGATCTGTCCGAAGAAAGCCCCACGGGGTGCGAACTGCGGCTCGACCTCGACGCCGACGCGCCGAGTTGGGCTCTGGACGAGCTCGACCACCCTCGCGCGAACCGGGTCGCCCGCGGTCGTCACGAAGCGCAGACGGAGGCGCTCTCCGGCGCACGAGTAGACACGGTCGGCGCCACGTCGGCATCCCGCCTGCGCGAGCAAACGCTGTGCGCGGGCGACGTCATAGCGGTAGCCACGCCAGTTGGCGCGGTAGGAGGTCTCGCGTCGGGAGGAACGCCGCGCTGTCCAGCGGCCGACGCGCGGATCGGTGTGCCTCCGCCTGGATCTCGCGGGCGATGGCCACGCGGTCGATGCCGAACGCGAGCGCCTGACGCACGAGCTTGAGCTGCAAGCGCAGGGTGGCCGCCCGCGCCGACCCGAAACGCGAAGTGCTCCATCGCCGGTCGTCGGCCACGCGAGCGACGCGCCACCCCGGAAGCTTCCGTGCCTCGCGGGCAATCTCCGCGCTCACGAAGTTGCCGCCGAGGGTCAGGGTGACGTCGAACTCGTCCGCGCCTGAGCGGCGCGAGAGGATCGAGCGGGTCCTGCGCTCCGAAGCTGGCGACGAAGCGGTCGAGGTACGCGGTGTGCGGCCCCCAGTACCGAGAGTTCCTGACGAGCGTGAGCCGCTTGCCACGCTCCCAGCTCTCGACGAGGAACGGCCCGCTGCCGATCCGAACGCCCGTCTTCGGGTTGTCGATCCGGTCGCTCCAGACCTTCGTGATGTCGAGTCCCGCGAGTGCGTGGCGCGGCAGCACGACGCTGTACAGCTGCCGTCGCCAGTCCGCGATACGGCTCTCGAAGCACGACCCGGAACGTCTTCGCGTCGAGCACGCGAACCGACCGCACGTTGTCGTAGATGCCGCCGGGGTCATCGAGCAGTGAGGAGAACTTCTCGTGGGTGAACTGGAAGTCGGCGGCGCTGACCGGCACCCCGTCGCTCCAGCGCGCTTCCGGCCGGATGTGGTACGTCAGCCTGAACGGCTTCCTCGCGATGTCCACCGCGGAGACGAGGTTCGGCCGCACGACGAGGTCGGGACCGGTCTCGAACGCGCCTTCGAGAACCTGGGTAATCGCCGGGTCGAAGCCCAAGCCGCCGCACGCCAGTGGGATTGAGGCAGGCCGGCTGCGACTGGATCGGCCGCAGGGAGACGAGCGTGCCGCCGCGCTTCGGCGTCTGCGCGGGCGCGCCGCCCGCTCCCGAGACCGCGAGGAGCGAGACGGCGATCGCCGCGGCGAGGGCTACTCCGCGAGCCACCAGTTCTCCGCGTTCCAGATCAGGTTCCAGGGAAGGAACACGAAGTTCCGGACAGACGTGTCGTACGCGGCCGCGACGATGCCCTGGTAGAGCGGGATCGTCGGGACGTCACTCGCGAGCCCCCGGTCGGCTCGGTTGAGGACTCGGGCTTGCGCACGCTCGTCGAGCATCCTGTCGGCCTGGTTGAGGTGGGCGGTGACGAGCCGTTGGCAGTACCCGGTGTAGTTCTGCGCCCGGCCGCAGCCGTAGACGCCGGACAAACGATCCACCCGGTAGGCCGACCCACGAGAAGAGGGCGACGTCGAATGCCCCCTGCGGGAGGATCTGGCTGAAGAACGCCCCGGGGGTGCGAACACCGGCTCGACCTCGACCCCCGCAGCCCGAAGCTGCGACTGGATCAGGGTGAGCGCCTGCGCTCGAGGCGGTCTCCCGGCGGTCGTCACGAAGCGCAACGAAAGCCGCCTTCCCGCCGCAGGAGAAGATCCCGTCCACACCTCGGCGGCAGCCAGCTTGCGTGAGCAGGCGGCGGGCCTGCGCCGGTCGATAGCGGTAGGCGCTCCAGTTCGGCTCGTAGTAGCGGCTCTGGGCCAGGTGCAACGCGCTATCGAGCACGCGAGTAGAGGGGTCGATCTCGCCGAGTATCTGTCGGACGAGCGCGGGGCGGTCGATCCCGTACGCGAGCGCGCGGCGAACGAGCTTGTTGCGAAGCGCCGGGTGCGCGTTCGGCCCGACCTGGACGGCGAGCTGCTCGAAGTCGGCACCTACGGGCGCGACCACGCGCACCCCCGGCAGCCGACGAATGGCCGGGACAAACGCTGGTGGACCGACCATGGCGACATCGAGCTCGCCGCTCGTCAGCGCATCGCTGGGATCCGTAGCCTGCACCGTGAATCTGAGGACGAGCCGCTCGACGTAGGCTGGGTGCGGTCCCCAGTAGCGGGGGTTGCGCCGGAGGACGAGCTGCTGGCCGCGCTCGTACCGCTCGACGAGGAACGGGCCACTCCCGATGGGTCGACCCGTCCTCGGATCGTCGATTCGGTCGCTCCAGACCTGCGTGAGGTCCGAACCGCGGAGCGCGTGCGACGGCAGGATGTTCCCGAAGAGAGCCCGCCAGGTCGCGAACCTCGGCCGCAGAACCACTCGCACGGTCTTGCGATCCACGGCACGCGCACTGCGGACGGGGGCGTGGAGTTCACGGAGCTGCGGGGTACCGTGACGGCGTATCGCCCGCAGCGTGAAGATGAAGTCCTGGGCCGTGATCGGGACTCCGTCGCTCCAGCGCGCCGCCGGATGGATGTGGTAGGTCAGCGTGAATGGTCGCCTCCTCGTGAAGTCGACCCTCGAGACGAGGCTTTCCTCGAACGTGAAGTCGGGACCGACCTCGAAAGGCGCCTGCAGAATCTTCTCGACCCAGCTCGAGGCCGCCTAGGCCGCAGCTCGTGAGCAGGACGTTGAGACAGGGGGGCCCGGGGCCGAGCAGGCGATAGACGAGCGTGCCGCCGCGCTTCGGCGTCTGCGCGGGCGCTCCGCCCGCTCCCGCGACCGCGAGGAGCGAGACGGCGATCGCCGCGGCGAGGGCTACTCCGCGAGCCACCAGTCCTCCACGTTCCAGAAGGGTCCAGGGCGCGTGCTCGAGGCTGACGTTCCGGATGGTCGCTCGTGAACGCGGTGACGAGCGGCCTATCGATAGAGCGGGATCGTGCGGGACGTCCTTCGCCAGCCGCAGGTCGGCTCTGTTCAGCACGCGCGCCAGCGCTGCCCGTCGTCGAGGATGCGCTCGGCCTGGTCGAGGTCGCGCGTGACGAGCCGCTGGCAGTAGCCCGGAGTAGTTCTGCTGCCCGCTCGCAGCCGTAGATCGCCCCGGGATCGGCGCGTCGTGCACCGGAGTCCACGCGAACGAGAGACGAGGTCGAAGTCTGCCGCGCGGGACGATCTTGCCGAAGAACAGCGGCCGGACGCGCGTACACGGGCCCGACCTCGATCCCCGACCCGCCGCAGCTGAGCCCTGGACGAGCCTGACCGTCGCGCCCTCCGACTCGAGTCGCCGGCGGTCGTCCCGATGCGCAGCGAGAGCCGCTCGCCCGCCGCAGACGTAGATGCCGTCTGACGCCTCGCCGGCAGCCGGCCTGCTCGAGCAGGCGCCGCGCCTCGGCCGGGTCGATAGCGGTACGCTCTTCCAGTTCGGCTCGGTAGCAGCGGCTGCCTGGTCAGGAAGACGACGCTGTCGCTGCGGCGCGATCGCGGGCAGTCGAGCGTCGCCGTACACCGCGCGCGCGATCGCGACGCGGTCGATCCCGTAGGCGAGCGCCTGGCGGACGAGCTTCCCTCTTCGAGCGCGGGATGCCCATCCGGGGCCGACCCGGATCGTCGAAGTGCTCCCAGCACGGCTCCAGGAGCCCCAAGACGACCCGGACCCCGGGCTGCCGCCGCAGCTCGCTGCACCTCGATGGCCGGAGACGCGGGTATGCACAACGATGATCGAACTCGCCGCGCCGCAGCGATTCGATCTGCTCGCCGACGACGTCGCCGCACGCCCGACAGAAGCGGAAGACGAGGCGATCGAGGTAGGCCGGGTGGGGTCCCCAGTAGCGCGGGTTGCTGACGAAGCGTCGAGCTGCTCGCCCCGCTCCCAGCCGCTCGACGAGGAACGGGCCGCTCCCGATCGGCCGCCCCGGTCTTCGGGTTGTCGATCCGGTCCCGCCAGACCGTCGCGAAGTCCTCGCCGCGGAGAGCGTGCGCGCGGCAGGACGTGCGGAAACATCCTCCGCCAGAGCGCGAACTTCGGGCGGAGAACCACCTCGCACCGTCTTCGCGTCGACGGCCCGCGACGCTGCGGATGACATTCACGGTGCTCGTTCTCGAACTTGACGAGTCGCCGGACACCGACTCGACCTCGTGCGTGAAGACGAAGTCCTGCGCGGTGATCGGGACGCCGTCGCTCCAGCGTGCCTCCGGGCGGATGTGGTACGTCGAGCGTGAAGGGCGGCGTCGTCGTGAACGTCGGCCCTGGAGACGAGGTCCGGGCGCCACGGAAGTCCCGGGCCGACTTCGAACGCACCCCGCAGAGCGACGTCGCTGATGTCCTGCGGGTCGAGATCTGTCGCCGCAGCGCACCAGGAAGACGTTGATGCACGCCGGCTCGCGCCACGACTGCCGACGACGAGCGTGCCGCCGCGCTTCGGCGTCTGCGCGGGCGCGCCGCCCGCTCCCGCGACCGCGAGGAGCGAGACGGCGAGCGCCGCGGCGAGGGCTACTCCGCGAGCCACCAGTCCTCCGCGTTCCAGGTGAGGCCGAGTCCGCCCGAGCTCGATGCCTCGGACGGCTCGTAGTGGACGAAGAGGCCGGTGACCTGATAGAGCGGGATGTGCGGGTACGGCCTTGGCCAGCCTTCGCGTCGACTCTGTTCAGGAGCGCGACGCGCCGCTCGCGGTCGAGCATGCGCGTCGGCCCGGAGGAGGTCGCGGCGTGACGAGCCGGTCGCAGTAGCCCGGTGAAGTTCTCGTTCCCGTCGGCACGCCAAGTTGTGCGCCGCGACCGCTCGTGCGTGCACCGAGATCCACCCGAAGCACGAACAAGTCGAAGTCGCCCCTCGGGACGATCCTGACCGATGACCGGCGGACGGCGCGTACTCGGGCCTGACCTCGACCCCGACCTGCCGGAGCTGTGCCTGGACGAGCTCGACCGTCGCTCGCTCGACTGCGACGCCCGCGGCCGTCAGGAAGCGGAGCGAGAGCCGTTCCCCGCCGCAGCTGTAGATGCCGTCCGTCCCTCGCCGACAGCCCGCCTGCTCGAGCAGCTGGCGCGCACGGGTCGGGCCGGTAGGCGGTAGCGCGTCCAGTTCGGCCGGTAGTAGCGGTGCTCTTCAGGAAGACGAGGCTGTCCTGCGGCTCGCCCGTCGAGCCACGCTCGGAGTCGAGCTCTTCGATCGCGCGTGCAATCGCGACGCGGTCGAGCCCGTAGGCGAGCGCCTGGCGGACGAGCTTGCTTGCTTGAGCGCGGGATGCCCGCCGTCGCCGACCCGGATGTGGAGACGTGCTCCAAGGCGTCGACGGGCCCGAGACGACCCTGATCCCGGGCTCGGGCTGCCGCCGCAGCTCCCGGTGCTGCGGCCTCGAGCGCGCGATCTGGGGTGGATCAGGTCGACCTCGCCCCGCGCAGCGCCTCGCGCGGCGTCGGCCGGATGGGCAGGAAGCGGATAGACGAGGCGATCCAGGTAGGCGGTGTGCGGCCCCGAGTAGCGCGGATTCCTGACGAGACGTCAGCTGCTTGCCGCGCTCCCAGGTCCGACGAGGAAGGGGCCGCTTCCGATCGGCGTGCCCGTCTTCGGGTTGTCGATCCGCGTCGCTGCCAGACCGTCGCGAGGTCCTCGCCGCGCGAGCGCGTGCTTCGGCAGGACGATGGGGAAGAGATAGCGCCAGTCGGCGTAGCGCTCACGCAGGACGACGCGGACCGTCTTCGCGTCGATCGTGCGGACGCTGCGAACGCGTCGCTGCGCGTCAGGCACTCCGGGTCCCGAGATCGCCTGAGCGCTTGGTGGGTGAAGACGAAGTCCTGCGCGCTGACCGGGACGCCGTCGCTCCACCGCGCCTCCGGGCGGATGTGGTAGGTGAGCGTGAAGGGCTCCTTCGCTGTGATGCGTCGCGCCGCGAGACGAGCTCTGCCGCCGGAAGGTCGCGCCGGGCGTGACCTCGAAGGCACCTGCGAGGACGTGGCTCAGGTCGAGCGCGGCCGTCTGGCCGCAGCCGTCGGCGAACGCGTTGAGACACGCCGGCTCGAGAGCCGTCGTCGTGCCGACGACGACCGTGCCGCCGCGCTTCGGCGTCTGCGCGGGCGCGCCGCCCGCTCCCGAGACCGCGAGGAGCGAGACGGCGATCGCCGCGGCGAGGGCTACTCCGCGAGCCACCAGTTCTCCGCGTTCCAGAGCTCGTGACCGGTCGCCGAAACGACGTTCCTGATCGTCGTCCGGAACGCGACGAAATTCGGCGTCTGATACAGCGGGATCACGGGCACGTCCTTCGCCAGCCGGCGGTCGGCCCTGTTCATGACACGGGCACGCTGCTCGTCATCGAGGATCCGGTCGGCCTGGTTCAGGTCGGCCGTGACGAGCCGCTGGCAGTACCCGGTGATGTTGTTCTCCCGTCCGCAGCCATAGATGCTCGGACCCGAGCCCGTAGAACGAGAGCCACAGCGAACTCGACCGCGTCGAACGCGCCGCTGTCGAAGATCGGGCCGAACAGCGTCGCGGCCGGCGCGTAGCTGAGCTCTATCGCGACACCGACCTGCCGAAGCTGGCGCTGGACCATGTCGAGCGTACGCACGCGAAACGTCGCGCCCGCAAGTCCGATGAACCGGAGCGAGAGCCGTTCGCCCGCGCACACGTAGATCTCGTCGGCTCCGCGGCGGCAACCCGCCTGCTCGAGGAGGCGCGGGCAAGAGCCGGCCGATAGCGGTAGATCTCCCAGTTGGGGCGGTAGTGGCGGCTGGTATTGAAGAACACGGCGCTGTCGCTCGCCGGATAGCTCGGGTCGAGCTCGCCGAAGACCGTGCGCGCGATCGCCTTCCGGTCGATGCCGTAGGCCAGCGCACGGCGGACGAGCTTGTTCTTGAGCGCGGGATGCCCGCCGGGGCCGCGGCGGAGGGCGAGGTGATCCAGGCCGCTTGCGCGACCTGCGATGACCTTCACTCCCGGAATGCGCCCGCAGCTCCGAGATGAACACCGGGTCACGCGTACCCGCGATGTCGACGTCGCCTCGCTTGATAGAGGCGAGCACCTCGGCGGGTGGTAGCAGCCCGCAGGATCGGCAGTTGCGCATGACGATCCGGTCGAGGTAGGCGGTATGGGATCCCCAGTAGCGCGGGTTCCGGACGAAGGTCATCTGCTCCCCGCGGTCCCAGCTCGGAGAGAAGGAACGGGCCGTTCCCGATCGGTGCGCCCGTGCGGGGATTCTCGATCCCGTCGCGCCAGATATCTGCGAGGTCCTGGCCCCTGAGCGCATGCCTCGGAAGGACGCGGTAGAAGAGGGTGCGCCAGTCGGCGGTAGGCCGACGCAGGACGACCTTCACGGTCTTCGCGCCGACGGCGCCGAGCTGATCGAACGAGACGATGCGGGCCCTGGAGCTCGGGTGGGAGCTGCTCGACGATCGCCTCGTGGGTGAAGACGAAGTCCCCCGCCGTGACGGGAACCCCGTCGCTCCAGCGCGCATCGGGATGGATTCGGAACGTCACGGTGAACGGCGTCTTCGTGTACGTCGCCCCGGTCACGAGCTGCGGCCGGAACGTGGAGTCCGGTCCGGGGACGAACGCGGGCTCCAGGACCTTCTCCATGAAGCTGGGCAGTCCGCACGCCTCGTCGAGCGGGCTGAGACACCGCCCGCCCCCGCCCACTCCGACGACGACCGTGCCGCCGCGCTTCGGCGACTGCTCGGGTACGCCGGCCGCGGGCGCGACGGCGACCACACCGCAGACGAGTCCTGCTATCAGCACGAGCAACGGGCGCCTCACGACGAATTCCTCCTCGTCCTCATGGACCGCCCGCCCTTACGTGATCTTCCGCACGAGACACTACGGCCCCGTGCTGTCGGACTCAAGCCCCTCGTCCTCCGGAGCCCGCACCGTCACCCAGACGGAGCCCGCTCCCGCTGCCAGTCTTTGCGGCGCGTTGCCGACGCCGATCGTCGTCGACGACCTCGTTCGTCTCGGGGTCGATACGAGAAATGCTCCGGCCGAGCGAGTTCGCGACCCAGACCGCGCCCTCGCCGAACGCGACGTCCACGGGGCCGTCCCCGACCGGGATCGTGCGTCAAGGTGGGTGTCTGGCCGCGCCCCGGGATCTGGACGCGCGTCACGGTGTCGTCGCCCTCGTTGGCGACCCAGAGCGAGTCGGTCCCGACCGCGATCGCGGTGGGAGCCTGGCCGACGTTGATCGGGCGCTGCTTCTGGATCGTGACGGGATCGACCTCGATGATCGAGTTCGTGTTGCGATCGACGATCCACAGCGACTCGAGCCCGAATGCGATATCGGCGAATGCGGAGAGGACCGAGCTCGAGCCGGCGATGAGATCTGCCTCGAGGCCGACGTCCCGGCCCTGATTCGTCCGAATGTCGAAGCGTCCGAGCGCCGGGGACTCGCAGACGAACCAGACGGCGCCAACGCCGATGGCGATGCTCGCCCGCGGCGACCCGCTGCACGGAGTATTCCCGCCGAGCGCGGAGCTCGTAGACCCGGCCTCGTTCGAGTCCGCGTTGATCCGAACGAGCTGGGCCAGCGGCCCGAGGGCGACCCAGACGGCGCCGGCACCGACCGCAACGTCGCTCGGATAGCCGCCGACGGGAATCGTGTCGGATCGGGCCGACGTATTCGCGGGATCGATGCGGGAGACCGTCTCGTCCCCGACGTTGGTCGACCAGACGGCTCCCTCGCCGACCGCGATCGCCTCCGGGTCGACGGCCGACGATCACCTCGGCGACGAGCTCGTTCGAGGCGGGATCGATCACGCCGACCGAGTCGGGTGCGATCGACGAGAGCCCACTCGAGCCGCCGCAGGAGCGCGAAGCCGAGCGCGGCCGCGATCGCCGCGAGCCCGAGCGCAGCCGCACCGGCCAGGAGCAGTCGGCGCCGCGACGTTTGCTTCGTCGCGGCGGGTGGCGCATCGCCGAGCCGGAGCGCGGAGCGCGTCGCCGCCAGCAGCTCGCCTGCGGAGCGGTAGCGGCGCCCGGGCTCCTTGGCGAGCGCGCGGGTGAGGACGGTGTCGAGCTCCTTCGGCAGCTCGGGACGCGCCTGGCTCGGGAGCGTCGGCTCCTCGTGCACGTGCGCCCACAGCAGCGCGACGTCCGTCGCACGCGGGAACGGCGACTGCCCGGTCAGGGTCTCGTAGAGGACGCATCCGAGCGAGTAGACATCGGCGCGCTCGTCGAGCGTGTTGCCGGTGATCTGCTCGGGGGCGACGTACTCGAGCGTGCCCACGATCTCGCCCGCGACGCTCACTCCAGACAGCGAGCCGGTGCGCTTGGTCAGCCCGAAGTCGCCGAGGTAGCAGTGCTCGCGTCCGGCGGACTCGGCGATGAGCACGTTCGAGGGCTTGACGTCGCGATGGATGAGCCCCTTCTCGTGCGCGGCGTCGAGCGCCTCTGCGATCTGCGAGAGGAGATCGACCGCGCGCTTGGGCTCGAGCGCGCCGTCCTCGGCCACGACCTTGGCCAGGTCCGAGCCCTCGACGTAGCGCATCGCGAGGAAGAGCAGGCCGTCCTCGTCTCCCGCCTGGTAGATCGGGATGACGTGCGGGTGGTCGAGCGAGGCGGCGATCCGCGACTCGCGCAGGAAGCGCTCGCGGAAGCGCTCGTCCTGGGCGAGCTCGGGGGCGATGACCTTGAGCGCGACCTTGCGGCCGAGGCCCTGCTCCTCGGCGCGGTAGACCGCACCCATCCCGCCACGGCCGATGAGCGCTTCGATTCGGTAGCCGGCGACCGTCGTTCCAGGCGCCAGCACGGAGCCTGCGAGGTTGCTCACCAGCCAAGTCTCTGACACGCACGTGCCGATTGCAACAGCCCGAAGCGAGTGTCACGAGCGTGACACTCGCAACGTCGCGCGCGCGAACGACAGATCGAGTGCCCCCTCGTACTCTCGGGTCATGACGGATCGGACGAGAAAGGGGCACACCATGAAGCGCATCGTCACCACCGCGAGCGTGATCGCAGTACTCGCCGCCGCACCGTCGGTCGCCTCGGCCGCGAACGTCGTGGCGGAGAAGCCGCAGCTGACGGTTCAGGTCGCCAACGTCCAGGTCGCCAACGTGCAGCGAGCGAACGTGGCGGCGCTCAAGGTGCAGCGGCATCTGGTGCAGATCGCGCAGGCGAAGCGCTTCTCGCTCCTTCGCGCCCAGATCCGCTAGATCGCCCACTCATCGATCCGTGTGGGGAGGAGAAGGGGGCCTTGGCCAAGGGCCCCCTTCTTCGTGCGTATGCCTTGACGGATTCGTATGCCTCGTGTGACACTCCGATGCGTACGATGCCGCAAATCAAGCGAACATCGCTCAACCTCGATCTCGACCTCGTCGCGCAGGCCCGCGACGTGCTCGACACACGCACGACGACCGAGACGATCCATCGCGCGCTCGACGAGGTCGTACGGCGTGAGGCATTGCGCAAGCTTGCGGCGTGGCGACCTGACTACACGCTCGAGGAGCTCATGGAGCTGCGGCGTGACTGGTTCCGCGGCGCCGAGTGGCGGAGCTCGGCGACACCAGCGCGTGGACCACGTCGGCGCGCCGACCCCGAGTTACGACAACGCTTCGACGACTCCGTCGCGGCGGGTGCGATAGCGACATGCGACGCAGTCGTCTTCGAGCTTCTGCACGGGACGCGGAACGGATCGGAGTTCACGGAGACGCGTACGATGCTCGAGTCACCTCCCGCAGTGCCCGATTGGCCAACGCGAGTGGCAACGAGCGCTCGGCGTCTACGAAATACTCGCGCATCAGGGAGGCCTGCACCACCGGCGCGTCAAGCGCGCTGACCTCCTCGATCGCTGCAGCCGCCGAGTCTGCTCGGGATGCCCGTCCTCCACTACGACGCCGACTTCGACGTGATCGCCGAGATCACGGGCCAGCCGACGCGCTGGATCGCTCCGCGCGGCTCGCTCTAAGGATTCAGAGCCCGACGATGTCGTCGGGGCGGACGGGGACGCGCGTGAGCGGGCGATCCGTCGCGTCGCGCAGCGCGGCCACGATCGCGGCCGTCGAGACCACCGTCGGCGGCTCGCCGACTCCCTTGACCCCGTACGGCGCGTCCGGCTCGGCTTCCTCGACGAGCTCCGAGACGACCGGTGGCATGTCGAGGAAGGTCGGGATGAGGTAGTCCGTGAAGCTCGCGTTCGCGATCACGCCGTCGCGCGTCTGGATCTCCTCCATCAGCGCGAGGCCGAGGCCCTGCGCGGTGCCGCCCTCGATCTGGCCCTCGACCGCCGTTCGGCTCAGCGCGTGGCCGACGTCCTGGGCGGTCCCGACCCAGACGACCCGCGTGAGGCCGAGCTCGACGTCGACCTCGGCGACGACGCGCATCGCCGCGACCGCGAGCGCGACGTGTGCCTGCCCGTCCGTGATCTGGCCCGTCTCCGGATCGAGCGGGAAGGTGCGCGGGTGCCGGTAGACGCGCTCGACGTCGACGGCGCCCCCGCCCGTGCGCTCGCGCTCCTCGAGCGCAGCCCTGCACGCGGTCTGCGTCGCCCCTGCCGCCATCCAGGTCATGCGCGAGGCCGACGACGAGCCTGACGAGCCGACGCGCGCCGTCGAGCCCGAGGCCACGGTGACGTCCTCCGTCCCGAGCTCGAGACGGGCCACCTGGAGGATCACGTCGGTCACGCCCTGACCCACCTCGGCCGCGGCGCAGTGCACCTCCGCGGAGCCGTCCTCGGCCAGGAGCACGCGCGCCGAGCAGTAGTCGTCGAAGCCCTCGGAATAGCAGATGTTCTTGAAGCCGACCGCGAAGCCGACGCCGCGCCTGACGCCCTCGCCTCGCGTGGTGTTCCCCGCGCCGCCCGGCAGGCGGATCGCCTCGCGCGGTAGCGGCTCGGGCTCGGGCGGCTCGAGGGCGGCCGCACGGCGAATCACCTCGCGCGTCGGCAGCGATCCCGTCACAACCTGGCCGGTGGCGAGCGTCCCGCCCGGCTCGAGCGCGTTCAGGAGCCTGAGCTCGACCGGGTCGATGTCGAGCTCGGACGCCAGTAGCGTCCATCTGTGCCTCGCTCGCGAAGCAGGTCTGCACCGCGCCGAAGCCGCGCATGGCGCCGCACGGCGGGTTGTTCGTGTACACGGCGAGGCCGTCGATGAGGACGTTGTCGACCGCGTACGGGCCGACCGCGAACGAGCAGGCGTTCGAGATCACGGCGGTCGAGCTTGACGCGTACGCGCCGCCGTCGATCAGGATCCGCATGCGCACCGAGACGAGCTGCCCCGACTTGGTCGCCCGATGCTCCGCCCAGATCCGCGCGGGATGCCGATGGATGTGCCCGACGAACGACTCCTCGCGGTTGTAGACCATCTTCACGGGCCGCTCGGTGCGCAGCGCGAGCATCGCGGCGTGGATCTGCATGGACAGGTCCTCACGCCCACCGAACGCGCCGCCCACTCCAGCGAGGTGGATGCGCACCTGCTCGGGCGCGAGGTCGAGGCAGGGCGCGACCTGGTCGCGATCGACGTGCAGCCACTGCGTCGCGACGTGGATGTCGATCCCGCCCTCGCCGTCCGGGATCGCGATGCCCGACTCGGGCCCGAGGAAGGCTTGATCCTGCTGCCCGACCTCGTAGAAGCCGGAGACGGAGACGTCGCCGGCGAGCTCGGGATCGCCGCGTCGGACGACCATCGCACGCACCACGTTCGGCCGCGGGTCGTCGCGGTAGCCGTGGCCCGCCGTCGGCCGGTCGGGGTGCAGCGGCTCCATCTCGGTCGCGCGCTCGGGGTCGATCACCGCCTCGAGCGGCTCGTACTCGACGCGAACGGCTGCCGCCGCGCGGCGCGCCTGCTCCGGCTCCTCGGCCGCGACGATCGCGACGGGCTCGCCGAAGTAGCGAACCCGGTCGCTCGCGAGAACGGGCTGATCCGGGAACTCGAGCCCGTAGGTCTTCTGCCCCGGCACGTCCTCGTGCGTGAGCACGGCGTGGACTCCCGGAAGCGAGCGGGCCGCCGCGACGTCGATCTCGAGGATGCGCGCGTGCGCGTGTGGGCTCCGCACGGTCTGGCCCCAGAGCATCCCCGCGGCCTGCAGGTCGCTGGAGTACGCGAACTCGCCGGTGACCTTCGGAACGGCGTCGGCGCGGCGCGTGCTGCGTCGCCGCGCGCCCCCGAGGGAGGGTCGGCGTGGTCGTGCTCATCGGGCCGCCGCCTGGTGGACGGCGTCGAGGATCTTCTGGTACCCGGTGCAGCGGCAGAGGTTGCCCGACAGCGCCTCGCGGATCTCGTCGTCGCTCGGATTCGGGATGCGGCGCAAGAGGTCGGCCGCGGCGACGACGAAGCCGGGCGTGCAGAACCCGCACTGGACCGCGCCCGTATCGGCGAACGCCTCCTGCACGGGATGGAGGTCGCCGTCCTCGGCGAGCCCTTCGACGGTGACGACCTCGTGGCCCTCCGCCTGCGCCGCGAGGACGAGACACGCGCACACGAGCTCTCCGTCGAGGAGAACCGAGCACGATCCGCACTCGCCCTGCTCGCACGCGTTCTTCGACCCCGGCAGTGCCGAGCCGATCGCGGAGGGCGGTGAGCAGGCTCTCGCCCGCCCAGACGTCGGCCTCGAGCCGCTCCCCGTTGACGGTCAGCTCGATCCTCACGCGGCGCACCTCTCGAGCGCGCGCGACGGTCAGGACTCGCAGCGCGTGGCGGCGGTACTCGGCGGAGCCGCGGACGTCGTCGATCGGGCTCGCTGCCGCGGCGACCCGCTCGGGGAACTCGCCCGTGTCGTCGAGCGACGCTTCGACCAGTCGGGCGACGGGAGCGGACGATCCGAACGCGGCCCGCACCTCACCACGCTCGCGATCGACGGCGAGCGCGAGGGAGCAGACGGCGATCACCATCGCGTTGCGCGGTCCGATCTTCATGAAGGTCTGGCGCGCGCGGCTCGGCTCGACCAGGACTGCGACGACGAGCTCGTCCTCGGCGAGCGCGTTCCGCTTGACGCCGACGAGGAACTCGGTGAGCGCGACCGTCCGCGACCCGCGGACGCTCGCGACCTCGACCTCCGCGCGCTCGACGAGCAGCGGCGGCAGCGCGTCTCCCGCCGGCGACGCGGTGCCGAGGTTGCCGCCGATCGTGCCGCGGTTGCGGATCTGCGGCGAGCCCACCGTGCGCGAGGCCTCGGCGAGCGCCGGCAGCTCGTCCGCGAGCGGCCCCGTCATGGCCTCGGTGTACGTGAGCCCGGCTCCGAGGCGAAGCGCTCCGTCGTCACGCGACCACGAGCGGAGCTCGGGCACCTCGTTGAGGTTGAGCAGCGTGTCGGGCCGCAGGCGATCGAAGTTCAGGGCAACCATGACGTCGGTGCCGCCCTGGATCGGGACGGCGCCGGGAAGCTCCGCCTTGAACGAGAGTGCTTCGTCGAGCGAGCGCGGCGTGAGGACGTCCACCCCCTTGTTCTACCGCTCCTCGCGCACGTACGGGATGCCGAGAGCGGCCGGAGCGCCGAGGCGGCGCTTCGCGGCACCGGACGAGACGGCGACGAGCACGACGACCGTCATCACGTACGGGAGCGAGTTGAAGACCTCGGCAGGAACGCCGCCGAGCCACCCGCGAGCCTGCAAGAGGAGCGGCAGCGCGGAGAAGCGCCGAAGAGATAGGCGCCGACGAGACAGAGATCCGGCCGCCAGAACGCGAAGATCACGAGCGCGACCGCGATCCAACCCACACCGCCGGTGAGGCCGTCGACCCAGGCGGGGTGATCTGCAGGCTGAAGCACGCGCCGCCGATCCCCGCGAGCGCGCCGCCCGCGAGCGTGTGCAGGTAGCGGTACGCGGTCACGTCGATGCCCATCGCGTCGGCGGCGGCGGGCGACTCGCCGACGGCTCGCACGTTCAGGCCCGCCCGCGTCCGCGCGAGGTACAGCCCGATCCCGACGACGAGCAGCCACGACAGGTAGACGAGCGCGGACTGGTCGAACAGGATCGGGCCGACGACGGGCAGGCTGCCGAGCCCGAGCACGTCGAGCGACGTGAACGCGTGGTCGGCCGGAACCCCGCTCAGGCTCAGGTCGTTCGCGAGGTACGACGAGAGCCCGGCCGCGCCCGCGAAGATCGTCAGCGCGAGGCCGGAGACGATCTGGTTCGCGCGCAGTGTGATCACGAGGAAGGCGTGGATGAGCGCCATCAGCGCGCCCGCGAGTGCCGCCACACCAAGCGCCACGGTCAGGGAGACGCCCCCGCGCCGCGTCGAGGCGCTGCACCGCCCAGAAGCCCATCACCGCGCCGACGAGCATCATCCCCTCGACCCCGAGGTTGAGGACTCCCGAGCGCTCGGCCAGGAGCTCGCCGAGCGCCGCGAACAGGAGCGGCGTCCCGTAGAGCACCGCCGAGGCGAGAATCAGCACGAGGAAGCTCGAGTTGACGCTCGCGATCACGGCGCGGCCTCCGCCGCCGCTGTGCTCGCGGCCGGAGCGCTCCGGCCGAACCGGATCCGATAACGAACGAGCACCTCGCCGCCGAGCGCGCAGAACAGGATGAGCCCCTGCATGACGCCGACGAGGCCCGACGGGAAGTCGGCGCCCGCAGCGTGAAGCCGGCGTTCTGGAGGCCGCCCATGAGGAACGCGACGGGCACGACCGCGAGCGGGTTGTAGCGCGCGAGCGCGGCGACGACGATCCCCGTGTAGCCGAAGTAGGACGTCTGCAGGCCGGTCGGGTCGATCTGGTACGCGAAGTCGCCCTCGAACGCCGCCCCGCCGAGACCGGCGATCGCGCCGGAGATGCACATGACGGCGAGGATCTTTCGCCGCAGTCGCATCCCCGCGAAGCGGGCCGCCCGCTGCGAGTCGCCGATGACCTGCACCTCGAACCCGAACCGCGTTCGCCAGTACACGACCCACATGAGCACGGCGACCGCGATCGCGAGGCCGAACCCGAGCGGCACGAGGAGCCCGCCGAACGCGTCCAGGTCGAGCGCAGGCCACTTGGCCTCCTCCGGGATGCTCTTGCCGAGCGGGAAGGTCTGGCCCTCGAAGCTGTCGAGATCCCGCCAGTACGACTTCGAGTTGATGATCAGGTACGTGACGAGCAGGCCCGCCACGTAGTTGAGCATCAGCGAGGTGATGATCTCGTTCGTCTTCCCGAAGGCGCGGAGGAGCGCGGGAATCGCCGCCCAGGCCGCGCCCGCGAGCGCGCCGGCGGCGACCATCGCCACCACGTACACGAACGTCGACGTGACGCCCGGTCGCCGAGGTACAGGGCGATCCCCACGCCCGCGACCGCGCCCAGGAGGAACTGGCCCTCGCCGCCGATGTTGTAGAGCTGCATGCGGAACGCGGCCGCAGCTGCGAGGCCCGTGAAGACGAGAGGCGTGCAGAAGACGAGCGTGGAGGTCAGCGCGCCGTCCGCGAAGAACGCCGAGTCGAAGAGGCGCCGGTAGGTCGTCGCCGGGTTGTGGCCGGTGACCAGGAGCACGATCGCCATCAGCCCGAACGCGACCACGATCGAACCGACCGGCACCGCGAAGAGCAGCCAGCGCGGTTGCTCGAGACGGCGCTCGAACCTCACTCGCGCCCCCCGGCCATGAGCAGGCCGATCTCCTCGACGCTCGCCGCGCGCGGGTCCACCTCACCGGCGACCGAGCCCTCGTACATGACGACGATGCGGTCGGCCAACGCACGCAGCTCGTCGAGGTCCTCGCTGATCAGGAGCACCGCGACGCCGTTCGCGGCCGCGTCGCGCAGGTACCCGTGGACGGTCTCGATCGCGCCGACGTCGAGCCCGCGCGTCGGCTGCGCCGCGATCAGCACTCGGGGGTCGCCCTCGAACTCCCGCCCGAGCACGAGCTTCTGGAGATTGCCGCCGGACAGGTTGCGCGCTGGCGTGTCCGGTCCCGGGCGCCTTGACGTCGTAGCGGCGGATGAGCGCGAGCGCGAGCTCCCGCATCCTGCGGACGAGCAGGATGGGCCCGCGCGAAAGGCGCGCGTCGCGGTAGGTCTTCAGCGAGACGTTCGAGGCGATGCTGAGACCGGGAGCGAGGCCGGTCCCGAGGCGGTCCTCGGGCACGTGGGCGATTCCGGCCGCCATCGCCGCGCGGGGGTCGCCCGCGCGGAGCCTGAGCCCGCCGACGCGAACCGCGCCCGCGCTGGCCGGCCGGATGCCGTAGATCGTCTCCGCCAGCTCCCGCTGGCCGTTGCCGGCGACTCCCGCGACGCCCAGGATCTCTCCTGCGCGCACGCCCAGCGAGACGTCGTTCACCGCGAGACCGCCGCGGTCGCCGACGGCGCTCAGGCCCTCGACCTCGAGCACGGCGTCCCCGATCGAGTGCTGCGCCTCGACGCGCCTGGCCTCCGCGATCTCCCGGCCGACCATGAGCGCGGCGAGCGAGCGCTGGGTCACTTCCGACACCGCGACCGTCGCGACCGACCGGCCGCCACGGAGCACCGTGATGCGATCGGCGACCGCCATGACCTCGTGCAACTTGTGGGTGATCACGATCACGGAGTGGCCCTCGCGGGCCATGAGCCGAAGCGTGTTGAAGAGCTGTTCCGCCTCCTGCGGGGTCAGCACCGCCGTCGGCTCGTCGAGGACGAGAATGCGCGAGCCGCGGAACACCGCCTTGACGATCTCCACCCGCTGCTGCTCGCCCACCGAGAGCTGCCAGATGCGGGCGTCCGGGTCGACGGACATCTGCAGCGCCTCGGAGACCTCGCGGACCTGGCGCCGGCCCTCCTTCGCTCCGAGCCAGAAGCGCGGCGTGTGCCAGCCGAGCATGAGGTTCTCGGCGACGGTGAGCGGCTCGACGAGCCGGAAGTGCTGGTGCACCATCCCGATCCCGGCCGCGAGGGCATCTCGTGGGGCATCGAAATGAACGGGCTCCCCGTAGAGCGAGATCTCGCCCTCGTCCGGCCGATAGAGGCCGGTGAGGACGTTCATCAACGTCGTCTTGCCGGCTCCGTTCTCGCCGAGGAGCGCGTGCACCTCGCCGGTCGCGGCCTCGAAGTCGACACCCTCGTTGGCGACGACTCCCGGAAAGAGCTTCGTGATTCCCCGCATCGAGACAGCAGCGACACGAGGGGCGCCGGCCAGGCCGGCGCCCCTCGTGTCGTCTGCCGCTCAAGGCGGAACTAGCCCTTCGCGCTGCCGATCGTGCCCTTCACGAGCCAACTCATCGCGTAGAGCTCCTTGATCGTCGGCGTCTTGCCCTTCTTGATCCGGACCTTCCCCGCCTGGTCGTAGATCGGGCCCGTGAACGGGTTGAACGAGCCCGAGATGATCGCCCTCTTCTTCGCGTTGATGGCGGCCCGCGTCTTCGCCGAGACGCGCTTGCCGTACGGGGCGAGCTTGATGAAGCCGTCCTTCATCGTCCCGTAGTAGAAGCCCGTCTTCCACGTGCCGTCCATGGCGGCCCTCACGCGCGGGACGTAGTAGACGCCCCAGTCGTACAGGGCCGCCGTGAGCCACGACGTCGGCGCGAACTTGCGCGCGTCCGAGTTGTAGCCGACCCACGGGAGCTTCTTCGACTCCGCGTACTGCCCCGCCGACGGGCTGTCGACGTTCTGGCCGAGCACGTCCGCGCCCGCGGCGACGAGGCTCTCCGCCGCCTGCCGCTCCTTCTTCGGGTCGAACCACGAGTTCGTCCAGATCAGCCGCACCTTCGCGCTCGGCCGGGTGGCCTGCGCACCCAGGACGAAGGCATTGGCGTGCCGGATGACCTCGGGGATCGCGAACGGCACGACGTACCCGATGACGCCCTTCTTGTCGCCGCGCCTGCCGCCATCCCGGAGAGGTAGATCGCGTCCTCGCTTGCACCGAAGTACTCGGCGAGGTTCTTCGACGTGGCCGTGCCCGTCGCCATCTCGAAGTACACGTCCGGATGCTTCTTCGCCGCCGCGACCATTGCGCTCTGGAAGCCGAACGAGGTCGCGAAGATGATCTTGTTGCCGTCGCGGATCAGGCTCTCGATCACCTGCGCGACCTGCGGTCCCTCGGGAACGTTCTCCTTGTAGGTCGTCTTCACTTTCGATCCGAGCGCCCTCTGCACCGCGAGCCGACCTGCGTCGTGCGCCTGCGACCAGCCGCCGTCGTTGTGCGGCCCGACGTAGATCCACGCCGCCTTCATCGCCTCCTGCTCGGACTTCGCGGATCCCGCGGTTGCGAGCACCAGCCCGACCGCGGCCAACGCGAACGCGAGGCCCGCCGCCACTGCCCTTCTTCTCATCTGTTCCTCCTGTCCCGCCTGCCGACTGACCGAGCGACTATACGACAGCGCGGCACGCGCATTACGCTCCCCCGATGAAGAGGCTGCAGCGCCGTCTGGCAGTCGCCCGCGGCGACGAGCCGGCCGACCTCGTCGTGCGTGGCGGACGGGTGCTCTCGGTCTTCACGCGCGAGTGGCTCGAGCTCGACGTCGCGGTGGTAGACGGGGTGATCGCGGGGCTCGGGGAGTACGAAGGACGGGACGTCCTCGACGCGTCGGGCCGCTTCGTCGTCCCCGGATTCATCGACGCGCACATGCACCTCGAGTCGGTCAAGCTCATGGTCGACGAGTTCGCGCGCCTTGTGCTCCCGCTGGGCACCACGGCTGTCGTCGCCGACCCGCACGAGATCGCGAACGTCCTCGGCGTCGACGGCGTGCACTGGCTCCTCGACGCATCGTCGGGTCTCCAGCTCGACGTCTACTTCATGGCGCCGTCGTGCGTGCCCGCCTCGCCCTTCGAGTCGCCGCGCCGCGCGCTCACGCCGGGCGATCTCGAGTCGCTGATGCGGCGGCGACGGGTCCTCGGTCTCGGCGAGATGATGAACTTCCCGGGCGTCGTCGCGGGCTCGGAGGGAGAGCTCGCGAAGCTCGCGGTCGAGGGTGCGCAACACGTCGACGGCCACGCGCCCGGACTCGTGGGGCGCGACCTGCAGGCGTACGCGGCCGCGGGCATCTACTCGGATCACGAGGCGCTGACGGTCGAGGAAGGCCGCGAGCGCATCCGCGCAGGAATGTGGTTGCTCGTCCGCGAGGCGACGATGGCGCGGAACCTGCAGGCGCTCCTGCCGCTGGTCAAGGAGTACGGGCCGTGGCGCATCGCGTTCTGCACCGACGATCGCGACCCAGAGGACATCGCCGACTCGGGGCACATCAACGGCATGGTGCGCGAGGCAGTAGCCGCCGGCATCGCGCCCGAGGACGCCGTGCTCATGGCGACGTACCATCCCGCGACCTGGCATGGGCTCGATGGCCACGGCGCGATCGCGCCCGGTTACGTCGCCGACCTGCTCGTGCTTCCCGACCTGGTGAGCTTTCTGCCGGAGACGGTCTTGAAGCGGGGGCGCCCGCTCGAGGACGTTGAGCGGGCGGAGATCCCCGAGTGGGTCCGACAATCGATTCGCGTCCGAGCGGTCGACCCGACCGACTTCGCGATCCCGTGGAGCGGAGGCGAGGCGCGCACGATCGGGCTCATCGAGGATCAGGTCGTCACGGAGACCCTCGTTCGCGAGCCGTCGGTCGAGGACGGACTCGCCGTGGCCGACCCCGAGCGCGACCTGGCGAAGATCGCAGTGGTCGAGCGGCACCTCGCCACCGGCCGGGTGGGGCTCGGCTTCGTCGCCGGCTCGGGCCTCCAGCGAGGGGCGCTCGCCTCGAGCGTCGCCCACGACGCGCACAACATCGTCGCCGTCGGCATGAGCGACCACGACCTGGCATTCGCGGTCGAGCGGCTCGTCGAGATCGGCGGCGGCATCGTCGCCGTGAGCGACGGGAGCGTGCTCGCCGAGTGCCCGCTCCCCATCGCAGGGCTCCTCTCCGACGCCCCGCTGGCAGACGTGATCGACCAGAGCCGCGCCTGCAACGAGGCCGCCCACGCGCTCGGTTGGACGGGCGCGTCACCGTTCCTCACGCTGTCGTTCCTCGGCCTCTCCGTGATCCCGCAGCTGAAGATCACGGACCGCGGCCTCGTCGATGTCGACCGCTTCGAGCTCGTCCCGCTCGCATTGTGACCACGCTCTACGCCGACGGCTGGATCGTCACCTGCGACGACGCCGGAACCGAGCACGAGCACGGGTGGCTCCTGGTCGAGGACGGTCTCGTCTCCGCTGTCGGTGCCGGTGACGAGCCCGAGGCCGACGAGCGGGTCGACCTGGGCGGCGCCGTCGTCACGCCCGGTCTCGTCAACACGCACCACCACCTGTACCAGACGCTCACGCGAGCCCGGGCGCAGCAGGCGGACCTCTTCTCCTGGCTGCGCGAGCTCTACCCCGTGTGGGCGGGAATCGACGCGGAGTCGGAGTACGCGGCCGCGCGAACCGGCCTCGCCGAGCTCGCACTGTCCGGCTGCACGACGGTGTTCGACCACCACTACGTCTTCCCACGCGGTCGCGGAGGGTTGATCGAGGCCGAGGTGCAGGCGGCACGCGAGCTGGGCGTGCGGATCGTCGCGTCGCGCGGCTCGATGGATCTCGGCGAGTCCGACGGAGGGCTCCCTCCCGACGAGCTCGTGGAGGACATCGACACGGTGCTCGCGGACACGGAGCGGCTCGTCTCGGCGCTCCACGAGCCGGGACCGGGCGCCCGCGTGCAGATCGCGGTCGCGCCGTGCTCGCCGTTCTCCGTGACGAAGCGGCTCATGTCGGAGTCCGCTGTGCTCGCCCGTCGTCTCGGCCTCACGCTGCACACCCACCTCGCCGAGACCGTCGAGGAGGACGCGTACTGCCTACAGCTCTACGGCTGCACGCCCGTCGAGTACCTGACCGACCTCGGCTGGCTCGGCAGCGACGTGTGGTGCGCCCACTGCGTCCACCTCTCGGCGGACGACATCGCGGACTTCGCCGGGTCGAAGACAGGAGTTGCGCACTGCCCGACGTCCAACCTCAGGCTCGGAGCAGGTGTTGCGCCGGTGCGCGACTACCTCGCGGAAGGAATTCGCGTCGGGCTCGGCGTCGACGGCTCGGCCTCGAACGAGCGCAGCGACCTCCTCCTCGAGGTGAAGCAGGCGCTGCTCGTCGCCCGCGGGCCGCGGAGGACCCGGAGCGATGACCGCGCGGGAAGCGCTCTCGCTGGGTACGCGCGGAGGTGCTGCGACGCTCGGCCGCGACGACATCGGCTCACTCGAGCCGGGCAAGTGTGCGGACTTCGCCGTATGGCGGACCGACAGCCTCGAGCTCGCGGGCACCGAGGACCGCGTCGCGGGGCTCGTCTTCTCCGCTCCCCATCGGGTCGACCGGCTCGTGGTCGGCGGCGAGGACGTCGTGCGCGGCGGGGCGCTCGTCGCCGCCGACGAGGAGGAGATCGCGCGCGAACAGCGAGCCCAGGCGCGAAGATTCGCCGCATGACGGTCTCCGTCTCGACCCACGTCCTCGACACGGCGGCGGGACGCCCGGCTGCGGGTGTCCGCGTCGAGCTCGCGCAGGACCGCGAGGTGCTCGCGAAGGGCGAGACCGACGCAGACGGCCGGATCGCGCGGCTCGCCGAGGGGCTCGAGCCCGGCCGCTACGAGCTCGTGTTCTGGCCTCCATCCCCGTTCTTCACCAAGGTCGAGCTCGAGGTCGAGCTCGCCGACGGCCACCACCACGTCCCGCTCCTCGTCTCGCCGTACGGATGCACGAGCTACCGCGGCAGCTGACCGTCGACGAGCTCGCCGAGCTGTTCGAGGGTCGGACCCGCGCTCGTCGAGCGCCTCGCCGAGACCGAGGATCCGCTCGGTCGCGCCGACGAGGTGCTCGCGACGCTGAGCGACGACGAGAAGGTCGAGGCATTGGCAGCGCATCCGGCGATCGGCCAGCGCCACGGGCTGTCGCAACGGTCGGCCAGCGGAGCAGGGCACCGACACCGACCCTGCAGTCCTCTCCGATCTCGCGTACCTGAACCAGGTCTACGAGGAGAAGTTCGGCTTCCGCTTCGTCGTCTTCGTCGACGGTCGCCCGAAGCGCGAGATCCTCGAGGTGCTCCGCGGGCGGATCGCGAACACCCGCGAGGAAGAGCTCGACACGGGCTGCCGCGAGCTCGTCGCCATCGCGAGGAGTCGATGGACCCGTACCTGAGAGACGTCCTCGACGTCCTCCTGCGCATGCTCCACGTCGTCGCCGGGATCGCCTGGATCGGCGCGTCCTTCTACTTCGTACGACTCGACCTCGCGCTCCGGCCGCCCAAGGCCAGGGAGGACGCAGATGCGGGAGTAGCAGGTGAGTTCTGGGGCGTGCACGGCGGCGGTCTCTACCACTCGCAGAAGTACCGGCTCGCCCCGGCGGAGATGCCCGAGCCGCTGCACTGGTTCAAGTGGGAGGCGTACACGACGTGGCTCTCGGGCTTTGCGCTCATGGTCGTCCTCTATTACTTCGACGCGCGCGTCCGCCTCGTCGATCCCGCGGTGGCTGCGCTCGACGAGTGGGAGGCGGTCGCGCTCAGCATCGGCGGGATGGCGCTGGCGTGGGTCGTCTACGACGTCCTTTGCCGCACGGTCGGACACGCGCAGCCAGGCCGCGCTCGCGCTGATCGGAACGGCGCTCGTCGGCGTCGCTGCCTGGGGTGCAGGGCGAGCTGTTCGCCGCGCGCGCGGCCTATCTCCAGGTCGGCGTGATGCTCGGGACGATCATGGTCGCGAACGTCCTCCTCGTCATCATCCCCGCCCACCGGAAGCTCGTCGACGCGATGGAGGAGAAGCGCGAGCCGGATCCCGCCCCGCTGCTCGAAGCGAAGAACCGGTCCGTCCACAACAACTACCTCACGCTGCCGGTGGTCTTCACCATGCTCGCCGGCCACTTCGCGTTCGTCTTCGGCGCCGACGATGCCTGGCTCGTCTTCTTCGCGATCGCGGCCCTGACCGCTCTCATTCGCGTCTTCTTCAACCGCTGGCACACGGGCCGTCGCGTGTGGTGGATCCCGGCCGCGGCCGCGGTGGGCGTCGTCGCCCTCGCGTTCTGGCTCGAGCCCGCCGAAACGGGAACGAGCGTCGCCGAGCCGGTCGACTTCGAGCAGATCCAGCCGGTGATCGAGGAGCGATGCGCCACGTGCCACTCCGGCGTCTCGGCCCCACTCGGCATCCAGCTCGAGACACGAGCGCAGATCGAGGGGCGCGTCGACGACATCGAGCGCCAGGCAGTTCTCACGCGCGCGATGCCTCCGGGGAACGTGACCGGGATGACGGAGGACGAGAGGGAGCTCCTCGCAGCCTGGATTGCGACGAGCGGCTAGGGTCGCCCGATGCTGGAGATCACGGCTTCCGGCTTCTCCTTCTCCGCCCGTTTCGAGGAAGCGGCGGCTCCCGAGACGGTCGCCGCCTTTCGCCGGATGCTGCCGCTCGACTCGCAGATCATCCACGTCCGCTGGTCGGGGGAAGGCGGCTGGATCCCGATGGGCGACCTCGACGTCGGCATCGGGCCGGAGAACGCGACGAGCTACCCGAGCCCCGGCGAGCTGATCTTCTACCCCGCCGGCGTGAGCGAGACCGAGCTGCTGCTCGCGTACGGCTACGTCGCGTTCGCGAGCAAGGCGGGCGCTCTCGCCGGGAACCACTTCGCGACGATCGTCTCCGGCAACGAGAACCTGCGCGAGCTCGGACGACGCATGCTCTGGGACGGGGCCCAGGAGATCACGTTCAGGGAGACGTAGCCAGGCGGCCGAGCGCGCCGGCAAGCACGTCGACCGCGAGCTCGATGTCCTCCGGGCTCGAGAGCTCGTCCGGAGAGTGGCTGATACCTCCGTTCAGGCTTCGCACGAACAGCATCGCGGCGTCGACGCCGGCTGCCGCCAGGATGCCGGCGTCGTGGCCCGCCCCCGAGGGCAGCTCGACGACGTCGAGGCCGCGGCTCGCGATCTCGTCGTGCAGCGCGGCCGGCGCGGCGCCCGAGAACTGTGCTGGCTCGACCCGGTAGCCGGGCTCGAAGCCGATCGCGGCGATCAAGCGCGTCGAGCCGCTCGGCGTCCGGAGCGCGCACGTCCAGGCTCATCCGGACCCGGGACGGGATGACGTTCGACCCGCCCGGCTCGACCTCGACTTGCCCGATCGTGGCGACGGCTCCGTCGAGCGCGAGCGCCGCGTCGCGCACGCGCGGGATCTCTGCCGCTGCGGCCACGAGCGCATCGGAGCGGCCCGCCATCGGCGTGGTGCCCGCATGCCCGGCGCGGCCTTCGACGACCAGCTCGCCGCGCGCGTACCCGACGATGCCGGTCACGACGCCGAGCGGGGCGCCACGATCAGCGAGCACGGGTCCCTGCTCGACGTGGAGCTCGAGGAACGCCCGTGGGAGCGCCGCACCACTCTCCACGCGAGCGCGGCTGCCGACGCAGCCGACCTCCTCGCCTCGGAACACGACGACGGATCCGGCGCCGACCCGCTCGACGGCCTCGATCGCCGCGACGACGCCGAGTGCTCCGTCGAAGCGGCCGCCCATGGGAACCGAGTCGAGATGCGAGCCCGTCCACACGGGACGTGCCGCGGGGTCAGACCCCGGGACATGTCCGAAGAGGTTTCCGCTCGCGTCCACCTCCACCTCGAGCCCGGCCTCCTCGAGCCACGTCGTCGCGAGCCGGTGCGCCTCGTCCTCCGCAGGCGAAGGGTGCGGACGATTCGCGCCGGCGCCCGCCCGCCGCCGATCGCATACAGCTCGTCGAGGCGCTCGAAGACCCGCATCGCAGGAGCCTAGTAGGCACGCAACGGCCGCAGCACGAGCGAGCCGGCGAGGGGGAAGACCGCGGCGAGTGCGAACGCGAGGCGCCACGACCCAGAGGACACCGTGGCGGCGAAGAGCACCGGTGCGGCGACGCCGATGCCCGACAGCACCGTCTGCTGGAAGCCGATCGCAGCCCCGCTTCGCGTCGCACCTGCGAGCTCGGCGGCAGCCGTGAACGACAGGCCGTTCCAGCCCATCGACAGCCCGCCTGCGAGTGCGAGCGCCGCGACGAGGAGCCAGAGCGGGCCATCGGCGAGGACGGCGGTCGCTCCGAGGCTCACTGCCACGGCGAGACCGATCAGGCGGAGCGGACCCACGCGCGAGCCGACCACGTCGGACCATCGCCCTGCCCCGATGCGAAACGCCGCCCCGAGCAGCTGAGACCCGGCGACGACCAGCGCCGCCTCGCCTTCGGAGAACCCGTGCTCGTCGTGGAGGAAGACGACGGTGAACCCGATGACGGCCATCTGCGCATAGAGGTAGACACCGCTGCCGAGACTCAGTCGCCAGAGCCTGGCGTCTGCCAGCGTCTTGCGGACGGACGCAGCCTCAATGCCGTCTCCGGGCTCGCGTGCCCTCAGTAGAAGCACGCCGGCGAGCGCGCCTGCTGCACAGAGCGCCGCGAGAAAGACGAAGGCCGCGTCCGTGCCACCCGCGTTCGCGATGGCGGGAACTGCGAGCGCGCCGATCAGTCCTCCGACCGGGATCGCGGTCTGCCGAATGCCGAGCGCGAGCCCTCGTTCCTCGGCCGGGAACCAGTGCATGACCGCTCGGCCGCTCGCCGAGTTGACGCTCGACCCCGCGCCCCCTGCGAGGCCGAGCCAGACGAAGAGGACGCCGAAGCTCTCGGCGTGGGCGGCGCCGAGCGAGGAAGCCGCCGCACGCGACAGGCCGAGCCCGAGAACGACGCGCTCCCCGAAGCGGTCGGCGGCGAGGCCCCACGGCAGCAGGGTCAGACACGAGCCGATCCAGGCCGCCGCCAGCAGGAGACCGACCTCGCCGAGCGAGAGGCCGAGGTCGTCCTGCAGTGAGGGCGACAGAACCGGGATCCCGGTGACGAACGTCGCTGCAGCGCTCGCGGCGGCGGCCGTGCCGCCGGCCAGCACCGCCCACCGGTAGCGCGGCCGCTCTACAGCCCGAAGGGGTTGATCGGCCGTGCGCCCGTCGAGACGATCACGCTCTTCGTCTCGAGGTAGAGGTCGAGCGTCTCGAGCCCGAGCTCCCGCCCGAAGCCCGACTGCTTGTAGCCGCCGAACGGGATGCCGGGGAAGGCCGTGTACGGCATGTTGATGCCGACCGTGCCCGACTTGATGCGAGCGGCGATGCGATGGCCGCGTGCGGGATCGCCGGTCCAAACCGTGGCCATCAGCCCGTAGCGCACGTCGTTGGCGATGCGGATCGCGTCCTTCTCGTCCTCGAACGGGATCACCGTCACGACCGGACCGAAGACCTCCTCCTGCGCGATCTCGGAGTCGTTCGAGGCCGCGACGACGGTCGGCGGGTAGAACGCGCCCACGCCCGTCGGGAACAGAACCGCCCGCGACGACCTCCGTCCCGTCGCCGGCCCGCTCGACGAACCCGTGCACGCGCTCGCGATGCGCGGTCGAGATGAGCGAGCCCATCTGCGTCTCGGCATCGAGCGGGTCGCCGACGCGCGACACCACCGGCGAACTCGGCCATCTTGGAGACGACCTCGTCGTACAGCGGCTTCTCGACGAGCAGGCGCGAGCGCGCCTCGCAGCTCTGCCCGGCGGCGTAGAAGATCGACCAGGCCGAGCTCGGCAGCGCGCTGTCGAGATCCGCGTCCGCGAAGACGAGGCTCGGGCTCTTACCGCCGAGCTCGAGCGTCACGCGCTTCACCGGGTCGGAGGCGAGCCGCATGATCTCGCCACCCGTCTTCGTCGATCCCGTGAACGCCACCTTGTCGACGCCGGGGTGCCGCACGAGGTATGCGCCGGTCGTCGGCCCGTCGCCGGGGACGACGTTGATCGCCCCCGCCGGGAAGCCGACCTCGGCCGCGAGCTCGGCCAGCCGGATCGCCGTCAGCGGAGTCTGCGGATCGGGCTTGAGCACGACCGAGCAGCCGGCGGCGAGCGCAGGCGCGAGCTTCCAGGTCGCCATCATCAGCGGGTAGTTCCAGGGCACGATCTGCGCGGCCACGCCGACGGGCTCCTTCAGCGAGTAGAAGAGGAGCGAGCCGCCGATCGGGTTCGAGCGCCCGCCGATGGTCGCGATCGCAGAGGCGTAGAAGCGGAAGTTCTCGGCCGCCTGGTGGAGCTCGGCCTTGACCGACGAGATCGCCTTGCCGACGTTGCGGGCTTCGAGCTCCGCGAGCTCGGCGCGGTTCGCGACGATCGCGTCCGCAAGCGCATGCAGGAGGCGGGCGCGCTCGGTCCCGGGAGTCTTGCCCCAGTCACCGTCGAGGGCTCCCCGCGCAGCGTCGACGGCGCGATCCACGTCCGCCTCACCGGCGAGCGCGGCCCGAACCCACGGCTCCCCCGTGGCGGGCTCGACGAGCTCGCGCACCTCGCCCGTCGCGGGCTCGGTTGACTCCCCGTCGATGAAGAGCCCGTACTCGCGGTCGGTCGCGACGGCCATCGGCCCTGGAATCTACCCGGCCTCGGGCTCCGACCGACGCGACCACGAGCAGTGAAGGATCGATCCACGGGCCGCCGGCGTCGCCGCGAGGTCCGCGAACGTCACGCCGCCGAGAAGCGAGATCGTCGCGTCGCGCACCTCCTCCCAGACGTCACGGAGGGTGCAGCCGACCATCATCGGGCACGGCTCGGGGTTGTGCCTCGTCGCGCAGCTGATCGGAGCGAGCGGACCCTGGAACAGCCGGACGATGCGCTCGAGCGTGATCTCCTCGGGCTTCTTGTTCAGGCGATAGCCGCCCGACGGCCCGCGCTCGGAGCGAACGATGCCCGCCGTGCGCATCGTGGGCATCACCTGCTCGAGCACGGACTGCGGCACGGCCGTGCGGCGCGCGAGCTCCTCGAGCTTCAGCGGCCCTCCTCCCTCGAGCGACAGCGCGAGGATCGCTCGCGTCGCGTAGTCGGTTCGTCTCGATACCCACATCGTTCAACCCTCCTGGCCGGTTCCGACTTGACAAGTGTTCTCGGGATTCTCTACCTTCATGACCGATTTAGTAAGTCGACAAGATTTGTCAAGATACTCAACCTGAGGGAGACCACATGCGCCGCCACGTCATCGCACTGATCGGAGCACTCGGGCTCGTCGCCGCGGCACTCGCGGCCACAGCAGGAATCGGCTCCGCCGCCCCCGAGCGCGCGGCCGACACGAAGCTCAGCCTCGTCGCGTACTCGACCCCGCGCGAGGCGTACGGGAAGCTCATCCCGCTGTTCGAGAAGACGCCGGCCGGCGACGACGTCAGCTTCACGCAGTCCTACGGCGCATCGGGCGAGCAGGTGCGGGCGATCAAGGCCGGGCTCGACTTCGACATCGCCGCGCTCTCGCTCGCCCCCGACATGGACGAGCTCGTGAGCGCGAACCTCGTCGACCCGAAGTGGAAGAAGCAGTCCTACAAGGGCATGGTCCACAACTCGGTCGTCGTCTTCGTCGTGCGCGACGGCAACCCGAAGAAGATCAAGAGCTGGAACGACCTCCTGCGGCCGGACGTCGAGGTCGTCACGCCGAACCCGTTCACGTCGGGCGGCGCCCGCTGGAACATCATGGCGGCGTACGGATCGTGGCGGAAGCAGGGCAAGACCGACAAGCAGGCGCAGGCGAACCTCCTGAAGCTCTGGAAGAACGTCGCCGTCCAGGACACGAGCGCGCGCGCATCGCTGAACACGTTCAACAGCGGCAAGGGCGACGTCCTCCTCGCCTACGAGAACGAGGCCTACTTCTCGCGGATGCAGGGACTCGACCTGCAGTGGGTCATCCCGAAGACGACGATCCTCATCGAGAACCCGATCGCCGTGAACAAGACCACCTCGGACAAGGCCGACGGCGAACGCATTCCTCCGCTTCCTGAGGACGCCGGCCGCGCAGCAGGTCTTCGCCGACTACGGCTACCGGCCGGTCCTGAAGAACGTCGAGAACGCCAACCGCAAGAAGTTCCCGGTGCGCCCCGGTCTGTTCACGATCGACCAGCTCGGCCTCGGCGGGTGGGAGAAGGTGCAGAAGCGCTTCTTCGACCCGACAGGTGGGCATCATGGCCCGCTTCCAGCGGCTGGTGGGCGGTAGCACCGGTTGAGCGAAGCCGCACTCCGCACGCCAGCGCGCTCCCGCGCTTCGAGGGACAGGGCCGCCACGGCCCTGTCCCTCGGCTTTGTGACGACCTTCCTCATGGTCATGGTCGGGCTCCCGCTCGCCGCGCTCATGTGGGAGGCGACGAGCGAGGGATCGCAGTCGTTCTGGGACGCGGTCTCGAGCCCGGAGGCCGTCGCCGCGCTGAAGCTGACCATCGTCGCGTCGGTCGCCGTCTCGCTGCTCAACGCGGTGCTCGGAACGATCACCGCCTGGGTGCTCGTTCGCGACGACTTCCGCGGGAAGACCGTGGTCAACGCCATCATCGACCTGCCGTTCGCGCTCCCGACGATCGTCGCCGGGCTCACGCTTCTCGCGCTCTACGGCCCCACGTCGCCGGTCGGCATCGACGTGGCGTTCTCCCGTACCGCGATCGTCCTCGCCCTCATGTTCGTGACGCTCCCGTTCGTCGTCCGCACGGTGCAGCCGGTCCTGCAGGAGCTCGACCCGGAGATCGAGGAGGCAGCCCACTCGCTCGGCGCCTCGAGGCCGCGGACATTCGTGAGGGTGATCCTCCCGAACATCCTTCCCGGCATCCTCTCGGGCGTCGCGCTGGCGTTCGCGAAGGCGGTCGGCGAGTTCGGCTCGCTCGTGATCATCACGGGCAACATCCCGTTCGAGACCGAGGTCTCGTCGGTCCACATCTACGGCCGGATCGAGAGCGGCGACTCGGCGGGTGCCGCGGCGGTGGCAGTCGTCCTGCTGCTGATCTCGTTCCTGACCCTGCTCTCGATCGGCGTCATCCGGCACTTCGCGACGAGGCACGACCGATGAGGGGTCTCGTCTCCAGACTCGGGCTGCGCGCCATCGCGCTCCTCTACCTCGCGGTGATCCTCGTCGGACCGCTGGCGATCGTCTTCTGGCGGACGTTCGAGGACGGATTCGCGCCGGCGTGGGACGCGCTCACGACGCCGGAGACGCTCAACGCCTTCAAGCTCACGCTGATCATCACCGCCATCGCGGTGCCGGTGAACACGGTGTTCGGGATCGTCTGCGCGCTCGCGATCGTCCGGAAGCGCTTCCCGGGGAAGGGCGTGCTGAACGCGTTCATCGACCTCCCGCTCGCCCTGTCGCCGGTCGTCGTGGGGCTCTCGCTCTTCCTCCTCTACGGCCAGGACGGGTGGTTCGGGAGCTGGCTCTCGGACCACGGCATCGAGGTGCTCTTCGCGCTGCCCGCGATGGTGATCGCGACGATCTTCGTCTCGCTGCCGTTCGTCGCGCGCGAGGTCGTGCCGACGCTGCGCGAGATCGGCGACGAGCAGGAGCAGGCCGCATACACGCTCGGCGCGGGCGGGTGGCAGACGTTCTGGAGGATCACCCTGCCGTCGATCCGCTGGGCGGTGATCTACGGCGTGATCCTCACCACGGCCCGCTGTCTCGGCGAGTACGGCGCCGTCGCGGTGGTCTCGGGTCGGCTCCAGGGCCAGACCGAGACCGCAACGCTTCGCGTGCAGGAGCGCTGGGAGGCGTTCGACGTCGCCGGCGCCTACGCGATCTCGATCGTCCTCGCGCTGATCGCGATCCTCGTCCTCGTCGCCATGACGATCATCCGCCCCAAGGAGGAGACCGCCTGATGTCGATTCTCGTCCGCAACGTCTCGAAGCGGTTCGGCGACTTCGTCGCGCTCGACGACGTCTCGCTCGACGTCGAGTCGGGCGCGCTCATGGCGCTCCTGGGGCCGAGCGGATCGGGCAAGTCCACGCTGCTGCGGATCATCGCCGGGCTCGAGACCGCCGACGCGGGCGAGATCCTCCTCGGCGGCAAGGACGCGACCGCCCTCGCGCCGCAGAAGCGCAACGTCGGCTTCGTCTTCCAGCACTACGCCGCGTTCAAGCACATGACCGTCCGCGAGAACGTCGCCTTCGGCCTGAAGGTGCGCAAGCGGCCGAAGAAGGAGATCGCCGAGCGCGTCGACGAGCTCCTCAACCTCGTCCAGCTCCAGAACTTCGGGCATCGCTACCCGGCGCAGCTCTCGGGCGGGCAGCGGCAGCGCATGGGCCTCGCCCGCGCGCTCGCGCCCGAGCCGCAGGTGCTCCTCCTCGACGAGCCGTTCGGCGCGCTCGACGCGCGCGTCCGCTCGGAGCTCCGTGAGTGGCTCCGCCAGCTCCACGACGTCGTACACGTGACGACCGTGTTCGTGACGCACGACCAGGACGAGGCGATGGAGATCTCCGACGAGATCGCCGTTATCAACCACGGCAAGCTCGAACAGGTCGGCAGCCCCCGCGAGCTCTACGACAACCCCACGAGCGAGTTCGTGATGACGTTCGTCGGAGACGCGCAGCCGCTCGGCGAATCGCTCGTTCGCCCGCACGACATCGAGCTCCTGAGCGAGCCGACGAGAGCGCCGTCGAGGCGATGATCGTCCGCGTCACGCTCCTCGGACGGGATGCGAAGGTCGAGCTGCACGACGCCGCGGGCGCCGAGTTCGTCGTCCTCATGACGCGCGACCGGTTCGACGAGTCCGGGCTTCTGGCGCGGCCAGACCGTGTGGGCGCAGCCCGCAGCGCGAGCGCGTCTTCGCCGAGACGGCCTAGCGCTCGAACAGCGCCGCGACGCCCTGGCCGACGCCGACGCAGAGCGTCGCGAGGCCGTAGCGACCGTCCCGGCGGCGCAGCTCGTGCAGGAGCGAGACGACGAGGCGCGCGCCGCTCATCCCCAGCGGGTGGCCGAGGGCGATCGCGCCGCCGTTCACGTTGACCTTCTCCTCGTCGAGCCCGAGCTCGCGGACGACCGCGAGGCTCTGTGAGGCGAACGCCTCGTTCAGCTCGACGAGATCGAGCTCGCCGGGCTCGACTCCCGCCCGCTCGAGCAGCTTGCGCACCGCCGGCACGGGGCCGACGCCCATGACGCGAGGGTCGACGCCCGCGACGGCCGACCCGACGAACGCGCCGAGCGGCTCGACGCCGAGCTCGCGCGCCCTGTCCTCATTCGCGATCACGAGCGCCGCCGCGCCGTCGTTGATCCCGCTCGCGTTGCCCGCCGTAACGGTGCCGTCCGAACGGAACGCCGGCCTCAGCCCCGCGAGTGCCTCCGCGGTCGTCTGCGGCCGCGGATGCTCGTCGACGGCGACCTCGCCGACCGCGACGAGCTCGTCCTCGAAACGGCCCGCCTCGTGTGCCGCTGCCCAGCGCTGCTGCGACCGGAGCGCGAACGCGTCCTGTTCCTCCCGCGAGACCCCCCAGCGCTCGGCGACGTTCTCGCCGGTCTCGCCCATCGACTCGAGCGGGAACAGCTCCTCGAGCCGCGGGTTCGGGAAGCGCCAGCCGAGCGTCGTGTCCCACACGGTCTGGTTGCCGCGCGGGAAGGCTGCGTCCGGCTTGGCCATGACGAGCGGTGCGCGGCTCATCGACTCCACCCCGCCGGCGACGACCACGTCGGCATCGCCCGCCAGGACCGCGTGGGACGCGGAGACGACGGCCGAGAGCCCCGACGCGCAGAGTCGGTTCAGCGTGACGCCGGCGACCGAGTCCGGCAGCCCCGCGAGCAGAGCGCCCATGCGGGCGACGTTGCGGTTGTCCTCGCCCGCCTGGTTGGCGCAGCCGAAGTAGACGTCCTCGATCGCGGCGCCGTCGATCCCGGCGCGCTCGACCGCAGCCGCGATCGCGACTCCCGCGAGGTCGTCCGGACGCACTCCCGAGAGCGCGCCGCCGTAGCGCCCGATCGGCGTCCGGACCGCGGAGAGAACGACCGCGCGTGGCATGGCCCGCGACGTTAGCGGACGAAGTCGATCTGAACGGGTGCCGGGAACGCTCCCAGCGCCTCGCCTCGCCGCAGCAGCTCCGTCACGGCCTTACGGCCTTCGTCGCCGTAGTCCTGCGTGAGCTCGTTCACGTACATGGAGACGAACCGGTCCGCGACCGCCGCGTCGATCCCACGACCGAACTGCAACGCGTACTCGAGCGCGTCGGCGCGATTGTCGAGGCCGCCCTGAATCGCGTCCCGTAGCACGTGTGACACGTCGCAGAGAACGTCCTCGCCGATGTCGCGGCGCGCGACGTTCACGCCCAGCGGCAGCGGCAAGCCGGTCTCGAGCAGCCACCACTCGCCCAGGTCGAGCACCTTCACGAGGCCGAAGTCCTCGAAGGTGAGCTGCCCCTCGTGGATGAGGAGCCCCGCCTCGGCGCGGCCGGAGGCGACCTCCTCGGGGATCTCGTCGAACGCCAGCTCGCGGTGGCGGAAGCCGCCCAGGACGAGCCGGAGCGCGAGAAACGAGGTCGTCATCGTTCCCGGGACGACGATCTCGAGCTCGCCCAGCTCTTCGAGCGACTTGGGCTCGCGCGCGACCACGATGGGGCCGTAACCGGACCCGATGCTCGCCCCGTGCGGCAGCAGCGCGTAGTCCTCCTGCACGAACGGGTACGCGGCGAGCGAGATCGCGGTCACCTCGAGGCGACCGCAGCCGTGCCCACTGGTTCAGCGTCTGGATGTCGCCGAGGACTTGCTCGAACTCATGGCCGCGCGTGTCGACGAGATCCGTCGTCAGCGCCCAGTACATGAACGCGTCGTCGGGGTCCGGGCTGTGGCCGACGCGGATCCGCAAAGCGGCGGGACGCTAGCACCGACCTCGACTTCAGCGATTGAAGAACCAGCGCTCCAGCAGCGGGAGCACTTCCTTGCGCGTGAACGGCTTCGCGTCCGCTGGCAGGCCGTCGTCCTCGAGCACGTTCACGTCGTCCTCGAGCGCCTCGTTCGCGCGGTCGAGCGCGTCGCCGAGCTCGTAGCCCTCGAAGATCACGTCCTCCGGCCGCGTCTCGTCGGACTCGCGCAGCTGCGGATTGACCGCGCGTCCGACGACCCACACGGCTCCCGGACGGCGCTCGATCCAGATCGCGATCCGCTCCTCCTCGCCGACGTCGTCGACGCCGGCAAGTGCGCGCTCCGCGTACCTGCCTTCACGTGAGCTCCGTCTCATCTACCCGGGATACAATCGCGTCTCGTGGCGGTGTTCAAGAACATGTTCTCGTTTCTCTTCTCGCGAGGCTCCGCGGAAGAGCACGTCGCGAGGTACGTCATCCGCGAGCACGAGCGCGGCCGCTCGCTGAACGAGATACTCGAGGACAAGTACGTGCAGAACCGCCTCTCGCCCGAGCAGCAGAAGCGACTCCTCGACCGGCCGGAGATCGTCGGCGCGATTTCGGGCGACACGATCGAGGACGCGAAGGCCACCATCACGGCGTCCTAGAGCTCGAGCCCGACGCCACGCTCACGCGCCCTCGCGAGCGCCTCGGCTCCCAGCGCGACGTCCCACGCGGCGAGCCCGTTCGACTTGAAGACGACGACGTCGTCGTCGGACTGCCGGCCGGCGATCTCGCCCGAGACGACCTCGTGCAGCTCGTGCACCTCGAGCCAGTCGAGGACGCCTGCCTGTATAGGCTCGACGAGGTCGCCCGACTCGAGCTTGGCCTGCTCGCGCCAGTCGCAGCACACGAAGCGCGCGCGCTCGAGCACGGCGTTGTCGAGCTCGCGGCGACTCACGACGTTCGCGCCCGCACCGATCACCAGCGCGCCGGGAGAGAGCCACTCGCCGCGCACGACGGGATCGCGCGAGCTCGTCATGGTGACGACGACGTCCTGCTCGGCAGCCTCGCGATGGCCCTCCGCGGGCTCCGCTCCCGTCTTTGCACAGAACGCCGCGAGCTTCTCCGGCGTGCGGCAGTAGGCAACCACGCGCTCGAGCGACGGCGCGCCCGCTCGAATGCATGAAACCTGCGTCTCTGCCTGGTGGCCGCAGCCGAGCACGCCGAGCGTGCGGGCGTCCGTCCGCGCCAGGTGGCGAGCCGCGACGCCGCTCGCAGCACCCGTGCGCAGCCGCCCGAGCTGGTCTGCCTCGATCACGGCGACGAGCTCCGACGAGGCGGCGTCGAAGAGACACACCACGAACGTCGTCCCCTGCGGAGTCGCCGCATACAGCTTCCCACCCGCGAGCCCGAGCCCCAGGTCTGAAGCCGCCATGTCCGCGAGCGAGCCCTCGGGGAGACGCAGCCGCCGCCGCGGCGCGAGCTCGACCTCGCCCGCAGCCATGCGCCGGAAGCAGCCCTCGATCGCGTCCACGGCATCCGCTGGAGTGAGCAGAGCCGTGACGTCGGACTCGGTGAGGTACAGCGGCATGGGCTCGAAGTCTAGAAACGTGCGGCGCGGCAGCCGTAAACTCGTCCCGCCTTGAGCGCCGACGACTATCTCGCGCTTCGTCTCGATGCGTTTCTCGACCGCATCTCGGCGGACGGCCGCGCGCCGGGCGGTGGATCCGCCGCCGCGCTTACCGTGGCGTTCGCCGCACGGTTGGTCTCGATGGTCGCGCGCTGCTCGTCCCAGTGGGACGACGCCGGTGGAGTCGCCGCACAGGCCGATGCGATCAGCGCTCGCGCCGTCGAGCTCGCGCACACGGATGGCAGCGCCTGGGAGGACGCGCTCACGGCACTCGAAGAGGCCGAGTCGGGAGTCGACGACGACCCGCGCAGGAACTTCGCCCTCGAGCAGAAGCTCGAGCTCGCAGCCGCGGTCCCGCTCGAGATCGCGTCGCTCGGCGCCGACGCCGCCGCACTCGCAGCGGTCGCGGCCGAGCGCTGCGACGCGACCTACCGGGCGGACGCCGCCGCGGCAGCGGCCCTGGCGGCCGGTGGCGCGAGCGCCGCAGCGCATCTGGTGCGCGCGAACCTCGGCGTTCGTGCTGCCGATCCGCGTCTTGCCCGTGCGCTCGCCAGCGAGCGGGCCGCTCACGACGTCGCCGATCGCCTGCTCCAATCGACCCGGTGAGCGACGCACGATCCCAGCCGCTCTCGACAGCGTCCGACGCCGAGCTCGTCTCGCGCTGCCGAACCGGGGACTCCGACGCCTGGAACGAGCTCGTCGAGCGCTACTCGCGCTACGTGTACGCAATCGCCGTGCGTGGCTTCCGCATGAGCGACGAGGACGCCGAAGACGTCTTCCAGGACGTCTTCACGCGCGTCTACACACGCCTCGACACGCTTCGCGACGGCTCAGCGCTCAGGCCGTGGATCGCGCAGCTCACACGTCGGCGTTGCATCGACCTCGCCGCAGCCCGAGGGCGCGAGCAGCCCGGCGTTGACGTCGAGCTGCCGGAAGAGTCCATGGATCTCCAAGACGTCGAGGAGGCCTTCGAGGTACGAGAGGCGCTGGCCACCCTCTCCGGCTCCTGCCAGGAGATCCTCGACCGCTTCTTCGCCCGGGATCAGAGCTACAGAACGATTTCGGACGAGCTCGAGATCCCGTCCGGCACCATCGCGAGTCGCATCGCGCGCTGCCTGGGCAAGTTGCGCGACGAACTCGAGGGAAGAAAGGAGCCTCCCGACGGGTCTAGGGGTTAGATGACGCGCTCGTATGACGAAGAGCGGCTCGGAGTGCTCCTCCGACTCCTGCGACCCGCGCCCGACGGATGGGTGCGGGCCGCACAGGAGCTGCCGCGTGCCCGTCCCACGTTCGACGAGATCGTCACGCGAGCCGAAGCGGACGTCGCGTTCCGTGCGGCGCTGATCGCCGACCTCGAGGGTGCGCTCGCCCTCGAGGGCTACGAGCCCGATCGCCGCGTCCTCGACGAGCTCCGCGAACGCCTGCACGAAAGCTGACCGGGAGGGACTCCGCGGTTCTGGCGCCGTAGAGTCCCGTCCCGTGCAGGACGTCACCGCCCACGGCTGGGACGCGGGCCAGGCCGCGCTTCCCGCATGGAGCCTCCCGAAGGACGCGGTCGACCGGATCGCCCTGCCGGCGCACTGGCCCGAGCGCGTGACGCGCGAGTGGGCGCTCGGGGCTCGACCGGGGAGGGCGTCCGCGTCTGCATCCTCGACTCGGGCGTCGAGGCGAGCCATCCGCTCGTCGGCGAGCTCGAGAGCGCGGTCGTCATCTCGCTCGGCGAGAACGACGAGGTCGTCGCCGAAGAGGACACCGAGGGCGACGTCTCCGGCCACGGGACCGCCTGCGCCGGGATCGTGCGGCGGCTCGCGCCCGGAGTGCCGCATCTCGAGCGTGCGCGTGCTCGGCTCGACCTTCACGGGCTCGGGCGCCGTCCTCCTCGCAGGGCTCCGCTACGCGATCGAGCAGGGCTTCGACGTCATCAACATGAGCCTCTCGACGACGAAGAAGCCGTTCGCGAGCGTCCTCCACGAGCTCGCCGACAGCGCGTACTTCAAGCGCATCGGTGCTCGTCGCCTCGGCGCACAACATGCCGGTCGAGAGCTACCCGTGGCGCTTCTCGTCGGTCATCTCGGTCGGGAGCCACGAGGAGCCCGACCCGCTCGACTTCTTCTACAACCCGAACCCGCCGGTCGAGTTCTTCGGCCGCGGCGTGAACGTCGAGGTGCCGTGGCTCGGCGGCAGGGTGCTGAAGGTCTCGGGCAACAGCTTCGCGACGCCGCACCTGAGCTCCATCTGCGCGCTGATCCTCTCGAAGCATCCGGAGCTGACGCCGTTCCAGCTCAAGAGCGTCCTCTATCTCACCGCGACGAACGTAGGGGGTGCGACATGACCGAGAAAGCCGATCTCCGAGCGGCCGTGGCGGCAGGTGTCGTCGGGTCGGAGGAGTCGTTCAAGGCGCTGCTCTCGGCGATCGTCGAGGTCGCGCGCTCGATCTTCGGCGCGAAGGCGTCCTCGATCCTGCTCCTCGACGAGGAGACCGAGGAGCTCGTCTTCGAGGCGGTCGTCGGCGAGGGCGAGGAGACGCTCCTCGGCACGCGGTTCCCCGCCGGCACGGGCATCGCGGGCTGGGTGCTCGCGACGCGCACGCCGCTCGTGATCGAGGACGTCGCCAACGACCCGCGATTCGCGCGCGACGTCGCCGAGGACACGGGCTACGTGCCCAAGGGCCTGATGGCGGCGCCGCTCCTCCACGACGAAGGGGCGCTCGGCGTCCTCTCGGTGCTCGACCGCCCCGAGGCGACGCTCTTCAGCCTCAGGGAGATGGAGCTCCTCGGGCTCTTCGCGAATCAGGCCGCGATCGCGGTCGATCTGCTGCTGAAGGCCCGGCGGGCGGAACGCCTCATCGGCGACGGAGACGGAGAGCTCGCGGTCGTCGCGCGCCTGGCGGCGGCCGTCGACGCGCTCGAGGACGAACGCCGCGCGGTCGCGGGCCTACAGGCTCCTCGACGACCTGGCCGAGCACACTCGGCGCATGAGAGAAGGCCCGGGAGGTTACCCGGGCCTTCGAAATCCTCGTCCCGGGCTCGTCTTCGCTACTCGATCGAGCTGCCGCCGTCGTAGCCGGCAGACCCGTCGTACCGGACGAGTCTGCTGCGACTGGGTTCCCGTGAGCCTCGACGTCGGGCTCCTCGTCACGTCGTGCCTCGACGCGGGTAGCCCTCGACGTGGTGTTGCCGCATCGACGTGGGCCTGGTCGAGCGGGCCGTGAGCCTCGACCTCGTCCTCGGCTGGGCGGATCTCGTCCGACATGCTGTGCTCCTCCTGTTCGGCGCTCGATGCGCGATTCCATCACACAAGACAGTACGTGTGGTCGAAATCTTCCCTCGCAGTCTTTCATTCGGCAAGTCGCAGTGAGATGCTGCCGCCGTGGGCGGAGCCGTACGGCGCTGGAGAGACTCGTTCGCGGCCTTCGGGCCGTCTGGCAGAACGCGAACCTCCGCTGGCTCGAGCTCGCCTGGGCTGGTGCGATCGTCGGCCACTACGCCTTCCTGATCGCGGTCTCGGTCTACGCGTACGAGCGTCGGCGGCGAGAAGGCGCGTCGGGCTGATCTTCCTCGCGCGGCTCATCCCTGCGGCGCTCGTCGCGCCCGTTCGCGGGAATGCTCGGCGATCGCTACCCGCGCGAGCGCGTCCTCCTGTACACGAACCTCACCCGGATCGTCCTCGTCGGCGCGTCGGCCGCCGCGGTGTTCGCCGACGCGGACCCGTGGGTCGTCTACGGCCTCGTCGATCGCCGCCACCATCGCGACGACGCCGTTTCGCTCGGCGCAGGCCGCGCTCACGCCGTCGCTCGCGCGCACACCCGAGGAGCTCACGGCCGCGAACGCCGTCGCCAGCGGCATCGACAGCATCGCCGTCTTCGCGGGCCCGGCCCTCGCGGGCTTGCTGCTCGCCGTCGCGAGCACGGGAGTCGTCTTCTCGGTCACCGCGGCGATGATCGTGATCTCGGCGCTCTTCCTGCTCCTCATGTCGGTGGAGCGGACCGAGCAGCCGCGACGAGAGCTGGATGCGTCGACGATCGCCTCCGAGCGCGCTCGCCGGATTCACGACGCTCGGCCGCAACGCCCCACTCCGCGTGATGGTGCTGCTCCTGACGGTGCAAACCGGGATGTTCGGCGCGGTCCAGGTCTTCATCGTCGTCGCGTCGATCGACCTCCTGGGGCTGGGCGAGGGTGGCGTCGGCTACCTGAACGCCGCGATCGGCGTCGGCGCGTTCGTCGGGGCGGTCGTCGCGCTCACACTGACCGGCGCCAAGCGACTGAGCCCGGCGTTTCTGGCCGGGCTCGCGATGACCGGGCTGCCGCTCGTCGTGCTCGGCGTGTGGCCGGAGGTGGGAGTCGCACTCGTCGTCTTCGCCGTGATCGGGCTCGCCAACTCGTACGGAGACGTCGCCGGCCTGACGCTCGATCCAGCGCGCCGTTCCGGACGAGGTGCATCGCGCGGGTCTTCGGCGTCATCCAGATGCTGTGGCTCGCGGCCATGGGAATCGGCGCGGCGCTCGCGCCCGCGCTGATCGCGTGGCTCGGCATCGAGACGGCGCACTCATCGCGACGGGCCTGGTCGCTGCCTGCGCTCGTCGCGCGTGTTCGGCACGCTCCGTCGCACGAATCGACGCGAGCGCGCCCGCGCCCGAAGCGGACGAGCTGCGGGTCCTCGGCGACCGTGCCGATCTTCGCGCCGCTGCCCGGCGGATCGCTCGAGCACCTCGCCGGCCGCCTCGTTCCCCTCCGGGTCGACCCGGGAACCGTGATCGTGCGGGAGGGCGACGCGGGCGACCGCTTCTACATCGTCGCCGAGGGTGAGGTCGAGGTCTCGCAGTATGGCCGGACGCTCTCGGAGCTCGAGGCCGGCGGCTACTTCGGTGAGATCGCGCTGCTGCGCGACGTGCCCCGGACGGCGACGGTGACGGCGGGACGAACGCGGTCCTGTACGCGCTCGACCGAGAGGACTTCCTGTCCGCAGTGACGAGCCACCCGCAGAGCGCCGAGGCCGCCGAGGACGTCATGAGCTCCCGGCTCGCCGGGCCGGCGGCAGCGGGTCCTCGTTCCGTCTCGCAGTAGCCGGAAACCCGTGCGCCAGCGGCGGTTCCTGGAAGTGCGCCGTGGCGCGGGGTAGTGGGTTGGCGGCGGCGCGGTTCATGTCACAACTCGGTACTTGAGGTGCGTCACGCCGGGCGCCTCGACGGCCCGGACCTGCTCGAGCTGCACCTCCGCGTCCCCGAGGTCGTCGAAGAGGCGAGCACCGTCGCCGAGCAACACTGGAACAACGTGGAGCTCGAGCTCGTCCAGCAGTCCCGCAGCCAGGTACTGCTGCGCGATGTTGCCGCCGCCCCAAAGCATGACGTCTTGCCGCCGGCGGCCTCCCTTGCCTGCTTGAGCGCGGACTCGATTCCGTCGGTGACGAAGTGGAACGTGGTCCCTCCCTCCATCTCCACGGGATCACGCGGGTAATGGGTGACGATGAAGACGGGGTAGTGGTAGGGCGGGTTCTCGCCCCACCAGCCCGTCCACCGCTCGTCGCCCCAGGCACCACCGCCGACAGGGCCGAACATGTTCCGGCCCATAACCGCAGCGCCGATGTTCTCGCGCGATTCCTCGAGGATCCGTGTGCTCTCGTTCACCTCGCCCCCTTGCTTGTCGTGGGGTTGGCGCCAGGCGGCGAGCGGAACCACCCAGTCGTGGAGCCGCTCGCCACCCTCGCCGAGCGGGTTCTGCTCGCTCTGGTTCGGGCCGGCGACGAATCCGTCCAGCGAGATCGAGATATGACACCTGAGCTTGCTCATCGTGCCTCCTGCTCCACGGCAAACAGTGGCGTTCCCTCACCTAGCGGGAGCGAAACGAGGTGGATGCGTACCTCGTCGAGCTGAGCCATGCGCCCGGCAAGATTCGAACTTGCGACCTCTGCCTCCGCAGGGCAGCGCTCTATCCCCTGAGCTACGGGCGCGGGGGTGCGAAGTCTAGCTGCGTCGTGAGGCGCTCCCCGAGCGTGAGCCTGGCGTCGCGAGGAACCTCGACACGGACGTATCCGAGCGCGATCACACGCTCCCCATCGGGCACAGCGCTCGTCACACGGCCGACGATCTTGCCCTCGTAGCCGAGCTCGGAGTCGTAGGCGGGCAGCTCGCTGCCCTCGATCTCGAGCACGCGCAGAGTCCGGTTGACGCGCCCCCGGTAGTGCTGCCGGGCGATCGGCTCCTGCCCGGGATAGCACCCCTTCTCGAAGTCGATCGCGCGCCGGTCGAGCCCCGCCTCGGCGGGCATGACGCGATCGTCCAGCTCGCGCCCGTAGCGAGGGGTGCCTGCCCGAATCCGGAGGAGCTCGAGCTCGTCGTCGCCGACCGTCGCCTCGAGGGGCTCGTCGAGCACCTCGACCGCGGGGACGCCGTAGTCGCTCGTCGGAATGCCGTCCGCGTCGCCGAGGACGACCACCGACGTCGTGCTCCTCCACCTCGATCTCGCACTTCGCCGCGAACCGCGAGCGGACGAGCGTCGTCCGGACCCGCTCACCGAGCCCGGGCTCGGTGAGGAGCAGGAAGTCCTCGACCCCACGGCGCAGAACGACGAGCGGCGCGATCACCCGCGCCTTCGCGGTGAGGAGGAGCGCCTCGCAGGACTCGCCGATCCCGAGCGCCTCGACGTCGTTCGAGACCATCGCCTGCAGGTAGCTCTCCGCGCCGGGCCCGCGCACGCCGACGAACTCGCGTGGGCGACGGGCGACGCGTGTCGCGGTAACGGCCATCGGGACTAGTGTAGGAACCGTGTTCAGGGGCAGGGCGGAGCGAAAGGTCATCGATGCCGGCTATGACCCGGCGCGGCTTCCGCCCGGGCAGTACCTGACCGAGAAGTGGCCCGTCCTGCACGCGGGCTCGATCCCGTCCACCGATCTCGACCACGTGGGACTTCTTCGTCTCCGGCGAGGTCGAGAGCCCGATCAGGCTCTCGTGGGACGAGCTCAACGCGCTTGCCGCGAACCTCGCACACGCAGGACATCCATTGCGTCACTCGCTGGAGCCGCTTCGACGTGACGTTCGAGGGTGTCCACTGGAGCGCTCTCGAGGAGCTCGTGCGGCCGAAGCCGTCCGCGCACTTCGTCGTCGCCCACGCGGAGGAGGGCTACACGGCGAACGTGCCGATCTCGTTCCTGCGCGACCCGCTCTCTCTCCTCGCGACGCACGCGGACGGAGCGCCGCTCGACGCCGGAGCACGGCGGCCCGCTACGCCTGGTGATCCCCGGCAAGTACTTCTGGAAGAGCGCGAAGTGGCTGCGCGGGATCGAGCTCACCGCCGACGACCGCCCCGGATTCTGGGAGCGCTACGGCTACCACAACGACGCGGATCCGTTCGAAGAGGAGAGGTACGGCTTCTAGCGAGGGCGAGATACTCCCCAAACGGGGGAGGAGGAACGGGCCGCGATCGCCGACAACCTGTGTACCCAATCCTCCCAGTTCTTCCCCCTCTGAGTGGCCGTTCCCAGCGGCCACTCGTGTTTCCAGGGGCGAACTTCCCTCCGTACGACGCGAAGGGCCGGCGATGCCGGCCCTTCTCGCGTGGGGGAACCCATGGGTTCCCACGATCCCTCACGGCTCGACACTTCGGCGATCCGAGACGCTTACGCGGCGACCGCGGGTGGTCGCTCGGCGAGCCCTGCTGGCGGTCTCGGCGAAGGCGGCCGACGCCTCGACCGCGTAGCAGAGGTTGACACTCGGCGTCCCCGAGCGGTCTCGTCGACGTACGCCCTGCACGTCCGCGCACGCGAAGGAGCTCTCCCACAGACACGTCACGAGCGTCCCGTCCTGGCTCGGGCATAGAACTGGAGCACGCGGCGTGTCGAGCGGTGCGCCCTCGCCGCGCTTCAAGCGCTCACCCCGCGCGAAGGCCGCGGGAGGATCCGCTGAGCGCGGTGTTGGACGACGGACGAGCATCGCCTGCTCCTTTCGGCACGTGTAACGTTACACGTAACGTAACAGGTGACGATATAAAGGTCAAGCATGGGGCGGCCCGCGAGAGCACGACGAGCAGCACTCGAGCCGACTCCTCGCCGCAGCGGAGCACATCGTCGGCGGCCGGCGGCCCGGCGGCACTCTCCGTTCGAATCGTCGCTGCGGCCGCCGGAACAACGACCCGCGCTGTGTACAGCCTGTTCGGATCGCAAGGACGGCCTGCTCGCCGAGGCGCTCGCCCGGGACGCATTCGAGTTCCTCTACACCGAGATCGCGAAGCTGGAGGAGTCCGACGATCCAGTCGCCGATCTGATCGACGTCGGTGTGCTCGTCTTCCGCCGGCTCGTCCGTGAGCACCCCGTGCTCTACCGCATCGCGTTCCAACGGATCGTCCCCGGACTCGATGCCGGCCCGGAGCTCACCGCCACGAGGCAGCGGGCGTGGAATCAACTGGTCGCGAAGGTCGAGCGTCTCGAGCCTGCCGGGCTCCTTGGATCCAAGGCGGCGCCGGAAGCTGCGCGTCGAGTTCAACGCCATGATGGAGGGGCTGTCGAATGCGGAGCTGCGAGGGGCCGTGCTGAGGCTGCTCGCCAGAGGGCAACGAGGAGGATGCCTGGCGACGCGCCCTCCGAACCGTGGTGCGGGGATTCGGGTCCTAGAAACACGAAGGGCCGGCGATGCCGGCCCTTCGTCGTTCGATCGGAGAAGGCGACTTCGATCTAGAAGTCCATGCCTCCGCCACCGGGCATGCCTGCGGGCATGGCCGGCTGCTTCTCCGGCATCTCCGCCACGACGGCCTCCGTGGTGAGGATGTTCTTCGCGATCGAGGCCGCGTTCTGCAGCGCCGAGCGCGTGACCATCGTCGGGTCGATGATGCCGCCCTTGACGAGATCCTCGATCTCGCCGGTGTCGACGTTCAGGCCCTCGCCCTTCTTGGCGCCGCGGACCTTGTCGATGACGACGGAGCCCTCGAGGCCCGCATTCTGCGCGAGCTGGCGAAGCGGCTCCTCGAGCGCGCGGACGATGATCGCCGCACCCGTCCGCTCGTCGCCTTCGAGAGCGTCAAGGGTCTTCTTGACCGCGGCCCCGGCGTTCAGGAGGGCGACGCCGCCGCCCGGCACGATGCCCTCCTCGAGGGCCGCGCGGGTGGCCTGCAGCGCGTCCTCGACGCGGTGCTTCTTCTCCTTCATCTCCGTCTCGGTGGCTGCGCCGACCTTGACGACCGCGACGCCGCCCGACAGCTTCGCGAGGCGCTCCTGGAGCTTCTCGCGGTCGAAGTCGGAGTCGGTGTTCTCGATCTCCTGCTTCAGCTGCTTGATGCGGCCCTTGATCCCGTCGGACGTGCCCGCGCCGTCGATGATCGTCGTCGTGTCCTTGTCGATGACGATCTTGCGGGCCTTGCCGAGCTGCGAGATCTTCGTGTTCTCGAGCTTGAGGCCCATCTCCTCGGTGATGACCTCGCCACCGGTGAGGATGGCGATGTCCTCGAGCATGCGCTTGCGGCGATCGCCGAAGCCCGGGGCCTTGACGGCTACGGCCGAGAAGGTGCCGCGGAGCTTGTTGACGACGATCGTCGCGAGCGACTCGCCCTCGACGTCCTCCGCCACGATGAGCAGCGGCCGACCGGCCTGGATGACCTGCTCGAGCACCGGCAGGATGTCCTTGACCGCGCCGATCTTCTGGTTCGCGATGAGGACGTACGGCTCCTCGAGCACGGCCTCCATGCGCTCGGCATCCGTGATCATGTACGGGCTGAGGTAGCCCTTGTCGAACTGCATGCCCTCCGTGAACTCGAGCTCGAGGCCGAAGGTCTGACCCTCCTCGACGTTCACGACGCCGTCCTTGCCGACCTTCTCGATCGCGTCGGCGATGACGTCGCCGATCTCGCGCTCGCGCGACGAGATGGTGGCGACGCGGGCGATGTCCTCCTTGCCGTTGACCTCGGTCGACTGGACCTTGAGGTTCTCGACGACCGCGTCGACGGTCTTCTCGATGCCGCGCTTGAGCGCCATCGGGTTCGCGCCCGCGGCCACGTTCTTCAGGCCCTCGCGGACGATCGCCTGGGCGAGCACGGTCGCGGTCGTCGTGCCGTCACCGGCGACGTCGTTGGTCGCCGTGGCGACCTCGCGGACGAGCTGCGCGCCCTGGTTCTCGAACGGGTCCTCGACCTCGATCTCGCGGGCGATGGTGACGCCGTCGTTCGTGATCGTCGGCGCGCCGAACTTCTTGTCGAGGACGACGTACCGGCCCTTGGGGCCGAGCGTCACCTTGACCGCGTCGGCGAGGATGTTGACGCCGCGCTCGAGCGAGCGGCGTGCCTCCTCTTCGAACTTGAGCTCCTTGTGAGCCATGTCTCTCTATTCCTCCTCGGAAATCGAGCTAGGCGGCGGCGCCGGCAAGCTTCTTCTTGCCCTTGCTGCCCGTGGTTACGACCTTCGCGAGAATGTCCGACTCGCGCAGGATGAGGACGTCGTCCGTGCCGACCGTGATCTCCGTTCCCCCGTACTTGGAGAAGATGACCTCGTCGCCGACTCCCACGTCCATCTTGATGTACTCCCCGTCCTCGTCCCGAGGGCCGGGGCCGACGGCGAGGACGGTGCCGCGCTGCGGCTTCTCCTTCGCCGTGTCCGGCAGCACGATGCCGCTGACCGTGGTCTCCTCCTCGTCGAGGACGGAGACGATGATGCGGTCACCGAGAGGCTGCAAATCCATTCGACCAGTCCTCCTTGTTACGCAGTTTGTAACAGGTCTGGCACTCACGATACGAGAGTGCCAGGAGGACAATACCATGCTCTGCCCGTCTTGCCAAGCCGAAAATGAGTCTGTCTGACTCAGATCTCGTGTCACGCTTGCGATCCACTGTCACAAAGTCGCCGTGAGGCGCGAGTTCTCCGCCGGAGTCGTCCTCGTCCGCCGTATGCGCGGGCGCTGGTGGCTCGCGGCCGTGCGGCCGCAGGGCAAGCGAGAGGGAACCTGGGTGTTGCCGAAGGGCCTCATCGACCCCGGCGAAACGGCCGCCGAGACGGCGCTCCGCGAGGGCTACGAGGAGACGGGGATCGCCTCCGAGCTCGACGCGAAGCTCGGCGCCGTCCGCTACGTCTACACCTGGGAGGGCGAGCGCGTCTTCAAGGTCGTGAGCTTCTTCCTCGCCCGTGCCCGCGCCGGACGGATCGGGGCTCTCCCTCCCGGGATGGAGATCGAGGTCGCGGAGGCGCGCTGGCTGCCACTCGCCGATGCACCCCGTCTCCTCGCCTACAAGGGCGAGCGCGAGATGGCCGCGAAGGCGCTGGAGACCCTCGCAGACGACCCTCTATAGTTGCGCGGCCGCGTGCCGACGTTCGCCCTCAACTTCTACAACCCAGCGGTCGCCGAGCAGCTCCGCACGGGCCGCAAGACGGCCACGATCCGTCTCGGCGACAAGTCGGCGAAGTACCGGAAGGGCATGATCGTGACGGTGCTCTGCGGTGCGCGCTACGGGCAGCGCGAGCGGGTCTTCGACGCGGTCATCGACAAGGTCGAGGTGAAGGCGCTCTCCGAGCTGTCGCCGCGCGAGATCGAGCACGACAACCCGCAGATCCGCCGCACCGAAGAGATGGTCTGGTTCCTGAGCCAGCTCTACAACCGGGAGATCGGCGAGGACGACATCGTCACGCTGATCCGCTTCTCGCAGATCAGCAATTAGTGCGCAGATCGGAATCTGCGAGCGCAGATTCCGATCGCACGGAAAGACCCTGAAGCGCGGCAGCTCCGCTGCCGCTGATCGCAGCTCTCTCCGTCCCGCCGCACCTACCTTCCGGGCTCGCGAATCTACGTGCCGAAGATCTGCGGCGCACGCAGCTCGGCGTCGCACTCCTCGCAGCGGACGGCGAAGGCCGTGGGGATCGGCGCAGCGCACGCCGGGCAGCGGTGCCGCAGCTCGCCGCCGCAGGTCGGGCACGCGTCGGGCAGCTCGCTCTCGTTGTCGAGGAAGTAGCGCTGGGTGTGACCGCAGGTGAGGCAGAAGGCGACCCAGTCGCCGAGCGTCTTGCGCCGCTCTTCCTGGATCCAGTTTCGCTTCGGCCGCCCGTCCGCCACCTACCCATCGTGCCGATCCGTGGCCCGCATCGCTCTCGCCAGCAGCCGGTCGGCGGCAACGGGGACAGCCGTTAGAGTGGGCGCCGACCCACCGGACGACGGGAGACGACTGCATGGCCGTACGTGAAGCCGAGCCCGTTGGCTCGCTCCAGGAGGTGAAGGAAGCCGGCCTCGACCGCGAAGACCTCCTCGGCATCTACCGCCACATGCTGATCACGCGCGCCATCGAGGAGCGCGGTCACATCCTCTACAAGCAGGGAAAGATCCCCGGGTCGTTCTACACCGGCCGCGGCAACGAGGCCGCCGCCGTGGGCGTCGGGACGGCGATGGGCCCGAACGACGTGGGCACGCCGCTCCACCGCGACATGGGCGTACACGTCACGCGCGGCGTGGAGCCGTGGCGCGTGTTCGCGCAGTACATGGGGCGCGAGGACGGGCCGACGCGCGGACGCGACGGCAACGTGCACATGGCCGTTCCCGAGCTCGGGTTGCACACGATGGTGTCGCACCTCCCGGCGATGCTCCCGGTCGCGACGGGCATGGCACTCGCGTTCAAGGTCCGCGGCGACCGGCGAGTCGCGGTCGGCTGGTTCGGCGAGGGCTCCGCCGCCCGCGGCGACGCGCACGAGGCGATGAACTTCGCAGGCGTCCGCCAGCTCCCGGTCGTGTTCGTCTGCGACAACAACCAGTGGGCCTACTCGACGCCGACGTATCTCTCCTTCCCCGTCGAGCACGTCGCCGATCGCGCCGCTGCGTACGGATTCGAGGGTGTGGTCGTCGACGGAACGGACGTGCTCGCCGTCTACCGCGAGGCCAGGCGCGCGATCGAGAAGGCACGGGAGGGTGGTGGCCCGACGCTGCTCGAGTGCCTCACCCTGCGCATGGAGGGCCACGCGGTGCACGACGACGCCTTCTACGTCCCGAAGGAGATGTTCGAGCAGTGGGCGGCACACGACCCGATCGAGCGCTACCGCACGTGGCTGCACGATCACGCCGACCTGACCGACGAGGAGGAGGGCGAGATCACCGCGGCGGTCAAGCGCCTGCTGAACGACGCGCTGGATCGCGCAGATGCATCTCCGCTTCCGGACCCGGCCGGCCTCGAGAACGCCGTGTTCGCCTCTGCCGAAGACCTCGACACGCCACATCACAAGTAATGGCCGAGATGACCTACATCCAGGCGATCTCGGACGCTCTGCGCCTGGAGATGCGGCGCGACCCGCGCGTGTTCGTGCTCGGCGAGGACGTCGGCGTCTACGGCGGGGCGTTCAAGGTCTCGCTCGGATTCCAGGAGGAGTTCGGGCCGTGGCGCGTCATCGACACGCCCCTCTCCGAGACCGCGATCGTCGGCGGCGCGACCGGCGCGGCGCTCATGGGGCTGCGCCCGGTCGCGGAGATGCAGTTCGCCGACTTCATCTCCTGCGCGTGGGATCAGCTGGTGACGATCGCCGCCAAGCAGTTCTTCCGGGCGGGCACGCCGGTGCCGATCGTGGTGCGCCTCCCCTCCGGAGGCGGGTTCTCCGGCGGGCCGTTCCACTCGCAGAACCCGGAGAGCTCGTTCGCCCACATTCCCGGTCTGAAGGTCGTGTGCCCGGCCACGCCGCACGACGCGAAAGGACTGCTGGCCGCGTCGATCGAGGATCCGAACCCGGTGCTCTTCTTCGAGCACAAGCACCTGTATCGGCGCATCAAGGGCGACGTCCCGGAGGATCGCTACACCGTGCCGTTCGGCCACGCGGCCGTGCATCGTCCGGGCGACGACGCGATGGTCGTCACCTGGGGCGCGATGGTGTACACGGCCACGGAAGCGGCCGAGGAGCTGGCCAAGGAAGGGTTCGAGGTGGAGGTGCTCGACTTGCGGACGCTCGTACCGTGGGACAAGGCACGCGTGCTCGAGGGGGTGCAGCGTTGCTCGAAGGTCCTGGTCCTGCACGAGGACACGCGGACGGGCGGCTTCGGAGGCGAGATCGCAGCGACGATCGCCGAAGAAGCCTTCGAGCACCTCGACGCCCCGGTGATGCGGCTTGCCGCGCCCGATACGCCGGTGCCTTTCTCGCCGCCGCTCGAGAAGGCGTTTCTCCCGCAGGTCGAAGACGTCGTGACAGCGCTCAGGGAGCTCGCTGCCTACTAGCCGTAGGAGGACGAGGTGTCGACAGGAACGCAGACCGAGGTCGTAATGCCCCAGATGGGCGTCTCCGTGTCGGAGGGGACGATCACGAAGTGGCTCCGTCAGGCCGGAGAGTCGATCGGCCGCGACGAGCCGCTGCTCGAGATCTCGACCGACAAGGTCGACACCGAGGTGCCGAGCCCGGCCGAGGGCGTCGTGGCGCAGATCCTGGTCCCCGAGGGCGAGACGGTCCCCGTCGGAACCGTGATCGCGCTGATCGCTCCGGCAGGGACGGATGTCTCGGCGGCCGAGGCTCAGGCTCCGCCTGCCGAGCCGGAGCCTGCCGCGGCGGAGCCAGCGGCTGCCGAAGTGCCGGCTGCTGCTGCAGCGGCTGCGCCCGAGCCTGCTCCCGCTCCTCCGACCGACGCCGGCCGCTGCAGAGCCCGCACCCGTCGCAGCGGTCGCGTCCGAGCCGGTCGACGCGGGTGCCGGCAACGGCAGGACGTTCGTGTCGCCCGTCGTCGCACGCATCGCCGCCGAGCACGGCGTCGACCCGGCAACCGTGCCCGGCACGGGCACCGGAGGCCGCGTCACCAAGAAGGACATCCTGGCGTTCATCGAGTCGGGCGCGGCTGCGGCGCCGCCGGCCGCACCGGAACCTGCTCCCGCCCCTGCTCCCGAGCCTCCGCCCGCACCGGTGGAGCCTGCGCCTGCCGTAGCGGCCGAGGCGGTAGCCGCGGCCGCGGCACCCGCGCCCACTCCGGCGCCTGCAGCTGCTCCGCCACCTTCGCCCGCACCACCGCCCGCACCGGCACCGGCTGCCGTACCCGCGGCCGCCCAGGCGGAGCCCCAGCTGGCTCCAGGCGAGTCGCTCGAGCCGATGACGGCGATGCGCCGCGGGGTCATGGAGCACATGCGCCGCTCCGTCGACACGGCCGCGCACGTGACGAGCGCCATCGAGGTCGACATGTCGCGCGTCGTCGCGCTGCGCCAGAAGCTCAAGTCGGAGCTCGCCGGCCAGGGCGTCAACCTCACGTACCTCGCGTTCATCGCCAGGGCGTCGGTCGAGACCCTCAAGGACTACCCGTGGATCAACGGTGAGATCCGGGGTCTCTCCGTCGTCACGCGTCCCAACGTCAACGTCGGGATCGCGGTCGCGCTCGAGGAGGGCAAGGGCCTGATCGTTCCCGTGATCCGAAACGCGCAGGACCTCAACCTCACCGGGACCGCGCGCGCGATCCAGGACCTCGCCGAGCGCGCACGGACGAAGAAGCTGCTGCCCGACGACGTCCAGGGCGGCACGTTCACGATCACGAATCCCGGGAGCTTCGGGACCTTCCACGGAACGCCGATCATCAACCAGCCGCAGTCGGCGATCCTCGGTACCTACGCCCTCGTCAAGCGTCCGTGGGTCGTCCAGGACGAGCTCGGCTCGGATGTGATCGCGATCCGCCCGATCATGAACCTGACCCTCACGTACGACCACCGGCTCGTCGACGGCGCGTACGCGGGAATGTTCCTCAAGGATCTCCGCGAGCGTCTCGAGAACTGGGACGAGGCCTCGTACTGAGTTGTGCGCAAGACCGAAATCCGCTCGCGCGAATCTCGGTCGCGCGAAAACCCCTAAAGGCGGACGCTTCGCGTCCGCGTCGCCACGACTGCTCAGCGGATGACGCTTGAAGGTGCATGCCTCTGCGGAGGAGTTCGGTTCGAGGTCACCGAGCCGTTCCAGTTCACGACGCATTGCCACTGCGCGTTCTGCAAGCGGATCTCGGGCGGCTACGGAACCGTCAGCGGGAGAGCGCCGACGAGCGCGATCCGCGTCCTGCAGGGCGAAGAGCTCCTCCGCTCGTACACACCGGAGGGCGGGTCGGCGAAGACATTCTGCTCGACCTGCGGCTCGAACCTCTTCGGCGGCGGCTGGCCCGAGTCCGAGAGCTCGAGCGTACGCCTGGCCGCGTTCGGCCCCGAGTACGACCGCAAGCCCGAGGCGCACACGTTCGTCCGCTCGGTCGCTGCCTGGGAGATCCTCCCCGAGGACGGGCTGCCGCGGTACGAGACTCGGCCGGCCTGAGATGCCCCAGCGGATCTTCCCGATGATCGCGTACGAGGACACTGCGGCCGCGATCGACTGGCTGGCCTCGGCGTTCGGGTTCGACGAGCGCGGCAAGCGCTACGTCATGGACGACGGGAGCATCGGCCACGCCGAGCTGGAGATCGGCGGCCAGGTCGTGATGCTGGCGACTCCGAACCGCGACTACCAGAGCCCGAAGGCACACCGGGAGAATTGCGAGGCGGCCGCGCGCTGGCTCGACAATCCCTGGGTGGTCGACGGGCTCCTCGTGCTCGTCGACGATCTCGATGCGCACCACGCCACGGCCGTCGCGGCCGGCGCGAACGTCATCCGCCCGCCCGAGGAAGGGCCGGACGGGCGTCTCTATACCGCGGAGGACCTCGAGGGTCATCGCTGGATGTTCCAGCAAGCGTGACCGGCCGCGGCGCGTACCTCATGAGCCTCGGCCTCGTGCCGTACGGCGAGGCCTTCGAGCTGCAGCGCTCGCTCGCCGGCGCCGTCTCGCAAGGCGCGATCCCGGAGACGGTGATCTTCCTCGAGCATCCGCCGGTCGTCACGATCGGCCGGCGCACCGAGGTCGAGCAGGAGCTGCACATCCCCGAGGACGCGGCCGTCGAGATCGCCGAGACCGACCGCGGCGGGAAGTCGACGTTTCACGGGCCGGGGCAGCTCGTCTGCTACCCGATTCTCGATCTCCACAACCACGGCAAGGACGTGAAGCGCTACGTGCGCGACCTCGAGGAAGCGCTCATCCGGACGCTGGCCGCCTTCGAGCTCGAAGGGACGCGCTACGAAGGGCTCACCGGCGTCTGGATGCCGCCGAGTGGAGGCCAGGGGCCGCGGAAGATCGCGTCGATCGGCGTCCACGTCTCGCGCTGGGTGACGACGCACGGCTACGCGCTCAACGTCGACCTCGACCCTGCGCCGTTCACGGAGTGGATCACCGCGTGCGGCCTCGAGGACGCCGCCTTCACGACGATGGCGCGCGAGCTCGAGCGGCCGCTCTCGGTCGACGACGTCAGACCGGCGGCGATAGAGGCAGTCGCCGAGGTGTTCGGGCTGGAGCTCGAGGAGCTGTCCGCCGACGAGGGCGCGGGGCTCTGGCCGCAGAAGATCCACGCCTCGCTCGCGGCGCGCTAGTCAGCTCTTGACGCCCGGAAAGTCCTCGGGACACGCGATCGGCGTGCTCTCGCCGAAGCGTGCGTACGCCTCGCTCGGGTCCGACGTCTCGGTCTCGACCCCCGCGCCGTAGCGCAGGGCCGTCTCGTTGACGGGATACACGAGACCGCGACCCTTCCTGCGCGCACCCATGCCGACGACGACGCACGGCCCGTCTCCCGCGCCGACGAACACGTGCTCGGTCCAGGGAGGACAGTGCACGAAGTCCCAGGCCCGCAGGTGCCGCTCCTGGCCCTCGACGATCAGGAGGCACTCGCCGGAGAGGACGAGGAAGTCCTCCTGCGCGTCCTCGGCGTGGTACATGCAGTTCGGCTCGCCCGGTCGCAGGATCCCGACACCGATCCCCACCTGGTCGAAGCGCGCCTTCTCGCTGTCGAACAGCGCGTAGCGATCGAGCCCGCCGCTGTCGAACCAGCGCGTCTCGCGCGCGTTGACGACGAACCAGCCTTCGCCCGCGGGCGCGAGCCCGTTCCCCGTGTCCTCGAGCGGAGCCTCCGGAACCACGGTCCCTAGACTATTTCCTTCGCAGAGCGGAATCCGCGAGCGCGGATTCCGCTCGCGTAAAGTCCCTGAAGCCGTCCGCTGCCGCGGCCGGGTCGCTCCGCTCAACAACGCATGCAGAGATCTCTTCCTGTCGCAGATCGCCCGCGCCGCCCGGAGTGGATGAAGGTGCGCGCGCCGAGCGCGAACTCGCGCTACTTCGAGGTGAAGGGCCTCATGCGCGAGGGCGGCCTGCACACGATCTGCGAGGAGGCGCGCTGCCCGAACATCGGCGAGTGCTGGGGCCGCGGCACCGCGACGTTCCAGATCCTCGGCGACATCTGCACGCGCGCGTGCCGGTACTGCTACGTCCACTCCGGCAAGCCGGAAGGGCCGCCCGACCCGCTCGAGCCGCTCCGCCTCGCCCAGGCGGCGGCGCAGATGGGGCTCTCCCACGTCGTCGTGACGTCCGTCGACCGCGACGACCTCGACGACCGCGGAGCGGCTCACTACGCCGCGACGATCCGCGCGCTCAAGCGGAAGCTGCCGGACGCGAAGGTCGAGATCCTGACGCCCGACTTCCTCGGCGTCGAGGAGGCAGGCGCTGGCCACGATCCTCGCCGAGCGCCCCGAGGTCTTCAACCACAACATCGAGACCGTGCGCCGGCTTCATGCCCGCATGCGCGGCGCGAAGGCGAAGTACGACACGGCGCTCTGGCTGCTCGCGCGGGCGAAGGAGGTCGCGGACTACCCGGTGCTGACGAAGTCGGGGATCATCGTCGGGCTCGGCGAGACGAACGAGGAGGTCGTCGACACGATGCGCGACCTCCGCGAGCACGGCGTCGACGTGGTCACGATCGGCCAGTACCTGCAGCCGTCGCCGAAGCACGCGAAGATCGACCGCTGGGTGCACCCCGACGAGTTCCGCTGGCTCCGCGAGCAGGGCGAGGCGCTCGGCTTCGGCTCGGTCTTCTCCGGGCCGCTCGTGCGCTCGTCGTACCGCGCAGACGAGCAACGCCACGCAGCCGAAACCGGGCGCGGCGCCGTCGCGTACTGAGGGACGTGGGCCGATACGTCGCCGTCCTGATCGCCGCGGCGATCGCGGGAGGAACGGCGAGCGCAGCGCCGTCCAGCGAGGGTCAGCTGCGCGTTCGGGAGTTCTCCGTCCCGGCGGGCACGCATCCGCACGATGTCGCACCGGCCCGTGACGGCGGCGTCTGGTACACGGCCCAGCACACGGGCCAGCTCGGTTGGCTCGACCCGAGAACCGGCCGCTCGCGTCTCACGGCGCTGGGGAGCGGCTCGGCTCCGCACGGCGTGATCGTCGGCCCGGACGGGGCGCCGTGGATCACCGACGGAGGCCTGAACGCGATCGTGCGCGTCGACCCGCGCACGCGGAAGGTGCGTCGCTTCCCGCTCCCGGCGAGCACGGGGTACGCGAACCTCAACACCGCGACCTTCGACAAGCGCGGCGTGCTCTGGTTCACGGGCCAGAGCGGCATCTACGGCCGGCTCGATCCGAAGGTCGGCAAGGTGCGCGTCTTCCGCGCGCCGCGAGGGGAAGGGCCGTACGGGATCACGACGACCCCGGCGGGCGACGTCTACTACTCCTCGCTCGCGGGGAGCTACCTCGGCCGGATCGACGTGCGCACCGGAAAGGCGACGGTGTTGCCGCCCGCCCACCGACGGGCCAGGGGGCTCGGCGCGCCTGGTCCGACTCGCGCGGGCGCGTCTGGATCAGCGAATGGAACGCAGGCAAGGTCGGCATGTACGACCCGGCACGCAAGCGGTGGCGCGAGTGGCGCGTCCCGGGCACCGATCCGATGATCTACGCGGTCTTCGTCGACGACCGGGACAAGGTCTGGCTCAGCGATTTCGGCGCGAACGCGCTCTGGCGATTCGATCCAGTCACGCAGAGGTTCACCCGTGTGCCGCTGCCGAGCTCCGATGCCGCGGTACGCCAGATCCTGGGTCGACCGGGTGAGGTCTGGGGTGCCGAGTCCGGGACGGACAAGCTCGTGGTCGTGCGTACGGCTGATAGAGGTTTGAGCGCGTCTGCCCGCACGGGTACGCAAGACCGTGAACCCCGTTGCTCCGGACAGCTCCGGGCTGCGACGAAAGAGGGGGTGAGATGTGAAGCAACTGCGCTTGCTGCGCTCGCCGCGCTCGCTGCCTCGCTCGTGATCGGCATCGTGCCGGCGGCCGCGATCACCAACGGTCAGCCCGACGGGGACAACCATCCCTACGTCGGCCTGGCGGTATTCGACGTCCTGGTCAACGGCCAGAACGTTCCGTCGCACCGCTGCAGCGCGTCGCTCCTTTCGCCGACCGTGGTACTCACGGCGGCCCATTGCACGATCGGAACGAGTCGAGCTCGGGTCTGGTTCGACGAGGACGTCTCGACCGAACACGCAGTACCCCTTCAGCGGCACGACGTCGTTCGACGGCCTGGCGCATACCAATCCGAGCTTCTGCAATCCGTGCGGAAGCGGTCTCCACAACTTCGCACTGGGTGACGTGGGGGTCATCGTTCTCGGAGCCGTTCCGACCACGGCGGTCGGCGAGTATCGCGAACCTTCCGCCCGCAGGTCTGGTCGACACGCTGAAGAACAAGACAGGCGGTCGACTTCGTCGGCTACGGCGTGCAGTTCCAGCTACAGATCCCCGGCAACGCTTTGCCGCAGCCGCCTCCGTTCTTCCGCTGGGCCGGCCCGCGCGTCCGGCTCTTCGCGCCGAGCGAGCTCGTGTCCGGGAACTTCACGCAGAGCGACCAGCTCATGAAGTTCGCGCTCAGAACCCGGGAGGAGGCTCAGGCGGTACGCTGCTTCGGCGACTCGGGTGGGCCCGACCTTCTCGGAGGCACCGACACCGTGCTCGCCGTCAACTCGTTCGGTCCGAACGTGAACTGCAGCGGTGTCGGCTACTCGTCACGCGTCGACACACCTGCCGTGCTGGGCTGGGTCAACTCGTTCCTGGCCTGATCGCGCGGTTCGACGAAACAGAAAGGGCCGCCGAAAACGGCCCCCTTCTCTGCGCTCGCGTCACGGACTACTTGGTGCGCGTGTAGATCGCGGCGTGGGCGACTTCGGTGCCACCCGCGACACTTCGAGCCACGCCCAGTCGTTCGTCGTGTCGAACCCGCGCGGGACGCTCACCGTGACGCGAATCGTCGCCGTCGCGCCCGGAGCGAGCGTCACCGACGCCGGCGAAACCGTGTACGACGCGCCGCCCGCGAACGGGTCGTCGATCGCGAACGTGAAGGTCGCGGTCGCGCCCAGCAGGTTCTTGACCACGATCTCGTCCGTCCGAGACTGGCCCGAGCCCGAGGGGACGGACCCGTAGCCGATGCTCACGGGATCGAGCGAGATGCTCGCCGACACCGCGTTCTCTGCGTTCTCGAGACCAGCGCCGACGATGTTCGGGTTGTCGACGATGGTCGCTCCGGTCGCGGAGTCCTTGAGGACGCCGCGAACGGCCGTGTTGACGATCGCCGACCGCACGTCCGGCGGCCGTCCAGCTCGGATGCACGTCGAGCACAAGCGCCGCCGTGCCGGCGACGTGCGGCGTCGCCATCGACGTGCCCTGGAAGAACGCCCAGCACGACGGCTGCCGTGCGGCAGTCGCACGCCCAGGCGGGCTGCGAGCTCAGCACGTTCACGCCGGGGGCGACGACGTCGGGCTTGATCTGGAACTTGACGTCCGTCGGCCCACGGCCGGAGAACCCGGCCATGATGTTGTCGTTCGTCGTGTCGAAGTAGGCGAGCCCGGCGAGGATGGTGGTGCGACGTGCCGTCCGGCTTCGCCTTCAGGGCGAGACCGTCCGTGAGCCCGACCATGTACGCCGGGACGGTCGGCTGGTCGGGCGTGCCGTCCGAGGCCATCGCCGTCGGGTCACCTGCGACGTTGTTCACGACGAGAACGGCGACGGCTCCTGCGTTCTCCGCGTTGCGGATCTTCGACCGAGAACGCGCACGTTCCACGCGAGATCGAGCGCTATCTCACCTGCGAGGCTGGCCGCGGGAAGCGCCGAGCAGGCTGTGGCCAGGCCCGTGACCGGGGTCGGCAGCATCCGGCACGACGTCGAGCGGAGCGGCGAGGTCTTCCTCAACCGTCTCGAAGTCGCCTGCCGCTGCTCCGTACCGCCCGCCGTCGGCTGTCAGGACGGGTGAGCCCACGAAGTGGCCGACGCTGCTGGCGCCAACCGTCGAGAGCCCGCGACGCGAAGCCGGGTGACTCGACGGTCTCATCGCCAGGACCCGAGTTCCCGGCGGCCACGGCGACGACCATTCCGGCGCGGTCGAAGCGCTCGATCGCCTCCGTGTAGATGTCCTGCGCGCCGTTCGAGCCTCCACCGAGGCTCATGTTCGCCACGTCGAAGCCCTGCTCGAACGCATCCTGGAGACCGTTCAGGATGTCCTCGGCGCGCGCGCTGCCCGCGGTGCCCGGGAACACGTTGAAGTTGCCGAGCATCGCTCCCGGAGCGACACCCGACGGGTCGTACGGGATGTCGACCGGGCTGCCCGTCGCCAGATCGTCGATCCAGGCGGGGGTGTGTGCATTGCACGCAGCAGTGCCTGCCACGTGGGTCCCGTGGCCGTACTCGATCCGAGGTGTCGAGACCGTCCTTCGCCACCTTGTTTCCGAAGACCGCCGCGTAGATGACCTTGTCGTTCGTCCCGCCGTTCACCGGGTTGTCAGGCGCGAGCGAGTTCCCTTCGGGGTAGCCCGCGTCGCCTGAAGCACGGATGGGAGACGTCGATACCCGTGTCGATGATCGCGATCTTCACGCCCTCGCCGGCACGATCCGGCGCGGCGGGCGAGACGAGCCGCCACGCCTGCAGTGCCGCGATCAAAACCAGATCCGGGATCGGCGTGCGCCTGCGGGGTGTCGATGGCCGGCGACCATGCACCGTTGACGCCACTGAGCGCCTCCGGGCACCACGAGCGGGCCCGCGAATCAGCGGTGCGGCTTGGCCATCCCGTGGTAGTCGAGCGCCTCGTCGAGCATCGCGTCGTCGACGCCCGCCTCGCGTGCGACCTCCCGCAGAGGCCGGCCCGAGGCGTCGCCTCCTTCACGATTTCCGACGCCTTGTCGTAGCCGATGAACGGGTTGAGCGCGGTCGCGGCCGCGAGCGTGCTCTCCGCGTAGTGCTCGTTCCGCTCTCGGTTCGCCTCGATCCCGTCGACGCACCGCTCGGCAAGAAGCCGCGAGGCGCTCGCGAGCAGCCGGATGGAGTCGAGGAGGTTCCGTGCCATGAGCGGCACGTAGACGTTGAGCTCGAAGTGCCCACCCATGCCGCCGACGGTGATCGCCGCGTCGTTACCGATCACCTGCGCGCCGACCTGCGTCACGACCTCCGGAATGACCGGATTGACCTTGCCGGGCATGATCGAGCTGCCCTTCTGGAGCTCGGGGAGGAAGATCTCCGAGAGCCCGGCTCGCGGGCCCGAGCCCATGAGCCGAAGATCGTTCGCGATCTTGGTCAGCGAGACGGCGACGACCTTGAGCGCGCCTGACGCCTCGACGAGCCCGTCGCGGGCGGCCTGCGCCTCGAAGTGGTCGGCCGGCGCGGAGATCGTCAATCCCGTCTCGCGAACGAGCAGCTCGCGAACCCGGGCAGCGAACTCGGCGTGCGTGTTCAGGCCGGTTCCCGTGGCCGTGCCCCCGAGCGGGATCTGGCCGAGCCGCGGCATCGCGTCCTCGACGCGAGCGATGCCCTGCCGGATCTGTGCGGCGTAGCCGGCGAACTCCTGTCCGAGCGTGACGGGGACGGCGTCCATGAGATGCGTGCGCCCCGACTTGACGACGTCGTCGAACTCCGTGGCCTTGCGCTCGAGCGACGAAGCGAGCTGGTCGAGCGAGGGGAGGAGATCGTGGGCGATCTCACCGAGCGCGGCGAGATGGACCGCGGAAGGGAAGACGTCGTTCGAGGACTGGCCCAGGTTCACGTGGTCGTTCGGATGGACGCCGTCGCCGGCCAGCGTCGCGATGACCTCGTTCGCGTTCATGTTCGAGCTCGTACCCGAGCCCGTCTGGAAGACGTCGATCGGAAACTGGTCGTCGAACTCGCCCGCTGCGACGCGGTCCGCCGGCCGCCGCGATCCGCTCTGCCATGTCGCCGTCGAGGAGACCGAGCTCGGCGTTCACGCGGGCCGCCGCCGCCTTGATCCGGCCGAGCCAGCGCGCGACGGCCGGCGGGATCGGCGTGCCGGAAACGGGGAAGTTGGCGACTGCCTTCATCGGTCTCGTCACCCCAGAGCTCCTGCTTCTCGGGCGCCTGCGCCATCGCCGCGAGTCTAGATGCTCGATAGTCCGCGCCATGGAGCACCTCACGGTGGCCGACGCGCAGGCGCTATGGGCGCCGGCCGGTACCTACGTCAACACCGCGTCCTACGGGTTGCCGCCTCGCCCGGCCTCGGAGGCGCTGCAGGCCGCGCTCGAGGACTGGCGCGGCGGCCGGACGAGCTGGGAGCACTGGGGCGTCCCCGGCGAGGAAGCGCGGGCGTCGTTCGCGCGGCTCGTGAACGTCCCGGTCGAGACGGTGGCGATCGCCGCGAACGTCTCGACCTTCTTCGGACTGATCGCCGCGTCCATCCCCGACGGCGCGAGCGTGCTCGCTCCCGACGTGGAGTTCACGTCGTTGCTCTTCCCGTTCCTCGTTCAGGCAGATCGTGGCGTGACGGTGCGGCTCGTGCCGCGCTGCCGAGCTCGCCGGCGAGATCGGGCGGGACACCGACGTCGTCGCGTTCAGCGCGGTGCAGATGGCGACCGGCGAGGTGGCCGAGCTCGACGCGATCGCGGCGGCAGCGCGCGGAGCACGGCGCGATGACGGTGGTCGACGCGACGCAGGCGATCGGGTGGCTCCCGCTCGACGCGAGCCGCTTCGACGTGGTCGCCGCCCACGGCTACAAGTGGCTCATGTCGCCGCGCGGCACGGCGTTCATGGCCATTCGCCCCGAGCGGCTCGCCGACGTGACACCGCACACCGCCGGCTGGTACGCGGGCGAGGATCCCCTGGCGACGTTCTTCGGGCCGCCGCTCCGGCTCGCGAAGAGCGCCCGCCGGCTCGACACGTCACCGGCGTGGTTCATGTGGGTCGCGACGGCGCCTGCGCTCGCGACGATCGAGCGCATCGGCGTGGAGGCGATCCACGAGCACGACCTCGCGTTGGCCAACGCATTCCGGGCCGGCCTGGGACTCCAGCCGAGCAACTCCGCGATCGTGTTCTCGGACGTCGAGGGCGCGGCCGAGAAGCTCGCGGACGCGGGCATCCAGGCTGCCGTCCGCGGCGGCCGGCTCAGGACGTCGTGGCACGTCTACAACACGATGGCCGACGTCGAGCGGACGCTCGACTGCGCTGTCGGACTGAGAAGTCGCGTCGACGCTAGGCTCGCGCAGCTGCCAGGAGCTCGTCCCAGGTACAGAGCTTGACGCGGGGGCGGCCGAGAGGCTCGCCGCTGCGTGCGTTCCGTCCGGTCGATCGCCTCCCAGCCCGCGTACAGGACGACCTCCACGCCCCGCTCGGCGAGCAGCGCGTCGATCGCCGCTTCGACCGCCCGCTCGGGAAGCGCGCCGACACGTGCGTCCTCGAGCAGCAGCTCGACCGTCTCCGTCGCGTCCTTCTTGTTCGTCCCGATGACGCCGGTCGGGCCGCGCTTGATCCAGCCCGCGCAGTAGACGCCCGGAACGGGAGCGCCCGTCCCGTCGAGCACGCGGCCGCGGTCGTTCGGGATCGTGCCGGTCGACGGATCGAACGGCACGCCCGGCAGCGGAACGCCGTGGTAGCCGACGCTGCGGAAGACGAGGCTGCACGGGATCGTCTCGCGCTCGTCCGTCGGCACCGCCCGCACGCGGCCGCGCTCGTCCGCCTCGAGCCGGTTGCGGACGATCTCGACGCCCTCGACTCGCTCGCTGCCCAGGATCGCGACCGGAGAGACGCGGAAGCGCAGCCGCACGGTGCGCGGCTTTCCCTCGGGTGCTCGCGAAGCGAAGCCGCGCAGGATCTCGACGTTCCGCTGCACGATGTTCGAGCCCGCTTCGAGCTCCGCCTCGCTCGCCTCGTCGAGCGCGAGCTCGGCCGGGTCGACGATTACGTCGGCACCCGCGAGCTCGCCCATCTCCCCGAGCTCGGTCGAGGTCCACGCCGCTTGCACGGGACCGCGGCGGCCGAGCACGACGATCTCGCGGATACCCGCTCCGACGATCGCCTCGATGGCGGCGTCGGTCGTGTCCGTCGGCGCAAGCTCCTCGCGGGTCAGCGCGAGCATGCGCGCCACGTCGAGCGCGACGTTGCCGTTCCCGATGACCACGGCGCGCTCGCCGGAGAGGTCGAACACGATGTCTTGGAAGTCGGGATGGCCGTTGTACCAGGCGACGAGCTCGGTGGCCGCCCACGAGCCGGGGAGGTCCTCGCCGGGGATGCCGAGCCGGCGATCGGTCTGCGCCCCGACGGCGTAGATCACCGCGTCGTACGACGCGACGAGCTCGTCGTGGGTCACGTCTCGCCCGACCTCGACGTTGCCGAGGAAGCGGAACCCCGGCCGTGCAGCGATCTTCTCGAACGCCCGCGAGACGGTCTTCAGCTGCGGGTGGTCGGGCGCGACGCCGAGCCGGACGAGCCCCCACGGCGTGGGCAGCCGCTCGATCATGTCGACCTCGACCGCCGGCTCCTCGCTCGCGAGCAGGTGCCCGGCGGCGTAGAACGCGGCCGGGCCGGACCCGACGACGGCCACGCGCAGCACTTTCCGATCGGTCGTCATCGGCGGCCATGCTACGGAGCCGAGCTCAGGGACCGACGTACGATGCCGCCCGTGTCGAAGCGACTCGTGGGCCGGATCGCCGCCGTCGCGGCCGTCGTCCTGCTCGTTGCCGTCCTCGGCTTCCTCGGCAAGGCGTGGTACGACAGCCGGCTGCCCGAGACCTACAACGTCATGTCGTTCGGCGACCACGACTTCGGCGGCGGCGCCGAGCCGGCCGGGCACGCCGCGCACGGCGGCGCGCAGCGGGACCAGCGTGGAGGATCTGCACGGCCCGAGGTCGGGCTCGCCCGATGCCCGCTTCGAGCTGACCGCGAGGAGCGCCGAGATCCGTCTCTCCGCCGAGAGAACCGTCGAGGCTCTGACGTTCAACGGGACGTCGCCAGGCCCGGAGCTCCGCGTGCAGCAGGGCGACCTCGTCGAGGTCGAGCTCGACGAACGCCGACGTCGAGCAGGGCGTGACCATCCACTGGCACGGAGTCGACGTGCCCGAATGCCGAGGACGGGGTCGCGGGCGTCACGCAGAACGCCGTCCTGCCCGGCGAGCGCCATACGTACCGCTTTCGAGCCGAGCAGGTGGGCACGTTCTGGTACCACACGCACCAGGTCTCCTCGAAGGAGGTGCGGCGCGGTCTGTTCGGCGCGTTCGTCATCGAGCCTCGCGAGAAAACCGCGTGGGATCTCGACGAGGTTCTCATCGCGCACACGTACGCAGGAGTCCCGACCCTGGACGGCCTGGCTCGGATCGACCAGCGCACGGTCGAGCCGGGCACGATGGTTCGCTATCGGCTCGTCAACTCGGACTCGACACCGCACGTCTTCGAGCCCTCGACGGGCTTCCTCGTCCTCGCCATCGACGGAACCGATGTCCAGGAACCGACGTTCCTCAGGGACACGACGATCACCGTCGCCGGAGGCGGACGGGTGGACATCGGGCTCACCGTGCCCGACGTTCCGGTCTGGCTGTCGATGGACGATGCGGACGCGGGGCTCGCGCTGAATGCAAGGCGGCGCAAGACCCCGCTCCTCGACGTGCCGACAGTCGAGTTCGACCCCGCCACGTACGGCAAGCCGGCCCCGACGCCGTTCGACGCGTCGAGCGACTTCGACCGCAGCTTCGAGCTGAAGATCACGCGCAAGCCCGGCTTCTTCGACGGTCGCCCGGGACGGCAGTGGGCGATCAACGGTGAGATCTACCCCGAACGTCCCGACGTTCGTCGTCGAGAAGGGCGACCTCGTCCAGATCCGGATCGAGAACGACACCGATTCGGTGCACCCGATGCACCTTCACGGCCATCATGTGCTGGTCCTCAGCCGCGACGGCGTGCCGGCCACGGGAAGCCCGTGGTGGTCGGACACGCTGAACGTGCTACCGGGAGAGAGCTACGTGGTCGCGTTCCGCGCCGACAACCCCGGGATCTGGATGGACCACTGCCACAACCTGCCGCATGCGGCGGAGGGCCTCACGATGCACGTCGCCTACGCAGGCGTCTCGACGCCGTTCCTCGTCGGCGCCGAGCACCACAACGAGCCGGAGTAGCTACGCGGGAGCAGGTGCCGCAGCCGCGCCGGCTTTCCGCGCGCGCCAGAGCTGCCACTCGTCCCAGACGATCCACCCGCACAGAGCCGTGATGACGACGGCGTTGATGGGATGGAGGAACCCGACGGGGAACGGCAGCTCGAAGCCGATCCAGGCGAGCCAGAGCTGGACGAAGAGCAGCAGGAAGAGCATGCCGTGCCGCCCGAGACGCCACTTGCCGATCCCCGCGATGAGCCCGATCACCATGAAGATCAGCCCGAGCAGCATGACGAGGTAGCCCCAGCCGGCGTGAAGGCCGAACCCGTCGAAGAACACGTCCTCGTCGATGGTGGATCCTTCGTCCTCGAGCTTGTTCGCGGCATAGAACGCGCCGTAGCCGGCTAGCCCGATCTGCACGATGATCGCTGCGAACAGGATCATTGCCCACGCCCAGTAGAAGGTCCTCACGCGTTCCTCCCGGTCAGGTGACTGCGCGAGCCTACGACAGCTCTCAGGACGAACTCAAGAGGTGACGACGCGAGAGCGTCAGTGCGAGCAGCCACCACTGATGCGCTTGCGCATCAGTGCGAACAACCGGAGCCGCAGCCACCCATTTCGGTGCCCTCGGGCAGCTCCTCGCCTTCCTCGACCTGGAAGGAGTGGCCGCAGCCGCACGAGGAGACGGCGTTCGGGTTGTCGATCTTGAAGCCCGACTCCTCGATCGTGTTGAGGAAGTCGATCGTGGTGCCCTGCAGGTAGGGGGCGCTGAACGGGTCGACGACGACCTTGATGCCCTCGAGTGAGAGCTCCGTGTCGCCCTCGGCCGCGCCCGCGTCGAATCCGAGCCCGTACTGGAACCCGGAGCACCCGCCACCCTGGATGGCCACCCGGAGCACGAGCGTCTCGGAATCCGGCTCCTCGGCCATGAGCTCCCTGATCTTCGACGCCGCGACGGGTGTCAGCGAGATCAGGGTGTCGATGGGGTGCTCGATGGTTGCCACGGGCTCATGGTAGCGGACGAGATGGCGGGCTCCGGTGCCGACTTTGTGACACTCGTATCGCTCATTCTGTGCGGGATTTCCGATCCCTTCGTGCGCCGGAAGGGGGAGTGCTAGGTTTCGAGCGAGAGAGACGTCCGACGTCCGACCCGGGAGTCGAACCGCTGCTTTCGAACTGGCTGCCCTTCCTCTTCTACGCGCTGTTCGCGGCAGTCATCCCGGCGACCATGATCGCGATGTCGTTCATCCTCCCGCGCCGTCCGGTCGCGCGCACGAAGGCAGCGCATGCTGCCGTTCGAGTCGGGTGTCTCCGAGGGCGCGCCGAGCCGGGATCGCCGCTTCACCGTCAGCTTCTACCTGACGGCGATCCTGTTCATCCTCTTCGACATCGAGATCGTCTTCCTGTACCCGCTGGCCGTTCAGCTCGATGCGCTCGGCTGGTTCGGGCTCGGTGAGCTGCTCGTGTTCGTCGCGATCCTGGGCGTCGCGTACGTCTACGTGTGGAGGAAGGGCGCGCTGAATTGGCACTAGCGCTTGCTCAGGTGACGTTGCCCTGCCTCTGGCGCGCGAAAAGCAAGCCAGGCAAGGACGCAGGGAGCGCCCATATCCGCAGCGATATGGGCGCGACCGAGGACGCCGCATGGCGCCGCTTTGCAGCCGCCAGAGGGAGGGATGACGTTGCCTGAGCGAGCGCTACGACGCGACTTGCCCGTGATCAGCGATCGGCCTCTGGCGAAGGCGGGCCTGCAGTCGGAGCGCGTGCTGTGGCCGGAACGCGGCCCGGGCGTCTTCGAGCGCGAGGTGCAGGAGATGGAGGACGCGCTCCTCATGACGACGGTCGACAAGGCGGTCGCGTGGGCGCAGTCCAACTCGGTCTGGCCGGACACGTTCGGGCTCGCCTGCTGCGCGATCGAGATGATGTCGATCGTCTCCTCGCGCTACGACATCGCGCGCTTCGGGATGGAGCGCTTCTCGTCGTCGCCGCGCCAGGCCGACCTGCTCATCGTCTCGGGCCGCGTGACCCACAAGATGGCGGCGCCGCTGCGGCAGGTCTACGACCAGATGCTCGAGCCGAAGTGGGTGATCGCGATGGGCGCCTGCGCGAGCTCGGGCGGAATGTTCAACAACTACACCATCCTCCAGGGCGTCGACAAGATCGTCCCCGTGGACGTCCACGTGCCCGGTTGTCCGCCGCGGCCCGAGGCGCTCATGGAGGGCATCATCCGGCTGCACGAGAAGATCCGGGGCGGCGTTCCGCCCGCGTACCGGATCCGCGGGGTGGCCGAGTGACGTCGTACGCCGGCGTGCCCGGCGTCGTCGAGACGCGCGAGTCGTTCGGCGAGACGACCCTGGTCGTCGATCCCGCGCGGCTCGTCGAAGCGTGCACTTCCTCCGCGACGAGCACGGGTTCAACTTCCTGTCCGACATCGCCGCCGCCGACTACCTCGGCTGGGGCGAGGAGGAGGTGGCGGGCTACATCGGCACCGCCTCGGGCCGGGATCTGAACGATCCCGGGACGCGAGGGCTCCAGCGCCTCCCGGACCCGAAGCCGAAGCGCTTCGCGGTCTCGTACCAGCTTCTCCGCGTGGGAGACGACCCCGCGCGGCTCCGCGTGCAGGTCTGGCTCGACGACGGCGAGCCGATCGCGAGCGTGCTGCCGGTCTGGCCCGCCGCCGACTGGTTCGAGCGCGAAGCGTGGGACATGGTCGGCATCCCCTTCGAGGGTCACGGAAACCTCACGCGGATCCTCATGCCCGAGGACTGGGAGGGGCACCCGCTGCGCAAGGACTACCCGCTCGGCGGCGAGCCCGTCCGCTTCTCGGACGAGGACTAAGTCGCATGACCGTCCTGCCCTCGACGCGGATCTACGAAGGGACCCGCATCCCGCACCCCGTCCCGACGATCCTCGAGATCGACCCCGAGAAGCACCGGCTCGAGGACATCCTCACGATCAACTTCGGCCCGAACCACCCCTCGACGCACGGCGTGCTCCGCCTGGTCGTCGACCTCGACGGCGAGACGGTCGCCGGCATCCGCGCCGTCATCGGCTACCTGCACACCGGCTTCGAGAAGAACATGGAGGCGAAGTCCTGGTGGAAGTCGGTGACGTACGCGCCCCGGATCGACTACGTCTCCTTCCACGCCAACGAGCTCGTGTACGTGCTCGCGATCGAGAAGCTGCTCGGGATCGAGGTGCCGCGCCGCGCGATCTGGGCGCGCATGGCGATGGCGGAGCTGAACCGCATCCACTCGCATCTCGTCTGGCTCGGAACCTCCGCGCTCGAGCTCGGCGCGATCTCGCTCTTCTGGTACTGCTTCGACGACCGCGACGCGATCCTCGACCTCTTCGAGATGGCAGGTGGAGCGCGGATGCACACGCGCTACGTGCAGGTCGGCGGCCTCGCCGAGGACCTCCCGCCCGCCTTCACGGCCGAGGCGCGGAAGTTCTGCGAGCAGATGCCGAAGTCGGTCGACGAGTACGAGGCGCTCCTCGACCGCAACGCGATCTGGCTCGAGCGCACGAGGGGAATCGGCCCGCTGTCGGCGGACGACGCTCTCGCGCTCGCACAGTCCGGCCCGATGCTGCGCTCCGCCGGAGTGAACTGGGACCTGCGGAAGAACATGCCCTATCTCGCCTACGACGAGGTCGAGTTCGACGTGCCCGTGTATCCGAATCGGCGACGTCTACGACCGCTACAAGGTGCACATGGACGAGATGCGCGAGTCGGTGCGCATCGTCCAGCAGTGCCTCGATCGCCTCGATGAGACGGACGGCGAGCCGTGGGTCGCCGACGACCGCAAGGTGGTGCTGCCGCCGCGGCACGAGCTGCACACGTCGATGGAGTCACTGATCCACCACTTCAAGATCGTCACCGAGGGCTTCTCCGTGCCCGAGGGCGAGGTCTACGTCGCGATCGAATCGCCCCGAGGCGAGGCCGGCTGCTACCTCGTCTCCGACGGTGGGCCGCGGCCGTGGCGCGTGAAGTTCCGCGCACCGAGCTTCGCGGCGCTGCAGGCGACGGCGACCGTCGTGCAGGGGTGCCTGATCGCGGATCTGATCGCCGTCGCGGGGTCGCTCGACCCGGTCATGGGAGACGCCGACCGATGAGCAACGCTCGCATCAGGCCTGGCGGCTCATGAGCGTCGCGGCCGAAGATCCGGAAACTGCGCAAGCGTTATCCCGACTCCCTCTCCGCGGTCATGCCTGCGCTTCGGCTCGCACAGGAGGAGCACGGAGGCTGGCTCCCCCCGGAGGCGTTCCGCGAGGTCGCCGACGCGCTCGATCTGACCCCGGCGTACTGCCTCTCGATCGCGACCTTCTACGACCAGTATCGGCTCGAGCCGGCGGGCCGCACCTTGGTCGAGGTCTGCACGAACGTCTCGTGCGCGCTTTCCGGCGCACAGCAGGTGCTCGAGAACTTCGAGCGCGAGCTCGGCGTCGAGGCGGGCTCGACCTCCGAGGACGGCGCCTTCACGCTCGGGACCGTCGAGTGCCTCGGCGGCTGCGGCTGGGCGACGGTCGTCGCGATCGACAACCGCCATCGGCTCCGCGTGCAGCCCGACGACGTGGCCGGGATCGTCGAGGAGCTGCGCCTGCCTGAGTATCCGCAGATCGTCTTCGCCGGCACCGACGGAGGCGAGGTCACACGGATCGAGGACTACGAGGCGGCGGGCGGTTTCGGCGCGCTCCGCAAGGCGCGCGCGATGGCCGCCCGACGACGTCATCGCGGCGCTCGAGGCGTCGGGCCTGCGCGGCCGCGGCGGCGCGTTCTTCCCCACCGGCCGCAAGTGGGCGTTCGTCCCCAAGCCGGACCAGCTGCCGAAGCCGCACTACCTCGTCGTGAACGCCGACGAGTCCGAGCCGGGCACGTTCAAGGACCGCGAGATCATGCTCCGCGTCCCGTTCCGCTTCCTCGAGGGTTGCCTCATCGCGGCGTACGGGATCCAGTCGCAGCACGTGTTCATCTACATCCGCGGCGAGTACGAGCGCGAGTTCGAGGTGCTTCGCGACTCGCTCGAGGCGATGCGCAAGGCCGACCTCCTCGGCGGGGTCACCGTCGTGCTCCATCGCGGCGCTGGCGCGTACATCTGCGGGGAGGAGACGGCGCTGCTCGAGTCGCTCGAAGGCAGGCGCGGGCAGCCGAGGACGAAGCCGCCGTTCCCCGCCATCGCCGGGCTCTACGCGGCGCCGACCGCGGTCAACAACGTCGAGTCGATCACCACCGTGACGTCGGTGTTCGACCTCGGCGCGGAGGAGTACGCGAAGCTCGGCGTCGAGAACTCGACGGGCACGCGTGTCTTCTCGCTCTCGGGTGACGTGGTGAACCCCGGCAACTACGAGCTGCCGCACGGCATCACGCTCCGCGAGCTCGTCTACGACATCGGCGGCGGGGTCCCGAACGGGCGCGAGCTGAAGGCGATCATCCCCGGCGGCTCGTCGACGGTCGTCCTCACGCCGGCCGAGATCGACGTGAAGCTCGACTTCACGTCGCTCGTCGAGGCCGGCTCCTCGATCGGCTCGGCGGGCGTGATCGTGATCGACGACCGCTGCTGCATGGTGCAGCTCGGGATCCGCGTTTCGCAGTTCTACGAGCACGAGTCGTGCGGAAAGTGCACGCCCTGCCGCGTCGGCACGCGCTGGCTCACGCAGATCCTCCAGAAGATCGAGGACGGGCAAGGCCGAGCAGCCGGATCTCGACCTCCTGCTCTCGGTCTGCGACCGGATCATGGGCAAGTGCCTGTGCCCGCTCGGCGACTCGGACGCGATCGCCGTGCTGAGCTACGTCGACCGCTTCCGCGACGAGTACCAGGCGCACATCGACCTCGGGCGCTGCCCGTTCGACGGCGAGTCGTCGCTCGAGGGGATCCTCGCGCCCTCCGCCATGCACGAGCGCCACGGTCACGAGGCCGCGCATGTCTGAGCTCTTCACCGTCACGGTCGACGACCGCCAGGTGCAAGTGCCGAAGGGAACGGGGCTCGTCGAGGCCGGGATCGCCGCGGGCATCGAGATCCCGGTGTTCTGCTACGAGCCGCGCCTCGGGGCGCCCGTCGGCGCGTGCCGCATGTGCCTCGTCGAGATCGAGGGCATGCCGAAGCTCCAGGCGGGCTGCACGCTGACGGTCACGGACGGGATGGTCGATCCGCACGGCTGCGACCTCGGCCAAGGCAGCGGAAGGCCAGGAGGCCACGCTCGAGTTCATCCTCGTCAACCACCCGCTCGACTGCCCGGTCTGCGACAAGGGCGGCGAGTGCCCGCTCCAGGATCACGCGTTCCGGTACGGGCCCGGGAACACGCGGATGTCGTTCCAGAAGCTGACGATGGACAAGCCCATCCCGGTGTCGCCGCTCATCGCGCTCGACCGCGAGCGCTGCATCCTCTGCTACCGCTGCACGCGCTTCTCGGAGGACGTGTCCGAGGACGGCCAGCTGATCGCGCGCAACCGAGGCGCGCACACGGAGATCGCGACGTTCGAGGACGAGCCGTACCGCTCGCCGTTCTCGGGCAACGTGATCGAGCTGTGCCCGGTCGGCGCGCTGACGTCCACGCTCTACCGCTTCGACGCGCGCCCGTGGGACATCCAGAACGTGCCGACGGTCTGCACCGGCTGCGCGGTCGGGTGCAACGTCTCGGCGACGATCCGCGAGGGGAAGGTCAGGCGGATCCTCTCGCGCAACCATCCGGAGGTCGACCGGGGCTGGATCTGCGACAAGGGCCGGTTCACGTACCCGCACCTGCGGGCAGACGACCGCATCACGACGCCGCTGCGGCGAGGGCCGAAGGGGCTCCAGGAGATCGACTGGGACGCGGCGCTCGACACGGCCGAGGAGATGCTGCGCGAGGCGGACGGCGCGATCGTGACCGCTTTCTCCGGGTCGGAGACGACCGAGATCGCGTACGCGCTCGGCCGGCTCCTGCGCAGAGGAGTCGGAGCGCACTCGGCCGTCCTGCCGGAGGCGACGTCCGACGCGCTCGAGGCGTTCCGACTGCCCCTGAGCGCGATCGCGGACGCAGAGATCGTCGTCGTCGTCGGGGACGACCCGGTCGTCGAGCGCGCGCCCGTCGTCGACCTCTGGATCAAGGAAGCACGCCGGCGCGGTGCCGAGATCGTCGTCTGCTCGCCGAGCGGAACGACCCAGGTCGCGCCGGGCGGTGCCGCCGACGCGTGCCGCGGTCTCGCGGCGCCCCGCAGCGCCGTCGGCAAGAGGCTCCGCGCCGCCGAGCGCGCCGTCCTCGTCTGGTCCGGGCCCGGCGGTGGAGGCGGCGCTCGGATCGCGGAGCTCGCGCACGAGCTCGGGTTCGACGCCAAGCCCGGCTGCGGAGCGTTCCACCTGCCTGCGGAGCCGAACTCGCGCGGCGTCGCTCTCGGCTGGGCGGTCGCCGCCGACGCGGACGAGTCGAACCCGGAGCCGATCTCGCTGCTCGTCGTCTCCGGCGACGACGCGGCCGCAAGCCCCGAGGTGCGCGCGCTCGCGGAGAAGGCCGAGCACGTCCTCGTGCTGACGATGTTCCACGAGCTCGCCGCGGGCTGGGCGGATCTCATCCTTCCCGCGACGGGGGCGCTCGAGCGTGACGGGACGACGATGAATCTCGAGGGGCGCGTGCAGCGGCTGCGTCGCACCGTGCTGCCTCCCTGCCCGGACGAGCTCGCGTGGATCTCGAAGCTGGCCGCCCGCTTCGACGTCGACGTCCCGCCGCATGCGGCGGGAGTGTTCGCGGAGGTCGCGGCGCACCTGTACCGGGACCTCACGCTCGACGACCTCGGGCTGGAAGCACCGCTCCCTGCCCGCCGCGAGTTCGAGCCGCCCGCTCCGGCGACGCCGCCGGCCGCGGCCTCGCTGCCCACGTTCGCCGAGGAGCAGTTCGTGGGCGCCCTGCACCTCCATCGCTACAGGCCGCTCTTCTCCGGCCCGGCGGTGGAGCGAGTTCCGCAGCTCGAGTTCCAGCGGCCGGAGCGCGAGGTCGAGCTGTCCGCTGCGGACGCGGAGCGTCGCGGGCTCGCGACCGGCGACACCGTCCTCGTCCGCTCCAACGGCACCTCGGTGGAGCTGCGCGCGCGGGTCGATCGCAAGCTGGTCGAGGGCGTCGCACGCATCGCCGACGAGCACGCGGCCGACCTGCACGCGGCCGTGGAGGTGACGAAACCGTGACGCCTCCGGTGGAGTGGTGGGTGAGCCTGATCATGAGCGTGATCGTCATCAACCTCGTGATGGTCACGTTCGCGTACCTGACCCTCGCGGAGCGAAAGATCATGGGGCGCATGCAGCTGCGCTACGGGCCGAACCGCGCCGGCCCGTTCGGGCTCCTGCAGCCGATCGCGGACCTGCTGAAGCTCCTGAACAAGGAGAGCTTCCAGCCGGCGGCCGCGATCGACTGGGCGTTCATCCTCGGGCCGTTCCTGGCGACGTTCACAGCGCTCGTCACGTTCTCCGTCATCCCCTTCGGACCGGGCTGGGAGATAGCGGGCGTCTACGTCCCCGGCCAGGTCGCCGACCTCGACATCGCCCTCATCCTGATCTTCGCGATCGGCTCGCTGGGGGTCTACGGCTTCATTCTCGGCGGCTGGTCGTCCGACTCGAAGTTCGCGCTGCTCGGCTCGATGCGCACCTGCGCCCAGCTCGTCTCCTACGAGGTGGCGCTGGCGCTCAGCGTGCTCGGGGTCGTGATCATGGCCGGGACGCTGTCGCTCACCGAGATCGTCGCGGCGCAGGACGACACGTGGTGGTACGCGGCGCCGCAGATCGTCGGGCTCGTCGTGTTCATCTTCGCGGGGACCGCCGAGACCGCTCGCGCGCCGTTCGACCTTCCCGAGGCGGAGCAGGAGCTCGTCGCCGGCTACCACACGGAGTACGGAGGCATGCGCTTCGGCCTCTACTCGATGTCCGAGTACATCAACCTGATCACGCTCTCGGCGCTGTGCGTGACGCTCTTCCTCGGCGGCTGGCACGGTCCCGGCTTCGACGGGCCGAGCTGGACCGGGCCGCTGTGGTTCCTCCTCAAGCTCGCCCTCCTCCTCTTCGTGTTCATCTGGATGCGGACGACGCTGCCGCGCCTCCGCTACGACCAGCTGATGCGCTTCGGCTGGAAGGTCCTGCTCCCCGTCGCGACGATCAACGCGGTCATCACCGCGATCCTGGTGGTGGCGCTCTAGATGGCGCAGCCATTCAGCACCTTCAAGGGCTTCGGCGTGACGTTCCGGCAGATCTTCCGGAGGCCGATCACCCAGCAGTACCCGGAGTACAAGCGCCCCGTGTACCCGCGCTTCCGCGGGCGGCACCGGCTGTGGAAGCACGAGAACGGGCTCGAGAAGTGTGTCGGCTGCTCGCTCTGCGCGGCTGCGTGCCCGGCGGACTGCATCCGCGTGGTCGCGGAGGAGAACACGGCCGAGAACCGCGTCTCCGCGGGCGAGCGCTACGCACGCATCTACGAGATCAACATGAGCCGCTGCATCTTCTGCGGCTACTGCGAGCTCGCGTGCCCGTTCGACGCGATCACCCTCGGCAACGAGTTCGAGATCGCGGAGTACTCGCGCGACGACCTCATCTACACGAAGGACATGCTCCTCGCGGAGCCGATCAAGCGCGTGCCCGTCGCCGACCCCGCGCGCTTCGACACCCCCGAGCCCGCATACAAGACCTCTAGCTGAGTTGCGGCCGTGAAACCACCAACGCAGCGGTCGCGAAGCGACCGCCTTTAGGGATTGCATGGCCAGCAAATAGCCAGCTGATCCGCGCGAGCGGTTCTGCTCTGCAGTAATGGGGAACTTCCTGGTGTGGGTGATCTGGTTCCTCGCGGCCGGGGGGTGCCTCGCGACGGGCATCGCCGTCGTCAGCCTCACGAACCCGTTCTACTCGGCGCTCGCGCTCATCGGGAACCTCGCCTCGCTCGCCGTGCTCTTTCTCCTGCTGTCGGGGGAGTTCCTCGCCGCCGCGCAGGTGCTCGTCTACGCGGGCGCGGTCATGGTCATGTTCCTGTTCGTCGTCGCGTACCTCGGCGGGAGGGCGGACGCGCCCTGGGCGGGAGGGCCGCCCTTGCTGCGAACGGCGGCGGTCATCGCGGCGGGCGCGCTCCTGATCGAGGTCTTCGTGCTCGGGCTCACCGTGGGCAGCAACCTCGAGGACGAGGCCGACATCACCGGCTCGTTCGGGAGCCCGGCCGCGATCGGCGAGCTCTTCCTGACCGAGCACGTGCTCGCGTTCGAGATCACCTCGATCGTGCTGCTCGTCGCCGCCGTCGGCGGAGTCGTCCTCGGCACCACGCCCGAGAAGGACGGCGAGGACTGATGGACGGCCCGAACATCGGTGCGTATCTCGTCGTGGCGTCGCTGCTGTTCGGCGTCGGCGCACTCGGCGTCATGCTCCGCCGGAGCCCGCTCATCGTCCTTCTCTCGCTCGAGCTCATGCTGAACGCCGCGAACCTGACCCTCATCGCGTTCGCGCGCCAGAACGGCGAGCTCGACGGCCAGATCTTCGCGCTCGCGGTCATGGCCGTCGCGGCTGCCGAGGTCGCCATCGGGCTCGGGCTGATCGTGGCGATGGCCCGTCGCCGCATCGCGCTCGACGTCGACCAGGCGAACGCGCTGCGCGGATGACGACGGCCGGCGCCTGGGTGTGCCTGCTCGCGCCGCTCGCCGGCGCGCTCGCGATCACGTTCGCCGGTGGCTCGATCTCGCGGCGCACCGCCGGCTGGGTCTCGACGCTCACGACCTTCGTCGCGTTCGGCGGCGCTCGTCGTTGCGTTCTTCGGTCTCTGGGCGGCCGATCCAGCCGACCGCGAGCAGGTCTCGACGGCCTACACCTGGCTCGTCGCAGGCGACCTCGAGGTCGAGATGCAGATCCTGCTCGACACGCTCTCGAGCACGATGATGCTCATCGTCTCGGGTGTCGGCGGGCTCATCGTCTGGTACTCGATGGGCTACATGGAGGGCGACGACGAGGAGCGTCGCTACTTCGCCTACATGTCGCTCTTCGTCTTCTCGATGCTCATGCTCGTGCAGGCGGGGAACTTCCTCCTCCTGCTCGTCGGCTGGGGCCTCGTCGGGCTCGCGTCCTACCTCCTGATCGGGTTCTGGCACCAGAGGCCCGAGGCCGTGGCCGCCGCCAAGAAGGCCTTCGTCATGAACGCGATCGGCGACGCGACGCTCGCGCTCGGCCTCGTGCTCCTGATCTGGGAGACGGGCACGCTCGAGTACCTCGGCGTCTTCGAGGAGGTCGACTCGCTCTCGACGACGACGGTCAACCTGGTCGCGCTCGGCCTGCTCGGCGGCGCGGTCGCGAAGTCCGCCCAGATCCCGCTGCACACGTGGCTCCCCGACGCGATGGAAGGCCCGACGCCGGTCTCGGCGCTGATCCACGCCGCGACGATGGTCACGGCAGGCGTCTACCTGCTCGTGCGCGCGAGCCCGATCTTCGAGGCCGCTCCCGACGTCCAGGCGCTCGCGGCGATCCTCGGTGCGATCACGCTGCTCGTCGCCGGAGCGATCGCGCTGGTGCAGTGGGACATCAAGCGCGTCATCGCCTACTCGACGATGTCCCAGATCGGCTACATGTTCGTCGCAGCCGGAATCGGGGCGTACGGCTACGCGATCTTCCACCTGATGACGCACGCCTTCTTCAAGGCGCTGCTCTTCATGTCCGCGGGCCTCGTCATCCACCACCTTGGCGGCGAGCAGGACATCCGCAAGATGGGCGGCCTGCGCTCCGTGATGCCGAGGACGCACATCGCCTTCCTCGTCGGCTCGCTCGCGCTCGCAGGCATCCCGATCTTCGCGGGCTTCTGGTCGAAGGACGGGATCATCGCCGCCGCCTTCGCGAGTGACGACGCGCTGGGCGCGGTGCTCTACGCGGCCGGGCTCGTCGGAGCGCTCCTCACCGGGCTGTACACGTTCCGGCTCTACTTCGCGGTCTTCCACGGCGAGCCGAGTGCGTCCGTGAGGGAGCATGCGCACGAAGGCCACGGCGAGGGGCCGCGCTCGATGCTCGTCCCGGTCGGCGTGCTCACCGTGCTCGCGACCATCGGCGGCCTCGTCGTGATCCCGGGCGTCTGGGAGCCGTTCCTGCACTGGATCGACGAGACCGCGGAACCGCTCGTACACGCGACCGTCACCGAGGACTACGGGACGAGCGCGATCGCCGTCGCGCTGGCGCTCGTCGGCTTCTTCATCGCCCGTCGCGCTTTCCAGAGCGGCCGCCAGCTCGTGACGAACGCGGGGGCCTGGCGCGTGCTCGAGCACAAGCTGTACTTCGACGAGCTGTACGACATGCTGTTCTACCGGCCCGCGGTGGCGCTCTCGGCAGCGCTCAGGCGCAACGTCGAGGAACCCGTCGTCGAGCGCTCGCTGGACGAGATCGGCTCCGGGACGATCCAGGTGAGCGGCGAGGTCGGGCGCGTGCAGTCCGGTCTCCTGCGCACCTACGCCGTCACGATCGCGCTCGCCGTCTCCGTCCTGATCGTCGTCTTCGTGGCGGTGCGCTAGGGAATGCTGACGACCGCCCTCATCCTGCTGCCGCTCGCGGGTGCGCTCGTGGTCGGAGTCGCGCCTCTTCCACGCCAGGCGACGGCGAGCCTCGCCTTCCTCGTCGCGCTCATGGAGGTCGGGCTCTGGATCGTCGCGGCGGCGCGGTTCGACTTCGACGACGGGGCGCTTCAGCTGGGCACGTCGCGCGAGTGGGTGGAGAGCCTCGGCATCTCGTACTCCGTCGGCTTCTACGGCTTCTCGCTCTGGCTCGCGGGCGTGACGGTGATCGTCTTCGCCGCCGCGATCGGATACGCGATGTGGGTCGGGCGCGACCGCCCTCGCGCCTACCACGCGCTCATGCTCTTCCTCACGGGCGCGGTCGTCGCGACGTTCGCGTCGCAGGACCTCCTCCTCTTCTACGTGTCGTTCGAGGCGATGCTCATCCCGCTTTACGTCCTCGTCGGCGTGTGGGGAGGGGCGCGACGGCAGGCGGCGACGTTCACGTTCGTCGTCTACACGATGGCGGGATCGCTGCTGATGCTCGCGGCGGTCGTCGCGTTCGGCGTGACCCAGGGGACGTTCTCGCTCACCGAGTCGGGGACGAGCGACAACGTCTGGATCTTCCTGGGCTTCGCGGTCGCGTTCGCGGTCAAGGCGCCGCTCTTCCCGCTGCACGGCTGGCTTCCGCTCGCGTACCGCGAGGCGCCCGTCGAGGTCGCGGCCGTCCTGTCCGCCGTCGTCTCGAAGACGGCGATCTACGGGTTCCTGCGAATCGGGCTGCCGAAGTTCCCGGAGCCTGCCGACGATCTCTCGGGCCTGATCCTCGTGCTCGCCGCAGCCGGGCTCGTCTACGGCTCGCTGCTCGCCTTCCGTGCGCCCGACCTGAGAGGCGTCGTCGCGTACTCGTCGATGGCGCAGATGGGGCTGATCACGCTCGGGATCTTCGCGTTCGACGATCTCGGCCTCGACGGCGCCGTGCTCCAGTCCGTCGCCCACGCGCTCGTCTCCGCGAGCATGTTCCTCCTCGTCGGCATGGTCGAGCGCCGGTGCGGAACGGGCGAGCTCGACGCACTCGGCGGAATGGCGCGAGGGAGACCTGCACTGGCGACGGTCGTCCTCGTGGCCGGGATGATCGCGCTCGCCGTCCCGGGCTCGGTGACGTTCGTCGGGCGAGTTCCTCATCATGGCCGGCGTCTACGACCAGGGCTGGGGGTACTCCGTCGTGGTCGCACTCGGGATCGTGCTCGCGGCGATGTACACGCTGCGCGTGATCTCGGCGATCCTGCACGTGCGCCCCGGCCACGCCGTGCGCGACGAGGCGCTCGACCTCCGCCCCGGGCGAGCTCGCGCTCGTGCTTCCGCTCGTCGCCTGCCTTCTCGCCCTCTCCGTCTGGCCCGCGCTCGTGAGCGAGAGCTCGTTCCCGGGCTCGGGCGCGGCGCAGGCGATCGCCGAGGGCTTCCGATGATCGATACGCCGTCCGTCGACTGGTTCGCGCTCTCGCCGACGCTTGGCGCTGCTCGGCGCTTCGGGCGTCGCGCTCCTGTCGGCGCTGCTTCCGGCCTGGATGCGGAAGTCAGTCGCCGCCGTCGCGGCGATCGTCGGCTTCGTCCTCGCGGCCGTCCTGGCCGGGTACGTCTTCGCCGACAGTCGCGACACCGGAGGTCCTGCTCGACGGCTCGATGGTGCGAGACCAGCTGGCCGCGCTGGCTCAGGTGATCGTCGGCGTCACCGGTGCCGCCGTCGTCCTCGTGTCCTGGCGCGAGCGAGTCGAGCACGCCAGCGAGTACCAGGCGCTTCTCACCGCCGCGGGCGCGGGAATGGTGTTCTTCGTCGGGGCGTCGAACCTGATGACGCTGTTCCTCGGGCTCGAGTGGTTCTCGCTCTGCCTCTACATCCTCGTCGCCCTCGACACGACCCGGGCCACCTCGCTCGAGGCCGGTCTCAAGTACCTGATCGTCGGCGGGTTCGGCTCGGCGGTGCTGCTGTTCGGCTCCGCGCTCGTGTTCGGCGCCACCTCGGAGCTCGGCTTCGCCGAGATCGCCGCAGCAGATGCAGGCGACGACGCGTTCCTCTTCGCCGGCCTCGCGATGATCATCGCGGGCCTCGCGTTCAAGGTCTCCGCGGCGCCGTTCCACATGTGGACGCCGGACGTGTACCAGGGCTCGCCCACGTCGATCGCCGCGTTCATGTCCGCGGCGACGAAGACCGCGGCGCTCGTCGTGCTGCTGCGTCTCCTCGTGACCGCGTTCCCCGACGAGAGCGAGCTGTGGACGATCACGATTTCCGTGCTCGCCGTGATCTCCCTGGTCTGGGGCAATCTCGGCGCCCTCGCGCAGACCGACGTGAAGCGGTTGCTCGCGTACTCGTCGATCTCGCACGCGGGCTTCATGCTCATCGCGATCGCAGCCGACTCCGAGCGCGGTGCCGAGGCACTCCTCTACTACCTCGTGCCCGTACTCCGCCATGTCCGTCGGAGCATTCGCCGTCGTCGCGGCGCGCGAGCGCGAGCTGGGAAGCGCCGTGACCCTCGAGTCGCTCGCCGGCCTCGGCTGGGAGCGGCCCTACCACGGGATCGCGCTCTGGACCTTCATGCTCGGCATGGCCGGCTTCCCGCTCACCGGCGGGCTGTTCGGGAAGCTCTTCGTCTTCTCGGCCGCCTACGACGCGGGCGACTGGTGGCTCGTCCTCGTCGGAGTCGCCGCCACGGCCGTCTCGCTCGCCTACTACCTCAACGTCGTGCGCTGGATCTACATGCGCTCCGGACCCGAGCTGCGGCTTGCCCCTGCCGGCGGCTCACCGCCTCGCGACTTCGCGCTCGGCCTGGCGATCGGAGCGGCGGTGGCCGTGACCGTCGGCTCGTTCATCCTCGTCCAGCCGATCCTCGACGCGGCCTCCGACGCCGCCGAGTCGCTTCCGTTCTGATGCGCGAGCGTTGGTTCGGAGCGACCGGACGCAAGGTGCCCGAGATCGCGCTCGAGGGCACGGTCGACCTCTCGGGTGCACTGGTGCTCGACGACGTGTCCGATGTGAAGGCGATCCACGACGCCCACCACGCGGGAACGCCCGTCGTCGTCCGCGCCTCGACTCCCGAGCAGGTGCACGCAGCGCTCTCGCTCGGCCCGTCGCCTGTGCGCTCGTCACCGACGAGTCGCTGCTGGCGCTCGACCTCGCGGAGATGACCTACGGCTAGGTCCGCTCGTCTCCACGTACTCGATCTGCGCCTGCGATCTCGAGGCGCAGCAGTGGGGGGTCGCCGTGCAGTCGAAGTTCCTCGCGGTGGGCGCGATCGTGCCGTGGGCGAAGCCGAACGTGGGCGCCGTCGCGACGCAGGCGTGGGCAAACCCGCGCTACGGCCCGGACGGGCTCGCCCTGTTGCGAGAAGGGATCGCGTCCGAGGAGGTCGTCGCACAGCTGACCGGCGCCGACGAAGGTCGCGCGGAGCGCCAGCTCGGGATCGTCGACGGGCTCGGCCGCGCGGCGAGCTACACGGGCGAGGGATGCAGCGAGTGGGCGGGCGGCAGGACGGGCTCCGGATACGCGGCTCAGGGGAACATCCTCGTCTCGGAAGAGACGGTCGACGCGCTCGCCGACACGTTCGAGGCGTCGTCGGAGATGCCGCTGGCCGAGCGCCTGCTCGACTGCCTCGACGCAGCGCAGGCAGCCGGCGGCGACCGGCGCGGGCAGCAGTCGGCGGCGATTCTCGTCGTCGGGCCGGAGCAGGGGTATGCCGGACTGTCCGACGTGCTCGTCGACCTCCGCATCGACGACCACGAGCGCCCGCTCGAGGAGCTCCGACGCCTGTACGCGATCCACCAGGAGCTGTTCGGCTCCACGCCGCGCGCGCGCTGGCTCGAGGTGGACGACGGCCTGCGCAGGGAGATCGAGACCCGGCTCGCCGTCCTCGGGTTCGACAGGCTCGAGGACTGGGCCGGCGAGAGGAACCTCGAGGAGCGCGTCGACGGGACGGACGCCATCGACCCGGTCGTACTGGAGGCACTTCGCCGCGCGAGCGACTGAGCAACTGCGCGCGCTGAATCCCGATCTCCCGGCCGGCTAGTCGCCCGGCAAGCGTCTACCCTCGGCGAGCGACCGAAACGCCGGGACCACGTCGTGCTCCGGATGCGCGACGAGGAGGATCGCGCCAGGCTCGGAACCGGCAAGCGCACCGACGAGAAGCTCGAGGCCGACGGCGAGCGCGAACGCCTTGTGTGCCTGCACGCCGCCGAACGGAACCAGCTCCTCCGGCTGTGCTTCGCCCGAGAGCACGGCCCCGTGCGTCACCGCACCCATCGAGACGTCGGCGACGATCGGCCTGCCGTCGCTCGACGGAATCGCGATCGCGAGCGGATTCGTCCCGGTGAGAGGCGGGCCGCCGTCGGGATGCGGCAGCCGTCGCGGCGACGTCGCGGTCAGGGCGGCGACGAGCCCCTCGCCGGCGAGCCGCCGCACCCAGTAGCCGAGCACGCCCGTCGGAAAGCATCGTCTGACGACCACGACCCGAGCGCGCTCGGGCGGATACGCGAGCGTCGCGCGCACGATCTCCTCGAGCACGAGATAGCCGAGCGCGCCATGACCGTCCCAGCGCTCGAACCCCGCCTCCGCCTCGAGCAGAACGGGCCGCGCGAGAGGATCGAGCTCGAGCGTCTCGAGCCACTCGACGCGGGAGAAGCCGTGACCGGCCTTCCCGCGGCGCTCCGCGTCGGCGAAGTGGGCGACGAGCGTCTCCACGGCCGACGGCTCCAGGCCGAGAGCCAGCAGCCGGCGCCGTGCGTCCGCCTGCGTCATCGGGCGGGAAACGCCTTCGCCGTGAATCGGGACACGGGCCAGCCGCGCTCAACAGCCACCCGACGGAGCTCTCGATCGGGGTTGACCGCAACGGGATGTCCGACCGCTTCGAGAAACGGCAGGTCGGAGTGCGAGTCGGAGTACGCGGTCGACTCGGAGAGGTCGATCTCGTTCGCGCGCGAGAGCTCCTCGACCGCCTCCGCCTTGGCCACGCCGTCGAGGCGCCGTTCGAGCCGGCCCGTGTACACGCCCTCGCGCACCTCCGCTCGCGACGCGATCGCGCCGTCGAGCCCGAGCTCCCGGGCGATGGTCTCCGCGATCTCCTCCAGAGCCGCAGTGGCGATGAACACGGGCTCGCCCCGATCCGAGTGCGCCGCCGCGAGATCGAGCGCCTCGCGGTAGACGAGCGGACGCAACACCGGCTCCCAGGCCTCGGCGGCGATCTCGCGCATCTCCTCGACCCGCATGCCCTCCAGGAGGGACATCGCGCGGTCAGCCGTCTGCCCGACACGCCCCTTCCCGGCGCCGAAGCGCGCGAAGACGAGCTGCGCGACCGCCGCCGCGGCGAGCCGGCGCCTGCCGATCAGCCCGCGCTCGCGAAAGGGGCGGGCAAGCGCGAGCGAGCTCGAACGCGAGAGCAACGTTCGATCGAGGTCGAAGAACGCGGCCCCGGCCACGCGCCGACTCTACGAGAGAACGGTGAGCGGCTTGCGGATCGTGCCCGCGCGGGACTCGGTGACGGACTGCGCGAGCGCAAGGATCGCCGCGGCGGCCTCCGAGTCGGGCGCGGTCTCGAGCACCGAGCGCCCCTCGTCCGCCGACTCCCGCAGCGCCGGATCGAGCGGGATTCGCGCGAGGAGCGGCACGCCGACCTCGTCGGCGAGATCCTGCCCTCCGCCCGAGCCGAAGAGCTCCTGTCCGGTCCCGACGAGGTACGACATGTTCTCCACCGCGCCGATCAGGCGCATCCCGGTCTTCTGCGCCATCTGCGCGGCGCGCACCGCGACCTGCTGCGCAGCGGGCTGCGGGGTGGTGACGACGAGTGCCTCGGCGCGCGGCAGCAGCTGTCCCAGGGACATGGCCACGTCGCCCGTCCCCGGCGGCATGTCCACGAGCAAGGTGTCCAGATCGCCCCAGTGGACGTCCGACAGGAACTGCTCGAGCGCCTTGTGCAGCATCGGGCCGCGCCACATGATCGGCGCGTTCTCGTCGAGGAAGAACCCGATCGACATGAGCTTGAGCTCGCCTCGCACGGGCGGAACGATCATCTCGTCGACGGCGATCGGCTTCTGGTGGACGCCCAGCATGTGCGGGATCGAGTGCCCGTAGATGTCGCCGTCCAGCACACCGACCTGCTCGCCCAGCTCCGAGAGCGCGAAGGCGAGGTTCGCCGTGAGCGTCGACTTGCCGACGCCTCCCTTCCCCGAGGCGACGGCAAGGACGCGAGTCGAGGCCGAGAGCGAGATCGTGCGGTCGGCCGAGTGGCCGCCGCGGAGCCGCGTCACGAGTGCGGACTTCTCCTCGGGCGTCATGACGTCGAAGCCGAGGCGAACGCGCGTGACTCCGGGAACCTCGCCGACGAAGCGCGACACCTGCTCCTCGAACGCATGCCGTAGCGGGCAGCCCACGACGGTCAGCGCGATGGTGACGGAGACCGACCCGTCCTCCTCGACGAGCACGTCCCGCACCATGTCGAGCTCGGTCACGGGCTTCTTCAGCTCGGGGTCGATGACCTGCTCGAGCGCTTTCAGGATCGCGTCGCGGTCGGGCCTCACGCTTGCGAGGCTAGCAGCGGTCGACAGCGACCCAGACGGTGGCGACCGCGGTCCGAGACGTGGGGTCCGCCTAGCTCAGCGCAGCGGCGAGCTTCGCAACCAGCTCCGGCGACCCCGCGGCGGCGAGGCGCGAACGCACGCCGAGATCGAGCGGTGCCGCGTCGAACGGCGGATCCTCGAAGAGCTCGATCGCGAGACCGCGCTCGCGCACCAGGAGCTGGGCTGCCGCGATGTCCACCGAGCGCGCGGCTTTGAGCGAGACGACGCCGTCGACACGGCCTGCCGCGAGGTGGCAGAGGGACAACGCCAGAGACCCCATGACGCGCACGCGCGCAGCGAGTCCTCGGACCGCCTCGATTCGCTCGGCGACCGTCTCGGTGATCGTCCCCTCGAACGAGAGGATCTCGATCTCCGACTTGGGCAGCGGACCGTGGAGCGGAGCTCCGTTCAGAAACGCGCCCTTGCCGCGCTCGGCCGTCCACTCCTCCCCGGAGCCGAAGTCGTAGACGTAACCGAACACGACATCGCCCATCGTCGGCCCCTCGGCGAGCGCCAGCGAGAGGGAGAAGAACGGGATGCCGCGCTTCGCGTTCACGGAGCCGTCGATGGGGTCGACCACCACGCGCCTCGGACCGCCCGAGCCGAACGCCCGCTCGCCGAGCTCCTCCGACACGAGCACGAAGTCCTCGCCCGTTGCCGCGAGTCGCGCGACGACAGCGTCCTCGGCCGCCTGGTCGATCGCAGTCGTGTCGTCGCCTCCCTGGCCGAGCTGGAGAACGGGCTCCCGCTCCTCCCGCGTCGGAAGGCGCTCGAGCACATCGCGAATGTCGGCCACGCAGAGCCGGCAGGTGTCGAGCCACTGCGTCACCCGGCGATGGGGTGGAAGAGAAGGCCCGAGAGGGGCTTCGGGAAGAAGTACGTGCTCTTCGGCGGCATGCGCGCGCCGCGGCGCGCGCTGGCGAACACGTCCTCGACCCTCGGCCTGCGGAGGACGAACGCGGCGTCGGCAGCCCCACCGTCCACCGCTGCGAGTGCCTCGTCGAGTCGCGGCGTGTACCGGATCCCGTCGAGCCCGTAACGGTCGACCAGCTCGACGTCGAGCTCGCCCTCATTGCCGTGGACGATCTCGACGCCGTCGCGGCGATACCTGACCGCCGCCGCGCGATCGTAGGACTCACTCTCGAGGCGAGCGAGCGCCTCGCTGAGATCCGCACACGGCTCCACGTCGCCGCCACTCGCGACATCCGGGCGATTCGAGAACACGCGGTGGGTCGGAAAGAGCTGCAGGCCGGCATCCTCCGTCGGCACGACGAGAGCCATGATGCGAACGTCCGTCTCGAGCTCGTCGGCGAGCTCGACGGCGCTCTCGTAGCGGTGGTGACCGTCGGCGATGAGGAGCTGCGCGTCGCCGAGGCCCTCCGCGCCGCGCGGTGGCAACCGCCACAGTCGCGTGCCGTCCACCTCGACCTCTGCCGGCGTACCGGGAACGGAAAGGTCGAGCTGCGAATCCGCGAGCAGGAGGATCGGCTCCGGCTGGACGCGGGTCGTGTCCAGCAACCGCTTCCTCTCCGCACGGATGCGCGGATGCGTGCGCTCGTGCGGCAACACGCCTCCCGCCTCGTACGGAGTCGCCGCCAGCGAGACGATCACGCCGTGACGCTCGCGCGCAACGCCGTCGGGCCCGACGAACTCCTCGACCGCGAGCCAGACGGACTCCTCGTCGTCCTGCTCGAGGATCCCGTCCGCGAGCCAGTCGCGGTACGTGCGCCCCGCCTCGTCGGCGGACTCGGGGAGCGTGACGTGGACGACGTTGTACGGGCTGCGTGTGTACAGCTGCCCGCGCTCGTCGTCCGAGACGGCGTCGTACGGCGGTGCGACGAGGTCCGCCGGCGCTCCGGCCGCGCCCGGTGTAGCGGACGGCGCGGAACGGCTGGACGTCGGCCATCGCGGCGAGCGTACCAACGGCTTCTGCTCATAGACTCGGGGCGTGACCACGATCGCGGAGCTCGCCGAGGACAGGACGGTCGAGGGCGTCTTCGCCGTCACGAAGAAGGAGCGCAAGCGCACCCGCGCGGGTGCCGCCTACCTCGCTCTCGAGCTCGCCGACGCGAGCGGCCGTGTCGAGGCGCGCGTGTGGAACGACGTCGATCTCCTCGACGGGCGCTTCGAGGAGGGCGACGCGGTGCACGTGCTCGGCCGCGTCGAACGGTTCGGAGGGAGGTTGCAGGTGCAGGTGCGGGCCGTCGAGGCTGCGGAGGCCACCGATCCGGCTTCGCTGACCCCCACGCTTCGGCGTGACGCGGACGAGCTCGACGGCTTCTTCGAGTTCCTCGCCTCGGAGATCTCGCACTCGGGTCTGTCGGAGGTCGTCGACTCCTTCGTGCGCGACACCGAGATCCGCGCCGCGCTCCGCGCGCTTCCGGCAGCTGGCCCCGACGGGCACCACGGCTATGCAGGCGGGCTCCTCGAGCACACGGTCGGTGCGGCGACACTTTGTCGCGAGACCTCACAGCTCCACCCGCGCCTCCGTTTCGATCTCCTGCTCGCCGCCGCGCTCTTGCACGACATCGGACGCATCCGCGAGCTCGAGCGCGGCCCCTCGTTCCGGCAGACGGAGGAGGGCCGCCTGCTCGGTCACGTCCACCTCGGTCTGCGCATGGTCGAAGAGCGCTCGCGCGATCTCGACCCGGCCGTGTCCGCCGAGCTGCTGCACGCGATCGCATGCCACCACGACCGCCCCGCGGCTCAGAACGGCCGAGGCGGCCGTCCTCTACCACGCGAACCAGCTCGACGCACAGGCCGCCACGCGTCCCGTCGGCGACTGAGCGTTGGCCGCAGTTCTCGCGCTCGGCGGCGCCCTGTGGTGGGGCGTCGGCGATTTCCTCGGCGGGCTCGCGGCGCGTCGCCTGGCCGTCATCGTCGTGCTCGCGATCTCCCAGGCGATCGGCCTCGCCGGGGTCCTGCTGTGGGTGCTCGTCACACGTGACGCGTTCCCGGGCGTCGGAGAGTTGCTGCCGGCCGTGGGTGCGGGAGTCGCCGGACTCGTCGGCCTGGGAGCGCTCTATCGCGGGCTCGCGGTCGGCGCCATGGGCATCGTGGCGCCGATCTCGGCTGCATCGCCGGTCGTGGGTCTCACGGCGGACGCCGTCCAGGGGACGTTTCCCGCGGCCTTGCAGTGGATCGGGATCGCGCTCGTGCTCGCGGGCATCGTGACGCTCTCCCGGGAGCCTTCCTCCGCGGGTGGTGGTCGGGTCGCGAGCGGCGTCGGGCTGGCCCTGATCGCGGCGCTCGGCTTCGGACTCTTCGTCGTCGGGCTCGACGCGGGAGCGGACGAGAGCGCCGCCTGGGCCGTCGTCGCCGCCCGAGCCACGTCCGTGATGCTCGCTGTCCTCGCCGCTCTGGTGCTGTCGACGTCGTTGCGGCCGCCTCGCGGGCTGCTTCCGATCCTCGTCGGTATCGGCGTCGCCGACACGCTGGCGAACGTCCTCGTCGCAGTGGCTTCCACGCAGGGCTCCGTCGGGATCGTCGCGGTGCTGAGCGCGCTCTATCCGATCGTGACCGTCCTCCTCGCGCGCATCGTCCTCGACGAGCGACTGACGACGCCGAAGCGGGTCGGTGGAGTCGTCGCGATCTCGGGTGCGGCGCTCGTCGCCGCGGGCTGACCGGAGGAGAACGCCGGGCGAGACAGAATCCGCGCGCGATGGACGAACCCGCCACGACGGGAAGCTCGCCTCTCGACCTGGGCATCGTCGTCGCGCTCGTCACGCTCGGCTTCGCAGGCGTCGTCGGTCTCATCGCGGTTCTCGACGCGGAGAGCGACGCCGGCGCGATGGCAATCGGGTTCGGCGTGACGGCGGCAGTCTTCTTCACGGGCGGAACCGTCGCGTGTGCGCTCGCCTGCCTCGCGCGCAGCGCATGGAGCTCGTCTCGCTGTGCGCGCTCGTCGTCGCCGGGATCGCGATCGACCTGCTCGTGCTCGCGATGCTCTTCGAGATCGACAGCGAGGCGTACGGAAAGGTCGCCGGAATCGCGTTCGTCTGGACGTTCTTCGCACTCGTGGTGCTGGGCCTGACACTGGCCGTGCGAACGCTGAACCCGGTCTCTCGCGCGCTGTACCTGGGCGCGGTCGTCGCCGCCCTCCTCGGCGGCGTCCTCGCGACGGTGCTCATCGCGACCGCCGGCGGTGACGGCTCCGTCGTCACAACGGCGGCGGTTCCGCTCGACGCGCTCGGAGACGAGAGCCTGCTTCGCCCGCTCGGAGCCGCTCTCGTCGTGCTCGCAGTCCTGTGGCTCGCCGCGCTCGCGGCAGGTCGGCTCGAGCAACGCCCCGCCGAGCCCTCCTAGACGTTGAAGCGCACGTTGAGGACGTCACCGTCCTCGACGACGTAGCTCTTCCCTTCGAGGCGTTGCAGGCCGCGGCGCGCAGCCTCGGCGTGGGAGCCGCTCTCGACGAGGTCGTCCCAGCGAATCGTCTCGCAGCGGATGAAGCCGCGCGCGATGTCCGTGTGGATGGACTCCGCAGCGTCGAGCGCAGTCTCCCCGTACCGGAGTGTCCACGCGCGCGCCTCGGTGTCGCCGATGGTGAAGAACGCGATGAGCCCGAGCGCTTCCTTCAATCGCAGCACGACCTCGTCGAGTGCAGACGCGCCCGAGCGAAACTCGGCCGCCTCCTCGTCCGAAAGCTCGGCCAGCTCCATCTCGAGGGCGCAGTCCACTCCGCCGGGCCCGTTCTCGAGCGGGATGAGCGGCTTGGTCGTCAGCGGCTCGAGATCGGGAGCCAGCTCGCCCGGCCACTCGGAGAGCGGATGCCCCGCGTCGAGGTGCTCGAGGAGCCGCTCCAGGAGCTCGACCTCCTGGCGCTTGGCTCGATCTCCCGACTTCGCCTCCTTGCGCACCCGCTCGAGGCGCCGCTCGACGTGGTCGCGATCTGCGACGACCAGCTCGAGGCCCAGCGTCTCCAGGTCGCCAGCGGCATCGGCGTCGTCGGAGAACCCGTCCAGCACCGCCAGCAGTGCATCCGCCTGCCGAAGCTCGCCGGGGATCTCCGCCTTCCCGGGAACGTCGACTACGCGAATGGCGGCCGGCGTGACCTTCTTCGAGCCCACGACCGCGGCGAGGCGGTCGAGGCGGTCGTCCGCGATGACCGCCATGCCGACGTTGGCCTTCTGCGTCACGTCCGAGTAGGCCGTCACCTGCGCGCCGGCATGCGTCAGCGCGTTGAAGAGCGTCGTCTTCCCCGCGTTGGGAAGGCCGACGATGCCGACCCGCAGAGCCACGCGGAGCTACTCGACGCCGAAGCCGGCGCGGGTCTCGCGGGCGAAGCGCTTCGTGTACAGGACGCGAGGAGGACGAGGACGAGAACGCCGTCCTCGGCCTGCAGGTCGACCGTCACGCCGCCGGCTCCCGAGCGGAGCGCGGTATCCAGAGCCTCGGCGCTCTCCGGGGTCACGAGCGCGCTCAGGATCTGGCCTCCTTCGAGCCCGACCTCGATCCGTACGAAGCTGTCGTCAGCCACTCGCAACCACCTCCGTGAGAACGCCGTGGACGGAATCGGGATGGACGAACGCGAACTCGAGGCCGAAGAGACCTATGCGTGGCACGTCGTCGACGAGCTGAGCGCCCGCGCCCGCGAGCTGGTCGAGCGCCTTACGCATGTCGTCGGTCGCGAGCGCGACGTGGTGCATCCCCGGCCCTCGCCGCGCGAGGAAGCGACCGACGGGCGTGTCCTCGCCGGTCGGCGTGAGGAGCTCGACCCGGCCGTCGCCGAGGAGGAGCGACGCGGCCTCGACGCCCTGCTCCACGAGTGGCTCGCGATGCTCGATGCGCGCGTCGAAGAGCTTCTCGTACGTCGCAATTGCCTCGTCGAGGTCGTCGACGGCGAAGCCGAGGTGATGAATCCCCTGCACGCGCACCCGCGCGATGCTACTCAGTCGCGGAGCGGCAATGCGCGCACGGTTCCGATCGTCTCGGAAGCGCGCGACTCCGGGGCGACGTCGGCGAGCAGCGCCTCGAGCTCCGCACGATCGAGCGTCTCCTTCTCGAGGAGCGCCTGCGCGACGCGGTCGAGCGAGGAGCGATGCTTCTGCAGCAGGCGCTTCGCCTCCTCGTACGCGCGATCGGTGAGCCTGGCCTGCTCGGAGTCGCGAAGCCGCTTCGTCTCCTCGGAGAGCGCGTAGTTGTCCGCGCGCATCGTCCGCGAGGGTGCGACCTCGGACATCCCGAACTCGAAGACCATCGAGCGGGCGATCTCGGTCACGCGCTCGAGGTCGTTCGCCGCGCCGTTCGTGATGCGACCGAAGACGACCTCCTCGGCCGCACGGCCGCCCAGGTACACCATCATCAGGTCGACGAACTCCTCGCGCGTGTGCAGGTAGCGATCCTCCGCTGGGATGTTCAGCGTGTAGCCGAGAGAGTCGCCGCGCGAGACGATCGTCGCCTTCTGCGCGGGGAAGAGGTCGCCGACGAGGTGCGACATGACGGCGTGTCCCGCCTCGTGGAACGCGAGGATCCGCTTCTCCTTCTCGGACACGACGCGCCGCTGCTGCAGCCCGGCGACGATGCGCTCCATGGCAGCGTCGAAGTCGGCCTGGTGGATGTGCTGCGCCGTCGCGCGCCCCGCGAGAATCGCAGCCTCGTTGCAGAGGTTGGCGAGGTCGGCGCCGGTGAGCCCCGAGGTGTGCCGGGCGATCGCGGCGAGATCCACGTCCGAGGCGAGTGGCTTGTCACGCGTGTGGACGCGAAGAATCGCCTCGCGTCCCGCCACGTCTGGCGCGGCGACGAGCACCTGGCGGTCGAAGCGTCCCGGACGCAGCAGCGCCGCGTCCAGATCCTGGAGGCGGTTCGATGCCGCCATCACGACGACCTCGTCGCGTGCGTCGAAGCCGTCGAGCTCGACGAGCAGCTGGTTCAGCGTCTGGTCGTGCTCGCGGTGGACGCCGCTGCCGCCGCGCGCCGTCCCGACCGCGTCGAGCTCGTCGATGAAGACGATCGCGGGAGCGTGCTTGCGGGCTTCCCGGAACAGCTTGCGGATCCTCGCCGCGCCCAGGCCCGGCGAACATCTCGACGAACGACGAGGCGCTCTGCGAGTAGAAGTTCGCGCCCGACGCACTCGCAACCGCCTTCGCGAGCAGCGTCTTCCCGGTCCCGGGCGGGCCGTGCAGCAGGATGCCGCGCGGCACGCGTGCTCCGAGCCGCTCGAAGCGCTTGCGGTCACGCAGGAACTCGACGACCTCCGCGAGCTCCTCCTTGGCCTCGTCGAGGCCGGCGACGTCCGCCCAGGACACCTCGACCTGCGCTCCCCTGACGACCGGAGCCGGCTTCGCACGTGGCATGAAGCGGAGCGTGTAGAGCAGCAGGATGATGACGATCCCGAAGAACACGATCGGAAGCCAGGTCAGGAGCGTGTTCTCGAGGTCCACCACCCTCGGTATCGGCAGCGCCTAGAGGACGCTCAAGCGAGTGCTTCTTCGGGCCTGACCGGCTCGTCGACCGGACTCTCGAGTGCGAGGCAGGCGTCGCGCGCTGCGTTCGCAACTTCGACCTGGTCGTGCGAGGGCTCCGCCGTCGAGAGGTGTCGCTGGATCTCGAACCCGGGCCGCGCGAGCATGCGGGCGACCGGGTGCTCCGGGTTTCGCGCCACCCAGGAGAAGACCTCGATCGAGCCTCCGATCGCGCCCGCCGTGCCCAGGAGCCGCGCGACGCCGCGCGTTCCCGCCGGGGCCTTCGCAGCGACGATGTTCGCGGCGAGCGACGAGGCGACCATCGGTGCGATGAGCTGCGAGCCACAGCGGGCATGCTCCTTCGGCGCCGGCGTGCCGCCGTTCTCGTACGTCCCGATGGAGATGTGCTCGGCGCCGTGGTACGCGGCGAGATTCGGCCCGCGCAGGGCGAGTGCCGCAGGCAGGAAGGCGAGGCCGGCGGCCATGACCTCACGCGTGCCGGCAGGCAACGGCGAGCGGCGCAGCAGCTTCGCGGCCACCGTCGTCGCCAGGAATCCGCCGAGGACGGCCGGGCGCTCGAACGGGAAGCGCGCCTGCGGCAGCGCTCGCCGGACCATCGGCAGGAGCGCGAACGCCTCGGCGAGCGCGATCGGCCCTCGCAGCACGGGCACCCGCGCGCGAGCGGCCGGAGCCAGGTGGGGTTTCCGACCCGAGGCCACGCGGAGCACGCCTTTCTCGTCCCGGACCGCGCAGCCCCACGCCGTCGGGCCGTGCACGAGCACGCCGTTCTGCAGCGCCATGCCTCCGAGGCGCACCGGTGTCTCCGCCATCGTCAGACCTTAGCTGCGTTCTCGCGGAGCGCCGCCTGGAGGAGATCGCATGCAGGACCGCGTCCGAGATCCCGGCCGTCGATCTCGACGAGCGGCATCAGCTCGCGGATCGAGGACGACGTGAAGGCCTCCTCTGCCGCGAGCAAGTCGGCGAGCGGGAAGGCGCCTTCCTCGACGCGATAGCCCCGCTCCGGTGCGAGCTCGAGCAGCGCAGCGCGTGTCACGCCCGCCAGGATCCCGAGGTCCAGCGCCGGGGTGTAGAGGGTGTCGCCACGCCGCCACCAGACGTTCGTGACGGTTCCTTCCAGCACGACGCCGTCCGGATCGACGAACAGCGCCTCGTCGGCGCCGCGCCGCCGCGCCTCCGCCTCGGCAGCCATGTTCACCGCGTAGCTCGTCGACTTCACGCCAGGCAGAAGCCACGGCGCCGACGCCCGCACGCCGAGCAGCGACACGGCTGCCGCGCCGCGCTCGCGCGTGTGCTCGATCCACTCGGGAATCTCGCTCAACATGGCGATACCCGACGGAGGCCCTCCGACGGGGCCGGCGGTCCAGACGAGCCGGAGGACCGCGTCGCCCTTCTCGGCTCGCGGGAGCACGAGGCCCACGAGCACCTGGAGGCGGCGGCGTGCGAGCCCGGGGAGCCCGATGCTGGCTGCCGACGCGGTCAGCCGCTCGAGATGAACCTCCAGCCGGTACGGGCGACCTCCGTAGATCCGCAGCGTCTCGAATGCCGCCTGCCCGCGGAGGAGCCCCTCGTCGTCGGCGCGGACCACGGGCTCCCACGGATCGACGAGCCCTCGACCGGTGACCGCAACAGCGAGGACGCTCATCGCAGCGCGACCTCGGGGACGCGCGCGCCGGTCACGCGCCCCCTCCGGCGAGACTGGCGAGCTCGCGATAGGCGGCGGGGGGATCGTCCTGCCAGAAGATGGCGCTGCCTGCCACGACGAGGTCGGCACCCGCGTCGCAGGCCGAGCGAACAGTGTCACGGTTGATCCCGCCGTCCACCTGGACGCGCACCTCGGGCGGGAGACCCGCGCGCAGCTCGGTGAGGCGGTCGAGCGACTCCTGCATGAACGCCTGCCCGGAGTAGCCGGGACGGATGGACATGCAGAGCACGAGATCGACGCCGTCGGCGGCCGCGATCGCATCGGCCACCGCCGTCTCCGGATTGAACGCCAGTCCGACCCCCAGCCCCAGCTCACGGGCGAGCGCCACGGCTCGGGCGGGGTCGTCGCAGGCTTCGACGTGGAAGGTCACGCTGTCGCCACCCGCCTTCGCAACCGCTTCGAAGTGCCGCTGCCGGCTCCGACACCATGAGATGGCAGTCGAGCCGTGTGCCCCAGCCGCGCACGAACGGCGAGATCGACGCGAGCACGATCGGCCCGATCGTGATCTCTGGAATGAAGTGTCCGTCGCCCGCGTCGAAGTGGAAGACGCGCGCTCCTGCCGCGGCGAGCGCGCCCAGCTGATCGCCGAGGCGCGAGAAGTCCGAGGCGTAGATCGACGGCTCGACCTCGACGGCACCTGCCCACTCCGACCAGCTCACGCGGGTCAGGCTACTGCGTTCGCGGATCCCGCCAGCCGCCGTGCGCCGCGGCGAGCTCGTCCGCCCCGGCCGGGCCCCACGAGCCGCGCTCGTAGGGCACGACCGGTGGCGGCGAGTCGATCAGCGGCTGCACGATCCGCCATGTCGCCTCGATCACGCTCCACCGCGGGAACAAGGAGCTGTCGCCGCGCAGCACGTCGGCGAGGAGGCGCTCGTACGGCTGCGGCGGCTCGCCCAGCTCCTCCGCGAAGTCGAGGTCGAGCGAGACGGGCTGGGAGACCTCCTTCCCGGGTGTCTTCGCCCTCACGAAGATCGAGACGCCCGCATTTCGCCCGATGCGGAGCACGACGTCGTCGTGGCCGGGACAGTCGAGGCGATGCTGGCCGAACTGCAGCTGCGGAACACGCTGCAACCGGACGACGGCCTCGGTGGCGGTCGTCGGCAGCGCCTTCCCGGCTCGCACGAGGATCGGCACGCCCGCCCAGCGCCAGCTCTCGATCTCGAGCCGGAGCGCGACGAAGGTCTCGGTGTCGGAGTCGTTCGCCACGCCGTCGATGTCTCGGTAGCCGACGTATTGCCCCCGGACCGCTTCGGCGGGATCGACCTCCGGCATCGCCGAGAAGACGTCCTCGCGCCGTCGCGGGATCGCGTCCGAGTCTCCTGACGGCGGCTCCATCGCGACGAGAGCGAGTACCTGCATGAGGTGGTTCTGGACGACGTCACGCAGGGCACCCACGGGGTCGTAGAACGCGCCGCGATCCTCGACGCCGAAGTCCTCGGCCATCGTGATCTGGATGGACTCGACGTGCTCGCGGTTCCAGACGGGCTCGAAGAGCGCGTTGGCGAAGCGCAGATACATGATGTCCTGCACGGGCTCCTTGCCGAGGAAGTGGTCGATCCGGAAGAGCCGTTCCTCGGGGAAGATCGCGGTGAGACGCTCGTTGAGCTCGCGCGCGGAGCGGAGATCGGTGCCGAACGGCTTCTCCACGACCAGCCGGGCGCCATCCCCGACGAGGCCCTCGTCGGCGAGCTCCTCGGCGATCTCGTCGAACATTGACGGCGGCGTGGCGAGGTAGAAGACCGGGGTCGACTTGCCGGCGAGTGCCTCGCGCAGGCGGTCGTAGAGCGGGGAGCCCTCGTCCTCGGCGTCTCCGCCGACGTAGCTCATGCGCCCGAGCAGCTCGCGCAGGACCGCGTCGTCCACGCGATCCTCCGCGTCCGCGATCGACTCTCTCGCGTGCTTCGCGAGCTCCTCCTGCGAGACCGGCCGCCGGCCGACGCCGATGACGGGACACGTGAGCAGGCCCTGCTCGGTGAGCCGATAGAGGGCGGGTAGCGTGCTCCGGCGGGCGAGGTCGCCGGTGATGCCGAACGCGACGAGTGCATCTGCGGTCTCGCTCATGTCACGCGGCGAGCAGCTCGGTCGCGGCGTAGCGGAGCATCGCGGTCCCCAGCTCGAGGTCGTCGACGGCGATGCGCTCGTCCGCGGAGTGCACCAGCTTCAAGGCGAGCTCGGTGTCCATGGTCTTGATCGGGAAGAAGCCGTACGCGACCGTGCCGTAGGCCTTGCGCAGGAAGTGGCTGTCCGTGAAGCCCGGGCATGCCACTGGAGCGAACCGCGCGCCAGGCTCGATGTCCGCGGTGAAGCGCGCGAGCACGTCCCAGAGCGGCGTGTCCAGCGGCGACCGCGTCCCGCCGACCGCCTCCGAGAACTCGAGGTCGTATGCACCGTTGCCGAGCGCGGCCCGGATGAGCGGCTCGACGTCGGCGGGCGTCTGCTCGGGGAGCAGCCGGCAGTCGACGGTGATCTCGCAGCGCGCAGGAACGACGTTTCGCTGGCGCGAGGCCTCGATCATCGTCGGCGAGAGCGTGAAGCTGAGCAACGGCTCGACGAGTGCAGGCAGCAGCGGGTGGAGGCTCGGCCGCCCTGGCGAGTGCCTGATCGAGGGGAGGGACATCTCCCAGCACGGCTTCGAGCAGACCCTTCGCCTCCGGGATCAGCTCCTGCGGCGGCTCGTAGCGCCCGAGGGCATCGAGATAGCGCGCCGCCTTGACGAGCGCGTTGTCGGCGATCCCGGGCATCGACGCGTGCCCGGCCCTTCCGCTGCACCGTCACCGTGAACGGCGCCGACATCTTCTCCGCGGCTGCACACACGTAGACGGGCTTCCCGCCCAGCACGAGCCGCTCGCCGCCACCTTCGTTGATCGCGTAGTCGCACCGAACCGCATCCGGGTGCGTCTCGACGAGCCACGAGAGCCCGTAGCCACCCTTTCCGCCGACTCCGCCCACCTCCTCGTCCGCGACCGAGACGAAGATCAGGTCGCCGGCCGGCTCGAAGCCCTCCCGCACGAGCGAGGCGAATGCGACCGCAGACGCGGCTGCCTGGTCCTTCATGTCCAGCGCGCCGCGTCCCCACACCTCGCCGTCGACGAGTTCGCCCGACCACGGGTCGCGCTGCCATTCCGCCGGATCCGCGACGACGGTGTCGGTGTGCGAGAGGAACGCGAGCGAGGGCCCGTCTCCCCCTCGAAGTCGCGCAACCACGTTCGGGCGGTCGGGATCGCGTGCGTAGAACTCGGCCTCGATGCCGTTCCCGGCGAAGTAGGCGCGGAGCACCTCCGCGGCGCGGATCTCGTTCCCCGGTGGATTGACGGTGTCGGCCCGGAGCAGCGCCTGCAGTAGCGTCGTGACCTCGTCGCGCAGGCTCACTCCGTCGCCTTCGACAGCGCCGTCAGCTCGTTCCGGACTTCCCACAGCTCGGGGAACGACGTCTTCGTGACGAGCCGCCCGAGGAGCTCGACGGGAGTTCCCTGCGTTCCGACGACCTTGTCGCCGATGACGCGCGCGACGACCTGGTAGTGGCGCATCCGCCAGAGCTGCGCCTGCTCGTCGAGCTCGATCAGCACCTCCGCCAGCTGGTACAGGCCCTCGTGCTCGCGCCCCTGCAGATAGACGTCGGAGAGCGACAGGCCCGCCTCGCGCCGGGCGGCGTGGAACGCCTGCCCGAGACGGGGCAGGACGCGGCGGAGCTCGTTCCAGCCGGGTGAGTCGAACCCCGACCCGTGCCCGAGGACCTTGCGGATCTCCTGATACTCCCAGGGCGACATGTGCTCGAGCATCTCCAGCTGCGGCGTGAGGAAGCGGACGCACAGGATCGAGCGCCGCAGGAGCCGGTGGGCGCCGCGCAGGTCGTCCTCCTCGATCAGCCGCACGGCCTCGTCCGCGTCGCTGCCGGCGAGCTTCAGCCAGAGCTCGGACGTCTGGTGTGTCACCTGGAACAGCAGCTCGTCGCGATGCACCCACTCGTCCGCGTTCTTCTGCAGCGCGAGCAGCTCCTCGGTGTTCAGGTAGCGCTCGTAGTCGGACGGCGCGCCGCCCGGAAGGACGGGCTCGGAGTAGTCCTCCACGTCTGCCCCGGACATGGGCCTGAGCATACTTCGCACGTGGGAGACCTCTTCACCGAGGCGGCGAAGGAGCGACAGGCCGAGAACGCGCCGCTCGCGGTGCGTCTTCGTCCGACGAGCCTCGACGACCTCGTCGGCCAGCAGCACGTGCTCGGGCCTCGCTCCGCGCTGCGACTCGCGATCGAGGAGGACCGCCCGCCGTCGATGATCCTCTTCGGCCCTCCCGGCACCGGCAAGACCACGATCGCGCGCATCGTCGCCGAGCGCACCGGAGCCGCGTTCGAGGAGCTCTCCGCCGTCTCCGCCCGCATCGACGACGTGCGCGCGGTCATCGCGCGAGCCCGCGACCGGCTCGGGGGCAACGGCCTGCGGACGATCCTCTTCATCGACGAGATCCACCGCTTCAACAAGGGCCAGCAGGACTCCGTGCTGCACGCGGTCGAGGACGGCCTCGTGACCCTCATCGGGGCGACCACCGAGAACCCGTACTTCGAGGTCAACTCCGCGCTTCTCTCGCGCTGCACCGTGATCGAGCTGACGGCGCTCTCGGACGAGGAGATGGCAGAGATCGTCACGCGCGGCGCAGCGGCGCTCGGAGCGGAGGTGAGCGCGGACGTCGTCGCTGCGATCGCGAACCGTGCCGGCGGAGACGCGCGCGCCGCGCTCCAGATCCTCGAGCTGACGCACGCGACCGCAGCTGCCGAGGGCGTGCCGATCGCCGAGGAGCACGTGCTCGACGCGGCCCGCAAGCGTCCGCTCATGTACGACCGGAAGGGCGACCAGCACTACGACTTCGCCTCGGCCTTCATCAAGTCGATGCGCGGCGGCGACGCCGACGCGTCCGTCTACTACCTCGCCGCGATGCTCGAAGCGGGCGAGGACCCCCGCTTCATCGCTCGGCGCATGGTCATCCTCGCCTCCGAGGACGTCGGCAACGCCGACCCGAATGCGCTCGTCGTCGCCGTCGCCGCCGCGCACGCCCTCGAGCACGTCGGCCTCCCGGAAGCGCAGCTCAACCTCGCCCAGGCCGCGATCTACCTCGCCCGCGCGCCGAAGTCGAACGCGAGCGCCGTCGCGATCTGGGAGGCGCGCGAGGACGTGCGCGAACACGGGAACGCGCGGCCACCGGCGATGCTCCGGTCGACGGGCCACAAGGCCGCAGCCAAGGCGAGAGGGCACGGCGAGGGCTACGTCTCGCCACACGTCGATCCGGCCGGGCTCGACGTCTCCTACCTTCCGGAGGAGCTTCGCGGACGGCGGTACTATCGGCCGTCCGACACGGAGGAGGAGCAGGCAGGTGGCGGTGACGACCGGTGACCAGGCGCCCGAGTTCGACCTCGAGGTGACGCACGAGGAGCGCGTGCGGCTCTCGGACTACCGCGGCCGCTCGAACGTCCTCCTCGTCTTCCATCCCTTCGCGTTCACGCCGGTGTGCGAGGACGAGGCGCGCGACCTGCAGGAGAACCTCGATGCGTTCCGCAACGCGCAGACGGAGATCGTCTTCGTCGCGTGCGATCCCTCGCCGGCCCGCCAGGCGTGGAAGCGCGAGCTCGGGGCCGAGTACACGTTCGCGTCGGACTTCTGGCCTCACGGCGCGGCCGCGAAGACCTACGGCGTCTTCAACGAGACGAACGGCGCGCCGCACCGCGGAACGTTCCTCATCGACAAGGAGGGAACGGTCATCTGGTCGCTCGTCAAGGAGCGCGACGAGCGTCGGACGGAGCTCGTTCCCGACTCGCTCGAGTCTCTCCGTACGACCGCGTGACGCTCGCACTCCAGGAGTGGGGCGATCCCGGAGCACCGCGCGTCGTCTGCCTCCACGGGGTCCGCAACCACGGCAAGCACTTCGCGAGGCTGGCGGGAGCGCTGCCGGGCTACCACGTCCTCGCGCCCGACCTCCGCGGCCACGGCCTCTCGCACCTGGGAGCCGCCCTGGGACATCGAGACCCACCTGGAGGCGATCGTCGAGACCGTCGGCGCGCGTCCCGCAACCCTGATCGGCCACTCGTTCGGTGGCCGGCTCGCGTTCGAGCTCGCCGCACGCGCGCCGAAGCTCGTCCCGAAGCTCGTCCTGCTCGACCCGGTCGTCGTGCTCCCCGGGCACGTCGCGCTCGCCGCCGCCGACAGCAACCGCAACGACAGGTCCTACGTCTCCTTCGACGAGCTCATCGACCGCCGCTACGAGGAGAGCCAGCTCCACGGAGCTCCCCGCGAGCTCGTCGTCGAGGATCTCGCGTCCCACGTCGACGCGGGCGACGACGGTCGCATGCGATATCGCTACAGCCGGTCGGCGGTGGTGGCCGCCTTCGGTGAGATGGCGTCGCAGCCGCCGCGCTTCGAGGACGTGCGGATCCCGACGCTGCTCGTGCTCGGCGAGCGCTCGTACCTACCGTACGACCACCTGCTCGAGGCGCACGACAGCGCGCTCGGCCAGCTCCTCCAGGTCGCCACGGTTCCCGGCGGCCACACCGTGCTCTGGGACGCGTTCGACGAGACCGCGAGCGCGATCTCGGCGTTCCTGGCCTCCTAGCCCGAGCCGACGGGCCCACGCGGTTCGCGGAATCGCCGCGCCAGCCACGCACCGAACCACGTCAAGCCGGCGACGATGAGCGCGACGACGACGAGGAAGCCCACGTCACCCGCGGCGACTCGCGACTCACCCTCCTCGGGCTCGGGGGCGATGGCAGCGACGACGAACACCACGATGGCAACGAGGGCTCCCAACCACCACGGTCGCCGCAGATAGGCCGTCACGGCACCGATGGCGATCGGCAGCGCGATCACGGCGACAAGCAGGAGAACCTCTGCCATCGAGCGCGCTCTACCTCGCGACGGGCCGCTTCAAACGGAAGCGTGCTCGTCGGCGATCGCGAGCACGTCATCGAGAACGGCGAGTCCTTCGTCGACCTCGTCGCGGGTGATCGTCAGCGGCGGGACGACCATGATCACGTTCCAGTGGGTCATGAGGTAGAGGCCGCGCTCGAGCGCCGCCTTCGCCAGCCGCGCGACCGGGTGCCGCCGCGTCACCCGAGGCGTTGAACGGGACCAGCATCTCCCGCGTCTCGCGACTCTTCACGAGCTCGACGCCCCAGAAGCACCCGAGCCCGCGCACCTCGCCGATCGACGGATGCCGCGCAGCGAGACGCGCGCAGCCCGTCACCGAGGTAGGAACCGACGTCCGCTGCGTTCTCGACGACGCCTTCCTCCTGGAAGGCCTCGATCGAGGCGACCGCCGACGCACAGGCGAGCGGATGGCCCGCGTACGTGAGTCCGCCGGGGAAGAAGCGGCTTCGCACCCACTCCTTCAGGTGCTCGCGGATGATCATCGCGCCGAGCGGGACGTAGCCCGAGTTGATGCCCTTCGCGACCGTGATGATGTCCGGGACGACGTCCCAGTTGTCGCACGCGAACCAGCGCCCGGTGCGACCGAAGCCGGCCATGACCTCGTCCAGGATGAGCAGGATCCCGTGCCGGTCGCACACCTCGCGAATCGCCTGCAGGTAGCCGGGCGGCGGCGGGATGACGCCGTTCGTGCCGGTCACGGTCTCGAGGATCACCGCGGCGACCGTCTGCGGCCCCTCGTACTCGAGGAGCTCCTCGAGGTGCGGCGCCCCGGTGCAGACCGGGCACGGATCCGGGTGGCCCGCGGGGCAGCGGTACGTGTATGGGTCGAGCATCCGCACGACGCCGCCCATCCCGGGCTCGTTCGGCCACCGGCGCGGGTCGCCCGTCAGGACGATCGAACCGTGGGTCGCTCCGTGGTACGAGCGGTAGCGGGCGACGATCTTGTGCCGGCCGGTCGAGAGGCGCGCGAGCTTGATCGCGTTCTCGTTAGCCTCCGCGCCCGAGTTCGTGAAGAACGACATGCACAGGTCGCCCGGCGTGACCTCTTCGAGCAGGCGCCCGAGGCGCGAGCGCGACTCGTTCGCCATGGGCGGCCCGATCGTGCAGAGCTTGTCCGCCTGCTCCTTGATCGCCGCGACGATCTTCGGGTGCTGGTGTCCGATGTTGACGTTGACGAGCTGCGACGCGAAGTCGAGGTAGCGCTTGCCCTCGTAGTCCCAGAAGTACCGGCCCTTCGGCGCCGGCGACCGCGATCGGCGCGATCGCGTCCTGTACCGACCACGAGTAGAGGACGTACTCCTTCGCGTCCTCGACGATCTGCGCGCCGAGGTTCGGGTCGACTTCGACCGTTGCCATCACCGCTGATCGTAACCCTGGCAGCCCCGCGGCCGAGACGGCCTAGCGACAGCGGCCGCGAAGCGGACGCCTTCAGGGATCCTCCGCGATCGGAATCCACACTCGTGGATGCTCGATCTGCGGACTATTGAGTGCGCGATGGGCGCCGGACAAGGGGGAACGTGCCCGGCGGCCCACCGCGCAGCTGTCGTCAGCGCGCGGCGGCGGGCAGGAGCTCCTGCCCGAACGCTGCTCGCTCGACGAACTGGCCGACGCCCGGTTCGGCGACGAGTTCTCCCGACTCCACGAGCACGTTCCCGCGGAGCAGGACGATCTCGGGCGAGCCGGTCACTTCGGTTCCTTCGTAGAGGTTGTAGTCGACCTTCGAATGCTGGTTCGCGGCCGTGATCAGGTGCCGCTTCTCAGGATCGAAGACCACGATGTCGGCATCCGAGCCCGGCGCGATGGTGCCCTTGCGCGGGTACAGGCCGAAGAGCTTCGCCGGGTTCGTGGCCAGCAGCTCGACCATGCGGTTGAGCGAGATTCGCCCGGTGCGAACGCCGAACTCGTGGATCATGTGCAGGCGGTTCTCGAGCCCGGGCCCTCCGTTCGGGATCTTCGAGAAGTCGTCCTTCCCGAGCGACTTCTGGCCGTCCCACAGGAACGCGCAGTGGTCGGTCGAGACCGCCGAGAGGATGTCCGAGCGCACGGCGTGCCAGAGGATCTCCTGGTTCTCGAGCGAGCGCGGCGGCGGCGTATAGACGTACTTCGCGCCCTCGAAGTCGGGCCGCTCGAGGTACGTGTAGTCGACGAAGAAGTACTGCGTGCAGGTCTCGCCCCAGACGTCCCAGCCCTGCTCGCGAGCGCGGGCGATCGGATCCACGGCCTCCTTGCAGGAGACGTGGACGACGTACAGAGGCGCGCCGGCGATCCGCGCGAGCTGGATCGCGCGGTTGGTCGCCTCGCCCTCGAGCTCGGGAGGCCGCGTCAGCGCATGGAAGTGCGGCGCCGTGTTGCCCGCGGCGAGCGCCTGCTTCACGAGCACGTCGATGGCGTCGCCGTTCTCGGCGTGCACCATGACGAGCGCCCCGGTCTCCGCGGCGACCTCCATCGTCCTGAAGAGGGTCTCGTCGTCGACCATGAGCGCGCCCTTGTAGGCCATGAACAGCTTGTAGGACGTGATCCCCTGCTCCGGAAGGCGGGCGAGCTCCTCCAGCGAGCCGCCCTCGCGCAGATCCGTGACGGCGATGTGGAAGCCCATGTCGATGATCTGCTTCCCCTCGCGCTTGCCGTGCCACGTGTCGAGCGCCTCGGCGAACGAGGTGCCCGGGGCCTGGATGCAGAAGTCGACGTGGCAGGTCGTGCCGCCGAACGCGGCGGCCGTCTGGCCCGACGTGACGTCGTCGATCGTGACCGTGCCGCCGAACGGCATGTCGAGATGCGTATGCGGGTCGACGCACCCCGGCAGCACGTACTTGTCCGAGGCGTCGACGACACGGTCGGCGTCGACGTCGAGCGACTCGCCGATCATCGCGATGCGCTCACCCTCGACCAGCACGTCGCCGACGTAGTCGTCGGCGGCGGTGATGATCCGGCCACCCTTGATCAGTACCGACACGTCATCTCACCTCTTCCCGGGAGTCGAGCTCCGAGCCGGCGACGCCGACCCGGAGCCCACGACTCGTTCGCTACTTCCCGCCCTCCTTGAGGACGACGACCTTCTTCTTGAAGCCCTGGCCGCGCACGTCGACGCCCTTCTTCCTCAGGTTCGCGATCGCCTTCAACGCGAGATCCGGTGCGGTAGGAGGCCTTCGAGGCCGGCTTCTTGATGACCTTGTAGGTCTTCGCGATCGTTGCCGTCCGCTTGAACTCGACCGGATCCATGATCCCGATCCCGAGTCTGTTCGGCCAGATGAGCGCGTTGACCTCGTTCATCTGCCAGCGCTGATGCCCTGCGGGCAGCGCAGGACCGTTGTCGAGCACGATCCTCGTGCACTCGGCGAGGTGGTCACGGCAGTAGATCCAACCACGGAACGACGCCTCCAGGAACTTCACCGCGGTGGCCTGGTTCTTCGCGTCCTTGATCCAGTCGCCGCGGACGATGACGCCGTCCTGCAGCATTCCCGTGCCGAGGTCGGCGTACTTGAAGACGTTCAGGTCCGAGAGCTTGTACAGCTTCCCGGTGTCCGGGTTCTTCACCTCGAGCACCTGCGCGAGCTCGTTGTAGGTCATCGCCGAGGCTGCGTCGATCTCGCCGTTCAGGAACGAGAGCATGTCGAAGTTCTGCTTGACGAGCTGCACGTCGGAGTCCGGGTTCATGCCGTTCTTGACCAGCGCGGCGCGCTGCTCGAACTCGTTCCCGAAGATCCAGACGCCGAACTTCTTCCCGCGCATCTTCCTGAACGTGTTGATCCCGCTCTTCTTGAACGTGACCTCCGTCGTGCCGCTCCGCGCGTAGACCTGCGCGATGTTGACGAGGTCGTTCCCCGTGTCGCGCTGGGCGAGCGTGCTCGGCATCCAGTTGATCCCGAACTCGGCCTGCTTCCCGAGCACGACTTGCTCCGGCAGGATGTCCGGCCCGCCGGCCTTGATGTTCACGTCGAGCCCGACCTGCTTGTAGTAGCCCTTCGCCTTGGCCGCGTAGTAGCCCGCGAACTGGGACTGGACGACCCACTTCGACTGGAGCGTGACCTTGGTCAGCGACTGGCTCTCGCTCGAGCTCCCGGCCATGGCCAGTCCGGCGACGGTCAAGCTCGCCGCGACCGCCAGCACCCCGATGACGACGTACCACCTGCGTTTCCTCATGTGCCCTCCTTGGGTCACTCCGTTGAACTTCTCGTGGACGGATGCCAGCCGAGCGCGAACCGCTCGACGAGCGCGACCGCCGCGTAGAAGGCGATGCCGATCACGCTCGCGACGAGGATCGCCGCCCAGGCCGTCTCGTACTGCGCCAGCGAGACCGCCGAGACGATCTGCACGCCGAGCGCTTCCGTCGATCCGCCGAAGTAGTCCCCCACCACAGCGCCGATCATTGCGAGTACCGACGCGATCTTCAAGGCGGTGAAGACGAACGGGAGACTGTTCGGGATCCGAACGCGGCGAAACACGACCCGCTGCGGCGCGGCGTAGGAGCTCATGAGCTCGAGCGACTCCGGTCGCACGGACGTGAGTCCGCGCAGCGTGTTCACGAGCACGGGAAAGAAGCACAGCACCGCGGCGATCACGATCTTCGACCACGGGCTCAGCGTCCCGAACCAGGCGTTCGTGATCGGCGCGAACGCCACGATGGGGATGGCGTTGGCCGCGATCATGTAGGGCATCAGCGCATTGCCGAGCGGCCGCCAGCGGGCGAGGACGAGCGCGATGAGGAATGCGAGCCCGCAGCCGAGCACGAAGCCGCCGAGCGCTTCCTTGAACGTGATCCACGCGCCGCGCAGGAGCTCGTCCCGGTTGTCCCAGAACGCGCTCACCACGTCCGAGAAGGGCGGCAGCAGCGACCGCTCGACTCCGAGCCACGGCAGGATCCATTGCCAGATCGCGAGCCCGATGCCGAACACGACGATCGCGGGCACCCAGCTCCGTAGCGCGTCGCCCGAGCGCGACATCGAAGCCGCGGTGCTCGAGAGGGATAGTGCTCACGCGAGCTCCTCCACGCCGCGCGCGTGCAGCCGCTCCCGCACCTCGGTCACGAGCTCGAAGAACCGCGGGTCCTCGCGCGTCTCGACCGTCCTCGGCTGCGGAAGATCGACCGAGACGACGCCCGAGATCCGACCCGGTCGCGGCGACATCACGACGACACGAGTCGACAGGAACACGGCCTCGGAGATCGAGTGGGTCACGAAGATGATCGTCGAGCCGAGCCCCGACCAGATGCGAAGGAGCTCGATGTTCAGGCGCTCGCGGGTCATCTCGTCCAACGCCCCGAACGGCTCGTCCATGAGCAGGAGCGCCGGCGAGAACGAGAGCGCTCGCGCGATCGAGACGCGCTGCTGCATGCCGCCCGAGAGCTGCCACGGGTAGTGCTTCTCGAAGCCCTCGAGCTCGACCAGCCGCACCAGCTCGCGAACTCTGCCCGCGCGCGTCGCCCGATCGAAGCCCATGAGCTCGAGCGGGAGCGCGATGTTCTTCGCAACCGTGCGCCAGTCGTAGAGCACCGCCGCCTGGAAGACGATCCCGTAGTCGCGATCGAGGCGAGCACGGTGCGCCGACTTCCCGTTGACGAGGATCTCGCCCGTCGACGGCTCCACGAGGTCGCCGATGACGCGCAGCAGCGTCGACTTCCCGCACCCCGACGGCCCGATGAGCGAGACGAACTCGCCGCGCTCGACCTCGAGGTCGATGTCCGTGAGCGCGGTGACACCGCCCTTGCCGAACGTCTTCGAGACGCCGCGCGCAGAGACCACCGCATCGCCCGCTAGCTCGCTCATACGAGCTGCTCCGGCGCTCGGTGGACGAGCAGCTTCTCGGCGAGGACGACGACCAGGAAGAACGCGATGCCAAGGAGAGCCGCGATCAGGTTCGTCGCCCAGAGGTTCTCCGGCTCGAGCGCGTAGTACTGGTTGAAGTTGATGATCCAGCCCCCGAGCCCGCTCTGGATCGACGACGGCAGCTCGCCGATGATCGCACCGACGACGCACGCCGTCGCGGCCACCTTGAACGCCGAGAAGAGAAACGGCAGCGCGGCCGGGACGCGGAGCTTCCAAAACACTGACCACTCGCTCGCGGCGTACGACTCCATCAGCTCGACGGCGGCGGGATCCGCCGAGCGCAGTCCGCGCACCGTGTTCACGGTGACGGGGAAGAACGTCAGGTACGCGGCGATCACCGAGACCCGAACCCAGTCGGTGGGCGTCCACCCGAGGATCTCGACGCCGCCGAGCCCGACGACCACGATCGGCGCGACAGCGAGGATCGGAATCGTCTGTGATGCAACGACGTACGGCATCACGCCGCGCTGGAGCACGGCGAAGTGCGCGATGACGGCGCCCAGGAGGAACCCGATAGTCGCACCGATCACGAATCCGACGGCCGCCTCCTTGGCCGTGAAGAGGGCGGCGTCGAGGAGACGCTCCACGAGGAGCGGCTCACCCTCGCGGATGGGCTCGAACAGCGCTCCCACGATGTCGTGGAGGTGAGGCATGGTCGTCGCGTTGACGACGAAGGGCTTCGTCCACCCGGTCTCGATCCAGAGCCACCGGTACCCCTCCCACAGCGCCCAGAGCGCGACCAGCACGAGCCCGAGAACGGCGACGCGCGCTGCGACGGAGACGATCCGTGACTGCATCCGAGAGAGCATCCCACACGCGAAGTCACCGGTTAGAGTCCCCGGCCGTGGGTCTCGACCGGACGCGAACCGTGGCCGAGCTGAAGGAGCTGCGCGAGCTCACGGGCGACGCGTCGGGAGCACAGCGAGTCGCCTGGACCGAGACGTGGGAGCGCGCGCGCGAGTGGCTCCGAGGGCTGCTGGCCGAGAGCGGCGCCGTCGAGTCGATCGACGCAGCCGGGAATCAGTGGTTCACGCTCGCCGGCGAATCCGACCGCGCCGTCCTCATCGGGGGCCACCTCGACTCGGTCCCGAACGGGGGCTGGCTCGACGGCGCGCTGAACGTCGTTGCGGGAGCGGAGGTTCTGCGGCGAGTCGCAGCCGAAGGCACGTCTCCCGTCACGGTCCGGCTGGTCAACTGGGCCGACGAAGAGGGTGCTCGCTTCGGCAGGAGCCTCTTCGGCTCGAGCGCGGCCGCCGGCTCGATGCGCGATCAGGACGAGCTGCGAGAGCTGAAGGATGCGGACGGAGTCGCGCTCCCGGACGCACTCGCGGCGTACGGGGTCGATCTCGACCGAGCGCTCGATGCGAGCAGCGAGCTCGACTCGGCCGCCGCGTACCTGGAGCTCCACATCGAGCAGGGGCCGGTGCTCGAGTCGCTCGGACTCCCGCTCGGCGTCGTCCTCGGCACGTACGGCGTCGAGCGCCATCGCATCACGTGGCACGGCCAGGCCGCCCACGCGGGCTCGACGCCGATGGACAAGCGGCGCGACGCGCTCGCCGGAGCCGCGAAGCTGGCGCTCGAGATCCGCGAGATCGCGCGCCGACATGGTGGCGGAGCGGTGTGCACGTCCGGAGGTGTCGTCTGCAAGCCCGGAATCGTGACTTCGGTCGTCGAGACCGCCGAGCAGCTGCTCGACCAGCGCGACCTCGACGCTCGCCGGCTCGCGACGATGCTCGCGGAGGCGAGAGCATCGAGCGAGCGCTTCGCCGGCGAGGAGTCGATCGACGTGGACTGGGAGAAGATCTGGTCGATCGAGCCGATCCTCTTCGACGAGACGCTGCTGGGGTTCTGCGAGGAGGCGGTCACCGAGGTCGCGGGCACTCCACATCGCCTCCCGTCCGGGCCGCTGCACGACGCCGCGGAGGTCTCGCGAGCGGGTGTGCCGACCGTGATGATGTTCGTCCAGAGCCTCCGGGGCCTCTCGCACACGAAGCTCGAGGACACGAAGGAGGAGCACCTGGAGCTCGCGGTCGCCGCGCTCGATCGACTCGCGTCGAAGACCATCGCCTGGGTCGCAGGCGATGGTGGTCGCGACCGCTCCGCTTGACGACCTCGACACGCGGCATCGTCGCCGGGCTCGCGGTCGGCGGCTGCCTGACCTGGAACGTCTCCAACGTCGGAGCCGTCGCCGATCCGTTGGCCGTGACATACGGCGTCTCGCTCCCGGCGGTCGGACTCCTGACCACCGCGCTCTTCGTCACGCACCTAGCGGTGCAGCTCCCCGCAGGCAGAGGAGCGGACCGCTTCGGGTCGCAGAGAGTCGCGCTGCTCGCCATCGCGGCGGCGGTCGCCGGAAACGCGCTGCTTCTCCTCGACGACGGCTTCGAGCTCGCGCTGCTCGGACGAGCCGTCGTCGGTCTGGGCTCCGGAGCGGGATTCGTCGCGGGGCTCGACCTCGTGCGCGCCGGTGGTGGCGGGCCGGTCGCGCAAGGCCTCTACGGTGGAGCGACGATGGCGGGTGGAGGGCTTGCGCTGATGGTCGTCCCGCCGCTCACCGACGCCACGAGCTGGAGAGCGCCGTACTGGAGTGCCGCGGCGCTGGCGCTCGTCGCCACGGTTCCGACGCTCGCAGCGCAGGGACTCCCGCGCATCGGTCACGCAGGCCGCTGGTTCGTCCGCGATCGACGCCTGTTCCGCTCGGGATCCTTCAGGCCGCGACCTTCGGGCTCGCGGTGGTCGCCGGAAACTGGGCGGTGCCGCTCCTCGAACGCCAGGGCGTCGGCTCCGCGGCCGCGGGGATCGCCGCCGGGCTCATCCTCTTCGCCGGAATCGTGACGCGACCGGGCGGCGGCGCGCTCGTAGGCAGGCTGTCAGGTCGCGCACTCGTCGGCAGCGCCCTGGTCGGCGTCGCGCTCGGTGCAGCCCTGCTCGCCGTGGGCGGGTCGTTCGCGCTCTCGACAGCTCGGAGCGCTCGTGCTCGGGCTCATGGCCGGGCTGTCCTTCGCGGTGATCTTCGCGGCGGCCCAGCGAGCGCGCCCTGATGCTCCTGGTGCTGCGATCGCGCTCGTCAACGCCTGCGGAGTCCTCACCATCCTCGTCGGCACGCCACTTGCGGGCCTGGCCTTCGAGGCTCCCGGGGAGGGGCGACTCGCGTTCGCCGCCATCGCCATGCTCGCCGCCGGCGCGCTGCTCGCGCTCCGCACCGCGCGTCTGTAGCGCGATAATCGCGCTTTCCGATCGAGCGAAGGAGACTTTCGAGATGGCTCTGAGCTTCGGCGTCACCGTCCTTCCAGACCCCCCGTCGAGCCGGCTCGTCGAGCTCTTCTCGCTCGCGGAGTCGCACGGCTTCGAGTACGGCTGGACCTACGACTCGCACGTGCTCTGGCAGGAGTCGTTCCCGCTGCTCACCCTGGCCGTCCAGGCGACGACCACGATGAAGTTCGGCCACTGCGTGACCAATCCGGGCACGCGGGAGCCGACAGTGCTCGCGAGCGCGTACGCCACGCTCCACGACATCTCGAACGGCCGCATGGTCATGGGCATCGGCCGTGGCGACTCCGCCGTTCGGTACATCGGCGACAAGCCGGTGCGGGTCGCCGAGTTCGAGCGGCGCTGCAAGATGATCAAGGAGTTCATGAACGGCCGCGAGGTCGAGTGGAACGAGAAGGAGCTCCAGCTGAAGTGGGTGCGTTCGGAGCTGCCGGAGATCCCGATGTGGGTCGCCGGATACGGGCCGAAGGCGCTCGCGGTCGCCGGTCACGTCGCGGACGGCGTGATCATCCAGCTCGCCGACCCCGTCATCGTCCAGTGGATCATGGACACGGCCAGGAAGGCCGCGGAGGAGGCCGGGCGGGATCCCGCGGAGCTCCAGTGCATCGTGTGCGCCCCGAGCCACATCACGGACGACATCGCCGACGCTCGCGACCAGGTGCGCTGGTTCCCGGCGATGGTCTCGAATCACGTGATGGATCTCATCGAGCGCTACGGCTTCGAATCCGACATCCCGCCCGAGCTCACGGAGTACGTGCGCGTGCGCAAGTTCTACGACTACGACGAGCACTCGCGCGTGGGCGCGAAGCACGGCGAGTTCGTCACGGACGAGATCTGCGACCGCTTCTGCGTCCTCGGCAACGCCGAGCAGGCGACGGCGAAGCTGAAGGAGCTCGAGTCCGTCGGCGTCGACCAGTTCAACATCTACCTCATGACGCACGGCCAGGAGGAAGACCTCGCCGCCTACGGCCAGGACATCATCCCCGAGTTTCTTCCGGGGTAGCGAATGATGAGATCAGCGCGACGTCTTCGACGCGAGTCATCGGGCGCCGGCCGACGTAGGCTCGCGTTCTTGGTCCACCGATTACTTTCGGACCGGTCGCACGTCTGACAAGCATGTCCGCCGAGGAAACGCTCCGGGCGGGGCGGCGCGAATGGGTCGGGCTCGGCGTGCTCGCGCTGGCTTGTGTGGTCTACGCGATGGACCTCACGGTGCTCCATCTCGCCGTGCCGTCCTTGAGCGAGGAGCTTCAACCGACAAGTGTCCAGCTCCTTTGGATCATCGACATCTACGGGTTCATGGTCGCAGGCTGTCTCATCACGATGGGGACCCTCGGCGATCGAATCGGCCGGCGCCGGCTGCTGCTCATCGGCGCGGTCGCCTTCGGCCTGGCGTCGTTGCTGTGCGCGTTCTCGACAAGCGCCGAGATGCTGATCGCCTCGAGGGCGCTACTCGGGATCGCGGGCGCGACGATCGCACCCTCGACGCTGTCGCTGATCCGCAACATGTTCCACGACGACGCCCAGCGCACGGTCGCGATCGGCGTCTGGATCACCGCGTTCTCGCTTGGCGGTGCGCTCGGCCCGCTCTTCGGAGGCGTGTTGCTCGAGTTCTTCTGGTGGGGCTCGGTGTTCCTGCTCGCCGTCCCAGTGATGGCGCTGCTCCTCGTGCTCGGCCCCATCGTCCTCCCGGAGTACCGCGACCCCGAGGCCGGGCGGCTCGATCTCGTCAGCGCTGCGCTCTCGCTTGTCGCCGTGCTCGCCGTCGTCTACGGGCTCAAGGAGTTCGCCAGGGACGGCTACGGCGTCGAACCGATGACTGCGGTGCTCCTGGGACTGGCGCTAGGGGCCGTCTTCGTTCGTCGACAGACCAGGCTCGCCGAGCCGCTCGTCGACCTCGGGCTCTTTCGTGTGCGTGCGTTCAGCGGTTCGCTGGCTGTCTACACGCTTGGGATCCTCGTCCTCTTCGGTGCCTTCTTCTTCATCTTCCAGTACCTGCAGCTCGTCGCAGGCCTTTCACCGCTTCGCGCTGGCGTCGTGACGCTTCCGTTCTCGGCGGCCTTCATCGTCGGCGCAATGCTCGCTCCCGCGATCGTCAAACGCGTGAGTCCCGCCGACGTGATGGCCGGGGGCCTCGTACTCGCGACCGTCGGCTTCGTCATGCTCACGCAGGTCGGGCCTGATTCCGATGTCGCCCTCCTTGTCGCGTCGACGGTGGTCTTCTCGCTCGGGCTCGCTCCGCTCTTCACGCTGACGAATGACCTGATAATCGGATCCGCCCCGCCCGAGCGCGCAGGCGCTGCGTCGGGAATCTCAGAGACCGGCGCCGAGCTTGGCGGGGCGCTCGCGATCGCGCTCCTCGGCACCCTCGGCACTGCTGTCTACCGCAATCGCCTGGACGACGACCTCCCCGCCGGAGTTCCCGACGGGAGCGTCGAGGCTGCAAGCTCGACGCTCGGTGGTGCGGTTGCCGTCGCGGACGAGCTTCCTCCGAGGCTTGCGGACGAGCTACTCGATGCCGCGCAATCCGCGTTCACCCTCGGCCTCCAGGTGAGCGCGCTCGTGAGTGCCGTCATCGCGGCAGGCACGGCTGTGTTGGCAGCGATCCTCCTGCGCGGCCTGAAGATGGGCTCCGAGACCGATCTCGTGGGTGAGCTCAGCGCAGTCGAGACGGCGTCCGCAGCCCCGCCCGACTAGGTCACTGTCGCGGCCGGTCGTCGTTACTGCCGAGCCGCTAGATGATCGTCTTGCCGAGTGCGCTCGCGACGAGCTCGACGGCAGTCGCGGCGGTCGTGTTCTCGCGATCCAGGATCGGGTTCACCTCGACGACCTCGAGCGAGCCCGCAAGACCGGACTCGGCGACCAGCTCGAGCGCGAGGTGCGCCTCCCGGTAGGTGAAGCCGCCACGCACGGGTGTCCCCACCCCTGGAGCCACGTCCGGGTCGAGGACGTCCATGTCCAGGGAGACGTGGACGAAACCCGGCCCGGAGATCCTGTCGAGCGACTCGCGGACAGCTCGCTCGACGCCGATGCGGTCGATCTCGCTCATCGTGTAGACGCGGACGCCCGCCTCGCGGAGCAGCCGGCGCTCGCCATCGTCGAGCTCGCGCGTGCCGACGAGCGCGACCCGTTGCGCATCGACCGCGGGAAGCGGCCAGGACTCGCTCTCGAATCCCGGGCCCGCGAGGCCGAGCGCGGCCGCGAGCGCCATCCCGTGCACGTTCCCGCTGGGACTCGTCGCCGGAGTGTTGATGTCCGAGTGTGCGTCGATCCAGAGCACGCCGCCCACTCCGTGCACCGACGCGAGCCCGCCCAGCGTCCCCAGCGCGACCGAGTGATCGCCGCCGAGAACGAGCGGGAGCGCACCGCGCGAGGTCACCTCCGCGACGCGCGCCGCGATGAGCTCGCAGGTGTCGTGGATCTCCGGCAGGAAGCGGGCACGCTCGTCTCGGAGCGCTGTCGCTTCGGCCACCGCGGTCTCGACGTTCCCCTCGTCCTGGACGGTGTACCCGAGACTCACGAGCCGCTCCTCGAGTCCCGCGTAGCGGATCGCCGACGGCCCCATGTCCACGCCTCGGCGCCCCTGGCCGAGGTCGAGGGTCGCACCGATGATCGCGACCTCGCGCTTCGTCTCCGGACTCACCGCGGCGAACGCTAACGAGATGCGCGGATACACTGAGACGCCGCGGCGAGGTAGCTCAGTCGGTAGAGCACACGGCTGAAAACCGTGGTGTCGCCGGTTCGATTCCGGCCCTCGCCATACGAATGCCGGCGAGCGTGTAGCGTCGCCGGCCGTGGACCTCGCGTTCGCCTCTGCCGCCGAGCAGGCGCGCCTCGTCCGCAGCGGGAAGGCGACGTCCGTCGAGCTCGTTCAGCTCTCTCTCGACCGGATCGCGGAGCTCGATCCCACGCTCAATTCCTTCGTCACCGTCGACGGTGAGCGAGCGCTCGAAGCAGCGCGCGCGGCGGATGCAGCGAACAGCGCTGCACCGTTCCGCGGCGTTCCGATCGCCGTCAAGGACCTCACCCCGACCGCAGGCTTGAGGACGACGTACTCGTCGCGCGCGTACGCGGACCACGTCCCGGACTTCGATACTGCCGTCGTCCGTCGGCTCCGAGAAGCCGGCTTCGTGATCGTGGGCAAGACCAACACGCCGGAGTTCGGCACCGTGGCGTTCACCGAGTCGGAGCTGAACGGCGCAACGCGGAACCCGTGGAACGTCGAGCTCACACCCGGCGGCTCCAGCGGCGGCGCCGCCGCCGCCCTTGCAGCCGGACTGATCCCGATCGCCCACGGCAGCGACGGTGGTGGCTCGATCCGCATCCCGGCGTCCTGCTGTGGCGTCGTCGGGCTCAAGCCCGCTCGCGGCCGCGTGTCGAGCGCGCCGTTCGGATCTCTCGAGGGCCTCTCGACCTCCGGCCCGATCACCCGGACCGTCGAGGACGCCGCGCTCCTGCTCGACGTCCTCGCGGGATACGAGCCGGGCGACCCATGGTGGGCTCCGCCTCCTGCCCAACCGTTCGCGGAGGCCGCGACGACACCTTCGGGCCGCCTCCGGATCGCCGTCACCGCCACCCCACCGGTGGAGACCGCGGTCGACCCCGAGTGCGTGGCCGCGCTTTCCGCTACCGCCGACCTCCTGACCGAGCTCGGTCACGACGTCCAGGAGGCGACGCCGCCCTGGATCGAGCCGAACCTGATCGACTCGTTCGTCCGCGTCTGGCAGGTCGGGCCGGCGCTCCATCCCGTCGAGGACCTGTCACTCCTCACGGACCTCAATCGCGAGCTGGTCGAGGCCGCCCGAACGACATCGGCTGCCGACTACGGCCGAACCGTCCAGCAGCTCCAGTCGATATCGCGCAGAATCGTGTCGTTCTGGAACGACGTCGACATCGTCGTGACCCCGACGCTCGCCCTGCCACCCGTGCCCATCGGCTGGCAGGACGAGGCAGACGGCGCCTTCGCGAAGCTCCGCCGCAACACGGCATTCACGCCCTTCACCGCGATCGCCAACCTGACGGGTCAGCCGGCAATGTCGCTCCCGTTGCACTGGAGCGCCGGCGGCGTGCCGATCGGAGTCCAGCTCATCGGGCCGCCCGCGGGCGAAGCCACGCTGCTCGCGCTCGCGGCGCAGATCGAGATCGCCCGGCCGTGGTCGGGTCGGCGTCCTCCCGTCTCCTAGCCCGAGTCAGCGCGCGAGCGTGATGCGGATCGACTGACCCGGAGCCGCGTGCAGCATGCGGCCCGCGTTTCCGTTCGAAATCGCGACCGACATGTTCTTGTAGCTGTCCTCGTAGAGGATCACGTCGCCCGGTCGTGCGTCCGCGAACGTCCGCGCCATCACCGCGTAGTACCACTCGCCGGCCAGCTCGAGCTCGACGCGCGCGCCGGACACGATGCCGAGCTCCTCGACGTCGCTCCTGGTGAGATTGAGAGCGATGTTGCCAAAGCTGTCGACGTACAGCATCGTGGCCCGAATCGCCCCGTCCGCGATCGCGGGTGCAGGGACGTCGAGCCGGATGAGCGATTCGGGGTCGAGCGGCGGCCCGAGCGCTTCGAGCGCCACGCCGTTCGCGAGATGGGCGGCGGCCGGGCTGAAGAGATCGCGGCCGTGGAACGTGCGTGAGATCGACTCGAGGGCGTACTCGGGATTCGCGAGCTCGTGAGCGGCAGCGATGCCGTGCTTGCTCGCGGCCGGCAAGAGCAGGCCGTTGTCGGGACCGACGTAGAGACGTCCCCCCTCGTCGCGAAGGACGAGCGGACGGCGAGGACCGCCGACGCCGGGGTCGACGATCGCCAGATGCACGCCGACCGGCATGAACTCGATCGTGTTGGCAAGGACGAGTGCGCCCTGAAGCACAGCCGTCGGCGGAATGCCGTGGGTGATGTCGATGATCTGCGCGTCGGGCGCAATCCGCTTCATCACACCGTGACACGTGCCGACGAAGTCGTCCTTGAGCCCGAAGTCGGTCAGGAACGTGATGAACACGCGTCCCTGAGACTAACGCCGCTCGGTGTGGCCGGTGCTAGCGCTTGCGCCCGGCCGCTCTGCGCTGGAGCGCAGCCGCGAGCGGAGAAGCGAGGTGACTCGCCACACAGCCGAAGCCCGCGGGGCCGGATACGGACGAACGCCGTCGGCGCCTGCAGCGGGAGCGGACGACCGACCAGGAACGGTCGCGTCATGGCTCGCGCACCTCCTGCCGCACGTCTCCCCCGGGCACGCGCGCAGCATAGTCCGCCTTGCGGTCGGCAACGAGCCGAAGCAGCTCGCCGGTCTCGCGCTGGAGACGCGCGAGCTTAGCCGCGATGATCGCGACGTATACCAGCACGAACACGAAGACGACTCCGTACGCAGCGGCGACGAGCTCCTCCTGGCTCCAGCTCAGCGGAGCACCTCGCGCAGCTCGCGGAGGTCCGAGTCGAGCCGCTTGCCGGCGAGCTCGACGCGATACAGGACGTACGCGAGAAGCGTGACTGCACCCCACGCGACGCAGAACGTCGCGAACATCGTTCCCGTCATCTGCGGGCCGTCGCGAGTGAAGACGGTCGGGTGGATGAAGTCCTCGGCCAGGCGGATCGCGAGAAAGCTGACCGGGATGAGCGCCACGCCGAAGAGCGCGTAGACAGCGGACGACCGCGCGCGGCGGGGCCCGTCCTCGAGCGAGAAGCGCAGCATGAAGTACGCGCAGTAGAAGAGGAAGAGGACGAGGAAGAGGACGAGCTGGTTCGAACTCCACGTCCACCAGACCCCCCACGACGCCTTCGCCCAGATCGCTCCGGTGATCAGCGTCAGCGCACCGAAGATCGTCCCCTGGTGGATGGCCACGTAGCTCTCGAGGTCGTACCGCTCGTCTCCGCGCCACAGGACACACAGCGCCTTCCACGCTCCGAGGCCGAAGCAGAAGTACGCCGTCAGGGCGATCGGGACGTGGATGTAGAAGATGCGCTGCGAGATCCCCTGATCCGCATCCTCCGGCGCGACGATCAGCGCGAGCAGGAGCGCGAGACCCATCGCGAGAGCGGCGAGCACGGCGAGTCCGGGAAGGGTGCGAAGGCTGGCTGCGGTCAAGGGTCTACTCGGTGACGACGTACTCGAAAGACGCCCACGAGAGTACCGCGAAGATCGCGTCGTACAGCGCCAGGAGCAGGAGGTACTTCTCGCCCTCGGCGGAGATCGCCGCCCCCACGCCGCCGACGATCAGCGGGATCGCGAGCGGCAGCATCAGCAGCGGCAGGAGGACCTCGCGTGCTCGGCCCGCAGCGGCCATCGCGGCCATCAACGAGCCGACGGCGCAGATGCCGATGTCCGCCAGGAGAACGCCCGCGAGGGCAGTCGCGTCGAGCGGCGCGAAGAAGAGGACGAACACGGGCAGCGCCACGACCTGCGCCGCCGCCAGGAATGCGAACGTCGCGAGGCTCTTCCCGAGCCAGATCGCGCTGCGGTCGGAAGGTGCGAGCACCAAGCCGTCGAGAACTCCGTGCTCGTGCTCCGGGACCCACGCACGGGCGAGACCGAGGAGCGCCGTGAACACGATGGCCACCCAGAGGAGACCGTAGGCGGCCTCGTCCCCCGTGCCCGCGGGAAGTGCGAAGTGGAAGACCACGAGCGTGGAGAGCACGAACAGGAGCATGGCCGGCAAGGTGTCGCGCCCACGCAGCTCGATCCGCAGATCCTTGCGCGTGAGCGCCGCGACGTCCGCCAGGTAGGTCATGCGAGCGCGAGCCTCCCGGTCGCCAGACGCTCGATCCGGCCGGGATCGTGGGTCGCGACGACCAGCGTCCGCGTCCCGGCGAGCCCCTCGAGCTCGCGGTCGAGCAGGTTCGCGCCGTCCTCGTCGAGGCCCGAGTACGGCTCGTCGAGCACGATGAGCTCGGGATCGTGGAGCAGCGCCCGGCAGAGCGCCAGCCTCTGCGTCATCCCCCGCGAGTAGTTGGAGACGCGCTCGTTCCGCGCCTCCCAGAGCGAGAAGCGCTCGAGCAGCATGCCGACGCGCTCGCGTCGCTCCGGGACGCGGTAGAGGCGGCCGAACAGCTCGAGGTTCTCCAACGCCGTGAGCTCTCGGTATACGAGCGGCTCGTGCGCGACATAGCCGAGACGCGACCGCTCCACGTCGACCTCGAGAACACCACGCGTCGGGACAGCCAGCCCGGCCAGGAGCCGCAGAAGCGTCGTCTTGCCGGAGCCGTTCGGCCCGGTGACGAGCGCGAACCCGCCCAGCGGCACCGTGAAGTCGAGATCCCGCAGCACACGGCGCCTGCCGTAACGCTTCTCGACGCCCTGACCCCGAATCATCCGACGAGAACGTCCAGAGCGACGAAAGCGGCGAACACCACGCTGATCACGCCGTTCATGGTGAAGAACGCGGCGTTCAGCCGCCGGAGATCGCCCGGTCGCACGAGCGAGTGCTCGTAGACGAGGAGACCGGCGGTCGCCGCGACGCCGAGCCAGTAGAAGCCGCCGACGTCCAGCCCGATCCCTGCCACGCACAGACCGACGACCGCACCGGCATGGAAGACGCGTGCCGCTCGAAAAACACCCGCCTCGCCGAACCGAACCGCCCAGGAGTGCAGGCCCACGCTGCGGTCGTGCTCGAGATCGAAGAGCGAGTAGAAGAGATCGAACCCGGCGACCCAGAGCAGGACGGCGGCGCCGATCGCCCACGCTTCCCACGGCGCTGTCCCGGAGACCGCAAGCCATGCACCCACCGGTGCGAGCCCGAGACACGCGCCGAGCCAGAGGTGGCAGAGCCACGTGAAGCGCTTGAGATACGGGTAGACGACGAACATCGCCACCGGAATCGGCCACAGCCAGCGAACGACGGGATCGAGCTGGAGCACGGCCACGAGGAACACTGCGAGCGACGCGAGACACAGGACGACGACCTGCGATCGGGACAGAGCACCGCTCGGAAGCTCGCGCGCGGCCGTGCGCGGGTTGCGCGCGTCGAGCTCGGCGTCGATCGAGCCGATTGAGCGCCATCGCGAGCGTCCGCGCACCCACCATCGCGACCGTGATCCACGCCATGACCGCCCAGCCCGGCCAGGCGTCGACGGCAAGGAACGCGCCGACGTATGCGAAGGGCAGCGCGAAGACCGTGTGCTCGATCCGAACCAGGGACGCGAGACGGCGCGGGAGCGGTATGGAGATCGCCGTCACGTCTGCCGATGCGGCGTTGCCGTGTCCCCTGCGGCGAGCTCGAGCCCGTGTCGAAGCGCCGGTCTGACGACCGCGAACCCGTCGCGGCAGCCTCCCGGTGAGCCGGGGAGGTTGACGACGAGCGTGCTTCCGCGCAGACCGGCGACTCCGCGGGAGAGCAGTGCGTGCGGCGTGCGTGCGATCGCATCGGTTCGAATGGCCTCGGCGAGGCCGGGTGCCTCACGGTCGATGAACGCCCGCGTCGCCTCGGGCGTCACGTCTCGTGGTGCGAAGCCGGTTCCGCCCGTTGTCAACACGAGCAACACGCCGTCGTCCGAGAGCTCGCGCAGAACACCCTCGATGGCGTCGGTCTCGTCGGGCACGATCCGACGCTCCGCATCGAAGCCGTCCTCGCGCAGGAGCGTCTCCAGGACGTCGCCGCTCGTGTCCTCGCGCTCACCGGCGTGAACGCCGTCGGAAACCGTGACGACGGCCGCTCTCAAGCGGGTTCCTTCGACTTCTCGACGAGCGTCACGTCGCCGATGACCATCTCCTTGTCGACCGCCTTCGCCATGTCGTAGACGGTCAGCGCAGCGACCGTGGCCGCAACCAACGCCTCCATCTCGACCCCGGTCTGCGCCGTCGTCTCGGCCACGCCCTCGATCCGGACGACGTCCTCGTCGACCTCGACCCGGACGTCCACATGCGCAAGCGGCAGCGGATGGCAGAGCGGAATGAGCTCGGCGGTGCGCTTCGCGGCCATGATCCCCGCCAGCTTGGCCGTCACGAAGACGTCGCCCTTGGGAAGGTCGACCAAGCGCGAGCCGGTGCCGGCCGAGAGCCGAACCTCGGCTCGAGCGACCGCCCTGCGGCGGGACACCGGCTTGTCGCCGACGTCGACCATGTGGACGTCGCCGGTCGCAGCCACATGGCTGAAGTCGGTCACGACGAGATCGTAGAGGCGTTTTCACGTGAAAACGGCCGGGTCTTCTCGGGCCGCGGCTCCGGCGCGGTCTCCGCGGGGAGATCGAGCGTGAACACCGTCGGCGCCCGCTCGGAGTCGAGCCGAACGTCGCCTCGCATGAGGCGCGCGATCTCGCGCGCGATGGCCAGACCGAGCCCACTTCCCGAGGCCTTGCCGCCTTCCACGCGGTAGAAGCGCCCGAAGACCGCTTCACGTTGTGCGGTCGGGATGCCAGGGCCATCGTCCGCGACGGCCAGCTCGGCCCGGTCGTCGACTCGACGCACGCGGATCGTCACCGTCGTCCCCGCGGGCGTGTGCGTCATCGCATTCGTGACCAGCGCACGCCCGATCTGCAGCACCCGCGCCTCGTCCGCCGAGCACCAGACGTCGCCCCGGACGTCGGTTGCGAGCACGTGACCCGTCGACGCAGCCAGGTGCTCGATATCGGCGGCGAGCGTCTCCCCAACCCGACCGAGGTCGACGGCATCGCGTGCGACGCTCAGCTGGCCGGCATCGACACGGGAGAGATCGAGCAGATCGGTCGACAGTCGTGCGAGCCGCTGCACCTGCCCCTGCATGGTCTCGATGAAGCCGCGGCGAGTCTCGTCGTCGAGTTCCTCCTCGGCCAGGAGCTCCAGGAACCCTCCGATCGAGAACAGCGGCGTCCGCAGCTCGTGCGAGGCATTCGCGACGAACTCCTTGCGGGCGTTGTCGAGCTGAGCGAGGTGGACGCGCATGCGATCGAACGTGCGCGCGAGGTCGCCGATCTCGTCGTGTCCGTGGTCGACGATCGGTGCGCCGAAGTCTCCGCCCGCGATCCTCTCCGCCGCGGTCTCGAGCCGGAGGAGTCGATTCGCGAGCATCCCGGCGGCGGTGAGGCCGAGCACCAGGGCGAGCAGGAGCGCGAAGGCAGTCGCTAGCAGCAGCCGCTCCCGGACGAGCCGCACGGTCGCCAGCGAGTCCGCGAGCGGGGCCTGGAAGAGGACGATCGGCCCCGACTCGAGCGGCACGGCCACGTCCGCGTAGTCGTTGTCGCCCTGGCGGAAGCGGCCCCGCTCGACGTCGTCCGTCGTCAGCGCGCGAATGGCAACCGGATCGTTCGCGAGGTCGGCCGAGCCCCGCGTCTGCGAGTCCGCGGCCACGGTGAGCGACCCACGCTCTCTCGAGAGCACGTTCAGGACGACCACGCGCGCGTTCGTCGCGACGGCGAACTCCTCGACCTGCTCCTGCCAGAGGAGCTCGTCGCTCGGGAGCGTCGCGGCCAGCGTCACGGCGAGATCCTCGAGTTGCTCGAGGCGCGCGTCGACCAGGCGGCGCTCGAGCGACGGAACCACGATCAGGTAGGCCGCTCCGAGTGCGCCGGCCACGATCCCGACGAGCACGAGCGCAATGCGGACCCGAATTCCGCCCGGGAGGCTCATGCGCTACTCCGGTCGGAACCGATAGCCCGCGCCGCGGATGGTGAGAATGAGCTCGGGCTCGCTCGGGTCGCGCTCGACCTTCTCCCGAAGATGGCGGACATGCACGTCGATGGTCCGCGGCTCACGGTAGTCCGCCCCGCCTCGGAGGCGCTCGAGCAACTCGCGCCGCGAGAACACCACGCCGGGGCTCGACGCAAGCACCACGAGCATCTCGAACTCGATGAACGTCAGCTGCACGATCTCGCCGCGGACCTCGACTGTCCGCCGCGGAACGTCGATCCGGAGCTCGCCGCGCTCGATCAGTTCCTCGCGGTCGACCGCCAGGTGCGGCGCGGACGCGCGTCGCAGGAGCGCCCGGATACGGCTCCGAAACTCCCGGATCGAGAACGGCTTCGTGATGTAATCGTCCGCGCCGAGCTCTAGGCCGAGGACCTTGTCGAGCTCTTCGCCGCGAGCGGTCAGCATGATGATCGGAACGCTGCTCTGGCTGCGCAGCCGCTTACAGACCTCGAGCCCGTCGAGACGGGGCAGCATGACGTCGAGGACGACGAGATCCACCTCCTCCTCGTCGAACCGGCGCAGCGCTTCCTCGCCGTCGCGTGCCTGCACGACCGTGTACCCGTCACGCTGAAGCGGATAGGTGAGCAGGGTCTGAATGGAATCCTCGTCGTCGACGAGGAGAATTGTCGAAGAGTTCGGCATCGGAGCGTTCTCGCGGGCCCCCGGCTCCCGGCCCGCCTACTATAGCCCCGCGATGGAAGCGGCTCGGCCCCGGACGCGCGGTCGACGCCTGCGTCGCGGCACTCTCGAGAATCCCGTGAACTCACGGCTCGTCCGTGTCGGCTTTGTCGTGGTCGCGCCCGCAGTTCTCGCGTTTCTGTTCTCCATCTCGACAACGGGCTCGCTGCCGAGATCGTCCCTCGATCCGCTGTTCGATGCGGAGTCTGCAGCGACGCTGGCGAACACGCTCACCACCGAGTACCCGGCGCGTATTCCGGGCTCCGTGGGAGCCGACGGAGCAGCCCGCTGGTATCGCGAGACCGCCGCCGGTGTCGGACTGCCGACCGAGGAGGACGTGTGGGTCGAAGATCTCGCGGACCTCGGACGCGTCGAGCTTCGCAACATCGTGACCACTGTCCCGGGTCGCTCGGAGGAGACGATCATCGTTGTTGCTCATCGCGACAACGGAGGCGGCTCGGAGACCAGAGGAGACAACCCGTCCGGAACCGCGACGCTGCTCGAGCTCGCTCGAGGATTCGCGCCGCAGGAGATCGGGCCGGATCCCCTACCCCAGCGGACGCTCGTGCTCGTGTCGACCGACGCCGGCTCGTACGGTGGCGCGGGCGCCGAGCGGTTCGCGCGGGAATCTCCTCTCGCGCGGCAGGCAGTAGCCGCCGTGGTGCTCGACGGTCTCGCCGGCGGCGGCCGCCCGCGTCTCGCGGTGGCCGGGGACGAGCCAGTGTCTCCGGCACAAGCCGTCGTTCGAACGGCGGCCGTGCGCGTCGCGGAGCACGTCGGCGTCGAGCCTGCATTGCCTTCCGTCGCGACGCAGCTCTTCGATCTCGGCATTCCGTTCGCTGGCACCGAGCAGGGCCGATTCCTCGCGCACGGCATTGCCGCGGTGGCAATCACGAGCGCGGGGCTGGGGGACAGCGCGGCGTTCGTGGGCGACCCCACGAACACAACCGGGACGGAGCGTCTCGGACAGCTCGGACGCGCGACCGAGGCGCTCGTCAGCTCGCTCGACTCGAGCGCGCGAGGCGCGTTTCGCACGCCCGACAGCCTCTTTCTGGGGGACCGCGCTGCGAGCGGCTGGACCGTTCGACTGATGCTCGTCCTCGGTGTCGTTCCATTCGCACTGGCCGTCGCCGATCTGCTTGTCCGCGGGCGACGGCGTGGGCTCCCGTTCGCACCCGCGCTGCGCGCGCTGCGCACACGATTGGCTTTCTGGCTCTTCTGCGGGGGGCTCCTCTGGCTCGGAGCACTGACCGGCGTTTTCCCCACGGGTGCGCCGTTGCCTCTTCCCGCCACGGCATCACTCCTCGAGAGCCCGCCGGCGATCGCGCTCGTTCTCCTCGTAGCCGCGGCGTTCGTCGCCTGGCTCGTCGGACGGCGCCGTCTGGTTCCGCTCGAGCCGGCAAGCCCCGAGGAACTCCTCGCGGGGTTGGTGACCGCACTGGCTCTCCTGGGCCTCGTTGCGATCGTGCTCGCGCTCATCGCTCCGTACGGGCTCGTCTTCGTCCTTCCCTCGCTCTACGCGTGGCTGTGGCTGCCCCTGGATCGCCAGCGGTGGCGTCAGCTCCTTCTGTTCGTCCTCGGCCTGACCGGGCCCGTCCTAGGCCTCATCAGCCTTGCGGGGGAGCTCGACACCTCTGTCCCGGGGGCCGCGCTCTACGTGCTCGGCCTCGTGACCGTCGGCTACATCGCGGTCCCGAGCGTGCTCCTCGGGCTCGTCTGGGCGACCGTCGCGGCACAGGTTGGCACGCTCGCATTCGGCAGGTATGCGCCGTATGCCGGCGGAGCTGCGCACGTCCCGCCCGGGCCGATCCGCCGTACCTTTCGCCGGCCGGCTACTCGAGGATGAGGTAGCGCACCGCCGCGCCGCTGGCGAGCTCCCCGTCGCCGCGCGGAACATGGACGAGGGCATCTGCAGACGCGGCGCGCACGATCATGTGCGACTCCTGCCCCTGGACGGGGTCGAGCTGGATCGAGCCCGGCTCGTAACGGCGGCGAGCACGCACGAACTCGTCCCGTTGCGCATTCAGGCGCAGCGGTGCGCCGAGCACTCCGTACGCGTAGTCCGCCTCCGGATTAGCCCCTTGCCGAGCCAGCAGGGCCGGCCGAACGAAGACCAGAGCTCCGACGAGCGACGACACCGGATTGCCCGGCAGACCGAAGACGAGCGTGTCACCTCGAACTCCGAATGAGAGCGGCTTGCCGGGCTTGACCGCGACCCCCCAGAAGATCTCCTCGGCGCCGAGCTCGGCCGCGACACCTCGGACGAGATCGTGCGGGCCCTTCGACACGCCGCCGGACGTGACGAGGACGTCCGCGGAGAGACCTCGACCGAGAGCCTCTCGATGAGCTGCTTCGTCGTCCTCGACGACCGGCAGGACCTCGACGTCGGCGCCCGCACGCTCGAGCGCGGCGGCGATCATCGCTCGATTCGACTCGTAGATCTGACCCGGCGCGAGCACTTCGCCGGCAGCCCGCAACTCACTGCCTGTGGCGAGCACGGCCACACGAGGTCGTACCGAGCACTCGATCTCCGCCACTCCGGCAGCCGCGAGCGCACCGACGTGCGCGGCGCGTATCCGCGTCCCGGCGTCGACGACGACATCGCCGGCGAGGACATCGCCGCCCCTCGGTCGAACGTGCTGGCCGGCAGCGGATCGGTCGTCCACGTGGATGCGGTCGCCATCCTCGGTGACACGCTCGATCGGCACGACCGCGTCGGCGCCGTCGGGCACAGTGCCGCCGGTTGCGATCGCCGCGGCCGACCCCGGTGGCAAGGCGTCGCGTCCCGGACTGCCGGCAGCCACCCTGAACGCGACTGGCAGCTCTCCGGGAGTGTCCTCGGCGCGCACCGCGTACCCGTCCATGGCCGAGCTCGGGAACGGAGGAAGGTCGACCCGAGCGTGCGCCGCCTCGCGCAGCACTCGCCCGGATGCCCGGGCCACGTCGACCGTCTCGGTCGGCAGCAGCCTCGAGCGCTCGAGAATGCGCGCGATCGCGTCCTCGACCGTGAGGAGCTCGGCCACGTCGGTCGTGGCTAGCCGTTGGCTCCGCGCGGCGGCGGCGCGGCAGGCTCGGGGGTGCTCTCGGTCTCGGTGGTCGTCGTCTCGGGTGGGACGTACGTCGGGTCGTACGTCAGTGCGTACTTTCCACGCGTGAAGGTCTTCCACTCCGGCCAAAGGGCGGGCTCGGAGAACGCAACGGGCTCGGTGCCTTCCAGCGCCGGCTCCATGAACAACCGCCAGATCTCGGCCGGGAAGCTTCCGCCGCTGACCGAGATCCCGTGCACGTTCTCCATCGGAATCTCGGCTCGCGTATAGCCCATCCAGACGGTCGTCGCGAGCTCGGGCGTGTATCCGGCGAACCAGGCGTCCGCGTGCTCCTCGTTGGTGCCCGTCTTTCCGGCCGCCGGTCGGCCGAATGCAGCCCGCGTGCCCGTACCCGACTGCATGTTCTGCTCGAGGATGCGCGTCACGATCGCCGCCTCGCCCTCCGAGAGCGCGCGCTTGCGCTTCGGAACGCCCCAGCCGGCGTCCTTGTCCTCGCGGCCGTCCGCGAGCACTACGCGCCGGATCGCCATCGGCTCCGCGTGCACGCCCTCCGCCGCCAGCGTCGCGTACGCCGACGCGAGATCGAGCGGCGAGACCGCGACCGAGCCGAGGCCGATCGCCGGCACGTAGGCGCCCTTGACGTCGAGCTGCGACCGAACTCCCATGCGCCTGGCGACGTCGGCCACCTTCTCGGCGGTCACGTCGAGCGTGAGCTGCGCGTAGACGGAGTTGTCCGAGCGGATGGTCGCGCTTCGAATCGAGCTCCAGCCGTAGTAGTCGTTCGCGTAGGTGTGCACGCACCACCAGGTTCCGTCGTCGCAGTTCCCCGCCGGGTGCACCTTGTAGGTGAACGGGGCCGAGACGTAGTACGTCGAGTCGGGGTTGATCCCCATCTCCACCGCAGCCGCGAGGACGAAGGTCTTGAAGGTCGAGCCCGGCTGCCGACGAGCCTGCGACAGCAGGTTGAACTGGTTCTTGGGCCGGTTCGGCACCACGGCCGCCATCGCCCTGATGGCGCCGGTGCGGGGGCTGATCGAGATGAGCGCCGCGGCTGGATCGGTCTGGAGGTTCAACGTGTCGCGAATCGCCGTCTCCGCGTAGCGCTGGTACCGCGGCACGATCGTCGTGTAGACCTCGAGCCCGCCCGACCGCACCGTCTCGGCTCCGTACACCTCGATCAGCTTGTCCCGCACGTAGCCGAAGAAGTACGGCTCGCGGATCTCGCTGTAGAGCCGCCCCGGCCGGAGGTCGAGCTTCGTCGCGCTCGCGCGCTTGAACCTCTTCGCGTCGATGACGCCAGTGTCGAGCATCGCCCGCAGCACCTCTTGCCGGCGGGCGAGCGCGCGGGCGGGCACGACGAAGGGGTCGTAGGACGAGGGAGCCTGCGTGAGGCCGACGAGGAGCGCAGCCTGCGCGAGGCCGAGATCGTTCGCGGTCTTCGAGTAGTACGTGCGCGCGGCGGCCTCGATGCCGTACGCATGGTTGCCGTAGTAGACCTGGTTCAGGTACGTCGTGAGGATCCGGTGCTTCGTCCACGCGCGGTCGAGCTTCGTCGCGAGGCAGGCCTCCTTGACCTTCCGCTGGAGGGTGCGCTCGCGCGAGATGTAGAGGTTCCGGACGAGCTGCTGTGTGATCGTCGAGCCGCCTTCGACGATGGATCCGGCGCGGATGTTCCTCGACGCCGCGCGGGCGATTCCCTCGAGATCGACACCTCCGTGCTCGAAGAAACGGCGGTCCTCGATCGCGATCGTCGCCTTCCGGACCCAGATGGACATGTCCTCGGCGGTGACGGGCTCGCGGTTGCGTTCCGCGGGAATCGACCCGAGCAGGCTGCCGTTGGCGGCGTAGACGAACGTGTTCGCACCGATGTCGACCGAGCGGAGGGAGTCGAGGTCGCACGACGAGCCGTACGCGACGACCGCAGCGGTACTTCCGAGGCCGGCCGTGATCGCGACAGCCGCGATGCCGGCGAGCGCCAGGATGGCCGCGTGCTTCCGTCGACGGCGCCGTATCGCTCGCTGGTGCCGGCCTCTCGGGCGCAGCGTGTCGGGATCGAACGTCGTGCGCCTGCTCCGAGGCGGGCTCATGGGGGAATGCTAGCCACGGTTCGCACTCGTTTCGGCAGGGGCGAGAGCGCTCCTCGCGCGCGGTCGTGCGTCTAGCTGGTGGAATCCCCCGCGATGTCGAGCGCGACGACGACGAAGCACCCGGCGCGAGTCGCCTTCTGGCTCGTGTTCGTGCTCTCGCTCGGCCTGCTCGCCTATGGCGCCCGGCTGAGTGACGTCGACACGCCCGACGACATCGCGTATCGGTACTCGTCGTCGGTCGCCGCGCTCGTTCAGTACGGCTTCATGCTCGGGATCCTGCTCCTCATCGCGCGCGGCCTTCCGAGGCGCGAGATGTTCGCGCTTCGTCGCCCGCAGTCCTGGCGACGCGCGATCGGCCTCGCGGTGCTCTCCCTGCTCGCGATCTACGGCGTCGCGCTCGTGTACGAGCAGGTCCTGTCCCTTCTCGGCGATTTCGACCCCACGGAGGAGCAGGGGCTCGTCCCCGACGGGTGGGACTCGAGCCGCGCCGGCGCCTTCGTCGCCTTCTTCCTCGTCGTCACGTTCGTGGCCCCTGCCGTCGAGGAGTTGACCTTCCGTGGTCTCGGCATGTCACTGCTCCTGCCGTGGGGAATTGTTCCCGCGGTTCTCGCCACGGGGATCATCTTCGGCGGCGTCCACGGGCTGATCGTCGGCGTTCCCGGTGCTCGCCTTCTTCGGGATCGTGGTCGGCTTCTTGCGGATGCGAACGAACAGCGTCTACCCGCCGATGATCCTGCACTCGACGTTCAACGGCGTCGCCCTGCTCGCGTCGGTGACCGTCGCAAGCTAGACGAGCCTACGCGGCGCTGTCTTCGTCCTCCTCTTCGTCTTCCTCGCCGAGCTCGTCGTCGTCCTCGAGCTCTCCGAGCTCCTCCGAGAGGCTCGTCGCGAACTCCTCGGGCGTGACGGTCTCGAGGAAGCGCCTGAACTCCTCCGGGTCGAGGTCGGCGAGGTTGGACGCCATGACGAGTCCTGCCTGCTCCTCGTCCGAGGCCTGGAACTCGATCGACGACTCCTCGATCACCTCCTCGGAGACGAGGATCTGCGCCTCGCACCGAACGGCGAGCGCAATCGCATCGGACGAGCGCGAGTCGATCTCCATCTGCCGCCCGTCCTGCACGATCGTGATCCGGGCGTGGTAGGTGTTGTCGCGGAGCTCCGTCACTGCGACGTTCACGATCTCGCCCTGCAGCTCGGCGATGACGTTCGTGAGCAGGTCGTGGGTCATCGGACGTGGTGGCGTCGCGCCCTGGAGCTTCATGAGGATGGCCGCAGCCTCGGCGTGGCCGATCCAGATCGGCACGAACCTGTCCTCGTCCACGGTCTTCAGGAGAACGATCGGCTGCTTGCCGATCGGCTCGAAGCTCACGCCGTAGACGGTCATCTCTCGCATCGTCGGCCTCGCCCATCTTAGTCAGGGGCCTCCGCTACAGTTCCGTCCCTCGGGCGATTAGCTCAGTCGGTTAGAGCGCCGCTCTGATAAGGCGGAGGTCCGTGGTTCGAATCCACGATCGCCCATGCCTCGGCAAGATGGAAATCCGCTAGCGCAGATCTCCAGTCGCCACATCCCTAGGCGGCCGCTTCGCGGCCGCTGCGCACTTGTCCTCAGCCGACCGTCGCATCTGGTCAGGCCGCGCGGTGCCGGCAGACGGCAGCTTCCAGTCTCGACGAGCTCGGCGAGCCCGCTTCATCCCCGAACGCGACCTGGAGCGTCCCTCCCGAGATGCGGATCGGCATCGCCGTCACGCTCTCCGCCGCGATCGCGCGCGCGGTCGACGAGCTCGGGATCGAGAGCGACGACACGGCGCGGCCGGCGACGCGCCCCGCCTTCCTGTGCGGCCCGCTCCGCTGCCCTGACGGTCAGACCCTCCTTGACGATCCGCCGAGCCAGCCGGCGACGAGCGTCGTCGTCGGAGAGCGCGAGCACAGCGCGCGCGTGGCCCTCGGTCAGATCCCCGCGCGCGAGCATCCAGAGGACCTCCTCCGGCAGCTCGAGCAGCCGCAGCCGGTTCGAGACGACCGATTTCGACCGGCCGACGCGGTCCGCGACGTCACCGAGCGAGAGCTCGAACTCGTCCACCAGAGACGCATACGCCCGTGCCTCCTCGACCGCCGAGAGCTCTTCGCGAGCGACGTTCTCGACGAGCCCCAGGAGGAGCGCGTCGCGATCCTCGACGTCCCGGATGAGGGCGGGGAGAGTCGCCATCCCGGCCGCACGAGCAGCTCGCCAGCGGCGTTCGCCGGCGATGAGCTCGAAGCCGCCCTCCGAGCGCCTGCGTACGACGATCGGCTGCAGGACCCCCTGGAGCCGGATCGAGCTCGCGAGCCCTGATGCCGCCTCGGGCTCGAATCGTCGCCGCGGCTGGCGCGGATTCGGATGAATCGTCTCGACCTGGAGGTGCACGAGCTCGGGCTCGCCCGCCTCACCCAGCAGGACCTCGAGGCCTCGCCCGAGGCCGCGTCGTTCCTTAGGAACGCTCGACAAGCTCCATCGCCACCTTCCAGTAAGCCTGCGCGCCGGCCGATCGGCGGTCGTAGGCGATTGCGGGCACGCCGTGGCTCGGCGCCTCGGCGAGCCGCACCGAGCGGGGAATCGTCGTCGTGAAGACCAGATCTCCGAAGTGCCGTCGGAGCTCGGCCTCCACCTCGGCCGTCGAGTCGCGTCCGCCCGTCGGCCATCGTGAGCAGGATCCCCGCCACGGCCAGTCCTGGGTTGAGTCGCGCCTTCACGAGGTTGATCGTCCCGAGAAGCTGCGAGAGGCCCTCGAGCGCGTAGTACTCGGCCTGCACGGGAACGATCGCTCGACTCGCGGCCGCCAGCGCATTCACCGTGAGCGGCCCGAACGAGGGCGGGCAATCGAGGAGCACGTAGCGCGTACGGCTCGAGGCCGGTTGCGAGAGCGTCTGCCAGATAGCGCTCGCCGCCGTCTCGCTGCGAGAGCTCCACGGCAGCCGCCGCGAGGTCGCTCTTCGCCATCACGACGTCGAGATTCGCCACCCCGGAAGGCTTCGCGAGCGCGGAGACGCCTACGCCGTCGAGCAGGTCGTGCGTGGACGCACCGTTGGCTCGCAGTCCGAGCCCCGAGGTCGCGTTCGCCTGCGGGTCGAGATCGATGAGGAGCACGCGCTCGCCCGCCTCGGCGAGGCAGGCGCTCAGGTTGACGGCAGTCGTCGTCTTTCCGACGCCGCCCTTCTGGTTCGCCACTGCGTAGATTCTTCGTAGGGCGCATGATCGGAAGATCCGCTAGCGCGGACTCTTCGGTCGCGCTACAAACCCTGGGGCGGGCACTCGCGCAAGCCTAGAGAGGGGGGCGGCTAGAGCCTCTAGAGTCGGCGGCGTGCGCGAGCCGGCGCCACCGTACGCGGGGGAAGGCCCGCACGCGCTCTGGCACGTGAGCGAGGACACGACCATCGAGCGCTTCGTGCCGCACGTCAGCGCAACGGCCACGAGCGGCGAGCCGCGCGTCTGGGCGATCGATACGCGCCACCTGCCGCTGTACTGGTTCCCGCGCGAGTGCCCTCGCGGCAGCTTCTGGGCGACGTCCGAGACGACTCGCGAGGACGCCGAGCGCCTCCTCGCCGGCGCGGCCCGCGTCCACCTCGTCGAGGCGGCCTGGCTCGACCGCATGCGCGCTGCCCGAGTGGTCGCGTACCGCCTGCCTGACGAAACGTTCACGCCGGACGAGGTCGGCGGCTACTGGTCGAGCCGCGAGCCGGTCGAGCCCGTCGAGCGGGTCGAGCTCGGCGATCTCCTCGGCCTCCACGCTTCGGCCGAGATCGAGCTACGGCTCGTCGCCTCCATCTGGCCGCTCTGGGATCGAGTCGTCGCCTCGACGTTGGAGTTCAGCGGGGTGCGCCTCCACAACGCACGGCCGCGTTCCTAGGCCAGCGGACGCTTCTTCGCCATTCCGGGCCGTCGTGGGAATCCCGGCGGAGTCGGGCAGTCCTTCTCGAGAACCAGCAGCCCCTCGCGATCGGCCTCGAGGTGGCCGCCGAGCTGCGCAGCGACACGGGCAACGGCCTCCCGCTCCGCCGATTCGCCGACCCACAGGATCGCGACGCCTCCCTGTCGCACGAGCGGGAGGCAGAGCTCCGCGGCGACGGTTGGCTTGGCCAGAGCCTTGGCGAGAGCGACACCGTACGCCTCGAGCTCGTGCTCCTCCGCGCGCCCCCAGACGACGCGTGGTGTTCGAGAGATCGACGCGTGCTGCGTTCGAGGAAGTCGCACTTGCGGCGGTCGGCTTCGAGCAGCGTGAACGAGTGATCGGGGAGCACGGACGCGAGCGGGAGACCGGGCGAGCCGCCGCCCGATCCCACGTCGACGACCGGCCCTGCTCGGCCTTCGAGCAGAGGTAGGGCGCGCAGTGCGTCGTCGAGGAGGACGCCGCGTGCGACTTCGGGATCGGTGATCCCGGTCATGCCGGGAGTCGCGACCACCTCCTCGAGCCAGCGCTCGAGGAACGCCGTCGACATGTCAGCCCGCGAGCTGGCGCGGGATGACGACGACGAACCGATTCGGCTCCGAGCCTTCGCTGAGCGTCTCCACCTCGGGATCGTCCTTCAGCGCCTCGTGCACGATCTTCCGCTCGACCGGCGTCATCGGCTCGAGCTCGAGGCGTCGCCCCGTCGCAGCGGCACGCTGGGCGCTCTTCCGCGCGAGCGTCTCGAGCGTCGCAGTGCGCCTCGCTCGATAGCCGGCTGCATCGACGATCACCTCGTACCCACTTCCCTCGGATCGCACGATCGCGTTCGAGAGGTACTGGATGGCATCGATCGTCTGGCCGTGCTTCCCGATGAAGAGCGCGACGTCAGGCCCTGCCGCGGTCACCGTCACCACACCGTCGTCGTCGGAGACGCCCATCGTCACCTCGGCCCCGATTCCCGCGGCGATGCGCTCGACGATCTCCTGCGCCGAGACGGCGGATTCGGTCGCTTCGGCAGGAGCCGCCGGCTCCGACGCACGGGCGCTCGCGACGACGTGCGCGGGGCTGAAGCCGACGCCGAGCAGCCCGCGCTCTCCCTCCGAGACGACCTGGAACTCGACGGCTTCGCGATCCAGGCCCGGAACGCGTTGCTCGAGCGCACGAAGGGCGGCCCACTTGGCCTCGCCGACGGTCTCTCCCGTGGCCTCCACGGTGACGGTCTCACTCATCGCCTCGCCTTCCCGCTTCCCTTCTTCTTGACCCGGCGCGGCTGCCCGCTCTTGGCCTGCGTGCTGCCGTCCGTGGACGTGGTCGCGTTCGCAGTCGCTGGCGCGGCCTCCTCGCCCTTGGGCGGCGTCCTGCTGGAGCGTTTCGGAGGCGCGACGGGCTTCGGCATGAGCCGGCGGGTCACGATCCCTTGCCCCGTCGTCCACAGGTTCGTCGTCAGCCAGTAGATCATGAGTCCGGAGGGGAAGCCGAGGATGAACGGCAGGAAGACGATCGGGAGCACCATGATCATCCAGCGCTGGGCCTTGCTCTGCATCGCCGTCGACATGAGCCACGTCGACGTCAGCTGGCTCACGACGTAGACGGCGATCAGCACCGGGCCCCAGCCGTCCTTCGTCGGCTCGGTGATATCGACGAGCCCGAGCCACTCGAGCGAGGACGTCTCGAACCTCGGGAAGATCTCGTCGTCGAAGTCGCGGAGCACGAAGAAGAGCGCGATGAAGATCGGGATCTGGAAGACGATCGGCAGGCACGACGCGTACGGGTTGATCTTGTTCTCCTTGTAGAACTTCATGAGCTCTTCCGACTGCTTCTGCCGATCCGCCTTGTAGCGCTGCTGGATCGCCTTCATCTCGGGCGCGTGCAGCTGCAGGCTCTGCATCGAGTGGATCTGCCGGATGGCGACGGGCACGAGGAGCATCCGCACCATCACCGTCAGCGCGACGATCGACCACGCCCAGGTCAGGCCACCCGTCTCGTGCAGCCAGATGAGGACCTCCGTCAGGACGTTCTCGAGCGGCGACAGGATTCCGCCGACGATCACGCCCGGGCCTTCCTCGAGCGGAGGAGCGGGAAGAGCGTCTGATCCTTGGCGTAGTCGACGCCGCCGTGGCCCCACGGGTTACAGCGCAGGACGCGCCACGTCATCAGCACCGAGCCGCGCACGAGGCCGAACTCCCGAAACGCGTCGATCGCGTACTGCGAGCAGCTCGGATGGAACTTGCAGGTCCCTTGCGGCGTGAGCAGGCCGAAGGTCCAGCGCCAGGCGTACACCAGTCCGATGCCGACGTACCTCACGCCTTCACCTTCTCGAGCACGCTCGCGATCTCGGCGACGAGCCACTCCTGTCCGCGTGTCTCGGCTGGCTCGGAGAGGCCAGGACGCGCCGCGAGGACGTAGTCGTGTCCGGGAGGCACCGTCGGGAGCAGCTCGCGCCACGACTCCCGCAGGAGTCGCTTCATGCGGTTCCTGACGACAGCGGAGCCGACTGATCGAGGCACCGCGAGGCCGAGTCGCGGTTCGCCGTCAGCGTCCTCCTCGCGTGGGAACCAGTGCAGCACGAGATACCGCGTCGAGACCGAGCGGCCCTGTCGATAGACGGTGTCGAAGTCCCGCGAGCGGGAGAGCCGGTTGCGGCGTTGCACTGCCCGTGTCTCAGGCGGAGAGGCGCTTGCGCCCTCTTGCACGACGCCGCTTGAGGATCGCGCGGCCCCCGCGCGACGACATGCGCGCTCGGAATCCGTGTCGCCTCTTCCGGCGACGGACATTCGGCTGGTAGGTGCGTTTCATGTGCTTCTCGCGTTCGGAGGAAAGGGAGTGGCGAGTATAGACGACCTCCCCGGCACCCAGTTTTCCACAGTTCGCCGTTCGCCGGGCGGTCCTGAAAGTGCTGCTCCTCGGCTCCGTGCGTTGCTCTCTCCGGCAACGGCTTCCGCATCTTCCACACCTGTGGAAAGCAGTGTGGAACGTAAGAACTCCCTGCAAATCGCCGCTATTTTCTTCCACAGCTGCCGCTCTCGCGGACGTTGAGCGGGTCGCCGCATGGTGGTATGCTCGCCACTTCCGCCGACGACCCCGACTACCGCGAGGACGGGTGGAGCACCCCGCCGAGACACAAGCCGACGATCTCTGGAACACCATCTCCGGTCGACTGAGGGCGACGCTTACCGAGTCGACCTACGACACGTGGTTCGGGCAGGCGCGACCCCGTTCGCTCGCAGATGAGCAGCTGGTCGTCGAGCTCCCCAACGACTTCACACGAGACTGGGTGGAAGGCCACTTCCACGATGTCGTCGATCGCGTTGCGCGCGAAGCGATGACCGCGAACACGGTCGTGAGCTTCGCCGTCGCAGAGGTCGCCGCGCAGCTCGCCGCCGGACGCACCGGCGAGGCGCCGAGGAGCACACGCCCGAACGCGTCGTCGAGATCCCGTACCGGGAAGCCGAGGTCGAGCTCAACCCGAAGTACACCTTCGACGTCTTCGTCATCGGCTCGTCGAACCGGTTCGCCCACGCCGCGGCGCTCGCCGTTGCCGAGGCGCCGGCTCAGGCGTACAACCCTCTCTTCATCTACGGCGGCACGGGTCTGGGCAAGACCCATCTCCTGCAGGCGATCGGCCACTACGTTCGCCAGCACTCGCGTCGCCTGACCATGCGCTACGTGACGAGCGAGACGTTCACGAACGAGTTCATCGACGCCGTCCGCGAGCGAAGCGCGCGAATCGAGGGGTTCAAGCGCCGCTACCGCAACTACGACGTCCTGCTCATCGACGACATCCAGTTCTTCGAGGGCAAGGAGCGCATCCAGGAGGAGTTCTTCCACACCTTCAACTCGCTGTACGAAGGCGGCGCGCAGATCGTGATCGCCTCGGACCGGCCTCCGCGGGAGATCGCGACGCTCGAGGAGCGACTCCGCTCGCGCTTCGAGTGGGGGCTGCTCACCGACATCCAGGCGCCCGACCTCGAGACGCGCATCGCGATCCTGCGCAAGAAGGTGAACACGGAGCGGATCGCGGTCACCGACCCGGAGGTCCTGACGTTCATCGCAGGACGCGTATCGGCCAACATCCGCGAGCTCGAGGGCGCGCTCACGCGAGTCGTCGCGTTCTCGTCGCTCACCGACCGGCCGATGACCGTCGCGCTTGCGGAGGACGTGCTCAGAGACGTCTACCCGCAGGGCGAGGCGGCTCCCGAGGTCACGATCCCTCGCATTCAGGAAGCAGTCTCCCAGCGGTTCGGGGTCACGCTCGACGAGCTCGTGAGCCCGCGCCGCTCCCAGGCGGTCGCCTACCCTCGTCAGGTCGCGATGTACCTGTCACGCGAGCTGACGGACGCCTCGCTGCCGATGATCGGGAAGGAGTTCGGCGGCCGCGATCACACGACCGTCATCCATGCGAAGGACAAGATCACGCGTCTCATTCGCGAGGATCGCTCTGTGTACAACCTTGTGCAAGAACTGACCGCGCGCATCAAGCAGGCGCGCTGATGTGGGGACGACTCGTGTCGGCTCAGCGCGGCCTGTGGACGGCGTGGGTCCGGACCCCCAGCGCGATACACACGCGATCTCCCCGCTCATCGGCCACAATCTCCCTGTCATCCACGTCATCCACACTCTTACTACGTCTGTGAGCTTTTCTTTCTCAGAATGGAACTAGAGGTCACCTCCCAGACCGCGCTCCGCGTGACCTGCTCTCGCAGCGCGCTTGCGGCTGCTCTGGCTGTCGTCGCTCGCGCGGTCTCGAGCCGCGGCGCCGTCCAGGTGCTCGGCGGAATCCGTCTGCAGGCCGAAGACGGTCGGCTGACGCTCGCCGCGACGGACATGGAGATCTCGCTGCGCGCGTCGATCGCCGGAGACACCGCGGGAGAGGCCGCGGTCGTCGTGCCGGGGCGCCTGCTCGCCGATCTCGTCCGCCTGCTCCCGGACGAATCGGTGACGCTCACGCACGAGGAGGGAGAGGGCGTCGTCACGGTCGTGGCCGGGAGCCACACGTCGCGTCTCAACGTCTACAGCGCCGAGGACTTCCCACGCCTGCCGTCGACGGAGGTGCAGTTGCACGAGATCGACTGCGAGGCTCTTCTCGCGACGATCGACAAGGTCGGCCGCGCGGCGTCGCGGGACGAGTCGAGACCCGTTCTCACGGGCGTGCTCGTCCGCTTCGAGGGCGACAAGCTCGTCATGGCCGCAACCGACTCCTACCGCCTTGCGGTGAAGGACACGGCACTCTCGTCGCCAGGCCCGGATCTCGACGCGATCATTCCGGCACGGGCGCTGCAGGAGCTCGCGCGGATCGCCGCCGGAGTCGACTCGGTGCAACTCGGCCTCCACGAGAACTACGTGATCTTCTCGGCCGCCGACGTCTGGCTGACGAGCCGTCGTATCGACGGCCAGTTTCCGAACTACAAGCAGCTCTTGCCAGAGACGTTCGAGATCGAGTTGACGACACCGCGAGAGCCGCTGCTCGAGGTCGTGCGGCGAGCAGGGCTCATGGCGCAGCGAAACGCGCCTCTCCGCCTGCGCTTCGCCGACGGTGAGCTGACCGTGTCCGCCCAGACGCAGGACGTGGGCGAGGCAACGGAGTCGCTGCCGATCGAGTACTCGGGCGAGGAGCTCGAGATCGGGTTCAACCCCGAGTTCCTTCGCGACGGGCTCGAGGCGATCACGTCGGAGTCGGTGCAGCTCAAGCTCATCAATCGTCTTCGACCAGGGCTCCTGGCGTCTCCGGACGAGAGCTTCTGGTACCTGATCATGCCCATCCGGCTCGCTGGTTGAGAGAGCCGGCCTGGTCGTCCACGAGGTCGTCCTCCGCGACTTTCGCTCGTACGCCGCCCTCGAGCTCCGGCTCGAGCCCGGCGTGGTGCTTCTTCACGGCGCGAACGGCGCCGGCAAGACGAACCTGCTCGAGGCACTCCACGTCGGCACCCAGGGCTTCTCGCCGCGCGCCCGGAACGACGGCCAGCTGATCCGGTTCGGCACCGACGCCGGCCGTGTCGCGCTTCGGGGCACGAACGCCGCGACCGGCTTCGAGACGGACGTCGTGCTCGCCTCGCGCGAGCCGCGCCGCGTCCACCTGAACGGCGAGCGGCTGAGCTCGTCGGAGCGCCTGCGTCACGAGCTCGCGACGCTCGTGTTCACGCCCGACCGACTCGGTGTCGTGAAGGGACCGCCCGCCACCCGCCGGGCGTACCTCGACCGCGCCCTCGGGCGTCTCCATCCGGCTCGGGCGGGCCTCCCGCTCGAGTACTCGACGCTCGTCGGACAGCGAAACGCTGCGCTCCGGCGGCTTCGTGCCGGCGGGTCGACGAGCGATGCGTTGCGGCCGTGGACCGAGAGGCTCGTGTCGATCGGTGTCGACCTGGTCGAGGCGCGTGGCGAGACGGCCCGCGAGCTCGCCGAGCCGTTCACCGCGCTGGCAGGAGAGCTCGGGCTCCAGGATGCGTCGCTCGAGTACGCGGGAGAGCCGCCGACCGTGGCGGAGCTCGACGCCCGGCTCGGCGCCGACCTGGAGCGTGGCATCACAGGCGCGGGGCCTCACCTCCACGATCTGCGGCTCGAGGCCGGAGACCGCGACCTGCGCTCCTACGGGTCGCAGGGCGAGCAGCGGATCGCAGTGCTGGCGCTCGTGCTGGCCGAGGCCGAGGTCTTGCGCGCGCGAACGGGGACGACACCGCTCGTCCTGCTCGACGACGTTCTCTCCGAGCTCGACGGGGATCGGCGCCGAGCGCTCGCGGGCATCGCGGAGCGCGCGGGTCAGGCGATCGTCACGGCGACGGCAGCCGCGGCCTTCCCGAGCGACCCGGCCCAGGTGCTCACGGTCGAGCCCGGGCGTGTGAGCTGATGGAGCGCATCGGCGGCGAGATCGAGCGCGAGCTGGCGCGGAGCGGCAGCCGCGACGCGCTCCCGCTCGCCGAGCTCACGTCGGCGTGGCCGGAGCTCGTCGGCGACACCGTGGCCCGGAATGCGTGGCCGCTCAGGATCGGCCGCGACGGAACGCTCCACGTCGCAGCGTCGTCGTCCACCTGGGCATTCGAGCTCGACCGGCTCGGAGGGGAGATCCTGGACCGGATTGGGCCCGACTCGGGACCTCGGCTCCGGCGAAGCTGCGGTTCGCGGTGGGGCCCGTGCCGGAGCCGGCCACCGTGCCCGAGCAGCCGGGCGTCGCGGTCACCGCCACCGCCGGCCGACGTTCCGCCGGAGGTCGCCTCCGAGGCCGCTTCCGCCGCGGACGCGATCGAGGACGAGGAGCTGCGCGAGCTCGTCGCGCGGGCGGCCCGAGCGAGCCTCGCCAGAGCCCGTTCCGACCGCAGTTTCTGGTAGACTACTTGCGCCCCGCAATATGGCGATTTGCAGGGCTTTTTTGATGGCCGAAGCAGCCTACACCGCAAAAGACATCACTGTCCTCGAGGGCCTCGAGCCGGTCCGTCTACGCCCCGGGATGTACATCGGGTCGACGGGCTCCCGCGGCCTCCACCATCTCGTCTACGAGGTGGTCGACAACGCCGTCGACGAGGCGCTCGCCGGCCGCAACGATCTCGTCGACGTCACCATCCATCCGGACAACTCCGTCACCGTTCGCGACGCCGGCGCCGGCATTCCGGTCGACCTGATTGCGGACCAGGGTCTTCCTGCACTGACGGTCGTTCTCACGAAGCTGCACGCGGGCGGCAAGTTCGGCGGCGACGGCTACAAGGTCTCCGGCGGCCTGCACGGCGTCGGCGTCTCGGTCGTGAACGCGCTCTCCGAGATGCCTCGTCGCCGAGGTCCGGCGGGACGGGAAGGTGTACCGCCAGGAGTTCGCGCGAGGCGAGCCGACGACGGACATGCAGACGATCGGCGTGTCCGGAAAGGACGAGTCGGGAACCACCATCTCCTTCCTGCCGGACCCGGAGGTCTTCGAGGAGACGGAGTTCGACGCGGCGACGCTGCTACAGCGCTTGCGCGAGACGGCGTTCCTTACCCGCGGCCTCCGCATCGTCCTGCGCGACGAGCGCGCGGGCGGGCGCACCGACGAGTTCCACTACGAGGGCGGGATCCGGGACTTCGTCGCTCACGTCAACGAGGCGAAGGACCCGGTGCACAAGCACATCGTCTACTTCGAGGGCGAGAGCGACGACGGGACGGTCGAGGTCGCGATGCAGTGGAACGCCTCGTACGTCGAGTCGGTGTTCTCGTTCGCCAACAACATCAACACGACGGAGGGCGGGACGCATCTTCAGGGCTTCCGTGCGGCGCTCACTCGCACGCTCAACCAGTACGCGCGCCAGGAAGGCCTGCTCAAGGAGAAAGACGACAACCTCGAAGGCGAGGATGCGCGCGAGGGGCTCGCCGCGGTCATCTCCATAAAGCTTCGGAACCCGCAGTTCGAAGGACAGACGAAGACGAAGCTCGGCAACCCCGGTGTCGCCGGGCTCGTGGAGCGGGTGGTGAACCAGCGGCTCGCGGAGTTCCTGGAGGAGAACAAGACCGAGGCCCGCCAGATCGTGCAGAAGGCGATTGCGGCCCGGAACGCTCGCCAGGCCGCACGGAAGGCGCGTGAGCTCACGCGCCGAAAGAGCGCGCTCGAGAACTCGTCCCTCCCTGGGAAGCTGGCCGACTGCACGATCAAGGATCCCGAGTCCGCGGAGCTCTTCATCGTCGAGGGAGACTCTGCCGGCGGCTCGGCCAAGCAGGCGCGCGACCGCACGACGCAGGCGATCCTGCCCCTGCGCGGGAAGATCATCAACTCCGAGAAGAACCGCATCAACAAGGTGCTCTCGAACACCGAGATCCAGGCGATGATCACCGCGATCGGCACGGGCTTCGGCGACGAGTTCGACATCGCGAACCTCCGCTACGGCCGCGTGATCGTCATGACCGACGCGGACGTCGACGGCGCGCACATCCGCACCCTCGTCCTCACGTTCCTGTACCGGACGATGCCCGAGCTCTTCGAGCGCGGCCACGTGTACATCGCCGTGCCGCCGCTGTACCACGTGAAGCTCGGAAGCCGGGGCATGTACTTCGAGAAGGACGCGCAGCTCGAGGACCTGCTGGTTCGCGAGCGCGTCAAGGACATGACGGTGACCGCGCGCGACGAACGCGAGACGCCACTGACGGAGGCCCGCTGGACGCGTCTCGTCCGCGAGCTCGGCCACCTCGAGGGATGGGCAGCGAAGCTCGAGGCCGAGTTCGGGTCCGCCGCGCGCTTCGCGATCTCCCACGGCCTCGTCGAGGCCGAGATGGACGGTCCGCCGAACGCGGCGTCGCTCATCGAGTCGATTCCACCCAATGGCTACGAGCTCACCGTCGAGGAGGAGCTCGACGGGGTCCTGCACGTGCGGGTGGTGGAGACGGAGACGAGCACCGCCCATCGTGTCCTGTTGCCGACTGCGATGCTCGACTCGTCCACGTACGGCGCCGTGCAACGCGCGTACGCGAAGGTCGGGGAGATCGTCGGCCTGCCGCCCTTCACCGTCGCTTTCGGGAGCAAGTCCGCGCGTGCGGAGACCTTCGACCGGCTTCGCTCGGGCTCGCTCGACCTCGCCAAGGAGGGCATGCAGATCAGCCGCTTCAAGGGCCTGGGGGAGATGAACCCCGAGCAGCTCTGGGAGACGACGATGGATCCGGCGAAGCGGATGCTGATTCGCGTCGAGGTGGAGGATGCCGCCGCAGCAGATCGCGTCTTCTCGACCCTCATGGGCGACCAGGTGGAGCCGCGACGGCTCTTCATCGAGCAGAACGCGAAGGATGTGAGGTTCCTGGATGTGTAGAGGCGTGTCGGGGCGGCGGGGACGTGGCGTGGCCGGAGGCCGGCTTTGCCGGCCGGGAGGCCTGACATCCGTTGGGCGGGTCGCAACGGCGAAGGAGGGGGCTCATCGGGGACCATGGGTTCCCCCATGCAAGATGTCTGATGTTGTAGAGCCGCTCGGCGCGGGCCGGATCGAGCCGCGCGAGCTCGAGCAGGAGATGCGCTCGAGCTACCTCGACTACGCGATGAGCGTCATCGTCGGCCGGGCGCTGCCGGACGTCCGCGACGGCCTCAAGCCCGTGCATCGCCGCGTCATGTGGGCGATGCACGACGCGGGGCACCAGCCCAACCGGCCGTACGTCAAGTGCGCGCGCGTCACCGGCGACGTGATGGGCAAGTACCACCCCCACGACTCGAGCTCGATCTACGACGCGATCGCCCGCCTCGTCCAGCCGTTCTCGCTGCGCTACCCGCTCGTCGACGGGCAGGGGAACTTCGGCTCGATCGACGACGACCCGCCCGCCGCCGAGCGCTACACCGAGTGCCGCCTGGCGAAGCTCGCGACGGAGTTGCTCCGCGACATCGACTCGGACACGGTCGACTTCGGACCGAACTACGACGAGTCGCGGCGCGAGCCGCAGGTCCTCCCCTCGCGCTTCCCGAACCTCTTGGTGAACGGGTCGACGGGGATCGCGGTCGGCATGGCGACGAACATCCCGCCCCACAACCTCGCGGAGACGATCGACGCGGTAGTCGCTCTCATCGACAAGCCAAGCGCGGGCGTCGAGGACCTCATGAAGCTCGTGAAGGGCCCCGACTTCCCGACCGGAGGCATCGTCGTGGGCCGGTCGGGAATCCGCGACGCGTACCGGACAGGCCGCGGGCGCATCGTCATGCGAGCTCGCGCGCACGTCGAGGAGCTGCGCGGGGGGAAGAGCGCGATCATCGTCACCGAGCTCCCGTACGGCGTGAAGAAGGGCGGCGACGGCGGCGTCATCTCGAAGATCGCCGACCTCGTTCGCGAGAAGGTGATCACCGAGGTGTCCGACCTCCAGGACTACTCGGACAAGACGGGGATGCGCATCCAGATCGAGCTCAAGCGCGAGGCCGTGCCACAGGTTGCGCTGAACAAGCTCTTCAAGCACACGGCGCTCCAGACGACGTTCGGCTACAACGCGGTCGCGCTCGTCGACGGTGTCCCGCGGACGCTTTCGCTCCTCGAGTTCGTCACCCACTACCTCGACTTCCAGCGCGAAGTCGTCACCCGCCGCTCGCAGTTCGAGCTGCGGAAGGCCCTCGCGCGGGCGCACGTTCTCGAGGGCTACCTCATCGCGCTCGACAACCTCGACGAGGTCATCCAGCTGATCCGTGCGGCCGACGACGCCGACGAAGCCAGGACTGGGCTCATGGAGCGGTTCGAGCTCAGCGAGCTGCAGGCACAGGCGATCCTCGACCTGCGGCTGCGTGCGCTCACCGGGCTCGAGCGCAAGCGCGTGGAGGAAGAGTACGCCGACCTCCAGGAGCGCATCTCGGAGCTCCGGATGCTCCTCGGCGACGAGTCTCGAATCGCCGCCTTGATCAAGGAGGAGCTCCTGGAGCTGAAGGAGATCTACGGCAGGACGGACGAGCGCAGGACGGAGATCGTCGCCGACGAGACCGACCTCGAGCTCGAGGACATGATCGCGGAGGAGGACATGGTCATCGCGATCACCAACTCGGGCTACATCAAGCGGCTACCGGTGACGAGCTACCGGGAGCAGCGGCGCGGCGGGATCGGCGTCATGGGGATGGACCTGAAGGACGAGGACTACATCGAGCATCTCTTCGTCGCCTCGACCCACGACTACATCCTGTTCTTCACGACAGTGGGGAAGGTCTATCGACTCAAGGTGCACGAGCTGCCGCTCGGCTCGCGCCAGTCGAAGGGGCGCGCGATCGTGAATCTGCTGCCGTTTCGGCAGGACGAGTATGTCCGCGCCGTCATCGCCACTCGAAACTACGAGGAGGCGAAGTACCTCGTGTTCGCGACGCGCAAGGGCATCGTCAAGAAGACCCAGTTCATCGCGTACAACACCCCGCTCAAGGCCGACGGGATCATCGCGATCAAGCTGCGCGAGGACGACGAGGCTCATCGGCGTTCGGCTGGCGGAGGAGGGTGACGACGTCCTGATGGTCTCGCGGCTCGGGCAGGCGGTTCGATTCCACGGCAAGCAGGCGCGCGCGATGGGCCGCGACACCTCCGGGGTGGCGGGCATGAAGCTCCGCGGAGACGACGAGGTCATCGAGGTCGACATCGCCGTCGACGACGCCGATCTCCTGGTCGTCACCGAGAACGGGTACGGAAAGCGGACGCGCGTCGGCGACTACCCGGTGAAGGGCCGTGGGACGATGGGCGTCAAGACGGCTCAGCTCACCGAGGGCAAGGGGCGACTCGTGGGTGCCCGGATCGTCCGCGACGGCTACCAGGTGATGCTCATCTCGGACGGCGGTACGGTGATCCGCATTCCGGTGGACGGGATCCGCCGAGCGGGCCGTGCGACGCAGGGAGTCATCGTCATGCGCCTGCGCGAGGGCGAGCAGGTCGCCACGCTTGCGCCGGTCGTCGGCTCGGAGGATGAGGGGCTTCCCCCGGAGCCGACGGAGCCCGGCCGCAGACGAGCCCGATCAGGACACAGGGTCGCAGTAGCGGCCCAGCGCTGGGTCACCCGCATAGGTGAACCTCAGCGGAGGGTTTAGCTCTCGGCGCTCTCGGAGCCCGCGTCGGCCACGTTCGAGAGCGCGGTCAACAGGTCGATCGGGATCGGGAAGACGATCGTGGAGTTGTTCGCCGCGCCGATCTCGAGCAGCGTCTGGAGGTAGCGCAGCTGAACCGTGATCGGCTCCTGCGACATGACCGCGGCGGCGTCCTTCAGCCGCTCCGACGCCTGGAACTCCCCCTCGGCGGAGATCACCTTTGCGCGCCGCTCGCGCTCGGCCTCCGCCTGGCGTGCCATCGCACGCTGCATGCCGGCGGGGATCTCGACATCCTTGACCTCGACCACCGAGACCTTGATGCCCCAGGGCGAGGTCGCCTCGTCGATGATGTTCTGGAGGATCGCGTTGATCTTGTCGCGCTCGGAGAGAAGCTCGTCGAGCACGTGCTGGCCGAGCACCGAGCGGAGCGTGGTCTGCGCGATCTGCGACGTCGCCACCATGTAGTTCTCGACCTGGGTGATCGCCGCGTTCGGCTCGACGATGCGGAAATACGCGACGGCGTTCACCCGGACCGGGACGTTGTCCTTCGTGATCACTTCCTGCGGCGGAACGTTCAGAGTCACCGTTCGCAGATCGACGCGCTGCATCTGGTCGACGAACGGGATGATCACGAAGATGCCCGGCCCCTTCGGAGTCGGAAGCAGGCGGCCGAGCCGGAAGATCACGCCGCGCTCGTACTCGCGGGTGATCTTGACCGCGAGGAACAGGAGCAGGAGGAGGACGGCGGCGATTGCGGCGAGGACGATCAGGGCGATCACGTGGGCTCCTTCTCCGAGGGGGTTTCCGCAGATCCTACGACCAGCTGCAGGCCGTCCTCGACGCGCTCCACTCGAACGCGCTCGCCGGGCACGAGAGGCGATCCGTCGGAGGACTGCGCGCGCCACAGCTCGCCGTTCACGAACACGAGCCCGCTCTGCCTGACCACGCCCTCGTTCCCCATGTACTGCGTCGTGCCGACCAGGGGCGGAAGCCGCCGGATGCGAACGACCTTGACGACCGCGAACAGGAGCAGGACCGTGAGTGTCCCCGCGATTGCAAGCGCGACCGGGAGTGACACCTGGTACGCATCTCCCGCCGGGTCGAAGAGCATGAGCGCGCCGAGCACGAACATGATCCCGCCGGCGACCGTCAGGGCGCCGTGGGACGGTACGAACGCCTCGGCCACGAAGAAGCCCGCCGCGAGCAGCAGCAGCAGCACCCCCGCGAGCGACACGGGCAGCACCTGGAGCCCGTACAGGCCGAGGATGAGCGAGATCGCGCCGACCGTGCCCGGGAACACGAGGCCGGGATTCCAGAGCTCGACGACGATGCCGATGAGGCCGATCGAGAGCATGAGCGCGATCAGGTTCGGGTCGACGAGGAAGTCGCGGGCGCGCTGCCAGAAGCTCATCTCGACCTCTTCCACCTGCGCGCCGGCGGTCTCGAGCACGAGCCCCTTGGGCACCGTCTTCGTCCCGTCGATCTCGGTTCAGCAGGGCGGGGAGCGTCGGCGAGATCACCTCGACGAGACCGATGCGCTCCGCCTCGCGCGCGCCGTAGTTGGCCGCGTGGTCACCATCCTGCGCGCCGCGGGCACGTTGCGGTCGTGCTCCCGAGCGAGCTCGCCGACGTACGCGGCGGCGTCGTTGACGATCTTCCGCCGGAGATCCCTCGAGATGTCCTCTCCGCCGAGCGAGATCGGAGTCGACGAGCCGATATTCGTCTGCGGCGCCATGGCGGCGATGTCCGCGGCCATCGCGATGACGGCTCCCGCGGAGTCCGCGCTCGAGCCGGGGGGCGCGACGTACACGACGACAGGGACGGTCGAGGCCAGGAAGCGCTTGACGATCCCTCGCATCGAGGACGCGAGCCCGCCGGGGGTGTCGAGCACGAGCACGACGGCCGCGAAGCCCTCGTCCTCCGCTCGGTCGACCGCGTTCTCGACGTACTCCTGGGTGACGGGGTTGATGTCGTTGTCGAGATGGACCGCGAGGACGCGCGGCTCCTCGTCCTGCGCGAAGAGCTGTCATCGGCACGACGAGCGGCCGCGAGAGCGAGAGTGACGAGGAGAAATCCCCGCAAAATGCGGCCTGGCACCGGTGTAAGGATTCTATCAGCGGAGGTATTTCGCCCCTTGTCGCAGAAGGGTGCGAGCCTCACCCTTGAAACCCGTGCGCCTCCTCCTCGTCTCCGCCTGCCTCCTGGCCGCGCTTGCCGCGAATCCGTTCGAGAACGCGCTTGCGAGCGCGGGCACCAAGACGGTCCCGCTGGCCAGGAGTGACGCGCAAACGTTCTCGTCCAGCTCGCGGGTGCGCTTCACGCTGGCCGGAGTCCACTGGCAGGGCGCTGGTTCCGTGCAGCTGCGGACGCGCTCGGTCGGCGGGCGCTGGAGCGGGTGGCGGCCCGCGGCACCGGAAGCCGAGGACGGTCCCGACAAGGGCTCGCGCGAAGCGGGAAGCGACGCGTGGCGCATCGGCAGCCCGTGGTGGACGGGTCCGTCGAATGCGATCGAGGCGCGCGTGTCAGGCCGGGTCGAGCGGGTGCGGGCGCAGCTCGTGTGGAGCCCGGAGTCGCGGGTCCCGTACCGGATGCCGGCTGCGACCGACACGCCGGCGATCGTCCCGCGGCTCGCGTGGAACGCCGACGAGTCGATCCGTCGCGGACCGCCGAGCTACGCGTCGGACGTCAGGTTCGCGATCGTCCACCACACGGCGGGACGGAACGACTACACGCGAGCCGAAGCCGCCGCGATCGTGCGGGGAATCCAGCTCTTCCACGTCCAGGGCAACGGCTGGAACGACATCGGCTACAACTTTCTCGTCGATCGCTTCGGGACGGTGTACGAGGGGCGGTTCGGCGGTACCGACCGGAACGTGGTGGGCGCACATGCTCGGGGCTTCAACACCGGCTCGGTGGGCATCGCGCTTCTCGGCTCGTACTCGAATGCGACCCCGTCGGTCGCGGCCCAGGACGCCATCGCGCGCGTGATCGCCTGGCGGCTCGATCTCGCTCACGTCGACCCGGCGTCGTTCCTCACCTTCATCTCGGGCGGAAGCGAGCGCTACGCGAGTGGGATCCCGGTCCTGCTGAGAGCCGTCTCCGGCCATCGTGACACCGGGTTCACGGAGTGCCCGGGCGACCGGCTGTACGGAGGCTTGAACAGCATCGCGGGAGCAGCACGCGCGCTGGGAGGGCTGAAGGTCTTCGAACCGCTCGCAGAGCGGTCGGGGTCGCTTGTTCGCGTGCGCGCGAAGCTCTCTGCACCGCAGCCGTGGACGGTCGCGATCACGAACGCGGCTCGCGTCGAGGTGGCTCGTGGAGCGGGCGCGGGAAGCCTCGTCGACTGGACGTGGGAGTCGGCAGGAACCCCGGCCGGGAACTACACGTGGACGATTGCGTCCGACGACGCCAGGCCGGCGGCCGGTGTCGTTCGCGCCGGCGGCGGTGCGTTGCCGCTGGCGATCGAGACGGCTGCTGCCGAGCCCGAGGCCATCAGCCCGAACGGTGATGCGCAGTCCGACTCGGCAGTCGTGACGTACAGGGTCTCCTCCGCGGCGAACGTGAGCGTCGAGGTCACCGATGCAGTGGGGGGAGTGGTGGCGACGGTCGTCGACCGTGTCTGGACGAGCGCCGGGGAGCACACCGTGACCGTCGACGGGGCACCGTTGGCGGATGGTCAGTACAACGTCGTCATCACGGCTAGGACGGCGACCGGCGTCTCGGTGCAGAAGATCGTGCCGCTGTTCGTCAGTCGCACTCTCGGCCTCGTGGCCGTGGCGCCGGCGAGCTTCTCACCCAACGCCGACGGGCGCCGAGACCGGCTGGCTGTGACGTTCTCGCTCACGGCACCGGCCTCGGTACGCCTCCGAATCGAGCGTGACGGCCGCTGGGTCGCGACACCGCTGACCGGATCCTTCCAGCCGGGCCCGCAGCGGTTCCTCTGGGACGGTGTTCGCCCCTCCGGTCTCGTGCGGGACGGGGAGTACCGCGCGATCGTCGAGGCGAACGACGGGCTGACGCCGATCTCGTTCGGCGTGCCGTTCACCTCCGACACCGCTGCCCCGCGCATTCGCATTCTCGCGGGAAACGGGCTGCGCGTCGCGGTCAGCGAGCCTGCGACGCTCCAGCTCCGAGTCGACGGGCGTGTGCTTCGACACGAGGTGCGGCGGGCAGGCGTCGTCCGCATCCCGAACGCCGGTGTGGCGCGTCGTGCGCGAGTCGTCGCCAGGGACGCGGCCGGCAATCAGAGCGGTCCGGTCGTACGCGTTCGCCGCTGACAGCCGCCCCGGACACGGTCAGTAGACTCGGCTGGTGCAACCTCCCGCGGTCCCGTTCGGCAAGGACGTCGTCGAGTCGATCCTGCCGCACCGCGATCCCTTCCTCCTGATCGACGAGGTGACCGAGCTCGAGCCGGGACGCCGTGTCGTCGCGACACGAGACGTCCGCGCCGACGACTGGTGGTTCGCGGGCCACTTTCCGGAGCGACCCGTGATGCCGGGCGTGCTCATCGTCGAGGCGATGGCTCAGACGGGCGCCGTTGCGGTGCTCGTGGAGGAGGAGAACCGCGGCAAGATCGCCTTCTTCGCAGGCATCGACGACTGCCGCTTCAAGCGTGTGGTCGAGCCCGGAGACACGCTGACCCTGACGTGCGAGATCGACACGATTCGCGGCCCCATCGGGCGCGGCAAGGCGACCGCTCATGTAGGCGACGAGCTCGCTGCGCGGGGGACTCTGACCTTCGCGGTGGAACGCTAGGCCGGCGATGCTCGGTTCTGCCAACGGCGTTCGGATCGGGATCACGGGCCTCGGCGTGCACGTCCCCGAGCGCGTCATGACGAACGACGATCTCGCGGGCATGGTCGAGACGTCGGACGAGTGGATTCGCGAGCGAACGGGGATCCGGGAGCGCCGTTTCGCCGCCCCGGAGGAGGCGCTGACGGACATTGCGCTCCCCGCGGCTCGCCGAGCGCTCGAGGATGCCGGGGTCGAGGCGGGTGGCATAGACCTGCTCATCTGCGCGACGGTGACGCCCGACATGATGTTCCCGACGTCGTCGGCCCTGCTCGCCGATTCGCTCGGCATGCCGAAGGCAGCGGCGTACGACCTGCTCGCGGGCTGCACCGGCTTCGTCTACGCCGTCGCCCAGGCGTACGGGATGCTCGCATCGGGGCTCTCGCGCCGTGCGCTCGTCGTGGGCGGCGACGTCCTGTCGAAGATCCTGGACTGGGAGGATCGCTCCACCCTCGTGCTCTTCGGCGACGGCGCCGGCGCCGTCGTCATGGAGCCGGTCGATCATGGTGGCTTCATGGGCTTCGAGCTGGGCGCGGACGGAGGCGGCGGCGAGTTTCTCTGGTACCCCGGATCGGGCTCGCGGCACTTCGAGAATCCCGACTCGTTCGTGAAGATGAACGGCCGCGAGGTGTTCAAGTTCGCGACGCGCGTCATGGTGTACTCCGCGAACCAGGTGCTCGCCGAATGCGGGAAGACCGTCGAGGACGTCGACGTCTACGTCCCGCACCAGGCGAACAAGCGGATCATCGACTACGCAGTGGATAAGCTCGGCATCCCGTCGGAGAAGACGGTCGTGAACGTGGATCGCTACGGAAACACATCATCGGGCTCGATTCCCCTGGCACTCGCCGAGGCGCGCGACGAGGGACGCCTCGCCGACGGCTCGCTCGTCCTCATGACCGGGATGGGCGCCGGCCTGACATGGGGGTCAGCGCTCATGGAGTGGACGAACGGAGACGCGCGATGAGCAAAGTCGCATTCTGCTTCCCTGGTCAGGGGTCGCTCGAGGAGGGCATGGGACGGGAGATCGCCGAGGCCTTCCCCGCCGCCCGCGAGGTGTACCGCCTGGGCTCGGAGGCAACAGGGCTCGACCTCGAGAAGCTCTGCTTCGAGGCGCCGCTCGAGCAGCTCATGGAGACCGAGGTCCAGCAGCCGGCGCTCGTCGCCACGAGCCTCGCGATCCTCGCCGCAGTTCGAGAGCGCGGGCTCGAGGCTGACGTTGTTGTCGGCCACTCGGTCGGCGAGTTCGCCGCCCTCGCGGCCGCCGGCTCGCTCGAGACCGGCGCTGCCATCGGGCTCGTGCGCGAGCGCGGCCTCGCGATGGCCGAGGCGGCCCGGCAGCGCCCGGGCTCGATGGCCGCGATCCTCGGTCTCGCCGACGAGGAGGTCGAGAAGCTCTGCCGGCGGATCGTCGGCGTCTGGCCGGCGAACTACAACTGCCCGGGACAGATCGTGGTCTCCGGCGAGCACGAAGCCGTGGAGGAGTGCTGCGCCGAGGCGGAAAGCCTCGGCGCCCGACGAGCCGTGCGGCTGAAGGTGTCGGGGGCGTTCCACAGCCCGCTCGTCGCGCGGGCCGCCGAGCGGTTGAAGCCGGCGCTCGACCGCGCGCGGTTCACCGAGCCGCTGTCCCCGTTCATGTCGACCGTCACCGCCAAGATCGAGCCGGCGCAGCGCATCGCTGCCCTGCTCGTCGACCAGCTCACCGGTCCCGTGCGCTTCACGCAGGCAGCCACGGAGCTCATCCGCACCGGCGCGACGACGTTCGTCGAGGTCGGGCCGGGGAACGTGCTCTCCGGGCTCGTCAGGCGGATCGATCGGGGCGTGAAGACGATCTCCGTCAACTCGCTCGAGAGCCTGGAGCGAGCGCAGGAAGCTCTCGCTCGGTGACGCCCGCGTTCTGCTCTCTCGAGGGCAAGAACGCGCTCGTGACCGGCGCTTCGCGTGGGATCGGCCGCGCGATCGCGACGGAGCTCGCTGCCGCCGGAGCGTCCGTAGTGCTCTCGTACCGGACGGGCAAGGACGAGGCCGAGGCGCTCGCGTCCGAGCTGGGTGCGCGCGCCGTGGAGGCGGACGTGTCCGATGCGGGCTCGGCGGCAGCGCTCGTCGAGGAGGCGGGCGACCTCGACATCCTCGTCAACAACGCCGGCGTCACCCGCGACGGCCTCCTCGTGCGCATGTCCGACGACGACTGGCAGACGGTCATCGACACGAATCTCGCGTCGTGCTTCTACACCTGCCGCGCGGCCGCGCGCGGGATGATGAAGAAGCGGGCCGGCGCGGTGGTCAACATCTCGTCGATCGTCGGCATCCACGGCAACTGGGGCCAGACGAACTACGCGGCCTCGAAGGCCGGGATCATCGGGTTCACGAAGGCGCTGGCGCGCGAGCTCGGCAGCCGCAACGTGCGCGCGAACGTCGTCGTCCCCGGTTACGTCAAGACGCAGCTCACCGACGTCCTTCCCGACGAGGCGACCGGCGCCATGCTCCAGAACACGCCGCTCGGCCGGCTGGGGGACCCGGAGGACGTGGCCGGCGCGGTACGGTTCCTGTGCTCGGAGGAAGCGTCCTTCGTGACGGGTGCGGTGCTGCTGGTCGATGGCGGACTGGGGATGTGACGGAGATGAGCGAAGGCGCACAGAACGGACGTCGAAGGGTCGTCGTCACGGGCGTGGGGATGCTGTCCCCGCTCGGAAACGACCCGGAGTCCACCTGGGAGCGCCTCGTCGCGGGCGAGTCGGGCGCAGGCGAGATCACGCACTTCGACACGGCGGACTACGACGTCGACTTCGCATGCGAGCTGAAGGACTTCGAGCCGACGACGTGGATCGACCACAAGCGGGCTCGGCGGATGGACAAGTTCTCGCAGATGGCCCTCTCCGCCGCGCGCATGGCCGAGGCGGACAGCGGAATCTCGATTGCCGACGCGCCCGAGCGAGTCGGGGCGGCGGTCGCGACCGGGATCGGCGGCCTCTACGCCTTCGAGAACTGCTTCCAGACGCTCCTCGAGCGCGGGCCGGACCGGACGAGCCCGTTCGCGATCGTCCAGATCATCCCGAACATGGCCGCGGCGTGGGTCTCGATGGAGCTCGGCGCCCAGGGCCCGCTGGCCGCGGAGTGCACGGCGTGCGCGGCGTCGAACATGGCGATCGGCGACGGCCTCGACGCGATCCGGCTCGGCCGCGCCGACGTGATGTTCTGCGGCGGCACCGAGGCGCCGATCACGCGGGTCGGCATCGCCGGCTTCACGGCGATGCGCGCGCTGTCCCGGCGCAACGACGATCCGAAGGCCGCCTCGCGGCCGTTCGACGCCGAGCGCGACGGGTTCGTCATGGGCGAGGCCTCGGGGATGCTCGTGCTCGAGGAGCTCGAGCATGCGCAGGAGCGCGGCGCGAAGATCTACGCGGAGGTGCTCGGATACGGCGTCTCGGCCGACGCGAGCCATGTCTCCGATCCCGACCCGACCGGCTCCAATCCCGCTCGTGCGATGAGGATGGCGTTCACGGATGCCGGCATCTCGCCCGAGGACGTGGGCTATGTCAACGCGCACGGGACCTCGACGCCTTCCGGGGACGCGGCCGAGACCCGGGTGCTGAAGCTCGCGCTCGGAGAGGAGAAGGCCTACCGAACACCCGTCTCCTCCACCAAGGGAGCCACCGGCCACTGTCTCGGCGCGGCGGGAGCGCTGGAGGCGATCTTCACCATCTTCGCCCTCGGGCGCGGGGTGCTGCCGCCCACGATCAACCACGAGGCGCCCGACCCCGAATGCGACCTGGACTACATCCCGAACGAGGCGCGGCGCGACCGGATCGAGATCGGCGTCAACAACTCGTTCGGCTTCGGCGGGCACAACGCCTGTGTGGTGTTCCGCCGCTGGGACGAAGCAGCCTAGGATCGCTACAGGCGGAGCTCGAGGAGGACGGTGTCACGCCAGACGCCGTCGAGCTGCGCGATCCGCTCGAAGCGGCCGACGAGCCGGAATCCGAGGCGCTCGTGGAGCGCAAGGCTTGCGGCGTTCTCGGGGAACATGCCTGCCTGGATGGTCCAGATCCCGCCGGCCTCGGCGCTCGCGATCAGGGCCTCCATGAGCGCGCGGCCGACTCCGCGGCCACGTGCGCTCTCCGCGATGTAGACCGAGCTCTCGGCGACGCCGGCGTAGCACGCTCGCGACGACGTCGGAGCGAGAGCGGCCCAGCCCACGATGCGGCCGTTCTCGACAGCGACGAGCCGGTGCTCGCGGTGGTGGCTCGCATCGAACGCGTCGTAGTCGGGAGGCTCCGTCTCGAACGTCGCTGCGCGGGTCGCGATGCCCTCGGCGTAGATCTCCTCGACCGCGCGGCCAGTCCATCTCGGTCATTCGCTCGAATCTCCAGCACGACCCTGAGACTAGGCTCTCGCCTGTGGAGCGGTGGGCAACGTTCGACTGCTACGGGACGCTCGTCGACTGGAACGGCGGCATGCGCGTCGAGCTCGAGCGCCTCTTCGGCGTCGAGCGAGCCGACGAGCTCGTAGCCCGCTTCCACGAGCTCGAGCCGGAGATCCAGGCGAGCCAGCCCGCTGCGTCGTATCGCGAGGTGCTGACGATCGCGCTCGAGCTGCTGGCCGCAGGAGAAGGGTCTCACGCTGCCGGAGGGCGAGGCGAGCGCGCTCGCGCGCTCCCTGCCCGAGTGGCCGGTCTTCGACGACGTGCACGAGGGCCTCACGCAAGGCGCGCGAGCGGGGCTGGCGGCTGGCGATCCTCTCCAACACCGACCGTGACCTGATCGACGCGTCGATGCACGCGATCGGCGTGCCGTTCGACCTCGCCATCGTCGCCGGAGAGATCGAGTCGTACAAGCCCGCTCCGCGGCACTGGGAGGTCTTCCGACAGCGAACGGAGGCGGACCCGTCCAGCCACGTCCACGTCGCGCAAAGCCTCTTCCACGACATCGCGCCCGCATCGGAGCTCGGCCTGCAAACGGTCTGGATCAACCGCCTCGACGAGCCGGAGGACCCACGCCCGACGAGGACGCTCGCCGGAGTCTCGAGGCTCGCCGACACGCTCGACGAGCTCGTCCCGGCGTGAACCCGACTCTCCGCTCCGCCGCGAGACGACGACGCGGCGGTTGCCGCGTCCCTGGCCAGCCGCCACTGGCCAGAGCTCATCGACGAGGACTTCGTCCGAAGCACCTGGACGGCGCCGGGTGTTCGGGTCGAGCAGGACGCGCGTGTCGGGGACGACGTCTACGTCCTCGTGAGGGCCCTCGACGAGGAGGAGCGGGTCTGGCTCGACGTGCACGGGAGCCCGGAGCCGTCCGTTCTCGACTGGGCGGAGTCGCGGGCGCGCGAACTCGGCGCTCGTCGGGTACTCACGGGCGGGTGGTCGACCGAACAAGGCAAGCTCGACGAGCTCCGGCGCCGCGGCTATCGCGCTCGTCCGCGTGTCGTGGCGCATGGAGACCGACCTTGACCGGCGCGATCCCGCCGCCGACCTGGCCGGAACGCGTCTCCGTTCGAACGATCCGTCCCGGCGAGGAGCGGGCGGTCTACGAGGCTCACCAGGAGACCTTCCGCGACGTCTGGGAGCCGATCGAGGAGTCGTTCGACGAGTGGAGCCACATCCTGCTGCAGCCGCCACGCTTCGTGCCCGACCTCTGGTTCCTCGCGGTCGAGCGGGACGAGATCGCCGGGTTCGCGATCTGCCACCCGCATCCGACGAGTCCCGACCTGGGCTGGGTGGCGGTCCTCGGCGTTCGGCGGCCGTGGCGGAAGCGAGGCATCGGGCAGGCGCTCCTCCTGCACGCGTTCCACGCGTTCGAGGCGCGCGGGCCTCACGCGGGCCGGTCTCGGCGTGGACTCCGAGAGCCCGACCGGGGCGCACACGCTGTACGAGCGGGCGGGCATGCGAGCGACCCACCGTTTCGAGATCTACGAGAAGGCGCTGCCGTGAGCTCGCTCCGAGCCCGCTGCCCGGATCTGCCGGACGTTCACCGCGGTCGCGGTCGGCGACGGATACGAATGCCACAGGTGTGGGAGCGAGTTCGCAGCCGGGTTGCTCCGGGTGCCGCGCGCCTGGGGCTCGGGTGGCGACCAGATGGCCGCCGGCGCGTCGCTTCCGCTCCCGTATCCCGAGGTCGGCGTGATCGAGCGCGACTCGCTCGAGGCGCAGACGAAGCCATCAGCCGCAGCGTTGCCCGCGCGACCGATCGTGCTCGGCGGGTGCTGCTGCACGCACGTGGGCGCGGCGTCCGGGCTCGCCGCGGAGATTCGATCGCCTCGGCCGTCGTCTGGATCGATGCCCACGGAGACCTGAACACGCCCGAGACCTCGCCGTCCGGGAATCTCTGGGGGATGCCGTTCCGGATGATCCTCGACAGCGGCGTCGTCGCGGCGGAGGACGCCGCGCTCGTCGGCGCGCGGAACCTCGACCCTCCCGAGGTGGAGTTCATCGCACGCGGCCGGGCATCGACGACTCGCTCGACCGAGCGCTCGCGGCATGTACTGCCACCTACGTGGCACTCGACCTGGACGTCCTCGATCCGGGCGAGGTCGACGTTCTCGTCCCCGAGCCCGACGGACCTTCGGTCGACGAGATCGAAGCGCTTCTGCGCGACGTTGCCGGCCGCACGACCATCGCCGGAATCGGCGTCACCGGGCAGTTCGCGACCGACCGGAACGCTCGCGCTCGCGACGCGGCTCCTCGTAGCGGCCGGCTTCTGAGACGCGCCTCTAAGATCCAGCGCATGTCCGCCGGAAGCAGGGTCGCGTCGACGTCGAGGTCGAGAGCAAGCGTCCGGACGAGCCGGTCTCGGACAAGGCGCACCCGAACACCTGCCCCGGCTGCGGCTCGCACTACCGGGACGACGAGCTCGCAGCAGACGCTCCGGGTCTGCCCGCAGTGCGGGCACCACTTCCCGGTCCGGGCACGCGAGCGGATCGAGCAGCTCGCCGATCCGGGCTCGTTCGCCGAGGAGGATGAGGAGCTGCGCTCGGCCGATCCGCTCGGTTTCTTCGACCTCCGCCCCTACAACGAGCGGCTCGCGGAAGCCGAGATGACGACGGGGCTGGGCGACGCGATCGTGTGCGGAGGCGCGACGATCGAGGGAGAGGCGCTGCCAGCTCGCGGTCATGGACTTCGCGTTCATGGGCGGCTCGATGGGAAGCGTCGTCGGGGAGAAGTTCGTGCGCGCGTGCGATCGAGCGACGACCTCCGGGCAGCCGCTCGTCTCGGTCTCTGCGTCCGGAGGCGCCCGTATGCAGGAGGGAATCCTCGCGCTGATGCAGCTTCCGAAGACGATCGTGCGCGATCGACGAGCTGCACGAGTCGGGCGGCGCGGTCTTCTCGGTGCTCACTCACCCGACGACCGGCGGCGTGCTCGCGAGCTTCGCGAGCCTCGGCGACGTCGTCCTGGCCGAGCCGGGCGCGCTCATGTCGTTCGCGGGCCCGCGCGTCGTGGCGCAGACCACGCGCGAGAAGCTCCCGGACGACTTCGGGCTCGCCGAGTCGAACTTCCGCTTCGGTCACCTCGACGGGATCGTCCCGCGCGCCGAGCTGCGCCCGACGCTCGCGCGCCTGCTCCGCCTGTTCGGGACGTCGTAGCAGTGCCCAGCGAGGCAGAGATGCGGCTGCGCGAGCGGCTCAGTAAGCTCGCCGGCATGAAGCTCCTGCGTGGCACCAAGCTCACGCGGCGAGCTCGCGCGGCTCCAGGAGCAGCTCGACCAGCTCCAGACCGACCCGAGCGCCGAGGAGATCTGGAACTCGGTCGAGCTCGCGCGCCACCAGGACCGTCCGTACACGCTCGACTACGTGGAGCGGATCCTCGACGACTTCTTCGAGCTCCACGGCGATCGCGGACGTGCCGACGATCCCGCGCTCGTGACCGGGATCGGGAAGCTCGACGGCAGGACTGTCGTGCTCGTCGGGCATCAGAAGGGCCGCGACCTCAAGGAGCGCACGAAGCGCAACTTCGGGATGCCCTACCCCGAGGGCTATCGGAAGGCGATGCGCGCGATGGCGTTCGCCGACCGGCACGGCTTCCCGCTGGTCACGATGGTCGACACCCCGGGCGCCTACCCGGGAGTGGCGGCGGAGCAGCACGGGCAGGGTGGCGCGATCGCGCGCTCGCAGGCGGCGATGATGCGCCTCTACGTCCCGACGGTCGCGTGCGTCATCGGCGAGGGTGGCTCGGGAGGCGCTGTCGCGATCGCGGTCGCCGACCGCGTCCTCATGCAGGAGAACGCGATCTACTCGGTGATCTCGCCCGAGGGCTGCGCCGCGATCCTCTGGCGCGACGCCGGCGAGGCGCGAAAGGCCGCCGCGGCGTTCAAGCCCGATGCCGCACACTGCGTCGAGCTCGGCGTGGTCGACGCGATCGTCGCCGAGCCGGAAGGCGGCGCCCACACGGATCCCGACGGTGCTGCGAACCTGCTCGAGCACGGGATTCTCGCTGCACTCGAGGAAATCGACCGCCTCGAGCCCGACGAGCGCCGTCGAGAGCGGCGCGCGAAGTACCGCGCGATGGGCATCCTCGCGTCCGCGTAGAGGTTTTCCACAGATTCCACAGGCTTATCCCCGGTACCGGAATGGCGTCTGAGCAGGGGAAAAGTCCGAGATGCAGCCTCTTGGTAAAGAATCCGTTGCACTTCGGGCGACAATCCACAGGTGAGCCTCGACGAGTACCGGCGTAAGCGGCGCCGGGAGCGGACTCCCGAGCCGTTCGGAGGCGCCGGGACGGCGTCGGGCGGTCCGCGCTTCGTCGTCCAGCGCCACGACGCCCGCCGCCTGCACTACGACTTCAGGCTCGAGCGCGACGGCGCGCTCGCGAGCTGGGCGGTGCCGAAAGGCGTTCCGCTCAGGCGCGGCGAGCGACATCTCGCGGTGCACGTCGAGGACCACCCGCTCGACTACGCGGACTTCGAAGGCACCATCCCGGCGGGGCAGTACGGCGCCGGAACGGTCGAGATCTGGGACCGCGGAACCTACGAGCTGCTCGAGGAGAAGCGCAACGGGGGCCTCACGGTTCGCCTACACGGCGAGCGCCTGGACGGCACGTGGACGCTCGTCCCGGCGTCGCTCGACGGCGACCCGAAGAACTGGCTGCTGCTGAGGAAGGACGAGGGGTCGTCGCGGGCGAGCCGCTACTGGCCCATGCTCGCGACGTCCTCGCAGTCGCTTCCCGCCGGGGAGGGCTGGGTATTCGAGCCGAAGTGGGATGGCTTCCGCGCGATCGTGACGGTGTCGGGTGGTGAGGCGACGTTCACGAGCCGGCGACGGGAACGACCTCACCGCGCGGTTCGTCGAGGTCGCGCGGGCAGTGCCCCGCGCGCTCGCGTCCTCCGAGGCGGTGCTCGACGGAGAGCTGTGCGCGCTCGACGACGATGGCGGGTCGCGCTTCTCGTTGCTCCAGGAGGGTGCCGGTCGACCGTGCTCGTGCTCTTCGACCTGCTCGAGCTCGACTCGCAGTCGCTCGTCGACGAGCCGCTCGCGGAGCGGCGAAAGAAGCTCGAAGCGCTCGTTCGCAGTGACGGCGTGGTCCTGGTCTCGCCGCAGTTCGACGACGGGGACGCCCTCCTCGCGGCGGCTCGCGAGCAACAGCTCGAAGGGGTCGTCGCCAAGCGGATCGACTCGCGCTATCAGCCCGGCCGGCGCAGCTCGGACTGGCACAAGTTGAAGCTGCGCCAGACGCAGGAGGTCGTCGTCGCCGGCTACACGCGCGGCCAGGGCCGCCGCTCGGGCGGGTTCGGGGCGCTCGTCGCAGGTGTGCAGGAAGCGGGCGGACTGCGCTGGGCGGGCAACGTCGGGACGGGCTTCTCGGACGACGAGATCGAGCGCCTGCTCGCCCTCCTGAAGCCGCTCCAGCGGCCCGACTCGCCGTTCGCCGAGACGCCGAAGATGCCCCGCATCCGGAAGGGCGACGTCGTCTGGGTGGAGCCGAAGCTCGTCGCGGAGGTCGAGTTCGCGGAATGGACGCACGAGGGAAGGCTTCGCGCGCCGTCGTACCTGCGGCTGCGCGACGACAAGGCGCCGCAGGAGGTGCGGCGCGAGCGAGAGCCGCTTCCGGCCGTGCTGAAGCGCGGCAAGCGCGAGCTCCGGCTCTCGAATCTCGACAAGCCGTTCTGGCCCGAGGAGGGGATCACGAAGGGCGACCTCATCTCCTACTACCGAGACGTCGCCGAGGTGCTCGTCCCGCACCTGCGCGGCCGCCCGTTCACGATGAAGCGCTATCCCGACGGCTGGCAGGGCAAGAACTTCTTCCAGAAGCAGTCTCCGAGCCACATGCCCGCGTGGATCCGAGCGCGAGCCGTTTCCCGCCTCGACGCGCGAGGGCGAGAAGAAGGTCATCGACTACGCGGTCGTGGACGACGAGCTCGCGCTCCTGTGGATGGCGAACATGGGCTGCATCGACCTCCACACCTGGGCCTCGCGCGCCGACAAGCCGGAGCGGCCCGACTGGGTGATGTTCGACCTCGACCCGGCCGAGGGCGCCGGCTTTCCCGAGGTCGTCGAGGTCGCACTGCTGGTCAAGGAGACGCTCGACCTGCTCGACCTGGCGAGCTATCCGAAGACCTCCGGTTCGCGCGGGATCCACGTGCTCGTCCCGATCGCGCGGCGGCACTCGTTCTCGCAGGTGCGCGAGTTCGCGGGCATCGTCGCCGGCGCGCTGGCTCGCGCGCACCCCGGGCTCGTCACGACGGAGTGGACGAGGCGGAAGCGGCAAGGCGTCCTCGTCGACGCGAACCAGAACGGCCCCGGGAAGACGAACGCGTCCGTCTACTCGGTACGCCCGCGGGCCGGCGCGCCCGTCTCGACTCCGCTGCGCTGGGAGGAGGTCGCGCCGGGGCTCGACCTCGCGGCTTCACGATGGACGTCGTCCTCGATCGCGTTGCCCGCGACGGCGATCTCTACGAGGGCGTGCTCGCCGGCAAGCAGTCGCTGACGAAGGCGCTCGAGGCGCTTCGCTAGTCGTCCAGCTTCCGCGGGTGACCGAGCATGGACAGCTCGACGACGTCGCGCCGGAAGAGGAGCGCCACGGTCCAGTCGACGACGACGCGTAGCTTCCGCGACAGGAGCGGCAGTTGGTACAGGTGGTACGTGCGGGCGATGAACCAGCCGAGGAAGCCGCGTAGCTGCAAACCGCCCGGGAGCTCGGCGATGCCCTTGTAGCGCCCGAGCGTCGCCACCTGACCGAGCATCGAGTAGCCGTACGGCTTCGGCGGGCCGGTCAGGTTCCTCGCGAGCCGCCGCGCCTGCCGGAGCGCGTGCTGGCAGGTAGGCGGATCGAGCGCACCTGGCGTCTTGCAGTTGCGAACCGCCGCGCAGTCGCCGAGCGACCAGATATCGCTCGTTCCCTCGACGCGAAGCATCTCGTCCACGACGATCCGTCCTCGCTCGTCGAGGGGCAGGTCGAGCTCGGCCAGCAGCGGGTTCGCGCGCACGCCTGCGCTCCAGACGAGCGTTCTCGCCGGTACGCGCGTGCCGTCGGCGAGCACGGCCTCGGTTCCGTCGTAGGACTCGAGCGTCGTGCCGACGTGGATCTCCACACCGCTTCGCTCGAGGTGACGGGCCGCGTACTCGCCGAGCCTGCGCGGGATCTCGGGGAGGATCTTCGGTGCCGCGTCGACGAGCACCCAGCGCTGCGGCGTGTCCCGCAGGCGCGGATAGAAGCGGAGCGCAGCGTGCGCCAGGTCGTGCAGCTCCGCGAGCGCCTCGACGCCTGCGTAGCCGGCGCCGACGAAGACGAACCCGAGCTCGGACGGGTCGTCCGGGTGGATCGCCGCGCGCTCGAGCTGCTGGAGGACGCGGTTGCGCAGCGCGATCGCGTCGGCGAGGTCCTTGAAGCCGAGGCCGTGCTCGGCGAGGCCCGGGACCGGGAACGTGCGCGTGACCGCACCGAGTGCGACGACGAGCCGCTCGTAGCCGATCTCGACCGGGCCGGCGAGTGTGTCGGCGGTGACGCTCCTTCCGTCGCGATCGTGGCCCGTCACCCGTCCCAGCAGGAGCTCGGCGTGCGGGCACATCTGGCGGAGCGGCACGACCACGTGCCGCGGCTCCAGCGTCCCCGAGCCGGCCTCGGGCAGAAGCGGCGTGTAGAGCATGAAGTTCTCGAGCGAGACGATCGTCGCGCCCGAGCGCTTCAGGAGACGTGCGACGTAGCTGCCTGCGAAGCCGCCGCCGAGGATGAGCGTCCCGCCGCGGGCCTCACGTCGCTCCACGCGGCATGCTTACCACGGTGGCGCGCCAGGTGTCGGTCGATCGGGAGCGGCGGCGAGTGGGAGAGCGCGGCCGAGGAGGTCGGGCGCCTGCTCGCGGAGCGCGGCTGCACGGTCGTCACGGGCGGCCTCGGCGAGGTCATGGCGGCAGCGCACCGGGGCGCGAAGTCGGCGGGCGGAACGACGATCGCGATCCTTCCCGGGCGAGGACGCGAGCGCCGCGAACCAGTGGGCGGACCACGTCGTCGTCACGGGGATCGGCCACGCGCGGAACCTGGCGGTCGCCGCGACCGGCGACGCGGTGATCGCGGTCGGCGGAAGCTACGGCACGCTCGCCGAGATGGCCTTCGCGCTGCGGCTCGGACGGGTCGGTCGTCGCGCTCGAGGGGGCTCCGGAGGTCGATGGGAGCGATCACTGCGGCGACGCCGGCCGAAGCCGTCGAGCTCGCGTCTACGTGACCTCGGCTAGCCGTCGCTCGAGGTACCGGGTCTCCGCCTCGCTCGCCGTCAGCTCGAGCGCACGCCGGTACGAGCTCGCCGCCTCGTCGCGCCGGTCGAGGCGACGGTAGAGGTCTGCCCGGGCGGCGTGGAGGAGGTGGTAGCCCTCGAGCCCCTCGATCTCGTCGAGGAGCGCGAGCCCCCCGTCGACGTCACCCGCCAGCGCGACCGCGACGGCGCGATTCAGCGCGCACGACCGGGGACGAGTCGATCGCCACCAGCGCGTCGTAGAGCGCGACGATCTCGCTCTCGGGGCCGGTCCTCCGCGTGCGCTGCCGCGATCGCCGCCTGGAGCTGGTACGGGCCGAGCCCGCCGCAGCGACACCGCGCGCTCGAGCACGCGCAGCCCCTCGTCGATCCGAGCGCGATCCCACAGCGATCGATCCTGGTCCTCGAGCAGCACGATCTCGCCGTCGGGCCCGACCCGTGCGGCGCGGCGCGAGTCCTGGAGGAGCATGAGCGCCAGCAGCCCGACACCTCGGGCTCGTCGGGCATGAGCACGGCGAGCAGCTTCGCCGAGCCGGATCGCCTCGTCGCACAGGTCGACGCGCACGTGATCGGCGCCAGCCGTCGCCGCGTAGCCCTCGTTGAAGACGAGGTAGAGCACGGCGAGCACCGAGCGCAGCCGCTCCGGGAGCAGGTGGTCGGGCGGAACGCGGAACGGGATCCCGGCTGCGCGGATCTTCCGCTTCGCGCGGACGAGCCGCTGCGCCATCGCGGGCTCGGCGACGAGGAACGCGCGTGCGATCTCGCCGGTCGTCAGCCCTCCGACCTCGCGCAGCGTCAAGGCGACGCGGCTCTCGGCGGCGAGCGCCGGGTGGCAGCACGTGAAGACGAGCGCCAGCCGCTCGTCGGGGATCGCGCTCACGTCGTCCTCGTCCGCGGGAAGCTCCTCGAGCCGTGCGAGGAGCTCCGCCTTCTGCTGGAAGACGCTTCTCCCGCCGGATGCGGTCGATCGCGCGGTTGCGCGCGGTCGTGACGATCCAGGCGCCCGGGGTACGCGGCATGCCCTCGCGGGCCAGCGCTCGAGTGCGGTCGCGAACGCGTCCTGCACGGCGTCCTCGGCGAGCTCGAGGTCGCCGAGGACGCGCGTGAGGATCGCGACCGCACGGCCCCATTCCTCCCGGAAGACCTGCTCGACGCGCTCCTGCACTCGTGCGTTATTGCAGGATCGGCCGGATCTCGATCGAGCCGTGACCCGCCGTCGGGACGAGCGCGGCGAGCCGGATCGCCTCGTCGAGGTCGGGAAGCTCGATGAGGAAGACGCCGCCGAGGATCTCCTTCGTCTCGGCGAACGGGCCGTCGGTGACGATGCGCTCGCCGTTCCGGACGCGGACGACCTTCGCGTGTCGCGCGGCCGTCGAGCTCCTTGCCGGAGATGTTCGGGATCGGCCTTGCCGAGCTCCTCGAAGAGCGAGACCCAGCGGGCATCTCCTCGCGCGCGGAGCTCCGCCTTCTCCTCGTCCGGGAGATCGGCCCAGGTCGAGTCGTCGCCGTAGATGAGCAGTGCGTACTTCACAGCTGCGCCTCCTCGGGGTCGACGTAGACCGGCCGCACCTCGACCGCGCCGTGCTCGGCGCCCGGGATGCGTGCGGCCCAGTCGACCGCCTCGTCCATCGACGCGCACTCGAGGACGTAGTAGCCGCCGAGCGCCTCCTTCACCTCGGCGTACGGGCCGTCCGTGACGAGCGTCTCGTCGTCGCGGACGCGCACCGTCGTCGCGTCGCGCGTCGACGCGAGCTCGTCGCCGCCGGCCAGCACGCCGGCCTCTCCGCCTCGTCCGCCGAACGCGCGGTAGCTGCTCGTAGGCCGCCTCGCGCTCCTCGTCCGAGAAGCGTCGACCAGACGTCCTCGTCGCCGTAGATCAGTGCCATGTACTGCATCGCGCTCCTCCTTCGTGGATTGCATCACGTAGACGAACGAGCGGTCGCGCGAATCGACATCGCTAGGCCGCGAGCATGCGCTCGAGCAGCAGTCCGCGCGCCCGCCTTGTCGAGCGGCTCGTTGAGGTTCCCGCACTTCGGGCTCTGGACGCACGACGGGCAGCCCGCCGTGCACGGGCAGCGCTGCGAGCAGGCGCGCCGTGTCCTCGACCCAGTCCTCGAAGCGGTCGAAGCCGCGCTCGGTGATCCCGACGCCGCCGGCGTGGCCGTCGTAGACGAAGATCGTCGGGCGGCCGGTCTGGTAGTGGAGGTTCGTCGAGAGCCCGCCGATGTCCCAGCGGTCGCACATCGCCCACAGCGGCAGGAGCGCGATGAGGCTGTGCTCGGCGGCGTGGAGCGTGCCGAGGAGCTTCGGCATCTGCTCGAGGCCCTCGAGCTGCTCCGGCTCGGGCGCAGAACCAGATCGCCTCCGTCTCGAAGGTCGTCTCGGGCATGAGCATCGGCACGACGTCGATCGTCGAGCCGTCGCGCACGGCCTTGCGCGCGTAGCCGACGACCTGCTCCGTCACCGAGACGCGACCGAAGTGGAGCTCGACACCGAGTCGGCGCTCGACCCGCTCGGCCTGCTCGATCGTCGTCTCCGACTCCTTCTTCGCCTGCGTGTACCAGTCGACGCTCGCCGGCGCGACGACGGCGACGCGGTCCTCGAGGTCGAGCGACTCGACGAGGTACTGCTCGCCGAGATGGAGGTAGACGGCGCCCTCGTGCACGGTCGAGTACGCGCGGTCGCGCTCGACGAGGCCGAGGAGCGAGCCGGTCTCGGCCGTCGACGACGGTGAACGCCTCCGCGTCGCCCGAGCGGAGCGAGACGCGTGCGGCCGGGTAGTCGCGGCCCTTCCAGACGTAGCCCGGCGGTGGTGTGCTCGAGCTCCGGGAGCTCGGCTGCGCGGCGGAGCGCCTCGCTCCCGAGCGTCTCCGCGTCCGCCTCGTCGAGCGGCGCCTCGAACGCGGCGGACAGGACGTGCGGATCGAGGATGCGCGGGTTCGCGTGGTCGAGGATCGCCGCCTCGACGCGTCGGGAGAGCAGCGCGTCCGGCTCGCGCGCGAAGAACTGGTCGAGCGCGTCCTCGCTCGCGACGAGGACCGCGAGCCCGCGCCCGCGTCGCCCGGCGCGACCCCACTGCTGGCGGAGCGAGGCGACGGTTCCGGGAAACCCGACCGAGATCGCGCAGTCGAGGAGGCCGATGTCGATCCCGAGCTCGAGCGCGTCCGTCGCGGTCACGCCGAGGAGCTCGCCCTCGACGAGCCGCCGCTCGATCTCGCGGCGCTGCTCGGGCGTGTAGCCGGCGCGGTAGGGCGCGAGCCGGCTCGCGGTCGCGATGTCGACGCGCTCGGCGGCGAAGCGGTGGATCAGCTCCGCGGCCTTCCGGCTCTTCGCGAAGCAGATCGTGCGCAGGCCGCGCGAGGTGAGCTGCGAGAGGAGCCGAGCCGCGTCGCCGAGCGGGCTCGCCCGCAGCCCGAGCTCGGCGTCGAGGAGCGGTGGGTTCCAGATCACCACCTCGCGCTCGGCCTCGCGCGGACGTGTCCTGCTCGACGACGGTCGCCGGCTCGCCGGTCAGCTCGAGCGCGAGCTCGCCCGCGTTCGCGATCGTCGCCGACGCGAGCAGGAACTGCGGCTCGGCGTCGTAGATCCGCGCGAGCCGCCGCAGCCGCCGCAGCACGTTCGCGACGTGCGAGCCGAAGACGCCGCGGTAGACGTGCGCCTCGTCGACGACGACGTAGCGCAGGTTCGCGAGGACGTCGCCCCAGCGGTCGTGGTGCGGGAGGACGCCGACGTGGAGCATGTCCGGGTTCGTGAGGACGACGTTCGACCACTTGCGGATCTGCCAGCGCCGCTCGCCCGGCGTGTCGCCGTCGTAGATCGCGGGCCGCAGCCCCTTCAGCCGGAGCTCCGCGAGCGAGCGCGCCTGGTCCTGGGCGAGCGCCTTCGTCGGGTAGAGGTAGAGCGCGCGCGTCTTCGGCTCGCGCGCGATCGCGTCGAGGACGGGGAGGTTGAACGCGAGCGACTTCCCGGACGCGGTCCCGGTCGTGACGATCGACGTTCTCGCCGCGCCGCGCGGCCTCCCAGGCCTCCGCCTGGTGCCGGTAGAGCGCCGTGACGCCGTTTGCGACGAGCGACGAGGCGACGCGCGGATCGAGGTCGTCGGGGAGCGGCTCGCTGCGCGGCTTCGCGCGAGGGCTCGACTCCCGAGTACGCGATCTCCTCGCCCTCGAGCAGATCCGCCCAGCCGGCAGCGAACGGTTCCTCCGTCGTCACACGAACGGGCTGAACTCGCGCTCGAAGCGTGCGCGCGGCTGGGCGCCGTAGACCGTCGACTTCGGCTCGCCGCCGGCGAAGAGCATCACGGTCGGCAGAGAGAGGACGCCGTACCGTCCCGAGACTGCGAGGTTCTCGTCGACGTTCACGCGCACGAGCCGTACGCGCTCGCCCCACTCGTCGGCGAGCGCTGCGAGATGCGGCTCGATCGCCTCGCACGGCTTGCACCACGGCGCCCAGAAGTCGACGATGACGGGAACCGGCGACGGCGAGCACCTCGCTGCTCGAACGTCGCGTCGCGTCGACCTCGGTCGACACCTTCACAGCTTGCCGGTGAGGGCGCGCAGCCGGAGAATCGGCACCCTCCACATCGCCTCGGCCACGATCGAGCCGGTCATCTTCGACGCGCCCGCGCGCCGTTCGACGAAGCGTGATCGGGACCTCCACGATCGCGCAGCCCCGCCCGTCGCACGCGGTAGGTCGTCTCGATCTGGAACGCGTAGCCGTGCGCGGAGAGCGCGTCGAGGTCGATCGCCTCGAGCGTCGCCCGGCGGAAGCACTTGAAGCCGCCCGTCAGGTCGCGCACGCGCATGCCGAGGAGGACCTGCGCGTAGAGGCAGCCGCCGCGCGAGATGATCTCGCCGGAGGAGCCCCCAGTTCTCGGTGCCGCCGCCGGCGGCGTACCGCGATCCGAGCACGAGGTCGGCGTTCGCTGCCGCCGCGATGAGCCGCGGCACGTCAGCGGGATCGTGCGAGAAGTCGCAGTCCATCTCGAGCACGAGCTCGGCCCCCTCCGCGAGCGCCCAGCGGAAGCCGGCGACGTACGCCGGGCCGATCCCCTGCTTCTCGTCGCGGTGGAGCACGGAGACCCACGCGAGCTCCGACGCGAGCCGGTCGGCGATCTGCACCCGTGCCGTCCGGCGAGCCGTCGTCGACGACGAGGACGCGGTCGCGCGTCACGTCGAGCACCTCCGCCGAGCGCGTCGATCATCGGCTCGAGGTTCTCGCGCTCGTTGTACGTGGGGAGGCAGAGGACCGCGCGAGGCATCGTCCGTATCATCGCGGGATGGCGAAGACGCTGCCCCGGAACGCGGAGCTGGCCGACCAGCTCGACCTGCTCGCAGACCTCTCGGAGATCCTCGAGAGGAGTCGTTCAAGGTCATCGCCTATCGGCGCGCGGCCGGCCGGATCCGCGAGTCGGCCGTGCCGGTCGCCGAGCTCGCGCTCGAGGGCAAGGCGAAGGATCTCCCGGGGATCGGCAAGACGATCGAGCAGAAGGTCGTCGAGGTGGTGAAGGACGGCGAGATGCACGCGCTCACGAAGCGACGCCAGCTCGTGCCGGACGGCGTCGTCGACTTCCTCCGCCTCCCCGGTGTCGGGCCGAAGACCGCCGCGCGCATCTGGACGCAGCTCGGCATCACGTCGCTCGACGGCCTGAAGACCGCCGCCGAGGAGGGTCGGCTGCGCGAGCTCTCCGGGCATGGGCGCGCGCAGCGAGGAGAAGATCCTGAAGGCGCTCGAGGCGGGCGTCGGCGAGACGGCCGAGCCGCGACGGCTCCTTGCGCGGGGGCTCCCCGCCGTGCGGCGGGTCGTCGACGAGCTCGCCGCCCACCCGGCGGCGATCGCGGTCTCCGAGGCGGGCAGCGTCCGGCGCCGGCGCGAGACCGTGCGCGACCTCGACCTCATCGCGACGTCGACCGATCGCGCAGGCGCTCATCGAGGCCTTCTGCGCGGGCGACTGGGTGGCCGAGGTCGTCGCGCGTGGCGACACGAAGGCGACGGTCGTCGGGCACGACGGCCTCCGCTTCGACCTCCGGGTCGTGCCGCCCGAGTGCTACGGCAACGTCCTGCAGCACTTCACGGCTCGAAGGACCACAACGTCGCGCTCCGCGAGGAGGCGCAGCGGCGTGGGCTCTCGATCTCGGAGTACGGCGTCACGACCGTCGAGACGGGCGAGGTCGTCACGCACGCGAGCGAGGACGAGCTGTACGCGTACCTCGGCTACGCGCCCATCCCGCCCGAGCTGCGGGAGGGCACGGCCGAGATCGCGGCCGCGCGGAGCGACGCGCTGCCGAAGCTCGTCGAGCTCGACGACCTGCGTGGCGAGATGCACTGCCACTCGACCTGGTCGACGGACGCGCAAGAACTCGATCGAGGAGATGGCGCCGACGGCGAAGGGCCGCGGCTACCGCTTCCTCTGCATCACCGACCACTCGCACTACCTGCGCGACGGCCGGCTCGAGGCGCAGTGGAAGGAGATCGAGGAGGTCAACGCGCAGCGTGAAGCCGTTCCGCGTGCTGCGCGGGATCGAGGTGAACATCCGCGCGGACGGCTCGCTCGACGTCGACGACGAGTCGCTCGCCGAGCTCGACTGGGTGATCGCGTCGCTCCACACGTCGTTCGACCGCAGCCCGACCGAGCGCATCCTCGGCGCGATGGACAACCCGCACGTCGACTGCATCGGCCACCTCACGGGACGTCGGCTCCTGAAGCGCGACGGCGCGCCGGTCGACGTCGAACGGGTCGTCGCGCACGCGGTCGAGACGGGCACGGCGCTCGAGATCAACTCCCAGCCCGATCGGCTCGACATGCGCGACACGCACGCGCGGCTCGCGGGCGAAGCCGGCGTGCGGATCCCGATCACGACGGACGCGCACTCGATCGGCGCTCTCGGTTATGCGGAGCTCGGAGTCGCGCAGGCGCGGCGCGCGTGGCTCACGAAGGAGCAGATCCTGAACACGCGCACCTGGCGCGAGATCGCAGAAGCTGCAAGAAGTCGAGCGAGCTCGTTCCGCGACGACGGCGCGCTCGCGCTCGACTGGGTCGCCTCGTACCTCGAGGGCGTGCGCGAGCATCCGGTCCTGTCGCAGGTCGAGCCCGGCGCGATCCGCGCGGCACTCCCTGCGACGCCGCCCGACGAGCCGGAGCCCTTCGCGCGCGGTTCTCCGCGATCTCGACGCGGTGCTCATGCCCGGTCTGACCCACTGGCAGAGCCCGCGGTTCTTCGCGTACTTCGCGACGACGGCATCGGAGCCCGGCGTCCTCGCGGAGCTCCTGATCGCGGGGCTGAACCAGGTCGGGATCCTCTGGCGGACGTCGCCGGCGCTGCAGGAGCTCGAGGAGCTGACGCGTCGACTGGCTGCGTCAGCTCGTCGGCCTGCCGGAGGAGTTTCGCGGCCACATCGAGGACACGGCCTCGACGGGCGTGCTCGCAGCGCTCGCTCGTCGCGCAGCTCGCTCCGTCCCGATCGCACGCGTGGTCGTCTGCTCGGAGCATGCGCACTCGGTGGTCGACAAGGCCGCGAGGCTCCTCGAGCTCGAGCTGCGCAAGGTGCCGACCGACGACGCTGTTCCGCATGCGGCCGGACGCTGCTCGGCGCCGAGGACGCGTGCGCCGTCGTCGCGACGATCGGGACGACGGGCATGACCGCGGTCGATCCCGTCCCCGAGATCGCGCGAGCGCTGCGCTGCCGCGGGCACCTGGCTCCACGTCGACGCCGCCTACGCCGGGCCGGCGGCGATCTGCCCCGAGCTCGCGCCATCACTTCGCCGGCTGGGAGCTGGCCGACTCGATCGGGATCAACCCGCACAAGTGGCTCGGCGTGCCCGATGGACTGCTCGGTGCTCTGGACGCGCCGCCAGGACGACTTCCGGCGACGCGTTCAGCCTCGTCCCCGAGTTCCTGCGCTCGCCCGACGACGCCGTGAACCTGAGCGAGGTCTCGATCCCGCTCGGCCGCCGTTTCCGCGCGCTCAAGCTGTGGGCAGTCCTTCGCTGCTACGGCCGCTCGGGCCTCCAGGAGCGGCTCCGCGAGCACGTCCGCCTGGCCGAGCTCTTCGAGAGCTGGGTGCGCGCCGAGCCGGGCTGGGAGGTCGTCGCGCCGAGGCACTTCTCGCTCGTCTGCTTCCGGCGTGAGGGCTCGGACGAGGACAACGAGCGGCTGCTCGAGCGCGTGAACGACTCGGGCGAGGTCTTCCTCTCGCACACGCGCTTCGGCGATCGCTACGCGCTCCGGCTCGCGATCGGGAACTTCCGGACGACGGAGGACGACGTGCGTCTCGCCTGGGACGTGCTCAGGCGCGAGGCGGCGGCGCTCTGAGATAGAGCCGCGTCGCGCGGAAGAGCGCGCCCGCCGTCGAGAGTCGTCGCGAAGCGCCCGCGCGCGAAGAGGCCGTTGCTCGTGTGTAGGGCGGCCGCGGCCCTTGCGATCTCGGAGCTCGTCGCGCCGCTCGCCCGGAGATCGACGTCGGACATCACGGTGCGCGTCGAGCCGTTGACCTGCGTCGCCCGGTACGAGAAGCACGGCGCGCGGATGCAGCGAACGCCGGTGTCGACCACGCGGTAGTAGCCGCCGGACACCGGCGCGTTGCCGGCTGGTGCGTAGACGCCCTCGACGCGGAGGATCCCGAGCGTGCCGACGCCCTCGAACGCCCGCGAGTCGAGCTCGGCGCGAACCAGCGCACCGTCGGGGATGGCTACGGCCAGCGGTCGGCGATCGAAGCGCACGGCGCGACGCGACGTAGCAACGCGCGTGGCGCTTCCCGTCCGCGCACCGCGTTCGAGCTCCGTTCGCGAGCGCGACCCAGTAGCCGCCGCACAGCGGCGACGGGCACAGCCGCGGGTCGTGCTCGCACGACGTACATCGGCGCGGTGGCGGATGACGCGTGGCCGTCGGCGCGCGCGGCCCGGTCATACCGACGACGGCAAGCCAGCAGACACGAGGACACCGACGCGACTGACCACCTTCGTACGATACGCGCGTGCGCCTCGTCGCCATCGGTGTCGCGGCGGGGGTGTTCTCCGCGTTCTTCGGGGTCGGAGGCGGCATCGTCGCGGTTCCGCTGCTCATCCTCCTGGCCGGTGTGCCCGAGCGCGCCGCCGCCGCGAGCTGCTCGGCGCGATCGCGATCACGGCGACGGCCGGCGTCGTCGCCTTCGCGCTGGCGCGGCGAGGTCGACGTCGGCCACGCGGCGCTCGTCGGTCTCCCCGCTGCGGCGGGCGCGTTGGCCGGCACCGCGCTGCAACAGCGCCTGCGGACGAGCACGCTGACCTACCTGCTTCGCCGCGCTCCTGACCGCCGTCGGGGCGTGGCTGCTCGTCTCGTGAGCGCTTCCACGATCGCGCTCGGTATCACGCTCGGGATCGCCGCGGGAATCCTGGCCGGCCTCTTCGGCGTCGGCGGAGGGATCCTCTTCGTCCCCGACGCTCGTCGCGCTCGGCCTCGGGCAGATCGAGGCGCAGGGCACGTCGCTGCTCGCGATCCTGCCGACCGTCCTCGCGGGCGCCTGGAGCCAGCGGCGCTACGGCAACCTTCGCAGCCGCGCATCGCGCTCGTCGGTCGGCGTCGCTTCGATCGCAGGCGTCGAGGTCGGCGCACGGATCGCGACGGCGCTGCCGGAGACACGTTCTCCGCAGGCTCTTCGCGGTCCTGCTGTTCGCGGTCGCGGTGCAGCTCGTCTGGAGAACGCGCGCGCGAAGCGCGCGCTACCCTGACTCGCCATGATCCGTTTCGCCGTCGCGATCTCGGCGGTGCTCGTCGCTTCGACGACCCTCGCCGCGGCGGCACCGCCTCCGCGAGGCGCGACGACGGGTGCGAGCGCCGTGCTCATGCGCATCACCGTTCCCGGACAGGACACCGTCTCGCGTCGGCGAGCTCCAGTGGCCGACCAGCACGACTGCCGACGTCCAGTCGTTCCAGTATCCCGGCCGACGGCTCCGTCGTCAGCGTCGGCCGCTCGCGCGCGGCCGTCTTCGCAGCTCCCGGGGCTGCCGCAGCGACCGCAGTCGGTCGCCGAGGCGATCGTTCTCTCGCTCTTCAACGGTGAGATCGTCGCCGGCCAGGTCACCGCATCGGTCTCCGCCGGCGCGAGTCGGAGCGGTCGGCGGGCGCGAGCACCTCGTCCTCGACCGTCCAGGGGCTGCGCGCGCTCGGCAGCGACCTCGCGACGACTCCCGGAGCGGCCGCGTCGCTCGAGGACTGGGGGACGCTCAGCGTCCTCTCCGGGATCGAGTGGGAGTCGCAAGGCAGGCCCTCCGGCGCGCAGGCGTCGGTCACCGGTCTTCGCATCCGGCTCACGGCCGAGCACGGCGGCCTCCCTGCCGGGAGCGAGATCGTCGTCGGGAGCGCGCAGGCGACCGCGGTCGCCGATCTGTCGGCGGAGCCGCCGCCCGTCAAGGAGAGCACCAGCCCGCTGCCGCCGGGCGTGACGCCCGATGATCCGCAGCCGATCGGGCCGACCACGCCGCGCGCTCCGGAGCCGGATGTCGGCGGCGAGGTCGCCGGCGGGCCGGTGCGCGTCGCGCCGGAGGTGTCGGCCAGGCTCTCGTCGGGCGGCTACGTGTTCCCGATCTACGGGACGGCGTCGTTCGGCGACAGCTTCGGAGGCCCGCGGCCGAACGTCCAGGGCGGCTGGCACCACGGCGAGGACATCTTCGCCGCCGCGGGCTCACCGCTTCTCGCAGTCGCGGACGGCACGCTGCACACCATCGGGTTCACGCCGATCGGCGGCTACCGGCTCTGGCTCCGCGACGACGACGGGAACGAGTTCTACTACGCGCACCTCTCCGCCTACTCGCCGCTCGCGGTCGAGGGCCGCCGTGTCGAGGCGGGAGACGTGATCGGCTTCGTCGGCGACACGGGAGACGCCGAGGGCGGCACGCCACACCTCCACTTCGAGATCCACCCGGCGACCATGGCCGGCCTCGGCTACGACGGCGTCGTCGCGCCGTACTCGATCCTGCTCGCCTGGCGGCGCGCCGAGGACATCTCGTTCGCCGCCGGACGGATCTACGTGCCGAGCCGCCCGGGAGGCACCGCTCTGCCGCCGCCCGGTGCGGTGCTGCTCGCAGGCCGACGACATCGCGTCGACGAGCGGGCTCGTCCCCGGCGCGCTCGAGAGAGCGCTCACGCGCTAGCGAACGCAACCGGAATCCGTCGCGTCCGGACTCCGGTTGCGCGCGAGACCTGTCCTGCTAGGCGTCGTTCGTGCCGCTCTTGCCGGACGAGACCTTGTCGGCCGCCGACCCGACCTTGCCGGCTGCGGTGTCGGCAGCAGCCTTCGTCTTGTCGGCTGCGGCGTCCGCTGTGGACTTGACCTTGTCGGCTGCGCTGTCCGCCGCGTCCGCGACCTTGTCCGCCGCCGCTCCGGCCTGCGCCTTGGCATCGGCAGCTAGATCCCGGTCGAGCTCCTCGAGGCCCGTCCCGTTTCCGCCGGCGACTCGATCCATGATCCAGTCGCGAGTCGACTGACCCGTCCACGGGTTGTAGAGGACGCCGAGCGTGACGCCCGTGAGCATGATCACGCGGTTGCGGGTCTTGTGCGCCTTGCGCTTGGCCTTGCCCTGGAAGCGGTCGGACGCGACCGACAGCTCGTCGACGAGGCCCTGCAGCGTCCTTCTGGAAGCCCTTGTCCGAGATCTTCTCGGCCTTGTACTTGAGGCCGGGCTTCTTCGCGAGCTGTCCGTACAGGCCGCGCGCGGCGACGAATGCGGCGAGCAGATCGTCGCGAAGCTCTGGATCGGTCATCGCTCGCTGGACGTACGGCCGCAGCGCCTCGGCGCTCAGCGTGGACTTCGACTTCGCCATTCGGGTACCACCTTTCCTCGACTTCGGTCTGCAGTATGTCGGCTACGATCGCGCCGGTGCGCGGGGTCCTGTTCTTCGCCCTCCATCCGAAGCGCCTCGTGCTCACGGCCCTCGGTGCCCTCGTCGCGTTCCTGTACGTCTGGATCGCAGCTGTTCGAGCAGTACCCGGCGTGCGCGCCCGGAAAACCGCCTGGCGTGCGAGCGTGGCGCGCGCGTGAGCGGCGAGAGCAGCGCACGGCGCACCGTTAGCATCCGCGCGTGCAAGTGAAGGGCCTGATCTGCGCCGGCGGCGAGGCGACGCGACTCGGCGAGCTCACACGCGTCGCCAACAAGCATCTGTTGCCGGTGGGCAGCTGGCCGATGGTCTACTACCCGCTGCAGCAACTTCAGCTCGCAGGCATCCGCGACGTCCTCCTCGTGACCGGCAAGGGCCACGCGGGGCAGATGATCGACCTGCTCGGCGACGGCCGTCTCGCCCCACGCGGCGGCGGCGACCCGATCCTCGAGGTCGATCTCACGTACAAGGTGCAGACGGAGCCGGGCGGGATCGCCCAGGTCGTCGGCATGGCGAGGGACTTCGCGGCCGGAGCGCCGCTCGTGGTCGTGCTCGGCGACAACATCTTCGAGCACGCGCAGTCGACGGCCGTCGCCGAGTGGGCCCAGAGCCCGTCGCGGCCCGCATCTTCGTCAAGGACGTCGACGATCCCGAGAACTTCGGCGTCGTCGTCCGGGACGGCGACGGCCGCGTGACGGACATCGTCGAGAAGGCGGGCGTGGTGGACACGAGGTTCCACGCGCCGCCGTCCTCCCACGCGGTCGTCGGTCTCTACTGCTACCCGCCGGACGTCTTCGACGTCATCTCGCAGCTGAGTCCCTCGCTGCGGGGGAGCTCGAGATCACTGACGTCAACCGCCATTACGCGAGTCGCGGGCAGGCTCGAGGCGACGGAGGTCGTCGGCTGGTGGGAGGACGCCGGCAAGCACTGGCAGCACCTCTCCGACATCGGGCGGCGGATCGAGGAGACGGGCGCGAACAAGCCGGACCCGTCGTGACCCCGGACGTCGTCCGCTTCCCGCTCCGGCTCTTCGAGGACGAGCGCGGCTGGTTCTGCGAGCTTCGCCGTGACAGCGCGCTGCCCACGCCGATGGCGCAGACGAACGTCTCGTTCTCGAAGGCCGGCGTGATCCGCGGGCTCCACTACCACGAGCGCGGCCAGGACGACCTCTTCGCCTGCCTGCGGGGCACTGCGCGTGTCGTCGTCCTCGACCGCACCTCCGGCGAGACGTTCACGGAGGACATCGGCGAGGACAACCCGGTCGCCCTCTACATCCCCGGCCGCCACGCGCACGGCTTCGAGGCGCTGACCGACATTCTCTTCTGCTACCACGTCACCGTCGAGTACGACCCTGCGCATCCCGACGAGCAGACGCTTTCCTGGAACGACCCGCGCGTCGCGCACCTATGGAGCTCGAGCACGCCGACCCTCTCCGCGCGGGACGCCGCCGTCGAATCCTGATCACGGGCGCAGGCGGCCAGCTCGGCCGCGCGCTCGCGCAGGAGTTCGCCGAAGAGGACGTGGTCGCGGCGACCCGTGCTGATTGGGACGTGACCGTTCCTGCGCCCTCGGCTCTCGCCGGCCAGGAGCTCGATCTCGTCCTGCACACGGCAGCCTGGACCGACGTGGACGGTGCGGAAGCCGACCCGCAGGGCGCGGCCGCGGTGAACGTGGCTGGGACGGCGAACGTCGCGTCCCTGGGCGCACCGCTGGTGACGTTCTCGACCGACTACGTCTTCGACGGCGCGAAGGCCGAGCCGTACGTCGAGTCCGATCCGGTTCGGCCCGCGTCCGCGTACGGCCGCACGAAGCTCCACGGTGAGGCCGCCGCCGGCGCGGACGCGTGGATCGTGCGGACGTCCTGGCTGTTCGGGGCGACCGGCCACAACTTCCTGCAGACGATGCTGCGCCTCGGCGCGGAGCGCGACGAGGTCGCCGTGGTCGACGATCAGCGCGGATGTCCGACCTACGTGGGGCATCTCGCCTCCGCCGTCCGGCAGCTCGTGGACGCTGACCTTCCGCGTGGCGTGTGGCACCTCGCCGCGGCGGACGAGTGCACGTGGGCCGACTTCGCGGAGGCGATCTTCGAGGAAGCGGGCCTCGAGACTCGGGTCCGCCGCATCGGCTCGGAGGAGCTCGACCGCCCTGCTCCACGGCCCGCGTACTCCGTGCTGCGGAGCGAGCGGCCGGGTGCGCCGGTGCTCCCGTCCTGGCGAGACGGCCTCCGCGAGTGCCTGGCCGCGATGGGACGCTAGCCTTCGCCCGCGATGCGCCTCCTCGTCACCGGCGGAGCCGGCTTCATCGGCTCGAACTTCGTCCACTACTGGCTGGAGCGCTATCCGGACGACAAGCTCGTCGTCTACGACCTGCTGACGTACGCGGGAAACCGGGAGAGCCTGACGCCGGTCGAGGACCGGATCGCCTTCGTCCAGGGCGACATCTGCGACCGCGAGCTCGCCGAGTCGACACTGCGCGACGCACGAGATCGAGGTGGTCGTCAACTTCGCGGCGGAATCGCACAACAGCCTCGCGGTCGTCGACCCGACGAGGTTCTTCCGCACGAACGTGCTCGGGACGCAGACGCTGCTCGACGCCTCCCGGGCGTCGGGTGTCGAGCGGTTCCACCACGTGTCCACCTGCGAGGTCTACGGCGACCTCGCCCTCGACACGGACGAGGTGTTCACCGAGGAGTCGCCGTACCGTCCGCGCACGCCGTACAACGCGTCGAAGGCCGGAGCCGACCACGCGGTGCGTGCGTACTCCGAGACGTTCGGCCTGCCGGTGACGATCACGAACTGCTCGAACAACTACGGGCCGTTCCAGTTTCCCGAGAAGGTGATCCCGCTCTTCACGACCAACGCGCTCGACGACGAGTCGCTCCCGATGTACGCCTCCACGCAGAACAAGCGCGAGTGGCTCCACGTCGTCGACCACTGCGAGGCGATCGACCTCGTGCTGCGGAAGGGTCGCGAGGGAGAGACGTACAACGTCGGCTCGAGCGTCGAGGCGACGATCGAGGAGATCGCCGACAGGGTTCTCGAGCTCACCGGCAAGCCCGACTCCCTGAAGACGATCGTCCCCGATCGCCCCGGACACGACCGTCGCTACCTCCTCGACGCCACGAAGATCCGCGAGGAGCTCGGCTGGACGCCCGCGCACGGCTTCGACGAAGGGCTCGCCGAGACGGTGGCCTGGTACGGTGCGAATCGGAGCTGGTGGGAGCCGCTCAAAGGGCGTGCTCCGGTCGCAGAAACCGCCTGGGGCTAGACCCGGCGGCTCAAGGCTTCCGCGCAGCTTTCCGAGAACACAAAGTGTTCATTCTGCGGAGCTAGCCTGGACACCCTCTCGTGCGCCTCACACTCCTTCTTCTCGCCTCTGTGGTCGTCGCCGGAACGGCTGCGGCCCAGCCCGTGCCGCCGTCTGCCGCCTACGGAGAGGCCGTGTTCGTCGTCTCCGGCCGCGGGTACGGCCATGGCGTCGGGATGAGCCAGTACGGCGCGTACGGCCAGGCGCTCGCCGGCCGGAGCTACCAGCAGATCCTCGGGCACTACTACCTCGGGACGACGCTCGGTCGCGCCCCCACGAAAGAGGTGCGCGTGCTCCTGGCCGAGGGACGCCAGGCGGTGACGATCTCCTCGTCGGCACCGTTCAGCGCGGTCGACAAGACCGGGCAGGTCTTTCCCGTGCGCGACGGGGCCCTCACGCTTCGAGCCCCGCTTCGCCTGCGGACGAAGAAGGGGCGCGTGACGGCCGTCCCGCCGCTCGTCGTCCGGCCCGGGAAGAAGGCGCCTCTCGCGCTCGACGGCAGCGAATATCGCGGCAAGCTCGAGCTCGTGCCGCAGGAGGGCTTCCTCCGCGTCGTGAACCACGTGTCCCTCGAGGACTACGTGAGCGGCGTCGTGCCGGGCGAGGTCCCCTCGTCCTGGCCCTCCGCCGCGCTCGAGGCGCAGGCGGTCGCGGCGCGCTCCTACGCGCTCTCGCGCCTCGTGAAGGGGAAGCCGTGGGATCTCTACTCCGATGTCCGCAGTCAGGTCTACTCAGGTATCGCCGCCGAGGAGCCGCGCACCTCGGATGCCGTGAAGGCGACTTCCGGTGAGGTCGTGCTCTATGGCGGCCAGGTCGCGAGCACGCAGTACTTCTCGAGCTCGGGCGGCAGGACCGCGAGCGCTGTCGATGTGTACGGCGCGGCCGTGCCGTACCTTGTTTCGCGGCCGGACCCCTGGGACAAGCACTCTCCGTACCATCGCTGGGGGCCGATGCTGCTCGGGGCACGGACGATCCAGAGCAAGCTGGGAGCGACGGCGCGCGTGGTCGACGCGTCCGGCAACGCCGACGCCGTCGGGCCGACTTCGCTCGCTGACGCTGAACACGACCGAAGGTCCCGAGACGATCCCGTCCGCGCTCGTGCGCACCGCGCTCGGGCTTCGTTCCACCTGGATCTCCGTCGGCGTGCTCCGACTCGACCGGCCGAGCAATGGGACGGTCGTGTACGGGTCGACCGCCCGTCTCGGCGGCGTCAGTCGCGGCCTCACCGGCCCGTCGCTCGCGTCCTCGGCGGACGGAACGGCCTGGGCGCCCGTCGCGGACCTGGCGCCTGACGCGAACGGCGCCGTCGCGCTCGACGTGAAGCCGGTCCGGACGACGCGGTACCGAATCCAGGCGGCGTCGAGCGCCTCTCCGGCCGTTCTCGTGCAGGTCGCTCCTCGCGTGCTGCTCGCGCAGCCGGTCGCGCCAGGTGTGCTGACGGGGACCGTGCAGCCGAAGCTCGCCGGTGCGTCCGTCGTCGTCGAACGCCGCACGGGAGCGAGTTGGACGGCCGTTGCGAATGTGAAGACCGACTTGGCCGGCGGCTTCCGCGTCGAGCTCGACCGAGCGACCGGTGCCTATCGCGCGAGGATCCTCGCGACCGGTGGATTCGCCGAAGGAATCTCGCCCGTCCTGCAGGTGGCGCCATGAGGCGGCTCGTCCTGGCCGCGCTCGTCGTGCTGACGACGTTCCTCGTCCCGGCGACTGCGAATGCAGCGCGGGTTGCGGTCGGTCTCGAGCGCGGCACCGACACGGCCGCCACGCGTTGCCGCCATCGAGCGCCGGACAGGCTCCCGTCCGCAGAGCCTTCACCCGATTCCAGCGGTCGTCGTCGATCTTCCGGGCGGAGTCTCGCTCCGCGGAATCCGTGGCATCCGCTATGTCGAGCCGCTCGTCACTCGCAGGCTCGCCTTCACGCCGACCGACCCGCTGGTCTCGAAGCAGTGGTACCTCCCGTACAGCGGCTTCTACGCGCCGTGGGTGACGCTGCCGGCGTTCGAATCGGTTCCAGTCGCGGTCATCGACTCGGGCGTCGACGGGGGCCATCCCGAGCTCGCGAACAGGATTCTCGGCGCGAAGAGCTTCGTCGGTGGATCGGCCCGGGTGGACAACCTCGGGCACGGCACGTTCGTCGCCGGCCTCATCGCAGCGCGAGTGGACAACGGGATCGGCATCGCCGGCCTCGCTCCGTCCGCGGAGCTGCTCGTGGCCAAGGTCGTCACGAAGTCGCGGGCGATACCGGTGGACGCCGAGGCGCGGGCGATTCGCTGGGCGGTCGAGCACGGCGCACGCGTCATCAACATGAGCCTCGGCGGCTCGCGCGATCCGCTCGATCCGAGCCGGGACACCTACTCGCGCCTCGAGGCGGATGCGGTCGCGTACGCGGTGTCGAACGGCGTCACGGTGGTGGCGGCGGTCGGCAACGGCGATCCGGACGCCGCGACGCCCGGGAAGTACGCGAGCTACCCGGCCGCGCTCCCGCATGTCCTTGGCGTGAGCGCCCTGGATTCGGCCGGAGGCGTGCCGACGTTCTCGAACCGCGACCGCATCTACAACGACCTCGCGGCTCCCGGGCTCGAGATCCTCTCCATCCTTCCGCGCGGGCTGACCGCGCGCTATCCGGCCTGCACCGAGCAGGGCTACTCGAGCTGCGGCTCCGACGAGTACCGCGAGGCCCAAGGGACGTCCTTCGCCGCTCCCCAGGCCGCCGCGGCCGCCGCGGTCCTGCTCAGCCTGCGTCCGACGCTTTTTCCCGACCAGGTGACGAAGCTCCTCCAGGAGACCGCGATCGACCTGAGCGCGTCCGAGGGCTGCACGACCTGCGAGGTCGGGCGGGATGCCTCGTCCGGCTGGGGGCGGCTCGACGTCGCCACCGCCATCGGGCGGCTCGCCGGCCCCCTTCCACAACGGGACTGGTACGAGTCGAACGACGATGCCGGCAGGCGCTCCTACCCTCTCTCGGGTGCGACCAGGAGGCTCACGGCAACGGTCGACTTCTGGGACGACCAGGACGACGTCTACGCGGTCCGACTGAAGCGAGACCAGCCGGTCTACGTCGGGCTCACCGGTGCGGATTCCACCGTCGACTTCAGCCTTGCGCTCTGGCTTCCGAAGACGCGCTCGATCGAAGGCGTCCGTGACGTGCGCTTCCGCGCGCGCGTCTCGGCGCGGCCGGGCGCGCGCCAGTACCTGTCGTTCCGGGCCGGGAAGACCGGCACGTACTACGTGCAGGTGCGCATCTCGAGCGTCGGCTCGGGGCCGTACCGCCTCACGGTCGTCAAGGGCTGAGCCCTAGGGCTGGAGCAGCTCGTCCTCGGGAACGTCGCGTAGCACGCGGGCTGGGTTGCCGACGACGATGACCCGGGGCGGGACGTCCTTCGTCACGACCGCACCGGCGCCGACGAACGCCTCCTCGCCGATCTCGACTCCCGGGCAGAGCACCGCACCGCCGCCCACGCGGGCGCCGCGGCGGATCGTCGGCCCTCTCATCAGCGCGTGCCGTTGCTCGGTGCGCCCCATGAAGTTGTCGTTCGTCGTCACGACGCACGGCGCGATGAACACGTCCTCCTCGAGCGTCGAGTAGGCGGTGATGTACGCCTCGGCCTGGATCTTCGACCTGGCGCCGATGGTCGTGTCGTTCTCGACCAGCGAGCCGCGCCCGAGCACGACGTCGTCCCCGATGGTCACGCGCTCGCGCACGCAGGACTGGTCGCCGAGGATCACTCTCTCCCCGATGTGCGAGCCGGCGAACACGATCGCGCCGCTCGACACGATCGTCCCGTCGCCGATCTCGGTCGGCCCGAGCGGCTCACGGTTCGCCGTCGAGCGTGGGGAGAGCGACGGCTGCTTGCCGACGACGGCGTTCTCGAGCACCTTGCACGCCCTCTCCCAGCACGGTGCCGGGGTAGACCGTCGCGCTGGGATGGACCTCAGCCGCCACGGAGCGAGGTCGTGAGCATGTCGAGCGCGCGCACGACGCGCGCTCCGTCGGCGGCGACCTTCCGCCGGTCTCCGTCTCCCGACACGAGGCGGAGGAACTCGCGGCACTCGAGCTTGAGCGGCTCGTCGTTCGCGATCCGCGGGCTGAAGATGTCGCCGGTCCGCGTCTGCCACTCGCCGTAGCGGTCGGAGGGCCGCCAGGGTGCCTTCTCGTACACGGTCACCTTCCGTTCGAGCTCCATGTCGTCGAACACGACCATCTTCTCGGTACCGACCACCGTGATCTTGCGCAGCTTGTGGGGATCGAGCCAGGAGAGGTGCATGTGCGCGATCTTCCCCGACGGGAAGCGGAGGTAGCAGAACACGACGTCCTCGACTCCGTCCGTGAGGAAGTCGCGGCCGAACGCGTCCGCCTGCTCCGGGTCCTCGTCCAGGAGGTACAGGATCACGGACAGGTCGTGAACGCCCAGCGACCAGAGCGCGTTCTCGTTCGAGCGGATGATCCCGAGGTTCTGGCGGTTGCCGTAGATGCACTGCACCTCGCCGAGCTCCTCCGCGGCGATCATCTCCTTCACGCGCCGGATGCCCGGGTGGTAGAGGAGCAGGTGGCCCGGCATGAGGACGAGGTCCTGCTGCTCGGCGAGGGCGACGAGCTCGTCCATCTCGTGCCCCTTCATCGCCGGAGGCTTCTCGACGAGGACGTGCTTCCCGGCCGCGAGCGCGCGTCGCGCGAGGTCGAAGTGCGTGGGCACGGGCGTCGCGACGACCACGGCGTCGAGCTCGTCGTCGCGCAGCATCTCGTCGAAGTCCGCGGTGAACCGCGCCTGCGGATAGCGGGAGGCGACGTCGTTCCGGTCCGGGTCCGAATCGCAGAGCCAGCTGAGCTCGGCGATCTCGGCGAAGTTGCGCGCGAGGTTCGGTCCCCAGTGGCCGAGACCCGCGACGCCGATGCGCAGGCTCACAGCTTCCAGACCTTGTCGGAGCGCCGCCCGTTCGAGCCGGTGGCGTTCCGGAGATCGACGACGAGCACTGCGTCCTCGACCAGCTGGTCGTAGTCGATCCCGGAATGGTTGGTCACGACGACGACGCAGTCGTACCCGGCAGGCTCGAGCGGCGACGAGCTCATCGAGAGGCCGTTCTCCTCGAACGAGGGGATGTGGGGATCGTGGTAGGCGACGTCCGCGCCCGCGTTCTCGAGGAGCGCGATCAGCTTCACCGCCGGCGACTCCCGTGTGTCCGCGATGTCCGGCTTGTAGGCGACGCCGAGGACGAGGATCCTCGACCCGCTCAGCGAGCGCTGGCGCGCGTGGTTCAACGCCTGCGAGACGAGCGAGCGGCAGAAGTACGGCATCGACTCGTTGACCTTCCCTGCGAGCTCGATGAACTCGGTGTAGAAGCCGAACTCGCGTGCCTTCCACGTGAGGTAGAAGGGGTCGATCGGGATGCAGTGGCCGCCGAGTCCCGGCCCCGGCTTGAAGGACATGAAGCCGAACGGCTTCGTCGCGGCCGCCTCGACGACCTCCCACACGTCGATGTTCATCCGGTCGCAGAGCTGCGCGAGCTCGTTGACGAGCGCGATGTTCACGGAGCGGAAGATGTTCTCGAGCAGCTTCGTGAGCTCGGCCGCCTCCGGGGACGAGACCGGGTGGACGTGATCGATCGCCGACGCGTAGAGCGCCGCTGCGGCTTCCGTCGAGCCCTCGTCGACGCCGCCGACGACCTTCGTCACGTTGTGGGTCGTCCAGTCCTCGCGGCCCGGGTCGACTCGCTCGGGAGAGAACGCCAGGTGGAAGTCCTTCCCGGCCTGGAGGCCACTCCCGGCCTCGAGTGCCGGCTGCACCTGCTCGCGCGTCGTTCCGGGATACGTGGTCGACTCGAGCACGACGAGGTGTCCGGGCCGCAGTCGTGTGGCGATCTGTTGCGCTGCGGCGACGAGTATCCGGAGGTCCGGCTCGCGCTGGCGCGAGAGCGGCGTCGGGAGCGCGACGAGGATCGCGTCCGCGTCGCGCAGCTCGTCGTAGTCGGTCGTCGCAGCGACGAGCCCGCTCTCGACGAGCGGCTTCAGGACCTCGGTCGGCACGTCCTCGATGTAGCTCTCACCGCGGTTGAGCTGGTCGACGCGGTCGGGGTTCACGTCGACCAGGACGACGCGCTTCCCGACGTCGGCGAACGTCCTGGCGAGGGGCACGCCGACATAGCCGGCGCCGACGATGGCGACGTCCCGTTTCATCGGCCCGGGATCGTAGCGGCGAGTACCTGCGCGATCCGCTCCGAGGCGTGGCCGTCACCGTAGAGCACAGGGGGATTCGGCGGCATCACGGCGGAAGCGACGGCCTCCGCGAGCGCGTCCGGGTCGTCGTCCACGAGGACGTTCGCGCCCTGCGCAACGGTGTCAACCCACTCGGTGGACGGCCGGACCGTGACGCACGGGACGCCGTACCAGTACGCCTCCTTCTGCAGGCCGCCCGAGTCCGTCACGATCACGCGCGCCTGCGACGCCAGCGACGCCAGCTCGAGGTAGCTGAGCGGCTCGATCACGCGAATGTGTTCGCCGAGCTCGAGTCCGGCCTCGCCGATGCGCGAACGGGTGCGCGGGTGCACCGGAAAGACGACCAACCCCTCGAGCCGGTTCAGCCCTTCGACGATCCGCCCGAGCCGTGGCTGCTCGACGTTCGCCTGCCGATGGATGGTCGCGACGACGTACGAGCCGGGGTCGTAGGGCACCGGAAAGCGTGCGCGAGCGATGGGGGCGAAGATCCTCGTCGCATCTGCCATCACGTCGCCGACGACGTAGATTCGCCCCATTGCGCCCTCCGCCTCGAGCGTTTGCTTCGACCGGTCGTCGGGGCAGAACAGGAGCCACGAGAGACGGTCGACCTCGATGCGGTTCACCTCCTCCGGCATGGACAGGTCGCCGCTCCGCAGCCCGGCCTCGACGTGTGCGAGCGGGATGGACGCGTCCGCAGCTGCCTGGGCCCCGGCGAGCGTCGAGTTCGTGTCCCCGTAGACGAGCACGATGTCCGGCGACTCCTTCGCGACTCGCTGTGCGATCGCCGGCCGCATCTCGGAGACGTCGGACGTGCGCAGGTCGAGGCGGTACCGCGGCTCGGCGAGCCCGAGCTGCTGGATGAAGACCTGGGACAGCGTGTGGTACCAGTGCTGCCCGGTGTGCAACACGACCTCCTCGACACCCGCCTCGCGGAGCGCCGCCGAGAGCGGTGCCGACTTGATGAACTGCGGGCGGTTTCCGACGACGGTGAGGACCTTCACGCGGCTGGCAACACTACTGTCCGCCTGGGCCGGCGATATCCGCAGGTAGCTCTGCGGCTAGGTCGGACGCACGCGGTCGTGTGAGACCAAGACCTCGAGCATGGCGACCAGCGGGCCTGGGCCAGGCTCTACTTCAAGCCGCGCCGTCACGACCCCTTCTCGTCCGTCCGCGAACACGAGAACATCACCGGGCTCGAGGTTCGGCGCCGGGTGCTCGAGAAGCCCGAGATCTTCGCCCGTTGCGTCGTGGACACGGTAGATCGACATGTGCGCGGAGTATCGACTGGCTGCTGGGGCTCCTGAGATCCCTCGCAAGCGGAACGCCGCGAGCGTGTGCTCGCGTCGAAGTAGGGGTGGGCAGAGCCGCCAAGCCGCCACCCCTACTCCGGACGATTCCCCTTGAACGCTGACCAGGGGGAACTTCGGCGTGATTCGCCTACGCGCTTACCGGGTGTGCGACGACGCGCACCGCCGTGAGAACCGGAAGCGGCCCGACCGCGAGGAGCCCTGCCTTGCAGACCCTCGCCTGGACGAGAACCCTGTCCGTGGCGGTCAGGTCGCCGACCTCCTTCGCGCCCTTTCCTCTCACCTTGGTGTCATCGGTGACGGTGACCGTTGCAGTGCCGGCAGCGACGTATGCCCGGGCCCAGCGGTTCCCGTGCGTGACGGTCACGCTCAGGGTGTCTCCGACCACGCTTGTAAGCGTGCCCTTGAGCACCACCGTGACCTTCGGCTTGCACGTCGGGCCGGTCGGCAGGGGCTTGCCGGCGGTGGCGGAGTTGCCAGGTGACGCGGGCTTGCCCTTTCCGGGCGGGGGCGCCGCGATCGCGACGGAGGCACTAAGGCCAAGCGCCACGAGACTTACCAGCAGAACTCTGAGTTTCATGACTGCCTCCAGTCGTCGAAAACGCGCGTGTGCACATGTAGATCGCGAAGGCGGGGCAGATCTTGCGCGCTTACCGCGAAGTACCCTCGCGAGGGGTACCCCGATCAGCGAACGTGGCAGAGGTCAGTCGTCGGAGGAGGCTGGGTTCGCCCCCGCCCTCCTCGAGCTCTGCGCACGCATTCGTCGCGGGCGAGATGCCGTGCCGCCCGTTTCTTCACGATCTGTACCCGACCGAGGGTCTCCCGCTGCTTTCGGAAGCCGATTCCTGCTGTGTGCACATCGAAGCCGATTCGGAAAGTACCCGCGGCCGCCCGCCGGTCTTCTCGGACGAGGTGCTCGGCCAGGCTGCCCGCTATTCCTACGCCCGGCGGATTCGAACGAGGCGTGGCGCCCAAGACCTCGTCTACCGCATGTTTGCGATCGCTGCGCTCGAGCACTTTTGCGAGGCGTACCCCGAAAAGGAGCTGACGCTCGCCTGGCTGCTCACGCCCAAGCGCCGGCACACGCTGTTGACCGAGCTCGGTCGTGTCGCTCAGCCGCGATCCGATGCAGCCGGTGGGCTGAGTTGGAGTGAGCCGGACGTCTCCCGCCTGATTACTGCTGCTCTCAGCGTGGCAGAAGCCCGCCCCTCGACGAAGGTGGGGGTCGCGATGATTCGCGACTTTCGCCGGCACGGAGGGGCCTGGGCCTGGCGCTTGATCCCTCGGGGCAGCGTCGGCGACTAGCCGCGGACGAACGAGGGCGCGCGAGAGACTCCCGGAGGAGACGAGTCTCTCGCGCAGTGACGGCGAGCCCGCGCAGGCCCCACCTGCCAACAGGGGTGCACCGAGAGAGACAGGCTCCCGGCGCCGGACTCACCAGGGATCACGCTAGGTGTGGTGAGCCAAGGCGTACAGGACACAATTGAGTCAACTCTGACGTTTGCGCAACCGCCGAGGAATAGACCCAATCGTGTCCTAGCAGGCTAGGTCAGGAAAGGACACGCTTTCGGGGATGAATACGACACCCCTCATAGAGCAGTGGAGCATGGAGGGAGCCCGTCGCGATCTCGAGGGCCACTCTCGCTCGGCGAACGACATTCGTGACCTCCTGCTCGACGCAAGCCGGTATGACCAAGTTGAAGTTGCTCGCCTCCCGGTCTGGGACGGGGATGGTGACCCCCCGGTCTTCTTCAAGGATCCACGCGACGCGGACTGGCATTCTCTCGAAGACGCGTAGCCGCCCTCACGGTTACGCCTGACACCTACGGGCGCTGATGGCCTCTTGGAGAGCGCCCCGTCCAAGACGTGCCGGGTTCCCGGGGACATGACAGGGCTAGCCCTCTGCGCGACTCCAGGCGTCGGCGAGCGGCGCTCGGTAGAACAGCGCGAGCGGGACGGCCACGATGACGAGCAGCACCTCGTCGAACGGGCCAGGGATCGGAGCGAGCCCGAGCGCTGCAAGCCAGCGCAGCGGCTTGGGGATGCGGGAGTCTGTCGCGGCTAACCGAACCGCACGAATCGTCCGTCTGATGGTGCTGCTCGCTCGACGCACGCGACCGAGTCTAGGCAGACCCGACGAGCCCCTCGCGCACCCGCCGCTCGTGCTCGCGAAAAAGGAAGAGCCCCGGCGATCCACTCCTCGCCGAGGCTCTTGGGAGGTGGAGGAACGCAACCACCCCACCGGGAGGGCGTCGAGCGCAACCGAAGTCTCCCGACGCCGCTGCGTCGTTGCGCACCTACGGCGTCTCCCTCCAGGCCGAGGAGCGGGCAATGGAAATACTGGTCACTCGCGTCCTGAACCCCGTTCGAGTTCAGATCCTCCCACCACCGACCGCCGAGATAGCCGGGGAGCCGAGTTTCGCCCCACTCAGGCGCGCACCCCGTATGGCGCCGTGAGCGTCATTTCTGAACTCCATTCCGCCCTGCTAGCGTCTTCCCGAGTGGAGACCCGGCGTGCGCTGCTCATGATCGCGGACATCGGGGGCTACACGGAATACATGCAGTCCCACCGCACGATCCTCGCGCACGCGGAGGTAATCACCGCGCGCCTGCTCGAGCGGGTGGTCGATGCGGCTCGCGACTTCGATCTGATCGAGATCGAAGGCGACGCGGCTTTCCTCTCGCGCGAGGACGACGCGCTAGTCGGTGGCGCGACGGTCGCCGCCGTCACCCAGGCTGCCGTCGCCATGCACCACGCCTTCCACGCCGAGCGGCGCCTGATCGAGCTCAACATGTGCCCCTGCCCCAGTTGCGCACAGGCGAGCGCCCTGAAGCTGAAGTTCGTCGCGCACGTCGGCGAGGTTGCGACTCAAATCATCAAGCGACGGCGGAACCTCGTCGGCATGGACGTGATCTTCGTCCATCGCCTGCTCAAGAACCCCGTGCAGGCCTCCGAGTACGTCCTTCTGTCCGAGGATCTCTACCGAAGCGGGGGCACATCCGTCCCCGACCACCCGATGCACGAGATCTCCCTAGACCTCGAGGGAATCGGACCCGTTCGCACCTACTTCGTGGAGGTCGAGGACATCGCCGGGTCCCTCCCTCCGGTCCCCGATCCCTCCTGGCTTCGACGCTTCGGCGGGACAGTTGGCATTCTCGGTAGAGGCCTGCCGTACATGCTCCGTGTGCGACGGCCCCGTCGTGCCGCCCCCGCTCCCTGATCCCTCCGCCAGCCGAGCCGTTGCTTCGTCGGCCAGTTCAACCCGCTAGGGGCAAGCCGCTCGAGTTTCCCCGGACGGCAAAGGTGTCCCCGGCCGCAGCCCTCCGGCATCGTCCCTTGCGAGGAGCGCCTCAGTCACCGCCGACCGCCGGCGTGGGAAATAGAGGCGCGGAGCGCGAAAGGAACCGGCCGACCCTACCCCTCGCCCAGACGACGAAGAAGCCGATTGATGCGAGGAAAAACACGCCACTCGCGACGAGCGACCAAGCGATGTCAAGGTCGAGCGCCATCGCAGCGACTCCGGCCACGGCACCCGCGACGACCGAGTTGATAACGGCGACGACCCCGGGCGCGGAGACGAACGGCTGGTACCGAGGCGTCGGGCCAACGTGTGCGATGGTGCTCTCGAGAACACCCGCGTCGTCGTCGTACCTACTGGTGACGAAGTAGGGCTCGAGCTCTGGCGCGAGCTGGAGGTACGCGTTGCGGATGCGATTCATTCCCTGCACCCAGCGAGCGTTCTCGAGATTCACCTGAGAGAGGCGGACGACCGTCGCCCAACCGAGGAAGTAGACGACGGGCAGCAGCACGAGTGCAAAGCCGACGAAGCCGGTTCCGAAGTCGGTCGCCTGGGCGACGAGTGCGAGTGCCACCACGGCGCCCGAGAGAGCGGCCACGAAGATCGACGTGCGGCTCATTGCCTCCGTGTAGACGAGGCTGCGGGCGGCGAGCAGGCTCCAGTGCTCGGTCGTCAGGATCTGGAGCGTGTGCGGGCCTGCGGTCACCTGGGGCGTGGCCAGGTGAGTCGAATCGGCGCGCGAAGCGGGATCAGGGTCGAACACGGTTGCAACTTCACGCGGTGTGCCGAAACACCTTCACGCGGTGCAGCGACGCCTGGCCGAAATACGAGAGTGGGCACCTTGACGCCTCGCCCGCCTGCGTCGGAGTACCTGTTCGGAAGGGCCGGTGTTGCCCTTGTGTTGCCCGGACGCTCGAGCTTCCCGCTCGCGAAGCGAAAAAGCGCCGACTTCCAGCGCTTTCCATGATGGGCCGTGAAGGATTCGAACCTTCGACCTTGGGATTAAGAGTCCCCTGCTCTACCAACTGAGCTAACGGCCCGGGACGGCTCAGTGTAGCCCGGCCTCCGCGACCCGATCCCGTCGAAACGAGCGCTCTCGTGGCGCCTCGGTTCACGCTCCACACCCGCGCGCGCTTGGAGTAGGCTCGGAGCCGGTGCGCAAGGCCGTCGTTCAGCTGGTCGCGATCGGGCTCGTGATCGGTGCCGCCGTCACGCTCGTTGCCGTGCTCTTCCAGTGGCTTCCCGACTCCGCGAGCGAGGAGTTCGACCGAATCCAGGGCATCTACTGGTTCGCGACGTGGATGTCGGTCGTGATCTTCGCGGTCGTCGCCGCGGTGGTCGTGTACTCGGTCTGGAAGTGGCGTGTCCCGCCCGACGACGACGCGGACGGCCCGCCGATCCACGGTCACACGGGGCTCGAGATCGCCTGGACGGCGGTCCCGGCGATCCTCGTCATCGCCCTCGGCATCGTCAGCGCGGTCGTGATGTCCGAGAACGGCCGGGCCGGCGACAGCCCGCTCGAGGTGAAGGCGATCGGCCAGCAGTTCGCCTGGAAATTCGAGTACTCCGACTACGGCGACTTCACGACGGGCGAGCTCGTGCTGCCCGTGGACCAGGAGGCTCGGTTCACGATGGAGGCCGTCGACGTCATCCATTCGTTCTGGGTGCCGAACTTCGGCCAGAAGATGGATGCGGTGCCCGGGATCCAGACCACGATTCTCGTGACACCCACGAAGACCGGTGAGTTCGAGGTCGTCTGCACCGAGCTCTGCGGCCTCGGGCACGCGACGATGCGCGCGAAAGCCAGGGTCGTGAGCGAGGCCGAGTTCGACGAGTGGATCGAGGGAGAGCAGGCGTGACGGCGACGCACCCCGAGCACGACGTGACCGAGTACCCGGCCCACTTCGAGCCCCCGCGCGGCTCGACCTGGCGGATGCTCTTCGGGCCGGGCCTGGTCCGCGGTGCATGGATGGCCGCGGCCGGCTTCCTCTTCGGGATGCTGCTCGTGCTCGTCCTGCGCTGGTGGTGGGGCTGGGATCCCACCTGGAACACCGAGGTCATCCTCGTCGTCGGCGCGATGGTGTGCGCGCCGATCGGGTTCCTCGCCGGCATCGGCTCCTTCGACTACTGGCTGCACTACCTCTCCGGGCGACCGACGCAGCCCGAGGATCACTCGGGGCACGGCGCGCACACGTGGAAGGACTACTTCCGCGTCAACACCGACCACAAGGTGATCGGTGTCCAGTACCTGGTCACGACGTTCGTGTTCTTCACGATCGGCGGGCTGATGGCGATGTTCTTCCGCGCCGAGCTCGCCCAGCCGGGACTCCAGTTCGTGGACTCGCAGACGTTCAACGGGCTCGTGTCCGTGCACGCGACGCTGATGATCTTCCTCTTCATCATCCCCGCGTTCGCCGGGCTTGCGAACTTCGCCGTGCCGCTGATGCTGGGCGCTCCGGACATGGCGTTCCCGCGGCTGAACGCGCTTTCGTTCTGGCTCCTGCCGATCGCCGGGATCATGTTCGTGGCGAGCTTCCTCGCGCCCGGCGGCGCGTTCGGGGCGGGCTGGACGGGCTACGCGCCGCTCTCGGAGGGCCAGCCGCTGGGCCAGACGTTCTTCAACATGGGCGTGCAGTGGGCCGGGGCGTCGAGCATCATGACCGCCCTCAACTTCCTGGTGACGATCATCACGATGCGGGCGCCGGGCATGACGTTCTGGCGGATGCCTCTGCTCGTGTGGGCGAACTTCACGACCTCGCTCCTGGTCGTGCTGGCGACGCCGTTCATCGCCGGCTCGCAGTTCTTCGTGATGTTCGACCGGATCATGCACACGAGCTTCTTCACACCGGAGGGCGGTGGCTATGTGCTCGGGCTACCAGCACATCTTCTGGTTCTACAGCCACCCGGCCGTCTACATCATGATGCTGCCCGGCTTCGGGATCGTCTCGGAGGTGATCTCCGCGATGTCCCGCAAGCCGATCTTCGGCTACCGGCTGATGGCGCTGTCCCTGATCGGGATCCTCGTCCTCGGCTTCTCCGTCTGGGCGCACCACATGTTCGTGGCGGGCATGGCCGACTGGCTGCGCGTGCCGATGATGATCACCACGCTGCTCATCGCCATCCCGACGGGGATCAAGGTGTTCTCGTGGATCGCGACCTTATGGCGTGGGCGCATCCATCTCACGACGCCGATGCTGTTCGCGCTCGGGTTCGTGACCATGTTCGTCATCGGCGGCCTCTCGGGCATCTACCTCGGATCGGTTCCGATCGACATAGCCGCCTCGGACACGTACTTCATCGTCGCCCACATCCACTACGTGCTGTTCGGCGGCTCGGTCTTCACGATCTACGCGGGCGTCTACTACTGGTTCCCGAAGATGACCGGGCGCATGTACTCGGAGACGCTCGGGAAGTGGCACTTCTGGCTCACCTTCCTGAGCTTCAACGCGACCTTCTTCCCCATGCACTACGTCGGCCTGCGCGGGATGCCTCGACGTGTCTTCGATTACGACGAGGCCTTCGGGAGCATGAACCTTTTCATCTCGATCGCGTCGTTCGTGCTGGGCGCGTCGTTCGTGCTCTTCGTCTACAACGTCGTGACGAGCTGGCAGCGAGGGCCCATCGCGGAGTCGAATCCGTGGCGCGCGCGAACGCTCGAGTGGCAGGTCACGTCGCCGCCACCGATCTTCAACTTCGACGAGATCCCGCAGGTCGTCGGAGGCCCGTACGAGTACGGCGTCCCGGGTGCCAAGCACGCGATCCTCAGTCCCACGAAGGAGCGTGAGGCAGCGGAGGTTCCCGCATGACCGACCAGCCGACGTCCGTGCTCGTCGTCGCGAACGAGACGCTCGCCGGGCAAGAGCTCGCCGACGCGGTTCGTCGCCGCGCCGAGCGGGGCGCCATCCGGGTCGTCGTGGTCGCGCCCGTGAGCCCGCCGCGCCAGGGATACGTCGTCTACCGCGACTCCCGCCGCGCGGCCGCCGGGCGGAGGCTCGACAAGGTCCTCGCAGCGCTTCGCGGGGCGGGCATCCCGGCCCACGGAGCGGTCGTGGAGGACGATCCTCTCGTCGCCGTGAAGGATGCCCTGGCCTCGGAGCACGTGGACGAGATCATCGTCTCGACCCATCCGGAGTCCAAGTCGGGGTGGCTCCGCAAGCACCTCGTCGAGGAGATCCGCAAGGTCGCGAGCGGTCGGCCGGTCGAGCACGTCGTCTCGGACGTCGCACCCCGCGCGGGCGTGAACGTGCTCGTGCTCGCGAACGAGACGGTTCTCGGCGAGCCGCTCCTCGACCGCATCAGGCAACGCGCAGCCGAGGGCCCGGCGAGCTTCCTCATCGTCTGCCCCCAGAGCGATCCCTCCCGTGGCGAGCACCCCGAGGCCGAGCGCAGGCTTCGGGCCGCGCTCTCGATCCTCCGCTCGGAGGGGCTCGACGTGCACGGTCAGATCGCGCACCCCGATCCGTTCACCGCTGCGATGGAGCACGTCGAGGAGGAGCGGACGGACGAGATCATCGTCTCCACGTTCCCGGGCGAGCGCTCGGGCTGGCTGCGCCGCGATCTCGTCGGCCGCCTGCGCGCCCAGACCGGCCTGCCGGTTCAGCACGTCGTCGAAGAGCAGCCGCGCGGAGGTGAGCGCGTGACCTCTCACGCCGAGGCGGCGCACGCCCACGACCATCACGGGCCGCCGATCGCGAACCAGAGCTCCCGGGTCGACCCGCGCACCCTCGGGATGCTCCTCTTCATCGGCTCGGAGATCATGCTCTTCGGGTCGTTCTTCGCCGCCTACTTCTTCGTACGGGTCGTCAACCCCAGCGCGCCCGACCACTGGCCGCCCGAGCCGTACCACTTCCCCGTCTTCGTCGCCGGGGTGAACACGGCGATCCTCGTGACGTCGAGCTTCACGATGCACTGGGCGCTCCAGTCCATCAAGCGCGGCGAGCGGGCCGGGTTCCTCGCGGGGATGGTGCTGACGTTCGTCATGGGCCTCGCCTTCCTGCTGACGCAGGTCATCGAGTACCTGAACGTCGGCTTCAACACCGGCGACGGCGCGTTCGCGTCCGTGTTCTTCGGGCTGACCGGGCTGCACGGGGCGCACGTCGCCGTCGGCCTGAGCCTGCTCGGAATGGTGATCATTCGTGGCTTCCGCGGCCACTACTCGCCGGAGCACCACCACGGCGTCGAGCTGCCGGGCATCTACTGGCACTTCGTCGACGTGATGTGGATCGTCGTCTACGCGACCGTCTACCTCATCTGAGGATGGAGAGCCCTTTTCGCAGCGAGGATGCGGCGTTCAAGTTCCTGCTGATCACGATCGGCGCGTTCGCGCTCATCGTGGTGGCGTCGTGGATCTCGCCGGCGCTCGGCTTCCTGGCGTTCATCGCGCTGTCCGTCACCGCGGTGTGGATGTACCTCCGCCAGCGGCCGCCGGCTCCCGAGCGTGTCGGGATCGAGCAGGTCGGAGATCCCGACGAGCGACGAGTCCTCGTCGTCGCGAACGAGACGGTCGCGGGCGAGGAGCTGCTGAGCGCGATCAGCACGCTCGCGCTCTCCCAGAGGACGCAGCTTCCTCGTCGTGTGCCCCGCGCTCAACTCGCGACTCAAGACGTGGACGTCCGACGAGGATCCTGCGCGCGCCGCAGCCCAGAAGCGGCTCGGCGACACGCTGGAGCGGCTCGCGTCGGTCGGCATCGACGCCCGCGGGGAGGTCGGCGACGGTGACCCGCTCGTCGCGATCGACGACGCGGTCAGGACGTTCTCGCCCGGCGAGATCGTCATCTCGACGCACCCGCCCGGTCGCTCGAACTGGCTCGAGCACGGTGTCGTCGACTCGGTTCGCGCGCGCTACGACGTGCCGGTGACGCACGTCGTCGTCGATCTCGAAGCCCAGGCCCTGGAGACTCGGGAAGGCGCCTGAGCGCTAGTTGCCGGCTGCCGACGACACGTAGTCGGCGACGGCGTCGATCTGCTGGGAGTCGAGCGAGTCCTTGAACGACGGCATCGCGCCCTGGCCGTTGGTCACGCGGTCGACGACGAGGTCCTTCGGCGGCTGCGAGTCGTCGAGGTTCGGCCCCACGGTTCCGGTCGTCCCGGCGTCCGCGAGCGTGTGGCACGACCCGCAGGTCGTCGTGAAGATCGACTTGCCGTCCGTCGGCTGCTCGGCCACCACGCCCCGTCCCGGCGACCGCGCCGACGTAGACGGCGACGTCCTTGATCGCCTGCTCCTGGTCGTCCACGCAGAACGCGTTCCCCTCGACGTCGTCGCAGCTCGGCAGGGTCTCGTCCGGGCCCGGCATGCCCGGTGCTCCGGTGGACGTCTCCTCGATGGGGAAGCGAATCTGGTCGGCGACGACTTGCGTGAACGTCTCCGACGTCATGCCGGCTTCGCGCGCCTGGGCGAACGCGTCGTCGAGGTTCGGACCGATCGTGCCCGCGGTCCCGGCGTCCGCGAGCGTGTGACAGCCGCCGCAGGCCGGGACGAATAGCTGCTTCCCCGCCCCCTGGCTCCCCTCGCTCGTGTAGCCGCCCGTACCGCAGCCGCCGAGAACGAGAGACAGCAGCGCCGCCGCGGCTACCGCGAAGAGGACGACGAGCCTCACGGGAGGCGAGTCTAGTCCGTCGTATCTAGCCGGGGTCTGGCGAGAACTGGCGGAGCTGCTTCAGGATCCTGCGAACCTCGGGGCGGTCGGGTCGTCCGGCGCGAGCTTCAGGAAGGCCTCGTAGGCGGCGATCGTCGTCGCCGTGTCGTTGGCGCTCTGCGCGGCCTGGGCCAGCTCGAGCTGCACGGTCGGATCCGTCGGCGCGGCTGCGGCGATCCTGCGGTACGTCTCGACCGCCTGCGCCGATGCGGACTGCGCCTCGCCGAGCGCGGTGTTGATCTCCTGGTCGAAACCGGACCCGACTGCGTCCGTGATCGGATCGGACGCAAGCGGCTGGCCGTCGACCTGGAGGAGCGCGTCGCGCGCGCGTCCGGGTGCGAGGTAGTCCGCCCGGGCCTGGTAGATCTGCGCGCGCTGCTGGGCGAGCGATGCCTTCTCGAGGTACACGCCTGCGAGCTGCCGAAGGACGTCGGTGTTCTTCGGCCTGAGCGCGATGAAGTTCTCGTACGCCTCGATGGCGTCGTCGGTGTTCCCGGCCGCCTGGTGCGCGGTTGCGAGATCGCGGAATGCCTGCGCGTCCTTGGGATTCTCGAGCGTCCGCTCCTCGGCGCTCTCGATCGAGGGGACGCCCGAGCCTCCGCCTCCTTCGGCGAGGTTGCCGAGCCCGATGCCCCCGGCGCCGATGCCGAAGAGGACGAAGCCGCCGCCCAGGGCGATGGCGAGGAACAGGAACATCCACTTCGCGTGCCTGCGAAGTCGGGGGAAGAACATGGTGTCCTCGATTACGACTGCCGGTCTGCGTGCTGCAGCAGCCGGCCGCGTGCGCTGCGCGCTGCGTCGATCAGCTCGAGCCATGCCTTCCCTCCTTTCTCGTACCGCGTTTCGCCGGAGACGAGAGTAGCGACGACGTGCTCCGGGCCACCACCGAGAACGGCTGCCGTAACGGGATCTTCCCATGGTACGAAGGCCGTCTCAGCAAGTGACAGCACGGTCAGATCTGCCTGCTTGCCGGGCACGATCGAGCCCAGCGAGTCGTCGAGGCCGAGAGCGCGCGCGCCGCCGAGTGTCGCGAGCTCGAGCGCGTCCGACGCGGTCAGCGCGTCGGGTCGCCGTTCTCGTGCGCGCGCCCCGACGATCGCGGCGCGCATCTCGTCGAACATGTCGAACGACGGTGTCGACGCGGGGCTGTCGGTCGCGATGCAGACGCGGATCCCCGCCTCTCTCAGCGCCGCGAGAGGTGCGACGCCGCAGCCGAGCATTCCGTTCGAGCGCGGGCAGTGCGCGACGGCGACGTCGTGCTCGGCGAGGAGCGCGATCTCCTCCTCGTCCGCGGTGACGCAGTGTGCCGCGACGACGCGTCGAGTCGAGGAGACCGTTGTCCGCAAGCGCGCGGATCCCCGTCGTCCCCGGCGGCGGGACGAGCATGTGCGCGAACGACTCCCAGCTGCCCGTCCCGGTGCGGAGGTACTCGTTCTCGGCATCGCTCTCCGCCAGGTGGGTCGCGGTCGGAAGCCCCAGCTCGCTGCACGCGCGGTAGAGCTCGATCGAGCACGTGTAGGGCGCGTGCGGCGAGATGCCGAGTCGGACGTCGTCGGACAGCACCGGCGCGATCCGGTCGTGCATCGTCTGGAAGCGCTCGTGGGCGGCGCCCGGATCGTCTCCGAACACCTCGAGGAAGATCGTGCCGCGCAGCCCGAGCTCTGCACAGGCGGTCGCCGCCGCGCCGACGAAGCTGCAGTCGCCCACGGTCGCGATTCCCGAGCGGAGGCAGTTGAAGGCGCCGAGCCGGGCGATCGCCTCCATGTCCTCGATGTCGATCCGCGACTTGCGCGCGACGTGGACGCCGATCCAGTCGGCGAAGCCGAGGCCGTCGCCGAAGCCGGCGTACACCTCGTACTCGAGGTGCGTGTGCGCGTTGACGAAGGCCGGAAGGATCACCGACTGGTCGAAGTGGTCTCCCTGCCCGATCTCGTCGGCCGTGCCCACTGCCGCGATGGCTCCCGCGTCGTCTATCGCGACGGCGCCGTCTCGAATCGGCGCTCCCTCGACGGGAACGACCCAGTCCGCCGAGATCGTCCTCACGGATAGCCGGCTTCGGCGAAGTCGTCCTCCCAGTCGCGCTGCCAGCGCTTCTCCATGAACACGGAGATCCAGATCGCCATCTCGAACAGGAGGACGAGCGGCACGACCTCGAGGGCGAGCGAGACGGGATCGACGGTCGGCAGCAGGATGGCGAACACGAGGAGCACGACGAACGCGATGCGCCGATTTCGCCGAAGCTGGTCGCTGGTCAACACGCGCAGGCGCACGAGCGCGAGCACGAAGATCGGCATCAGGAAGGCGAGGCCGCCGGCGAGGAGCGTCATCGCGGCGAAGGTGTAGTAGTAGCTCGCGCGGATCTGGATGTTGTAGAGCTCGGCGTCGAACGACGTCAGGAAGTCGAGCGCGCGTGGCAGTACGACGTAGTACATGAACGTCACACCGGCGACGAACAGGCCGGTCGCCAGAACCACGAAGACGAGGACGACGCGCTCGAAGTGCGGCTGGACGGCAGGCGCCAGGAACGCCCAGGCCTGCCAGAGGAGGATCGGCAGCACGATGGCCAGTGCGCGCCAGCAGGCTCACCTTCACCGAGGTCGTGAACGGCTCGGTGACACCCAGCGTCACGAGCTTCTTGTCGTCGGGGAGCGGCCCTGTGAGCCACTCCATGATCTGCTCGTGGAACGTGAAGGTGAGGAGGAAGGCCGGCGCGATCGCGATCAGCGCGATGATCAGCCGCGACCTCAGCTCGTCGAGGTGCTCGACGAGTGTCGCCTCCTCACCGTGGTAGAGACGGCGCGGCAGCCACCTGCGCAGCATCGGAGTGTTTCCCTAGCCGACGGTTTGCCGCTGAGTCTCCGCCTCCGAGTCCTCCTGAGGAGTCGGCGCGGGAGCTGCCGGCGGGAGCTCGACGCTCGTCGGCGTGGGTGTCGTGGTCCCCGTGACGGACTCCTCGACGCCCGTCACCGAGTCCTTGAACTCGCGCATCCCCTTGCCCAGCGACCGCCCCATCTCGGGGAGGCGCTTCGCGCCGAAGATGAGCAGGAGCACGACGAGGAGGATCAAGAGCTCCCAGATCGAGATGCCGAATGGCATGCGCCCACCTTACCACCCGTATTGGTGCGGAAATCGGTCCCGGTACCATGCGACCGAGGCGGGCAACTACCCTTTGTACGGACGTACGCCCACCCGGAAAGGTTTCCTACGCATGGCTCAGCTCGAGATCAAGAACCTGCACGTCGCCCTGGAGGACGGCACCGAGATCGTCAAGGGTGTCGACCTCGTCGTCGGCCTCGAACGAGAAGCACGCGGTCATGGGACCGAACGGATCGGGGAAGTCCACCCTCGCGTACGCGCTCATGGGCCATCCCGCGTACGAGATCACCGAGGGGCAGATCCTTCTCGACGGCGACGACATCGCCGAGCTCGGCGCCGACGAGCGCGCTCAGCGCGGCCTCTTCCTCGCGTTCCAGTACCCGCACGCGATTCCCGGCGTGACCGTGACGAGCTTCCTGCGCAGCGCGATCAACGCGCAGCGCAAGGCCGCGAACAGCGGCGAGGACGACCCGGTCCCGATCCCGGAGTTCCGCACCGAGCTGCTCGCGGCGATGGAAGAGCTCAAGGTCCCGCGCGAGCTCGCGTCGCGGTACCTGAACGACGGCTTCTCCGGCGGTGAGAAGAAGCGTGTCGAGATCCTCCAGATGGCATGCTCAAGCCCAAGATCGCGATGCTGGACGAAACCGACTCCGGGCTGGACATCGACGCGCTGCAACATCGTCGCGAACGGAGTCAATGCGCTCGTCGGCCCGAACATGGGCGCGCTCGTGATCACGCACTACCAGCGAATCCTCAACTACGTCACGCCCGACTTCGTGCACGTCTTCGTGGACGGGCGTATCGTGGCCGAGGGAGGCCCCGAGCTTGCTCACAAGCTCGAGGCGGAGGGCTACGAAGCCTTCGCCCCAGCAGCCGTTGCCGGAGGTGGCCGTCATGAGCGCTCGACGAGACCGAGGTTGTCCGCGACATCCGCTCCGACTACAAGTACGGCTTCTCGAACCCGGATGCCGCGAAGGACTACTTCTTCAAGTCGGGGAGGGGCATCTCGCACGAGGTCGTCGAGGCGATCGCCGAGCACAAGAGCGAGCCCGATTGGATGCGGCAGTTCCGGCACAAGTCGCTCGACTACTTCTTCGCCCGCCCCATGCCGAGCTGGGGGGCGGACCTGTCCGGGATCGACTTCGAGAACATCTACTACTACATCAAGCCGACCGAGAAGCAGGCGGACTCGTGGGAGGACCTGCCGGCCGACATCAAGGACACCTGGGACAAGCTGGGCATCCCCGAGGCCGAGAAGAAGTACCTCGCCGGCGTCGGCGCCCAGTACGAGTCCGAGGTCGTCTACCACAAGCTCCAGGCGGATCTCGAGGCGAAGGGCGTCCTCTTCCTCGACATGGACTCGGGCCTGCGCGAGCACGAGGAGCTCGTCAAGCAGTACATGGGGACGATCATCCCGCAGAACGACAACAAGTTCGCCGCCCTGAACTCGGCCGTGTGGTCGGGCGGGTCGTTCATCTACGTGCCGCCGGGCGTCACGATCGAGATGCCGCTCCAGGCCTACTTCCGGATCAACGCGGAGAACATGGGCCAGTTCGAGCGCACGCTGATCATCGTCGACGAGGGCGCGTACGTGCACTACGTCGAGGGCTGCACCGCGCCGATCTACTCGTCCGACTCGCTGCACTCGGCGGTCGTCGAGATCATCGTCAAGCGCGGCGGACGCTGCCGCTACACGACGATCCAGAACTGGTCGAACAACGTCTACAACCTCGTCACGAAGCGGGCCGTCGCCTACGAGGACGCGACCATGGAGTGGGTCGACGGCAACCTCGGCTCGAAGGTGACGATGAAGTACCCGGCGATCTGGCTCATGGGCGAGCGCGCGCACGGCGAGGTGCTGTCGATCGCCTTCGGCGGCAAGGGGCAGCACCAGGACGCGGGCGGGAAGGTCGTCCACGTCGCGCCGCACACGTCGTCCGTGATCACGTCCAAGTCGATCTCGAAGGACGGCGGGCGCGCGGGCTACCGCGGGCTCCTGCAGGTCGGAAGGGCGCCGTCGGCTCGAAGTCGAAGGTCGTCTGCGACGCGCTCATCCTCGACGAGGAGTCGCGCTCGGACACGTACCCGTACATCCAGGTGGACGAGAACGAAGTCGACCTCGGGCACGAGGCGACCGTGTCCAAGATCGGCGAGGAGCAGCTCTTCTATCTCATGAGCCGTGGGCTCTCGGAGGCGGAGGCGAGCGCGATGATCGTGTCCGGCTTCGTCGAGCCGATCACGAAGGAGCTCCCGCTCGAGTACGCCGTCGAGATGAATCGACTGATCCAGCTGCAGATGGAAGGCTCGGTTGGCTGAGAGTCGGCGCGGAGCGCGATCGGCTGCAGCCGCGATCCGAAGGTCGACGGCGGTCAGGCATTCCGGCGAGTCTGGGTCGAGCGACCCGACTCGCCCGGCGAGACTGGGTCGAGTACAGGTCGGCAAGACGCTCGCGTCTGACCCGCACAGCACGAGTACGAGTTCAGCCGCTGCCGCCTCGACGATGCACTCGAGTAGCGATGTCGCGGCGGAGCTCGAGCACGGGTCTCAGTCGGCGAGTCTGGGACCCGGCGCTGTCAGGTGCGAGCTACGACCCGCGGCAACCGCTTCCTCCACCACGCTACGCGCCGTACCCGAGGCTCGACCACATGACGCCGATCCGTCGACTTCGTCGCGTTCCGTCGACGGACTGGCAGCGCACGCGGGCTTCTACGTGGACTGCTCGGCCTCCGGCCGACGAGCACGGACGGCGAGTTCGGATCGGCGAACGTGCTTCGGGATCTACGGCCGCGAGCGTCGCCGAGTTCACGCCGACGCACGCGCACGTCGCGCTGCACGTCCTGACATCGCGGCGGCGCGCCGAGCTCGAGGCAAGGGCACGAGTTCTTCGGGAGACGTTGGACACCGGCGTCTGCCACATGGCGCTTCCGCGACCCCGACGGCAACGCCTAGCTCCACACCGCTACCAGCCGTACGAGTGATGCAGGTCGAGCACGTCGACTTCGTCTCCGTTCCTGACCCAGGACATCCCGAGGGCGAAGCGGTTCTACTCGGAGGTCCTGGGACTCGAGATCGAGACCGAGGGCGAGAGCGACATGGAGTTTCGCTGCGGCCAGGTCACGCTCGACGTCTTCGATCCGTCGAGCATCGGCCAGCCTTTCGCGCCGTCCCCCGCCGGGCTTGCGCTGCGAGTCGCCGACGTCGACGCCGCCCGGGCGGAGCTCGAGGCGAAAGGCGTGACCAGTTCGACGGCGAGACGATCGAGACGAGCGTCTGCCGGCAGGCGTGGTTCAAGGATCCCGACGGGAACGCGCTCATGCTCCATCCGGTCGCTTCGACGTGTCGATGAACGTCGAGCAGGTCGACTTCGTCTCGGTGCCGACGCGTGACTACGCGCGCGCCGTGGTTGTACCGCAACGTGCTCGGTCTTCCCGAGAGCGAGTTCTCGGACGGGGAGATCGAGACGCCGAACGTGACGTTCTCCTTCTGGAAGCCCGAGGAGCGAGGGTGAGCTGTTCGTCGCGAACCAGAACGGCATCGCGCTGCGTGTCGCGACGTCGCCGCTGCGGTCGAGGAGATCCGCGCCGCCGGCGGTGAGGTCATCGGGATCCAGGACTCGGGCGTGTGTCACATGGGGTTCGTCAAGGACCCGGACGGGAACGTGCTCATCCTCCATCGCCGGTATGCCCCGAAGGAGCGGCGTGGCGAGAGCTGAGATCCTCGAGCGCTACACGGCGCTGCCGCTCCCGACGACGAAGGACGAGCACTGGCGCTTCACCGACCTCGCGGGCTTCGATCCGGACGCCTGGGGCGGCAATGGGACGACCGCGGTCGCACGGACGGAATCGATGCTCGAGCTCGACGCAACCGCTCTTGCGCACGTCGGCGAAGGCGGCCTCGAGATCGTCGGCGCGCCCGACGGGATCCGGTTCGAGCCGCTGCCGGAGGATCACGAGCTCCTCTACTCGCTCGTCGGCTGGGACGAGAAGTTCGCGGCGCACAACGCGGCGATGTGGACGAACGGGCTCCTGGTGCACGTCCCGCGCGGCGTCGTGCTCGAGAAGCCGCTCTACGTTCGGGTCGCCAATGCGGTCGAGGGAGGCTCGCTCTTCTGGCGCCTGCTCGTGGTCGCGGAGCCCGAGAGCCGGTTCGCGCTGATCGAGGAGTACACGTCCGCGGCGCCCGACCTGAGCGCGTACTCCAACGCCGCGGTGGAGATCGTCGTGCAGCAGGGGGCGAAGGTCGAGTACGTGTCCGTCCAGAACCTCTCGCGCGGCACCTGGCACTTCGCCTCGCACCATGCACGGGTCGATCGCGACGCCGAGCTCGACTGGGTCGCCGCCGGCTTCGGCTCCGCGAAGGGCAAGGTGCGCATCCAGAACGACCTCGCCGGTCAGGGCGCGACCTCGCGCGTGACGGGCGCGTACTTCGCCGACGGCACGCAGCACCTCGACTACGACACGTTCCAGGAGCACATCGCGCCGTCGACGACCTCCGACTTCGCGTTCAAGGGAGCGCTGCGCGACACCGCCCGCGCCGTGTGGCGAGGGATGATCCGCGTCGAGGAGGGTGCGCAGCAGACGAACGCGTACCAGGAGAACCGCAACCTGCTGCTCTCGAAGACGGCGCACGCCGACTCGATCCCCGGGCTCGAGATCATGGCCAACGACGTCCGCTGCACGCATGGAGCGACGCTCGGCCAGGTCGATCGCGACCAGCTCTTCTACCTCATGACCCGCGGCCTGACACGCGCGGAGGCCGAGCGCCTCATCGTGCGCGGCTTCTTCCAGGACGTGCTCGACCGCGTCGAGCTCGAGCCGGTGCGCGACGCGCTGGCGGCGGCGCTCGAGGCTCGGATCCCGCAAGCCTGACCTTTCCCTTACCGGCTCGTCCTACTCTCGGAGCTGTGTACAGGCTCGCCGTTCTCCTGACGCTTGCCACCGTCGTTGCGGTTGCGCCTGCGCGGTCCGTCCCCGTCCACACGCCTGCGAGCAACGGCTGGATCGTGTTCGCGAGCGACCGCGCACCACTGCCGTACTCGAGCTACCGGCTTGTACCGGCTCGATCCGATCGGTGCGAAGGTCACCCAGCTCGGCCCGCTCGCCGGCGTGTCGCCCGCCTGGTCGCCTGACGGCGCTTGGATCGCGTTCTCCGATCGCCGTCAGCGTCTCGTCGTGGCGCGCCGCAGACGGCACGAACGCCAGGAGGCTGACCGACCGCCCCGTGATCGCCGAGCAGCCCTCCTGGTCGCCCGACGGGAGTCGCATCGTCTTCCAGCACGCGATCGCGAGAGGCGGGCGAGGCCGCGATCTCGCCATCATCAACGCGAACGGAACCGGGCTCCGGCGGCATCACGCGCGGCCCGCAGCCACGACCTCCAGCCGGCGTGGTCGCCGGACGGCTCGCTCATCGCGTTCTCGACGAACCGCGGCCCCGTACGGAGGCTCAGCGAGCAAGACGAGATCTACGTCGTTCGCCCGAACGGACGCGGACTGCGCGCGCTTACGAGGAATGACTTCGGCGACTTCTCGCCTGCGTGGTCGTCCGACGGCAGCCTGATCGCGTTCACCGGCCGACGGCGGCTGGGCGGCCTCCTCGAGATCTGGGTCATGCGACGCGACGGTACGCATGAGCGTCGCGTCCAGCCGGCCGCCGCGCCATCCGGTCTTCCCGTGTGGTCCGAGCACAGCCCGTCGTGGTCGCCCGACGGCAACTGGCTCGTGTACGAGAGCACCGAGAGCGCCGTACCCGCGAACCGACGTGTTCATCGTTCGACCAGACGGCTCCGACAAGATCGACCTCACGCCCGGGAACGAGCTCCCACGACTTCGATCCGGCCTGGCAGCCGGTCTGCAGCCATCCCGGCACACGCGGAGGCGATCGGCTCCAGGGCACGGTCGCAGACGATCGGCTGTGCGGGTTCGCGGGAAACGACACGATCCGCGGTGGGGCGGGACGCGACGGGCTCTTCGGAGGGGAAGGCAACGACGTGATCGGCGCTCGAGACGCGAGCGTTCGACGTCGTCGGCTGCGGGCTCGGGTCGTGGACGATGTCTTCGCCGATCGCGTCGACCTCGTCGGCGTCGACTGCGAGCGCATCCGCCGCAGCTGACCGGCACAATCCGCCGATGACCGTTGCCGTTCCACGGCTGCGAGGTGTCTTCCACCTCTACGCGTTCTTCGCCGCACGTCGCAGCGGGAACCGTGCTCGTGGCCCTCTCCGACGGCTACCTCGAGCGCTTCGCCGTCTGGGTGTACGCGGCCGCCCTCGCGGCGATGTTCGGTGCGAGCGCGCTCTACCATCGCTTCCCGTGGCGCAGCGCTGCGGCGCGGCTCCGCGCGCGCCGGCTCGATCACGCGATGATCTTCGTGTTCATCGCGGGCACCTACACGCCGTTCGCGCTGCTCGCGTTTGAAGGTGCCGCCGCGGACGGTCGTGCCTCTCCACCGTCTGGGCGGGTGCCGTCCTCGGCGTCGTCCTCGAGCTGTACTGGATCCATGCGCCGCGCTGGGTGTCGGCGGTTGCGTACCTCGCGGTCGGCTGGATCGGGGTGATTGTCGTCCCGCAGCTGTTTCCCGCCCTCGGCGTCGCCGCGGCGGTGCTCGTGATCGTGGGCGCCGGCCTCTACAGCGTCGGGGCCGTCACGTACGCGACGACGTGGCCGAACCCGTTCCCGGCCACGTTCGGCTTCCACGAGATCTTCCATCTGCTCGTGATCGCGGCGGCTGTCGTCCAGTTCGTCGCCCTCTCGCTCGTCGTGCTCTGAGCCACGGCGGGTACGCTCGAGCCATGGAGACCGAGACTCAGCTCACGGACGAGGAGTGGCGGGCGCGGCTGTCGCCCGAGCAGTACGAGATCCTGCGGCGGAAGGGAACCGAGCGCGCTTTCACAGGCGCGTACTGGGACGAGCACGCGCCGGGCGTCTACCGCTGCGCGGGCTGTGGCGCCGAGCTCTTCCGCTCGGACACGAAGTTCGACTCGGGCTCGGGATGGCCGAGCTTCTTCGAGCCGACGTCGCTCGACAGCGTCGTCACCGAGACGGATCGCAGCTACGGGATGGTGCGAACGGAGGTCATGTGCGCGGCCTGCGGCGGGCACCTCGGGCACGTCTTCGACGACGGCCCGGCCCCGACGGGCCTTCGCTACTGCATCAACTCGTGCGCGCTCGATCTCGAGCGCACTTCCTAGGGAGTCCCTAACGCAATGAAACAGCGTGCCGTCTGAGGCGCTGCTCGGCGCGCTGCTACGTCCTCAGTCGCCCCGATATGCCTGCATATCGGGGCTCCCTGCGTCCTTGCATCGCACTCGAGCATCGCCCCAGCCGGCGCGTGGTCATCACATCAGGGACTCCCGCCGGCGCTATCGTCGCGGCATGACGAGCTGCTGTCGCGGCGCGCCGTGCGAGCAGATGTTCAAGCCTCGCCTGGCGCGTCGGAGCCTCGAGCGCTACCGGAAACGCGGCCTCGACGAGCTCGAGCGGAGGATGGTCGCGAGCGCGGTCGACGCGGTCGAGGGCGCCAGAGTTCTCGAGATCGGTGGCGGCATCGGAGCGCTCCAGGCCGAGCTGCTCCTCGCCGGTGCGGACACGGGCGAGGTCGTCGAGATCGTCGACGCATACGCGCCGTATGCACGCGAGCTCGCCCACGGTCTGGAGATCGAGGGCAGGACGACGTTCGTCGTCACGGACGTCCTCGAGCAGCCCGAGTCCGTCGAGCCGGCCGACATCGTCGTCCTCAACCGCGTCGTCTGCTGCTCGCCGGACGGTGTCGAGCTGGCCGCCGCCGCGGCGCGGCTCGCGCGACGTCGCCTCGTTCTCAGCTATCCGCGCGACGTCTGGTGGATGCGTGTCGGGATCGCCGCGATGAACGCGGGGTTCGCGATCATGCGGCGCTCCTTCCGCGCGTTCGTGCATCCACCGCCGGCCCTCGCTGAAGCCGCCCAGGCGTTCGGGCTCGTGGTCAGGGAGCGGGGACGCGACGGTCCCTGGGAGTTCGTGACGTTCGGCCCCGCGGCGTGACCGAGCTCGGGCTCTTTCCGCTCGGAATCGTGCTGCTCCCTTCGGAGCAGATCCCACTGCACATCTTCGAGGACCGGTACCAGGAGCTGATCGGCGAGTGCCTCGAGACCGACGGCGAGTTCGGGCTCGTCTACGCAGACGACGACGGTATTCGGGAGGTGGGCACGCGCGCCCGTGTGTCCGAGGTGCTCACGCGCTTCGAGGACGGAAGGCTGAACATCCTGATCCTGGGTGGCGAGCGATTCCAGCTCGACGAGCTGACCGACGGGAGGAGCTTTCACACGGGGCTCGTGTCCGCCCTCGAGGACGAGCCCGACCCGGCAGGCACGGAGGTCGTCGCCGAGGCTCTCCGCCTGTTCGACGAGCTTCGCGAGCTCACGGGCAGCGACGTCGACTCTCCCGAGCCCGGCGAGGAACAGCTCTCGTACCTCCTGGCCGGGAAGGTCGAGCTTCCGCAGGAGGTGAAGCTCGAGCTGCTCGGTGACGTCTCCGAGCGAAGCCGCATGGACCGAGTCTGCGAGCTCCTGCAAGAGGCGGTCATCACGGCGCAGCGCGTGCGGCGTGCCGGGGAGCGCGCGGCCGGCAACGGCCGCGTCGACCTCGGGTGAGCCGAGAGCCCGGCGGTACGATGACGACGTGGCCGTAACGACGGAGCCGAAGCTCGACGCGCACCGCCTGCGCACGGATTTCGCGGTGTTCGACGAGCTCGTGAACGGAAAGCCTGTCGCGTACCTCGACTCTGCTGCCTCGACTCAGAAGCCGCGGCAGGTGCTGGACACCATGCGCGACTTCTACGAGCACTCGTACGCCAACGTGCATCGCGGCGTCTATCGACTGGCCGAGCGCGCGACGACCGGGTACGAGACCGCGCGCAGGAAGGTCGCGGAGCTCGTCAACGCGCCGTCAGAGCGCGAGGTGATCTTCACGCGCAGCGCGACCGAGGCACTCAACCTCGTCGCGTACGCCTGGGGTCTCGACAACCTGGGGCCGGGCGACGTGGTGGTCGTGACCGATCTCGAGCACCACTCGAGCTTCGTCCCGTGGCAGTACGTCGCGGGCCGCACCGGGGCGAGCTTCCGTGCGATCCCGATCGGGGAGTCCGGCGAGCTGCGACCTCGACGCGCTCGACGAGATCGAGCGTGGGGGGAACGTCAAGGTCGTCGCGTCGAACCTCGTGTCCAACACGCTCGGCACGGTGAACCCCGTGAACGAGCTGGCCAAGTGGGCGCACGAGCGCGGCGCGATCATGGTCGTCGACGCGGCCCAGGCGGCGCCGCACCGGCACATCGACGTGCAGGCGCTCGACTGCGAGTTCCTCTCGATCTCGTCCCACAAGATGTGCGGGCCGAGCGGGATCGGCGCGCTCTGGGGACGACGTGAGCTGCTCGAGGACGATGGCTCCGTTCAACCTCGGCGGCGAGATGATCCGGTCGGTCTCGATGGAGCGCACGACCTGGAACGAGCTCCCGTACAAGTTCGAGGCCGGAACTCCCGCGATCGCCGAGGCGGTCGGATTCGGGGCCGCGGTCGACTACGTCACCGCTGTCGGGCTCGACGCGATCGAGCGTCACGAGCACGAGCTCGTCGAGTACGCGCTGGGGCGTCTCGGCGAGCTCCCGTGGATCTCGACGTACGGGCCTTCCCCCGAGCATCGCGCCGGCATCGTCTCGCTCAACGTCGACGGCGTGCATCCCCACGACGTCGCGCAGGTCCTCGACTGGGAGGGGGTCGCCGTCCGCGCCGGCCACCACTGCACGCAGCCGCTGATGGCCAAGCTCGGCATCGCCGCGACGGTCCGCGCGAGCTTCTACCTGTACTCGATTCCGGAGGAGATCGACCGCCTGGTCGACGGCCTCCAGAAGGCCAAGAGCAGCCTCGGCTAGCCATGAGCGAGTTCGACCAGCTGTACCGCGAGTTGATCCTGGACCACTACAAGAACCCCCGCAACCACGGGCTGCTCGAGCCTGCCGACGCGCAGGCCGAGGGCCAGAACCCACTCTGCGGCGACGAGATCGCCGTCTCCGTCAGGCTCGGCGAGGGCGACGTCATCGAGGAGGTCGGGTTCGACGGCCGCGGGTGCGCGATCAGCCAGGCGGCGACGTCGATGCTGAGCGACCTCGTCAAGGGGCGCACGGCGGACGAGGTCGCGGCGATGCCGAAGGACGAGCTCCTGGACGAGCTCGGGATTCCACTGACGCCGGTTCGGCTCAAGTGCGCGATCCTCGGCCTCGGCGTCCTCAAGCTCGCGCTGCACAAGGCGCGAGGGACGCCGCTTCCGGAGGAGTGGGGGACGTCCAGTCGAGACCTAGTACTCGAGTGAGGAGAAGTAACCACTGCGGCCGCGAAGCGGCCGCCTTCAGGGGTGTTCGCGCGCCCGAGAACCGCGCTCGCGGTTCTCGGTCTTGCGCAGGAGCCCTCGAGTAGGTGGCCGAGTTCGAAGTCGGGCCGCTCGAGGAGCTGCCGCCAGGGACGATGCGGCTGGTGCCCGCGGGCGCGCTCACCGTCGGTGTCTACAACTGCAACGGCAGGTTCCACGCGATCGAGGACCGCTGCTCCCACGACGACGGGCCGCTGTGCGAGGGCGACTGGGAGCCCGAGGGCTGCGTTGTCGTCTGCCCGCGGCACGGGTCCCGCTTCGACCTCGAGACCGGGATCCCGATGACGCTGCCCGCGTTCGAGGCCGTCCCGACCTACCCGGTTTCCGTGCGCGACGGGATGGTGGTCGTCGAGGTGCCCGACTGATGCTCGACGCCCGCGTCCTCGGCGTGCTGGCGCAGCTCGAGGAGGCAGGATCGCGCGGAGCGCGAGGCGGGCGTTCCCTCGGCGCAACGTTCACGGCAGGTCACGCCGACCACCGGCCGATTCCTGTTCGCGCTCGCAGCGTGCCAGGCGGGAGTCGAGGTGCTCGAGATCGGCGGCTCGCGCGGCTACTCGTCGATCTGGCTCGCCGCGGGCGCGCGTGTGCTCGGTGGCCGAGTCGTCTCCCTCGAGCACGATCCCGCGAAGTGCGAGGCCTGGCGCGCGAACATCGCTGCGGCCGGCCTCGAGGAGTGGGCCGAGCTCGATCGAGGGCGATGCGTTCGAGACGCTGCGCGCGACCGAGGACACGTTCGACCTCGTGTTCCTCGACGCCGAGAAGGGCGACTACGAGGCGTTGTTCGCGCTCGCCCGCCCGCTGCTCGAGCCGGGCGGGCTCGTCGTCGCGGACAACGTCACCTCGCACGCGGAGACGCTGGGTGCGTACTCGGCCGCGCGGCAGGCGGACCCGACGCTCTCGAGCGTGACGGTGCCGCTCGACCGCGGCCTCGAGCTGTCCCTCGTGCTGAGTGAGCAGCTCTAACCGCGAAGCTTCCTCCATCCGCTCGGAGTGCGTATGCTGGCGGTACCGCGGAAAGGAGGTGGTCCGGCTTGAGCGATGACAGTACGGGCAGTGGAGGTACCAGCGGGTAGAGGTGTGCCCCCGGGACCACCGGGAAGCGCCTAGCCAGCGTAGGGGGCTCGCGTTTCGCGCCGCACGTCAGGAACGTTTGCGACGTGCCGGAAAGCGCCTCTACCAAATCCAACGCTGGTATCCGTGACGAGGGGCCGCCAGTGCGGCCCCTCGGCGTTCCTCGACACTAAGCCGCCATGCTCACCGGCGCGGCCTCGTGGACCAGAGCGTCTAGGTGCCTCTGCAGTCGTTCAGCGACGCTCGCGCTCGTAAGCGTCCCGTCGGGGGCAAAAACGTCGGGCGCTCGAGACACCGGCAGGTCGCCTTCAATCACCCGCGCACCGGCGATTCCGAGGATGCGCCGGAGATCCTGCTGGGCCCAGAGCGCGCCGTACTGCCCGGTGGTTACGCCGGCGACCGCGACCGTCTTGTTGCGCAGCCAGCTCCCCCGGTGTCGGGCGGAGGCCCAGTCGATCGCGTTCTTGAGGACTCCGGTGATCGAGCCGTTGTATTCGGGCGTCACGATCAGGAGCGCATCCGCCTCGTCGATCCTGCGGCGCAGCTCGGCGACGGGCTCGGGCGTCTCGACCCGCTCCTGGTCGACGTCCTCGTCGTAGTGGGGGATGGCGCCGAGATTGGCGACGACCTCGATCTCCACTCCCGCGGGAGCGAGGTCGCGGGCAGCCCGGGCGAGGGCCGTGTTGTACGACCCTGCCCGGAGACTGCCGGAGATCGCGAGGACCTTCACGTCAGGTCTGCTCGTACCGCCGCGAACGTTGCCTTGAGCGTGACTTCGTTCGGCAGGAGGAAGCCGCCGGCCGGCAGCGGTGCGTTCCACTCGAGCCCGAAGTCGGTGCGGTCGATCGTGCCTTCGAGCTCGAGACCGAGGCGCTCGTTGCCGTACGGGTCAGTGCCGGCGCCCAGGTAGCTCCCCCTGAGCTCGATCGGATTCGTCGCGCCCTTGATCTTGAGGTCACCCGTCACCACCAACTCGCCGTTCTCGAACGCGACTTCCGTCGATTCGAACGAGAGCACCGGGTAGCGCTCCGTGTCGAAGAAGTCCGGCGACTGCAGGTGACCGTCCCGCGTCTCGTCGAACGTCGTCAAGCTGGTCGCGTCGACCGTGCCCTCGATGGAGGCGGCGTCCCCCCCGCGAATCGTCCCTGCGAAGCCGGGAACGCGACCCTTGATCGGGATCAGCCCGATCTTCTTGACCTCGAACTCGAGCGCCGACCAGACGGGGTCGATGGACCAGGTTCCGGTCGGAATGGCTGTGGCCGTGGCCTCTGCGATGATGGACATGGACAACTCCTTTGCGTCCGCTACTATTGAGTACGCAAGCAACTATAGAGGAATAAGAGTGAGCAGTCAAGTATTGAGCGAGCAATCAACGTGTGTGGAGGCCTTCGTCAGCCTCCTGCGAGCGCACGCGGCGGTGACCCGCCAGCTGAATGCTCGGCTCACGGGCGAGCACGGCTTGACGCTGAGCGACTTCGAAGTTCTCCTTCGCCTCGCGAGGGCGCCCGATCGCCGCATGCGCAGGGTCGATCTGGCTGACCAGGTGCTTCTGAGCGCGTCGGGCGTGACCCGCCTGCTAGACGGCCTCGAGCGGCACGGTCTCGTCGGGCGCGCGTCGTGCCCGGAGGACAGGCGCGTCGTCTACGCGGTCCTGACGGACGACGGCCTAGCCAAGCTTCGCGCTGCCGCGACCGGGCACTTCGCACAGGTCGACGACTACTTCGGGACCCGCTTCGAGCCGGATGAGCTCGAGGAGCTGACCGCGTTGCTCGCGCGTGTGGGAGGCGACGAGACGCCGTGCTAGCGCGAGCTGTAGCTCAGGAGCCCTGGAAGTTCTGCCAATAGCGGCTCGGCGTCGGGCCGCGCTGGCCCTGGTACTTCGACCCGATCCCCGCTGAGCCGTACGGACGCTCGGCCGGCTCGGTGAGCTGCACGAAGGAGAGCTGGCCGATCTTCATGCCCGGGTAGATCGTGATCGGCAGGTTCGCGACGTTCGAGAGCTCGAGCGTCACGTGGCCGTCCCAGCCGGGGTCGATGAACCCGGCCGTCGAGTGGATGAGCAGCCCGAGCCTGCCGAGCTCGACTCTTCCCCTCCAATCTCGCCACCAAGTCGTCAGGAAGCGTCACCGCGCTCGAGCGTCGAGCCCAGGACGAACTCGCCGGGATGCAGGATGAACGGCTCGGAGTCGGCGACCTCGACGAGCTCGGTCAGCTCCTCCTGCTGGGCCTTGACGTCGATGAACGGGTAGCGGGAGTTGCGGAAAACCCGGAAGAAGCGGTCGACGCGCACGTCGAGGCTCGACGGCTGCATCAGCTCCTCGTCGAACGGCTCGATCCCGATACGGGACTCGGCGATGAGCCGTCGAATCGTCCGGTCGGAGAGGACCACCGCCGCGATTCTACGAGCGACCCCGCACTGTGCAGGGACGCTGCTGTAAGGTCCACCCCCCGGTGTCGATGCTGTTTCCACCCATCGACCCGAACGAGCGGTTTCGCGAGCGTCGGGCCACGGCAAGGCGGAGGAAGCGCCTGAGGAGAAGTGCTGCCGTCGGAGTGGTTCTCATCGCGGTCGCTGCGCTCGGGCTCGGCGCCAGCTTCGTGGGCTCGAGCAGCTCGCCGTCGAGCACGCCCGATCCGGCGACGCTCGCGGCAGATGCTTCGCAGGTGTCGGCGCCACGGGCTCTTCCGATCGAGCTCCGAGGCGTGCACGTGACCATGGGCCTGGCGTCGCTACCGGGAAAGCTCGAGGAGTACGTCGATCTCGAGAGCGAGGGCCTGACCGCGCTCGAGCTCGACGTCAAGGACGAGAACGGCGAGATCGGCTTCGTGTCGAACGCTCTTCCACTCGCACGCTCGATCGGTGCGGCGCGCGACTACTTCGACGCTCGGGAGACGGCGCGGATGGTGCACGACCGTGGCCTCTACCTCGTGGGAAGGGTCGTCACCTTCGAGGACCCGGTTCTGGCTGCCGCGCGGCCGGAGCTCGCCGTTAGACGGGCGGACGGCTCCGTCTGGCGGGACGGCGCCGGGCTGGGCTGGACGAACCCGTACGACCGCCGTGTCTGGGACTACAACGTGGATGTCGCGATCGCCGCCGCGCGCGCGGGCTTCGACGAGATCATGTTCGACTACGTCCGCTTCCCGTCCGACGGCGACGTCGACTCCGCCGTCTTCCGGAATCAGCGTGGGATGAAGAAGAACGACGCGATCCCGGCGTTCCTGCGCTACGCGGCTCGCCGGCTCTCCGGCTACGACGTGCGCATCTCGGCGGCCGTGTTCGGGCTCTCCGGGACGCGCGATCTCGGAATCGGCCAGCTCCCGCGGCGCATGGCGCCGCACCTCGACACCCTGTACGCGATGACGTACCCGTCGCTTTTCGGCGCGGGCGAGCTCGGCTTGCAGGATCCCAGCGCGGCGCCAGGGGCGACGGTCGCGAGGGCGCTACGGAAGTTCGAGGTCAAGCTCCGCGGACAGAACGTGCTCATCGTCCCGTGGGTCCAGGACTTCAGCTTCTCGAGGCCGTACGGGTACGACGAGGTCCGTGCGCAGATCTACTCGGCGCGAGTCTCGGGCGCGAAGGGCTACATGCTCTGGAATGCCGAGGGCCTCTACACCGACGGCGCGCTCACACCGCCCTAGGAACGCTTCCGTCACGGCGCGAGCCGCTCTCTTCTGCCAGCCCTCGCTCGTGAGCGAGTAGCGAACGCGATCGTGAAGCCGGTTGTCCCGGTGTACCCAGAACTCGATGGCGTCCGGTCGAAGCCGGTAGCCGCCCCAGTGCGGCGGCAACGGGACGTCACCCTCGCCGAGCTCCCTCTCGGCTGCGCGCACCCGCGCGTCGAGCTCGTCGCGCCCGGCGATCGGTCGCGACTGCGGAGACGCCCAGGCGGCGATCTGGCTCCCACGCGGCCGCGAGCTCCAGTAGGCAGCAGACTCCTCGACCGCCGTCTCTTCGACCGAGCCTTCGAGCCGAACCTGCCTTCCGAGCTCCCACCAGTGCAGCACCGCTGCGGCGCGCGGGTTCGCGCGCACGTCCTCCGCCTTGCGCGACGTCGTGTTGGTGAAGAACGTGACGCCTCGCGCGTCCAGACCACGGAGGAGCACGACGCGCGCCGACGGGCGTCCGTCCGCACCCACCGTCGCGAGGGTCATGGCGTGGGGCTCCGGCACGACGCCGCGGGCTTCGTCGAGCCAGGTCGTGAGCTGGACGATCGGGTCGTCGGCGAGGTCGTGCTCGTCCATCGGCGCCGAACAGGATGCCTGCGGGAGGTGCCGACCTCGCCCTCCACTACGCTGGAACGATGGCTGCCACGCGCACGATCGAGCTTCGAACCGAGATTCCGGGGCCGCGGAGCCGTGAGATCCTCGAGCGCGAACAGAGGGCTGTTGCGCGGGCGCTGATCGTCCACGGGCCCGTCGTCGCGGCGAGCGCGCGGGGGTCGACGATCACGGACGTCGACGGCAACACGTTCATCGACTTCGTCGGCGGTGTCGGCGTCGCCAACGTGGGTCACAACCACCCGCGAGTCCTCGAAGCCATCGCGGTGCAGTCCGAGCGGTTCCTGCACACGGACTTCACCGTCGTCCCGTACGAGGGCTATGTGGCACTCGCCGAGCGGCTCGGCGCGCTCGTGCCGATCGCAGGCGAGACGCGTGCCGCCTTCTTCAACGCCGGCGCCGAAGCGGTCGAGAACGCGGTGAAGCTCGCTCGCCTGTACACGGGGCGCCAGGCCGTGATCGCGTTCGACGGCGCCTTCCACGGTCGAACGCTGCTTGCGCTGACGATGACTTCGCGCACGCACCCGTACAAGACGGGCCTCGGTCCCTTCGCCCCCGAGGTGTATCGAGCGCCGTTTCCGAACTCCTTCCGCGGTCCCGACTCGACAGCTGCGCTCGACGCGCTCGAGCGGATGTTCAGGACGCACGTGCCCGCGTCACATGTGGCGGCGATCGTCTTCGAGCCGCAGCAGGGAGAGGGCGGGTTCCTCCCGGCCCCTCCGGAGTTCGTCACGGGTCTCCGCCGGATCTGCGACGAGAACGGGATCGTCCTGGTCGCCGACGAGGTTCAGACGGGATTCGGGCGAACCGGGCGGATGTTCGCGATGGAGCACTTCGGCGTCGAGCCCGACCTCGTCGTCGTCGCCAAGTCGCTCGCGGGCGGTCTGCCGCTCTCCGGCGTCGTCGGCCGCGCGTCCGTCGTCGACGAGGCGCACTCCGGCGCGATCGGGGGCACCTTCATCGGAAACCCGGTCGCGCTCGCGGCAGCCGGTGCCGTTCTCGACGTCTTCGAGGAGGAAGCTCTCGTCGAGCGAGCCGTCGCGGTCGGTGATGCCCTGCGCGTGAGGATGCTGGGCTGGCACGAGCGTTATGCGGAGGTCGGCGACGTGCGCGGCCTCGGCGCGATGCTCGCGATCGAGCTCGTCCGCGAGCGCGCGAGCAAGGATCCCGCACCCGATCTCGCCGAAGCCGTGATCGACGGGGCGCTCAGGAGCGGGCTGCTGCTGCTCAAAGCGGGAGTCCACGGGAACTGCATCCGGGTGCTCTGCCCGCTGACGATCTCCGACGCCGAGCTCGACGAGGGCCTCGACGTCTGGGAAGAGTCGCTCGCCTCCGTGCTCGCATAGCGCGAACCGTTCGCCTCGGGAAGACTTCCCGCGTGCCGCGCGGGAGGAACGAAAGCTCGTCACGATCGTCTTCGCAGACCTCGTCGGCTCGACCGCGCTCGCAGGCGGCGAGGATCCCGAGCGAGTCCGCGTCCGTCTCGAGCGCTTCTACGAGGCGATGTCGGACGAGATCGAGCGAACCGGCGGCACTCGGGTGTCGCGCGTCATCGAGCTGCTCGACACCGCAGCTGACTGGGACGCGATCCTGGCGGAGGGGGCACAGGGTCGTCGCGGCCGTCGAGGCGAACACGCGACACGCCGTGCGTCCGCAACGCCCGCGATCTCCTTCTGCTCGCGCTGGCCCACTCGTGCTCGCGGCGACGAGGGCCGCGCTCGGAAGCTTCGAGCGCCGTGCGGCACCCTCGCCGGTGAAGCTCACGAGCGGTCGTCGGTCGATTCGCGGCGCGGATCGATGCACTCGTCGCGCTCGCGCCATGACGATCGAGCGGGAGCCCGGAGCTGGCCCAGCCGGGAACGGCCGTGGAACCGTTCGCCTTCGTGCGCTCGGCACGCGCGCGGCGACGACGAGCTTCTGGCACGTGCGGACGGGCGGTTCGCGGAGCTCGGGCTCGACTGGCACCGCGCGCAGACGGAGCGGCTCGTGAAGGGGTTCTAGTACACCAGGCGGCGCGGCGCTCGTGGCGCTCGAGCGCGAGCTCGACCAGGCGGTCGAGCAGGTCCCCGTACGGAATCCCGACGCCTCGAAGAGCTTCGCGTAGACGCTCGTCGACGTGAAGCCCGGGATCGTGTTGATCTCGTTGACGACCACCTCGCCGTCCGGCGTGACGAAGAAGTCGATGCGCGCCATCCCCTCGCACTCGGTGGCGACGAACGACTCGACCGCGAGCTCGCGGACGCGGCGGTCGCGCGTCCGGCGTCGATCCGGGCGGGGATCGACGAGCTCCATGCCGCCCTCGTCGTACTTCGCCGAGTAGTCGTACCAGTCGGCGTGCGCGACGATCTCGCCGACGACGGACGCGATCGGATCGCGGTTGCCGAGCACGCCGCACTCGACCTCGACACCCGTCGAGCACTCCTCGATCGAGCACCTTGTCGTCGTGGCGCCGTGCGAGCGCGACCGCCGCCTCGAGCTCGTCCGGCGTCGTGACCTTCGAGATCCCGACGGACGAGCCGAGCCGCGCGGGCTTCACGAACACGGGATACGAGAACGGATGCTCCGGCGGGTCGCCGTCCCGGCAGCGTGACGTTCCGCGCGACGGGGATCCCGCGATCGCGCAGCACCGCCTTGAAGAGGTCCTTGTCCATGCACAGCGCCGACGCGGCGACACCCGCGCCGACGTAGGGGACACCGGCGAGCTCGAGCAGCCCCTGGACGGTCCCGTCCTCGCCGAACGGCCCGTGCAGGATCGGGAGCACGACGTCGACCTGCTGGAGCGTCCGCGGCCGGCGCCTGGTCGGCGACGACGGGGAGCGTCTCCGACGACGTCGGCTACCGCGACGATGGCGGGCGGCTGCCGGCCGTCGGCGAGTCGCCCAGCGCCCGTCGCGGGCGATCTCGATGACCGCGGTCTCGTATCGCTCGGGATCGAGCGCCGCGACGACGGATCGCGCCGACGCGACGGAGATCTCGTGCTCGCTCGAGCGGCCGCCCGCGAGCACGGCGACTCGGACGCGTCGGCTCACGACGCCGGCGTCGTCGGTCGTCGTCGTGGTCTCGTCGTCCGTTGGCCGACGAAGCGGCCGACGAAGAGCGTGACGAGCGCGTTCGGCTCGGCCTGCGAGCCGCCGACCGGATCCTGCGAGATGACGATGCCGTCGAAGCTCGGGTCGTCGATGTCCTCGAGGACGACCGCGTCCGGAAGCCGGCGTTCTCGAGCGTCGTCTGCGCGATCGAGAAGTCCGTGCGCCGTCACGTCGGGGACGGCAGACGTCGACGGGCCCTTGCGAGACGCGACAGCGTGACGGTCGACCCCTTGCGAGCCCTCGGAGCCGCCGCTCGGGTCCTGGCCGCACGACGATGCCCTCGGCGAGATCGGAGGCGACGTCGATTCGGGACACGTTGAATCCGGCCCGCTGGAGCTCCGAGGCGGCCTGGTCGTAGGGTAGGTCGACGACGTTCGGGACGATCACCGGCTTCGGGCCCTTCGAGACGTTGATCCGGACCTGCGTTCCCTCGACGACGACGGTGCCCGGCGCCAGGCGACTGGGCGGTCGACCGTGCCCTCGTCGCGGTCGGAGTTGACCTCGACGACCTGGGCGTCGAGGCCCAGCCCGGGTGAGCTCGGCGACGGCGTCCTCGCCCGACTGGCCGACGACGCTCGGAACCGTGCACCTCGGGCTTGCCCGACGAGACGTCGATCGACACGACGGTCTCCTTGTCGACGCGCGTCCCCTCGATCGGGTCCTGGGCGAAGACGATGCCTTCCTCGACGTCCGAGTTCGGCCACGCGCCGGACGTTCGGGACGAGCCCCTTGTCCTCGATGTCCTGCGTCCGCGAGCGCCTGCGGGATGCCGACGACGTACGGCACCGCGACCGTGCTCCTCGCCGAACCGGTCCTGGATCGGGCCCGAGAGGAAGAAGCCGCCGATGAGCGAGCGCGAGCAGCGCGCCGATGCCCGACGAGCCACGGCCAGAGCGGGCGGCCTCGCGCTGCGGCGGCTCGTACGTGCGGCGGAGCGCCGGGGCGCCGACGTGACCTGCGTCATCGCCCGTCGCGTCGACTCCGCGCTGCGCCGGCGAGAACGATCGTTGCCGCATCCGCCGTCTCGGCTGCGACGCGGCCTCCGTGGGCGACGGTCTCGAGGTCGGCGTCCATCGCCGCGGCCGACTGGTAGCGGTCTGCAGGCTCCTTCGCGAGCGCGCGGACGACGACGAGGTCGAGGTCGTCGGCACCTCCGCCCGGAGCTCGGATGGGGCTCGGCGGCACCTCGGCGAGGTGCTTCATGGCGATCTCGACCGGGCTGTCGCCGGTGAACGGCACCTCGCCAGTCAGGAGCTCGAAGAGGACGATCCCGGTCGAGTACAGGTCCGACGTCTGGTCGACCGGCGCGCCGCGCGCCTGCTCCGGAGAGAGGTACTGCGCGGTGCCGATGATCGCGCCCTCTTCCGTCATCTGGCTCGCGCCCGCGCGTGCGATCCCGAAGTCCGTCACCTTGACGACGCCCTCGGGGTCGACGATGACGTTGTGGGGCTTGATGTCGCGGTGGACGACGCCGTTTCGGTGCGCATAGCGGAGCGCGGCGAGAATCTGACGCGTATACGCGATCGCGACGGGGATCGGGCAGAGGCCGCGGGAGCGGATGAGCTCCTTGAGCGTCCGCCCCTCGACGTACTCCATGACGATGAAGTAGGAGCCGTCCGCCTCGCCGCGATCGAAGATCGAGACGATGTTCGGGTGCGAGAGGCCCGCCGCATGCGTCGCCTCGCGCCGGAAGCGCTCGACGAACTGCTCGTCGTTCGCGTAGCGCGCGTGCAGGATCTTGACCGCGACCCGGCGTCCGAGCTCCTGGTCCTCGGCGAGGTACACGTCGGCCATGCCGCCGCCGCCGAGCTTCCGCGAGACGCGGTAGCGCCCGGCGAAGAGCGTTCCGGAGAGGGTGTCCTGGGTCGCCATGAGCTTCTAGAGGTTAGGGATTCTCCGTGTCCTGCAGGATTGCCTGCATGACCTCGCGGGCGATCGGCGCGGCGGTCGACGCCGCCGGTGCCGCTCTGGTTCTGGAGCACGACTGCGATCGCCAGCTCCGGCGGCTTCTCCTCTCTCGCCCGCGAAGGCGATGAACCAGGTCGTGTTCGAGCCGGGCACTCCCGTCTCCCCCGTGCCCGTCTTGCCGCCGACCGAGTACCCGGAGATCTGAGCGGCGGTGCCGGTGCCGCGCTCGACCGCGAGGCGCATCATGTCCGCGACCGCGTCTGCGGTCTTCCGGCTCACCGCCTGGCGAATCAGGCGCGGCTGCTGTTCTCGACGACCTTGCCGCCCGGCCCGACGATCCGGTCGACCACCTGCGGCTGCATGAGCCTGCCCCCGACGCCGATCGTGCCCGCGACCATCGCCATCTGCAGTGGCGTCACGAGCATGCGCTCCTGGCCGAACGCCATCCGCCCCGCGTCGACGTTGGCGTCGACCTTGGGGTAGAAGAGCTTGCCGTTGCGGTAGAGGCCGCTGGCGAGCCGCTCGTCGGCGGGGGTCTCCAGTGGCGGCCGCTCGTAGAAGCCGAACCGCTTGGCGGTGTCGAGGATGCGCCTCGCGCCGAGCTTCAGGCCGATGTTGCAGAACACCGAGTTCACGGAGTACGTCAGCGCGTCCTCGAGGTCGACCGTGCCGAACGGGCGTCGAGGTGTCGAAGTTGTTCACGCGCTTCCCGTAGACGGTGCAGTAGCCGGGATCGAAGAACGTCGACTCCGGCTTGTACTTCTTCGACTCGAGCGCCGCGCGACGCCGTGATCACCTTGAAGGTCGAGCCCGGGCACGTACAGCCCGGCGCTCGCGCGGTTGAGCAGCGGCGCCGCGGGCGTGCAGTTCGCCGTGATGCCCGAGATCTCGCCGAACCGCTCCTCGGCGAGATTCGGGTCGAAGCTCGGGGACGACGCCATCACCCTCACCTCGCCCGTTCGCGGGTCCAGCGCCACGACCGCGCCGCAGTTCGTCCCCGAGCGCGTCGAGTGCGACCTCCTGGGCGTCGAGGTCGATGTTCGTCACGACGTCGTTCCCCTGCACGGGCTTGCCGCGGAGCTCGTCGAGCGCCTTGTCGACGAGCGTCGAGAGGTTGGCGTTCGATGCGGTCAGATAGTCGTTGAGCGAACGTTCGAGCCCCGTCCGCGAGCGGCCGACCGTCGAGTAGCCGACGACGTGTGCCGTCGAGGTCGCCCTACGGATAGCGGCGGAAGAAGAGGGTGCGGTTGTCCACCTGGCGCTCGCGATTGCGCGCGAGGCGCTTCCGCGGCTCGAAGGAGAAGATGAGGCCGCGGTCGATGGAGAACTCGGCGACGCGCTTGATCGCGTTGTCCTGGCGGTCGGCGAGGCTCGCCGCCGCCCACGTCTGCCAGTACGTCGTCATGACGACGAGCGCGGCGAGCAGGAGAGCGCGACGTACGTCAGGCGGATGATCTGGCGGTTCATGCCCGGGGCGGGGCGCGTTCGCCCGGTTCGAGACGAGCAGGAGCCCGGCGAGGAGCAGGAAGTTGGCGACGATGCTCGTTCCGCCGTAGGAGACGAACGGGAGCGTGATCCCCGTCAGCGGAACCACCCGCAGGACGCCGCCCACGATGATGAACGTCTGCAGGGCGAAGCCGAACGTCAGTCCCGCGGCGACGAGCTTCGAGAAGCCGTCCTGCGCCCGGAGCGCGACGCGCATCCCGCGCACGACGAAGAGCATGAAGACGAGCAGGAGCGCCGCGGCACCGATCAGCCCGACCTCCTGCGCGATCGCGGAGAAGATGAAGTCCGTGCGCAGGTAGGGGATGAGCTGGCTTCCGTCCGTCGACGTGAACGTCCCTTCACCGAGCCCCGTGCCACCGAAGCCTCCGTTGGCGATCGAGTACAGGCTCTTGACGAGCTGGTACGAGGCGCAGTCCTGCCGGTACTCGAGGAGTCCGTTCTGCGCGCAGAAGACCCTCTCGTCCGTCCAGGGCTGGAGCCAGATCGTGACCCGGTCCTGGACGTACGAGAACGTGGAGTAGAGAACGGCCGCGCCCGCGAGGAAGAGCCCGAGCCCGGCGGCGACGTAGAGCGCGCGTCCCGTGGCGACGTACAGCATCGCCAGGAAGATCCCGAAGTTGAGCAGCGCGCTCCCGAGGTCGTGCGTCTGCACGATCACGAGCATCGAGGCGCCCCAGATGACGAGCAGCGGCCCGATGTCCTTCAGCCGGCCGCGCGCGAGCGCCTCGCGCTTCTCGCGCAGGTACGCCGCGAGGAAGACGATCAGGCAGATCTTCGCGAGCTCGCCGGGCTGGAACTGCAGCGGGCCGAGTCCACCCACAGCCGCACGCCGTTCACGGCTCGTCCCAGCCCCGGAACGGACGGGAGGAGGAGCAGCACGAGCGCGCTGACTCCGAAGATGTAGCGGTACGACTCGAGGATCCGGTAGTCGTGCCGGAGCCAGACGAGCGTCGCCGCGAATACGCCCACTCCGACCGCGACCCAGAGCGCCTGCCGGCCTCCGTCCGTGGAGTCGAGGCGGTAGACCGAGGCGACCCCGAACGCAGTGAGCACGGCCGCCAGCGGAAGCAGAGCGCCGTCCGCATACGGCACCGTCCTGCGCACGACGATGTGGGCGACGAGGTAGAGGGCGAGGAAGAACGCGCCCCAGAGGGCCGCGCTCGGGCTGACCTCCGCGTCGCGCGAGATCGTGACCGTCGCCAGTGCCACTCCCGCGATCAGCGCGGCGCCGACGACGCCCGCGAGCTCGCGGCTCCTCGCGGTCACCTGATGCCCCAGTAGAGGACGAGCGCGCCGAGCAGGAGGAGGCCGACGATCAGGCCGATGGCCGCCAGCCGGCCGCCGGCGCCGGCTCCGTGGCGGCTCACGTCGTCGTCCGCGTCGGCCTGCGCAGCTGCTGCGCCGCCGTCGGCAGCCGTGTCCTCGTCGGGCACAGGCGCCGCCTCTTCCTCGTCCGGCTCCTCGATCGGGCTCCGGCTCGCCCTCGACCAGCTCGAAGAGGACGACCGTGATGTTGTCCTCCCCGCCGTTCGCGTTCGCGGCTGCGACGAGCGACTCGGCCGCTGCCGTCGGGTCGCGCTCCGCGGCCAGGAGGGACTGCGCGATCTCGTCCTCGGAGAGCATGTCCGTCAGCCCGTCCGAGCAGATGAGGAAGAGGTCTCCGAGGCTGGCCGGGATCGCGAACACGTCCGCCTCGATCGCCCGCTCGGTTCCCACCGCACGCGTGATCGCCGAGCGCTGCGGATGCCGCTCGGCCTCCTCGGGTGTGAGCACGCCGCTCTCGACCAGTTCGGCGACGAGCGAGTGATCCGTGGTGACCTGCTCGAGCTCGTCGCCGCGCAGCAGGTACGCGCGGGAGTCGCCGACGTGGCCGAAGACGACCCGCTCGGCGGCGCGTCGACGAGCGCCACGGTCATCGTCGTCCCCATGCCGGCCGTGTTCGGATCGGCGACCGATCGCTCCCAGACGAGCCGGTTCGCCTCGGCGATGACCGCTTCCAGGCTCGCCTCTCTCGTTGACGTCGGCGCCGCGCGCCCTTCAGCGCTTCGGCGGCGATTCCGGCCGCGACCTCTCCGGCTCGAGCCCCGCCCATCCCGTCCGCGATCGCGAAGAGCGGCGGCACGAACACGTACGCGTCCTCGTTTCGGAGGCGTCTTCGGCCCGTGTCCGTGAGCCAGGCCGCGCGCCCGATCTTCACTGCTGCACCTGCAGCTCGGTGCCGCCGATCTTGACGACGTCGCCCGGGCGGAGCAGCCGGGCCTTCTTCAGGCGGGACCCGTTCACGTACGTGCCGTTCGTCGAGCCGAGATCGTCGAGCCAGATGCCGTCGGCACGGGGCTCGATGCGCGCATGGCGCGCGGACGCGAACTCGTCGCGATCGAGGCGAATCCCGCTGCCCGCGTCCCGCCCGACGACGATCGGGGAGGTCAATTCGATCGTCTCTCCCTGTCGTGAGCTCCGGGCTCGCGATCACGAGCAGGCGCGACGAGTGTCGATTCGCTGCGTGCTGCGCGCGCAGGGCGTCTGCCTCGGCGGCGCCCGAGGATGATGCTCTCCTGCGGCGCCTGGTCGAGCCCCTTCGTCGCCGTGCGCACGACGAGGAGGATGAACCCGTACAGGAGGACGAGAAACGCGATCTTGAGGATCAGAAGCGTCTCGTCGGTGAGAGCGCGATCTCCGTCGTCATCACGAGGGCGGGATCGACTGCCCGAACACGATCTCCGTCGAGCCGAGGGTGATTCGGTCGCCGTCGCGCAGTCGCCCGCGGTCGACGCGCTTGCCGTTCAGCTCGGTGCCGTTGGTCGACTCGAGGTCGACGATCCAGTAGGTCGCACCCTCCTGGCGAAGCTCGGCGTGGCGGCGGGACACGTTGACGTCCGAGACGCGGACGTCCGCGTCGCGCGAGCGCCCGAGGACGACTTGCGCCTTCGTGATCTCCTGCGTTCGGCCCTCGAACGGTCAGAGACACGACCTCGCGCACGGGCTCGGGCGGCGGGGCCTCGTCGTCGACCGGCGGCGGCGCGCGGTAGATCATCGTCTGCGCGGGAGCCTCGACCGGCAGCTCGGGCGGAGGAGGCGCTTCCGCGGACGTCTCGTCGGCAACGAGCCTCGTCGCGATTCCGAACTCGCCGATCGCGAGGTCGTCGTCGGTCTCCACGAGGACGCGAGGTGGGCTGAGCACGGCGTAGCGCTCCCGCCGCGCGTGCTCCGCGAGGTACTCCTGGAGCTCGGCGACGAGAGACTCCTCGTACCCCGCGAATTGCTTCCGATCGTCGGGCGAGAGGTAGATCGAGTACTCGTTGGGGACGTAGACGCGCGAGACGGAGACGCTCTTGTGGTCGTCCATCTCCTTGACGAGCTTCCGCGCGAGCTCGATGGGCTGGACGTGGGTCCGGAACGCGCGTCCGAAGACACCCTCGAACAGGCTTTCGATCTTGGCTTCGATGCTGCGCAGGACGGGCATTGGGGGGTGTCGCCTCGCGACGAGTGTAGAGATCGTCCCGGTTCGGAGAGCGCTGCGCGAGGCGCTCAGCGAGTCGTTCGCGGCAGCGCGGCGAGGACGGCTGCGACCGACCATCCGGCCAGCACGGCGGCGGTGGCGAAAGCGCTCGCGCCGGCGAGTACGGCCCCTGCAGTCATGACGAATCCCACGACCGGAATGCCGAACGGCGACCGTCTTCGCGCCCAGTGCAGCAGGCCGGCTGCGACGGCCGAGGCGACGACGGCGACGAGCACCCCCGGTCGCACGGCCAGGCTGCTCCAGGCGGAGAGCAGCGTGTCGCTCACTCCGTCCGAGTGGCCCGATCCCGAGTGCAACCGTCTGCCCGGACACGACGGGGAGCCTCACCGCTCTCGACGCCTGCGACGAAGACCGCCGCGAGCACCGCGAGCCCAGCCTGGATCGCGCGTCGAGCCACTCCGCGCGCGGGCTGCACGACGAGCGGGACGAGCGCGAGCAGGCCGAGCCCGCCGAGCAGGGGCCCACAGGCGAAGAGCAGCCCGTGGCGGGCGTCGCGCCACGCCACGCCGAGCACGGCGAGGGCGAGCACGAGATACGCGACGGCCGCGCTCGCGGCATAGTTCCCGAGCGGGAAGATCGGGGCTGCGAGGCTGAGGACGAGGCCGAGTCGTGGGTCGAACCAGGCTGCGACACCAGCTGCGACGACGAGCGCGACGACCAGCGCCGGCGGCCAGAACGGGAGCAGGGTCGCGCCGAGTAGGGCCGTCAGCGCGGCCAGCGCGACGGGGACCGCGCGGCGCGCATGGCGCAGCGCCGGTGCCAGATCCTGATCCTCGCTCGAAGCTCGTTCGCGAGGCGCCTTGCGGCTCTCGGCCTTGCGCAGGGCGTTCCGGAGCTCGGCCGCGAGCATCGAGGCGTTCGGCCGCGCGCCGGGATCGGGTGAGAGCGCGGCGTCGACGGCCGCCACCAGCCGGCGAGGAAGGTCGCCTCGCTCCGTGGCGAGCGGGGGAGCGCCCGCCTGGATCGCCTGTGCGACCTCCTGCAAGGGCATGCCCCAGAACGGATGACGATCGGCCAGGGTCTCCCAGAGCAGGACGCCGACCGACCACACGTCGCTCTCCGCCGTTGCATCGGTGCCGGCGAGACGCTCCGGCGCGATGTACGCGAGCGTTCCGGGGACGTCGCCCGTGGCGGTGAGCGTGTCGGCGCCGTCGAACTGCGCGAGGCCGAAGTCGAGCAAGCGCACGGAGAGCTCGTCGCGGTCCTCGAGCAGGATGTTCGCCGGCTTCACGTCGCGGTGGACGATTCCCGCTCGATGCGCGTGCGCCAACGCGTCGAGCACCTGCGCCGCGATCTCGACGGCGTCCGCGTTGGACAGCGCGCCGGCGCGAACCACCTCGCGGAGCGTCCTGCCCGGGATGTACTCGTACGCGATGTACACGTGACTGGGGTCGTGGCCGACGTCGTACGCACGCACGCAGCGCTCGTGTCGGAGCCGCCGCGCGGCGAGCGCCTCACGCTCGGCACGTGCAGCTGCCTTCCCTTCGCGCGCGATGATCTTCAGCGCGACGTCGAGGCCCGTTCGCTCGTCCCTCGAGAGCCAGACCGATCCCGAGCCGCCGCTTCCGAGTGGCCGCATCGGCCGGTAGCGGCCGAGCACGAGCTCCTGCGTGGACGGTGCAATGGCGACGGAGGTCACGGTAGGGCCACCTTTAGCCACCGCTGGCGGAAGTCCTCGCGGGTTACGCTCCTACGGCTTCTCTAGTCTTGCGAAGCGGCGAATGGCGACCCGCGACGACGACATCCTGGATTTCGACTTCTTCGACGAGGAGGACGCACCGTCGTGGGAGGAGCCGGTCGACCCGGGCTCCGAGTCGACGGCGGAGCGAAGCGCGCGCCGCGGAGGTGGGAAGGGGAGCGGCGGCTCGGGCTCGGGCTCCGGCTCTCGCTTTCGCGCGCCGCGCAACCTGACGCCGCTCCTGCGCCTGATCGCGCTCGTCGCGCTCGCGATCCTCATCGTCGTGCTGCTCGTCGTCTGGGCGGAGGGGTGCACCTCCGACGCGAAGCGCGATCGCTACACGTCGTATCTCGCGGAGATCGGGGCGGTCGGCAACGCCTCCGCTCGGCTCGGCCAGGAGGTGGGCACGCTCCTGACCACACCGGGGCTGAACCAGGAGGATCTCGACGCCAAGCTGGGCGGCTACGTCCAGACCGCGGAGAACCAGGTCGCCCGGGCGGAGGACCTCGACACTCCCGGGCCGATGGTAGGCCCCAACACGGGCGCCGTGGAGGCTCTGCGTTATCGCGCCAACGGCCTCCGCGGCCTGCAGACCGCGTTCCAGGAGACCGTCGGCGAGACCGACGCCAGCATCGCCGGCGGCGAGTTGCTCGCACAGACGCGCAGGCTTCTCGCGAGCGACATCATCTGGACGGACTCCTTCCAGGCGCCGGCCCAGGCCGTGCTCACGGATCAGGAGATCGAGGGAGTCGAGGTACCCTCGTCGCAGTTCGTCACCGCGGACGAGCTCGTGACGCAGAGCACGCTCGCGGCCGTCTGGCAGCGGATCCAGGGCGCTGACACAGGCGGAACTCCAGGCGGCCTGCACGGCAGCGGCATCGCGTCGGTGACGGCGCTTCCGAGCGGCCAGCTGCTCTCGACGACCACGGAGACGACGATCAAGGTCACCGACGAGCTCGCGTTCGAGGTCGAGGTCGAGGACACCGGCGAGAGCCAGGAAGTGCGGATCAAGGTCACGCTCACGATCCCGAAGGAGCCGGACCCGATCGTGAAGACCGCGACGATCCCGATCATCGACCCTGGCGAGACCAAGGCCGTCACGCTCCAGGTCGGCGCGCTCGTGCCGTTCGGCGAGCAGACGACGGTGAAGGTCGACGTCGACCCGGTACCCGGCGAGACGAACACGTCCAACAACACGGCCGAGTACCCCGTCATCTTCACGCTGTGAGCGCGTCGCTCGCCGTGGCCATCGCGGCCTGCGCGGCGGCGGTGCTGGCCCTCGCGCTCGCGCTCTTCCTCTGGCGTCGGCTCTCGCAGGTGCGAACGGCTCAGACGGCGATTCTCGGGACCGGCACCGCCGACCTCCTGGAGTTCGCGGTCTCGCTGCAAGGGCGAGTGGACGACCTCCACCGTGCCGTCGACGAGGTCGCGGCCGGGCTCTCACGAGTCGACCGCCGCGTCGACGGAGCCGTCAGCAACACCGCGGTCGTGAGGTACGACGCGTACGAAGGTACGGGCGGACAGCAGTCGGCCTCGGTAGCACTGCTCGACGCGACGCGCACGGGAACCGTGGTCACTGCGATCCAGGGGCGCGACTACGCGCGCATCTACGTGAAGGACCTCGACCGCGGGCGCTCCGCGGTCGCGCTCTCTCCCGAGGAGCAGGAGGCGGTCGAGCGCGCGATGTCGCGCTAGGTCTCTCTAGCTACGCCGCTGCTGCAGCGGCTTCGAGACCCGGCAGGTAGCGCCGCCAGCCGTCGGGCACGTGCTCGGTCGCGAGGCGGATGAACAGCACGGGCGTCGGCGGTCGAGGCGTCGTGCGCAGGATCATCGAGGTCTCCTCGAGGAGGCGGTCGCCCTTCTGGTGGTTGCAGGGCGCGCACGAGGTCACGACGTTCTCCCAGACCGAGGTCCCACCCTTCGAGCGGGGAACGACGTGGTCGAGAGTCAGCCTGCTGCCCTCCGTCCCGCAGTACGCGCAGCGCCAGCCGTCGCGTGCAAACAGGACGCGTCGAGATATGCGCCGCGTGACGCCCCGTGGAACCCGGACGTACGTGACGAGCCGGATGACGTGCGGCCGCGCGAAGTTGGTCGTCGACGAGCGCAGCGGCTTGCCGTGGCTCTCGAGCACCTCCGCCTTCCCCTTCCACACGAGTACGTGCGCGCGGCGCAGCGAACAGACGTTCAAGGGCTCGTAGCTCGCATTGAGGACGAGGACACGCTCCACCGCGCGCGCAATGTAGCACCCGCACTTTGCGGCAATAGAGCACTCCCGCTCTCAGTGCTTCTGCATGATAAGCGTTGATGTGCATAATACCTCGATGGCAACCGTTTCCATCGTTGGCGCCTCCGGCTATGCGGGCCAGGAGACGCTCGACCGCGTGCTCGCACATCCGTCGCTCGAGCTGTACGCGCTCGGCTCGGACTCCCTCGCCGGCCAGCCTGCCGGCGCGCTCGATCCGCGGCTCGGGCGAAACGGGTGGAGCCGGATACCTCGCTTCATCGCCAACGACGCAGCTCTCACCTGCGGCGCCGACGTCACCTTCGTCTGCCTCTCGCACCTCGATGCCGCGAGCCTCGAGCCCCCTCCACGCGGGGTCGTCGTCGACCTGTCCGGCGCGCATCGCTTCCACGACTCCGCCGTGTACGAGTCGTGGTACGGGTTCGAGCACCCGCGACCGTCCGATCTCGAGAGCTGGTCGTACGGACTGCCCGAGGTGAGCGCCCCGAGCGGGCGCTTGGTCGCGAATCCGGGGTGCTACGCGACAGCCGCGCTCCTCGCTCTCGCCCCGATTGCCGGCGAGATCGAGCGCGACGGCGTGGTCGTTGACGCGATGTCGGGGACCACGGGCGCCGGGCGAACGCCGAGCGCCTCATCCCACGCCGGCGCGGTGCTCGAGAACGTAGCTCCGTATCGCGTGGGCAGCCATCAGCACGCGCCCGAGATCGCCGCGGGACTGGGGTTCCCGGTGACCTTCGTCCCGCATCTGCTGCCTGTACGCCGCGGCCTGCTGGCGACGTGCTTCGTGCGCTCGACGGGCGCGGACCTGCGCGAGGTCCTCGACGACCACTACGCCGAGAGCCACGTCGTCGACGTGCTCCCCGACGGGGTCGTCCCCGAGCTCGCCCGCGTGCAGCAGACCGACTCCGCGGAGATCGGCGTGTTCGAGGACAGGCTCACGGGCGGATCCATCGTCATCTGCGCCCTCGACAACCTCGGCAAGGGGGCCGCCGGGCAGGCGGTGCAGAACGTGAACCTGCTGTACGGCTTCGAGGAGACGGCCGGCCTTCGCCTGTCGGGAGTGCTCGTCTGAGATGTCGGTCACGGCGGCGAAGGGGTTCGAAGCGAGTGGAGTGCATGCGGGAATCCGCAGGTCCGGCCTCGATCTCGCGCTCGTACGCTCGGTGCCACCTGCGGTCGGCGGTGCGGTCTGGACGACGAATCGCGTGCTCGCGGCGCCCGTCGTGGTCTCGAAGCGCCATCTCGACGCGACCGAGCCTCAGGCCGTGATCGTGAATGCGGGTGTCGCGAATGCGGCAACCGGCGAAGCCGGGATCGCCGACGCGGTACTCACCGCGGAGGAGACGGCGGAGGCGCTCGGGCTCGCCGCCGAGGAAGTAGTCGTGCTGTCGACCGGCGTCATCGGCGTGCCTCTGCCGATGGACCGCCTGCTGCCTGGCGTTCGCGCCGCCGCCGCCGGCCTCGGCCCGGGCGGTGGGGACGATGCGGCGGCTGCGATTCTCACGATGGACCGCGGGCCGAAGCAGGCTCGGGTCGACCGCGACGGTTTCGTGGTCGGCGGGATGGCGAAGGGCGCGGGGATGATCCATCCCCAGCTCGCCACCATGCTCGCGGTGGTCACGACCGACTACCCGCTCGAATCGGGTGAGCCTGCTGTGTTTCTCCGCGCCGCGGTGGACACGAGCTTCAACCGCATCTCCGTCGACGGCGAGTGCTCGACGAACGACGCGGTCGTGCTCCTGGCGAACGGCACGAGCGGCCTGATCCGCAGCGCCGCATCCGACGCGGCGTTCGCCGGGGCGCTTGCGGAGGTGTGCGGAGAGCTCGCCCGCGAGATCGTCGCCGACGGCGAAGGCGCCACCGTCCTCCTCGAGATCAGCGTCTCCGGTGCGGCGTCCGAGGATGAAGCGGTCGCGGTGGCGCGGCGCATCGCAACGTCGCCGCTCGTCAAGACGGCCGCCTTCGGCCATGACCCGAACTGGGGACGCGTTCTCGCCGCTGCCGGCTCCGCACCCTGGAACGGCGGCTTCGCACACGTCGACGTCGACCGGCTGAGCGTGTCGTTCGACGACACCGAGGTGTTCGTCCGAGGCGAGCCGACGGGCGCGCAGCCGAAGCTCGGAGGGACGGCGGTCTCGATCGAGCTCGACCTGGGGCTCGGTGTCGGCAGCGCTTCGTACCTCGCTTCGGATCTCACGTACGACTACGTGAAACTCAACGCGGAGTACACGACCTAGTGCGCCTCGTGCTGAAGCTCGGAGGACGCGTCGCCTCGTCCGCGATCGGTCACGCCCTCGAGTTGCACGAGGCCGGGAACGAGGTCGTCGTCGTCCACGGGGCCGGCCCGCAGATCGGAATCGAGCTCGAGCGCCGTGGGATTCCCGTCAGCTTCGTCGCCGGCCGCCGCGTCACGACTCCGGAAATCGTCGAGGTCGTTCGCGCCTCGCTGCAGGCGGTGGGAGCAGAGCTGTCCGACGCTCTGGGTCCGGTCGCATGCCATCTCATGGGCGACGAGATCGGGCTCACCGCGACACCGCTTCCCGAGCTCGGGCTCGTCGGCGAGCCGGATGCGTGCCGCCCGCCCGCCGTCGAGCAGGCGCTGGCAGCGCGGCTGATCCCCGTCGTGACGCCGATCGCTGCCGGCCCGCTGAACGTCAACGCGGACGAGGCGGCGAGCGCGCTCGCCACAGGCCTCGGCGCCGAGCGCGTCCTCTTCGTCTCGGATGTCCCGGGCGTGTACCTCGACGGCGTTGTCGTACGCGAGCTGCACGTGGACGACGCCGACGAGCTCCTCGAGGCAGGTGCGTTCGACGGCGGCATCGTTCCCAAGCTGCTCGCCGCGGTGGTCGCCGCGCGGGCCGGCATTCGGACGGAGATCGGGGCGACGGAGGTGGTGGCGTGACGACGGTCGCGCCCGGACTCGAGCGTCTGCTCCCGACCTATGCTCGTGCCGAGCTCACGATCGTTCGAGGTGACGGGGCGCGCGTCTGGGACGCGGACGGCCGCGAGTATCTCGACTTCGGCGGCGGCATCGCCGTCGTCTCGCTCGGTCACCGCCACCCGGCTCCCCTCGCCGCAGCCCAGGCGCAGCTCGAGCGGCTCTGGCACGCGTCGAATCTCTACCGCACGGAGCCTGCAGAGGAGCTCGCCGCGAGGTTGTCGGAGCGCTTCGGCGGCGCCCGCGCGTTCTTCTGCAACTCCGGCGCCGAAGCCGTCGAGGCGGCGGTCAAGTACGCGCGCAAGGCGTCGGGCAAGCCCGGGGTCGTCGCGCTCGAAGGCGGGTTCCACGGACGGACGCTGGGCGCGCTCTCCGTCACGGGGCAGCCGGCCAAGCGGGCTCCGTTCGCCCCGCTCGTGCCAGGCGTCCGCTTCGTCTCGCCGAACGACGTCGACGCTCTCCGTGAGGCTGCGGACGAGGACGTCGGCCTCATCCTGCTCGAGCCGATCCTCGGCGAAGGCGGTGTGATCCCGCTGTCGCACGAGTTCGTCGCCGCGGCAGCGGATCTCCCGCCGCTCCTGTGCTTCGACGAGGTGCAGACGGGAGTCGGGCGCACGGGATCGTTCTTCGCCTTCGAGCAGCTCGGCGTGCGCCCGGACCTCGTGACGCTCGCCAAGGGTCTCGGCAACGGTCTCCCGATCGGTGCGCTGCTCGTCGCCGACGGCGCGCCCGCTGGTCTCGAGCCCGGCGACCACGGCTCGACCTTCGGCGGGAACCCGGTGTCGTGCGCTGCCGCGTGCGCGGTGGTCGACGAGATCGACGACGTGCTCCTGCAGAACGCGCACGCCCACGGAGCGACGCTGACGCGCGAGCTGGCCGCGCTGCCGGGCGTGACGGAGGTGCGCGGCCGAGGTCTCCTGCTCGGCGCCGTGACGACCACGCCGGCAGCCGACGTCGTCGCGGATGCTCGCCGGCGCGGCCTGCTCGTCCTCACAGCGGGGGACGACGTCGTGCGCCTTGCTCCTCCGCTGACGATCGGCGCGGCCGACGTCTCGACTGCGCTCGACATCCTTCACGACTGCATATCCTGCTAGAGTTCTGCATACTATGAACCGGCGCGAACGCCAGACCGCCATCCTCGAGCTCGTCCGCGAACGGGCGCTCTCGACTCAGGCTGAGGTCGCATCGGCGCTGAAGGAGAGCGGCTTCGAGGTCGTGCAGACCACCGTCTCACGCGACATCGCCGACCTGGGGCTCGTCAAGGTACGGGCGCCGAGCGGACGCCTCGTCTATGCACCACCGGGAGCGACGGACGGCGACCGCCTTCGTGCCCTCGGCGCGGCCATGCGCCGGTATGCCGTCGCCGTCGAGGCGGCCGGCCCACTCGTCGTCGTGACCACGCCCTCGGGCTACGCGAATGCGCTCGCGCAGGCGGTCGACGAGGCTTCCCATCCCGGGATCGCGGGGACGATCGCCGGCGACAACACGATCTTCGTCGCCGTTCGGGACGGGATCTCGGCCTCCGCGCTCGAGGACGAGCTCGCGGGCCACCTCCTACAGGGAGCGGCGTGATGGGCAGAACCGCCGTCGTCGCGTACTCGGGCGGGCTCGATACGAGCTGCATCCTCGCGTGGCTCAAGGAGGAGTGGTACGGGTTCGACGAGGTGATCGCAGTCCTCGTCGACGTCGGTCAGCAGTTCGACCTCGACGAGTCGGTGACGCGCGCGAATGCGGCCGAGGCCGACGACGTGCTCCTCGTCGACCGGAAGGACGCGTTCGCGAGCGAGCAGTGCGCGAGGGCGATCCTCACCAACGCGCTGTACGAGGGGAAGTACCCGCTCGTGTCGGCTCTCTCGCGACCGGTGATCGCGCAGGCGGTGGCGGAGATCGCGCTCGACCTCGGAGCCGAGGCCGTCGTCCACGGCTGCACGGGCAAGGGCAACGACCAGCTTCGCTTCGAGCTCGCGTTCAAGGCGCACTACCCCGAGGTGAAGGTGATCGCCCCGCTGCGCGACCGTGCGTGGACACGGGACGAAGAGATCGAATATGCGCTCGCCAAGGGAATCCCGGTCGTGCAGACGGCTGGCGTCGCCGTTCTCCATCGACGAGAACCTGTTCGGGCGAGCGATCGAGGCCGGTGTCCTCGAGGATCCCTGGAACGCTCCGCCCGACGAGCCGTACGCGCTCACGTTCGACCCCGCTACCGCGCCCGCGCCGATCGAGGTGGTCGTGGGTTTCGAACGGGGCCTCCCGGTCTCGCTCGACGGCGAGGAGCTCCCGCTCGCCGAGCTGATCGCACGCGCGAACGGCCTCGCCGGCGCGTACGGCATCGGCCGGCTCGACATGATCGAGAACCGCGCCGTCGGCATCAAGAGCCGCGAGGTGTACGAGGCGCCCGGGGCGATCATGCTCATCACCGCGCACTCGGCTCTCGAGGACGTGGTGCTGACGAAGGACGAGGCACGCCTCAAGCGACCGCTCGAGCAGCGGTGGACGGAGCTCGTCTACGAAGGTCGCTGGTTCAGCCCGGCGCGGGAGGCGATCGACGCGTTCGTCGACTCGACGCAGGAGCTCATGACCGGCGACGTACGGCTCGAGCTGCGGCCGAACGCCGCGGTCGTCACGGGCAGGCGGTCGCCGCACATGATCTACGCCGCCGAGCTCGCGTCGTACGGCGAGGGCGAGACCTTCCCGCACGACGCCGCCGAGGGCTTCATCCGCATCTCGTCGCTCGAGACCGAGCTCCACGCCGCAAGGGCGCGCGCCGTCAGCCGGGCATAATCCCCCGCGTGGCGACGTGGTCGGGGAGGGTCGAGGGCGAGCTGGATCACGACGTCTGGCAGTTCCTCCGGGTCGACGACGCCGAGCTTCTCCCGTACGACTGCGAGGCGACCGCCGAGCACGCCCGGCGCCTCGCCGACGCGGGAATCCTGACGGCGGAGGAACTGGACGAGGTCGAGGTCCGCCTTGCGGAGATCGCCCAGGATCCCGAGGGGTACCTCGACTCCGACGAGGACGTCCACTCGGCGATCGAGCGGCTGCTCGGCGAGCACGGCCGAAAGATCCACGCGGGTCGCTCGCGCAACGACCAGGTTGCGGCCGCGTTCCGACGGTACGTGCTGGACGCATGCGCCGAGGCGCGAGAGGCGATCGACGCGCTCGCGCTCGTCGTCCTCTCGTTCGCCGAGTCCGAGGCGAAGACGGTGATGCCCGGATACACGCATCTGCAGCGCGCGCAGCCCGTCACCCTCGGTCATCACCTGCTCGCCTGGGTCGAGATGCTGGATCGCGACCGCACGCGCTTCGCGGCGGCGGCCGAGGCTGCCGCCGAGAGCCCGCTCGGCGCCGGTGCGCTGGCCGGCTCGACGCTCGCGCTCCCCGCGCCACCACGCCAGATGCGGAACTCGCTCGACGCCGTGGCCGATCGCGACTTCGCTCTCGACTACCTGTACGCAGCGGCCGTGCTCTTCACCCATCTCTCGCGCATCGGTGAGGAGATCGTGATCTGGGCGACCTCGGAGTTCGGGTTCGTTCGCCTGCCGGAGACGGCCGCGACGGGGTCGTCGATGATGCCGCAGAAGCTGAATCCGGACGTTGCAGAGCTCGTCCGCGGCAAGGCCGGCACGGCAATCGGACGCCTGACCGGCCTGCTCGCGACCGTGAAGGGCCTGCCGCTCGCCTACGACCGCGATCTGCAGGAGGACAAGGCTCCGGTGTTCGCGACACGACGAGAGACGCGACTCGCGCTCGAGGCGCTCACCGTACTCGTCAGCGGACTGGAGGTGGATCGAGCCCGGCTGAAGAAGGCGGCCGCCGATCCGCTCTTGCTGGCGACCGATGCCGCGGAGGCGCTCGTCGTCGAAGGCTTGGCGTTTCGGGATGCCCACGAAAAGGTTGCGGCCAGCGTGCGCGACGGGACGTTCGCACGGCCGCGGAGAGCCGCGAAGCGCCCGGCACCCGGGCCGGGGGGAATCGCGGAGGCCCTCGCCGAGGCGCGCAGTCGCTTCGTCGACAACCTGTAGGCGCTACTCCTTCTTCGACATCGCGAGCTCCTCGCGCATGATCCTCTCGACGACCTCGGGACGGCGCCGAGCCCTGCGATCAAGGAGCTGCATCGGGCGCTGCTCGGCTAGTTCAAGGCCGTGTGACGCGGTGCGGTCGCGGCGGCGTATTCACGTCGTCACCGACCGCGGAGGTTCCTCCATGAAACGCTTGCTGCTCCTCGTTGCCGCCATGCTCGCCGCCGTCGCCCTCGCCGGCGCCGTCGGCCTTCCCGATCTCGCGGGGGCACAAGACCCGGCAGATACCGAGGACACCCTCACCGTCAGCGGGGTCGGGAGCGTCGAGGCGGTCCCGAACGAGGCGGAGATGTCCTTCGGCGTCGAGACCCGCCGCGCGACCGCCCAGGCCGCGGTCGCCGCGAACGCCCAGGCGATGCGGAAGGTGATCGACGCGCTGCGCCAGGCGGGCGGCCGTGAGCTCGCTACCCAGTGGGTGAGCGTCTACCCGTACACGGACGAGAGCGGCCAGGTCAACGGCTACTCGGCGTCGAACAGCGTCTCCGCCGTGAGCGACATCGCCGACGCACCCAGTCTCATCGACGCGGCCGCGGAGGCCGGTGCGAACCAGATCTCGGGACCGGGTCTCAGCTCGAGCAACGCCGAGGCCCTGTACCGGCAGGCTCTCGCGGATGCGGTCGACGAGGCGCGGCTCCGCGCAGCAGCGCTGGCGAAGGCTGCGGGCCGCTCGCTCGGCGAGATCACCACGATCGTCGAGGGCGGCGCCCAGGCGCCGATGCCGCTCTATGCGGAACGAGCGCAGGCCGCAGACGCCTCGACGCCGATCGTTCCCGGCGAGCAGGAGACGACGGCCACCGTCTCGCGTCACCTTCTCCCTCCGCTGAGAACCCGAAGAGGGCGCGAGCCGGGATCGAGCTCGCGCCCTCTCTCGAGTGCGTCCGCCTAGCGTGGAAGCTTCAGCGACCGGGCGATCGTCACCTCGTTACCGACCGGATCCGAGCCGCTCAGCAGCAGCTGGACGCTCCGCACTCGCTTGCTCGACGGAAAGAAGCGAAACGTCGTCGAGACCGAGCCCGACGCTGTGCTGCCCTCTTTCTCGGCGAGCAGCGGTCGTCGGCGATCGCGTGCATGCTCCGGGCCCTCCTGTCACTCTCAGCCTGTACGCGACGGCGTTTCCCTCGACGTCGTCCCGAAGCGAGAGCGGCGACGCGGATCGCGTAGCAGCCGGCAGGGCGGCGCAGCTTCGTCGCGCTCGCGCTCGTGAAGGCGAGGCTCGGCGCGACGGCGTCCGCAGCAGCGAAGCCCTGCAATGTCGTCCGCAACGGGATGACGAGGTCCCATCGGGGTCCCTGGTCAAGCACCTCGCCGCTGTACGTTCCCTTCCCACGCAGGTCCGCGTAGCGGCCGGATCCCTCGACGATCGTCCACGTCGTTTCCTCCTCTCGCGCTGGGCGGGAACGCCGTCTTCGACGGAGCTTTATCGTCAAGCTGCCGCTGCCATCGCCGCACGTGTAGCGCCGCGACGTGTCGCCAGGCCCTGCGATAGTCGGCGACGTCCCAGACTCGCAGAACGGCTCACCCGACGCTGAACGTCCCGACGAAAACGGTGAAAAACCCTCGAGGTCGACCTCCTTGTCCGATCGTGTCCCACTCCCAGCGGCCCTCGAAGACGAGCTCGAACGGGCTCGCCGCGGTGCGGGCGGCAAGCGCCGTCGCGGCGCTCACCGCGACGACGCCCGCCAGCCCGATCCCGACGAGGGCCACCACCCAGTTGAAGGATCTGCGCTGCATTTCGGTACCTCCTTGTCTCGAAGCCGTCGCATGCTCACTACGAACCCGCCGAGGTCGGAAGGCGCGGGTCGAGGTAGTCCGAGATCCGCTGTGCCGCCGGCGGATCGACGTTCGCGAGCACCGCGACCACGTACCCGGACTTGGGGTAGATCCTCAGGTCCCCGTTCATGCCGGGCGCGCCGCCCCCGTGCCCGACCCAGCCGTTTCCTTCGCTGTCTCGCCCGTCGAAGAATCCGAACGCGTAGCTCACCGCAGGCCCCAGGTACACCTTGCCGGCGAGCAGCAGCTTCGTGGAGTCGGGACTGAGGAGCTCGTTGCTCGTCAGCGCGTCGGCGAAGCGCGCGACGTCCCCGACCGTCGAGTAGCCGCCGCCGGCGGCGGTGCCCCTCCACGGAAGCCAGCCGGTGTTGGCGCTGCCACGAGCGGGCGCCGAAGTAGGGACGCATGTAGCCGACCGAGCGGTTCGGTACGTCCTCGGACTCGGGCAGCGAGTCCGTCGACGTCATGCCGGCGGGCCGGAAGATGTGCTCGCGGACGTAGTCGTAGTAGGACTGGCCGCTCACGGCTTCGATCGATCGCGCCGAGCAGGACGAAGCCGTAGTTCGAGTACTCGAACAGGGCGCCCGGGGGGTCGATCCTCAGCGGCCGCGACCCGTAGAGCCGCACGTAGTCGCTGTGCTCCCGCAGCTGCAGGCGGTTGTGCTCGTACTCCACCCCGAAGATGTCCCCGGTTCCTCCCGTGTGGGTGAGCAGGTGGCGCACCTTCACCTTCGAGGCGACGTCCTTGTTCGGATAGTCGCGGAGGTGCTTGCCGACGGTGTCGTCCAGCGCCAGCTTCCCCGCCTCGACGAGCTGAAGCGTCGCGACCGCGGTGAACATCTTGTTCATCGAGCCGATGCGGAAGCGCGTCTCGAGCGTGTTCGCGATTCCCCGCTCGCGATCGGCCAGCCCGTAGGCGCCGCTGGAAGAGAATCCGCCCGTCCTTCGCCACGAGCGCCGTGCCGCTGAACTGGTCCGCGGCGGCTCTCTTGCGCAGCAGCGCCTCGACACCGGCGATCGCTTGCATCTTCCGTCAGGCGCGTGGATCGGGAAACGCGGCCGGCCGAGGGATGGCGCGCAGCTCCAGCGTGAGGATCCTCCGCGGCTTGGTCGCCGAGACGTCCAGCACGAAGTGCGCGAACTGATCCGAGTCGCGTTCCTGCACCAACCCGGAGGCCCGCGTCACCGACACCGGTTCGAGCTTGCGGAGCACGAACCCGCCCGTGAAGTCCCTGAATCCCATCTCCAGGTCCAAGATGGAGACGCGAGACGGGAAGTTGCGCCCGAGAAACCTCGCGTATCGCTCCCGATCACCGCTGTTGAACGCGGCGAGCCACGCACGCAAGAGGCGAAGCGAAGGCTGCGGCCGAGCCTCGGCCGCGCTCTGACGGCCGCTCCCGCTGCCTTCTTCCCGCCCGCGGTCGCGGTCGTGGCCACGGTCGCGACGGCCGCAACCAGGGCGAGCGCAGCGATCACTGTGCGGTGCATGGTTGTCCTCCTTGTCGTCGCGGGTGTAGCCACGCCTCGGATGGATCAGCGCGGGAGTCTCACCACCAGGCTCACCGAGCTCTCGTTCCCGACCTCGTCGGACGCGCTGAGCCGCAGGACGACCGCTCGCACCCGCGGTAGGTAGTAGTCCACGCGCATCGTCATCGACGCGGTCCCCGCGGCCGTCGTTCCGACACTCTCCGCCAGCCCGCGCGGGCTCGTCGTCGGAGTCACTCGGAGCGTGTACGAGACGGGAGCTCCCTCGACTTCGTCGCGGAGGGCAATCGCGAGCGCGAGTGAGTACGCGCCGGCGGGGCGCCGGAACTTCGTCACCTCCACGCTCGAGAAGCCGATGGTCGGCGCTATCGCATCCTCGGCTGCGATGCCCTGGAACGTGCCCCGCCAGGTCGCGAACTCGTAGGGATCCCCGCCGAGAACCTCGCTGCGCACCGATCCCTTGCCCCGGAGGCCCACGTAGCTTCCGGTTCCCTCGAGGATCTTCCAGTTCGACGTTGCCGGCCCCAGCCAGGAGCCGTCCGGTGATGAGGCCGCGTAGGAGACAACCAGGCTGCCGCTGCCGTCGTCGCAGGTGAGCCGGCGCTTCCAGACGTCACGCGCCGGGAGTTCGACGGACGTTCCCGAACGGCAGAAAGGCGCCCCTGCCGTGAACGTCCCCTCGAACATCCAGGTCGCATCCGACAGCGTCTCTTCGAGGGTGAGCTGGAACGCGCTTGCCGTGCGAGCTGCGGGCGCGGCGTTGGCGCCCATTGCGGACATCGCGATCGCCGCGATCAGTGCGACAGCGGCGACGAACGATCGATTCACGGTCATGTTTCCTCCCTTTGTGTCGGACACGACCGTGGACGAGCTGCCTGAGACGGCGCTGAAGATTCGCCATATGCGGCCTAAACTCCGCTGGTGGTTGCGGCTCGGGGGCTGAAGGCCGTTCCGAGCAGCCCGCGTGGGCTGAGCTTTCACGTGCTCGGGCGGCTGGAGGCGTACTACGACGACGTCGAGCTCGATCTCGGCCCGCGCAAGCAACGCGCGGTGCTCGCGGTGCTGTTGCTGAACGCGAACCACGTCGTGTCCACGGAGCAGCTGATCGACGACCTCTGGGGCGACTCGCCGCCGAGCACGGCCCGCAACTCGGTCCAGGTCTACGTCGCCGGCCTCCGCAAGGCGCTGAGTGGCGGCGGCGCGAGCCTGCACACGCGTGCGCCCGGCTACGTCCTCGAGCTCGACGCCGGCGCCCTCGACCTGGATCGCTTCACGCAGCTACGCGCGGAGGCGCGAGAGTCTTCCGATCCAGAGCGTCGAGCCGCCTTGTTGCACGAGGCCCTCCTGCTCTGGCGCGACGCGCCGCTGCCGGAGCTGCGGACCGAGCCGTTCGCGACCGCAGCCGTCGCACAGCTCGAGCAGCTGCGGCTCGCGGCGCTCGAGGAGCGCATCGACGCCGACCTCGCCCTCGGCCGTCATGGCGCCCTCGTCACGGAGCTCGAGTCGCTGGTCTCGGAGCACCCCTATCGCGAGCGGCTTCGCGCCCAGCTGATGCTCGCCCTCTATCGCTCTGGCCGACAGGCGGACGCGCTTGACGCTGTACCAGGCGGGTCGCCGGGTGCTCCAGGACGAGCTCGGCCTCGAGCCCGGCAAGGAGCTGCGGGACCTCGAGGCCGCGATCCTGCGTCAGGACGAGTCGCTTTCGCCCGCATTTCCCGTGCCGCGGCGGAGCCCGCGCAGCCGCCGTCGACTCGCCGCCTCTCGCGACGGGCAGTCGTCGCCGCGGGCCTCGGCGGTCTCGCGGCGGTCGCCCTGGGCACCGGAGTCACCGCCTATCGCTCCCGGGCCTCGGGCGCCACGCAGATCCGTCCCGGGTCGGTCGGCGTCGTCGATCCCGTCACGCGCCGGGTCGTCGCCGACATCCCGGTCGGGTTCAGCTCATCTCTGATCGCCGCCGGCGCGGGCGCGCGTCTGGCTGGTCGATCACAAAGGGAGCACGCTGACGCGGGATCGATCCGGAGACGAACGACGTCGTCCTGGCGAGGCAGGGCATCTCCGTCGCGGGGGTCCCGACGGGGCTGGCCGCCGGAGAGGGATCGGTCTGGATCGCCCTCAACGAAGGACGCGTTCTCAGCGTGCTCGAGGTCGGGCCGGAGCTCGGCAACGTGCGGCAGCGGATCGTCCTCGAGCGGAGAGACCGGGTGATCCCCGTGGCGCACGCACCCGTCAAGCTCACGGTCGGCGAGGGCGCCGTCTGGGCGCTCGTGGTACCCGGAGAGGTCACCCGGATCGACCCGGACACAGATAACGCCAAGCCCTTCGTGGAGGGCGTCGGAGCCTCGTCGTCGATCGCCGTCGACGGGACCGCCGTCTGGCTCGGAGGCGCCGACGGGGGGGTGCGGAAGCTCTCCCTGCGCACCGGGCTGGAGCTCGAGAGCACGCGCGTGCCGCCGGTGCTCGTGTCGGCGACCACCTCGATTGCGGTCGGCCGCGACGCCGTGTGGTTCGTCGGCAACGAGAGCGCACGCCTTTGGCGCATCGATCCCGCAAGCGCGTCGATCGTGAACTCCATCGCGCTCGGGACGAGCCCCAGCGCGGTGGCCGTCGGGGACGACGGGGCCGTGTGGGTCGCCAGTGCGTCGGCCGCCTCGCTCTCGCGCCTGGATCCCGGGACGAACGACGTCGAGTCGATCGCCGTCGGCGCGACCTCGGGCGGCCTCGTCGCCGACTTCGAGAAGATCTGGACGAGTCCAGGGGCAGACGCGGGGTAGCCCCGGACGCTTTCACTCTCACAACGACTGCTCTAGCATCTGGCGATGAGCCGCAGACTCGGGCTCTGGCTCCTTGGCCTCGGTGCGGGTGTCGCCTTGCTCGTATCGGGCGCGCTCGCCAGTCCGAACGGCGAGTCGAGGCGCGGCGGCACGCTTCGGCTCGGGATGGGCGCACCGCCCGACTACGTCGATCCTGCCCTCGCCAACGGCCTCGTCGAGTCGTGGACGCTGCTCTACCCGACCTGCGCGAAGCTCTTCAACACCTTTCCCGACCCGGACACCCGCAGGCCGCGCGTCCTGCCCGAGGTCGTGCGGAGCCACACCGTCACGGACGGCGGCCGGACGTACACCTTCGAGCTGAAGCGGACGTTCCGCTTCCACACCGGGGCACCCGTGATCGCGCGGAGCTTCGCCGACGCGTTCGACCGCAACGCCAACCCGCTGATGAACTCGGCGGCGCGGGTCTTCATGCGGGACATCACCGGCGCCGGCGCAGCCATGCAGGGAACGGCGACGAGCATCTCGGGCGTGCAAGTGCTCGGCCGCTACCGTCTCCGCATCCGCCTGGACCGTCCCGCGGGCGACTTTCCCGCTCGGCTGACGGCGTCGTACTTCTGCCCGATCCTGCCCGGCACGCCGATCCGCCCGGAGGGGATCGACCTTCCGGCTGGATCGGGGCCCTATTACATCGCGGAGAACGTCTTGAACGAGCGCATCGTCCTCGAGCGGAATCCCTACTACCGCGGTGGGCGCACGGCCAATCCCGACCGCATCCTCTGGACGATCGAGTCCGACTGGAGCGAGCGGCTCCAGGCGTTCGAACGAGGCGAGACCGACTTCACGATCCTGGGGTTCGGCCATCCGGACGCGGTCATGCGCGACCTCGTCCGACGGTACGGCGTGAACCGGCCCGCAGGTCAGCTCCTACGCGGGACCCCGACCCGGGCCACCTCCAACTTCTTCTTCAGGTTCAACCCCAAACGGCGCGCGTTCGAGGGAGCCCGCCAGGCGCCGCTCAGGAAGGCGATCAACTACGCGCTCGACAGGCCGGCCTTGACCCGTGCGCACCCCTACCTGACGGTCAGGCGCAGTGACCGCCTGTTGCCGGGCGCGCTCAGTGAGAGCCGGCGGCTCTATCCGCTGGCCGAGCCGGACCTCGACACGGCGCTACGGTTCCTCGCGCGCGCCGGACGCCGGCCGCCGACGCTCACCCTCTACACGTGGAACCTCGCGTTCGGCCTCCCGAGCGCCCAGGTGTTCGTCTCCAACCTGAACGAGATCGGCATCAAGGTCAAGGTCGAAGCCCTTCGACCTCGGCACACTCGTGGAGAGGCTCAAGACGCCGGGGGAGCCGTGGGACGTCGCATTGCTCCCCCTGGGCGGCACCGCCTATCCCGACCCGGCTGCCGTCCTCATCCCGCTCCTCCGCGGAACGAGATACGAGGCACGGATCAACGCAACGAACCGGGTGACGGGCGCAACCGCCCGGGCCAGGGCCTGGGCCGACCTCGAGGCCGATCTCATGCGCAACGACCCGCCCGTGGCCGCATACGCAAACGGGACGGGACTGCTCCTCGTCTCGGGCAGCTTCGGGTGCTGGATCCGGGAGCGGCCGTCGAGGTACGGGCTCGACCTAGGGGCCGTCTGCAAGAAGTAGCGCGACTGATCCTTCGCTCGGGTCGATTGGAGACACCCGTTCGTCGGGCGGTTCCGTGATGATCCCCACGTGTCCGAGACGATCGATCGCAGCGCCCGCGTCTCGACGCTCGAGCTCTTCTTCGACCTCGTCTTCGTCTTCACGATCACGCAGCTGACGAACGTGCTCGTCGACGGGGGCGGCGCAGAGGCTGCGCTCCAGGTCGTCGTGATGCTGGCGGTGATCTGGTGGATGTACGACGGCTACGCATGGCTGACGAACGCGATCGCGACCGACCTCCTGCGGTTTCGGCTGCTCCTGCTCGGCGGGATGGGCGCCTTCCTCGTCGTCGCGCTCGCGATCCCCACGGCGTACGGACGGAACGGGCTCGTGTTCGGCCTCGGCTATCTCGTCGTCGTCGTCCTGCATGCGGGGATGTACTCGAAGGGCACGTCCGTCTCCGAGGTGGCGGCGATCCTGCGCATCGTCCCGTTCAACCTCGCCGCCGCGGCGCTCGTGCTCGTGGGCGGGATCGTCGGGGGCCGAGCGCAGGACGTGCTCTGGATCCTCGCAGCCCTCCTGTTGTGGGTGACCCCGTGGTTCACGAGCACCGAGGGCTTCGTGATCGCCGCGGAGCACTTCGTCGAGCGCCACGGGCTCGTCATCATCGTCGCGCTCGGCGAGTCGATCGTCGTGATCGGCGCCGGCGGCCGTCGGGGCTCCGCTCGACCTCCGGCTGCGTCCTCGTCGCATTGCTCGCCCTTGCGCTGAGCGCGGCGCTCTGGTGGCTGTACTTCCGCGATGAAGACGACGTCGAGCACGCGATGACCGAAGCCGGCCCAGCCCGGCGTGCGCGGCTCGCGCTCACGGCCTTCGGGTACTGGCACTTCGGGCTCCTGCTCGGCGTCGTCGCCGTCGCCGCGGGCCTGAAGAAGGCGATCGGCGATCCGTACGACCCGCTCGGCGGGTGGATCGGCGTCGAGCTCGCCGTCGGCGTCGCCCTGTTCGTCGCCTCGACGGTCGGCTTCAGGCGCACGCTCGGGATCGCCGCCGGACGGGTGCGACTCGTCGCGGCGGCGCTCGCGCTCGTCACGATCCCGCTCGGGACGGAGTGGACTGCGATCGCCCAGCTCGCGGCGCTGACGGCGATCGTCGTCGGCGCGCTCGTCCTCGAGCGACACGCACGGCCACGTCGTCGGCGTAGTTGACCGCATCCGGGTCGGCCGCTATCGTGGCCGGCCTGTGATGCTCTTCGCGCGTATCTGAGATACCGGTTGCCGGGGCCCACCGGTGGCTCCTTTGAGACTTCTCAAGGAGCCAGGGCCGAGCACTGGCTTGCACGATTCTCGTTACGTACGAAACCGAAGGAGCATCAAGTGATCGACACGGAAGCAGCAGTCATGGAGGCCGTCCCCGTTCGACTGGACGCGGCCGTCGAGGTGCGCGAGCTGCGCAAGGAGTTCGTCCTGCGCGATCGCAAGAAGGGCACGCTTCGGCAAGCGCACGCGGATCGCCCTCGACGGCGTCACGTTCTCGATGGAGCGGGGCGAGACCGTCGCCATCCTCGGCCAGAACGGGTCGGGGAAGTCGACGCTCGTCCGCCTGCTCTCGACCCTCCTCCTGCCGGACGGAGGAAGCGCGCGCATCCTCGGCCACGACGTCGTCTCCGAGCACCGCGCGGTGCGCCGGCTCGTGAACCGCGTGTCGGTCGAGGCGTCGTTCTTCAAGAAGATGTCGTCGGCCGAGAACCTGAGCTACGCGGCCCGCTACTACGGGATGACCACGAAGCAGACGCGCGACAAGATCCCAGAGATCCTCGGGCGGGTCGGCTTCCCGTCGGACCGGCGGGACGAGCCGATGGAGAACCTCTCGCGCGGGATGCAGCAGAAGGTCGCGCTCGCGCGGGCATTGCTCACGTCTCCCGTCGTCCTCCTGCTGGACGAGCCGACGACGGGGCTCGACCCACGCTCGAAGCTCGAGGTGCAGGACTTCGTCCGCGAGATCCGCACGTCGCACGACTCCACGATCCTGCTCTGCACGCACGACCTCGCGGAGGCGGAGATCCTCGCCGAGCGCGTCGGGATCCTCGACCGCGGGCGCCTCCTCCTGCTCGAGTCGGCGGACGAGATCAAGCGCCGCTACGGCGCGGACACGCTCGAGCAGGCCTTCTTCGCGGCCACCGGCCGCGCGTTCGAGGCCGAGGAGGACGAGGACGAAGACGAGGACCGGGAGGTGATGGCATGAGGGCCATGCTCGGAACGATGCGCGCGGAGCTCGTCGGCGCCGGCGGCGTCGTCGAGCGCAACGCCTACCTCACCAAGCGCTACATCTGGTGGGACGTCGCCTGGTTCGTGTGGACCGTGGCCAACACGCTGACGATCGTCTTCATCGCGAAGGGGATCGAGGCGACGGGCGGCGAGCTCGACGTCAACGCGACGATGACGACCCTGCTCATCGGGGCCGTCGTCTGGGCCTACCTCGGGATCCTCTTCGAGTTCCTCATGGAGACCGTCGCCTGGGAGCGCTGGGAGGGGACGATCGAGTACACCTTCATGGCGCCGCTCTCGCGTGCGATGCACCTCGCCGGACAGGGCGTGTTCGCGATCCTGTACGGGCTCCTGCGGGCGCTGTTCCTGTTCTGCGCCTGCGCGTTCATCTTCTTCGACCTCGCGATGCCGGACGCGAAGTACTTCGCCGGCGCTCGTCGTCCTGCTCGTCGCCTCGGTCTCGTTCATCGGGATCGGGATGATGATGTCCGTCCTCCCGCTCATCTCGCCGGAGAAGGGGACGCAGCTCGGGTTCGTCGCCCAGGGAACGCTGCTCGTCGTGTCGGGCGTCTACTACCCGGTCGAGGTGCTGCCGCAGTGGATGCAGTGGATCGCGATGATCTCGCCCGCGACGTACGCGCTCGACGGCATCCGCGAGGCCATCCTCGACGGCGCGGGGCTGACCGAGATGTGGGACGAGCTGTGGCCGCTGATGATCATCGGCGCCGTCTCGATCCCGCTCGGCCTCTGGGTCTTCTCCCGGGCGAGCAGTACGCGAAGAAGCACGGGAAGCTGAAGCGGAGCGGCTGAGGTGAGCGCGGCGGTTCACGTCGACGGCTTGCTGAAGGTCTTCGACGTGCCCGAGCGGGAGCAGGGGCTGGTCGCCGCCACGAAGAGCCTCGTACGGCGCAAGACGAAGGCGGTGCGCGCGGTCGACGAGATCTCGTTCCGGATCGAGCCGGGCGAGGTCGTCGGCTTCCTCGGGCCGAACGGCGCGGGCAAGACGACGACGCTGAAGATGCTCTCGGGCCTCCTCTATCCGACGGGTGGCGAGGCGCTCGTCCTCGGCCTCGTGCCGTCGAAGCGGCAGCGCGAGTTCCTGAGCCGGATCACGCTCGTCATGGGCAACCGCAACCAGCTGCAGTGGGACCTCCCCGCGCTCGACTCGTTCGAGCTGAACCGCGCGATCTACCGCATCCCACGTGACGAGTTCGTCCCGATGCGCGACGAGCTCGTCGAGCTGCTCGACATCGGCGATCTCGTGCGCAAGCCGATCCGCAACCTCTCGCTCGGGGAGCGGATGAAGGCCGAGATCGTCGGTGCGCTGCTGCACCGGCCGCAGGTGCTGTTCCTCGACGAGCCGACGATCGGGCTCGACGTGACGATGCAGAAGCGCATCCGCACGTTCGTCGCCGACTACAACGCGCGCTTCGGCGCGACCGTGCTCCTCACGAGCCACTACATGGCCGACGTCGAGGCGCTCTGCAAGCGCGTCGTCGTCATCCATCACGGGCGGATCCTGTACGACGGCGCGCTCGCCGGCCTGGCGGACACGTTCGCCGCCTACAAGACGATCGGCGTCGCCCTCGAGAACGGGCAAGCGCGACCTCTCCGCGTACGGCGAGGTCATCCATCGCGACGGCGACTGGATCACGCTGCGCGTGCCGAAGGCCGAGACCTCGAGCATCACCGCCCGCCTGCTCGTCGAGGAGGAGGTGCTCGACCTGAACGTCGAGGACCCGCCGATCGAGGACGTGATCGAGCTCGTCTTCGCGCAGGAGCGCCCGGAGTGACGACCGTCCCGCACGCCGCTCCGCGCGCCGAGGCAGGACGGGTCCGGTCGATGGTCGACCTCTACGTGACGACCGCCCGCGCCGGCGATCCAGACCGAGTTCCAGTACCGCACGGGGCAGTACTTCTTCATGCTCGGCATGGTCGCCGAGCCGGTGATCTACCTCGTCGTCTGGACGACGATCGCCGAGCAGCAGGGCGGATCGGTCCAGGGGCTCACGGCCGGCTACTTCGCCGCCTACTACATCGTCTGGACGCTCGTCCGGAACATGAACGTCGTCTTCGGGGCGCCGTACTGGGAGTACCGGATCCGCGAGGGCGATCTCAATCGCGACCTCCTTCGGCCCGTGCTGCCGCTCCACTTCGACATCGCATGGTTCGCGGGCTGGAAGGTCGTCACGATCGTCCTCTGGCTGCCGATCGCGGTCGCGCTCTCGCTGCTCTTCGACCCGACGCTCGATCCGCGCCCGGCCGAGATCGCGACGTTCGCGATCGCGATCTGGGGCGCGTACCTCATGCGCACGATGCTGCAGGAGAGCCTCGGGATGCTCTGCTTCTGGACGACCCGCGGCGCGGCCATCTTCGACCTGTACATGATGACCGAGCTCCTCCTCTCCGGCCGGCTCGTCCCGCTGCCGCTCATGCCCGACTGGGTGCAGGAGATCGCGCGCTTCCTCCCGTTCCAGTGGGCGTTCTACTTCCCGATCGAGAGCCTCGTCGGCGACCTCTCGAACGAGGAGCTCGTCCGCGGGCTCGGCGCGCAGCTCCTCTGGATCCTCATCGGGCTCGCGATCTTCCGCGTGGCGTGGCGGTTCGCGATCCGGCGCTACTCGGCGGTGGGCGGCTGAGATGAACGCCGTCCGCGTCTCGCTGGCTCTTCTTCAAGCTCGGCGTGCTGAACGAGCTGCAGTACCGCGTGAACTTCTTCGTCTCGCTCCTGCAGTCGGCGCTCGCGCTCGCGGTCGGCCTCGCCGTCCTCGCGCTCGTCTACTCGCACACCGAGGAGCTGAACGGCTGGTCGCAGTCCGAGCTTCTCTGCCTGCTCGGCATCCAGATCCTCATGGGCGGGCTGATCAAGACGTCGATCCAGCCGAACATGACCCGGCTGATCGAGGACGTGCGCGAGGGCAAGCTCGACTTCGCGCTGACGAAGCCGGAGGACTCGCAGGTGCTCGTGAGCGTGCGCGAGGTGCGCATCTGGCAGGTGGTGGACGTCTTCTCCGGGCTGATCGTGCTCGGTGTCGGCCTCTCGCAGGATCACGACCACGTGGGTCCCGCCGACGCGGCCGCGTTCGCGATCTCGCTCGTGTTCGGGGCGGTGCTCATCTACTGCTTCTGGCTCGTCATCGCGACCGTGGCGTTCTGGGTCGTGAACATGTGGCACGCCGTCGAGCTCTTCGACGGCTTCTTCCAGACGGGCCGCTGGCCGATCGGCATCTACCCGGGCTGGCTCCGCTACAGCGTGACCTTCCTCGTGCCGATCGCGTTCGCCGTCACGGTCCCGGCGGAGGCGCTCACGCTCCCGTCTCGACTGGGAGACGCTCCTGCTCGCGGCCGTCTTCACGGTGGTGCTCTTCGGCTTCACGCGCTGGTTCTGGCGCTTCGGGCTGGCGCCGGCTACTCCGGCGCTCTCGCGCTTGATAGAGTCGCGCGGTCTGTGTGAGGCGACGAGGCCTCGGGCGGCTCTGCCGTCCGGGGCTTTTTCCATTTCAAGGGAGGTTTCATGGCACGACCGAGGACGCAGTCCAGGACGATGGTGAAGAGCAAGGACCGTGCGACGTCGAGCGTGGCGGCGCGGCGCGCGGTGCTCAAGCGCATCAAGGACGAGGGCGTCGAGCACGTCCTCTTCTGGTTCACGGACCTCGAGGGGCATCTCAAGTCGTTCGCGATCACGCCCGTCCGAGATGGCGGAGGCGCTGAACGACGGGATGGGCTTCGACGGCTCGTCGATCACGGCTTCAACGCGATCGAGGAGTCGGACATGGTCGCGATCCCCGACCCGGCCAGCTTCCAGCTCATGCCGCGGCCGCCGACGAGCACGGGTACCCGATCGGCGCGAACGTCGCGCGCATGATCTGCGACGTCGTCACGCCCGACGGCGTCGCCGTACGAGGGCGACCCGCGCTACGTCCTCCGGCAGGCGCTCGAGCGGATGAAGGACATGGGCTTCGACGCGTTCAACGTCGGCCCCGAGCTCGAGTACTTCCTGTTCGAGGACGACAAGGGCACGGAGACGATCGACGAGGGCGGCTACTTCGCGATGACCGCGCAGGACGCCGCGACCGAGGTGCGGAACGACACCATCCACGCGCTCGAGGCGGTCGGCATCCCGATCGAGTACCACCACCACGAGGTCGGGCCCTCGCAGCACGAGATCGACATGCGCTACGCGGACGCGCTCGCGATGGCCGACTACACGATCACGTACCGGCTCATCGTCAAGGAGGTCGCCGCCTGGCACGGCTACTACGCGACCTTCATGCCGAAGCCGCTCTTCGGCGAGAACGGCTCCGGCATGCACACGCACATGTCGCTCTTCAAGGGCGGGCGCAACCAGTTCTTCGACCGCCGCGACCCGCACCACCTGTCGAAGACGGCCAAGAGCTTCATCGCAGGGCTGCTCGTGCACGCGCGCGAGATCTCGGCGGTGCTCGCGCAGTGGGTGAACTCGTACAAGCGGCTGGTGCCGGGTTACGAGGCACCGGTGTACGTGGCCTGGTCGCAGCGAAACCGCTCGGCGCTCATCCGCATCCCGCTGTACAAGCCGGGCTCGGAGCAGGCGACGCGCGCGGAGATTCGCTGTCCGGACCCGGCCTGCAACCCGTACCTCGCGTTCGCGGCGCTGCTGCACGCGGGGCTCGAAGGCATCGAGAAGGGCTACGAGCTCCCGGATCCGATGGAGCGGAACCTCTACCGGCTGACGGCCGACGAGCGGCGGAAGCAGGGCATCGTCTCACTGCCGGAGTCGCTCGGAGAGGCGATCGACGAGCTCACGGGCTCGGATCTGATGCAGCGCGCCCTCGGGGAGCACATCTTCCCGCGCTACATCGAGCTGAAGCGGCGGGAGTGGGACGAGTACCGCGTCCAGGTCACGGAGTGGGAGAAGGAGAAGTACCTCGCGGCGCTGTGACATTTCCACTTGCACACTTCCGCCGAAAGTCGGATGATGTGCGCTGCAGGGCACGCTGCAAGGCGAGCGGCGAGCCTTGTATCTGACGGCCGATCGCGGGCTCCCGGTTGAGGGGCCCGTGGTCGTTTCGGGATGGGGGAAACCATGTTTCCCCCGCAGCCCCCTTCTTCTTCGTCGTGTGCACTCGAGCGCGGTTGGCCTCCCGGCGGGCCAAGCCCGCCTCCGGCCGCAACGCTGTGCCACCGAGTGGCGCTAGTCGGGCTTGCCGGCCATCGCCCACACGGCGACGACTGCGGCTGCGAGCACGATCAGCGAGATGACCATCGTTGCCTTCAGCAGGCCCTGGCCCCTGCCGTCCGCGCAGTCGACGGACGCCGATGCCGCCGAGGATCAGCGCGATCAGGGTGAGGAGGGCGCCGACGTCGGCGATGATGTAACCGATGTCGATCCAGGCGGGGATCGCGTCGTCCGGAAGATCGTCCCAGCCTTCCTTCGAGTAGATCCACTGGGCGCCGATCCTCATGACGATGTATCCCGGGAGCGCGACGGCGAGGAGCGTCCAGTAGCCGAGCCTCAGGAACCGCACGTCTCCGCGTGCGAAGGCGAGGGCGCTCGCGCCGGTCAGGAGGCCGCCCACGAGGATCATCGCGCCCAGGACGTGGACGAACAGCGGGAAGTTCCAGCTTCCGGGCGGCGGCTGGCGAGGACGGTGGTCATGCGCCCGGCTTCCAGATCATGAGGATGATGATGAGAAGCACGACGGCGCTGGCGGCCGTGTGGAGGACGAGGCCGCGCTGCGTTCGGTTGACGGCGAGGAGGTCGGCGCTCGGGCCGGTCTGGCCGGCCGCCTCGAGCTCCTTGGCCTTGATCATCCCGGCGTTGTACTCCGCTCCCGTGCGTTGGCCGAGGCCGCCGGCGACGGCCCACAGCACGATCGCCGCGATGATCCAGGCGTCCCAGATGTCGTATCCGCCGTACGAGAAGGCGAGCCAGATGCCGAAGACGATCGTCCCGCCCGCGCCCACACCAACCGCTGCGTTGCCGACCTTCACGATCGGCTCCATGCGGATCGTTCCGTCCGGCGTATCCGTGCGCCTGACCGCCACGATCAGCACCCAGAACAGCACGAGACCGGCGACGAACGCGAACGCGCTCAGGACGTGGAGCGCAAGGATCCAGTCGTCGAAGCTCACGCCTAGGCGAATCCTATGACAATGGACGCAGTGGATTCCACTGCAAAGCACCTACGCCTTCTCACCGAGACGATCGCGGCGGTCAACTCGTCGCTCGATCTGCAGGAGGTGCTCGAGCTCGTCGCGAGCAAGGTGGCCGGCGCGCTCGGAACCGATGCCTGTTTCGTCTATCTCTACGACGAGCGCGCGGACGAGCTCGTTCTGCGGGCCACGCACGGCACGCCGTGTCGAGGAGCTGACCCGCACTCCGCGGATGCGCCCGGGCGAGGGGATCACGGGAGTCGCGGCGGCCGAGCGCGCGCCTGTGATGCTCCCCGAGCAGGCACACCTCGATCCCCGGTTCAAGCTCTTCCCGAACTTGCCCGAGGACGAGTACGAGTCGATCCTCGCCGTGCCGATCCTCGCCCGCGACGCCCTCGAAGGGGCCCTCAACGTCCGGACACGCGAGCCGCGCGTGTTCACCGACGCCGAGATCGAGCTGCTCGTCGCGATCGCCTCGCAGGTCGCCCAGACCATCGAGCACGCCAAGCTCTACGAGCGCGCGCAGCGACGGGTGGCCGAGCTCGAAGCGCTCGCGCGCATCTCCGAGGCCGTGTCCGAGTCGCTCTACCTCGAGGAGTCGCTCGAGGCGATCGTGAAGACGACGATGGAGTCACTCCACGCAACCGGGGCGGCGCTCGTGCTCGAGGACGGGAACATCGCCTGGCCCGAGGGCCGCGCAGGCGCGTACGCGGTCCGGATGCCGCTGCGCTGGAAGCGGCGGCAGATCGGCGAGCTCGTCTGCGATCGCGACACGCCTTTCTCCGAGGACGAGGAGGCGCTCCTCGAGGCCATCGCCCACCACGCCGCAGTCGCCCTCGAGCACGGTCGAGCGGTCATGCGTGGCGTCCTCGCCCAGGAGATCCACCACCGGGTCAAGAACAACCTGCAGGCGGTCGCCTCCCTGCTCCGGCTCCAGGCGCGCGCCGATCACGTCGACTCCCGCAAGGCGCTGCAGGACTCGGTCAACCGGATCCTCGCGATCGCGGCGGTGCACGAGGTGCTCACGGAGCATCGGGAGGACGACGTCGATCTTCGAGAGCTCGTGGACCGACTGCGCTCGATGCTCGTCCAGGGTCTCGTCGCGGAGAAGGACGTGACGGCGACACTCGAGCCCGTGGCCGTGGCGGGGCAGCGTGCGACGGCGCTCGCGCTCGTCTTCACCGAGCTCTTCCAGAACGCGCTCGAGCATGGGGGCGACCACGTTGCCATCGCACTCACCCAGCGAGGCGGAGGCGTCGTGCTGACGATCGCGGACGACGGGGCTGGAATCGAGCGGGGTGCGGACGGGACGGGCCTCTCCATCGTGCGGGCGCTGGTGCGAGACGAGCTCCAGGGCGAGCTCGCGCTCGAGAACGGCGAGGGCTTCCGGGCCGAAGTGGTGTTCCAGGCATGAGGGTGCTCGTCGCCGAGGACGAGACGTTGATCCGCCTCGATCTCAAGGGGCTCCTCGAGGCCGCCGGCCTGGAGGTCTGTGCCGAGGCACGGGACGGGGAAGAGGCCGTGGCGATGGCCCGCGAGTCCGAGCCCGACGTCGCTCTGCTCGACGTGAAGATGCCGAAGCTCGACGGGATCGAGGCCGCGCGCAGGATCCTCGAGGAGCGGCCGATCCCGATCGTCATGGTGACCGCGTACGGCGAGCAGGAGCTCGTCGCCCGGGCGGTCGAAGTGGGTGTTTTCGGCTATCTCGTCAAGCCGTTTCGCGAGAGCGACGTGCTGCCGGCGATCGCGACCGCCACCGCGCGGCACGATGAGCTCCGCGCTCTTCGCGACGAGGCGGACTCCCTCGCCGAGGCGCTTGCCGCGCGCAAGGCGATCGAACGGGCCAAGGGAATCCTGGTGCAGCGAGAGGGGCTCACGGAGGACGAGGCGTTCGCCCGCCTGCGCAAGGCGAGCCAGATCTCCGGGCGTCCCCTGAAGGTCGTCGCCGAGGCCCTGATCGCGACGCTGGGCGCGGGTTCCGACGCTCGCTCCGGGTCGACTCTGAGCCTCTACCCCTCGTAGCGTCGGGCGGCCCTCCCGCTATGTCGCCAGGAGGCGCTCCTCCTCGCGCCGGCGGTACCAGTGCCGGCTCGCCCAGATCGCCACTGCGACGAGTGCGAACGGGGCGACGACGATGAGGAGGCCGAGCAGGATGACGCCCTCCCACGCGAGCACGTTCAGCGACTCGTCGATCGTCCGGTCGAGCCGGCTCTGCGAAGGAGCCGCCGCTCCGAACGCCCCCGGAGTCGCAACGGTCAGCTGAATCGTCGACATCCGCGCCTCCGCGTCGGTCGCGGCGATGCTGCCCCTGGTCGCGCGCAGCTCGTTGCGAAGTGTCTGCAGCCGGGCTCGGAGCACGGCTTCCGTCTGCGCGTCGAGCGACTCCGATTCGAGTCGCGCCATGATCCGCGCGATCTGGCCGCGCAGAGCTCGCCTCCTGCCGCTCGAGCTCGTCGAGCGTCTGCTGGAGGTCGTCGATGGTGACCTGCTGCGAGACGATCCGTCCGAGTCCGGAGAGGCCGGTGATGGCGTCCTGCACTCTCGCGACCGGGACGCGCACGGTTATCGACGCGCTTCCCTCCTCGCCCGTGGAAACCGACGACGAGACGACGTGGCCGCCGAGCGAGCGAGTGAGGTCGAGAGCGTCCTGGGCTGCGCTCGACACGGCATCGGCGTTCGGCACCTCGATGGTCAGCGTCGCGCTGACTCGCTGCGCACGGTCGGTCGCAGGCGCGATCGTCGACTGAGTGCGAGGATCGGTGAGTGCAGTCGGTGGCGCCTCGGCCGTTCCCTTGGTTGCGGCGCCGTCCGTCGCCTGCAATTCCTGCTGTCGCGACGCCTCCGGCGACACGTCGGAGCGGGAGATGCCGACGACTCCCGCGCCTGCGATTGCGAGGGCGGCTGCCGCGGGCACGACGATCAGCGCACCACGCCGAACGGGGAAACGCCACGTTGCCCAGGGCGACCGGTGGGCGGGCGTGCTGCCGAGCTCGCGCACACGCGCTCGCAGCTCGGCCGGTGCCGTCGGTCGTGAGCTTCTCAGCTCGTGGATCAGGTCAGGCGACGACGTCATGGTCTCTCATCCTCTCTTCGAGCTTCGTCAGCGCCCGGCTCAGCCGGGTAGAGACGGCGGTTGGCGTGATCCCGAGTAGACGCGCGGTCTCTTCACCGTCGAGATCGAGCACGATCCGCAGCGCCACGACCTCGCGCTCGCCCGCCGAGAGCGCGGCGAGCGCCTCCTGCAGGTCGTGCGAGAGCCCTTCGCCGAACGAGCCTTGGGAGTCGGGCGGCACCTCGCGTGCATCAGCGCGTTCCTCCCGCCGCCGCCGCCGCGCGTCGGCGCGGAACCAGTCGAGGGCGGTGGTGCGTGCAATCGCGAGGAGCCATGCGCGCGGGGTGCCTCGTCGGGAGTCGAACTTGCGCCACTTCCTGAAGGCCGCCTCGAACGTCTCGCTCGTCAGATCCTCCGCGACTGCCCAGTTCTTCGTCATGTACAGCAGGTAGCCGTACACGTCGTCGAGAAGCTCCTCGGCCATCGCGGAGAACGTGGGCTCTGCCGCACTCACGGCGCGAGGAGCATCGAAGGTCACCGCATGCACGCCCTCTGTACGCCACCGGGCGTCGCTCGCGTCACGTCGTCGAAGCCTCGTCGAACAGTGTCTCCCACTGCTCGAGGAGCGCGACGAGCTCGTCGCGTGCTGCACGGTGCGCGCTCAGGACGTCCATGTTCGTCCAGTCGTCGGCGAGCTCGCCCCTCGAGCGCCGCGATGCGCGCTTCCACCTCCGCGACGCGTGCCTCGAGCAGCTCGAGGTCGGATCCTCTTTCTCCTCGGCGTACGTGAGCGCGCCGCCTTGGCGGGCTTCGGCTCGCGCGGTTGCTCGTCAGCGGGAGCATCCGCGTCTCGCTCGCGGGTGAGATCGGCCCAGCCACCCTCGTACGAGCGCAAGCCCCTGTCCTCGACGGCGACGAGGCGGTCGGGTACGGCGTCGAGGAGCGCGCGGTCGTGCGAGACCACGAGGACGGTGCCGGGGAAGGCTTCGAGCGCAGCTTCGAGCGCTTCGCGGCTCTCGACGTCGAGATGGTTCGTCGGCTCGTCGAGCACGAGGAAGTTCGTCCCCGACGCGACGAGCAGCGCCAGTGCGAGCCGTCGCCGCTCGCCTCCGGAGAGCGCGGTCACCGGCCGCTCGTGCATGTCCCAGCCGGTGAAGAGGAACCGTCCCAGCAGCATCTGCGCCTGCGGACGCTGGAGCCCGGTCGCTGCCACCGTCGCGTCCAGCACCGATCCCTGGGTCGGAAGCTCGAGGCCGTGCTGCGAGAAGTACCCGAGAACGACGCCGTGGCCGAGCCGGCTCGTGCCGGCGCTCGAGCGGGTGCGCCCCGAGGACTGCCTCGAGGAGCGTCGTCTTCCCGCTTCCGTTCGGCCCGACGAGACCGACCTTCTCGCCACGTTCGACCACGAAAGTCGCGCCCTCGAGCAGCAGCTTGTCTCCGGCAGAGAGCGTGACCCCCTCCGCCTCGAGGACGACGCGGCCGCTCCGCGGCGGCTTCAGGAAGTCGAAGCCGAGCGTTCGCCGCTTTCTCGTCAACGACTCGAGCTCGCCGCGGGCCTCGGAGCGCTCCTTCTCCAGTCGGGCGATCTGCGTCAGCTTCGCCTGTGCCTGCTTCGCCTTCGACTTCTTGTAGCGGAAGCGTGCGACGAAGCGTTCGAGCCGGGCGATGTCGACCGAGACGCGATCGGCGGTCTTCTCGGCGGCGGCCGCGCGAACGACCTTCTCCTGGCGCCACTCGTGCCAAGGGCCGCCGAAGTAGTGCGCGCCGCCCGGTGCGAGCTCGAGCACGGAGGTCGTGACCGCCTCCAGGAACCAGCGGTCGTGCGCGACCAGGATCACGGCGGCATCGATCGTCTCGAGCTCGCGCTCGAGCCACTCGAGGTTCTGGACGTCGAGGTGGTTGGTCGGCTCGTCGAGCAGGAGCAGGTCGGGGCTGCCCGCGAGCGCACGCGCCAGTGACGCTCTTGTCAGCTCTCCCCCCGAGAAGGTGCCGAGCGGGCGGTCGAGCTCGGCGTCCGCGAACCCGAGCCCGCGGATAGTTGACGAGGCGCGCTCGCGCCACGCCCACCCGCCCGCGTGCTCGAGCCGGGCCTGTGCGTCTGCGTAGCGCTTGAGCGTGGCCGTGTCGTGCGCCCCCTCGGCCATCGCCTCCTCGAGCCGCCGCAGCTCGGCCTCGACCTCGATCAGGTCCCGGGCACCCGAGAGCGCGTACTCCCGAAGGGTGATGTCGAACTCCAGCGGAGGACGCTGGTCGTGGAGGGCGATCCTCGTGCCCTTGGCGAAGGCGAGCTTTCCGCCCTGCAGGGACGTCTCCCCGGCGATTGCCCGGAGCAGGGTCGTCTTGCCCGCGCCGTTCGCGCCCGCGAGCGACACGCGGTCGCGACGGCCCACGGTGAACGACACGCGCTCGAAGAGCGGGTCGCCGCTCCACTCCTTCCGGAGCTCCGACGCGATCAGCACTGCCATGACCGCCGAAGGGTAGGCGAGAGATCTCGCCGTGCGGCTTACGCCGTCTGCACGGTCTGAGCGACGAGCTTTCGCGCAGCGGCGGCGATGTGCTCCGCGTCGATACCGGCCGCCGCCAGCAACTCCTCGGGCTTGCCCGACGTGGGCATGCCGTGGACGGCCAGACGGACGATGCGGGGCGGCTGCTCGCTGTCGCCGAGCGCGGCGGCGACCGCGTCTCCGAGCCCGCCCTCGGGCCAGTGGTCCTCGACCGTCACGAGCCGACCGTGTGTCGCCTCCGACGGCTGCGGCCAGCGTCGCCGCATCGACCGGCTTGATCGGAGTAGAGGTCGATGACGCGCGCCGCAATTCCGTCCTCGGCGAGTGCGTCGGCAGCCTTCAGTGCCTCGTGCACCGTGATTCCTGCACCGACGAGCGCGACCTCGTCCTCGTCGCTCGAGCGGAGCACGCGGCTGCCGCCGATCTCGAACTCCTCGTCCGGCCCGTACAGGACGGGAGTGGCCGGTCGTAGCGTCCGTAGGTACGAGATCCCCTCGAGATCGGCCATCGCCGCGACGAGCCTTGCGGTCTGGTTCGCATCGCACGGATGCAGAACCGTGCTGCCGTGAACGGCCCGGATCGAGGCGATGTCCTCGAGTGCCATCTGCGACGGCCCGTCCTCGCCGATGGAGACTCCCGCGTGCGAGCCGGAGAGCGCGAACGTCGCGCGGCTCACCGCGGCCATCCGGACGAAGTCGTAGGCACGCGAGAGGAACGCGGCGAACGTCGAGGCGAACGGGCGCCAGCCGACGGCCTGAAGCCCCACCGCGGCGGCGACCATCTGCTGCTCGGCGATGTACATCTCGAAGTAGCGCTCAGGATGCTGCTTCGCGAACACCTCCGCGAACGTCGAGTTCGAGACCTCTCCGTCCAGGACGACGACATCCGGCCGCGCCGCGCCGAGCGCCGCGAGCGCGTCGCCGTACGCCTTGCGGGTCGCGACCTCCTCGCCCACCTCGTAGCGCGGTAGCTCGAGTGCCGGCGCGGACCGATCGGGTCGCGCTGCCTCCTCCGGCTTCGCGACGTCGACGCGCACGTCGGTGCGCCCGCCGAGCTCGGCGATGGCACCTTCCGGATCGTCGAGCGGCTTCCCGTGGAAACCGTTCTCGTTCGCGACCGCAGCCACGCCGTGCCCCTTCTCGGTCCTGGCGACGAGCACGGTCGGTCGCCCCTTCGTCTCGACCGCCTCGGCGAAAGCGCGATCGACGGCGTCGAGGTCGTGTCCGTCGAGCGTGATCGCGTGCCACCCGAACGCTCTCGCGCGCTCGGCGTGGACGTCGACGTCCCAGCCGACCATCGTCTCGCCGCGCTGCCCGAGACGGTTGACGTCGATGATCGCCGTGAGGTTGTCGAGCTCGAAGTGCGCGGCGTGCTCGAACGCCTCCCACATCGAGCCCTCGGCCATCTCGCTGTCGCCGCACAGCACCCACACGCGGCTCGGAAGCTTCTCGAGGTACTTGGCGGCGAGCGCCATCCCGACGCCGATGGGAAGGCCCTGGCCGAGCGAGCCCGTCGCGACGTCGACCCACGGCAGGATCGGCGTCGGGTGCCCCTCGAGCCGGCTCCCGAAGACGCGGTACGTATCGAGGTCGTCCTCCGTGATCGCACCTGCGGAGCGATAGATCGAATAGAGCAAGGTCGAGGCGTGACCCTTGGAGAAGACGAGCCGGTCGTTCGCCGGGCTCTTCGGCTCGTCGAAGTCGTAGCGCAGATACCCGTCCGCGAGCACCGACATGAGCTCGGCGGCGGACATCGCAGACGTCGGATGGCCTGACTTCGCCGCGCGCGGCCATGCGGATCGAGTCGACCCTGAACTGCTGCGCCAGCGCTCTGCGCCGCTCGGTTGCGGTCATCGGCGGCATTCTAGGTTTCCTGTTTCCCGATCGGGCTGCGAGGTAACGTGTCCTCATGGCGAAGAGTCGTCTGCACCAGCTTTCCGAGCACGGAGTCAGCGTCTGGATGGACTCGCTCTCCCGAGAGATGCTCGACACGGGCGAGCTCCAGCGGCTCGCGGACGAGGACGCAGTCGTCGGCGTGACGTCCAACCCCACGATCTTCGAGAAGGCGTTGTCCAAGGGCGACTGGTACGACGAGCAGCTGCGCGAGGAGCTGGAGCGCGAGGACGACCCGAAGGAGATCTTCGTCCGGCTCGCGGTCGCCGACGTGCAACGCGCGTGCGATCTGCTGAGGCCGGTGTGGGAGCGCACGGACGGCCTCGACGGGTTCGTCTCCATCGAGGTCGACCCCGACCTCGCGTACGAGCAGCAGGCCACGTTCGAGGAGGCGAGACGGCTCTCGGAGCTGGTCGACCGCGAGAACGTCTACGTCAAGATTCCCGCGACCGAACCGGGTCTCGGTGCCATCGAGGACTCGATCGCAGCGGGACGACCGATCAACATCACGCTCATTTTCTCGCTCGCTCGCTACGCAGAGGTGGCCGAGGCGTACATCGCCGGCCTCGAGCGCCTGGTCGCGTCGGGTGGCGATCCCTGGCGCGTGCCCTCGGTCGCGAGCTTCTTCGTCTCGCGCGTCGACACGGAGGCGGATCGGCGCCTCGAGGAGGTCGGGCGCGAGGACCTGCAGGGCCGACTTGCGATCGCCAACGCGAAGCTCGCGTACGAGCACTACCTGGAGACGTTCTCCGGGGAGCGCTGGGAGCGGTTGGCGAAGGCCGGCGCGCGTCCTCAGCGATGCCTGTGGGCCTCGACTTCCACGAAGAACCCGGCATACCGCGATGTCCTCTACGTCGAGGAGCTGATCGGGCCGAACACCGTGAACACCATGCCGCTGGAGACGGTCGAGGCCTTCCAGGACCACGGCGAGGTGCGCGACACGCTCCAGGAGGGGCTCGCCGAGGCTCACGCGCTGCTGGACGAGCTGGCCGGGGCGGGAGTCGACTACGACGACGTGGTCGCCACGCTCGAGACCGAAGGCGTGCAGAAGTTCTCGGACTCGTTCCAGACGCTCATCTCCGGGATCGACGAGAAGCGCGCCGCGCTCGTCTGACGTTCCCTCGCCTCATACATATGTAATTTGCATATACTCGTGGCGATGCACCGCCACCGACGAGTACGCGCGCGCAACCGCTCCCGCAACGAACGCGGCGAGTGGGAGGTGCGCGCGCGTGTCGAGCGGTTCGCCGAGCCTGCCCTTCTCATGCTGCTTGCAGACCGGCCGACCCACGGCTACGAGCTGCTCGAGCGGCTTCCGGAGGTCTCCGGCGACGAGAGAGTGGACGTCGGGAACCTGTACCGGATGTTACGTTCCCTCGAGAACGAGGGACTCGTCGCGTCCGAGTGGAGTCCCGAACTCCCCGGCCCGGCGAAGCGGACGTACACGCTCACTGACGACGGGCGTGATGTGCTCACGTCGTGGCTGCCAGCGGTCGAGCGCCTACGTGATGGCCTCACCGCATTCCTCGAACGTGCAGGGAAGGGAGGTGATTGACCATGTGTGGAAGACACCACGGACACCACAGACGCAAGCGCGAGCAACGTGCTCCGAATCGCGAAGAGCTCCAGAAAGCGCTCGAGGAGCGCCAGAAGGATCTCGAGCAGGAGATCGCCGACATCCACGACGTCCTGCGTCGGCTGCGTGAGGAGGGCGTGACGCCCTCCCCCGAGCCGGCACCGGCGATCTAGGGCGCACGGCAACGAGCCGGCGACAGCGGCGAGCAGCTCGTCGTGGAGGCGGCCGTTCGAGGAGACGGCACTTCCCCCGTCGATGCGAGACTCGCCGCTGAAGTCCGAGAAGCGGCCGCCCGCCTCCTCGACGATTACCTGCACCGCTGCGAGATCCCACTCGCGCACGCTGACCGAGTCGATCGCTCCGTCCACGGCACCCTCGGCGACGAGCATGTGCGCCCAGAAGTCGCCGAACCCGCGCGCGTTCCAAGCGCGGCGCGCGAGGTCGGGCACGGCTCGGTCGAGCGGGAACGACAGCACGGCGTCCTCCACGCGTGAGACCGCGGAGACTGCCATTCGTTCGCCGTCGGCCCAGGCGCCTGCATCCCGCTCCGCCCACCAGCGCCGGCCGAGCAGCGGCGCGGAGACGACGCCGAGACGGACGCGGCCTGACTCCTCGAGCGCGATCAGGGTTCCCCAGACGGGATTGCCGCGCGCATAGTTGCGCGTCGCGTCGATGGGATCGAGAATCCAGCGCCGCGCAGACGACCCGGACTCGCCTTCCTCCTCGCCGAGAATCGCGTCGTCCGGGCGCTCCTCGGCGAGCAGCCGGCGCAGCTCGGCCTCGACGGCGCGGTCGGCCTCGGTGACCGGCGTCAGGTCGGGCTTGGTCTCGACGGTCAGGCCGGAGCGAAAGCGTGGAGTGGAGATCGCATCCGCAGCGTCTGCGAGACGCAGCGCCAGCTTGAGATCCTGGCTCATCGCTCGACACTATCGACCGCGCAGCGGGCGCGAAGCGCCCGCCTTCAGGGATCTTCGCGCGATCGGAATCCGTGCGAACGGATTCCGATCTTGCGCACAATTCAATCCAGCTGGAGGTACAGCACGGCGACGAGGGCGGTTCCGAGGAAGAGCAGCCAGAACAGCCCGAACAGCGCCCAGCCGAAGCGGAGGTTGCGGCGGGCGAGATCGTTCTCGTTCACAGGAGCACCGGGTCCAGCGCAGCCGCGGTGAAGAGCAGCGCGAGGTAGAGGAGCGAGTAGTGGAAGAGCACCTGCGCGCGCGCCCGCGTCAGGTCGTGCCGTAGCAACACCGCGAGCCCCACGAACACGACTCCGAGCGCAACCGCGGCGGCGGTGTAGAGCGGGCCGAGCCAGTAGCCCACGACCACCGTGAACGCGACCATCGCGATCGAGTAGAGGACGATCTGGCGCGCCGTCTCGCGGTCGCCGCGGACGACGGGGAGCATCGGCACGCCCGCCGCGGCATAGGCGTTCTTGATCATCAGCGCGAGCGCCCAGAAGTGCGGCGGCGTCCACAGGAACACGATCAGGAACAGCCACAGCGCCGGGAGCGCGAGGCTGCCGGTCGCGGCCGCATACCCGACGAGCGGCGGGACTGCCCCGGCCGCGCCCCCGATGACGATGTTCTGCGGCGTCGAGCGCTTGAGCCACCGCGTGTAGACGACGACGTAGAACAGGTTCCCGACGAGCGCGAGCACCGCGGTCAGCACGTTCACCGCCGATGCGAGCAGCGCGAACGAGAGCGCGGAGAGGAGGAGCCCGAACTCGAGCGCCTGCTCCGGGGTGACGCGGCCGGCGGCAACGGGCCGCGCCTTCGTGCGCTCGCCCATGAGTCGGTCGATGTCGCGGTCGAGCACGTGGTTGAGTGCCGAGGCGCCGCCGCAGGCGAGCGCGAGCCCGAGCATCGTGACGGCGAAGAGCCCGAGCGGCGGAACGCCCTGCGCCCCCACGAACATGCCCGCGCCGCCGGTCAGGAGGAGGAGCGTCATGATCCGCGGCTTCGTCAGCGTCAGGTAGTCGCGCGCCGACGCGAGCGGGACCGCTTCATGCCGGAATGCGCCGGCGACGACGAGCAGGCTCAGACCCAGGGCCACGGCGGCTCCGCCGACGTGCAGCGCGCTCGCCCAGGTTGCGCCGTCCGACCAGGCGACGGCGCCACCGAGCGCGATCGCCGCAAGGAACGCCACGAGCGCTGCGAGGGAGCGAAGCAGGAGGGACGGGTACGCGAGCCTCGCGAGCACGGCGTTCGCCACGAGGAGCGGCAGCGCCACGAGCGCGAGCCCCCAGTGCGTCGTTCCGAGCTCGAGCACTGCGCTGACGACCACGAGCCCGACCGCGACGGCACTCCCCGTCGCGCACAGCCGGAACAGCGCGCCGGGGGGACGGCGCGCGGGTCTAGACAGGCTCTCGAGCTCCACGCTTCTCCTTCAGCTCTCTCCGCAGATCGTAGAGGGGCCGCGCGCTCCGCACGTACGGCACCTGGTCGAAGTTGTGCTCCGGCGGCGGCGAGGTCGTGTACCACTCGAGCGTGTCCGCCTGCCACGGGTCGTTGCCGACTCGCGCGCCGTGCTTCTGCGTCCGCCACACGTTCACGATGAAGAACAGGATGGCGACTCCCATCACCCACGAGCCGATTGTCGATGCGAGGTTGTACCCCTCCCAGCTCTCGTCGGCGTACGTGTAGACGCGCCGAGGCATCCCCTCGAGACCGGCGAAGTGCTGTGGGAAGAACGCCAGGTTGAAGCCGACCATCAGCGTCCAGAAGTGCCACTTGCCGAGGCGCTCGTCGAGCAGCCGCCCGAACATCTTCGGCCACCAGTAGTAGAGGCCGGCAAAGATCGCGAACATCGCGCCGCCGAAGATCGTGTAGTGGAAGTGCGCGACGACGAAGTAGGTGTCGTGCACCTGCCAGTCGATCGGGAACGCGGCGAGATAGATCCCCGAGAGGCCCCCGATCACGAAGACCGAGAGGAAGCCGAGCGCGAAGAGCATCGGCGTTTCGAAGCTCAGGTTCCCGCGCCACAGCGTCGCGAGCCAGTTGAAGATCTTGATCCCCGTCGGGACCGCGATCACCATCGACGCGATCATGAAGAAGGCCTGCAGCGAGAACGGGAGGCCCGACCGTGAACATGTGGTGCGCCCACACGAGCATCGAGAAGAACCCGATCGCCACGGTCGAGACGGCGATCGCCTTGTAGCCGAAGATCGGCTTGCGCGCGAAGACCGGGAGGACCTCCGAGATGATCCCGAACGCAGGCAGGATGATCACGTACACCTCGGGGTGCCCGAAGAACCAGAACGCGTGCTGGTAGAGCACCGCCGAGCCGCCCTCCGCGGGATTGAAGAAGTTCGTCTGAACGTCCCATGGCCCGATCGACAGACCGCGGTCGAGGAGGAGCAGCGTCAGTCCCGCCGAGAGCACGGGCAGGATCACGACGAGGATCACCGCGAAGATCTCGATCGACCAGACGAACAGCGGCAGGCGCGCCCAGCTCATCCCGCGCGTCCGCAGGTTGTGGATGGTCACGATGAAGTTGATCGCGCCGGCGAGGGACGAGGCCGTGAGGATGTGCAGCGAGAGGATCCGCAGATCGACGCCGTTGCCCGGCTGCTTGGACCGAGAGCGGCGGATAGAGCGTCCAGCCGGCCTTGCTCGCGCCGCCCTCGGCGAAGAAGCTCAGCATGAGCACGACGCCGCCCAGGACGAAGAGCCAGTACGAGAGCGCGTTCAGGCGCGGGAATGCGACGTCCCGCGCGCCGATCATGAGCGGCACGAGGTAGTTGGCGAAGCCGGCGAGAAGCGGGACGACGACGAGGAAGACCATCGCCGTGCCGTGGATCGTGATCAGCTCGTTGTAGCGGTCGGCGCCGATCACGTCCGCGTTCGCCTGAGCGAGCTGGATCCTGAAGGCGAGTGCCATCATGCCCGCGAGCACGAAGAAGACGAGCGAGGTCGAGATGTAGAGGATCCCGATCCGCTTGTGGTCGGTCGTGACGAGCCAGCTCGCGACCTTGCCGCGCTGCCAGGCGGGGACGGTCTGTCTACTAACTGCCACTCGGCGGGTCCTCCTCGAGGAAGGTCACGAGCGCCTGGATCTGCTCGTCGGTCCAGTCCGCGCCGACCGCGGGCATCTCGCCTCGGCCATTTCGCACGAGGTTCGTGATCTCGTCCACGTCGGTCAGCGTCGGCGAGCCGGCGATGCGCGGGCCCTCGCCTCCCTCGCCCTCAGGCCCGTGGCACTTGGCGCAGACGCCGTCCCACGTCTCCTTGCCGAGCTCGCCCGTGCCGGCCTCCTGCTCCTGCGCGCGCTCGTCGAGCCAGGATTCGAACTCCGTTGCGGTCACGACCTCGACCGAGGCGAGCATGCGTGCGTGCTCGACGCCGCAGAGCTCGGCGCACTGTCCCTGGAACAAGCCGGTGCGTGTCGCCTGGAACCACGTCTCGGTCTCCGTCCCGGGGATCGCGTCGATCTTCCCGCCGAGGGAGGGAATCCACCAGGAGTGAATGACGTCCGTGTCGGGCGCCGTGACCCTCAGAAGCACGGGGATACCGACAGGTGCTCGCAGAGTGTCGATCGCGGTCGCGCCGTTCTCGTAGTCGTACTGCCAGAAGAACTGGTGGCCGGAGACGTCGATCTCCAAGACCTCAGCGCCTGCCTCGGCGTCGGGCACGTTCTTGATTCCGGGCAGCTCGATGAACACGAACGCGGCGATGAGGAACAGCACGACGACGGGGAACACCGTCCACATGAGCTCGAGTCGGGTGGCGCCGTGAACCTGGGCGCCGTCGGCGAAGCGATCGCGCTTCTGACGGCGGTAGCGCCAGATGAACGCGATCAGCAGTCCCTCGACGAGAACGAAGATCGCGAGGACGAAGATCGAGACGAAGAGGTAGCTGTCTCGGATTCCCTCGGCGTTCGGCGACTCGGGCGAGACCGGGGCGAACTGGGCGAGAGAGAGGAGCACGCGCACCGGCTGCCATTCTATGAACGTGCCTTCCGCGACGCCGACGAGAACCCGCGTGCGTCTTCCCGCAGACGTCGTGCGCCCCTTCGAGGTCTTCGTGAACGGCATTCAGCAGGGGGAGGGAACGGACTTCCGCGTCGACGGACGGACGCTCGTCTTCGACCGCGAGCTCAGGACCGAAGGCAAGCTCGGCTTCTGGCGCTGGCTCTCGTTGTGGATCGGAGTCGCCGGCACGTACCGGCAGAACGACTCGGTCGACGTCGCGTACCAGCGCGGCGGCAAGCCGGTCGTCGCCAGCAAGCTCCCGCTCGAGCCGCTCGCGTAGCGGCGCTACTGCTGGAGGTAGGTGAGCACCGCCAGGACTCGGCGGTGATCGGTCTCCGACTGCGGAAGATCGAGCTTGCCGAGGATGCTTGCGATGTGCTTCTCGACCGCGCCGACGGTGAGGACGAGCGCCTTCGCGATGCCCGCGTTCGAGCGGCCTTCGGCCATCAGGGCGAGGACTTCGAGCTCGCGGGGCGTCAGGTTCGAGAGCGGGCCTTCCTGCCGCCGTGAGAAGAGCTGCGCGACGACCTCTGGGTCGAGGGCGGTGCCTCCCTCGGCGACGCGACGGACTGCGTCGACGAAGTCGGACACATCCATGATCCGGTCCTTTAGGAGGTAGCCGACGCCGCCGCGCCCGTCCGCCAGGAGCTCGGTGGCGTAGGTGTGCTCGACGTACTGCGAGACGACCAGGATCGCCGTGTCGGGTGCTCGCCGGCGAGCTTCGACGGCCGCGCGTACACCCTCGTCGCGGAACGTCGGCGGGAGTCGGATGTCCACGATCGCGATGTCCGGCTTCTCGGTGGCGATCACGCGCAGGAGCGCGCCCGCGTCCTCGACGGCTGCGACGACCTCGAACCCGTTGTCCCGGAGGAGGCGCGAGAGGCCGTCCCGCAGGAGTGCGAGGTCCTCGGCGATGACTACGCGCACGGAAGCTCCGCCCTCACCGTCGTCGGTCCTCCCGCCGGGCTCTCGATGTACAGCCTCCCGTCCAGCGCACGCACCCGTTGCGCGAGGCCGGTCAGCCCGTGGCCGGCCGGGTCTGCTCCGCCTCGCCCGTCGTCCTCGATCTCGGCGATCAGCGTGCCGTTCGCTCGCCGGATCCTGATCTCGATGCGCTCCGGCTCCCCGTACTTGATCGCGTTCGCGAGGGCCTCGGCGACGACGAAGTACGCGGCGGTCTCCACCGCTGGCGACGGTCGGGTCGGAACGTCGACGGAGAGCGCGACCGGCACCGGCCCCTGTGTGGCGAGCGCTGCGACCGCCGCCTCCAGGCCACGGTCCGTGAGGATCGGCGGGTGGATGCCGCGGGCGAGGTCGCGGAGCTCGACGAGCGCCTGACGGGCGTCGGTCCGGGCCTCGGCCAGCAAGGCCTGCGCGCCCTCCGGATCCGTTCGCATCTTCTCCTCGGCCATGCCGATGCTCATGCCGAGCGCGACGAGGCGAGCCTGCGCGCCGTCGTGCAGGTCGCGCTCGATGCGGCGGAGCTCGGACTCCTGCACGTCGACCGCGGCGGCGCGGCTCTCCTCGAGCCGCTCGATCCGGTGCGCGCGACGCCCGTAGACGACCGCGGCATGGACGGCGGCCAGCAGGGCCAGTGCCAGGCCCGGCCAGATCGGCCAGAAGTAACCGTGGGTGGTTATCGCCCACACCGCCACGAGGAACCCGAGCAACACCACCGACACGCCGACCTGGATCGCGAGCGCCTGGCTGCCCAGGGTGAATCGCGAGATCTCGGGGCGCTCGAGGACGAGGACGATCCAGCCCGGGATGCCGACGACGAGGGCAACCGAGAGCAGTGGCCAGATCGGCCAGAAGTACCCGCCCGACGTCAGCGCCCAGATGACGACGAGCGTCCCGACGATGCTCGTCGCGGTCAACGCCCAGACGGTCAGCGCCTGGAGGCGCCGCGCACGTACCTCCGCCTGCGATCGCATCTCTCCAGCATCGCCTGCGAGAAGGCGAGATGCGAGCCAGCGGGAGAACCTCGCGTACAGCCCCACGAGGTGCGCCGCGGCGACGAGGAGCACGAGGCCGAGGCCTGCCGGGACGAGCGCGCGTGCGAAGGTGTTCACCTGGAGGAAGCCGACCACGTCGCTCGAGTCGACCCACCGGTACCAGATCGGGACGGACATCAGCTCGAGTGCCCACGCGAAGAGGGCCAGTGGGATCAGCGCGAGCGGCCAGGCCAGCAGGAGATGGCCCTGCTGCTTCCAGAACGCCGGGTCGCGGACGACGTTCAGGCCCCGGTTCCAGAAGCCGCTTCCGCCCGACGAGGTCGGGGGATCGACCGCGGCGCCGAGCAGCTCCCTGGCCAGGGCCCCCTCGGCGCGCGCGAGCTGTCCGACGGCGAATCTGAGGCCGATCAGCAGCGGCACGACGAGCGGGGTGATCGCGAAGACGAGCGTGACGGTCCACCCTGCGATGAGCAGGGTGAACCCGATCACGCCCAGCACCAGCTCGGCGACGTAGAAGGCCAGAGCCCGATACGTCGCCGAGCTGACGAGCGGCGCCACGAGCCGCTTCATCCTAGCGAGCCTCCGCTGCCCTGGGCGCCGAGCCCTCGAGCTTCACGCTCGGCAGCCAGCGCAGCCAGGACGGCAGGTACCAGTTCCACTCGCCGAGCAGCCTCATGCTCGCCGGAAGGAGGACGCCCCGGACGATCGTCGCGTCGATCAGCACCGCGGTCGCGAGGCCAACGCCGAACTGCTTCATCATGATCAGCGAGAGCGTCGCAAAGATCGAGAACACGAAGACCATCACGATCGCGGCGCTCGTGACGACGCCTGCGCTCGACTTGATGCCGTACGCGATCGCGTCCTCGGTCCTCATGCCGCGGTCGTACGCCTCCCGGATGCGGCTCAGGATGAACACGTGGTAGTCCATCGAGAGCCCGAAGAGGATCACGAACATGAACACCGGCAGCCACGCCATCACACCGCCCGTGTACTCGACGCCGAGCAGACTGCTCCCCCAGCCGTGCTGGAACACGAGCACGAGCACGCCGTACGCGGCCGCGACCGAGAGCAGGTTGAGCACGACCGCCTTGGTCGCGATCACGATCGAACGGAAGGAGACGAGCATGAGCACGAATGCGAGCACGAGCACGAACGCGAACACGAGAGGCGCCTTGCCGCGGAGCGCGGACTGGAAGTCCATCGACCCTGCCGTCTCACCCGTCACGCCCGCCTCGACCCTGTCAAGGCGGCCGACCGTCGCTGGGAGCACGTCCTCGCGCAGCGCCGAGACGGCGTCGTACGACGCCTGATCCGACCCGGTCCCGTCGATCGGGAAGTCGAGTCGCGCGACCGTCCGGGCGTCGTTGATCCTGGTCGTGACGGGCTCGTGGACGCGGCCGGTCGCGAGCGCCTCGCGGCGGAGGTCGACGATTGCGCTTTCGACCCGCGGGTCGTCGATCGAAGGAGCCTCGACGACGACGACCGCCGGTTCCTGCTCGCCGGGAAACGAGCTCTCGAGTCGCTCGTAGGCCTCGACGACGGCGAGGTCCTGCGGGAGCGCCTCGATGCCCGGGACGACGGTCTTCATACCGAGCGCCGGCAGCGCCAGAGCGAGCAACAGCCCGGCCGACGCTGCGGCCGCGACGAGAGGTCGCCGTAGCACGCGGTCGAGCGTCCAGCCCCAGATCCGCCCTCCCTGCGGCCGTCTGCAGGCGGTGGAGGAGGGGGACGCGAACCGTGTTCACGCGATCGCCCAGCCGCGACAGCAGCGCGGGCAGGACGGTCAGGGATCCGACCACGGCGATCGCGACGACCATGATCGTCGCCATTGCGAAGGAGCCGAACGTCTTGTCGCCGGTCAGGAACATGCCGGCCATGGCGATCATCACCGTCAGGCCCGAGATGAGCACCGCTCGGCCGGAGGTCGCCGCGGCAGCCTCGAGCGCTGCGCGCTCGCTGCGTCCCGCTGCCCGCTCCTCGCGTTCCCGCTTCAAGTAGAAGAGGGAGTAGTCGACCCCGACCGCGAGCCCGATCAGCAGCACGACCGCGCTCACGTTCTCGTCGACCGGCCAGACCTGGCTCGGCAGCGCGAGCAGACCCATCGTCGCCAGCACGCCCGTGAGCGCGAGCAGGAGCGGGATGCCCGCTGCCACCAGTGCACCGAAGGCGACGATCAGGACGACGATCGTGACCGGAAGCGACAGCAGGCCCGCGCGAGCGAGATCCTCGCCGACGCTCCCGTCGATCTCCTTGTCCGCAGTGGCCTCGCCGAAGCTGCCGACGTACAGCTCGGGATGAGCGGCCTTCGCTGCGGCGACGGCGTCGACGACGGGGCCGATCCGCTCGACCGCCGTCTCCGGGTCGCCCCGGATGTCGAACGTGACGAGAGCCGAACGGCCGTCCTTCGAGATCAGCTCGGTGTTCACCGGGGCGAGTGGGCTCTCGATCCGAGCTGCGACGCCCGTTGCCGCGATCCGGTCGACCACGTCCGCGACGGCTGCCCGGAAGCGCGGGCTCTCCACGTCGAGCGTGCGGCTCTGCAGGAGGACGCTCTCCTCCGCAGGCTCGTCGAACCCGGCGTCGAGGATCCGCGACATGCGGCCGGATTCACCGGGGCTGGCTTCGCTGTCCGTCAGCTGCTTGGTGCCGACGGCCCCGCCCAGGACGACGGCCGCGATCACGAACGCGATCCAGCCGAAGGTCGCGGTCTTCCAGTGGTCGGCGCTCCAGCGCGCCGCGCGAGTTGCGAGATTGAGCTTCATGACCTGCCCCCCATCCGTTGCTTGCACCACTGCATCCAGGCTCCCGCGCAGCGCCGGGCTGGCCAATGGGGCGCACCGGCGTCCCTCCTGGTGGTAGCCGGGGGGCGTGCACCTGCAGTGCTCCCGAGTGCTCTCGTTAGTGTTGGACGGTGACGGACGAGAACGGGATCGAGGTCGAAGGCCTCGTCCGTGAGTACCGGAAGGGCCCGCGAGCCGTCGACGGCATCGATCTCTCCGTCGCTCCCGGCGAGATCTACGGCTTCCTCGGACCAAACGGGGCAGGCAAGTCGACCACGGTCCATGTCCTGACCACGCTGCTGCCGCCCACCGCGGGGACGGCGCGCGTCGGGGGGTTCGACGTCGTCAAGGACGGGCCGAAGGTGCGCTCGCTCATCGGCGTCGCTCTCCAGGAGGCGGCACTAGACCCGCTGCTCACCGGCCGCGACCACCTCCGCCTGCAGGCCACGCTCCAGGGCGTCCGCAAGGACCAGCGGCGGTCGCGTGCGGAGGAGCTCCTCCATCGCGTCGGCCTGGCCGATGCGGCCGATCGCAAGGTGTCCGGCTACTCGGGCGGGATGAAGCGGCGGCTCGATCTCGCGCTCGCGCTGATCCACAGCCCGCGCATCCTCTTCCTCGACGAGCCGACGACCGGGCTCGACCCGCAGTCGAGGACGGCGCTCTGGGAGGAGGTCGCGCTGCTGCAGCGCGAGGATCGCGTCACGGTGTTCCTGACGACCCAGTACCTCGAGGAGGCGGACGTCCTCGCCGACCGGGTCGGGATCATCGACCAGGGCCGGATCGTCGCCGAGGGCACGCCGACGGAGCTCAAGGCCGAGATCGGCCGGCCGAGCGTCCACGCGATCCCGCACAAGGACGAGGATCGCCCGCGCATCGCGGAGTTCCTCGCACAGTTCGGCGAGCCGCTCGCCTCCACGCGCGACGTCGCCGTACGGCTGCGCGACGGGCTGGGGCTGACCGACATCGTCCGCGCCGTCGACGCGAACGGTGTCGACATCGCCGACATCGAGCTCCGCGCGCCGACCCTCGACGACGTCTTTCTCGCGAAGACCGGACGCACGCTCGAGGGTGCGACCGAGGAGGCCGACTCCGAGCACCAGGAGAAGCAGCGGCAATGAGCTCGACCTGGCCCCAGGTCGGCGCGATCGCCCGCCGCTCGGTCGTGCGCACGTCGCGTCAGCCGGCGAGCATCATCCCGCCTCTCGTCTTCCCGGTCGCGCTCATGGCCGTGAACGCGGGCGGGCTTCGGGCCTCGACCGACCTGCCCGGCTTCCCGACGGACTCGTTCCTCGCCTTCGCGCTCGCCGTGCCGTTCATCCAGGGCGCGCTCTTCTCGACGATGAACGCCGGCACGGACCTGGCTCGCGACGTCCAGACGGGGTTCATCAACCGCCTCTCGCTGACGGCGCTGCGCGACTGGCCGCTCCTCGCAGGCCAGCTCGCCGGCGTCGTCGCATTGGGCGTCGTCCAGGTGCTCTTCTACATCGTGGTCGGGCTCGCCGCCGGAGTGGAGTTCGCATCGGGCCCGGCCGGGATCGCGGTGCTCCTCCTCTACGGCGCGATCGTGTCGCTCGCCTTCGGCGCGCTGGGCGCCTGGCTGGCCTTCAGGACGGGCTCGGGCGAGACGATCCAGGCGCTCTTCCCCGTGCTCTTCGTCTTCCTGTTCATCTCGTCGATGAACGCCCCGCGGAACCTCATCGAGCGTGGACTGGTTCCGGACTGCGGCGACGCTGAACCCGGTCTCGTACATGATCGAGTGTGTCCGCAGCCTGATCATCACCGGCTGGGACTGGCAGGCGCTCGCGCTCGGCTTCGGGTTCGTCATCGTCCTCGGTCTCGTCTCGCTCGCACTGGCGGCGCGCGCCCTCCGCACACGGCTGACGCGGACATGAGGCTCTGGGACGTGACCTCGGGCGTCGCCTGGCGGACGCTGAAGAACGCGTTGACGAACCCGCAGATCTTCCTCCCGACCATGATGTTCCCGCTCTTCTTCTTCACCGCGTTCGCCGGGGGCCTCTCCCAGCTGAACGAGATCCCGGGCTTCGACTTCGAGCCGGGCTACACCGCGTTCCAGTTCGTCTTCGTGCTGCTCCAGTCGGCGGCGTTCAGCGGCGTCTTCACCGGCTTCGGGCTTGCGCGGGACTTCGAAGGTGGGTTCGCGAAGCGCCTCCTGCTCGCCGCGCCGAACCGAATCGGCATCGTGCTCGGCTACGCGCTCGCCGCGCTCGTGCGCTGGCTGATCGTCGCGATCGTGCTCACGGTCGTCGCGTTGATCTTCGGGATGAACGTGGGCGGAGGGCCGGTCGACCTCGTCGGGCTGTACGTCCTCGCGCTCCTGGTCAACTTCTGCGGGTTCTTCTGGGCGGGCGGGATCGCAATGCGGTTCCGGACGATCCAGGCCGCGCCGCTCATGCAGATGCCGGTGTTCCTCGTGCTCTTCTTCGCCCCGGTCTACGTCCCGCTCGGACTGCTCGAGGGCTGGATCGAGAACGTCGCTACGGTGAATCCGTTCACGTACCTGATCGAGACGGGGCGCGGTTTCATCGCCGGCGACGCACCGCACGTCCTCGGCGCCTTCGCGATCGCGCTCGCCATGGGCGTGGCGTTCTGGACCTGGGCGTTCCTCGGCCTGCGGAAGGCCGAGGCAGCCGGAGCATGAGGTCGTGATGGGCGAGAGCGACGCACGCCACGCCCTGCTCGGGCGGCTGATCGACCACGCGCCGACGTTCCCGCCGGCGTCGCTTCCTCCGGCGGAAGCGGTCGCGGAGGACGCTCGCGCGCAGTCGAGCACGCATTCCTTCGTGCTCGCCCGGCTCGTCTGGCCGGCATCGCAGCTGGACGCGCTCGGAGGGCTCGACCGCGAGCTCAGCGTCGTGCTCGACGACGCGCTCCCGGCGGAGACGCAGCCGGAGTCGGTCGAGGTGCGGTTCCGCGACGAGCTCGGTGGGTTGGCGTCGCTCGCCGGCGAGATCTACGTCGAGGTCCCGCTCGACGACGATCTGGGGGAGCGCCTCGACGCCGTGGCCGCGCACGGCCTCCGGGCGAAGGTCCGCTGCGGTGGCGACTCGACGCCGGACCTCGAGCGGCTCGCGGACTTCGTCCGCGCGTGCCGAGCGCGCGACCTCGTCTTCAAGGCGACGGCCGGGCTCCACCACGCGGTCGGCTCGAACGGCGAGCACGGCTTCCTGAACCTGCTCGCTGCCGCCGTCTTCGGACGACGAGGAGGACGCGCTCGCGGAGTGGGACGCCGAGTCGTTCTCGCTCACGCCCGACGCGTTCGGGTGGCGCGATCGTTCGGCCGGCGTCGCCGAGCTCGCGGACGCGCGGCGAAACCGGTTCCATTCGATCGGAAGCTGCAGCTTCTTCGAGCCGGTCGAGGAGCTCGAAGCCTTGGGGCTGCTGGCGTGAACGGCGGAGTCGGCTTCGGCGTGTTCTCGGTCGACGGCGGCGAGCCGCGCGTGGGATTCCGCGTCGGGCACGGGATCCTCGACCTCGCCGAGCGCGGGCTCGGTACCGAGTTCCGGTCTCCCACGCTGAACGGGTTTCTCGCGCGCGGGCGGTCTGCGTGGGAGGAGACACTCGCGCGCGTCGAAGCGGCCGTCTCCGGCGGCACCGACCTCGTCGCGCTCGAGACGGCAACCGTGCACATGCCCTTCGCCGTCGGCGACTACGTCGACTTCTACTCGTCGCTCGAGCATGCGACGAACCTCGGGCGCCTCTTTCGACCCGACGCGGATCCGCTGCTCCCGAACTGGCGGCACCTGCCGATCGGCTATCACGGCCGCAGCGGCACGGTCGTGGTCAGCGGGTCGTCGATCGTGCGGCCGTCCGGGCAGTCGCTCGCGCCGGGCGAGACCGAGCCGCGCTTCGGCCCGAGTCGCAGGCTCGACATCGAGCTCGAGCTCGGGTTCGTGGTCGGCGTCGGCAGCCGACGAGGAACGCCTGTCCCGGCCTCGGCGTTTCGCGACCACGTCTTCGGCGTCGTGCTCGTCAACGACTGGAGCGCGCGGGACCTCCAGGCGTGGGAGTACCAGCCTCTCGGGCCGTTCCTCGGAAAGTCGTTCGCGACCTCGGTGGCGGGCTGGGTGACTCCGCTCGCCCTGCTCGAGGATCGCTTCGTGCCCGCTCCGGAGCAGGAGCCCGAGCCGCTCCCGTATCTGCGGGTCGCGGGTGACTGGGCGCTCGATCTCGAGCTCGAGGTCGAGCTCTCGGGCACGGTGGTCTCGCGCACGAACGCTCGCGGGCTGTACTGGACGATGCCGCAGCAGCTCGCTCACGCGACCGTGAACGGTGCGTCCGATCCGGACGGGCGACCTGTTCGCGTCGGGGACGATCTCGGGATCCACGCACGGGAGCGAGGGCTCCCTGATCGAGCTCACGCGCAACGGCGAGCATCCGATTCGCCTCGGCGACGGAAGCACGCGAGCCTTCCTCGAGGACGACGACGAAGTCGTGCTCCGCGCCCGCGCGGGCGAGCGCGAGCTCGGCGAGGTGCGGGGCAGGATCGTCCCGGCGCGGCCCTAGGCGCGCGCGGCGAAGTTCCCTGCGCGGTAGAGCTGCCCTTCGAGGCGGCGCCCGAGGACGCCCTCGAGCCACTCCGACACCTCGATGAGGGCGTCGAGGTCGATCCCCGTCTCGACACCCTCGCGGTGGAGCAGGTAGACGAGGTCGTCCGTCGCGATGTTGCCGGTCGCGTTCGGCGCGAACGGGCACCCGCCGAGCCCGCCGACCGATGCGTCGAGCACGACTGCCCCTGCGTCCAGTGCCGCGAGCGCATTGGCGTAGCCGGTACTGCGCGTGTTGTGGAAGTGGCCACCGACCGGGACCCCGAGACGGGCTGCATCGGCGACGAGCGTCCGCACCTCGCTCGGCCCGGCGACGCCGATCGTGTCCGCCAGCAGCAGCGTGTCCGGCGCGGGGTCGGCCACGCGCTCGGCGATCCCGAGGACGTGGCGCCGGATCCACCGGGCCTTCGAACGGGCAGCCGAACGCCACGCTCAGCGTGACGGCCGAGCGCAGGCCGTCGTCGCGCGCGCGGGCGACGACGCGGCGCGCGGTCTCGACCGATTCGTCGACGGAGGCACCCTGGTTGCGCTGGTTGAACGACTCCGTGACGCCGAACGCGAAGCGCACCTCTCCGAGTCCCGTCTCGACGAGACGCTCGTACCCGCGCTCGTTGAGTGCGAGGCCTGCGTAGACGACGCCGTCGGTCGGCGTGAGCGCTGCCGCGACCTCGTCGGCTCCGGCCATCTGCGGCACCCGGCGCGGATCGACGAAGCTCGCCACCTCCACGGCCCGAACCCCCGAGGCGACCAGGCGCCGAACGAGCTCGACCCGTGTCTCCGGCTCGAGCACCTCGGGCTCGTTCTGAAGCCCGTCGCGCGGACCCACGTCGTAGAGCGTGACGCGCGTCTCCGTGGCCACCGAGCCACCTTACAGCCGCCGTTGTAGGCTGACCGCATGCCCGGAACGATCGTCGTCGGCGTCGATGGGTCGGAGGCCGCGGTGGAGGCGCTCCGCTGGGCGGCGGAGGAAGCGCGCCTCCGCGAAGCCAGAGCTCGTGGCCCTGTACGCCTGGTCGTTCATTCCTCCCGCCCCGCTCGCCGAGCCCGGGATGCTCGCAATGCCCGCCGGGGATCTACCCGGTCAGCTCGACGCGGAGAACACTGCGGCTCGGGATGCTCTCGACGTCGCTGTGGAGCTCGCCCTCGGGCCGGCCGCAGACGTGGACAAGCGACTCGTCGAGGGCTCGGCCGAGGATGCGCTGGTCGCCGAGAGCAAGGACGCCGATCTGGTGGTCGTCGGGTCCCACGGGCGCTCTGGCTTTCGGGCTGCGCTCCTCGGCTCGGTCAGCCGGCACGTGACCGCAGAGGCCGCGTGCCCCGTGGTCGTGGTCAAGGCGAAGAGCGCGAGCTAGCTCAGCGAGTCCGTCTTCGACGCGAGGTCGCGGTCGCGATCCGTGATCCCACCCGCGGTATGCGTCCACCAGCGAAGCGTCACGCGGTTGTAGTTGATCGCGATGTCGGGATGGTGGTTCTCCGCCTCCGCCAGCTCGCCCACGCGGTTCACGAACGCGAGAGCGGCGACGAAGTCCGCGAACTCGAACGTCCGCTCGAGCGCCTTGTCGACCTCGCTCCAATCCATTTCGCTCATCGGCCCAGTATCTACGATCGACGCGGCGGATGACGATCTCCACGGAGAACGCGGCCGGCCCGGCGCTCGAGCGTCCCGACGCACGGCGCGCCGGACGGGAAGTCGTGCTCGAGTGGGTGTTCAGGCCGCTCTCCAACGTGATCGTCAGACCCCTCGCACGAGTGGGCGTGCCGCCGTCCGCCGTGGTGCTGGCGAACGCGAGCTTCGGACTGCTCGCGGCGCTGGTGCTCGCTCGCGAGGAGCTCGTCCTCGCCGCGCTCCTGCTCCAGGTGAAGACGCTCCTCGACAACGCCGACGGCGCGCTCGCGCGCGCAACGGGACGAGTCACGCTCGTCGGCCGCTACCTGGACACCCTGGCCGACCTCGTGGTCAACGCCGCCGTGTTCGCCGCGCTCGCAGTCGTGACCGGAGAACCGCTCCTCGCGCTCGCGGCCTTCGTGGCGCTGACGCTCGTGCTCGCTGCGGACTACAACGCGACGGAGCTCTACCGCGAGGCGCGTGGCGAGCAGCCAGCCTCGCCCGCTCGGACGGGGAGCTCCCTGGAGCGCGCGCTCGAGCTGGCATATCGCGTCGTATTCGGTCCGCTCGACCGTCTCGCGCGAGCGTTCTCTCGCCGGCGGTTCGTCGTCGCGCTCGGTGGGGAGGATCGACCCGACGCGACACGCGGCGCACGGCTCGCGTACCACGACTCGCTGACCGTCGGCGTCCTCGCGAACCTCGGTCTGACGACGCAACTGGCGGCGCTCGGTGTCTGTCTCGTTCTCGGCGTGCCCGAGCTCTACCTCTGGGCGGTGCTCGGCAGCCTCTTCCTGCTCCCGCTCCTGCAGCTGCGCCGCGAGCGCGCGGTCGCTAGACGGCTCCGCGCAGCGTGAGCCGCTGGCCGTTCATCGATGCTGCGGCGTCGGAGCAGAGATAGGCGACCGCGTCCGCGATCTCCTCCGCCGGCGTGAACGTCGAGAAGTCCTTGTCGGGGCTCTCGGCGCGCATCTGTGGTGTGACGATGGCCCCGACCACGACGACGTTCGCCGTCGCGCCCGTGCCGCGGAAGCGGTCGGCCAGCGCGAGCGTCCACGTCTCCGAGGCCGCCTTCGCCGCCGCATAGGCCGCGTTCGGGTGCGTGGGAGCCTGCGCCTGCCCGGCCGAGATCAGGACGAAGCGCCCGTGCCCGCTTTCCATGAGGTGCGCCGCGAACGCCTGGGTCGCGTGCTGGACGGTTCGAACGAGGAGGTCGGCGAGGAAGTCCCAGTCCTCGAGCGGAGCATCCTCGATCGGCGTTCCGCCGCGCCAGCCGCCGACGAGGTGCACGAGACCGTCGACTCGACCGTGGCGGTCGGCGAGGGTTGTCGCCCACTCCCGGGTCGCGGCGGAATCGAGCAGATCGACGACGTCGGTGTCGATCTCGCCGACCTCGGCGGCGAGTGCGTCGAGCCCTTCCCGATCGCGTCCGCAGACACAGGCGCGCGCGCCAGCCTCGACGAGCCGTCGAACGACGGTCGGGCCGAGGTTCCCGGCTCCGCCCGCGACGGCCAGGACGCGACCCTCGAGTGCCTGCCCCACGGCGCCACGCTAGCAACGCTGAGCCCGGCGCTACGCTTGCCGCGCGCCCCCGTAGCTCAGTGGATAGAGCAGCGGTTCTATTAACGAAACGCCGGTTCACTGGCTTAGTCATGCCGTTTTTGGAGCATGGAGAGCGCGTTCTATTAACCGCGCTCTGTGCGCCTTGGCGTCTATGCTGGCAACGCCGTGAGGCGGGAGTGGCTGCCGCGAGGATTCCGGTTAATGGCGGCGCGAACCTCGGTGGCATACTCCAATAGGTGAACAAGAACGGGAATCCGGGGACGCTCGTTGCTTCCCACCCAGGCAACACGAACGCTGCTCGCTATGGCGCCTACTCGGCCCGCCTGAACGAGGAGCGAGCGAATGAGATTGAGCAGAGTCTGTTGCAGTTGGCAGAGTTCTCGGCGATCCAGCGCATCGCCATACATGAGATCGCGAGCTACATGGCGATTCTTGAAGCCATTGATCGTGATCTCGCTGAACGCGGAATCTTGGACAAGCGTGGAGAGGCGCGCTCTCTCTTCAACCATCGCGCGCGCATCTCACGACAGCTCGAACGCTTGCTTGACAAAGTTTCGCCTGCGATCGATCGACAGACGAGCGACGAGCGGCAGCCAGCCGGGCGCGTCGACTACATCCGCGAACTCGAGCGGATTGGGTTGGGTGGCGACTCGGCTGCGAGCTCGCGCGACCGGGTGAGTGCGCTCAACACACTCGTGAAGCTGGATCGCGGCTCCTCCGACGTGACGCACGTAACTGTGAACTTTTTCCCCGACGAGGACGGAAACCCCACGTTCCGGATCGCGGGCATGAGCGGCCTGAAGCGGTCGACGACGCAGAGACTTCCGGGGTTGCGTCGTCAGACTCCGGCGCGGTCGATTAGACGCAGCTCTCGACCTGGTTTGAGCAGTAGCTCAGTGAGTGGTCTCAACCGACTGCGCGAGCGGACTCGCCAGCACCGCGAACAGTTCTCGTCTGATCGTCGTTCCCATGAGCTGTGCGTAACTGCGTTCTGTGACGCTCGTACTGCTGTGCCCGAGGAGACGTGCGACAACCTCGAGTCGAAGCCCGAGGTTGATGAGATGTGATGCATATGTCCGGCGCAGCGTATGCGGGCTCAGTTCAGAGCAGTTCTCGCCGTTCAAGGTCCGTGGGCAGCCGGGCGCGTGGTGGGTCACGCGTCCGGATGAGCAAGAGCACTGGACAACCCGCACGCCCGCGCGGGCGGCGACGCGCTTGACGACTCGCCACACAAAAGTCGGTTTCATTGCCGTTCCCCATCGAGTAGCAAGGAACGGTGTCGTGGGCTCGTTCAATCCGCGGCCCTCGAGGGTGAGGAGCCACGCGTGTATCTCGGGCACGAGCACAGGAGGGAGCGGGATGCTCCTGCGGCCGGAGGACGTCTTGCTGATTCGGACACGGACCAGTTCGGAAGTGGGCGCGAGGTCGAAGTCACCGAGCGTGAGGGAGCAGGCCTCGGAGACACGCAACCCAGTCCAACGGAGCAGCCAGACGATTATCCGTTCGTGTTCGGAGCACTCGACTGAAAGGAGCGCCGCGTCCTCATCCGCAGTGAGGAAGTCGTTGGCACGCTGCTCGACCGGCGGTGCGACTACCGCCCGCATCGGATTTCTGACCGCCGCCCCGGTTTCATCGACGAGAAGCCCCATGCGTTCGAGGTAGTCGAAAAAACTGCGAAGCGCGGCGATCTTGCCACGCACGGTCGCCCGACTCAGAGAGCGCCCCCTCGACTGCTCGAATGCCGCTTCACACTCGCCAAGAAAGAGATCGACATCAGCGGGCGTGAGAGTAGTGAGAGCACGCTCGCCGACCCAGTCGTTGAACCCACGGACGACCTGCAGGTACTTGACCTTCGTCCCTTCGGCTCGCCCTTGGCGACGGAGGTAGTACTCGAACGCGTCGATCAGCGATTCCATCGATCGAGACGGATCCTTCGCGCACACTGGCGACAACTGCCTCTGTCCCGATAGCTGGCTCCCGGTGTAGTCGAAAACTGACATGATGTCTACATAGTAGACACATTCAGCGTGCCATCAGGCGGGACCCGTACCCTCGGCCAGTGGCTCAGCTTGCCGGCCTTGCGGAGATAGCGGCAATGTTGAGCGTCACGAAGAGAACTGCGAGTCGATACACAACCAAGAGCGACTTCCCGCGGCCGATAGCACGCCTCGCGATGGGTCCGATCTGGCGAACCGCCGATGTTGAGCAGTGGGCGCGCGACCACATGCCAGTTCCTCGAGGCCGCCCACCTCGGGACTAGTGGGGTGTGCGCCCGGCTCGCGTAGCGTGACTCGCACCACCGGTGACCTCCGGACTCGCCCGAGTCGCCCCGCGACCTCCGGCGTGACAGTTCTGTCCGGCGCCGATCAGGCGTGGTCAGGGCAGGTCGGGACGTGATGGTTGCGCGGTTTGCGACTCGGCGTTGTCCGGGGTGGGCGACGATGGTCACCCTGATCTGACACAAATCACGACACGTCTCGCCGCAAACATGCTTCAAGCGAGAGGACGCTGGCACAGGCGAAGGACGTGTCTCCAGGCCGCCCCGGACGCAAACAAGAGCCCGATGCCCTAGTCCGATTCAGCCGCGTGGAGTCTCCACGTGCCGGGGAGGCCCTTCAGCTCGTGCTCTCCTTTGTCCTCAAACGCGATTTCAGACCCGGCAACCAGATCCTTGACGGTCCCGGAGACGAGCACCTCGCCCGCCTCGGCTGCGGCGGAGATACGGGCCCCCACCACGACTGCCAGACCTCCTGGCTTCCCGTCGATGACCTCGCACTCGCCGGTGTGGACACCCGCACGGGCGTCGATCCCAAGACCCGTGATCTCCGTTTGGATCGCCCGTGCACAGCGGATAGCCCGCGCAGGTCCGTCAAACGTCGCGTAGAAACCGTCTCCGGCGGTATCGACCTCCGTCCCCCGATACCGCGTCAACATGCGACGAACGAGATCGTGATGTCGTTCAACGAGCTCCCGCCAGTTCGCGTCCCCGATTTCCGACATCCGCTCCGTCGAGCCGATGACGTCCGTGAAGAGCACGGTGGTAAGCATGCGCTCCTGGTCTGTGTGCCGGGGCAGCTCGCGTAGAAACGCCTCGATCTCGCGTGCGGGGTCCTCGAGAAAGATGCCGACGTAGTCCTCCCCGGGTAGCCCGACCAGCTTCGCATTGGGGATCAGTCGCGCGACATCGCCATACATGTCCCTCGCCTCCGGACGGTACTCGCGGTAGAGCACGAGCGTCGGGACGTGGACCGCGGGATAGACGTCGCGGAAGTCGACCTCTTGTTGCATCTTCCAGAATGCGTAAGCGCCCGCAGGGCTCGCCGACAGTCGAGTCCAGTCGCGGAACCAGGCGCGAAACTTCTCGTCCGCTGCCAGCATTCGCCCAGACAGAGCGATGAGTATCTCGTCCGCAAACTCGTTCGTTCCCCAGCGAGCCCGCATGTCGACCAGGTCCTCCTCGGAAGGGCGCAGGAGACGCGAATCCGAGCGGCCAAGCCACGGGTGGTAGAGGGCGAGGCTGCGCGTCCGCTCCGGGTAAGTCGCCGCGAAGAGCGACGCCATCCAGCAACCCTCCTGGGCAGCGACGAGCGCAGCGCGTTCGCTCCCGACCGCGTCCAAGACCGCGCGGAGATCGTCGATCCGCGTCTCCATGTCGGGAAAGAACCGGGGGCGATCGGACAGTCCCGTCCCCCGCTTGTCGAAGACGATCAAACGCGCGAAGGAGCCAAGCCGCTCGTAGAAGCTGCGCCAGTAGGGGGTGTGCCATGCCCACACGAGGTTCGAGACCCAGTCAGGGACGAGCACGACGTCGAGGGGGCCGTCCCCGATCACTTGGTAGGCGATCGCGACGTCACCACTTCGCGCGTAGTTCACATACTGGTACCAGCACGTGCGAAGTCTCGCGCACTAGCGCTGTGGATTGCGAGTACCGCGAGGCAGGCGCCGCGTGAGCACCATCCAACGACATTCCCGCACACTCGCGCGCCGGAGGTCTCTCGCCACATGCGGATCGCTCGGGCCTATCCCGGCGAACTCCGGCCACGCTTCGCTTGCATCTTCGCGCGCCGCTGAGCTTGTTTCGGCTTTGGCAGTTGACAAGGCCTATCAGCGGACGTAGACGTTGCGGCGCGCCAGAATGCCCTGACGTACAGCAGCGTCGTCGACGTGATCGACACCACCTTCGACTTCAGATCTGACACGCCGCCCGGACTAGATCCGGACGCTCACAGTCCGACACTCAGGAGGTATCACCAGCTCCTGTGGAGCAAGCCGTTGCCGAGTGGCGTGCCATTCGTGCTCGACATCACCACCCCGCGGTATCTACACCACCTCTCCGAGCTCGGCGAGTTCTGGTTGTCGAGCGATACGGTGATTCCGTCCTTCTCGAGGTGGTTGAGGATGGCGCACATCATCGATCAGATCCCGGACGTGGAGCGCGAAGAGTTCAATCGCATCGGCTACACGATCGGCGGGATGATGGTCTTTCCCGCCAATAAGGTCGATCGCAAGCCGACGATCAACGGTGCGCGTGGATTGAACGCAAGGATCGCGGACCGGTTCGATCTGACGGTGGAGTGCATCCGCCGGCACTACCTTGACGAGCCCAGCCCGCTCAGTGGCACGCTTGCCCGGTACGCAGACTTCTTCGATCTGTTCGGCGACTTCGCGGGCTACGTGGACTTCTTCCTCCTGCAGGATCTCGTGAACGAGGTCACGTCCACGGTCAAGTTCTTCACGCCGTTCGAGGACTTCACCGCGTCGCCGCTGCCGGGAACCCTCGATGCGTACCTCGGATACCGCCAACTGCGCGATCGAGTTCATCGAATCGCGCAACCGGCGGATCGCCGCTTACGACCGCGCGGGCAGCTGATCGACTCGCGGCCGCCGGCTGACTTCGACCTACTCGCGCCCCGTGCTCGGTCATGGAGGAACGTATCGCCGGCAGCGACGAGCGTGGCTGGCCGAGGCCAAGCCGTCAGAGCTACGGAATCGCCATCGGATCCTCTAAGCCGATCAGGCCGCTCACTTAGACGTGCGTGTCTTGAGGTGCATCCCGAGGTCTCATTCCGTGAGCTCGGGGGCCGTCCACTCGACAAGAAGAAGACGCTCCTCGGGCAGACGCAGCGACTTGAGCTGCTCGCCTCCGGCAGGCATCCATCTGAGTCACCCAGTCGATGACGACCATCTCGACGCAGCTGTCGCGGCTTGGAGTTGCTCGCTACGCACGCGGGGAGGCGCATTCCGTTACCGGAGTGGCACACGGCAAGGCTCTAGGCGCGATCTGGCGCTAGTTCGCGGCCGCTCAGGAAACATTCGTACGACACGCTGGCCATTTCGACGGCACCGCCTCGGCCATTGCCGTGCGACGATCGTCCCGAGCGGCGTCAGCCAGAGCCCGGGCGATCTCAGAGTTCGCTCAGCAGCCCCTCGGCTCGCTCGTCGGTGATCAGTCCGCGCTCGCGGTCGTGCCAGATGAGCTCGCGCGGGTCACGCGTCGGCGGCGGGGACGGATCCCAGCCCGCCTCGGGCTCGGCTTGCGGTTGACGATCCAGCCGTCGCTGCCGGCGTGGGTCAGGAAGTAGTCCAACTCGTCGACCGTGACGCAGTGGTAGCGGCCGCCCCTGTACCGGCGGATCGGCCCCGAGCGGACGAAGGCGACGAAGGCGTCGAACGCTTCGCCTCGATGGTCCCGCTCGACCACGTACCAGTGCGGGTTGTAGTGCGCCATCGTCTTCGCGAACCGCCACTCGACCGAGGGATGAATTGCGGGGTCGTAGTCGTTGCTTGCTTTCATGGACATCGTTTGGTTGCGCTAGCCCGCCAGTGCCTGGCGCTTGACACGTCGCGTAGGTTTACGCTTGCACGCGACTGGCGCCAGACCGCCCGCGCTGGGCGGCTTGACAAACCGAGAATCGTGTGCTACACTGAGGTTACTCAGATGGGTGTTGTTCTGTGCGGGCGCATCTGCGCCCTTTTTTTTGCTCACGAAGATTGCAGATAGAGCGCAAAACGCGAAGACGCCGAAGAACGCCAACAACAGAGGAAAGGAGAGTATTTACAGCTAAGAGGCACGCAAGAAACACACACCGAGAGATTCTTCTCAACCGCCGAAAGGCGGTCTTTTTTTGCCCAAATTGATGTCACATCTGACAACTACGAAGGAGGAAGTCATGGGAAGCAAGCGTCACGAGATGTTTCGGGAGATCAGGAAGATGGGCTTTGAGATCGTGAAGGGACGCAAGCACTATCGCGTCATCGATCCGAGTACCGGCATCCAACTCGCTGTGCTGCCGCTGGGCCAGAACGCCTACGGTGGAGGGCGGAACGGGATCGCAGTCCTCGTCCGATTGCGTCGCTACCTGAAGTCCAAGAGGTAGGACCAGGGAAGCCCACGCCTGCCGAGTTGCCGAGGGTGGACGGCGGGAGGATCGGCGTCCCAGCCCGACGACTTGAACGCAACGAGAAAGTAGGCGTCCAGCAGGCAGCGTTCAGTGATGGAGCAGAGTCGGGAGTTTGCTCCAGGCGAAATAGGAGCGAAAGTTCTCTTTTTTTTCCTCAAGTGTTGTCTATTTAGAAAACGGAGATGCAAAGTGCCAATCAAGCAGACGGGATACCTGTTCGTCCGGGACAGGCCGGGCATCGGCCATCGTCCGGTCGTTCTCGCGCCACTACGGGGCTCCGCACAAGCCGACGACGCTCCGTCCGGTCGACGCGGCTCCGTGATCGCTCGGGCCGTATGGGAACGCGTGGGAGGAGGTCGAGGTGACCACCACCGCCATGAACAGGAATCGGGCGGCTGTGCGGCGCGATTCGACGAAGCCGTGGTTCGAGGCTGGGCGTCGTGGCTGAGGCGGTCGCGGGCGGTCACGACACGGTCGTGATCAACGGGATCCGCTTCACGATTGAGCTGGGCCACCACTTCACCGGCTTGGCTTCGGGCCTCGAGTACGAGTTGGCGCTCCTGCGCCGCGAGGACGGCGGCTTCGCACCGATGGGCTATGTCCGGCTCCCGGACGCGTAGTCCTGCTCCGACGGTCGGCCGGTACCAGTTGGCAGCCAAGCCCGGGGTCGCGCTTCGGGGGGCCATTATGCCTAAGTCCCCTGAAGCGCGACCGATTGCTCCCCGAAGGCTCACTCCCAGGTCTCACGAACGCGACCGTCAACGTCCGCGAAACGCCGCGACGGTCATTCGGCGAGTTCGACGAAGCGGCAAAGCGCGTTCGCAAGCCGCATGTGCTCGATCGTCCTCACGTCCACGTCGAGGAGAGCGGGCGCACAGGCGAGGTAGGCGAGGCACTGCGCGCGCGAGACCGCGACGTTCAGGCGGTTCCGCGACATGAGGAAGTCGATTCCGCGCGGAGCGTCGGCGCCCGACGAGGACGCCATCGAGAAGAAGACGACCGGCGCCTGCTGGCCCTGGAACTTGTCGACGGTGCCGATCGCGACGCCATCCTGGAGCCGCTCCTGGAGAAGCTTCACCTGCGCGTTGTACGGCGCGACGACCATGACGTCGCCCGGAGTGATCGGCCGCTCGACCCCTCTTGAGTCCGTCCACGTCCCCGTGAGCAGCCGCTCGATCTCTGCCCGGATTGCCGTCGCCTCCTCCTCCGACGAGGTCGAGTTCCCCAGGTGCGGCACCGGAAGCCAGCGGATCCCGGTGCCGAACGAGCTCCCCTGCCGCGCGCACGCGTCGTCCGAATGGAGGCGCCCCTCGTAGAACGCGTCGGAGATGTACTCGCAGACATCGGGGTGCATCCGGAACGAGCGCTCGAGGAAGAGTCCCATGTCCTCGGCCACGGTCTGACGGTCGCCGAGGAGGTGCTTGAGCACGGAGCGGCCCGCGTCGCCCGGGTGCACGCCCTGCGTGACCTGCGCCAGCTGCACCGGGTCGCCGAGCAGCACGATCGTCTTCGCGCACGTCCCGAGCGCGAGCGCGTCCGCGAGCGAGGTCTGGCCGGCCTCGTCGACGAAGAGGTAGTCGAGCTTCCCGTCGAGCTCCTCGCGCGTGAGGAGCCAGGCGGTGCCCGCGAAGAGGTCGTGGTCGGCGTCGTCGAAGTCGCCGGCGTTCTCGGCGTTCTCGACCAGCCCCGCTGCCCTCGTAGTACGAGTCGGGATTCCCGCCCGACGCCTTCTTCAGCCCGCGCAGCGCGACGCCGGTCTCGAGCGCATCCGCCTCGATCTCCGAGAGGAGCTTGTGGATCGCCTTGTGACTCTGCGAGGCGATCGCGACGCGCTTCCCGCGATTGATCAGGTCCGTGATGAGCCGCGCCCCGGTCCACGTCTTCCCCGATCCGGGCGGGCCTTGGACGAAGAGGTACGAGCCCTCGACGTCGCGGACGAGCTGGCCCATCGCCTCGAGCCCCTCGCATTGGACGCGCTCCCCGCCGAGCGGTGGCTCGCGGCGCAGGAGCTTCTCGAGGTGCGCGTAGCGGCCGTCGCCCGCGCGCAGCGAGTCGCCCAGGCGCATCAGCGCCTTCTGCTGGTCGATCGTCTTCCACGCGCCTCCCGGGATGAGCCCGGTCGGCAGCGGCACCTCCTCGAGCCTCGGGCCCCGCGACAGTCGCAACGTCCCGGCGACCGCGTCGATCTCCACGATCTCTCCCGCGCGACCCATCGTCACCGGATCGAAGACCGTGTCTCCGACGTCGAGCTTCTGCTGTTGCACCGGAAAGCGGAAGCCGTGCACGAGTGACTTCGCGACCTTCTCCGGCTCCGATCCGTCCGGCTCGAGGCAGCCGATCGACTCCGAGTCCTCGACGAGCTGCTCGGGCGTCATCTTCGTGCGCGCGAAGAACCACCACCACACCGGGCGCGCCTCGCGGCGGTGGTACTCGAGCAGGTCGCCCATGAGCGCGTGCGCCTCGTCGCCCGTCTCCTGGAGCGAGCGGCGGAGCTCGGCGCGCGCCGCGGCGAACTCGGTGGCCTCCTCGTCCGGCTCCTTCGTCTCCGGCTCGGGTCGCCACGGGATCGCGACGCCGAACCGCGCCTCCGCCTCCTCCCTCCGCTCGAGCAGCCAGCCGCGCAGGAGCAGGTTCGAGAGGCAGTCCTCCTCGTTGTAGCGCTCGATCCCGTCGAGGATCTCCTGGTCGCGCTCGGCTACCCAGCGCTCGTAGGCGACGATCGCGTCGTCGCCGCCCCCGAGCTCCTCGGTCGCCTCCATGAAGAACTCGCGCACCTTCTTGATCGAGTAGCTCGGGTACGAGATCCGGAGCGCTTGCCGCGTGACCGTGAACAGGTCGACGAAGGTCTCGCGCCGCAGGAGCTGGTCGAGCTCCTCCTCGAGGATCCCGTGCTCGGCGACGAGGCGCTTGAGGGCCGTGGTCTCGTAGGCGGCGTAGTGGTAGACGTGCATGTCCGGGTGCGCGGCGAGGCGCTCGTGGAAGAGGCCGATGACGCGCTCGAGCGCAACCCGCTCCTCGTCGCGGTCGTGCGCCCAGATCGCGGTGAAGCGCGCCGTCCGTATCCGTGATCCCGTGCAGGTACTCGAGCCCGCGGCCGGGCTCCCAGAACGGATCGCCCTCGATGTCGTAGAAGAGGTCGCCCGGTGACGGAGCCGGGAGGAGCCCGAGCCCGCGCCGCTCCTCCGGCGCGAGCAGCTCGTAGCGGTGCGTTCCGGTGCGCCGAGCCTCGAGCTGGAGCGCGGCCTGGTGGCGGAGCGTCTCGAACGTCGCGGCCGACATGTGCGGGACGGTTGTCGTGGGCGGCAAGTCGCCGAGCGCCTCGAGCGTCGAGATCCCCGCGAGGTCGAGGCGCTCGATCTGATCCCGGCGGATGCTCGCGACGCGGACGAGGTGGTCTTCGCGGTCCCAGCGCGCGTCGCAGACTGGGAAGAAGGAGCAGAGCCCGCAGTGATCGACCGGGTAGGGGTACGTCTCCGGCCGCTGCGCGATCGCCTCCTCGAGCCGCACGCGGGCCCGTCGATAGAACGCCGCGAACTCCTCCGGCCGGAACTCCTCCTCGAGCCCGGTGCCGAGCACGACCCGCATCCGCTCGGGCAGGCGCCCCTGGATGCGCGCAAGCTCGTGCGAGTAGAACGTGAGCTGGAGCACCGCGGCCGGCTTTGCGCGCCGCGCGAGCTTCGTGTCGACCGGCTCGTACGACACGCGGCCCTCGTCGTCCTCGACCTTCACGAGGAAGTCGGCGAACCCGCGCCAGACGCCGTCGGTGAGGTACGCCTGGTAGATGACGTCGGCCTCCCGAGCGCGGATCGCCTCCTCCGTGAGCCGCCGTGCCTCGACGGCGTCGAAGTCCTCGTCGTCGTAGGTCGGAAGGCGGACGATCGACTTCCCCTCGGCCTCGAGCCGCGCCAGGTATGCCGCCTCGTGCTCGTCGCCCTTGCGTGCGATGAGGTCGGCGTGCGCGTTCTCGCGCGGAGGCGGCTTCGGGAGCTCGCCGCGCAGGACGGCCGCGGAGAGCTGGGTCAGGTGCGCGCAGGCGAGGTGGGCCGCGAGGTCCGAGGGGGAGAGGAGCAGCGCGCCGTCGTCAGCGACTCGCATCACTTGCAGTATCAGCGTCCCGGATCAGGCGTTCCACGACTTCCGTGGCCGGCGGACCGCAGCGGGATGGAACTCCAGCCCTTCATCGGTGGCATTGCCTCGTCCTCTGGAGGCGGGTCAGCGGATCGCTGGATCTGATCGGGAAACGATGATCAGGCCCTGGGTGAGAGCGGGTGGTCCGGCTCCAGCGACTTGATCTTGATGTCGAGTATCCTTCATCTCGGCCGGCGTCTCGTCGTCGCTCATGCGTCCTCCTCGCCGTCGTCTTCGCCTCAACGGGGCCGGGTCTGATCGGGAACGTGATGATCAACGCCCTCGCGGAAGATCGGGTCGTCGGCCGGGATGAGCTGCACGGGGATGTGCCAGTAGTCCCTGACGAACCTGTCGCACGCGCCAGGGTTCCGGCATGGACGGCATAGGCGTGACCGCATGTCCCACACGGTTCCTCGGCTTGTACTCGATCACTCCTCCGCCTCCTCTGCGTCCTTCGCCTTGCCTTCGTCCTTCTCGATCGTGATCTCGCCGTCACGCTGCAGGAGCATGAACAGGTACTTGACGTCGGCTTCCGACCGTCGTCCCCGAATCAGATCCCACTCTTTCCTCGTCAGTGTCGCCATGGTTCCTCCTCTGGTCGTCGTTCGTTCTCACGCCTGGAGCGCCTCGTCGAGCTCACGTGCTACTCCTCGGCCGTCTTGCCGACGTACCGGGCTCGTCTCCTGGAGTGACCGCACATCGTCCCGACGACGATCCCGCCGGTGCTGACCATCTCCTTGCAGCTGTGAGCCATCAGCGGTCGTTCCGTCCGTAGCTGCGGCGGCAGGTCGTGGAGGTCGGCGTGCGGGTCAGGCGCACTCCTCTACCTCCTCCAGTTCGGTGACGGGCTCTTCGATCTCGGCCGGCTCCACAAAGAGGTGGAGCTCGCCGTCGCTGTCGTACCAGCCGTGCATACCAGGCGGAAGTTCCTGCTCGGCCCGGTGTACGTTCGGGATGTAGGTCGAGTCGAACTTCGCCCGAATATCAGTTCGGCGTGACTCAGCCAGATCACGCCTGTGGATCTCTCGCATCGGGTCAGGGCCTCGTTTGAACACATCAGTCTCCTTCGTTGCGGCGCATCCAACCCGGTGACGCGAAGAAGACGATGTCCTCGACCTCGCCGTCCTCGTCGAGCATCCACTCGCCGCTCGCGTCACCGTGGACCTTCGCGCCGTCCTCGCGCTCGTACTCGTAGGTGCCTTGCGGAGATGGCGGAAGCTCGAAGACGATCTCGGCCTTCTCCACCCGCTCGCCGTCAGGCGGAAGCTGCTTGCTCATGCTCTGTTCCTCCGTTCGCCTTGCCCCAGCGGGGCCGCATCGCTTGCGCCACCGTGGGCGAACCCCGGTTGGCGGCGAGCCTGTGCTCGCTCTCTTGATGCAGTCCTCAGGATACCGGCGTCCGCCTTACGGAACAGGACGTGTCCCGACGCGCCATCTCGGCGCAACACTCGTGATCTCAAATTTGAGATCACTTCGGCCGTGCTACGACGGCCTAGTCACCCGGCGATTCTCCTTTGCGAGCCTCATACGCGACTCCCGGGGAGGGTCGCAAGGCGACGCGTGGCGGCTTAACTCACCGCCCGTGCATAACCATATTCGATTATGCTATTCTCATAACCGGAAAAGGTAATGGGTAAGAAACGACCCGTCAGACCGCGACCTCTGCTCGAGCTCCTGGAGCTGGCCGAGCAGCGCGAGCGGTGGAACCAGGAGGTCGGCGAGACGCTGCGGCGGGCCCGGATGGACGCGGGACTCTCCCAGGGCCAGCTCGCCGACGCGCTCGAGGCCTCGCAGGCATATGTCAGCCAGGTCGAGCACGGAAAAGGAGTGTCAACCGATCAGCTCCGTCTCTTCGCAGTAGCGCTCGAGGAGGCGGTGGAAGGAGAAGATGACGATGAGCAAAGCAGAGGAAAACGGAAGCAACGGCGCAGCAAGTGACGGCGTCCTGCATGTGGCGTTCGTGCTCGACAAGTCGGGCTCGATGGGCTCGATCGAGGAAGCGGTGGTCTCCGGCTACAACGACTACCTCGGCGAACTTCGCGCCCAGGGCGGCGAGACCCTCTACTCGCTGACGACCTTCGACACGACCTTCGACCACGTCTGCGTCGGCGAGCCGCTCGACCGCGTTCCCGAGCTCGACCACCGGCTCTACCGACCCGGCGGGATGACGGCGCTCTATGACGCCATCGCGCACACGGTGCTCGAGACCGACGGCCGGCTACAGGCGGCGGGCCGCGGCGACGAGAAGGTGCTCGTCGTCGTGATGACCGACGGGCTCGAGAACTCGTCCACCGACTACGACGCAGCACGGGATCGCGGAACTCGTGCGCGAGCTACGACGAGCGGCCGAACTGGACGTTCGTCTACCTCGGAGCCGGCCACGCGAACATCACCGACGCGCAGCACGCCGCCGCGGGGATGGGCTATCGGGACGCGAACGCGATGCTCTGGTCGGCCGACCCCGTCTCCACCCGCAAGTCCATGCGCTCGCTCGCGCACGCAACCGGGCAGAGGCGCATGTCGATGCAGCTCAAGAGCGAGCGCTTCTTCGCGGACGCCGGCCAGGATCTCGCCGACTACCGCGAGGACGAGCCGGCGGCGACTCCACGGAAGCGCCCAGTCGCCGCCGCGTCCGCGGCGACCCGGGCGTCCGGCGGCGATCCACCGCCTCGACCTCGGCGATGCGCTCGCCACGTCGAAGCGGCCCTCGAAGAGCGGCGATCAGCCTTCTCAAGAACCCACGGCAGGGCCAGCCGACAGGTAGAATCCCATCGACATCACGAGTGGCGCGAGAAGCGCCCGCCAACCTGCACCAGCGCAAGGTGGTCCAACGATGTGGCCCGGATCGGGCAACGCTGGCAAGCGACGTTCGCAGGGATCGGTGGTCGCCTCTCGCGCGGAGAGGAGAGAACGATGACCATCGATATTCAGGGACTTCTGCGGCAGGGGGATGTGCTGCTGGTGCCGGTGACGGGCCTGCCCGATGAGGGCTCGCCACGACGGAGTCGAGCGGCACGCGCCATGTGCTCGCCGAGGGGGAGGCCACGGGGCACGCGCACGTCGTGGCGGGAAGGTCGCGGCTGGTGGAGTGGCGGCGGCGACGGCGCTACGCGGCGCCGGAGACTCGGCGCTTCCTTGTGGTCGAGCAGCCCGCGCGGCTGTCGCATGAGGAGCATCTGCCGATCGAGCTGGACCCGGGTGTGTACGAGGTGCGCCGCCAGCGCGAGTATCGGCCGCAGCGCTCGGTCTGGGTGGCCGACTGATGGCGGCAAGCACGACGCTGCGCGAGCGGTTGGAGCGAGTGCCGCTGGCACGGCCGAGAGTGCGTCGCACGCAGGTCGAGGAGGCGCTTTGGCATCACCTGTCTGCGATCGGGGCCGAGACCGACGACTTCGAGTGGGCGTCCGACCTCGAAGACGGGTTCGAGCGCGTGCGCGAGCGACTGCGGCGGACCACATCGTCTGGGCACCCTCGGGGTCCCCTCGCTCCTGGGGACGGTTCTCGTTGTGGAGCCCGACGCGGAGGTCTCGTACCCCGATCGGCGCCTGGAGCGTCGGGAGGACCCGTTCGTCGCCCCGGCGCTGCGGGTCGCGCGAGCCTCGCTCGGGCGGCGCTGGCGCGTGCACCGCACGAGCCGCACCTATCGCCGCTGGAGGGAGAGCTACGGGCTCGTGCCCGATCCGGCAAGCGTCTACCGGCTCGCGCTCGCCGCTGCCGACGAGCAGGAGATCGTGCGCGCCGGCAAGCCGACGCGCGAGCAGTTCCCCGAGCAGCCGCGCGATGAGCGCGACTGGTCGGCCAGGACGAGGGCAGAGCACCAGTGGAAGGACGCGCTACGCACGTTCGAGTCGGCCCGCTACCGCGCTCCCGTGCTCGAACCGCTTGCTCGCGCGTGGATCGACGGGCTCTTCTGCTTCTGGGTCACCGAGTCACCGAGGTGGCGGCAGCGCCACTGCGTGCTCGTTCCCCGCCCCGCCCTCCACGTCGCCGACGGTCGCCTGCACCGCACCGACGGGCCGGCTATCGAGTGGCCGAGCGGCCTCTCCTACTGGTTCTGGGAAGGACTTCACATCCCCCGCCGCATCGCCGCCAAGAACAGCGAACGCGCTCGCCTGCAAGTGCTCGTGCGCACGCCGAACCTCGAACGGCGACGGCTCCTGCTCGACCGGATCGGCTACGAACGCTTCCTCGACATCGCCGATGCGAGCCTCGTCCAGCAGGACGACTACGGCAAGCTCTGGCGAACCGCGCTCTCCGTCGACGGGGAGCAGCTCAGCGTCGTCGAGGTGGTCAACTCGACGCCGGAGCCGGATGGCTCGCACCGGCGTTACTTCCTGCGGGTGCCGCCTGACACGGGGACGGCACGAGAGGCGGTTGCCTGGAGCTTCGGCTTCGATCGTGAGGCTGACTACGAGGTGGCGATGCAAACGTGAGGTGACCTCCGTCGCCTGCAGCTTTGGCTTCGAAAAGTCAAGCGATGCGACGTGGCTGTGCGGTCGCCGCGATTTCCAGCGATGAGAGACGGGCCCGACCGTATGTCATGGGCTGCGTCGACCAGGCGCTCGACGACGTCTGCGCACGCTCGACGTATGCCTCTCTGCACTGCTCGTCGAGGACGAGGCCGAGAAGCGCGGGGCACGGCTGGCTCCCACGTACAGGAGCGAGAGTGTGGCAGCGTCGCTGAGGTCGCGAAATCCCGTCAGTAAGACCGCTTCGGACTCGAGTCCTTTGAAGCCGGCTACCGTCGAGAAGCGGATCTTGTCGGGATCAAGGGATTCCGAATGCGAGACGTCGACGATTGGCCGCGGGAATCGGCCGACCTCGATGGCGGCGAGCGCAGAGTCGCCAAAGCTCCCAGGCGTCAGCACTGTGATGTCCTCGGGGCGGACGCCGCCATCGAGCCACTCACGTAGTTGTCGGAGCATTGCTTTCTCATGCATTCCGCGATCGACGTACCAGTGCTCGCTTACGTCTGGGCCTTCGGCAACGAGGGTCTCCGAGATGGCGACTCCGGAGAGGATCGACGTCGCCATTCCGATCTTGCGGGTGTTGCGACAGTTTTGGGTCAGGCGGTAGCAGGTCGCGACGTTTTCCAAGCGCTCGAGCTCCGCCGGGGGACCGCCGCGGAAGATGTCCTGGTTCGGATCGTGGAAGAGTCGCCACGTTCCACCGTTGAGCTCCCCGGCCAGCAGCGCTTCGAGCACCAGGACCCAAGGCGGCTTCAGCAAATCCTGCCCCTCGTCAACGACCACTGCTTCCACCGACCCGAATCGATCAAGCATCTGCACCGCGTCGAGAGCGACCTCGGGGTAGTGGACATCGAACAGGTCGCGCGGCTCGACGGCAGGAAGGCGGTCCTGAAGGCCTGCCTCCTCGATCAGATCTCGCATGAGTCCGACCAGGTGAACGACCCGAACGCCTGCGGGCTCGAGTATCGGCCTTACGTGAGCCGCCAGACGGGAGCCGTAGCAGACGAAGAGCGTTTTGTGGCCCGTCTTCGCGAGCCGCGTCGCCTCGCCGCTTGCGATCAGTGTCTTGCCCGTTCCGGCTCCGCCCCGCACGATGACCCGGGGAGTCTCGACGAGCCCCCGAAGGAGCTCCAGTTGTTGTGCCGTGAGCTAGCGCACGAGGATTCGTCCGGCCTCGTCGATCGCGTCGACCCAAGTGCAGGAAACAACTTGACGCACTTGGGTAAGGCGCAATGGAATGTCAGGCGTACCCTCGGAGTAGGGCTCGAGTGATGTTTTCGACATATGGCACGACCAGGCAACTGACCCTCGAGCTACACACGCATCTAGGGCCTACGCGGCCGAGGAGGACAATCCATGATTTGTTGTGAACGGTGTGGCCGGCTGGACTCGACACTGCGGGGAGCCGGATTCATGTATGCGGTCAGCCTGTTGGTCGTAACGTTCCGGAACGGCAGCGGTGGGATCTTGTGCCGACGCTGTCGACGAACCGAGGCGACGAAGTGGACGATCGTGTCAGCGCTCTTTGGGTGGTGGGGGATCCCTTGGGGACCGATCTACACGATTCAGGCGATCGCCGAGAACCTCGCCGGCGGCCAGCAAGACGCGTCCATGAATGCGGCGATCCTCCGCGCCGTCGGAGCGACGCTTGTTGCGAGGAAGGAGATACCGAGGAGGCGGTTCGCGCGCTCGAGGCGAGCCTGAGCCTGGAGAACGACGCTGACACGAAGGCTTTTCTGTTCACAGTGCAGGCTCATGCCGAACTGCCGGAATTGGCTCACTCTGTTGAGGAGGCCTTCGAGAGTGACTTGGTCCCGGGAGACGTCGTCTCAGCAATCGAGACCATCCACCGGTGCTAGGTGCACCTGAACCAGGGGCCGACGTCGTCGGCAGGCTCTCGAAGGAGCCGGCATTCGTGCTGCGCGTGCAGGGAGCCTGGAATCAGATCCGCCTGTCGAGCGGAGTGACGGGCTGGGTTGAAGCTCGCTCGATCGCGAGGGCGGCCTGACGGACCCCCTCAGGAATCCTTTCTCGATTCTGCAGCTGCCCGCAACAGCGGACACGCGCACGATCCGCCGGCGGCTCGACGAGCTTGCGGTGCAGCTTGAACTTGGTGTCACCCAGGATGTGATCGTGTCCGAGGATCTGCCCTGGATCCGGCACCAACTCGATGATCCGGCGCTCCGCCTCGAGCATGAGGCGCTCTGGGTACATAGCGCGGATCCGATTCCTCCTATGGACACGGTCATGCTCCGAGCTGCCATCGCTGCTCTGAAAGCCGGATTCAGGCCGCTCGGACCGAGGAGCAGGCGGTCGCCCTTCACGACATGGGAGTGCTTGCTCTCGTTGGAGGCATTCAGACGCGTGACGTCGGGCTCGTGGACGAGGGATTGGTCGCGTGGCAGCAGACGGTCGAGAGCGAAGCATTCTGGACGTATCTCAATGCGCGGGCCATCGAGGCCTTGATGATGTACTGCCACACCGGGAGACCGTTCGTCAGATTCGACAACAGGCTCCTTCCGTTCTCTTGAACGCTGTTAGCAGCCTCGCTCTGCAGCTGATTGCGGCGGGCGACCTCGACAGCGCATCTGCCTTGGTTCGGCTCAAGAGCCTCAGGTTTTCCCCAGGAAGTCGTCAATCGGGCGGTTGTGGACTCGCTGGCACCCCTTCGCCAGCGGATTCTCGACGGCGAAGCGAAACTCGAGCGCGGGCTCGCAGATCTGCCCCGAAGCGGGGGCCTGACTCCCACCCAGCGCTCGTTCCTTAAGCAGCTCCCAAGCTCGGCGGATCGAACATTTATCGCCCTGCCAAAGCTTTGGCCGACCTTGATCCCAATGTAAGTGGACACACCGATGTCTTCGATCGAGGTGCGGAGTCGCTTCGCAGCGCCAGTGTCGCCGTTTGCAATCTCCTTCAAGACTGGCGCGGCGGATGGCTTCTCGTGGATCAGGCTCTTGATGTCGCGAGATCACCCAGCACCCTTTTTACGCCTCGCGGTAGAACTCCAGGCCTTGGTGTTGCGGAACCTTCACCAGGCGAGCTCCAGTCAGCTGTCGCTGCTGACCGTTATCTCGAGGTGGCCGCACGCGCGTCCCTCCTCTCCTTGTATGCCGATGACTCGGACGAGCGGGAAGCCATGAAGCGGATGAGCCTGGCGGCTCTGAGGCGATCGGGCTCCACACCCGAGCAGCTCATCGTCGAGCAACGCAACATCGAGGACGAGTCGGCCACGCTCTCTGCGACCACCAAGGAGCGTGTTTCCAAGCACGACGCCACGCTCATTCGACCGGCGGTCGAGGCGGGCCCGATTCATCCGGAATCTGCAGCTCGTTCAGAGACGCCGTCTCCGCGGCGCCGGCGTCCAGGGGCATCAGTCCAGGCGCACACGAGCAAGTAGGCCGCGCCGGTTGTCGCTATTGCTAGTCGGGGTTGTTGTCGCCGTGATTGCTGGTTTGTCCGCAGCTACGCTCGCTTTCGCAACCGGAAACACGTCATCAGGGGCGGCACGAGTGTTCGAGCAAGGTGGCGCGAACCCCACTGACAAGAAACCTGAGGCTAGGAGCAAGAAGCGAGTGCCCCCAGCGAGTCGCCTCGCGCCACAGACAACGTCACGCACGGAAAGCCCCGGCGTCCCTTCCGTTGATTGCAGTCGCCTCGTTCCCCTAGAGCGCCGCATCGACCAGCTCAAAGCAGACCTCGAGCGGCGGGAAGCCGAACACAAGCGAATCTCTGCGGAAGTCCGCCCGCTTCGGGCTGAGCTGGAACGCATGAACGAGGAATACCCGAACGGCGCTCCGGCACATGTCGTCGCGACGACGGCTTGGTGCGCGCTGCCCACAATGACCTTGTGAATGAGTCGGATGTAGTGCGTCGGGAAGCCGATCGCATCATCGGGCTTCACAACTTGAGGGTCAGGCAGTACAACAAGCTCCTTGTGGTCTGCTAGAGGCGACGCGTGACAGACGAGACGGAGAGTGCAGCCGGCGAGTGACGCAGGCTGTCCCTGCCGCACCGCAGTCGCAACGGTGGGCAGAGCCAGTCGTCGCGCGCCTGGCGACCGAGGTCTGGAGAATCGGTAGAAGCCGGCTCGAGCGTACGGATGACCCCTCGCACGCAAGTATTCGATCGTTGGCGGATGCGCTAACGCGCATGGAGGATGCACTGATCGAGCACGACATCGAGGTTGTGGCGCACACCGGCGATTCGTATGACCCGGGCATGCGCATCGAAGAATCCACGGGGAGACCAGCGAGGACGCAGTCATCGTCGAGACGATTCGACCAACTGTTCGGGTGCAGGGCCAAGTGATCCAGCATGCTCAGGTCGTTACGGCCCGGCGGGAGGAGAAGAGCGGATGAGAGCGACTGTCGACGTCGGAATCGACCTTGGCACGACGAACTCCGTGCCCTCGCCACTCGCCGACAACGGGCCGAGTCGAAGTCATTAAGAACAACGACAACCAGGACATCACTCCGTCGGTGGTTCAGACGCTCCGCTCGGGCGTCGTGGTCGTTGGTCGCAAGGCATACGAACAACATCCGGATAGACTAACCGGGCGATGCATGGGACGGTGCGTTAAGCTCCAAATGGGGAAAGCAGCACAAACGCTATCCCTTTGCAAAGCCGCGGGAGTGGAACGATCTCCGGAGGAGGTCTCCGCGGAGATCCTCAAGTTGCTCCGTGCCGACGCGGAAGCGTGGACCGGTGAAGCCCGTGAGAGAGCGGCAATCACAGTTCCTGCGATGTTCAAACAAACACAAGCTGAGGCGACCCAACGCGCCGCGGCGCTAGCTGGAATTGAGCAGGCCCCGCTTCTGCAGGAACCAATCGCTGCAGGGCTCGCACACGGCTACGACCGCGACATCGACCCGCGGATACTTCGTCGTGTCCCGATCTCGGCGGAGGCACCTTCGACGTCACTCTCCTGCAGGTGCGCGATGGGCGGCTCGGCGTTGTCGGCCAGGATGGCGATAACTATCTCGGCGGACGCGATTGGGACAGGCGACTCGCAGAACCTTTTGGTCGAACGCCTCGTGGATCAAGGATATGCCGCCGCCCCGCCCCTCGGGACGACTCTGAACTGCGTTGCTACCGCCGCCTCCTCGAGAAGCAGGCTGAGGAGGAAAAGATTCGGCTTTCGCGTGCGGAGCGTGTTGACGTTGTTTTCGACGGTCGAATCGCGGATGGTGAAGGCACGATCGAGTCGACAGCCGTGGTCACTGTCACACGCGCGGAATTCGAAGCGCTAATCGTTGATAGACATCACGAAAGGTCGATCGATGTCACGCAGCACGCTGATCGAACACCACAGTCTCGACATGTCAAGCATCGATCGCATCGTTCTTGTGGGGGGCCCCACACTCACGCCCAACCTGCTGCGCGACAGTCTCGCTACGGAGCTGCAACGTGGGTATCGACACTCGCCGTCGACCCGATGACTGTGGTCGCGGTGGTGCCGCGCTGTACGCGGCGTCAGTGCCACGTGAGCGCCCCTCCGGAAGAGTTGTACCGAAGGCCCGCGTCTGACGCTCTGCGCGCTACAGCTCTCGTACCCCAACGTGACTCCCACGATATGGAGGCCACGGTGGGTGGCCCTCCGCGACACCCGCAGCGGAGAACGTGACGATTGAGCTTCGGCGCGGTGACGGCGGCTGGGCCAGCGGGCGCGTTCCAATCAGCGAGGGCGCCTTCATGACGCGCGTTGTGCTTGTCCCGAGCGGTCAAACGTGTTCGAACTCCCACAGCGTTCGACGCCGACGGGCACCCCGGATCTGTACTGAGCCTGATCGTCTGGCGATCACGCATGGACTCGCCGCGGCCGCTCCACCACTTTCGAGATCGATCGGTGATAGCGGCTCTGTGATCAAGACGACAAACCAAGTCATCGTCCCGTTGCTTCAGAAGGGCACTCGGCTACCGGCCCTGAAGCAGGAGACGCTTCGAACGGCACGCGACGCTCCGGGCGGGCGAGGACGACGATGTTCTGCACTTTCACGTCCTTGAGGGCGATGGCCCCGTCGAAACGTTGCCGGCATGTCGGATGGCTCGAGCCATCACCGGGCAGGAGGCTGACCGCGCCGATTCCGGCTGGAACACCCGTCGAGATACAAGCTCCGTGTGGATACCTCGCGGGAATCGTTGCCGCCGGCGTACGTACCCTCTCTTGATTTGACGGTCGAGAACGTGCTATCTTGACAAGTACCGGCCGGATGTAGATCCCGAACTTGTCCGCGACGACCGCTCTCCCCGCCCAGCTCGAGCATGCCCCTGAAGTGTGGGGGCACGTGCCCGGACGATGTAGCCCGCGCGTCGAAGAGCGTCGCGCGTCGCCATCGAACAGGACCTCGCTGACGCTTGGATCTAGGTGACACGGACGCAGCCGATAGGGCAAACAAGCCGCGCTCCGGTGATCTTCGCGCCGAGATCGAGCGCCTCCGCTTCAGAGACAGAGCCCAGTTCGCATCGAAAGCGAGCTCCCCACGAGGCGGCTGGAGGAGGCTCGAGAGTGTCGTCGGGGATTTCGGAAAGCGGCGAACATCGAACCCAGGCTCGCGCTCGTTGAGGGTGAGGCCGAGAGAGCACTGGCCAGCCCGCGACGTGCGACGCATGAGAACCGCCCCATCTGAGGAACTTCAATCCCCTCGTGTGGACCGGCGATCATGGCTCATCCAGGCTTCTGGGTCGAGCAGTTCGTTCAGCTTTCAGAGGCAGCAATGGGAGTCGAGCCCAGCGAGAGCGCCTGGCGCTCGCTCCAGCGCGGCCGTGCCGCACTCGACCGGCAAGACGTGGATGCGTTGAGGGCGGTTTGCACTGACCTGCTGCGCATCATCCCGAGCGAGGAGCAGCCGGACACGAGGCCTGAGAGCACATTGGGCCTCAGGGTGTAGGCCCAGGCGCTTACTCCTGGCGCGCGCCCCCGCGTCCGCGATACGTACGTCGTCGAGCAGTTCATCGGGAAAGGCGCCTTCGGCGACGTCTACCGAGTGCACCACAGGTTCTCTCCGGCACCCAGGCCATGAAGATCGTTCGATCTGGGCGAATAGGACGCCAAACGAAGTGCTCGCCGAGGCGCGTGTGCTTGCTCGCGCTCAACCATCCCGGACATCGTCCGGGTATACGACGCCGATGTCGCTCGCAGATCGACGGAGTTGCGTATCCCCGTTTTTCACGATGGAGTACGTGGAGGGCGGACGCTGGCGCTCCTCCTGGAACGCAGAATCCGTCTCTCTCCCACCGAGGCTCTTGCAGCCGCAGCCCAAGTCGCTATCGGCGTTAGCTACTGCACACGCTCGAGCTGCCCGTTCTTCATCGCGATGTCACCCCGGGGAACATCCTTGTCGTGGATCCAGCGACAGTGGACATCAAGCTGTCGGACTTCGGGCTCGCCGCACACATAGACCCCGACGTTCGACTATCGCGGGCCGCCGGAACCATCAGGTACCAACCCCCGGAGTCGGCGTGGCAGATGCGACGATCCAGAGCGATCTCTACGCGGTCGGCCTTATTCTCAACCAGCCCCACCGCTGTGCCGGCATTTCCCGTGCCGCCAGGTGCCGACCTCACAACAACTGCCCGGTATTCGCCAGTTATTGACAGAGCATCGGTCGACGCTGCCGCCACCGCCCTCGCGTTTTCGTCCAGGGCTCGATCGATCGATCGACGCTCTCGTGCTCACGGCGATCGAGCCACTACCCGAGCGTCGCTTTTCGTCTGCGCCAGATTTCCAGGAAGCCTTGAAACTCGTCGCCCAAAATGTCCCGGAGGATGAGACGCCGAACGTGATGTCAGGCACCGGTGGCGCGGCGTGATCGTAACCCTGTCGCCTTCCGCTCCCTTGGGGCTCCGTGCGAACGTGACCCGCCCCGGGATACCGGGCCGCATGCGCTTCGGACCTCTCCGATGTTCCCAGCGATGTACTGTGGCTCGATCGCTGATCGGGGGTGCCCCCAGCGTGCATCGAGGCTGCCGAGAGCGCTGCAGATGCTCGGGGCTGGTCGCGTGGGAGGGGTGGGCTACTCGGCAGGCATGGTCGGAGGTCGCTCGGAATCCTCGATGAACAGATGCCTCTCGGAGGCGTGTCAGGTCGATGTCAGAGCCTGGCTTCACCGAGTGCCCGAGGCGATCGCCTTCACGACGTGCTCCGCGTCCCTTCCGACGCCGGGGAGGAACCCGGACGACATCGCGTAGAGGAAGAAGAGTCCGACGAAGTACAACCCTGGCTCGTCGGGGACGATGCCGCGGCGATGGATCGGCTCGATTGGCTCGTCCTCCTCGCCGAAGACAGGCAGGTCGATCCACGAGAAGTCGGGCCGGTACCCGGTGCACCAGATGACGTTCGCCGCTTCGAGGACGCGGCCGTCCTCGAGCAGCGGCAGCCCGCCCTGCGCGCCGACGACGCGAGGAACCCGCTCGATGCCCGCGGCCACGATGTCCTTGGGCTTGACGCGGACGAGCGGCGCGCCGTGAGAGAGGAGCTTTGGGCGCATCCTGCGGCCGATCGGCGTGCGCACCGTGAGCACGCGGTGGCCGATGAACCGGAACAACAACGGCAGGAAGACGAACTGCGCGGCCGCGCGCTCGATGCGGAAGGGGACGTGACCGCTCTCCTTTCCCGCGAGCCAGGTCGGGTGCTGCTTGACGACTTCGATGGCGATCTCGCCGCCCGAGTTCCCGACTCCGACGACGAGCACCGGCCCTTCTTGGAGCTGCGGCGGGGTTCCGGTACTCGCCGGAGTGGAGCTGGACGATGCCTGGATCGAGCTGATCGGCGAATGCGGGTATCCGCGGGACCTGGTCGCTTCCCATCGCTACAACGACGTTGTCAGCCTCGAAGCGCCGGTCCCCGCCTCGACCATGAAGCCGGTGCCGTTTCTCGATAGCCGGTCTACACGGATGCCCGTCCGAAGGGGGAGCTCGAACCGTGCCGCGTACGCGGCCAGGTAGTCCGCTACCTCGTCCTTGGTGGAGAACACGCGCGCCGGACCGGGGAAGGCCATACCCGGCAGGGCGTTGTAGCGGGCGGGCGTGAAGAGGCGGAGCGAGTCCCAGCGCCTGCGCCACGAGTCGCCGATTCGCTCATTCGCGTCCAGGATCAGGAAGGGAAGGTCCCGCCGGGCGAGGTGGTACCCGACCGCGAGGCCCGCTTGTCCGCCCCCCAGGATCAGCGTCTGCACGCGCTCTGATGTGGGTGGATCCGTCGACGCATCGAACACAGCTGCCTCCTTCTGGTCGTTCTCGAGGAGGACGCTAGGAGCGCGGGCCAACGGGCGCTATTGGGAATTCTCCCAATGTGGTGAGCCCGTGCTCCATCGCGAAGAGCGCAGCGGCTGCACGTGTCGACACGCCGATCTTCCGATAGGCGTGCTCGATATGGCGGTCGGCCGTCTTGGCGGAGATCTGGAGCGCCCCTGCGATCTGTTTCGTCTGCAACCCACGCGCGAGCAGAGCGATGACCTCCGCCTCGCGCTCGGTCAGTCCGGCTGGCCGCTCGATTCGCGGGACAGGCTGTCCGGCCGCCTCGAGAACCGCGGCCGCAGCGGCGGCGTCGAGTCTCCCCGCTCGGACCTCCTCATTCAGATTCTTAGCGGCTTGCTCTGGTGCGAAGGCGGGGCGGTGAGGCCGTGGCTCCGTCATTGCGTGATACACGTCCGCGGCGGCGAGCAACCGGGCAGGCGGTGTGAGCGATGCCGCGCCGACTCCGCGGTGGTAACCCGAGCCGTCGAGACGCTCGTGGTGGAACGTGGCGATCGGTCCGAGCGCAGTCAAGAACGGGGAATGGGCGAGGACGCGCTCGGTGTAATACGCGTGCAGTCTCACCTTTTCCCACTCGTCCGCAGTCAACGGTCCGCGCTTCTGCCAGATGCCGGTAGGCACCGCAACGCGCCCCACATCGTGGACAAGAGCTGCCCGACGAACCGCCGTTTGGGTGTCGGCAGCGAGGCCCGAACACTTGGCCGCCGCCGTCGCCAGGTCTGCCACTCCGCCTGAGTGGCCAACGAGGAAAGGAGACGCGAGGTCGGCGAAGTCGCCCATTGCAGCAAGCGCTCGATCGATCTGATCGCCTTCCAGGGTCAGCCACGGGGTTGGCTCGCTGGCCAGTGTGTGCTCCCACGTCGACGCATCGGTCTCGGGCGCAAAGAGCTCCGCCGCGTCATCGGCTAGTCGCAGTGGCTATTGCGGGATCGAATGCGTGTCCGGCGCGCTCGCGAAGTACACGCGCTGCGAACTCCTCACCGCCCAGCATGTGCTGGAAGGCGGCATCACGGGCGACGTGAACGATGCGCACGGGCAACGGGATCTCGTCGCGCTGCGAATTGCCCGGTTGGCCCTTGCCATCCCACCGCTCTGAGGCGTAGTTGAAGAGCTGCTCCCACCGTTGGAGGGAAGGCCCAGCCGGTCGATCAGCATCTGAGCCACTTCGCACAGAGCAGCGATCTGGACTTTGAAGAGCTTCGCCAACTTCGGGAGGCCTTGCGCGAGCTCCGCGCCGCGCACGAGAGGCCCGTCGCCGGGTGGGGCGATTGCCCGCATGAGCCCCCTGACCATCTCCGGCCGCGACCCGAACCTTGCGGGCATCCCATACGTGGTGAGTGACTCGTGGCCGCCGAAGATCTCTGCAGCGACATCTGCATTGGCGGTACAGCCGACGTAGAAGAGGAGACACGCGTAGTAGGTCTGCGAGGCGGTTTCCGAGTCGACGCCCATCCCATCGGCAAGTCGCATCGCGAGCAACGTGCTCTGCAAGCCATGCTCGAGCGGCACCACGATGCCGAGGTCGGTCGCTAGCGAAAGCGAAGCGATCACCTCTGCGGTACGAACCTGCTCCGCGGCCGCCAACGATTGGTCTGCCACCCCGCGACCGTAACCGAGTGTGAGCGTAGATACGCCTCCCGAGGCATCGTTGCTCCGAACCCTGAAAATTGATGTACGCAGGCTGCGGGTCCGGGGCTCCAGTGAGGAGGCCCCCAACGTCGGCGATCGCTGAGCGGGGCGGCCGGGGGGGCCGTTGACCGTGCGCCGCGGTTCAGCATCGACGACATCCGACTCGCATCGTCGGAGGTCGCTCGGAGACCTTGATGAACAAACGCCTCGCGGACGCATGTCAGGCGGGATGTCAGATTCACACGAGGTCTCACGCGACTTCGGCGAGCGCGCATGCGTCGACCTCGAAACTGGCCCCGGGAGGACTGAACCTCCGACACCAGGTTTAGGAAACCTGTGCTCTATCCCCTGAGCTACGAGGCCGCGAGCGAAGGGTAGTTGAGGAACTCGTCGTCGTCAGCGTCGAGCACGGGCTCGCGAGTCCGCCGACCTGTCCATCGAGTCAGTCGCACAATCGTCCGGAACCGTGACCGGAGGGTGCCGAATCGACGGTCCCAACGGTGGTGGTAGCGG
>CAWEGY010000008.1:0-36588 GCA_963808865.1 uncultured Gaiellaceae bacterium | reverse complement strand
GGCCACGCGGTTGCCGTTCGCCGACGGATCGTTCGACGCAGCCGTCGGCAACATCGTCATCCAGCACATCGGCGAGCCCGAGCGAGCCGGCGCTCGAGCTCGAGCGAGTGCTCGTCTCGGGCGGACGCATCGCGCTGTCGACGTGGGACGCTCCGGAGCGCTCGCCGTTCTTCGCGACGATCCTTGGAGCGGTCGCCGACGCGGACGTTCCTCCGCCCTCGGGCATCCCGGCAGGCCCGTCGTTCTTCCAGTTCGCGGACGACGTGGCCTTTGCAGCTCTCCTACAGGACGCTGGTTTCGCAGATGTCCACATCGACGCGATCACGTTCGAGTTGCCGCTCCGCTCGGCGGAGGACCTGATCGCGGGACTCGTCGAGGGGACGGTCCGCACGGGTGCGCTCCTGCGAGCCGCAGACGAGGTGCAAGCTGCTCTCATCGGCGAGTCGCTGGAGAAGCGGCTCGAGCCATGGCGGCGCGGCGCGTCGTACGCCGTCCCGGCGTCGGTCAAGCTCGCCGTCGGAACGAAGCCTTGACGCTCGCAGTCGACCGCGACCGGCTCGTGGAGTGGGCCTCGCAGGCGATCGGCACGCCGAGCTTCACCGGCTCCGAGGAGGCGATGGCCGAGCTGATGCGCGAGACCTTCCTCGACATGGGCCTGAGCGTCCAGTGGCAGCAGGTCGAGGACGGGCGCGCGAACGTGCTCGGGATCCACGAGGGCGCCGGCGGCGGGTCGAGTCTCATGTTCAACGGGCACATGGACACGTCCTACTCCGGACAGGAGCCGTGGCTGCGGCACGTGCCGGGGTTCCAGCCGAGTGCCTTCGTCGAGGACGGGCGGCTGTACGGCCTCGGGATCTCCAACATGAAGGGCGCCCTCGCGTGCTACGTGGAGGCTCTGCGCGCGCTCGCCGACGCGGGCGTGCGGCTGCGGGGGGATGTGCTGATCGCGGCCGTCTCGGGCGAGATCGAGAAGACGCAATGGGGCGAGGCGCAGGGAGCCGAGTTCCGCGGCTACGCGGCCGGCTCCCGGTACCTCGTGTCGCACGGCGGAGTCGCGGACATGTGCATCCTCGGCGAGCCGACGGAGTCGAAGCTCGTGCTCGGCCACTTCGGATCGCTCTGGCTGCGGATCTCGACGCAAGGACAGTTCATCCACACCGCGTTCAGCGAGGGGAAGCGCGATCAGAACTCGATCGTCCGCATGCGCGATGTGCTCGACGCGGTGCTCGAGTGGATCCCGACCTGGGAGAACGACCCGGCGAACGCGTACCGCGGGGCGAACGCGATCGTCAACATCGGTGCGATCAGGGAGGCTTCGGGTGGCGCGTCTCGCGTACGCCGCACCGGGCCGATCTCTTCCTCGACGTTCGCGTCCCGCCGACGAAGGAGATGGCGACGGCGCGGGCGCAGGTGCTCGAGATGGTGCGCGGGCTCGGCGAGCGGTTCCCGGATCACGGCATCACCGGCGAGGTCTACGTCACCGCCCCCGGTGCCGAGATCGCCGAGGAGCATCCGCTCGTGGAAGCGCTCGATGCGGCGCACGCGGAGGTGTTCGGGTCGGCGCCCGAGCACGATGTGACGCGCTGGTTCTCGGACGCCTCGGTCCTCACCCGCTACGGCATCGCGACGGTGAACTACGGCACGTCGACCGGGCTCATGGACACGGTAAAAGGCGAGAATCTCGAGATCGACGGGCTCGTGAAGACCGCCGAGGTCTACGCGCGCGTCGCGATGAAGGTATGCGGAACTGCCTGAAGCGCGACGGGAAGGAGAACGATGCCGCTCTATCTGACGAAGTTCAGCTACACGCCTGAGACGTGGGCTCGGCTGATCGGGAACCCCGAGGACCGGCGAAAGGCCGCTCAGGAGTACATCGAGTCGGTTGGGGGACACTGCACGGGTTCTGGTACGCCTTCGGGGAACACGATGGCTACAACCTGTGGGAGGCCCCGGACAACGTGTCGATGGCCGCGGTCGTGCTGGCGATCGGCGGCGGCGGCGCGCTGAGCTCCTTCGAGACGACGGTCCTCCTGACTGTCGACGAAACCATGGATGCCCTACGCAAGGCTCAGCAAGTTGGGTATCGAGCGCCCGGCGCCTAGGGTTCGCGCGGTCGAGTTGTGAGGCCGCTCGACGACTTCCTGCCGGCGTACGAGTTCTCCGAACGCCACGGGATCGGGATCGACGCTCCGGCAGAACGGATCGATCGGGCGCTCCGTGCCGTGTCGCTCGCGGACATCCCGGTCGCTCGGGCGCTGTGGTGGGTGCGCCGGCTCGGTCGCCGGACCGGCGACCCGGCGAAGCCGTTCGTCACGGCGTTTCCCGGCGTCGTCCTCGAGGACGCTCCCGGTGAAGGGATCGTCCTCGGGCTGACGGGGCGGTTCTGGCGATTGCGCGGAAACCTCGAACCTCCTGGCCCGAGCACCGCCGACGACTTCCTCGCCTACTCGCGGCCGGATGTGTGCAAGGCGGTCATCGACCTCCGCGTCGGCCCGTCGTCGCTCTCCACCGAGACGCGAGTGCGCGTCGCCGATCCGGATGCCCGCCGGAAGTTCCGCCGCTACTGGCTCGTGATCCGGCCGTTCAGCGGGCTCATCCGGATCCTGCTCCTGCGCGCGGCCAGGGCTCGCGCGGAGGCACCCGCATGAAGCTCGTCTCGTTCGGCGACGAGTCCCGCGTCGGCGTCCTCGACGGCGAGGAGATCGCCGTTCTCGACGTCCCGACCATGCGCGAGTACTTCGGGCGCGGCGGCGCCGACGAGACCGGCGAGCGGGTGGCCCTCGCCGAGACGAGGCTCCGGGCACCGATCGTCCCGAAGAAGTTCTTCCACACGGCGGGCAACTTCCGCGAGCACGAGGAGGAGTCGAAGCAGGTCGGCTGGGCGCACGAGATCGCGCCCTGGATCGTCTTCTTCCAGAACGTCGACGCGATCGTGGGTCCCGACGAGCCCGTCGTCTACCCGGAGCACCTGACCGAGGAGCTCGACTACGAGCTCGAGCTCGCGGTCGTGCTCTCGAAGCCCGGGAAGTGGTTCTCGCCCGACGATGCAGCCGACCACATCGGCGGCTACGTGATCTTCAACGACATCACGGCCCGCGACATCCAGCGGCGCGAGATGCGCTCCGGCGTCTTCAGCTTCTGCAAGGCGATCGACACGTTCTGCCCGCTCGGGCCGTGGATCGTCACCCCGGACGAGATCCCCGACCCGCACGATCTCGCGATGACGCTGCGCGTGAACGGTGAGGAGCGGCAGGTGTCGCACTCGGGCCGGATGTCGGTGACGATCCCCGAGATCCTCAGCCACTACTCGGCGCTCGGGTACTCGGCCGGCGACGTGCTCTCGACGGGGACGGTGTCGGGGGTCGCGGGCTTCTCGCCTGACGCCGCATCCCTGTACCTCAGGCCCGGCGACGTGATGGAGGCGGAGATCGAGCGGATCGGCGTGTTGCGGAACCCGGTGATCTCGTGGCAGGAGGCTCACGGCGAGGCGGCGCCGGAGCGCGCGCGATGGTAGTCGGCTCGATCGAGGTCTCGGCCGTCGGGACGCGATCGGTCCGCTTCGGTCGAGCTCGACGACGACCGAGGTCACGGCGGACGAGTGGGAGCCGTCTCGCGCCCTCTATCCGGAGCTCTTCCCGCGATCGGAATGGCGCCTCGATGCGGTGCTCGTCATCGCGCGACGGCGAGCGGACGTTCCTGTCGACACGGGCCTCGGGCCGAGAGCTCTCGGATGGAGGATGGAGCGCGAGGGCGGGTTGCTGACGGGCTCGGCGCGCTCGGGATCTCGCCGGACGAGGTCGACGTCGTCTTCCTCACGCACATGCACATCGACCACGTCGGCTGGAACACGGACGCGGAGGGCGTCGTGGCCTTCCCGCACGCCCGGTACTTCGCCCATCCGGACGCAGTGGCGTTCGCGAGCGCGCAGGACGAGCGGCCGCACGTGCAGCGTTGCATCCTCGGGCTGCTCGATCGCTTCGAGCGGTCGGCGACGGGAGCGAGTCGCGCCCGGCGTCACGCGTTCGCGTTGCCCGGCCACTACCCGGGACACATGGGGGTCCGGATCGTTTCCGAGGCGAGCAGGCGCGACTCATCGCAGACGCCGCCGTGCATCCCGCGCTCCTCGACGAGCCCGAGTGGGTCTACGTCTCGGACGGCGTTCCGGACACCTGTGCGGCGACGCGTCTCGCCGTCGTTCCGACGCTGGTCGACCGAGACGTCCTCGTCGCCTGCGGCCACTACCCGGGCAGCGGCATCGGCCGTGTCGTCACGCGTGACGGAAGAGTCGTCTGGGAGGAGGCCGTCTGACCTGGCCGCGGGACGACGCGAAGCTCGCGCGCGTGCGCACGCTCATGGACGAGCGCGGGCTCGACGCGCTCGTCGTCCGCGCGCCCGACAACGTCCTCTACCTGACGAACTTCTGGGGGATGAAGGGGTACGACGCCTGCGTGTTCCCGCGTGAGGGCGAGCCCGCCCTGATCTGCCTGGAGGCCAGCGAGGAGGACGCGGCGCGGACGGCCTGGACGAGCGACGTCCGCCTCTTCAAGGGCTACGACGAGACCGACCCGCGTCCCCCGACGGCACGCGTCCTCGCGCTCGCGCTCGAGGTTGCGGGCGACTACGGGAAGGTCGGCCTCGAGCTCTCGCTCGGAACCCAGGCGTCCGATCGGATGGTGGGCGAGCCGACGACGTTCACGGCGGAGTGGTTCACAGCGTTTGGCGAGGTCGTGGACGCGACGCCGCTTCTCGCCGACGCACGGGCCCTCAAGACCGAGCAGGAGATCGAGCGCATGCGCATCGCGAACGACATCGCGGCCGCGCGATGGAGCACTGCAGGCTGATCATCGAGCCGGGCATGACCGAGGCGCAGATCGCTGCGGAGTGGGAGGGGTTCGTGCACGGCGAGGGCACCGGCTGGGAGGGCAAGATCTAGCTTGCGCTCGGGTTCTCGCTCGTCTGGTCGGGGCCGGGGATCAAGACGTTCACGGCGACGACCTCACGGCCCGTGGTCGAGGGGGAGCCGACGCTGTTCGAGATCTGGGTCTGCGCGGACGGCTACTGGTGCGACCATACGAAGAACCTCGTCGTCGGCGAGCTGACGCCGCGGTACCGCGAGCTCGAGCGGGTCTCATGGCGGTCTACGACGACGCCATCGCATTCTCGAGCCCGGGCGCGAGCCTCGCCGAGCTCGACCGGCGCATCCGGGCCGGGATCGACGCCCTGGGGTTTCCGGGCCAGCCGTCGCACCCGATCTGCCACGGCGTCGGCGCCCGTGCGCACGAGCCGCCGTACGCGCACCAGGCGGGCGGGGGCGAGGTCGCGGCCGGAATGGTGCTTGCAATCGAGCCAGGATGCTACATCGAGGGCGGCGGCGGTCTTCGGCTGGAGGACAACTTCCTCATCACGGAGACAGGCGCCGAGAAGCTCTCGCCGTTCCCCGACGGCATCGTCCAGAGCTAGCGTCGAGGGAGCGCAGCCACAGCGGCCGCGAAGCGGACGCCTTCAGGGATCTTGGCGCGGCCGGAATCTCGCGCGAGCGGGATTCCGGTCTTGCGCACTATCAGCGCAGGTCGCGAACGCGCTGGATCTTGCCGCCGTCGGAGCGCGGAGCCTGACCGGGCGGCACGATCGTCACGACCATGGTGCAGCCGATGGTGTCGCGGATGAGAGCGGCCGCGCGCGCCGACCACGGCGACCGTGTCACAGGCGCTATTGGCGCGCGTCTCCACGAGGACCTCGAGCGAGTCGAGCGTCCCCTCGCGGCGGACGACGAGCCCGAAGTGCGGCGAGAGCTCGGGAATCCGGCCGAGCACGTCTCCCACCTGGCTCGGGTACACGTTGACGCCGCGGATGACGAGCATGTCGTCGCTGCGCCCCACGATCGGGCCCATGCGGACGAGCGTGCGACCGCACGAGCACGGCGCCGAGCGAGAGGCTGCAGATGTCGCCCGTCCAGTAGCGGATCAGCGGCAGCGCCTCCTTCGTGAGCGTGGTCATGACGAGCACGCCCTCCTCGCCTTCGGCGAGCCGCTCGCCCGAATCCGGGTCGACGACCTCGGGGAGGAAGTGATCCTCGTTCACGTGCGAGCCGGCGCGCTCCTCGACGCACTCGCACGACACGCCAGGACCGATGATCTCCGAGAGCCCGAAGATGTTCGTGCAGCGGACGCCCAGGCCTGCGTCGATCTCCTCACGCATCCGCTCTGTCCACGGCTCGGCTCCGACGACGGCGAAGCGCAAGCTGTTGTCGTCGGGGCTCAGGCCGCGCTCCTCGAGCGCGCTCGCAAGCGTGAGGGCGTAGCTGGGCGTGCAACTGACGACATCGGGCCGCAGATCCTCGATCAGCGTCACCTGGCGCTCGGTCATCCCTCCGGAGACCGGTACGACGTTCAACCCGAGCCGCTCGCCGCCGCCGTGGATCCCCAGCCCACCCGTGAAGAGCCCGTAGCCGTACGCGTTGTGCAGGGTCATCCCGGGCTCGGCGCCGGCCATCGCGAGCGCGCGGGCGTTCATGCGGGCGAAGAGGTCGAGATCGGTGGCGGTATAGGCGACGACCGTCGGCTTCCCGGTCGTCCCCGACGACGCGTGGATGCGGGCGAGCTCGGCGCGCGGAGTCGCGAGCATCCCGAGCGGATAGGTGTCGCGCAGGTCGTCCTTTCGCGTGAACGGAAGCCGCGCCAGGTCGTCGAGCGACCGGATGTCGCTCGCGTCCAGGTCAGCGAGGCGCTCGGCGTAGAGCGGCACCCGCTCCCGAACGCGCGTCACGAGGGTCTGGAGGCGCGTCAGCTGAAGCTCTGCCAGTTCGTCGCGGTGCAGGGTCTCGAGCTCGGGCTCGAAGATCACCGCGGGAGTATCCCGCGGGGCGTGCGATAGTCATGCCGTGACGCTCGACCGCTCGAAGCTCTGGACGGGGGACCTGAACGCGAAGGCACTCGAACCGCAGCCGCGCCGCACCGTCGGTCTCTACGACACGACGTTGCGCGACGGCGAGCAGACCGTTGGGGTCGTGCTCGTGCCGGAAGACAAGCTCGCCATCGCGACCGCTCTCTCGGAAGCGGGAATCGATCGCATCGAGGCAGGGTTCCCGCGCGTCTCCGAGGAGGATGCGCGCGCGATCTCGCTCATCCTCGAGGCCGGCCTGGAGGCGGAGATCTGGGGCTTCTCGCGCGCGGTGCGCGCCGACGTCGAGGCACTCGTCGAGCTCGGTGTCCGCGCCTCGGTCATCGAGAGCCCGATCTCGGACGGCAAGCTCGACGCGCTCGGGGTCTCACGCAAGGACATGCTCGAGCGGATTCGCTCCGCGATCGCGTTCGCGGTCGAGCAGGGCATCCGCGTCGCGTTCTTCGGCGTCGACTCGACGCGCGCCGACCTCGAGTTCGTGCGAGCCGCTTACGAGAGCGCGGTCGAGGCGGGCGCGGAGGAGGTCGTCGTGGTCGACACCCTCGGCATCGCGACACCCGAAGGCAGCCGCGTTCCTCGTCGGGGAGCTCGTCGAGCGGCTCGACCACGAGGTTCCCGTCCACTGGCACGGGCACGACGACTTCGGCCTCGCCACCGCCGCGGCGGTCGCGGCCGTGCAGGCCGGGGCGAGCTGGGTGCAGGGCACGGTGAACGGGATGGGGGAGCGCGCCGGCAACGCCGACCTCGTCGAGGTCGCCCTCGCGCTGGAGGCCCTGTACGGGATCCCGACGCGGCTCAGGCTCGAGCAGGCCAGGTCGCTTGCCCGCCTGGTCGAGGAGCGTGCCGGCACCCCGGTCGCTGCCTGGAAAGCCGTCACCGGGGACAACCTCTTCACGCGCGAGTCGGGCGCTGTCGCGTCGCAGTTCCACGACCCGCCGGCGATCGAGCCCTACGCCTCGGACGTCGTCGGCGCCGAGCGCGGAATCGTCCTCGGGAAGAAGAGCGGCCTCGACTCGATCCGGATCAAGGCGGACCAGCTCGGCCTGGACGTGTCCGAAGACGAGCGCACCGGGCTGCTCGAGGCGGTCAAGCGCGCAGGGACGAAGAAGGGTGGGCTCGTCACCGACGCCGAGTTCCGGCGTCTCGTACGGAGAGGAGGCGCACGTGCACCATCGTGAGCTTGTGAACCCGCCGGAGCTGCATCCGGCTCCCGGCTTCAGCCACATCGCGATCGCGTCCGGCACGAAGGTCGTCCACTTCGCCGGTCAACTCGCCCTCGGTGCGGACTTCACCCCGGTCGGGGGAGACGATCTCTACGAGCAGACCCGGGCTGCCATGCGGAACGTCGAGGTGGCGATGCGCGCGGGAGGCATCGGGTGGGACGACATCGTGCGGAGGACGATCTACACGCTCCAGCCCGACCGAGTACGAGACGATCACGCGGGCGATCGACGACGTGACGGGCGGAGCCGACCATCCTGCGCAGACCATCGTCGGCGTGACCGGCCTGGCCGTGCCGGGGATGCTGATCGAGATCGAGTGCACCGCGGTCGTCTCCGAGTAGATCCGCCTAGGCCGAGGACGCGTACCAGTTGACTGACATGTCAGTTTCGGGCGATACTCGCTGGGCAGCGTGGAACGGGTCTGCATCGTCGGCGCGGGGGTGATCGGGAGCCTCTTCGCGGGTCATCTCGCCCGCGTCTGTGAGGTCTCGGTGCTCACTCGACGGTCCGAGCACGCCGACGCCCTGAATCGTGAGGGCCTCCGCGTGACGGGCAAGAGTGAGCACCAGGCACGAGTGAGGGCGGCCCACGACCCGATGCACCTCGGGGACGTCGACGTCGCCATCGTCGCGACGAAAGCGTCGGGCCTCGAGTCGGCCGCCGCCGCTCTCGAAGGGCACTTTCCAGACGCCACGGTCGTCACCGTCCTGAACGGGATCGGCGCGGAGGCGGTCGTGAGAGCGCACGGCACGTGGCCGATCGTGTCGGGCGTCACGTTCATGAGCGGGACGAAGCACTCGGACACCGAGGTCGAGTACATCCTCGACACGGAGACGTGGCTCGGGCCGTACGAGGACACGCCCTTCGAGCAGGTGCAGGAGATCGCGGACACGATCGTCTCGTCCGGCTTGAAGGCGGAGGCGCTCCCGGACCTGCGACCGGCGCAGTGGTCGAAGCTGGTCTTCAACGCAGCGGTGAACCCGGTGGCAGCGCTCACGGGGCTCCCGCACGACTTCCACTTCGCGCAGGAGGGCGAGGCCAGTGACCTCGGCCACGTCGTCCATGGCCTCGTCGACGAGGGCAAGGCGGTCGCGGCTGCGGCCGGCATCGAGCTGCACGACGACCCGTGGGAGATGAACGTCCTCGCGACGAAGCGCGGGTCCGCGCACTACCCCTCGATGCTCGAGGACGTCGACGCGCACAGGGAGACGGAGATCGAGCTCATCACCGGCTCGCTGCGCCGTGAGGCGGAGAAGCACGGCGTCCCCGTTCCGCTCCATACGATGCTCTACGAGCTCGTTCGAGGCAAAGAAGGGTCATGGCAGGCCTAACAGGAGGGCAGAGATGTCAGTAGGGAGAAAGGCGCTGCTCGTGCTCGCCGCGGCGGCGTTGGCCGCAGTCGCGTCGCATCGGTGGCACCGCCGCGCCGCAGCAGGCGAAGACGGTCACGATCGGCTGGGCCTATGACAGCGTCGGCTCAATGGCCCCGTTCGACGGCCCTGCGCTTGCGACTGCGAAGACGCGCGTTGCGCAAATCAACAGGTCCGGTGGCGCCGTCAGGTTCCGGCTCATCACGTGCAACACCCAGGGCAACAAGCCCGCGGTCGCGAAGTCGTGTGCTGCGCGGCTCCTCGGACAGGGAGCCGATGTGGTCATGACCACGTGCGACGTGGATCTCGCCGCACCTGTCGTCCAGGAGGCGATCAACGCGGGCAAGCTGACCGTCGCGCCGTGCATCGGCACGGATCAGATGGGCCCGAAGCGCTTCGGCGCCAAGGGGCGACTCGCCTTCTCGTTCGGAAACGTCGCGCAGGACGAGGGCTCGGCGATGGCCGAGTTCGCGTGGAAGCGCGGCTGGCGCGACGCGGCGCTCGCCACCGACACCGTGATCGTGTACTTCCGCAACGTCGTCCAGGCGTTCGAGGCCCGGTGGCGGCAGCTCGGAGGTAGGGTCGTCGCGGAGGAGACGTACCAGTCCGGAAACCCGGCGTCGTACCAGAACGTCGTCACGCGCTTGAACTCGCAGGACGCGGACGTCATCGTGACCTCCACGGCCGCCGCGTTCGGTGCCCAGGTCCCGATCATCAACGGCCTCCGCACGTTGGGGAACAACACGCCGATCCTCAACTCGTGGGCCGGCGACGGGAACTACTGGTACACACCGGACCAGCCGATCTCGAACTACTTCTACGTGACGTTCGCGTCGGCGTTCGGCGACGACCCCGTCAGGGCGGTCAATGCGCTCGCGAGCCTGAACAAGGCCGCGATCGCGAAGGCCGGCTCGACGGGCGGGTTCATCACCGGGCCGGCAGCGATCGACGGCATCCTGACCGCGATCCGGCGAGCGAACGGCTCCACCAACGGCGTCGCGCTCGCGGCACAGATGGAGCGGTTCAGGAACGTGCCGACGCTGTCCGGGCTCGTCAGCTTCAACAGGAGCCTGCACACGGTGTTCGGGCGCCAGTACCGCGTGATCCGCGTGCAGAACAACACGCCGAGGGTCATCGGAACGATCAAGGCCAAGGTCGTCCCGAAGATCTAGGGGCGGTGTCGGAACCGCCGCCTGAAGAGACAAGGCGGTCCGGAGCTTCGCTCCGGGCCGCCGCCGTCTCGCGCTCGTTCGACGGTGTCCAGGCCGTCCGGGACGTGACGCTCGAGCTGCATCGCCACGAGGTCGTGGGCCTCATCGGACCGAACGGCGCCGGGAAGTCCACGCTCGTGAACCTGCTCACCGGGTTCGACTACCCGGAGCATGGAAGCGTCGAGCTCGAGGGAACGACATCACCCGCTGGCGGCCGCATCGGCGCGGGCGTGCGGGCCTCGCACGCACGTTCCAGCACAGTCGCTCGTTCCGCGAGCTCTCCGTGCGCGAGAACGTGGAGGTCGCCGCCCTGGGGGTGGGGGCGAGCCCTCGAGAGGCGAGGACTCGCGCCGCCGGCTTGCTCGAGTCGCTCCAGCTGGGCGGATACGCCGATGCTTCCGCCGGTTCGCTCCCGCACGGCGACGAACGTCGCCTCGGGGTTGCCCGTGCGCTTGCCACCGCTCCGCGCTTCGTGCTGATGGACGAGCCTGCCGCCGGGCTTCCCGAGGCGGAGGTCCCGGCTTTCGCAGACGTCGTGCGATCCGTTCGCGACGAGCACGACGCCGGCGTGCTGCTGATCGATCACAACATGGCGCTGATCATGGACGTGTGCGATCGCATCCAGGTCCTCGACCAGGGAAGGACCCTGGCCGAAGGGTCACCTGCCGAGGTCCGTGGCAACCTCGACGTCGCCGCCGCGTACCTGGGCGAGAGCGCCGTGCACGAGGACGGCACGTGAGCGCAGGCCTCGAGGTACGCGATCTCGACGTGGCCTACGGCGGCGTGAGCGCCGTCCGCGGCCTGTCGCTCGACGTCCGCCCGGGTGAGATCGTCGGGCTGATCGGCCCCAACGGAGCGGGAAAGTCGACGACGCTGCACGCGATCATGGGCCTCGTCCCTGCCCGAGCGGGCGAGATAACGCTCGACGGCCGCTCGCTTCGGGGCCGAGCGCCCGAGACCATCGCTCGCAGCGGGATAGCGCTCGTCCCGGAGGGGCGACGCCTGTTCGCCGAGCTCACGGTCGACGAGAACCTGCGCCTCGGGCTCGCCGGCCGCTCGGGCTCGAACGGCGTCGACGCGGATCTCGAGGCGATCCGCGACCTGTTCCCGATCGTCGCGGAGTACCGGAGTCGTCCTGCGGGCGCTCTCTCCGGGGGCCAGCAACAGCAGCTCGCGATCGCCCGAGCGCTCGTTGCAGCGCCGTCGCATCCTCCTGCTCGACGAGCCGTCGCTGGGTCTGGCCCCGACCGTGGTCGACCTCGTCTTCCGGACGCTGCAGACGATTCGCGAGCGCGGCCTCGGCGTGCTCCTCGTCGAGCAGCGAGCTCAACGCACGGTGGCGCTCGCCGACCGAACGTACGTGCTCGCAAACGGTGAGCTCCGCCTGACGCTCACTCCGGACGACGCGGCCGACACCGATCGCATGGTCGCCGCCTACCTCTCATGAGCGTCGTCCTCGGCAGCGGCCTCACGGACTTTCTGCGCGACGCCGTCGACCTCCAGGTGCAGGTCGACGCGATCGGCCTCGGCTCGATCTTCGCCCTCATGGCCGTGGGCATCGGGCTCGTGTTCGGCGTCATGCGCCTCGTGAACTTCGCCTACGGGCAGCTGATCATGGCCGGCGCGTTCGCGCTCGCGTTCGCGTCGGAGCGCGACTGGCCGGTGGGCGTCGGGATCGCGCTCTGCTTCGCGGTGGTGCTCGCACTCTCGCTCGCAATGGAGCGAGTCGTCTTCCGTCCACTGCGAACCCAGTCGCCGGCCGTGATGCTGATCGCGACGTTCGCCGTCGCCTTCCTGCTGCAGTCGATCGCACTCCTGTGGTTCGGGCCTCTCGGCAAGCCTGCGACCTCGCTCGTCGAGCTCCAGCGGCCGGTGTCGATAGGGGGTGTCGAGATCCGCAAGATCACGATCGTCGCCATCGTCACCGCTGCGGTCTGCCTGGGGCTGCTCCTGCTCCTCCTGAACCGCACGTCCATCGGGTTGCACATGCGCGCGGCGTCGCTCGACTTCTCCACCGCGCGGCTACTCGGTGTCCGTGCGAACCTCGTCAGCGCGGTCGCGGTGCTGATCGCGGGCGCCTTGGCCGCTGTCGTCGCGGTGATGCTGACCGTGCAGTTCCCGATCGTCACTCCGACGTTTGCGTTACAGGAGACGATCCTCGTGCTCGCAGGAGTCGTCGTGGGCGGGATGACGCGCCTGCTGCCGGCGACGCTCGGCGGCTTCCTGATCGGCTACGTGTCCGGGCTCCTGGGCGGTGCGCTGCCGACGAACCAGAGCCAGTACCTCCCGTCGTTCCTGTTCGGCCTCGTCATCCTGGTCCTGCTGGTGCGGCCGGACGGCCTGTTCACGCGGAGTCGCGGGCTCGTGGAGCGAGTGTGAGAGCCCGCCGCGCGTTCCTCGAGGTGCTCGCGCCGACCCTGCTGGTGATCGCGGCTGCCGTCCTCGGCGCAACGTTCTCGCGGACGATCGAGATCTACTTCATCAACGCCCTCGTGAACGTCTCGATCGTCGTCGCGATCTACGTCTTCGTCGGAAACTCCGGCGTGCTCTCGTTCGGCCACATCAGCTTCGTCGCAGTCGGAGCCTGGGCGGCCGGCGTGCTGTCCGTCCCCGAGCAGGAGAAGCCGGCGACGATGCCCTACCTCTTCGACTTCCTGTCGTCGACCACCGTCGGAAACGTCCCTTCGCTCCTCATCGCCGCAGCCGTCGCAGGCGTGTTTGCGCTTCTGGTCGGGCTCCCGCTCATGCGCCTCTCGGGCCTTGCTGCAGGCATCGCGACGTTCGCCGTGCTCGGGATCACCACCAACCTGCTCCGGTACTACGAGAAGGTCGGGCCGGGCCTGAACACGTTCTCGTCCGTGCCCGAGACGACGGACCTCCTACAGGCGGCGGTCGGAGCCGTACTCGTCGTCGTCGCTGCGTTCGCATACCAGCGGAGCAGGCTCGGTCGGCAGTTGCGAGCTGCGCGGGAGGATCCGCCGGCCGCGCGGGCCGTCGGCATCTCGATCTACCGGCAGCGTCTCGGCGCGTTCGCGCTCTCGGGCTTCCTCGCGGGGTTCGCCGGGGGCCTGTACGTGCACTTCCTGCCGATCAACGTGGACAGCGTCTACCTCGACCTGACGTTCATCACGCTCGCGATGCTCGTGATCGGCGGCGCCACGAGCCTGTGGGGCGCGGTCGTGGGCGCGCTCGCGGTGAGCGGGCTCGACTCGTTCCTCGCGAACGCCGAGAACGGCATCGAGATCCTCGGTCGGGCGGTCGATCTCCCCGACGGCACGCGCATCGTCGTCGTGAGCGCCCTCATGGCGCTCGTCCTCGTCCTGCGACCGAGCGGGCTCACCGGCGGGCGCGAGTTCTCGCTGCCGCGGCTCGGCCGGCTCGCGCCGGCAGTGGAGGCGAAATGAGGGTCTGCATCGTCGGCTGCGGCGCGGTCGGGTCGCTCTTCGCGGCGAATCTCGCAACCCTCGACGAGGTCGAGGTGTGGGCGTACGACGTCTCCCAAGCCCACGTCGACGCGATGAACGCGAACGGGCTCCGACTCACCGGAGCAGGAGACGTCCTCGGCCACCTGCGCGCGACGACCGATGCGACTGCGCTCCCGCCGTGCGACTTCGGAATCGTGGCGACGAAGGCGATGCACACGGACGGCGCGCTCACCGCGACCGCGCACGCCTTCGCAGACGGTGCCGTCGCGACAGTGCAGAACGGCGTGGGGAACGAAGAAGTCGTCGCGCGGCACGTCTCGCGGGTGATCCGCGGCACGACATTCCCCGCCGGGAAGATCGTCGAGCCGGGCGTCGTGCAGTGGGACGTCAAGGGCGACACGACGCTCGGGCCGTTCGAGCCGAGCCCGGCTCGCGCCGAGGAGATCGCGGCCCTCGCAGACGCCTGCACGCGCGCCGGGATGCCGACCGACGCCGTCGCCGACGCGCGCCCGGCGCAGTGGCGGAAGGTCATCTTCAACGCTGCGACGAACCCCGTCGGCGCGCTCACGGGTCTCACGCACGGCCGCGTCTGCGAGCGACCAGGGCTCCGCGCGCTCGTGAGCTCGCTCGTCGAGGAGGGGAAAGCCGTCGCGGCGGCGCAGGGCATCGAGCTCGACGCCGATCCGGAGGAGCTGATCGACCACGCCGCCCGGCCGGACGTCGCATACGACCACAAGGCGAGCATGCTCCAGGACGTCGAGGGCCGCCGCCCCACCGAGATCGACTACCTGAACGGCGGCATCGCGCGCTTCGGCCGCGACCACGGCGTCGCGACCCCCTTGAACGACGCGATCACAGCCCTCGTCAAAGCACTGGAGGCGTCATGGAGTCGATGAATTCCGAGCTCGCCCGCAGGTACGCGAACGTGCGTGCGGCCATGGCCGAGCACGACCTGGACGCGCTCGTCGTCTCGGGGAGTGAGTACAGCGGCTTCGAGGGCGCCGTCACGTACCTCTCGGGCTTCCAGATCGTCCACCGCTACGCGTACGTCGTCGTTCCCGCGGACGGAGAGCCGTTCGTCGTCTTCCCGAGCGAGGCGCGGTACGTCGGCGAGCACGGAACCGCGCAGATCGAGCAGGTTCTTCACGACCGCCCCGGCGAGCTGATCGCGGATCGGGCACGGGACGGCGGTTGGCGACGCGTCGGCGTCTACGGGCTCGACTTCATCATGGCCGTGCGGGACTACCGGGCGCTCGACGGCCTGGAGCTCGTCTCGTTCGACGTCGAGTTCGACCTCGCGCGAGCCGTGAAGAGCGAGGCCGAGCTCGAGTCCGTGCGCGAGTCGGTGCGGATCAACGAGCGCGGCTTCGAGGTCTTCCTGGAGGCCTACGCGCCGGGAAAGACCGCCGCCGAGGTGATGGCCGCAGCGGAGGAGTGGTTCGTGGCGGAGGGCTGCGGGCGCCTGACGATGAACATGGTCCTGACCGGGACCGATGCGTTCGCGCGGCCCGAGTTCAAGATCGCGCGCCGCGAGGAGGTCCTCGGCGAGTTCCTGCTCCCGTCGCTCGAGGTCGCCGGCCCGGGGATGCACTGGGTCGAGGTCTCGCGCGCGATTGCCTCACGCGGCGCGGTGCTGTCGAGCGACACCGAGCGCATGGTCGACGCCTACCTCGAGTACTTCGAGGCCGCGCGCAGCGCGATGCGCCCCGGTGCGAGCTGTCACGACGTCCACCGCGCGGTCTCGGCCGGGTTCGGCGAGCGTGGGTATCACCTGGGCCACGTCACCGGCCACTCGATCGGGATGACGATGATCGAGTTCCCGAAGGTGGGGGAGGGGGTCGAGACGGAGCTCGCGGAGAACATGGTCTTCTCGATGCACCCGCACGCGATCGCCGCGAACGGCGAGGACTGCCTCTACATGCAGGACACCTGGCTCGTCACGCCGGACGGCGGCGAGCCGCTGGCCACTCTGCCGATGCAGGTGTTTCGTGCCGCGGTGTAACGGTAGGCGGCCAGGTGGAGCTAGAATCCGACTCGTGAGCTGGCCGTGGCTCGTGTTGCTCGGTTTCGCGGCTGTCCTCGCGGTCGCGGTGGAGTGGCCGCGCCTGGAGAGCCGTTTCGGAGCGGCTGCCAGGAGGGACCGCGATCGCCAGCACCGCAAGAAGCAGCTTCGCGTCGTGCCCACCGACGAGGGTGACGAGAGCGACGAGTTCATCCGCTCCGTCCAGCGCGACCTCGACGCGCTGCCGACGATCGAAGAGCGCGACCGAAAGACCTGATTTTCCGCAGATCGAGAATCCGCTAGCGCGGATTCTCGATCGCGAAGATCCCTGAAGCCGGTCGCTTCGCGACCGGGCGTTCGCGACTCTCGAATGCCGCGGCGTCAGCGCACGCGGAAGGTGGCGGTCAGCCAGCGCGTGTTCGGCAGGATGCGCGCGACGTTCTCGGTGTTCTTCGACTCCTGGTAGTCCGAGATTCTCACTCGCAGGCGGTGCGAGCCCGACTCGAGCCCGGCGGTCGAGACGGAGACGACTCCGCGGCGGAACGTTGCGTCCACCCGGTCCCCGTCGAGGGTGGCGAACACCGATTCGGGGTAGATGCCCGCGCCGGCGTCGGTTGCCGAGACGAGCACCGGGCTGCCACGAGCGACGGCTCGGGTGCGTAGTCGCAGGGTGGGAGGCGTGACGTCGTTGACCCAGTAGCGGAACGAGAACGAGCCGGCCTGGCTGCGACTGGCGCTGTCGAAGACGACCGCATACTCGCCCGGCGCGGGGAGAGCGCCCCTGCTGCGAGGACCGGCTCGCGGAACCTCTCGGAGTACGGATTGTGGTTGACGGGCAGCCCCGCGTACCCGGTCAGCCGGTTCTCGTCGAACCCGGCGACGACGCGCGGCTCCACACGGCTCGAGCGGCCGCGTTGCGTGATCACGACACCAAGGTTCGCCGCGCGCTTGGTCAGTCGCAGCCGATACACACGCTCGGGGCCGCGAAGGACGGTCGTCACTCCGACCCCGCGTGGGTTCTCCGGGTAGCGGTAGCGGGACACGAGATTGCGACGGCCGGTGGTCGTGCTGCGGATGACACCCGCGCGCCGCAGCGTGTGAACGGCTGTCGCGCGATCCCCTGTGCGGTCCGCCGGCCCCAGTACGGAATCCGGCGAACCTCGGCTCCGCGACGAAGCACGAGGTAGCCCGAGAGTTCGCCCGCACGTGGCGCTCCTGCGACTCGAACTTCGAACGCGAGCTCCCCGGGGACGCTCACGTTCGACGTCGCGAGGTCGAGCGAGACGCCCGGCGCCCGCTGGTGCTGTTGCAGCCGCACACTCCAGGTACCGGCACCCCCGCCTGCATCCTCGAGGGTGACACTTTCCTTCTTCGCCCACCCGCGGCCTTCGAGCAACCCGAACGACAACGAGCTCGGCCGCGCGAACACCAGCGGCTGGTCGGCCTTCCCAAGGCCGACGACACCGCCGCCCTGGAACTGCGGCCCCACGACGTCGCCTTCCGTGTTCACGGCGTCGACTCCGGTCTGCACGAGCGCCGAGCGGACCTGGTCGGGGGTCCATGTGGGATGGCGCTGCACGAGCAGGCCGGCCGCTCCTGCCACATGAGGGGCGGCCATGCTCGTCCCTGACAGCGCCGCCCAGTCGCCGTCCACCGACGAGAGCACGGCAACGCCCGGTGCAGCCACGTCCGGCTTCAGCCGGTGCGAGATCGTGGTCGGCCCGACGGAGGAGAACCCCGCGTGCACGCGCTTCGTGGGCGTGCCGCCGACGTCCACGGCTCCCACGCTGATCGCACGAGCCGAGTTCGAGGGCGAGGCGACCGAGCCGGCACCGAGCTCGCTGTAGTCGTTGCCCGCCGCTACGACCGGTACGACGCCGGCAGCTGCGGCCGCGTCGAGGGCGAGCGCGACGACGTCGCGGCTGGGCTCGATCTCCGGCTCGCCGCCCGAGAAGTTGATGACGTCCATGCCGTCGGCGACGGCTGCCTCGATCGCCGCGACGATCGCCGGCGCATTCGCATTCGGGCTTACGCCTGCATCGGTCTCGACGAAGACCTTGTAGTTCCCGAGATACGCGCGGGGAGCGACGCCGGAGACGCGGCCCTGTCCCGTCGGCGTGTCGGCGTTTCCGGCGGCGATACCGGCGACGTGCGTGCCGTGACTCGAGTCGCGCTCGTCGTAGGGCACCTTCGTGCTCGGAAGCTGCGTGCCGGCGGGTGCGAAAACGCGCGCGACGATCACCTTCGCGGTCGTGAACGCGCGTTGTCCCTTGGGGAAGCCTTGCGGCATTGCGTAGCCCGTCGGGTCGAAGAACGGGTGCGTTGCGTCGATGCCCGAGTCGATGATCCCGATCTTGACGCCCTGCCCCGCAGTGTCGAGCGTCGCGCCCCAGAGGGCGCGTGCTCCGATCTGCTCGCGGAGTTGACGCCAGCTGCGGCTCGTACCTCTCCGGCCGCTAGGACGTCGCGCACACCTGCGAGCGCGCGCAGTTTCGGCACCTCGCTCTCCGGAAGTGATACCGAGAACCCGTTCGCGACCAGCCGATAGCTCCAGCCGACGCGTGCGTCCGGAACCTCTCGAGCGAGCTCGCGGCGGAATGTGCGCTGCTCGACCTCGATCGTCGCCGCGGCGTCCGCGTCGAGCGCGAGCGGTCGTGACTCGAGCAGGACGACGACCTCGGTCCGCGCCGCGGCGTCGTCGCTCGTCACGCCGAGCGTGAGCGACAGTAGCGCGAGGGCAGTCGCGGCGAAGGCGGCCAACCGGGTCATCGAGAGGTGAGACGACCCGGAGCTAGAATCGTTCGAGCCGCGCGGATGTGGCGGAATTGGTAGACGCGCACGGTTCAGGTCCGTGTGCCCGTAAGGGCGTGGAGGTTCAAGTCCTCTCATCCGCATTCCCACCACTTCGGGTTGAAGTGTGGCGACAAAGGGCTAGCTCGCGTGGGTGATCCCTCGTTCGGGGCAGGTGTGTGGGTTCCCGAGCGACGACGAGGAATGCACAGTGGACGCGCTGGTTCTCCGCGGCGGCGTCGTCGTGCTCGTCTGCTCGTTCGGCGCCTGGCTGGTCCTGTCCCTCGTGGTCATCGTCGGCCGCTGGCGTCATGACCGACGGCGTGACGCTCGGCCGTGTCCGATCTCGGCGAGGCGGGCCTGCGCGCTCGCACGCCGCGCGAGCCGCACGCCGCGAACCCAGTGGGGGCTGTGGCGCGGTGTCACTGCGTTCACGCTGCTTGCGCGCATCCATCATCCGGCCGCGCCGCGTCTGATCCGCTCGGCGCTCGAGAGTCCGAACGCGAAGGTCTCGGGTGCTGCCATCCGCGCGCTCGGCGATATCGGCGACGAGTGGGCGATCGGCATCCTGATCGAGTCTCTCCGGGCGGGCCGCGGTTCCCGTTCGCGGATCGCCGCTCAGCTCGAGCGGCTCGCGCCTGCTCCTGGAACGAAGCTCGTCCCGCTCCTTCGCGACCCCAATCCGAAGGTCCGGTTCTGGGGCGCCCGCCTCCTCCGCCCGTACCCGCACCTTGCCGAGTCGCCGCTCGTCGCGCTCACCTGGGATCGAAACTCGAACGTCCGCGCGGCGGCCATGGAGACGCTGGGCGATCGCTCGGGCCCCACGGTCGCCACAGCCGTGCACGCAGGGCTCCACGACGAGGCCTGGTTCGTTCGCGCTCACGCCGCACGAGCCGCCGCGCACGCCGTCGGGGCACCGGCTGCGCCGGCGATCGCGACGCTGCTGGCCGACCGGCAGTGGTGGGTGCGCGCGGCGGCGAAGGATGCGCTGCGCGTTCTCGGTCCGGAGGCGGTCCCCGCGCTCCTCTCCGTGCTGACGCACGACGACCTCCTCGCCCGGGAGGGAGCCGCGGAGGTTCTGCGCGATCTTGGATTCGTCGGGCACCTCGGGCGCGAGGCGGACACGTGGGAGGCCGAAGCCGCATGATCGTCGTCACGCTCGTCATGGTCGTGGCGACCTGCATGGCCTATCTGATCGTCACGACCGGTATCTACGTGGCCCAGGCCGTCATTGCGTTCTGGGAGTGCGCCGCGCGGCGGCACGAGAGCGCGTGCGAGGACTACGAGACGCTGGCATCGTCGCGCTTCACGATCCCGGTCAGCGTCATCGTCGGCGCATACAACGAGGAGTCGGTCATCGTGGCGACCACCCGCGCCCTCCTGGACCTCGACTATCCCGAGCACGAGGTGATCGTGGTCAACGACGGGTCGACCGACGAGACACTCGCGGCGCTCCGTGACGCCTTCGAGCTCGAGCCCCATCAGGCGTTCGTCCGGAACGGGTTCCCGAGCGCGGAGGTCCACGCCGTCTACCGGAGTGCGCTGCGCCCGAATCTCGTGGTCCTCGACAAGGCCAACGGTGGGAAGGCGGACGCTTTGAACGCCGCTCTCAACATCGCCCGCTACCGGTACGTGTGCGGCGTCGACGCGGACACCTGGTTCGATCGGAGGGCGCTGCTCAAGGGAATGCGGCTGGTGATCCAGGATCCGGCCCGTGTCATCGGTGTCACGAGCCGCGCTCTCGACCGCACGGAACCCCGAGCGCACGCTGTCGGCGCCGCCGGCCGTCGGCGCGTCGACTGGCGGCCGTTCGACGCGTTCCAGCATCTCGACTTCGTTCGCGCCTTCTTCAACAACCGTGTCGCCTGGTCGCGCCACGGGTTCATGATGTGCTCGCCGGGCGCGTTCCAGATCTGGAGACGAGACGTGCTCGAGGAGGTCGGGGGCTTCGCGCCGAACTTCACCTGCGAAGACATCGAGGTGACGTTCCGGATCCACGAGCTGTTCCTGCGCGAGGGGCGCGACTACGAGATCGTCTGCCTTCACCGACGACGTGGCGACGACGGAGACTCCGGGGAGCGTGCGCAAGCTGGTGTCGCAGCGCGAGCGCTGGCAGCGCGTGATCGACGAGACCGTCTGGCACTACCGGCGCATGTGGTTCAACCCGCGCTACAAGGCGGTCGGACTGGTAGGGACGCCGTTCTACCTCTTGACGGAGATCCTGGCCCCGATGTTCGAGCTGCTCGCGATCGCAGCGCTCGTAGTCGCGGTCGTCATCGGGCTGCTCGAGCCGGTCACCTTCCTCGTCGTCGGCACGTCCGTCGCCTTTACGAACGCGGCGCTGACCGCGTCCGCGATCCTCATGGAGGACATGCAGTCGCGCCTCTACCGCAAGCGCGATCTCGCTCGGCTGCTCCTGCTCTCGCCGTTCGACTTCGTCTTCTATCGGCCGGTCATGTTCTGGGCCAGGCTGAGGGGAACGGTCGGGTACCTCCGCGGCGACAAGTCGTGGGACAGGTTCGACCGGAACGTCCGCGCTCCGGACGCGGCTACAGCGCGGCCATGACCTTGTCGGCGTGCGTCGCCGGCTTCACCTTGCGCATGATCTTCGCCACGTTGCCGTCGGCGTCGATCACGAACGTCGAGCGCTCGATGCCCATGTACGTCTTCCCGTAGTTGGTCTTCTCGACCCACACGTCGTACGCCTCGGCGACCTCGTGCTCCTCGTCCGCGAGCAGCGTGAACGGAAGCCGCGGAGGACGACGAGCTCCTCCGCGGCGGTGGACCCGACGGATTACCTGTTCGTCTGTTGGCTATCCGGACTCGACCAACGCGGCCGGTGAGTACTTCTCGAGGATCGCCTGAATCGTCTCCAAATCCTCGAGCGAGAGCTTGCTGAAGAAATCCCGTAACAAGTCTTCAGGCGTCACGCCTGCACGACTACGAGGGCAGCCCTTCCCGAAGCCGCGATCAGCGAGCCACTTCGCAGCCTCGATGCAGTCGGCATTACGGGCGGTCTCGTTCTTTATCACGTCGAGCATGAATTCCGCGATCACCTGCCAGTCATCACCCACGAGCTCGCGCACACGGCGGCTGAACCCTTGGGACGCCCTCCCGGATTACCGCTCCACACCAGGAGCGAATCCCATGCCGGTTACTCCCCCGTGTCGCGTTGTTTCGGGTCTGCTCTGAACGATGCTCATCCAGGCAGTTTGCCGGTCGCGCTCGTCGACAGGTTTTGGCCGACGGGGCTTCAAGGGAGGGCGGGACGCGATCCGAGCGCGTTCGCGGGGTGGGTGGGCGGGGTAGCTTCGCTACGTCGCCGCGATCGACTCGGCTTTCGCGAGCGGGCCGGCCATACCCAGCTCGCGGTACGTGGCCAGCGCGGTCGCCAGCAGCGCGTCTCCCTTCGCACGATCGTCGGTGGTGCCGCGCGCGATTAGCAGTCGCGCGTAGTCGTGCTGCGTGTGCGCGAGCCAAGGTCGGGCACCCATCCTCTCGTTCATCGCAAGGGCGTCTTCGAAGTGCCGAGCCGCCTCGTCGAACCGCTCGAGCAGAGTCGCGAGCACCCCGAGGTAGCGGGAAACAGACCCGATCGCACATCCTGGATGACAGACGACGTTACGCCAGGCGTACGGGGACAGGAGCTCGTAGAGCCTGGGAGCATGCGTGGGATCGCGGAGCGCGGAACACACCTCCCCGAGCAGCGACCAGCCATAAAGTTTGTCGTTGTCGGGCAGCACCTCGAAGTCCGTCTCGGCGACTGCCTTGAGAATCGCGCCGGCTTCGGCGTCGCTGCCGCGCTCGGCGTACAGCCTCGCGAGAACGCACCGGAAAGCAGTCAGCGTCGGCATCTCGTCTACGGACTGCTCCATGATTGCGATCCCCTGATCAAGCTGTCCTCGCTCCCGCTCGAGCATGATGATCTGGAGGTTGAAGGCCAGCGGCGACAGCCGCGAACGCAGCGTTCGCGCGAGCTCGAGTCCCGTCGCGATGGACTGCTCTGCGTCCTCGAAGTCACCTCCGAAGAGCTGCAGGATGCCTCGCAGTACCTCGACGTACCAGTGGTGGGCAGGCTGTCGGAGCTCGCTCGCGACTCGATCCATCGCTTCGAGCTCCGCACGGGCATCGATGATCCGCCCGAGCTCGAGGAGGGCGACGGCGCGGTAGTAGTGCCCCTGGATCATTCGTTCCCTGTCGCCGACCTCGCCCGAGATGGTCAGGAGCTCGTCTGCGATGTGGAGGCGCTCCTCGGGGTTGTCGGGTCCCCAGACGGCGCAGTACTGGCCATCGAGGGCGTAGGCCAGCGCCGAGTGGTCTTCCAGGCGGCGGGCGATGCTGACCGCCTGCGCGGTGAGCTCGGTGCGTCGCTCGGGCTCGGGTTGGTCGCGCAGCGCGCCTGCGAGGCGCGCGAGAACCTTGGCTCGTAGCGCGCTCTCGTGCTCGCCGAGCTCGCGGAGCGCGACGTCGAGGAGAGGCACGACTCTTTCGTCGATCCCGCTGACCATCCAGACGAACAGCCCCCCGTAGCCGAGCGCGGCGCGGGCGAGCTGATCCGCAGATCCTGCCAAGCGCGCGAGCTCGGCCGCTTCGAGGAAAGCCGCGCTCGATGCGGCCTCGTCGCCGGCCCTCGCCTGCGCCTCCCCAAGCCCGAGGAGGATCTCGCAGCGCTCCGCCGCATCGCCAGCTGGCTTCAACTCGAGCACTTGCAGTGCCAGCTCGTAGAAGCGCGCCGCCTCCTCGAAGGCGAGCAGCCCGAGCGCCCGGCTTGCTGCACGATCGGCATAGCGGAGCGCCTTGTCGACATCGCCTCCGGGGGCTGCCTCGAAGTAGTGGTGCGTCAGCTCCGCGAGGTGCGGCTCCGGATTCGCGGCGTATACCTCCTCCAGGGCCTCGGCGGCGCGCCGATGGAGCAGAACGCGGCGGGGCGTCGTCATGTCGTCGTAGAGCGTGTCGCGGATCAGTGCGTGGGCGAACCTCTGACGTCCGAGGGTGCCTGGAACAGGCATGACGAGGCGTGCAGACATAGCCTCGTCCAGCGCCTCGAGGACTCTGTCCACGTGCGACCTTGCCAGTCGCTCGAGAACGTCGACCCGAAATTCGCGACCCAGCACTGATGCCAGTGCGAGGAGTTCGGCGCCTTCGTCGGAGAGACTTCTCAGCCGCCGACCGATCACCTCGCGGACACCCTGCGGAATTCCGAGCGTCGACAGAGTTTTGCTGTCGACGTTCGCCAGGTCTCCTTCCGCGGCAAGAAGTCGCATGACCTCGCCGACGAACAGCGGGTTTCCTTCCGTCTCGTCGTGGATCGCCGTAGCGAGATCCGAGGAGGGCGTGGCGCGCGTCTCGAGCTCTAGGTACCGAGCAACGTCGGACTTCGTCAGGCCCGTGAGGTGAATCCGTCGAGTTACGCGCTCGCGTGCGAGCTCGGAAAGAGTCGACGCGAGTGGATCTCTGACGGTGGGATCGACGTCGCGGTAGGTCCCGACGACGAGAACATTTGCTCCGGCGAGCTCGCCGGCGAGGAACCGTAGGAGCAGCAGCGAGGGCTCGTCCGCCGCGTGCAGATCATCCAGCACGAGCACCCACGGGCGTTGCGCTGCGGCATTTCTGATGAAGGCGGCTGTCGAGTCGAAAAGCCGGAAGCGCGCGCTCTCCGACTCGAGCGCGCCGGGCTCTGAAGTATCTGGCAGACGCTCACGAACCTCAGGAATGATCTGCGCGACGTCGGCCACCCCAGATCCGAGCTGCAAGCGAAGAGCGTCTGAATCAGCCGTTCGGACGTACTCGCGGATCGACTGCATCCACGGCCAATAGGCCGGTGCTCCACCACCCTCCCAGCAGCGCCCGGCGAGCGCCTCCGCGCCATGAGCGCGCGCGTGACCTAGGACTTCGTCGGCAAGGCGACTCTTGCCGATGCCCGGTTCGCCGACGAGCAGAAAGATACGACCGCGGCCTGCAACGGCATCAGCGAAGCCCTGAAGGAGTTCCTTGAGTTCTTCCTCGCGACCGACGAAAGCGCCCCGCGCCGCGTGGCCCGACTCTGCCGGTGCCTCCGCAACGGGGACGGGGGTGAGGCTTGCGTCTTGCTGCAAGATCGCCCTCTCGAGCTCGCGCAGCTCAAGTGACGGCTCGATTCCGAGCCCCTCCGTCAGGGCCGTGCGAGCGTCCTGGTAGGCCTCGAGCGCTTCGGCCTGACGTCCGGAGCGGTACAGCGCGAGCATGAGCTGAGCGCGCAACCGCTCGCGCAGGGGGTGCTCGCGGACGAGCGCATCGATCTCGCCGACGAGCGTTGCGTGGCGGCCGGCTTGGAGGTCGCTTTCGATCCGATCCTCGAGGCAGGCGAGGCGGAGCTCCTCGAGCCGGGAGATCTCGGCCTGCGCGAAGGGCTCGTATCGGAAATCGGTAAGAGGCTGGCCGCGCCAGAGAACGAGCGCCTGCTCGAGCTCTCCTTCTGAGACGAGGGTCTTGAAACGCTCGAGGTCGAGCTCGCCCGGCTCGACTCGCAGCTCGTAGCCCGGGACGCGGGTCAGGATGCGTTCCTTCCCAAGCGTCTTGCGGAGCTGGGAGATGTACACCTGGAGCGCCTTCAGCGCCGTCTCCGGTGGTTGCTCGTCCCAGAGCGCCTCGAGTAGCTCGTCTGTCGAGACGACGTGGTTTGCGTGCAAGAGGAGGACGGCGAGGAGCGCGCGTTGCTTCGTCGCGCCGACCTCGAGCGGGCGGCCGTCGTCGAGCACCTCGAGTGGGCCGAGGATTCGAAATTCCATGTGGCGAACGACGCTAACACCGTCCTCCGCGAGACCAAAGACGCGATGCCGCCGCTTACCGCTCGTCACCTCGGCCATCAGGCGACGTCATCGACTCTCTACGTACCGCGACCGCACCGGGTGGTCGCCGAGAACAAGGGACGAACGATGATCGCCAGACTCTTACTCGCCGTCGCCGTCGCCGTCGCCGTCGCCGTCGCCGCTCTGGGGTCGGCGTCCCCGCGCTTTCGGCGAAGTCGGCTCGCTGGGTCGCCGGAGCCGGCCGATGCAATCGCCTACTTCTACGCCAACGAGCTGGCTACCGCGGCGCAAAGTGGCGGCACTGATCTGTCCTCGCGCGACGTCCCGCAGGCTCGGCGTGCCCTCGCTGAGACAGCGAATGAGCTGCTTGACGCTCGATCACTCGGCGGAAGCGGGCGTGTGCCTGGGCTGCGCTGTCACAAACGTACCTCGACTAAAGAAATTCGCTCATCCTGCGCGTCAGAGAAGTGTGAAACGGACGACACGGAGCGAGCCTGGACGAGCTCGAAGCGCTGTACCGCAGCCGCTTCGATGTCTTCGCACGGGTTGCGGCGAGCGTGACAGGCGACTCTGAGCGAGCGCGGGACGCGGTACAGGAGGCGTTTGCGACAGCGGTGCGCAAGCGACGCTCCTTCCGCAGCGACGGCCCGCTCGAGGCCTGGGTATGGCGCATCGTGCTCAACGCTGCACGGTCGGATATGCGCCGAAGTATTCCGGCGGTGGAGTACGACGAGCCGGCCGCTGCGAACGGCCATCCGGAGCGGGATGCCGAGCTGCGGGTAGCGCTCGCACGCCTGCCGGAGCAGCAGCGGACCGCCGTCTTCCTCCGCTACTACGCCGACCTCGACTACGCGGCGATCGGCGAGGCGCTCGGCATCCATACCGGAACCGTCGCCGCAACCCTCAATTCCGCGCACACGACGCTCCGCACACGACTGGAGGAAGTCCGGACATGACCGATCTCGACCGCACGAGCCTCGATCGCATCCTTCCCGCCACCCCCGGCTCGCCCGACTGGGACGACGTGCTGCGCCGTTCCGGTGCGCGACGCGGCCGTCGTCGCTCGGGCCTCGTCGCGCTCGCTGCAGCGGCGCTCGTGCTCGTCGTCGGAACCGCCTCCGCGTTCGGCACCGTGCGCGATCTGTTCCTCGGCGCGCCTGTCAAGTCGAAGATCGCCTTCCAGAGCTTCCGCGACGGACGGTTCGACGCCTACGTGATGAACACCGACGGGAGCGGTCAGCGGAGGCTGACGGCCAAGCCGAACGTCCTTTTCCCGGTCTGGTCGCCCGACGGGCGGAAGGTCGCCTTCGCGAGCGCCGATCGCCACGGCGCGGCAACCCCGACCTCTACGTCATGAACGCCGACGGGAGCGGGCTGCGGAGGCTGACGCGCGACCCGGCGAGCGACGTCGGGCCGCTCTGGTCGCCCGACGGGCGGAAGATCGCCTTCATCAGGTCTCATGCGCCGGCGGAAGGCCGGGGGCCGCCGGAGTCCGACGTCTACGTCATCAACGTCGACGGCAGCGGGGAGCGGAACCTGACGGGCGACGCCGTGAGCGGCGGACCGGCGTGGTCGCCCGACGGACGGAAGATCGCCTTTTCGAGTCGGCGCGACGCCTCCGGCCCGTGGGGCGGCTCCATCTACGTCATGAACGCCGACGGGAGCGGGCAGCGGAGGCTGACGCGCGACGCGGGCTTCGCTCTCGGCTGGTCACGCGACGGGCGGAAGATCGCCTTCGTGCGCGCGGGCGGCCGGGGTAGAGGCGGACCGGCAGTCGTCGTACGTCTACGTCATGAACGCCGACGGGAGCGGGCCGCGGAGGCTGACGCGCATGGCGCAGGTCAACTACAGCCTTCCCAGCTGGTCGCCCGACGGGCGGAAGATCGTCTTCGTCAGCGAGCGCGACGGCAACTTCGAGGTCTACGTCATGAACGCCGACGGCAGCGGGCAGCGGAACCTGACGCGCCACCCGGGGCACGACAGCGCCCCTGCGTGGTCGCCCGACGGGCGCAAGATCGCCTTCACGACCAAGCGCGACGGCAACTTCGAGGTCTACGTCATGAACGCCGACGGGAGCGGGCAGCAGAACCTGACACGCAACCCTGCGCCCGATCGCTCCCCGTCTGGTCGCCCGGGCAGAAGAAGTAGGACCCTAGTTCAGCCCGCCCGCCTCGAGCTCGCGCTCCTCGATCCGCAGGTAGCTCGCGAGCTCGGGATCGTCGCCGCGCACCTCCTCGAACTGCACAGGACGGAGGCGTCGCCTGTCGACTGAATTGACATGGCAACCGAGCGGTGCCACACTTGTTGTTCGTGCACCGGGCGGACTCACCGCCCAAACGCTTGCGAAGGGAGGTCTGCACGTGCAGCGTCTCACGCTTTCCAGATTTTACGAGTGCTGGCCTCTCGTCTCTGCGCTCTAGAGCACTCGTCGCGTAGCGAGCACTCAGGTCCACAACCGAGCCGGCTGATCGCGAGCCGTGCTAGGCGCCGAAGGGCCCGCGCACGCTCGTCGGCCTTCGCCTCCTCGGCACGCCGAATCGTCCGGCGACATCGCTCGGCGTCCGCGTCGAGCCGGAAGCAAGGAAAGGAGCCCCAGGCGATCGCAGTCACACCCGACTGGTCACTCACCGCGACTGGTTTGCAAAGGAGGAATCATGTACGAGTACGAAGCGATCCGAGAGCATATCCGTGATCGCGCCGAGCGGATGATCCGCGAGGCCGAGATGGAGCGCATGGCTCGCGAGGCTCGTGGGCGAAGGGAGAGGCGGAGGCGGCGATTCGCGATTAGAGCCGCGTTCGGCATCTTCGGCGCCCGACAACGGGCCGCGTGACACGCGCGCAGGCCGGGGCCGTGACGAGGGCGTGCTGTCCGGCCCTGCGCCTGCACCACGAGTCCAGTCGGAGGAAGGAAACGTCTACGTCACCGGCACCATCGGTGGGTCGGTGTGGCGAGTGCCTGCTTCGGGAGGAACCGCGACCGAGTGGTTCGTCGGCCCGAGCGACGAAGCAAGTGTGGATCGGGCCTCGCGCGCCGTGCGGAGGGGGTCGCGACTGGCCGGACGCAGGCTGGCGTCGAAGAGAAGCAGCAAGCCTTCGCCCACGCGGGACGTCAAACCGGAGCGGCCGACGACCCGGAGGCAGAGGACCTCGCCGTAGAACCGGGCTAGCTCCTCTTCCTGACCCGACCAGGGAGTAGAGAACGTCTCGAGAATGCGCTCGAGTCGCACCTGTCCACGGTAATGCGTTCCGGTCTACGGCTACTCCACGCGTGCATCACCCGTGCATCACCATTTGCACCCGAGCGTACTCTCATGTCCTCTGTTTGGCTCAACTAAGCCAAATCGCTGGGAGCCAAGCCAGTAGAGGCCCTACGGGATTCGAACCCGTGCCGCCGCCGTGAGAGGGCACTGTCCGACCGCAAGCCGCGTTGCGTCCGGCAGTATCGGATTGTGAGCGCAACGCTGCACCGACATGCCTGCTTCCGAGCGCTTGGCCTCGTGATTGGTGTCCTTGTGGCTGCATCGGCCCTCAGCGCCCCAGGCTGCCGCAGATGGCACAGCCAAGGCGGCACTGACCCGGGCGCTTCAAGCAGGCGGTCTCGTGCTCGTTCTCAGACATACGGCGACGGACTTCTCGAAGCCCGACGAAAACCCCGTCGACCTGACCGATTGCGCCACACAGCGCAACCTTTCCCAGCAGGGACGGGCAGATGCCCGCGCGATCGGGAGGGGCGTGCGGCGTCTCGGTCTGCGCGTGTCGGCGGTTCTGACCAGTGCCTTCTGCCGAACGCGCGAGACCGCGCGTTTTGCCTTTGGTCGCGCGACGGTGACGCCCGCCCTCCTGAATACCATCACCGCAGCCCACGATGCACGCTGGCGGGCGCAGATACGAGCCGCTCGGCAACTGCTCGGGACGAAACCGACGCCCGGCACGCTCAGGTCCTCGTCACGCATGGGGTCGTCGTGTCGGATGTGACAGGTCTCACGCTGGAGGAAGGCGAGACGCTCGTCTTGCGTCCGCTCGGATCGCGCCGTTTCAGGCTTCTCGGTCGCATCCTCCCCGGCGAGTGGCAGGCACTTTCGGCCGCATGACACGTTGAGCCCCTCGCAGGCGCCAGCTCGTTCTGCACTCAGCCGAGCGGCGCGAGTGGACCTAGCTGAGCCCGCCCGCCTCGAGCTCGCGCTCCTCGATCCGCCGATCGCGACTGCAGGTTTGAGATCGGACTGGAGCAGTAGCAGCAGCGGCTGCGTCACGCCGCCTCTGGTGTCGGTGCTCCGGCGATGTGGAGCTACCGATGCTCCATAAGCGCTTCCCGTGCGCGCCTTGCGGGTGGAATCTCTGCCCGCCGCAGCTGACCACCCGGCTCGATCCCTGAGACCGTTCACCGTAGGCTTCGCGGCGTGACCACGTGTCCGAGCTGCGGCCAGTGAGAATCCCGATGGCGCTCGCTTCTGCAACGCCTGCGGCGCCGAGCTCGACGCCGGCAGCGGCGCGCGAGGTACGCAAGACGGTCACGGTTCTCTTCGCGGACGTGACCGGCTCGACCGCGCTCGGCGAGCGGCTCGACCCGGAGTCGTTTCGCCGCGTGATGGCGCGCTACTTCGACGTGGCGCAGGGCCTGTCTCGAGCGCCACGGCGGCACGGTCGAGAAGTTCATCGGCGATGCGGTCATGGCCGTCTTCGGCGTCCCGACGGTGCACGAGGACGACGCGCTGCGCGCCGTGCGCGCCGCCGCCGAGCTCCGCGACTCGCTCGCGTCCCTCAACGACGAGCTCGAGCGCGACTACGGCGTCGCGCTGCAGCTGCGCACCGGCGTCAACACGGGCGAGGTCGTCACCGGCACCGAGGAGCGCCTCGCCACCGGCGACGCCGTCAACGTCGCCGCCCGCCTCGAGCAGGCAGCGCAGCCGGGCGAGATCCTGATCGGCGAGCAGACGCTGCGGCTCGCCCGCGGCGCGATCGAGGTCGAGCCGGTCGAGCCGCTCTCGCTGAAGGGGAAGGCCGAGCCGCTCGCCTGCCTACCGGCTGCTGCAGCGTCGTCGAGGGCGCACCCGCGTTCGACCGGCGGCTCGACGCTCCGCTCGTCGGCCGGCGCGAGGAGCTCGCGCAGCTGCGCGCGGCGTTCGAGGCGGCCGTCTCCGAGCGGCGTTGCCGGCTCGTCACCGTGCTCGGGCCGCCGGGAATCGGCAAGTCGCGGCTCGCCCGCGAGCTCGAGGCGGCTCTAGCGGCGAGGCGAGCGTCCTCTCCGGCCGCTGCCTTCCCTACGGCGAGGGCATCACCTACTGGCCGCTCGTCGAGATCTTCCGGGAGGCCGACGCCGAGGAGCGAGCTCGCCGCCGCGCTCTCGGCAGGAGCGCCGGAGGAGATCTTCTGGTCGGTGCGGAAGGCATTCGAGCGACGCGTCGCGGCAGCGGCCGCTCGCGCTCGTCATCGAGGACATCCACTGGGCCGAGCCGACGCTGCTCGACCTGATCGAGCATCTCGTCGGACTGGACCCGCGACGCCCCGCTTCTGCTGCTCTGCCTCGCGCGGCCCGAGCTGCTCGACGAGCGCCCGGCGTGGGGCGGCCGGCCGAGGCCGAGATGCTGACGCTCGAGCCGCTCTCGCGAGGATGAGTCCGAGGAGCTGATCGAGGAGCTCCTCGGCGACTCTCAGCTCGAGCGTCGACACCCGCACCCGGATCCGCGAGGTGGCCGAAGGGAATCCGCTCTTCGTCGAGCAGCTGCTCGCGATGCTCGCGGAAGGGGGCGACCCCGAGCACGTGCCCTCGACGATTCAGGCGCTCCTCGCCGCCCGCCTCGACGCGCTTCCCGACGAGGAGCGGGACGGTCCTCGAGCGCGCCTCCGTCGTCGGGCTCGAGTTCGAATGGGAGGCGCTCGCCGAGCTCGCTCCCGACGGGCAGAGGCCGCCGGGTGCGCAGCTCGCGGCGCTCGTGCGCAAGGAGCTGATCCGCCCGCACGAGGCGATCGAGGACGCCTTCCGCTTCCGGCACATGCTGATCCGCGACGCCGCGTACGAGCGCATCCCGAAGGAGCTCCGCTCCGAGCTGCACGAGCGCTTCGCCGGCTGGCTCGACGGCAGGGGCGAGGAGTTCGACGAGATCATCGGCTACCACCTCGAGCAGGCGTACCGCTGCCTCGCGGAGCTTGGGCCGGTCACGGCGACCAGGCGCGGCGCGCTCGCCGAGCGGGCAGCGGAGCGCCTCGCCGGTTCCGGCCGGCGAGCGTACGCCCGCGCCGACACGCCCGCGGCGGTGAACCTGCTCGAGCGAGCGGCAGCGCCTTGCTTCCCGTCGGACGACCGGCGTCGTCTGAGCCTCCTGCCCTCCCTTGGTCGAGCGCTGATGGAGGCAGGCGAGCTGGAGCGCGCGGATTCGGTGCTCGTCGGAGGCGGTCGAGACGTGGGCAGCGGCCGGCGAGCGCGCGGTGGCGGCCGACGCCGCCGTCGCGCTCGTCAGACCTCCGGTCCCACAGGACTGCCCGAGACCGGCGTTGAGCGAGAGGACGTCGCGCGCGAGCTCGACGCGGCGATCCACGTCTTCGAGGAGGTTGGCGACGAGGCGGCGCTTGCGCGTGCACTCAGCCTCGCCGGAAAGCTGCGGTTCTGGCGCGGCGAGGCTGCCGCCGCACTCCCGATCTCGAGCGGGCCGCCAGCTACGCACGCGGCAGGCGACCGGGCCGCAGGAGGCGGAAAGCCTCCAGTACGTGCTTATGGCGATGCGTCGCGGCCCGACGCCGGTCGACGAGGCTCTGGCAGCGATTCGAGGAGTTCGCGCCCGCGCGCGGAGACGAACCGAAGGCTCGAGGTGGCGCTTCCTCGGACACGCGCGCAGCTCGAGGCGATGCAAGGTCGCTTCGACGCCGCACGCGGCTCCGTCGTCGCAGGCGAAGGCGTTGGCGGAGGAGCACGGCCTCGAGGTCCTGCTGAACTCCCATACCCGGCCCACAGCCGGCTATGTCGAGCTGCTCGCAGGCGACCCTGCCGCGGCCGAGCGCGAGCTGCGACCCGCTGCGAGGCACTCGAACGGGTCGGGGAACTGGGCTTCCTTTCGAGCATCGCCCCGCTGCTCGCCGACGCGCTCTACATGCAGGGGCGCGACGAAGAGGCGCTGCGGCTGACTGAACGGTGGCGACCCGAGCGCCTCACCGTGCCCGAAGACGCAGACGCGCAGGCCGGTTGGCGGCGTGTGCGCGCCAAGGTGCTGGCACGCATGGGCGATTTCGACGAGGCGGAACGCCTCGGCAGAGAGGCGATGGCGATTCTGTCTCGGGCCGACTATCTCGATGCGCAGCCCTGGCGGTCGCGGATCTCGCCGAGGTTCTGCGCCTCGCGGGCCGGCTGCAGGAGTCAGCGACCACGGCTCGGAAGCGATTCGACTGTTCGAAGCAAAGGGGAATGTCGCTGCGGCGAGGACGCTGCGCAGCTTCCTCGCCGGTCTGCACATCGAGGTGTAGCTCCCACACTCCGAACAACCGCCAAAACAGGTCGAGTAGCGCCCCATATAGACGCCCCGACACGCCGACGAATGCGAGTATCGCCCAGTAGAGCGGTAGCTGGAAGCGCCGGACTTCGTTGAACTCAGCGGCGAGTACGAGGGCCGTCCCGACCAGGCCCCAGCCCTCTGAGCCCGTTCACGGGGGTTGGTAGGAGCCTGACACCTCAGTCCCCGGGCCGACCTCGCGCTCCTCGTTCCGCAGGTAGCTCGCTGAGCTCGCTCGTCGGCGATCTGGCGGCTCCAAGCTCGCGAAGCGTCCTCGGCTCTATCCAGAGGGCATCGGCGGCCGATCTCTGCGCAGCGGACTCGCCGGAGAAGTTCAGTCGGATCTCCGCGCTATGAGGCTTGCGTACGCCATGTGTCCAAGAACTCGCCCGCGTCTTGGACCGGCGGCGAGCCTCGGCCTTGAGGGCGTCGGCCAGCTGGAGCGTTATGCGACCGCCCGCGAGCAGGGCATCCGCCCCACGGTCGACGATCGCGAACATGTAGCCGTCCGAGCGCAGCGCCTCCATGTAGCTATGACTCCGAAAGCGCCGAGCTCGAAGCCCGCAGCGCGCACGAGCTTGGGAAGCCGACGGACAAGCCAGCGGTCGTGGACGATGTAGTCAACGCAGGCATCCGCGCATGCCTGGAGCGGGTCGAAGTCGCCGCACGCGGCAGGTGGTCGTCGCGTAATCGCCGTCGAAGATGGCGAGCAGCCCACCATGATCGAGTACCCGTGCCGCTTCGGTCAAGGCGAGCTCGGGACTCGGAACATGGCGGAGGGTGGTGTGGAACACGACGACGTCGACCGAGCCGTCCTCTAGCGGGAGCGCACGCGCGTCGCCTTCTACGAACGTGAGATTAGGGATGTCCCGTGCAAGCTCGCGCCCCTTGGCGATGAAGATTGGTGATGGATCAATGCCGACGACCATCCCGACACCGGGTCTGGACGCAAGGGCCGCGCCACCGGCCCAGGGCCGCAACCGATTTCGGCGACACGCGCGTCAGGGGCAAACCCGATGTCCGCGAAGTAAGCCTCGCGCATCTCCCGCTGCTGCGGATCTGCCGCTCGGAGTTCGAGGATGTCGACGAGCCCTTCGACGACCGCCGGTTCGGCATCGGTGATCGTGGCGTAAACGTCGGGCACGGTTGAACCTCCCGCTGGAGTCCGTGCTCGAACTCGAGTGTCAAGCTTCGACACAACCGCGTCAACCCAGCTGGCGTGACGATCGGCGCGGCGCCCTAGTTCAGTCCGCCCGCCTCGAACTCGCGCGCCTCGATCTGCAGGTAGCTCGCGAGCTCGGGATCGTCTCCGCGCACCTGCTTGATGAAACGCTCCAGCGTCTTCGCGGCGGACGAAGCCGATTTAAAGCGGACGAGGTCTGCCAGGCGACAGGTTTTGGTCGGCGCGAGTTTCTAGGGAGGGCGTAACCCGAGTACCGTCCGGCATACGGAGGGCGAAGACTCCACGAGGCCGGAAGCTGGCGGCGAATCGAGGTCGCCGAGGTCTGACCACCATGTAGCCGAGCTCGGGGATCACCCGAAGCTCCCCGTTCATGCCCGGTGCTCCCCCCGCCGTGACCGTAACTCCGCAACGGTCCCTCTCCTCGCATTCTCCGGAGCCACACCCGGTAGTCCTGCTGGTGCGGGCGCGTCGCCTCCTCGAGCGTGTCCTTCGAGATCAGCGTCTCCCGATGCTCAGCGCTTCCGCGAAGCGCATCAGGGTCTCCGACCGTCGAGTACCCGCCGCCCGCCGCGGAGCCCCTCCACGGGAAGTGTGTCGGTGTGGGGACGCTCTGAATCGGCGTCGGGATACGGCCTCATGGTCCCCGATGCACGGTTCGGGACATCGATCGGACTCGGGGAGCGAGTCCGCGATGCTCATGCTGGCCTAGGTGGAAGACGTCTCGACGGACGTAGCTCGAGTAATGACTGGCCGCTCATGGCTCCATCAGCGGCACCGAGCAGGACGAAGCCGTAGTTGGAATAATAGGCGAGCGCAGCCGGCTCGAATCCTGGCTCACGAGAGCCGTAACAGCTGCACGTAGTCGCTGCTGACTCCGGAGCTCGAAGCGGTTCTGCTCGAACTCCGGGCCGAAGATGTCGCCGGTACCTCCGGTGTGGGTGAGCAAGGCGCTGTACTGGTCACGTTCGAGCCGCGACGCCTTGTTCGGATAGTCGGGCAGGTGCTTGCCGATGGGGTCGTCCAGCGCGAGCTCCCTGCCTCGACGAGCCGCAGTGTCGCGATGGCCGGAGCATCTTGTTCATCGAGCTCGATTCGGCAACTTCGTGTCGGGCGTGTCCGGAGCGTCGGTGTGCCCGGTCGGCATCGCCCAGGTGGTCCTTCGAGCAATCCTCCCCCTCGACGTGCCACGAGAGCAGTGCCGGAGAACCCGTCTGCACGGCAAGTCTTCTCGGTATGAGCCGAGCAGCGCCGCCAACGGTCCTCCTCGAGTCAGCCTGTGCAGAACGAGGTCGAGCCTGCGCCTCGACGGCTCAGGTCGTGTCGAGAGCTCAATCCGGCCGTTGCCATCCGGGCCGACCGGCGCGAAGAAGATGCTGTTGATGCCGACGGCGTAACGGTCCTCCGTTGTCGCTGTCACAGCCAGGCGGGGAGTCGCACCGTCTGGCCCGATCATCGTGAGCACGTCCTCGGTCAGATCAGCCGGCGGGAGGCCGGGGAAATCAGCCGGCGAAGGTCTTGAAGACGTTGACCAGCACGTCTGTCTCTTCGAGCGGGAGTCCATCGGCGCGGAGGGACGGACGAGGTCGATCCGGAACCGCCGCATTCGGCTTGGCGCGCAGGTCGTGGGCGAGGGCTCGGGATGCTGAAGGGACGCTACCCGGCGTAGAAGACGGTTACGTGGAGCTTGAACCGACCATCCAGCCTGAGGTCGCGGTAGAGGACGCGCGTTCCGGGACCGTTCACGTCTGTCGACGACAGCGAACTTCCCTTGCGGAGGGTCGTGAACGTCGAACGGGACGTTGGGGTCGGTCTGGGTGGGATCGGGGGGCCTTCTGGCCGTCGCTGTACATGAACCAGCTCCCCGAGCCGCTGAACAGCCTGCCAATCGGTGACCGCGCCGGACTTCGCAGTCGTCCACGACGGTACGTACTCGGCTCAGCACCAATTCGTGGCCCATCGTCGCGCGCGATGAGAAAGGAGCTCAGCGCGACGAGTGCGACCAGCGCTGGCAGCGACGGCTGCGCTCCTGCGTCCGGGATCTTTCTCATTGCCGGTTCTCGGCGCTCCCCTCGGACTCTCGACCGTCACGGCTCGTTCGTCGACGGGGCTCCTCGACGGTCGATTCGATCGACGTCAACCGACCTCCTCGATGATCTCGACCAGCTCATCAATGCGGTAGCCCTGGCTGCGGGCGAAGTCCACAAGCTCCCTCGCT
>CAWEGY010000007.1:0-37388 GCA_963808865.1 uncultured Gaiellaceae bacterium | reverse complement strand
CCCGCGAAATGAACACGCCGCGATGAATCGGCGAGCTGGTCGCCGTGTAGGCGAAGCCCGCCAGCAGATACGGGATGCGAGATCAGCCCGGCCCGCTCGCTCGGGTCGAGCGCGATCTTCTGAAACGGCGCATCGTCCGGCATGTCGACGCCGTACAACTTCGCCAGGCGGCCGTTGAGGAACAGTCGAATCGGACAGCAGCAGCTGACGGAAGTCGGCCGCGTCGCTCGCAGACGACGTCGTCGAGCGACAGCTCCAGCGATGTCCGCAAATCGGAGGCGACCGCCGGCGTCGAACTCCGGGAACCGCTGCGGGTCCTTGGACAGGTCCGGCGGCTGATCGACGCTTGAGCCAGCTGCAGCAAAAACTCGCGCAGCTTGGCCTTGGCCCGCGAGTCGGCCAGCATCCGCTCGGCCTGCTGCGACGACCTGCTCGCGGCTGGTCAAGCTCGCCGTCGCGCCGCGGCCTCCAGCAGCTCCTGGTCCGGCAGCGAGTCCCAGAGGCCGAAGGACAGCCGCGAGGCGACGTCGTAGGCATCCGGCGCTCGCCGCCGACTTCGCGATACAGGAACCGCGGCGACTTGAGCACCAGCAGCACGACCCGCTTGACCGCCGGCTTCGGGTCGCCGGCGTCGGCGAACTGCCGGTCGATGTAGAGCTGCTTCTGCTCGTCGGTGAGCGGCCGGCGGAAGGCCCGCTCGGCGAAGCGGTGGCAGAACTCGCGGAGCTTCGGCTCGCGGTCGGCGTCGTCGCCCGGCACTCCGGCCAGTTCGCGCGAGGTGCTCGGTCACGTAGCCGGCGACTTCGATCGCGCGCGTCGGTCGTCGCCTGGTCCCAGGCCTTGGAGATCGACGTGCCGCGCTCATAGCCGATGCTGCGGTCGTCCGGCGGGAACGGCGTCGCGCACGACGAACACTTCGGGCCGCGAGCTCGGCGACAGGCAGCGCGGCGGGAATCACTTCCGGCTCGTGGTGCGGCCGCTTCCACGACAGCGAGATCGAAGCCGGCAGCGACGGCTTGTCCTTCTTCTTCTTCGAGTCGTCGACCCCTTGCTTGGCCTTGGAGAACTCCAGCCTCAGCGGATAGGCCCGGCCGCCGAGCAGGCGGATCGAGCCGCGGATATTCGGTGTCGTTGCCCGACTTGACCCAGGCGTCGATCAGCGGCGTCTGCGGCGTCGTTGACCCACAGCCGCGCGGCGTGCTCGGTGCGGACGACGAACTCGTACTCGCCGGTCTCCGGCGCGAGCACCGAGCCTTCCCAGCGGATCGAGAACTCGTGGGCTCGATCTTCTCGGCACCGGGGCTGGCCGTCGCCGAAGTCGAACTTCACCTCGGGATCGACCCGCTCGATGCAGCCGCTCGCCGCGTCGAAGCTGCGCGAGCTCGTAGTACTCGCCTCGCAGGCCGCGCTCGGTTGCCCCACTCGGCTGCCGGCGGCGAAACCTGCCGATCAGGTCGGCGACCGCGTTCTGATACTGCCGCACCGTCAGCCGCGACAGCTCGATCCGCGCCGGCTTGTCTGCGCAGCTGCGCGTCTGGGCGAATAAAAGGCGTCGATGATGTACGCCGCGACCTTCGCGGGCGTCGTCGCCGCTGCACTTGACGTCCTTGTCCTCCGGCATCGTCTTGGCGATCAAGTCGGCGAGCTGCTCGACCGAGCTGTCGCCGGCCAGCGGCGTCGGGATAATCCTGTCGTCCCTTCGCCTGCGCCGTGGCACGGGCGCACTGCTCCCGATAGATCGCCTCGCCGCGGGGAGGATCGGCCAGCGCCGTCAGCGCAGCCGAACAGCAGGGCAAGCGCTGCGAGAACGTTAGGACGAAGAATCAGGCTCATAACAAGGCCGCAAAAGGCAGGAGGCGGCAAGGAAGGCGGGCCAACGCATTCTACCGCCAGTTGGCGGCGGTTCCAAGGCTTATGCGGGCATAGTTGACTCTGCTTCCCGCTCCCGCCAGAACGCTGCGCGGCTCAACCCTTGCCAAGACTCCGGTGCATGCGCAAGCCACCTCTCGAGCGCGGCAACATGCTGTTGGTCGACGAGTTCTTCGCGACCGAGGACGATCGTTTTCTCGCCGAGCTGCGCAAGCTGCACAAGATCGAGGCCCTGGTCGGGCTGGCGGAACGCTGGAAGAAGGACCCTCGCCCCTGGGCTCGCGAACAGATCGTCAAGTTGCTGGAATTGCCGCTCGACGTGCCCGGCCATCAGCCGGTCGTCAAGCGGCTGTTCAAGCAGGCCGAGGCCAGGCGACCACGAGTTGATGGCGGCATTCCTGCAGGTCTTCGATCGGCTGGCGCGGTCGGACGAGACGTTCACCGCTACGACTGGCAAACGCGGCAGTCGGTCAACCGAAGAGCGGCTCCTTCAGCCGCGCAACGTGATCTCCTCGCCGATCACGGCCATGAGGAATCCCGCGCACCGGCCAAGAGATCGTGATCCCGCCGCACAATCCGCCGGCGCGGGCGGCTGTTTCGCTATGCCACGCGCCGCTACCTGCGCCGCCGGGCCTGGCGGTATTTCCGCCGGATGGCACACCAGCAGCCGGAGGTTTACGTTCGCGAGATCGACGCGGCGGCATGGCCCGTTATGACGCCGATCTCGCGCGGGTGAGGACCTGCTGGAAAGCTGGGGACTGATGAACGCCTGTTTCCGCGGCTCGCCGGTACTGCGATTCAACGCCCACGGGTTCGGGTCCGCCCGGGTCGGCGTCTGGCCGAAGCTGTCGGCCGCGCCTTACCGGCCGCAGCTGTGGCGCGAGCCGAGGCGCTGCGGAAACGCTGCTCGATGCCTGCTGCGGCAGGCCCATTCGCCGCTGCGTACGGGTGTGGGCAATCCAAATGCTGCAGCGCGAGCATGCCACGGCCCTGGCGCGACGTGCCGATCGACGAGCACTCGCTCGCGCTGCTTGATCACGCACGACGACGAGGTCCAGCAATTCGGCCCGCACTGCTCGGCTCGCCGAGGCTGGCGGACGCTTGGCCTGTCGACCTGGCTGCGACTGCTCGACGCGCAAAATCCGATGCCTGGCATTGATTGCTGGCGACCTGATGCAGCAGCACGTGCCCGCGAGCCGGCTGAATCTGGCGCAGTGCGTGGCGCTGGCGACTGCCGCTGCCGACGCCAGTCGCCCGTTTGGGACTGGAGTTCTTGCAGGCGGCGACCTGCATCATGCGGCCGATCGAGCAGGCGCATCGCCGAACTGGCCCACGCCGCGCTGCGGCGCTGGGGGCCGAGATCGCCGATTGGGCCCTGGCCGGTCTGGTACGGAGGAGCACTACGACCGCGATGTCGTCTTCGCCGCTTCTTCGACAGCCTGCTCGCCAGACGCATGCGCCGGCCGCTTGGGAGTGGTTTACGCCGCAATCCGCGGGCTACAACGACCCCGCGCTCTGGTGCCGGCTGATCGAAACGCCGTACGACGACCTGCGGTTCCACGTCGTCGATGATCTGCAGCGCCGCGTCCGACGCTGCCGGGCACCGCCGGCGATCAGACGCATTCGTCTGGTCGCCGTGCTGCTGGGCGTCCACCGCGGCGGCCGGCACAAGCTGGCGGCGCTGTCGCAGATCAGCGTTGCGATCGGGCAGTGGACGTCCGGCATGCGCAGGCGGCGCTGCTGCCCGTGCTGGCGTGGCGTCCGCTCGATCCGTGCGCTCGGCCGGAAGCTGCGCGCGGGTTTGGCCGCGGTCGTCAGCCGTCGAGCGGCATCCCCGGCTCGTGGCGGCAGGCTGTCGCCAGCATTTGCCCGAGCTGCGCTAGTCGATGGAGGCGGTGGATGAACGTCAAACGTCGCCTATCTCGGCCGCAGCCAGGTCATCGACCGCCCGCGGCGGCCTGCTCCAGCTCGTGCCGAACCTCGACCGCGAGCCGGTGGCGTTCGACGCGCCGCTGCGCAGCCCGCTGCGGTTCCGCGAGGCGATCTCGCCCTGCACGACGTGGTGATCAGCGACCTGCGGTTCAAGCCGCGCGACAAGACGGCCTACGAGGAGTGGAAGAAGCAGCAGGCAGCGTCGCGACGCCGTCGAGCGGCAGGAGCGCGCTACAGCAGGCCAAGCAGGAAGTCATGGCCACGCCGCGAACGCCGTGCCGCCGGACTTGGAGCAACAGTACGAGCGGCTGCCGCAAGCAATACTGGAACGCCCGGCAGACAGTACTCCGACTACCTGCTGCAGCACGACCCGGAGCTGTGGCGGATGCTGATGCCGTGCGATCCGGTCGATCACCGTCGCCGACGACGTGGTGTTCTTCGAGTGCTTCTCGGCCGACGAATCGAGCTACGGCTGCCTGACCGTCGACCGCGACGACGGCTTCGGACACTCGCGAGCAACGTGCAGCTCGGCACGACGAACGTCGATTACTCGTGGGACCTGTACCACCACTTCCAGGCGCTGCGGACCTATCGCGAGACGCGGTTCCGCGTCGATCCCGCCGGGCTTCGAAGTCGCGACGCAGCGGCTCGGCCGACTATCGCGAGGAGAAGATCGACCTGCCCGCCGGCTGGCTGCGCGGGTTCATGCAGATCCAGGCGGCGATGGCGCTGCCGATGCGCGACGCGTGACGCTCGTCGCGCGAGGCGGTCTATTCGCTGCTGGCCTGGCTCAAGCGGCACAAGGCGCAGACCGAGCCCGCGGGCGCTGCGGTTCGAGCTGCTCGCCGGGCAAGCCGCCGCGCGATCGTGCTGGAGCCGTGGGAGCAGGCGGTTCGGCGCATGGCACGAAGTACGACGGCCCGGCGACCGAGCCGATCCGCATTTGGGGCACGCGGCGGAACGAGACGAGATGCACCTCCTGAGAGCGATCGAGCTTGCACATCTGTCGAGGGCGAACGGCAACCATCCTTTCGGATCACTCCTCGTCGACGGGTCCGGCCGCGTCGTGCTAGAGGCCGAAAACACCGCCCTCACAGAAGACCTAACAGCTCACGCTGAGTTCAACGTGGTGCGCGCCGCCTGCAGGCAGTTCGACGTCGCGACTCTGGAGGGCGCCACCCTCTACTCGGCGACAGAGCCGTGCGCGATGTGCTCGGGCGCGATCTACTGGTCGGGCATCGGGCGAGTCGTTTATGCCCTCGGCCGACACGATGATGACGTTCGTCAACGACGTCTCCGGATCCGGGACGTTGGCACTTCCCTGTCGTGAGATTTTCGCTCGGGGTGGGCGAAGCGTGGAGGTCAGCGGGCCCCATCTCGTAGCGCAGGCAAGCGCAGTGCACGAGGGGTATTCGACTCAGCCCGGCGGCGTCCCGGGGCCGCGGCGCGCGAGCCGGGAGCGGCCTGAACGAGTGCGCGGTTCCGGACGTTCTCGGACCCGTGGTCCGGGTCGTCTTCTGCGGTATCAACCCCGGCCATTGGAGCGCGCGCGCAGGCGCCGTTCGCGAATCCGCGCAACGACTTCTGGCGCCTGCTGCATGCCGCCGGCTTCACCCCGCGCCTGCTCGTGCCGCACGAGCAGTCGGAGCTCCTGAGTACGGGCTGGGCCTGACGAACGCCGCCAAGCGGACGACACGAGGATCCGGCGATCTCCGCCGAGCCGACTTCGCGGGCGCAGCGGAGCGGCTGGAGGGGATCGTCGCGCGTACGAGCCCCAGCGTATCGCCTTCGTCGGGAAGGCCGCGTACCAGGGCGTCTTCCGCCGGCGCCGCGATCACGGCGTACAGGCACGACCGTTCGCGAGACCCGCTCTTCGTCTCCCGTCGACCTCCCCGGCGAACGCCGCCGTCCCGTGGGACGAGCGGCTTCGCTGGTTCCGGGCGCTCGAGAGCTCTCTAGCTAGCCGGCTCGACGTACCTTGCCGAGACGACTGTCCCAGCCCGAGTCGTAGTTCCCGCGCTTCGCCTGCGCCGTCGCGCGACGCGCTCCCACCTCGGTGCTCGAGCTCGACGCGCGTGCCGCCGCCCTCGGGAACGAACCGCACCTCGAGCTCGGTCGCATCGCCCTCGCGCTCGAGGATGTTCCACGCGAGGACGAGTCGGGTCGGCGGATCCCAGCTCGACGACCGTCGCCCAGTGCCCTCTCTCACCGGGCTCGAGATCTCGTAGACCTCGCCGCCACGTGCGGCTCGAAGACGATCTCTCGCGACGTTCCCGCTGGATCGGAGTGGCTCTCGACCGGCCACCAGCTCATGGCATCCGCGGTGAACACGCGGAAGGCCTCCTCGACGGTGCAGTCGACGGTCACCGTCTTGCGAACGACCTCGATGACGAGTGCATCGCTCATGACGTACCTCCTTTCGTGCCCTCGGCCGCGGCCTTGAAGCGGGCGAGGGCCTCGCTCCAGAATTCGTCGACCCAGTCGCGCAGCACACCGACGCCGGCCGAGTCGAGCTCGTACAGATGCCTCGTCCCGTTGCGCCGGTGCGTGACGAGCCCGACGTCCTCGAGCACGCGCAGGTGCTGCGAGACGGCCGGCCGGCTCACCGGAAGCCCGGCCGCGAGCTCGCCGACGGAGCGCGGCCCGGCGCGAAGGAGCTCGAAGATCTGCCGCCGCGTCGGGTCGCCGAGCGCGTCGAGAGGATGTCCGTTAGTCTTCACTTACCGTAAGCTACTACTTACGGTAGTGTCGTGTCAACCCGCTGAAGCGATTCGTGATCGGCGTGCGGCGGTCGCGGCCGAACGCCTTCGGCCGCAGCTTCACTCCCGGGCGGCGCCTGGCGGCGCTTGTACTCGGCACGGTCGACGAGCGCGACCGCCCGCTCGACGACATCGGCGTCGAACTCCTCGAGCAGCTCCTCGCGCGACCGGTCCTCCTCGACGTACGCCTCGAGTACCGGGTCGAGCACGTCGTACGGCGGGATCGAGTCCGCGTCGCGCTGGTCGTCCCGCAGCTCCGCGCTCGGCGCACGCTCGATCGTGCTTCGCGGGGATCGAGCTCTCGCCCCGCTCGCTCGTTCAGGTGCCGCGCCAGCCGGTACACGTCGGTCTTGAACACGTCCTTGAGGAGCGCGAAGCCGCCGACCATGTCTCCGTAGAGCGTCGAGTACCCGACCGCGAGCTCGGACTTGTTCCCGGTCGAGACCACGAGCCAGCCGTACGTGTTCGACAGCGCCATCAGGAGCACGCCGCGAACGCGCGCCTGCAGGTTCTCCGCTGCAAGCCCGGCGAGCCCGCCCTCGATCTCGCCGGCAGCGCGTCGTGGAACGCGCCGACGACGGACTCGATCGGGATCTCGCGGAACGCGCAGCCGAGGCTCTCGGCGAGCGCGCGCGTCCGCCCGCGTCCCCTCCGAGCTGAACCGCGACGGCATCGAGACGCAGTGCACGCGCTCGGGACCGAGCGCCTCGGCGCAGAGCGCCGCCGTCACGGCCGAGTCGATGCCGCCCGAGACGCCGACGACGACCTCGGCGAAGCCGTTCTTCTCCACGTAGTCGCGGAGGCCCAGGGTGAGCGCGAGGCGCATCTGCTCGAGCTCCGGCTCGAACGGGACGATCGTCCGGCTCGGCCTCCGCGTCGCCCGGCGGCGGGAGAGCTCGACGATCTCGACCGCCGGCATCGTCTCGCGCGAGCGATCGAGCTCGCGGCGCCGCGCGTCGCGGAGCCGCCGGCCGATCGCGCTCGGGCTCGATGTCGACGACGAGCGAGGTGCTCCTCGAATCCCGGCGCGCGCGCGACGACCGCGCCCGAGTCGTCGAGCACGACCGAGTGCCCGTCGAAGACGAGCTCGTCCTGGCCGCCGACGAGGTTGCAGAACGCGAGGTACGCAGCTCGTGTCGCGCGCGCGCGTCGACGAGCATCTCCTCGCGCTCCTCCGCCTTGCCGACGTGGAACGGCGAGGCGGAGAGATTGACGATGAGCTGCGCCCCCGCGAGCGCGAGGTCGGTCGCGGGCGGGCCGGGCTGCCAGACGTCCTCGCAGATCGTGAGGCCGACGGTCGTCTCGCCGAGCCGGAGGAAGACGAGGTCGCGACCCTCGGCGAAGTAGCGGTGCTCGTCGAACACGCCGTAGTTCGGGAGGAACTGCTTGCGGTAGACCGCCTGCACGCGCCGTCCGCGCACACGGCGCACGCGTTCGCGAGGTCGCGGTCGAACCACGGCGTCCCGACGAGCGCGACGATGCCCTCGGTCTGCGCGCGCGATCTCCTCGACGCGACTCGCGCGCCGCGCGGACGAACGCCGGGCCGGAGGAGCAGATCCTCGGGCGGGTAGCCGGTCGTCGGCGAGCTCGGGGAAGACGACGAGATCGGCCCCGGCGGCCTCGCGCCTCGGCGAGCGCAGCGAGGATCCTCGGTCGCGGTTGCCCTCGAGGTCGCCGACGACGGCATTCAGCTGCGCGAGCGCGATTCTCAAGGTTTTCGCCTCACAGTCACAAACCTAGTCTAAGCTCAGTAGTCTCTCGACCGCATGGAGGTCGACGTTCCCGCACCGCTTCCGCGGCCCGCTGACGTCCGCGAACGGAGGCTATGCCGTGCGGCCGGCTCGCGGCGTTCGTCGACGCGGACGAGGTCGAGGTCACTCTCCGGCTGCCGCCGCCCGCTGGATCGCCCGCTCACGGTGGAGCAGGACGACGGCGGCACGCGCGTCTCCTCGACGGCGACGCGCTCGTCGCCGAGGCACGGGCCGGCGCCGGTCGACGCTCGACGCGCCCGAGCCCGTGTCTCGTTGCACGAGGCCGACGCGGCGAGAGCGTCGACGTCCGCGACTGGAGCCCGGATTTCAGCGAGTGCTTCGTGTGCGGCGTTCGCGAGAGAGACGGTCTCGAGATCCGCGTCGGCCCCGTCGCCGGCCGGGAACCGATGCACGCGTCGCCGATCGCACTCCCCGAGGTCGGCCCGGAGCTCGTCTGGGCGGCGATCGACTGTCCCGGCGCATACGCGGTCGGCGCCGAGGGGCGCGGCGACATCGTCCTCGGTCGCATGACCGCCCGGTCCTCCGCGTGCCCGATCCCGGCGAGCAATGCGTCGTCACCTCGTGGCCGCTCGGCGAGGACGGCCGCAAGCTCTTCGCCGGGACGGCGCTCTTCGCCGAGAACGGCGATCTCCTGGCGCTCGCGAAGCAGGTCTGGATCGTGCCCCGCGGCTCCGACAGCTAGCGAGGTGTCAACGCGAGCAGCAGGCCGCCGTCGTCGTCGTACGCGGGGAAGAAGTCCACGACGACGCGCTTCTCGATTCCCGCGCGCGTGCGAATCTCGAGCGCCTGGCCCATCTTCCGAACGCCCCACTCGCGAACGACCTCGATCGGCGACGTGTCCGAGAGCCGCGAGCGCGTCGACGACCTCGCGCCCGATGAGATCGGCGTCGCGGAAGCCCGGTGAGCTCGAAGACACCGCGTCCCGGCTGCGAGCACCCGCGAGTCGCGGTCGCAGACGACGAAGCCGGTCTCGGGCGCGGGGTAGTAGTCCTCGAGCAGCTCGAACAGGAACCCGAACGCGCAGCTGCGGCACTGGACGGCCTGCGACGAGAACCCGTCGTAGCCGTCGAGGTCGACGGAGCGTTCCTTGCAGTTCGGGCAGATGAAGTACGGCACGCGCGCCTCAGGGTAGGGGCCGAGGCCGTTCACGTGCAGTTACGTAGGCGCAGCGCCGCCTAGCGCTGCAGGCGGATCGCGTTCAGGTCGTTCGCGACCACTTCGTCGGCCCGGGCGATCAGGTCCTCGATGTCGTCGTGCTCGGCGTGCAGGTAGCGGCCGGCGAGCGCGTCGGCGCGGCCGGAGGCGAGGACGCGGACGAGCCGTGGCGCGAGCTCGGGCGGCGTCCAGGGAGCGTTCTCCCCGAACCGTTCGGTCATGTCCGTCCGGACGAGGCCCGGGCTGATCAGAAACACGCGAATGCCGACCGAGCCGAGGGCTGCCGCGAGCGTCTCCGAGAAGCGGCCGAGCGCCGCCTTGCTCGCCCCGTACGGCGTCCCGAGGGCGACGGTCGGGTTGGTGATCGGGAGGTATGAGCCGCCGCTGCCCATGTTCACGATCCGGCCCCCTCCGCGCTCGACCATGCGCGGAGCCACCGTTCGGCAGCAGAGGTACGGGCCGAGCACGTTCACCTCGAACACGTGCCACCACTCGTCCGGTGCCTCCTCGAGGAACGGCGTGCCGCTGCCGGCGATCCCTGCGTTGCACACGAGCAGGTCGATCGGGCCGAGCTCGCGCTCGGTCACCTCCACCCAGCGCTCGACGTCCTCGGCGCTCGACGCGTCTCCCGGAAGCGCAAGACCGTCGATCTCGGAGGCGACGGCGTCGACCGTCTCGCGGTGGCGTCCCGTCACGGCGACGCGCATTCCGGCGTCGGCGAGCTCCCTCGCGATCGAGGCGCCGATCCCGCGACCGCCGCCCGTGACGAGGGCGACTCCCTCGAGCCGGTCAGCCGGCACGCGCGATCTCCTCCAGCGACTCGGGGTTCTCGAGCGTCGAGAGGTCGCCGGGATCGAGACCGAGCGCTCGCGCCCGGACCGCTCGCCGGACGACCTTTGCGCTCCGCGTCTTCGGCAGGGCGGACACGAAGACGACCCGATCCGGTGCGAACGCCTTTCCGAGCTCGTCGGCGACGGCACGCGCCACCTCCTCCGCGGACGCCTCCGCTCCCGGTGCGAGGACGCAGTAGATCCAGGCGACCTCGCCCTTGACCTCGTGCGGCACGCCGATCGCAGCCGCCTCGACGACGGCCGGATGCCCGACCGCGGCCGACTCCAGCTCCGCGGGCCCGATGCGCTTGCCGGCGATGTTCAGGGTGTCGTCCGAGCGGCCGTGCAGGAACCAGTAGCCGTCGTCGTCCACGGATGCCCAGTCGCCGTGGGTCCACACGCCCGGGAACCGCTGCCAGTACGTCTCGAGGTAGCGCTCGGGATCGCGCCAGATCCCGCGGGTCATCCCCGGCCAGGCTCGCTTGCAGACGAGCTCGCCGACCTCGCCGCGCACCGACCGACCCTGGTCGTCGAACACGTCCATGTCCTCTGCGAGCGCCGGGAACTCCCACCGAGCACGCTTTCGTCGGCTTCAGCATGTCACGGAGAGGAAGCACGCACCGACCTCCGTGCCGCCCGAGCAGTTGACGATCGGAATCCGCCCGCGGCCGCACACGTGCTCGTCGAGCCAGTCGTACGGACCGCGATTCCAGGGCTCGCCGGTCGTGACCACGGACTCGAGTGAGCCGAGCCGGGCCGTCGGCTCGCCGTGCGGAATCAGCGCACGCACGAGCGTGGGGGACACGCCGAGCATCGTGACGCCCTCGGTCTCGACGAGCCTCCAGAGGCGATCCGAAGGCTGGTCCGGCGCGCCTTCCAGGAACACGATCGTCGCGCCGCACGCCATCGCGCCGACGACGGTCCAGGGTCCCATGATCCACCCCATGTCGGTGGCGAAGAGCGCGCGGCTGCCGGGTCGGAGATCGGCCTGGTACGCCGTCTCTCGCACGATCGAGAGGAGGAAGCTGCCCTGGACGTGCAGCGCGCCCTTGGGACGACCGGTCGTTCCCGACGTGTACGCGATGAGGTACGGGTGCTCGCTGTCGACGTCGACGGGCTCCGAGCACGCCGGGTCGGCCGGCGACCTCTTCCTCCCACCAGGAGTCGCGGCCCGCAGCCATCGGGCACCCGACACCGGCGCGACGCCACACGAGCACGTGCTCGACGCTCGGGACGTCCGCCAGGGCGGCGTCCAGGACCTCCTTCATGGCGACGAGCCGGCCGCGCCTGTACGACGCGTCGGCCGTGAGCACGACCTTCGCTTCGGCATCGGCGAGCCGCGACGAAACGGCGGGGCCGGCGAAGCCGGAGAAGATCGGCACCTGGATCGCGCCGATGTGAGCGCACGCGTGCGAGGCGATGGACACCTCCGGCGACATCGGCAGGAAGATGCCGACCGCGTCTCCTGCGCTGACGCCGTGCTCGACCAGCGCCTCGGCGAGCTTCGTGACTTCGAGCGACAGCTCCCGCCAGGTCAGCGCACGCCGGTCGCCTTGCTCCGGCGCCCAGACGGCCGCTTCGCGGCCGGGCGTCTCCCGCGCCCAGCGGTGCACGCAGGCGTCGGCGAGATTCAGGCGCGCGCCGACGAACCACGTCGTCCATTCGACTCCGCGGGACTGGTCGAGAATCCGGTCCCAGTCGCGGACGAGCGGGATCCCGAGGTCGGCCACGACCGCGCGCCAGAACCGATCGGGGTCATCGAGGGAGAGTCGGTGGAGCATCTCGTAGTCCGCGCAGTCGAGCGACGCCGCGAGGCGCGTGACGTTCGCCGTTGCGAGCCGCTCGGCGCTCGGCGTCCAGGTGAAGCCGCTCTCGCCCAAGTTAGTATCTGCTAGCTTAGTGGTCACTAACCAACGGAAGGATTCACGTGCGGGCCCGGATCTTCGCAGAGGACACCCGGAAGTGGTTCACGCTGGCGGCCGTCTCGTTCGGCCTCTTCATGATCATGCTCGACAACACCGTCGTGAACGTGGCGCTGCCCGCGATCCAGCAGGATCTCGGCGCGGACCTGTCGGAGCTGCAGTGGATCGTGACCGGGTACGCCCTCACGTTCGCTGCGCTCATGCTGATCGGCGGGAAGGTCGCGGACGCGTACGGACGCCGGCTCATCTTCGTGATCGGCATCGTCGTCTTCACCGCGGCGTCGCTGTGGTGCGGGCTCGCCGGCTCGAGCCAGGAGCTGATCGCGGCGCGGGTGCTCCAGGGTGCCGGTGCCGCTCTGATGAACCCCGCAACGCTTTCGATCATCGCGGCGACGTTCCCGCCGAAGGAGCGCGGAACGGCGATCGGTATCTGGGCAGGCGTCTCGGCGCTCGCACTCGCCATCGGCCCGCTCGTAGGCGGCCTCATCACCGAGCACGTGAGCTGGAACTGGATCTTCTTCGTCAACGTCCCGGTGGGGATCGTGGCGATCGCGGCGAGCTTCCTCTTCATCGACGAGTCCCGAGACGAGACCCATGTCCGTCTCGATCTTCCGGGCCTGGCCACCTCGGGTGTGGGGCTCTTCGCGTTCACGTACGCGCTCATCGAGGCGAACACATACGGCTGGGGATCCGCCCGCATCGTCGGCGCGTTCGCGGTCGCCGGGCTGGCGCTCCTCGCGTTCGTCCTGCTCGAACGCCATCAGCGCGCTCCGATGCTCCCACTCGAGCTGTTCCGAAACCGGACCTACAGCGGCGCGAACCTCGCCGTCCTCCTGGTCGCGCTCGCGATGTTCGGCGTCTTCTTCTTCATGTCGTTGTACATGCAGACGATCCTCGGCTACTCCGCGGTCCAGACCGGTGCCGCATTCCTGCCCATGACGATCCTGATCATCCTCGTCGCGCCGATCGCGGGGAAGACCAGCGATCGCCTCGGCTCGCGCGGCCTGATGACGGCCGGGATGGTGCTCGTCGCCGCTCAGCTCCTGTACTTCTCGACGCTCGGAACCGACGCGACGTTCTGGAGCTTGCTGCCCGCCGTTCCTCGTCGGCGGCGTCGGGATGGCGCTGACCATGACTCCGAGCGCTGCGGCGGCCACGCGCAACGTGCCCGTGGACAAGGCCGGTGTCGGCTCCGCCGTGCTGAACGCGTCGCGGCAGGTCGGCGGCTCGATCGGAATCGCGCTGATGGGCGCGATCATGGCTCGCTCCGTCGGGGGCGAGCGAACGCCGGAGGCGTTCATGGACGGCTTCCAGAACGCGCTGCTCGTGGCGGCTGTCATCGCCGTGGCAGGCGCGATCGTCGCCTACGTGCTGATCCGCCCTCACGACGGTGCCGGCCGCGCGCCGCACGGGGTCGAGCCCGAGCTCGGGCCTGTCGCGTGATGGCCCCTGCGAGCACGCGTCTTCCCGCCGTCGAGCGTCGCCGGGCGCTCGTCGAGGCAGCACTGGAGGTCTTCTCGGAGGGGAGTTACGCGGGCGCGACGACGGCGGACATCGCTCGCGAGGCGGGCGTGTCGGAACCGATCCTCTATCGCCACTTCGACTCGAAGCGCTCGCTGTATTTCGCATGCCTCGACGAAGCCTGGCTCCGCATCAGGCGCAAGATCGAGGAGAAGATCGACGAGCTCGGCGCGGCCGAGGGCTGGGTGGCGATCGGCCCGGCGACGATGCGCGAGGTCAAGGTCCTGCTCCCGAGCCTCTGGATGCAGGCGATCACGGAGGCCGGCGAGGACGTCGAGATCCGGCGTCACGTGCGCGGGCACATGCGCGAGGTGCACGACTTCTTCGCCGAGGTGCTGCGCCGCGTGCAGGCGGAGGGCGGCATCCCGGAGGATCGGAACCCGGATGCGGAAGCGTGGATCTTCGTCGCGGGAACCCTGCTCGTGTCCATCGCCGACCGCCTCGGTGGCCCCCTGGACGACGAGGACTTCGCCGCGATCACGAACCGAGCGCCAACGCTGGCTGACGGGCAAGCAGCTAACGCCTGCAGGGTGGCTGAGTCGAAGCAGCGCTCGAGGGCCGAAGGCCGATTCATTCGGCCGTAGGCCAACCGACGGTTCGCGAGTCGCTGCGAAGAGGAAGGGGTCCGTGGGGGAAACATCGTTTCCCCCACGAAATGAAAACGCCCCCGGCTGCGGCTCCGGGGGCGCTTCCCGTTCGAGGCGACCCCTTTCCGGGGCGGCGGACCGGCGAATCGTGACTCTGCGGCCCAGTCACGCTCGTCCTGCGCCCGCCGGCGGATCCGGCGGTGGTGCCCGCGCATCCGATCTGGCGTCGATCGTCTGCGGTGTGGGCCTGACTATATGAGCCATGTCCAGAAAAGTCAAGTAGCCAGGTCAAGTGATTTCGGATAGGGTTACTTGACTCGATCGGGGTAGTGGCACATACCCCTCGTGGGGGAGCCGGGCGGCGTGAAAACCGAATTCACTGACAAAGGCATGCACGAGATCACGCGCGCCGCGGCCGGCGCCATCTCACCTGCGGCATCGCAGCTACCGGGCGACGCTCGCCTCGGCGAGCGCCTGCGCACGCTTCGCGTGTCCGCCGGGCTGACGCAGAAGCAGCTCGGAGGCGAGCGCTTCTCGAAGGCGTACATCAGCCAGATCGAGCGCGGGAAGACCCGGCCGACGCCGGCGACGACGGACTGGCTCGCCGCACGGCTCGGCGTCGATCCGTCCTTCCTTGCCTCCGGCGTGTCGTCGGAGGAGTTGACTCGCGTGGAGGCCGAGCTGGAGCGCGCGGAGGCTCTCTCGGAGGCACACCGCTACGACGAGGCGATCGCTGCGTTTCGGAGTGCGCGGACCGGCGGCCGTGCGCTCGCCGCGCCCGTCCTCGAGCAGCGCGCCCTCGTGGGCGAGGGCTGGGCGCTCCAGGAGGCCGGTCGCGTTCGGGAGGCGACTCGAGCTCCTGCAGCGCGCCCGCGAGCTTTCCGAGCAGGCGAGGTTCTCCGACGTCGATCGCGCGGTCGTCGTGTTCCGCCTGGCGGTCTGTCGCTACAAGCTCTCGAGCATTCAGACCGCGATCGGGCTCTTCGACCAGGCTCTCGAGCTCGGGGAGCGCTCGGGGCTACCGTGCGACGCGCTGAGATCCGACGTCCTGCAGTGGCGCTCGCGGTGTCACCGCCGCACGCGCGACTACGTGGCGGCGCGCGAGGACGTCGAGCGGGCGCTCGAGCTGGCGCAGGACGCCGGCGATCGGCGCCTCCATCGCGAACGCGTACTTCCAGGCTTCGCTCATCGCGCAGAGGCAGGGGCACTACGTGCTCTCCCGCAGCTACGCACAACGGGCGAAGGAGCTGTACCAGGCCGTCAACGACGAACGGAGCGTCGGCCGGCTCCTGCTCATGCTCGGTGGGCTCACGCTTCTCCTGGGAGACGAGGAGCATGCCGTCGAGCATCTGAAGGCGTCCTACTCACGGGCGCTCGACACCGATTCGCCTGCGGACGCTGCGCAGGCGCTCGAGGGTCTCGCCAAGGTGCATCTCAACCGCGGCGAGTACGACCAGGCGGACGAGCTGGCGCGCAAGGCGCTGGATCTTCTGCAGGGTCGGGAGGACTACCTCCACGAACTCTGTCCGTCGCAGCTCGTACTGGGACGAGCGCTGCTGGAGCGCGGACGGCTCGAAGAGGCGGAGGAGTGCTTCCGGGCGGCCGATGCAGCTGCAGAGCAGATGGCATCGATCAGCCACCGGACGGAGGCGTGGGTCGCACTCGGGGACCTCGCGGCGCGGCAGGGTCGTGACCGCGAGGCTTCGCGTCTCTACCGGAGCGCCGCAGAGGCGCTTCAGGAAATCCGCTTCTAAAGAGAGGAGGTCGCCATGAAGCCGAGACTGCTTCTTCTGCTGGTCAACCTGGCGTTGCTGGCGGCGTGGTTCGGGAAGTGGAGCGTCAGCTCCTGGCCCGACGGCAACTAGGAAAGCCACGGCTACACTCGGGCGCGTATGCGCCTCGCTGCGGCAGTGACCGTGCTGTCCTGCCTGCTCCTCGTCGGGTGCGGCGGCTCTAGCGACGGTTCTGAGACGACGGCCGACCCCGGAGACGGACAGACCCTTGAGGAATTGTGGCGTGCTCCGGGGGACGACGTCGCGGTCGTCCCCGGAACCGTGAGCCACGAGGCCGGCGACGTTCGCGTCTCGTTCCTCGTGCTCGACTCGGAGAACCGGCTCGTCACGCTGCCGACCGCGCGGGTCTGGGTGGCGAGTGCCCTCGATGCCCCGCCGTTCCTCGAGTCGAGCGCAAAGCTCGAGCGGGTAGGCCTACCCGGCGAGGACGAAGCCGATGTGACGCACATCTACGTCGCATCCCTGAAGCTCCCGCGCCCCGGGAAGTACTGGCTGCTCGCAGAGCCCGAAGGCGGGCCGCGTCAGGTGCAGGCGCTCGGCAACGTGGTCGTTGCGACGCAGGACTCCGCTCCCGACGTCGGAGATCGCGCGTTCGCGTCCGAGACGCCGACGATCGCGTCCGTGGGCGGTGATCTCTCGAAGGTGACGACGAGGCGGCCGCCCGACGAGGAGCTCGTCACGCATTCCGTCGCCGAGACGCTCAAGGCGAAGATCCCCTTCGTCGTCACGTTCTCGACGCCCGAGTTCTGCACGAGCCGCACCTGTGGGCCGGTGGTCGACGTCGTCGACGAGGTCCGGCGACGCTCGGAGGACAGCGTGGTCCGCTTCATCCATGTCGAGGTCTACGAGGGCAACGATCCCGCCAACGGCTTCAACCGCTGGATGAACGAGTGGAACCTCGAGACGGAGCCGTGGACGTTCGTCGTCGATGCGAACGGCCGCATCGTCGAGCGCTTCGAAGGCAGTGTCTCGGTCAACGAGCTCGAGACGGCGGTGCAGGAGAAGCTCGTCGGCTGAGCCGGTCAGGCTGAGTGGTCAGTAAGTGTCGCCGACGCGCTCGATGACGATGTTCGGGACACGCGCCATCGGGCTCAGCTGCAGCACCGTGCGCACGAGCGCCGCGACGTCGTCGGGCTGAATCTGCTCCTCGGGCGGGAGCCCGGTCCAGTCCGTCATCTTGGTTGCGACGAAGCCGGGTGAGATCGCCGTGGCCCGCACTCCGTTCTCCGCCTCCTCGCGGTTCAGCGAGTTCGTGAGCGAGATGACTGCGGCCTTCGTCGCCCCGTACACCGCGAGGCCGGGAGTCGGGATCGTTCCGGCGATCGACGCGAGGTTGATGACGTGCCCACGCGAGGCGCGGAGCAGCGGAAGCGACTCGCGCGTGACGACGATCGTCGCCCGGAGATTGACGTCCAGCTGGAGCCCGATCCTCTTCGTGTCCAACTCGCCGATGTTGCCGCCGATTCCGATCCCCGCCGAGTTGACCAGCACGTCCATGCCGCCGAAGCGTTCTGCATGAGCCGCGACCGCACGTACGCACTCGTCGGCGTCGCCGAGGTTCGCGGCGACGGAGGCTGCGCCCAGCTCGGAGGCGGCCTCCTCGAGCGGCTCCGGTCGTCGTGCGACGAGCGTCAGCTCGAAGCCCTCGTCGCGCAGCATGCGCGCGAGTGCGAGCCCGATTCCCGACGAGCCTCCCGTGACCAATGCCGACTTCATCCGGGCGAGTCTACGAGGCAGAGCAGTCGCGTGGCTCACAAGGCCGGAGGCCGATTCATTCGGCCGGGAGGCCAAGCGCGGCTGATGCGCCGCAGCGCAGAGGAAGGGGGGAACGTGGGGGGAACATCGTTTCCCCCCACGAAATACCAGCGGCCGCCGAGGGGGCGGCGGCCGCTGCGTCAGGGGGAGAGGAGAAGGTGATGAATCTCTCCGCCGCCTGGGTTCGCGACCGATGCGACGATCCCTTCCGCGTACAGTCCTGACGTGACGACGGTTCCTCTCACGTCTCTTGCCAAGGCGGGGGGTTGCGCGGCCAAGTACGCGGCATCCCGTCTCGAAGACGTTCTCGCCGGCCTGGTTCCCGCGGACGCCGAGGATCTCCTCGTCGGTCTCGACCCGGCCGACGACGCCGCCGTCTATCGCCTGGACGACGAGCGCGCGATCGTCTTCACCGTCGACTTTTTCCCGCCGCTGGTCGACGATCCGCGGACCTTCGGAGCGATCGCGGCGACGAACGCGCTCAACGACGTCTTCGCCATGGGCGGCGCTCCGTTGCTCGCCCTCTCGGTCGCGGCCTTTCCGGAGGAGCTCCCGACGGAGGTGCTCGGCGAGGTGCTCGCGGGAGCCGAGGAGCGCGTGCGCGCGTCGGGAGCGATCCTTGCCGGAGGACACACGATCAGGGACGCCGAGCCCAAGTACGGCCTCGCCGTCGTCGGAATCGTCCATCCGGACGCGATCTGGCCCAAGGCGGGCGCGCGATCGGGCGACGTCCTCTTCTTGACGAAGCCCCTCGGCACGGGAATCGTGCTCCAGGCCCAGCGCGACGGGATCGCTCCTCCCGAAGCGCTCGAGGCTGCGATCGAGTCGATGCTCGAGCTGAACCGAGGAGCCGCGGATCTGATTCGGCCGCTCGAGCCGAACGCCGTGACCGACGTCACAGGCTTCGGCCTGCTCGGCCACGTGCACGAGCTCGCCTCCCGGAGCGGAGTGCGTGCGGTCCTGGAGGCGGAAGAGCTTCCCTGCCTTGCCCGGTGCGCTCGAGCTCGCCGAGCGCGGCGTGGTCACCGGGGGCGATCGTCGCAATCGGGACTTCGCCGGGCCGCACGTCGAGAGCGAAGCCTCGGACGTTGCCGAGACACTCGCCTACGACCCGCAGACGGCGGGCGGACTGCTCGTCTCGATGCCGAGGGAGCGGGCGGCGGTTCTCCGGGCCACGTTCGCGGCGGAAGGCCGCTTCATCGCTCGCATCGGGCGAATCGAGGACGGCTCCGGAGTCGTACTCGAGTAGCGATGGCGGTCGCGGCGGTCCGTGCGAGAACGCTCTCGGCGAGGACGTTCGTGCGTCTCGCGCTCGCATCGAGCATCGCGCTCTTCCTCGTCATCACGTCCGGCGCGTTCGTGCGCCTCACCGGGTCGGGGCTCGGCTGCGAGAACTGGCCGAGCTGCGGCGCGAAGCCGTATCCCGAGCAGGGCTTCCACGCGTTCATCGAGTTCGGCAACCGCATGGTTGCGCTGGTCGGAATCGTGCTCACGCTGGCGACCTGGCTCGGCGCCCGGCGGGTCGAAGGGCTCTCGAGCTACGCGCGTTGGTCGGCGCTCGGCGCCTTCCTCGTGGCGGTCGCTCAGATCCCGATGGGCGGGATCACGATCGCGCTCGACCTGCACCCGCTGGCGGTGATGACGCACTTCCTCCTCGGGCTCGCCACCTTCGCGCTGACCATTGTCGTCGTGCTGGAGGCCTGGGGACTGGAAGCGGGGCGCTCGCCACCTGTCGGCCCACGTTGGCTTCGCCAGCTCGTCGCCTGTGCTGGTCTTCCGCTCTGCGCCGCGCTCGTCGTCACGGGAGCAGTGGCTACTGCCTCGGGCCCTCATCCCGGGGCGAGCTCCGACGTCGAGCGGCTCGGGCTCGGGATCGTCGACACCGTCTACGTGCACGTACGAGTTGCCGCGGCCTTCGGCATCGGCGTGCTCGTGCGTCGGGTGGCTCCTGTGGCGGCTTCGTGCCGCGTTTCCGGGAGTCTTCCGCCTCTGGGCGGTGCTCCTCGGCCTTCTCGTCGCCCAGGCGATCCTCGGCGAGATCCAGTACCGCAGCGCTCTCCCCTGGGGTCTCGTCCTCGTCCACGTCGCGCTCGCGGCCGCGATCTGGGGCTCGAGTCTCGCACTGGCGTGGGTGCTCTGGCGGCCGCCGACTCCCCTGACACGGCGTCAGTAAGCTCCTCGAATGACCCGGGAGCTCAGGATCTTCGAACGCCCGACCCTCGAGCGGCCCGTCCTCATCGGGGCGTTTCGCGGGTGGAACGACGGCGGCCAGGCGGCGACCCTCGCGGCCGGGTACCTCGCTCGTCTCTGGGGCGCGAGGAAGTTCGCGGAGATCGACTCCGAGCTGTTCGTCGACTTCCAGGCGACGCGGCCGATGGTGTCGCTCGAGGAGGGACGGACGCGCAAGATCGAGTGGCCCGAGAACGCCCTGTTCCGCGCGCGGATTCCCGAGGCGAACCGCGATGCGGTGCTCCTCATCGGCGTGGAGCCCAACTACCGGTGGAGGACCTTCAGCGAGCTGATCACGGAGCTCGCGCGCGACCTCGGTGTCGAGCTCACGGTGACGCTCGGAGCGCTCGTTGCCGACGTCCCCCACACGAGGCCGTCGCCCGTGACGGGTGCCGCTACCGATCCACAGCTGGTCGACGAGCTGGGGCTACAGCTCTCCCGCTACGAGGGCCCGACGGGCATCGTGGGGGTGCTCCTCGATGCCTGCCGGCGGGCGGGCATCCCGTCCGTCAGCCTCTGGGCCGCTGTGCCCCACTACGTCCAGCTCGCGCCGAGCCCGCCGGCGGCGAAGGCGCTGTGTGAGCGGCTCGCGTCCGTGCTCGGCGCCGACATCGACGTCAGCGAGCTGACCGAGGCGGCGGACGAGTACGTCGACCAGGTCTCGCAGGCGGTCGCGACCGACTCGGAGACGGCGACGTACGTCGAGGAGCTCGAGCAGCGCGCCGACTCGCTCGACTGGCTCGAGGAGTCGGGAGACCTGCCTTCGGGTGAGGCGCTCGCGGACGAGATCGCGAGATACCTCCACGATCGCGAGGCGGGCGAGAGTGGCTCGTCCGGGTCGGGCGGCGCGGGCTAGAGCCCGCCGCTAGGCGGCGTCTTCGGACGACTCCGCGGGAGGTGCGACGTCCTCCGCAGCGGGCAGTGCGACGACGTCGCCGGTCGTCTCGGTCGTCTCGACGGCAGGCGTCTCGCTCGCGGGCGCGCCGCCTTTCCGCTTGCGCCGCCGGCGCCGTGACTTGCGCGCCGTGAGCTTGGGAGCGGGCAGGTTGTCGGCCAGCGCGTTCGCGATCTCGTCGATGGTGCCGAGCTCCTCACGGGCGCGGTCGAGCGCACCGTTCGAGCGAGGCGTGTAGCCGTCGGCCGACGCGAGCAGTGCGGCACCGACGGGAAGCGGCATGGCGCCTGCGACCTGGACGAGGCGATTGACGTTCTCCTCGTGCCGGTACCCGCGCGAGTTGGCCGCTGCCCCGAGTAGTCGTTTCGCCTCGGGGAACTCGGTCGAGACACGGCGATCCTGGAGCTTGCGCGTTGCGCGAGCGAGCTTCCACGTCCAGCGGGCAAGGATCTGCTCGGGCGCCTGCGGCTTTCCCTCGCCGATCGCCCGCAGGAGGATCCGCACCCCGGCCGCACGATCCTTCTCCCAGGTCGGTGCCTGCGTCACGAGCGTGACGAGATCGTCGAAGTCCGCGCGGTCGACCGGCGTCGCGACGCGATCCATGAGCGCCGTCATGCGCAGGCGGCGGTTCGGGTTCTCGGCGGCGCACGTCGCGAGGAACTGCTCGAGCGCGCCCTTCGTCGCCCTTCCCTCGGTGAACTTGCGGGCGAACTCCGCGCGCTGGTCGAAGCGAATCTGGCGCCCTGCGATCGTGGCCCAGAACCGCTGCTCGTCGTCGTCCAGGTACTTCGGGTCGATGCGCTGCCACTCGCGCTGGATCACGTTCAGCCGTCGCGCGACGTCCGGCGTGACGGGAACGAGCCACGGGGCCGGTGACAGCTTCCGCCGTGCGCGCCGTTGCTGGCGGCGGCGCGGCGCGGGAGTGACCCGCGCGCCCTCGCGGTAGAAATCGGAGTCGAGCAGCGCGTGCAGCGAGACCACGCGCTCGTTGTGCGTCGCCCCCTTCGGGACGAAGTCGACGACGATCCCGGCCTCCTTGCGCGGGTGGATGCGCATGATGCGCCCGATGCGCTGCTGGTAGACGCGGCGGGACGCGGTCGGCGCGAGATGCATGCACACGGTCGCGCGAGGCGAGTTCCAGCCCTCGGCGAGCAGCTGGGCGTTGACGAGCACGTTGATCTCGCCTCGCTCGTAGGCGGCGAGCGTCTCGGCGAGCCTCGCCGGTGGGGTTCGCCCGGAGACGGCCTCGGCCTTGAGCCCGGCGGCGCGGAACTCCTGGGCGAGGTTGTACGCGTGCTCGACGCCGGCCGCGTAGACGATTCCGGGCGTCGAGCCGAAGCGGTCGCGGTAGAGGCTCGCGGCTGCCTGGTTGAGCGCCTCGTGATCCAGCGCTGCGGCGAGCGCACGCTCCTCGAAGTCCCCGCCGACGATCGGAACGGAGTTGATGGCCGCGGCAGGCGGGACGCGCAGGTCCCGGAGTGGAGCGATCAGGCCCCGCCGGGCTGCGTCGCGCGAGCGGTAGATCGTCGACCGAGGCCGGGAAGACGTCGGAGACCTGCTTCGCGATCAGCTGCTCCGTCGCGGTCATGCCGATGAAGAGCGGCTCGGGCAGTGCGCGAATCGCCGCGCTCGTCTTCTCGCCGAGAGCGGTGTGCGCTTCGTCGCAGATGACGAGGTGGTACGTGCTCCGGTCGAGAGTGCTGCCGTGGCGCGCGAACCAGGCGTAGGTCTGGATCGTGATCGGGTTCGCCTGCGGCGGCGTCGCACCCTTGAGGATCGCCGGCGTGAAGCGATCTCCGTAGCCCTCGGTGGTGAGGTCGCGGGTGAACTGGGAGACGAGCAGCCGGCGGTGCGTCAGGATCAGGACGCCGAGCCCTCGAGCGGCCTCCACGAACCCCGCCGCCGCGATCGTCTTGCCGGAGGCGGTGGGATGGCGGAAGCGGTAGCGGCGGACGGCGCCGGGATCGGCGTCCGAAAGCTCCTCCTCCGCGACGAGCACATCGTCTTCGACGAAGCCGGCGTCGTAGTCGTCGTCCACTTCTTCCTCGAGCTCGGCGTCGGCAACCACCACTCCGTTGGCCGCGCCGTTCCCGTTGCCGTTCTCGTCCGCGGAGCGCTGCGTCGCGGCGATGAGCTCGGTGAGCATTCCGGCCAGCGCGTCGACCTGATGGCGCCTGAGCTCGGTGCCCGCGGCCGTACGCGGCGGATCCTCGTTCAGCACTCGCTCGAGCCCGAGCATGAGGCCGTAGCGCACCTTCCAGCGGGCCGAGGGGCTCTCCTGGCCGGCGCCGATCTCGGCCAGGGCATCGTCCAGCGCGGCTCGCCGAGCGTTCCCGGGCGCGAGTGCGACCAGCGCGTCCTCGTCGGGCTGGAGGAACGGCTCGCCGAGCCAGGCCTCGGCTCGTTGGGCCGCCGCAGTCAGGTTCTCGAGTGTGTCCGACGTGAGCGCCGGGATGGTCTTAGCCTCGTGCATTCAGGCAGCACGTGATGCCGTGCCGCTCCTTCCGAAGAGTTGACGCTCGCCCATTCGCCGGCGAGCCGTACCTGTCGGAGCATACCTCAGACTTCGGGTGCAGAAACGCGCAAGTGTCAAACGCGTGTAGCGCTCAGCTCGGCTAGCGGTCGGCCCACGACACGCTCCGAGACCCCCGTCTGATCGAGGTGCTTCGTGATCCCGCCGAGCCAGAACGGGAAGCCCGCGCCGAGGAGCATGCACGTGTCCACGTCCGCGGCCTCCGCCACGACTCCCTCCTCGAGGATGTGCCGCGCCTCGTCCGCGAGCGCCTCGAGCACGGCTGTATGGATCTCGTCGACCGACTGCGGCGCGTGGTCGACGACGACGGGCTCGCCGCCCTCGGCGAGGCTCTCGAGGGTCGCCGAGAGTGCGTACCGATCCGGCCACGCCTCGTGCAGCGTGCGTCGCACGTGGCTCGCGACCTTCGGCCCTACGAGCTGCAGGAGCACGGAAGGAGCCATCGGTAGGCCGAGTCGCAGGACGGCCTCGTCGGTCTCCTCGACGGTGTTGCCGTGGTCGAGCGCCTGCATGACGACCGACCCTTGCCGGCCGAGGAGACGGTTCACGACGAACGCCGGCGAGTCGCGGACGAGTACTCCCGTCTTCCGCAGCTTCTTGGTCACCGTCCACGCAGTTGCAAGCGTCTCGTCGTCCGTCTCCGGCGTGCGCGCCAGCTCGACGAGCGGAAGGACGGCTACCGGATTGAAGAAGTGCATGCCGACGACGCGCTGTGGGTGCTCGAGCTCGGAGCCCATCTCGGCGACGGACAGCGACGACGTGTTGGTCGCGAGCACGCATTCTGCTGAGACCACGGCCTCGAGCTCGCGGAAGACGTCCTTCTTCACCGACATCTCCTCGAACACGGCCTCGAGTACGAGGTCGCAACCGGCGAAGACCTCCCACTCCGTCCCTCCCGTCACGAGCGAGGACAGGAAGCGCGCCTTCCCCTCACCCAGTCGTCCCCGGCGAACGAGCTCGTCGAGCTCCCCCGCGATCCAGGAGACCGCCTCGTCGACCTGCTCCTGCGTCAAGTCGCGCAGGACGACCGGCACCTCCAGGCGGCGCAGGAACAGCAACGCGAGCTGGCGGGCCATGAGCCCGGCGCCGACGATGCCGACACGCTGCACTCGCCGCGGCTCCGCGTCGGGGACGCCGACTCCCCGCTTCGCGCGCCGTTCCACCAGGTTGAAGGCGTAGACGGACGCTTGTGCCTGCGGGCCGGGGAGGAGGTCGGCGAGCGCGTCCTCCTCGGCGCGGTAGCCCTCCTCGAGCGACCAGCGTCGCGGCTCCTTCGATGAGATCGAGCGCGCGATACGGCGCGGGTGCTGCGCCGTGAATCTGCCCGTCGAGCCTCGCCCGCGCCTTGCGGCAGACCTCGGAGGCGTCCGAGAGATCGGCGCTCGGCCGTTGCTTCCCGGGACCTTCCTCGACCTTCTCGATCAGGAAGGCGAGCGACTCGTCGAGGAACTCCACCGGCTCGAGCAGGAGGTCGGCGAAGCCCGCCTCGAATGCCCTCTGCGCGTTCAACATCCGGTTCTGGCGCAGCGGGTTCTCGACGATGAACGTCACGGCCTGCTCGGCTCCGACGAGCTGCGGCACGAGCTGCGTCCCGCCCCAGCCCGGGATGAGGCCGAGGAAGACCTCGGGACACGCGAAGTGCCGGACCGACGACGCGATCGTCCGGTAGTCGCAGTGGAGCGCGATCTCGACGCCGCCCCCCACCGCCGCGCCGTTGAGCGCGGCGACGGTGACGAACGGGAGGTCGCGGATGCGGCCGAAGAGCTCGTGCCCGGCCTCGCCACCGAGCCGCGCGCGCTCCGGAGTGATCTCGCCGAACTCGCCGATGTCCGCGCCGACGGCGAACACGAACGGCTTCCCGGTGAGCAGGAGCCCACGCCAGTCGCGAGTGCGCAGCTGATCGAGGACCCCCTCCAGGGAACGGAGCGCCTGCTCGCCGAAGGTGTTCGGCTTCTGCCAGTCCTCGCCGTTGTCCATGGTCACGAGCGCGATCGGGCCGACATTCGTCTCGACGCGCTGGAGCTTGAACTCGGTCGGGCTAGCCACCGTTCTGGAGGTTCTCCCAGAGGATTGCGGCACCCATCCCGAGGCCGATGCAGAGCGCGGTCAGGCCGTACCGCGACTCGGGTCGGTCGCGGAAGCCGCGCGCGAGCTGAGCCATCAGGCGCACGCCCGTCGCAGCGAGGGGGTGACCGCACGCGATCGCTCCTCCGTACGGGTTCAGTCGCGGGTCGTCCGGGGCGACGCCGACGCCGTCACACCAGGTCAGCACCTGGACGGCGAACGGCTCGTTGAGCTCGAAGAGGTCGATCTCGTCGATGCCGACGCCGGCCCGCTCGAGCACCTTCTGCGTCGCCGGCACCGGGCCGAGCCCCATCAACTCCGGAGCCACGCCCGAGTAGGCGAAGCCGACGAGGCGCATCTTCGGCTCGAGGCCGAACTCGTCCGCGGCCTGCGCGGAGCTGATGAGAGCCGCCGTCGCTCCGTCGGTCAGCCCGGCCGAGTTGCCTGCCGTGACGCGACCGCCCGCCCGGAACGGCGTTCGCAGCTCGGCGAGCGCCTCCATCGTCGTCTCCGGGCGCAGGAACTGATCACGGTCCGCAACCGTCCAGCCGGCCTCCGTGAAGACGGACATGGGCACCACGAGCTCGTCCATGACGCCGTCGTCCCAGGCCTGAGCCGCGCGCTGCTGGGACACGACTGCATACGCGTCGGCAGCGGCCTTCGTCAGGTGGGGAAACGCGTCGTGCAGGTTCTCCGCCGTCTGCCCCATCACCGCCGCCGACTCGTCGATGAGCTGCTCGGCGACGAACCGCGGGTTGAAGTCGACGTCCTCGCCCATCGGGTGATGTCCCATGTGCTCGACGCCGCCGACGAGGACGACGTCCGCTGCGCCCATCGCGATCTCGCCTGCGCCGGCCGTCGTCGCGGTCAGCGCGCCCGCGCACATGCGATCGACGGCGAATCCGGGCACCGAGCTCGGCAGCCCGGCGAGCAGCGCGACGTCCCGCCCCAGTGTCAGGCCCTGGTCGCCGACCTGCGCGGTCGCGGCGAAGACGACGTCGTCGATCCGCTCCTCGGGGAGCTGCGGATTGCGCCGCAGCACCTCGCGGACGACCTTCACGGCCATGTCGTCCGCGCGCGTCCTCGCGAAGAAGCCGTCCGGCGCGGCGCGGCCGAAGGCCGTGCGCACGCCGTCCACGTACACCACCTCGCGGAGTTCTCCCACGGGCGAGACGATACTTCGGTGGCGATGGGCGGCTGGGAGGAACGAGCGGTGCGAGCGCGCGAGCGCTACGAGGACGGTCTCGCGCGTCTTCCCGACGAGCCGGACGAGCGCCAGCGCCAGCTCACGCGAATGGGCAACGCCGCGTGGGCGGCCGGGCTCGCGCACCTCATGTCCGGGGACTCCGACGAGTCGCGCGAGTGGCTGCTGCGAGCGGCGGACACGTACCGGCAGAGCTGGGCGGATGCGCCGGCCGGGAGCTGGGGCAGGCCGATCGGCGCCATGAAGTCACGGCTGATCGCCGGCGACACGGCTGGCGCGCGCGAGGATGCGGGCTGGGCGCTCGCCGCCGGCGCTGCGACCTCCGAGAGCCCGATCGGGCGCTACGCCGCGACGCTTGCGCTTCTCGTCCTCGGCGAGGACGCGGAGGCCGCGTCGCTTGCTGCCACGCTCACGGGCGACGCCGCAATCCCGCCGGCCGTGTCCGCCTCCTTGACCGCGCTCGCCGCCGGCAACCAGGCCGCGTACCGAGCGGGCGTCGTCGCACTGGTCGCGGACTTCGAGAGCCGTAGCGAGTACCTCGAGGACATCGCGGTCGCGGACACCGTGCTCGCGCTGCAGGTCGCTCGCCGAGGCGCGCGGGCTTGCCGTCACGCTGAGTCCCCGCTCCTGCCGAACTAGCGTCGACCGCGCTACTGCTGGCCGGCGGCGAGCTCGCGGGCGCGCAGCATTGCGGCCTGGATCGCGTTCAGGAACGCCGCCCGCACGCCTGCCATCTCCAGCTCGCGGATCGCGGCGATCGTCGTTCCGCCGGGCGAGGTGACCATCTCGCGGAGCTCGACAGGATGCATCTTCTCGTCCCGTAGCTGCTTCGCCGTCCCGAACATCGTCTGCACGACGAGCTGGGTCGAGATCTCGCGGGAGAGGCCGAGGAGGATCCCCGCCTCGATCATCGCCTCGGCGAGGAGCGCGAAGTAGGCGGGCCCGGAGCCCGAGACGGCGGTGATCGCATCGAGTCGCCGTCTCCGGGACGCGGACGACTGCACCGAGGTGCGACAGCGCCTCCTCGGCGAGATCGAGGTGCTCGCTCCCGGCATGTGCCCCGGCGCTCAGTCCTGCGATGCCCTCGTGCACGGTCGAAGGGGTGTTCGGCATGGCCCGCACGACGGGAACGCCGTCCGCGAGCCTGCTCTCGATGCGTGCCGTCGGGATGGCCGCTGCGACGGAGAGCACGGTCTGCTCGGGGAGAATCAAGGTCCCGATCTCGCCCAGGAGGCCGTCGATGTCCTGCGGCTTGACCGCGATGACCACGAGCGCGGCGCCCGCGGCGGCGTCGTGGTTGGAGAGCGTCGCCTCGACGCCGTAGCGCTCGCGCAGCTCGGACGCTCGCTCCTCGCGACGCACGGTTGCCGCGACCTCGGACGGCTCGCGCCAGCCCGAGGAGAGCAGGCCGGAGATGAGCGACTCGCCGATCCGGCCGGCGCCGAGGATCGCGATCTTGCGCTCGTCCGGCATTCGCGGAGTGTACGGCGGGCCCGTCAGGCAGCGCGTGCCGGCGGACATGCGCGCGAGCCGCGCGCGATCCATGCTCGCACCAGGGATCAGCCCTCGCTTGAACCCCTGGAGGAGGAAGACGCTCGCCAGCCCCTGCCACTCGCCGTACGGCGCGAGGAGCTCGGCCGTCTCGCCGGGGTCCGGCCAGCGGCCTCGCAGCGACGCGAGAAGCTTCACCAGCCCGAGATCTGCGACGAGCCCCGTGTCGTAGCGGCCGAGGCCCTGGAGCGCGATCACGCCCACCGTCCACGCGCCGATGCCGCGCTCGCGGCGCAACCGCGCGAGCGCATCCGCGGGGCGCGCTCTGAGCCCTTCGAGGTCGTGCGTTCGCGCGAGCCGCACGAGGGTCGCCGAGCGGCTCGCCGCGAGCCCGCACGCTGTCAGCCTCGCCGGCGAGAGCCGCGCGAGCGCCTCCTGCGTCGGCGGGCTCTCGCCGCAGGCCCGGATGATCGCCCGCTCGATCTCGAGCGCTCGCCGTGCCTGGATGAGCTGGCCGCAGATCGCCCGAACGGTCGCGTGCGTGACGGTCGAGCGACGCTTCGGACGCATGCCGCGCAGCGTGCGCACGGTCGGTCCGAGGAGCGGATCGCGCGCGAACGCCCGGTGGAAGCCCGTCGTGTCGTCGTCGGCGCAGAGCACGAACCGGGCGTCGGTCGAGCGCCGCGTTCGCACGAGGCCTCGATCGCGAGCGTCCCGTCTCCGAGCTGAGCGGCGCGTGCCCAGCGCTCCGCCGGGGAACCTCCCGCTCCACACGTCGCGCCCCGTCGTGAGCCGCAACGAGTACGGGCCTCGCGGACGGACGATCGCCTCGACCATCGGCCCACCCTACTCAGCGACCGGCCCCGTAGATCGTGACCCGATACTTACCGCCCATGCGGCTCGTCGACGGCATCTCGGAGCGCTCCCGCGCCCGCAAGCTGCGGCTCTTCCTCGACGAGCTGCAGCCGACGGCGGAGACATCGTGCTCGACGTGGGTGCCGACGAGCTCGGTTTCGGAGAGGGCGACGGCTGCGGCACGCTCAACTTCTTCGAGGAGCGCTATCCGTGGCCCGAGCGCATCACCGCCCTCGGGCTGCACGACGGAGACGGGCTTCAGGGCGCCGCTACCCGGCAGTTCGGTACGTCCAGGGCGACGCCTGCGACCTGCCGTTCGCGGACGGCGAGTTCGACATCGTCTTCTCGAATGCGGTGATCGAGCACGTCGGGGACCGCGTCCGCCAGCGGCGCTTCGTGACCGAGGCACTTCGCGTCGGCCGCCGGCGTTCATCACGACGCCCAACCGACGCTTCCCGGTGGAGGTGCACACCCGCCTGCCGCTCGTCCACTGGCTCCCGGACGACGCTTTCGCACCGCTTCTATCGCGCCGCCGGGAAGGAGTTCGCGACCGAGGTCGAGCTGCTCTCGACAGCGCAGCTTCGAGTCGCTCTTCCCGGGACGGTCCGAGTCGTCAATCTCGGGCTGACGCTGGTGGCGATCGTCGATTAGCGCTCTTCGCTTCGTCGCCATCGTGCTCGGTCGCGCTCGTGGTCGGGCTCGCCGTGCACAACGTCGCGATGGCGCAGCTGTGGGATCTCGGACTGCGCGGCACGGCGCTCGACGTGGTCGCCGCATGGAAGGAGGCGCTGCTGCTGGTCGCGCTCGCCGTCGTGGCCTGGCACGTGCGACGTCTGCCGGCCGTCAACGCCGCGGACGTCCTCGCCCTCGCGTACGCGATCGTCATCGTCGTCTACTTCGTCGTTCCCCAGGACTCGCTCGGCGGTGAGGCGACGACCCGCGGGGAGCTCCTCGCGCTCCGCCACCATCTCTTCCCGTCGCGGCGTACGCGCTCGGTCGGCTCGCCTCGATCGCCTGGACGGAGCGCGGCCGGCTCGGGGGGCTGATCGCCCTGACCGCGGTCGTGGTCGCGGTCGTCGGCCTCCTCGACCTGGCGCTGATCTCGCTGCAGGCGTGGCGAGACTCGGGCGTCCCGGGTGGTACCGCGAGCAGCTCGACCTCGACTACGACGGCCTCTCGGGACTTCCCGAGAACTGGGTCTTCAACACCGGGGACGAGGAGAACCCCATCCGGCGGCTCGTCTCGACCTTCCTCTCTCCGCTCGCGAGCGCGTACGTGCTCGTCGTCGCGCTGATCTACGTCGTCAGCCGCCCGTTCGCTGGTGGTGGGCGCTCCTCGGGGGGTTTCTTACGTCGGCGCTGCTGTTCACCCATACGCGGGCCGCGTTCGCCGCGCTTGTTTTCGGGCTCGTGGTGCTCGCGATCACGCAGCGCCGGCTCGGCCCGCGGTGCTCGCCGCCTCGTCCGCCGTCGTCGCGCGCCCTGTTCCTCGCCGTCTATCCGTCGATCGGCCCGTCGACGAGCTACACGCCGGAGGAGCTCGAGTTCCTCCGCGCGAACGCCCAGTGGAGAGGCCGGCGACGAGCGGCGATCCTTCTCGCCGGAGGACGCGTCGACCGAGAGCCACTGGGGGAACCTGCGCGACGGGCTCCGCGACGTGATCGAGCATCCGCAGGGCTACGGGCTCGGCAACGCGGGCGTCGTCGCGAAGCGGACCGGGTGTCGAGATCCGGCGGGCGAGTCGACGTACACGGAGCTCGGAGTCGACGCGGGAATCGCAGGCCTGCGGCCTTCGTCCTCTGGAGCGTCGCGTTGCTCGCGGGCTCTGGCGGCGGGAGGCGTGGCTCGCCGCCGCATTCGCGACCGTCCTTCTCATCGGCCTGCAGACCGACGTCATCGGGATCCACTGGCTCGCCTTCACCGTCTGGGCTGCCGCCGGGCTCGCGCTCGGGTTGCCGCAAGCGGCACGCAACGGGCAGATCACGGCTCTCCTGCTACGGTCTCCGGGCAATTAGAGCGAGTCCGGTTCGCGCTCGGCAGTTCAGAGCGCCTTCCTTACCCGTTCGTGAGTTTGGTGAGGGAGGTGTTTTTCATATGGCAACTGGAACCGTGAAGTGGTTCAACGACAGCAAGGGGTACGGGTTCATCACCCCTGACGAGGGCACGAAGGATCTTTTCGTGCATCACTCCAACATCGTCGCCGAGGGCTTCAAGAGCCTCGCCGAGGGTGCGCGCGTCGAGTTCGAGCCGCGCGAGGGTCAGAAGGGCCCCGAGGCGACGAACGTCGTCGCCGTCGCGTAGTTCGTCCGAGTTCGAGCCGTGGCCGCTCCGGCGGCCACGGCCCACTCCTCTCCCGAGACTAGGAGCGACGGATGAAGGAAAAGGAAGAGAAGATCGAAGTCGAGGGCGAGGTGATCGAAGCCCTCCGCAGCCGGATGTTCAGAGTTCGGCTCGATAACGGGCATGAGGCCCTCGGCTACATGGGCGGCAGGATGAAGCGCTATCGCATCCGCGTCTTCCCCGGAGATCGCGTGCGCATCGAGCTGTCGTCGTACGACCTGACCCGCGGCCGGATCGTCTACCGGCTGAGCTGACAGCGGCGAGCTGACGGCGCCGAAGGCGGCCCCGACTCCGCCATGTCAGCTATACCTCGAATGTGAGCGTCGAGAAGCCCGTCGAGCAGCTCGAACGGGTCGTCATCCGATTCGCGGGCGACTCCGGTGACGGCATGCAGCTCACGGGCGACCGCTTCACGAGCGAGACCGCGGTGTTCGGCAACGACCTCGCGACGCTGCCCGACTTCCCTGCCGAGATCCGCGCCCCCGCCGGGTCGCTACCTGGGGTCTCCGGGTTCCAGGTGCACTTCGCGGACCACGACATCCTCACGCCCGGCGACCAGCCGAGCGTGCTCGTCGCGATGAATCCCGCGGCGCTCAAGGTGAACCTCGGCGACCTCGCGAAGGGCGGCACGGTGATCCTCAACACCGACGCCTTCTCGGAGCGCAACCTGCAGAAGGCGGGGTACGCCTCGAACCCGCTCGAGGACGGCTCGCTCGCCGACTACCACGTCCACGAGGTGGCCCTGTCGTCGATGACCATCGAGGCGCTCAAGGGCATCGAGGGCGTGACCTCGCGCGAGGCCGAGCGGTCGAAGAACTTCTTCGCGCTCGGGCTCATGTCCTGGCTGTACCACCGACCGATCGAAGGGACGCTCGGCTTCATCGACAGGAAGTTCGGCAAGCGGCCCGAGATCGCGGAGGCGAACACGAAGGCCTTCCGCGCCGGCTGGAACTACGGCGAGACCTCCGAGGACTTCGCGAGCTCGTACGAGGTCGCGCCGGCGAAGCTCGAGCCCGGCACGTACCGTCAGGTGTCAGGGAACACGGCGCTCACGTATGGGCTCATTGCGGCAAGCAAGCTGTCCGGTCTGCCGCTCTTCCTGGGCGCGTATCCGATCACGCCCGCTTCCGACGTCCTCGAGCAACTCGCCCAGCTGAAGCAGTTCGGGGTGCGGACGTTCCAGGCCGAGGACGAGATCGCAGCCTCGGGAGCCGCGCTCGGGGCGGCTTTCGGCGGGGCGCTCGGGGTGACGACCTCGGCCGGGCCGGGGATCGTTCTCAAGTCCGAGACGGTCGGTCTCGCGGTGACGCTCGAGCTTCCGCTGCTCGTCGTCGACGTGCAGCGCGCCGGTCCCTCCACCGGCATGCCGACCAAGCCGGAGCAAGCGGATCTGCTCATGGTCATGTTCGGCCGCAACTCCGAGTCGCCCGTTCCCGTGTCGCGGCATCGACTCCATCGGGGTGCTTCGACGCCGCGATCGAGGCTGCGCGGATCGCGATCAAGTACCGCACCCCGGTGTTCCTGCTCTCCGACGCATATCTCGCCAACGGCTCGGAGCCGTGGCGGATCCCCGACGTCGCCGGGCTGCCGGACATCTCCACCGAGTTCGCCGTCGAGCCCAACGACGGTGACGGGTTCCTCCCGTACCGGCGCGATCCGGAAACGCTTGCGCGACCTTGGGCGCTTCCCGGGACCCCCGGGCTCGAGCATCGCATCGGCGGGCTGGAGAAGGAGGCGGATACGGGCAACGTCTCCTACGACCCCGAGAACCACGACCTCATGGTGCAACTGCGCGCGGCCAAGGTAGCCGGGATCGCCGCGGACATCGCGCCGCTCGACGTCGACGATCCCGACGGCGCCGAGACCTGGTCCTCGGCTGGGGATCGACGCACGGCGCGATCGGCGCCGCTGCACGACAGGTTCGCGCGACGGGCCGCAAGGTCGCGACCGCGCACCTGCACCACCTGAACCCGTTCCCGGCGAACACGGAGGAGGTCGTTCGGAGCTACGACAAGGTGCTGATTCCGAGATCAACCTGGGGCAACTGAGGATGTTGATCCGCGCCCGGTTCCTCGTCGACGCGGTCGGCTACAACAAGGTGCGAGGTCGTCCGTTCAGGGCTGCGGAGCTCGCGGATGCGATCATCACACTGGTGGATTCCTGATGGCAGACGGGAACGGAAACCTCGTGCAGCTCACGGCGAAGGACTTCAAGTCCGACCAGGAAGTGCGCTGGTGCCCGGGCTGCGGCGACTACGCGATCCTGAACGTGATCCAGGGGTTCATGCCCGAGCTCGGGCTCACGCGCGAGCGGATCGTGTTCGTCTCCGGGATCGGGTGCGCCGCGCGGTTCCCCTACTACATGCAGACCTACGGCATGCACTCGATCCACGGCCGCGCGCCGGCGATCGCCACCGGTCTCGCGGCGTCGCGCCCAGACCTCTCCGTCTGGGTGGTCACGGGGGACGGGGACGCGCTCTCGATCGGAGGGAACCACCTGATCCACGCGCTGCGCCGGAACGTGAACCTCAAGATCCTCCTCTTCAACAACGAGATCTACGGGCTGACGAAGGGGCAGTACTCGCCCACCTCGAAGCCCGGCAAGGTCACGAAGTCGACGCCCATGGGGTCGATCGACTACCCGTTCAACCCTCTCTCGATCGCCATCGGAGCCGAGGCCTCGTTCGTCGCGCGCGCGATCGACACGGACAAGAAGGGACTCACGGACGTCCTCGGCGCGGCGGCACGGCATCGCGGCTCCGCGTTCGTCGAGATCCTGCAGAACTGCAACATCTACAACGACGGCGCGTTCGACTTCGTGCGCGAGGACAAAGGCAACCGCATCTACCTGCAGGACGGCGAGCGCATCCGCTTCGGGCGCGGAGCAGGAGAAAGGGATCGTCCAGTACCCGGACGGCACCCTGCGCGTCGTCGACGTGGCCGAGGCCGGCGAGAACTCGCTCCTCGTCCACGACGCGGCGAGCTCGCAGGCAAGTCTCGCGTTCGGGCTGTCGCGCATCACGTTCGAGACCGACGGAGCGGTGCCGCTCGGGGTCTTCCGCGCGATCGAGCGCCCGGTGTACGACGACCTCATGGGCGCACAGCTCGACGCGGCCCGGGAGCAGTCCGGCGAAGGCGACCTCGAGGCGTTGCTGCACTCGGGCGACACCTGGACCGTCTCCGCGTAGCGCGCCGGGTCAGGCTCGATCGTTCTCGTCGCCTCGAACGACTCGAGGAAGCGGCGGTCGTGGCTGACGAGCGCGATCGTGCCTGCGAAGCCTGCGAGCGCCTCCTCCAGTTGCTCGACGGCCTCGAGGTCGAGATGGTTCGTCGGCTCGTCGAGGACGAGCGTGTTCACTCCGCGAGCAGCGAGCAGTGCCAACGTCGCGCGGCTCCGCTCGCCGGGTGACAGCGAGCGACCCGCGCGGTTGACGTCGTCGGCACCGAGCGCGAACTTCGCGAGGAGGTTTCGCGCCGCGCTCGATCGAGACCCGAGCTCGCTGCGAACGCGGCCAGTAACGGCCGCTCGTCGGCGAACGGCCCCCGACCCTGGGGGAGCTTGCCGAGGACGACGCCGGGACCGATCCAGCGGCGCCCTTCGGCGAGAGGGAGGTCGCCGGTCAGCGCGTGCAGGAGCGTCGACTTGCCCGCTCCGTTGCGTCCCAGGATCGTGAGCCGCTCCCCGTTTCGGATCTCGAGATCCACGGGCCCGAGCCTGAACGTGCCGTTCTCGACCACCGCCTGCTCGAGCCGCGCGACGACGTCCCCTGCCCTGCGCGTCGGTACCAACTCCAGCTCGAGGCGCCACGGGCTCCACGGCTTCTCGACGCGCTCCAGCCTGCCGAGCTTCTTCTCGAACTGCTTGGCGACGTCCTTCGTCTTCTTCTTCTTGCGGCCCTGCCCGTAGCCGCGCTCCTCCCACTGCCGCATGGTGCGAGCCTGCTCCTCGATGCGGTCGCGCTCGGCGGAGTAGCGCCGGTAGGCGTCCCCGTCGCGCTCGCGGCCGTGGCCGCGCTCGTCCTCGTACGCGCTCCAGCCTCCCGCGTACTCGCGGACCCGGCGCGTCTCCGCCTTGAGCTTGACGATGTTGGTCAGGCGCTCGAGAAAGGCACGGTCGTGCGAGACCGTGACGATGCCCCCGCGGTGCCGGTCGAGAAAGCGCTCGAGGAGCTCGAGACCGGCGAGGTCGAGATCGTTCGTCGGCTCGTCGAGGAGGAGGACGTCCGCATTCGAGTCGATGAGTCCTGTAGCTGTGCTCGCGCGGACTCCCCTCCCTATCGCCCTGCGCCCTCGGGCTCCTGCGCGAGATACGCGACGGACAGTCCGGGGGGCTCACGGCTCACGGTCCCGGAGTCGACCGGCTCGAGCCCGGCGAGGACTCGGAGCAGCGTTGACTTCCCGATCCCGTTGGGGCCGACGAGCCCGATGCGTCGGCCCGGCGCAACGGTGAGCGAGACCCGGTCGAGAACGAGCGTGTCGCCGAACGACTTCGACACCGATCGCGCGGCGAGCACACCGTGACCGCCGGGCATCGTTGCTAACGGGTCTCGGCGAGGAACCGCTCGATGCGCGCTGCGATCTCCTCGCCCTTTTCCTCCTGGAGGAAATGCCCCGCTCCGGCGACGATCTCGGCCGGCCCGGCGCCGGGAATGCGCGAGGCCATGTGCTCCGCGGCGGTGGTGGAGAAGATCGGATCGGAGTCCGAGAAGAGGACGAGCGCGGGCTTCTCCCAGCGCTCGAGCCCTGCGCGAACCTCGAGCATCTTGGCCGCGTTCGGGTGCTCCAACTCGGTCGGAACGTGTTCGGGGAACGCGAGGACGCCCTGCTTCGACTCGGGAGTCGGGAAGGGCGCGTCGTAACCGGCCACCACGTCGTCCGCGAGCTCGCCCAGCGCGGACAGCCGGACGAGCTGACCGGGGACGATCTCGGTTCCGACGCGGCGCATGAACTCCCGGAACCGAAGCCACTCCGGTGACGGCGCACGGCCCGCGCCGATGCCGGTGTTGAGGATCACGATGCGTTCCACCCGGTCCGGGCGCTCGACCGCGAGCCGCAGGCCGATCGGGCCGCCCCAGTCCTGGACGACGACGTCGTGCCGCGCAGGTCGAGCTCGCCGCGAGGCGCTTGATCGAGCCGTAGTGGAAGTCGTAGGAGTAGTCCTCGATCCGCAGCGGCTTGTCGGAGCGACCGAAGCCGAAGTAGTCCGGCGCGACGACTCGAGCCGAGCCGGTCAGCGGCGGGATCATCTTCCGGTACAGGAACGCCCAGGTCGGCTCGCCGTGCAGGATACCACGGGGTTGCCGGCGCCCTCGTCGACGTAGTGCATGCGCAGGCCGTCCTGCTGGATGTAGTTCGGCGCGAACGAGTAACCCGTCAGCCCTTCGAAGCGGTCGTCGGGAGTGCGGTAGAACTCCACGCTTCGATCATGACAGCGACGAGGGGAGCGCCCGTGGGAGACAGCGCGAACATCTGGAGCGACGTCTGGGAGCACGAGAGCGTCGAGGAGTGGTCCGCCGGGAAAGTCGACGCGCGTCGCCCGCGGCGAGAAGGTGGGAGCAACCGTCTACGAGATTGCGCCGGGTCGCACGGGCGGCCTCTACCACTTCCACCACGGCGCCGAGGAGCTACTTGTCGTCCTCCGTGGCACGCCGACGCTTCGAGATCCGTCGGGCGAGCGCGAGCTCGCGGAGGGCGACGTCGTCCTCTTCCCCGTCGGCGCGGACGGCGCGCACCAGCTCAGCAACCGCACCGACGAGCCCGTGCGTTACCTGATGGCCGCGAACCGCCCGTCCCCGGAAGCGGTCGAGTATCCCGACTCGCGACAGATCTCGGTTATGGCACTCACGGCCTCCCAGCTCGGCGAGCCGCTTTGGGACATTCGCAC
>CAWEGY010000006.1:0-104157 GCA_963808865.1 uncultured Gaiellaceae bacterium | reverse complement strand
TCGCGGAACAAGTACGAGCTCGACGAGGAGCTCGGCGCCATCGTCCTCGACCGGCGCCTGTTCACCTCGATGGCGTATCCGGCCGACTACGGGTTCATCGAGGGCACGATGGGCGGCGACGGCGACCCGCTCGACGCGCTCGTCCTCGTCGGCGAGCCGACGTTCCCGGGCTGCCGCATCCGCGGCCGCATCGTCGGCGTCTTCCACATGGCGGACGAGAAGGGCCCGGACGAGAAGATCATCTGCGTCCCGCTGAAGGATCCGGCGTGGATGCGCGATCTTCGACGTCCACGACATCCCGGCGGAGCTGCGCAACGAGATCGAGCACTTCTTCCAGGTCTACAAGGACCTCGAGGAGGCGAAGGTGGAGACGCGCGGCTACGGCAACCGCGCGGAGGCCGAGCGCGTCGTCGCCGAGGCACGAGCGCGCGCGCTCGTCAGCGGCTGACAGCGCGAAGGAGCGCGCGCCGACGCGTCGAATCGCCCGAGCATGGCTGCTCGGAGGAAGAAGCGGCCGCTTCGGCCACGCGTCCCCTCACGCGTGAAGAAGCGGACGAAGCGACCCACGCTCGCAGCACGAGAACGAGCTCCTCGGCCTCGCGCTGCTCGCGCTCGGGCTCGTCCTCGCGGCGATCCTCTACCTCGGGCTCGACGGCGGCGCCGTCGGCTCGTGGCTCGCCGGCGTGCTCGACCGACGTCATCGGCAACGCCGCGTATGTCCTGCCCGTCACGCTCGTCGCCCTCGGCGGGCTGCTGCTCGCGCGCAGCGACCTCCTCGACGTCGACCGTTCCGGCTCGGCGTGGGAGTGGGCTTCCTCGGCCTGATGACGCTGCTCGGCAAGGACTCGGGCGGCTTCATCGGGCTCGCGATCGGCGGCACGCTGGCCGCTCTCATCGGCGAGACCGGCGCGGCGATCATCGGCGGCGCGCTCCTGCTCGGCGGCGCTCCTGCTCGTGACGCGGCGCCTCGACCGGCGCGATCCTCCGCCGCACCGGCCACGTCATGCAAGCGCGGGCACGGGCGCGCGGCGCGCATTCGAGTGGCCGTCGAGCGAGTCGCAGACCGCAGGAGGACCTCGACGTCGCCCGAGCCGCGTCGGAGCCGTCGCGCGCAGCACCACCTGCTCGACGGCGCCGAGGCGTATCCCGACGTCGTCGGCACGGCCGTCGCACTCCGAGGAGCGAGCGCCCTCGTCGCGGACGACCGAGCCCGAGCTCGAGAGCGTCGAGTCCGTGTTCGAGACGTCGTCCGAGCACGCCGAGTACCGGCTGCCCGACCGCACGCTCCTGCGCGCGTCGCCTGCGGGCGCCGCGACGAACGGCGACACGAGCGCGAAGACCGCCGACCTCCTCGTGCGCACACTCTCCGAGTTCGGCGTCGACGCGACCGTCACGGGCCAGATCTCGGGCCCGCGCGTGACGCGCTACGAGCTGCAGCTCGCGCCGGGCACGAAGGTGTCGAAGGTCGCCGGCCTGAAGGACGACCTCTGCTACGCGCTCGCGACCACCGAGATCCGGATCCTCGCGCCGATCCCCGGCAAGCAGGCCGTCGGCGTCGAGGTGCCGAACCTCTCGCCGAAGCTCGTCACGCTCGGCGACATCTTCGGCGACCTGCCGGCGACGGCGAGCCCGCTCTCCGTCTGGCTCGGCAAGGACATCTCCGGGAACGCGATCTGGACCGACCTCGCGCGCATGCCGCACCTCCTCATCGCCGGCACCACCGGCTCGGGCAAGTCGGGCTGCATCAACACGATCCTCACCTCGACGCTGCTGCGCTCGACCCCGGACGAGGTGCGGATGATCCTCATCGACCCGAAGCGGATCGAGCTCGGCTACTACGAGTCGATCCCGCACCTCCTGACGCCCGTCGTCTCGAGCCCGAAGGAGGCCGCGGTCGTGCTCATGAACGTCGTCGCCGAGATGGAGCGCCGCTACGAGCGCCTCTCGTTCGTCCGCGCGCGCAGCCTGCCCGAGGCGAACCGCGCGCTCCGCGCGCGCGGCGAGGCGCCGCTCCCGTACCTCCTCGTCGTCATCGACGAGCTCGCCGACCTGATGATGGTGTCGCCGCAGGCGGTCGAGGACTGCGTGATCCGGCTCGCGCAGAAGTCGCGCGCGGTCGGCATCCACCTCGTGCTCGCGACGCAGCGCCCGTCGGTCGACGTCATCACCGGGATGATCAAGGCGAACGTCCCCTCGCGGATCGCGTTCGCGGTCTCCAGCCAGACCGACTCGCGCGTCATCCTCGACGGCGCCGGCGCCGAGAGCCTGCTCGGGCAGGGCGACATGCTCTTCAAGCCGCTCGGCACCTCGCGGCTGCAGCGCCTGCAGGGCGCGTACGTGAGCGAGGAGGAGGTCGCGCTCGTCGTCGAGCAGTGCCGCTCGCAGCGCGGCCAGGACCTCGACGAGTCGCTCCTCGAGGCGCCGCGAGGCGGCGTACGAGGAGTCGGACGAGGACGGCGACTTCGACCCCGACGAGGACCCGCTGCTCGACAAGGCGATCGAGATCGTCGTGCAGACGCAGACCGCGTCGGTCTCGCTCCTCCAGCGCCGCCTGCGCGTCGGCTACACGCGCGCGGGCCGCCTCATCGACATGCTCGAGCGGCGCGGGATCATCTCCGGCTACGAGGGCTCGAAGCCGCGCCGCGTGCTCGTCTCGGAAGCCGACCTGCACACCGTCTGAGCGCCGAAAAGCGGTAGTCTGCTGCCGCTGGTACGGCTCTTTACGCACTTGTGAAGAGTCGCAACTTGCGGTTAGATCAAGCGTCCAATCAGGGCGGCAGGCTTATTTCTAAGGAGGGCATGTGAAGAGAAAGCTCATGGTGGCGACCGCCGTGATTGCGGCAGCGCTCGCCACGACCGGGCTTGTCGCGAGCTCGGGAACGGCCGGCGAAGGGCGCAGCAGGCGGTACAGGTCGCGCTCGTGACGGACATCGGCGGGCTCAACGACAAGGGCTTCAACACCCTCGCCAACGTCGGTCTCAAGAAGGCGAAGGCAAAGCTCGGGGCCAACCTCGAAACCCGTGTCTACATCACGAACACGGACGCCGACCGCACGCCGAACCTCCAGCGGGCGGCCCAGGACGGCTACCAGCTCGTGATCGCGAACGGCGTTCTCTTTACCTTCGGTCCGCTGAACACCGTGGCGCCGGCGTTCACGAGCACGAAGTTCCTCGGTACCGACGTGGACATCAACTCCGTCGAGGGCAAGCCGGCGAACGTCCGCGGCGTCCAGTTCAGGGAGCAGGAGGCCGGCTGCCTCGTCGGCAACATCGCCGCCCTGGAGGCCAAGCGCCAGCCCGGCCCGGACATCATCTCGGCCGTCGGCGCCAACAAGGTGACGGCGATCGTACGCTTCTTCGCCGGCTACCAGTTCTGCGCGAAGCGGGCGAACAAGAGCGTCAAGGTCATCACCCAGTACGCCAACGACCCGACCTTCGACGACCAGGCGAAGTGCAAGGCGACCGCGCTCAGCCAGATCGCGCGCGGCTCGCGGGTCGTCTTCCAGGTCGCCGGCGGCTGCGGCCTGGGGGCGATCGACGCTGCCAAGCAGAAGAAGCGTGTGGGCGATCGGCGTCGACGCCGACCAGGGCTTCTTCGGCCCGCACGTGCTGACGAGCGCGACGAAGCACGTGGAGACCTCCGTCTACGACGCGATCATCGGGTTCCAGAAGAACCCGGCAGCCTGGAAGACCGGCTTCAACGTCAACTACACCGCGAAGAACGGCGGAGTAGGGTACGGCAAGCTCTCGAAGGCGCTGCCGAAGAAGGTTGCGGCGCAGTACAACGCGTCCAGCGCGGCGCTGTTGAAGTTGATGGCAAGCGGCAAGGTCAAGCCGCCGGCGAAGTAGCGCAGGAGCACCCCAGGGGGCGGGTCTTCCCGCCCCCTGGTTTCCGGCCAAAGTCGCGTACGATTTCCGGCGGCGAGGCAGGAGAAATAGGATGCGCCGTATGAGCGAGGGCGCTCCGGTTCTCGAGCTGCGGGGGATCACGAAGCGGTTCCCCGGCGTCGTCGCCAACGACCACGTCGACCTCGACCTCCGTCACGGCGAGGTCCACGCCCTGCTCGGGGAGAACGGCGCCGGGAAGACGACGCTGATGAACGTCCTCTACGGCCTGTATCGGCCCGACGAGGGGGAGATCCTGATCAACGGGCAGGCGGTGACCTTTCACTCGCCGAAGGACGCGATCTCCCACGGCATCGGCATGGTGCACCAGCACTTCATGCTCATCCCGGTGATGACCGTCGCCGAGAACGTCATCCTTGCCAACGAGCCGACGACGAACGCGGTCTTCCTCGACCACGGCGCGGCGGAGGAGCGGGTGAGGGAGCTGGCGCACAGCTTCGGCTTCGCGATCGACCCGGAGGCGCGCATCCAGGACATCAGCGTCGGCCAGCAGCAGCGGGTCGAGATCCTCAAGGCGCTCTATCGCAGAGCGGACGTCCTGATCCTCGACGAGCCGACGGCCGTGCTGACGCCGCAGGAGGCGGGCGAGCTCTTCGAGATCCTCGGCACGCTCATCCGCGAAGGCATGTCCGTGATCTTCATCAGCCACAAGCTGAACGAGGTGCTCGAGATCGCCCACCGGATCAGCGTGCTCCGCCGCGGCAAGCTCGTGGAGACCGTGCCACGCGAGGGGGCGACCGAGCAAGGCCTTGCGCGCCTCATGGTGGGGCGGGAAGTCCTCCTCCGCGTCGAGAAGCCGCCCTCGAGCCCCGGAGAGCCCCTGCTACAGGTCGAGGACGTGCGGGCCGTGGACGACCGCGGCCTCGAGAGCGTCCGCGGCATCTCCTTCGAGGTTCGTGCGGGCGAGATCGTCGGTATCGCGGGCGTCGACGGCAACGGCCAGTCCGAGCTCGTCGAGGTCCTCTCCGGGTTGCGGCGGGCGGTCGCCGGCTCGGTGCAACTGGCGGGACGGGACATCACGGGCGCCGGGGCGCGCGAGATCGTGGATCTCGGCATGGGCCACGTTCCGGAGGACCGCCAGCGCCGTGGCCTCGTGCTCGACTTCACGCTCGCCGAGAACCTGGCGCTGCACGACTACGACGAGGAGCCGAACTCCCGCTTCGGCTGGCTGTTCCCGGCCCGGATCATCAGGCGCGCCGCGCGAGCTGCTCCAGCGGTTCGACGTCCGGGGCGGCGGTCCCGAGACCCGGGCCTCGGCACTCTCCGGGGGCAACCAGCAGAAGGTCGTGCTGGCCCGTGAGATCGGCCGCGATCCGAACATCCTCCTGGCTGCCCAGCCCACACGGGGGTTGGACGTTGGGGCGATCGAGTTCGTCCACCGGCAGCTCGTCGAGGCGCGAGACCGGGGCAAGGGGGTGTTGCTGGTCTCGCTGGAGCTCGAGGAGATCCTGTCGCTCTCGGACCGGATACTCGTCATGTACGAGGGAGCGATCGTCGCCGAGTACGGGACGGACGTCACGGAGGAAGAGCTCGGCATCGCGATGATCGGCGGCACGGTGAAGGGCGAGGCGGCGGCATGAGCGAGCAGGCGCCGACACCCGCCCCGCCTCCGGCAGAGCCGGGGACGGCGCCCAGCGTCGCAGCGCGCCTCGCTATCTACCAGCGCGCCGGCGGGATCGTGACGCCGCTCGTGACGGCCCTCCTTGCCTTCCTCATCGCCGGCCTGGTCGTCCTCGTCCTCAGCGGCAAGAACCCGCTGTCGACGTACAAGGAGATCTTCAACGGCACGGGGCTCAACTGGCTCTTTCCGTGGGACTCGACCTGCTCCGTCCGTGATCCGGGTGACGAACTCTGCGTGGCTGCCGGCAACCTCCAGCAGACGCTGATCCAGTTCACCGTCCTCGTCCTCACGGGCCTGGCGGTGGCCTTCGCCTTCCGCTGCGGCCTCTTCAACATCGGCGGGCAGGGCCAGTACATCGTCGGCACGATCACCGCCGTCCAGATCGGCGTCTGGTTCGACTTCCTACCCGCCGCGCTGCACATCCTCGTGGCGGTCGTCGCGGCGGGACTGGCGGGCGCCGTGTGGGCCGGGATCGCCGGCTTCCTGAAGGCGACGGTCGGCGCCCACGAGGTGATCACGACGATCATGCTCAACTGGATCGCCATCTGGGGTGTCAGCTATCTCATCGGCGACGGCGGACCGCTCCAGGACCCGGTTACGGCGGACCAGGGGGTTCCCCTGAGCGAGCAGATCTCCGAGGGGGCCCACCTGCCCGTCATCTGGGGCCACCCACTGCTCCAGGGCCTGCACATCGGGCTGTTCGTCGCCCTCGGCGCGCTCGTCGTCTACTCGATCGTCCTCAACCGCACGACCCTGGGGTACGAGGTGCGGGCAGTCGGCTTCAACCCGGAGGCTGCGGCGTACGGCGGCATCAGCGTCAAGCGCAGCTACGTGACGGCGATGGCGATCTCGGGCGCGTTCGCAGGCGTGGCCGGATCGATGGACATCCTGGGCTGGCAGTTCAGGCTCGACCAGACGTCGGTGAACAACTACTCCTACATCGCCTTCCTCGGCATCGCCGTGGCGCTGCTCGGACGCAACACGGCCGTCGGCATCTTCTTCGCCGCGCTGCTCTTCGCCGCGCTCAGGATCGGAACCTCGACGCGCAATCTCAACCCGGACGTCTTCCCGCCCGAGCTGGCGGGGAACCTGACGGAGCTCATCCAGGGGCTCGTCGTGATCTTCGTCGGAGCCGAGCTACTCATCCTTTCCGTCTGGGCCGCGCGGAAGCGGCTCAAGGTGCCCGGACGAGGAAGGATGGAGCCGTGAGCGTACGCGCCGAAGCCCCGCGCCCGCAACACGCCGGCGCGCAGATCATCACGCCCAGGCGACTGGCCATGCTCGGCATGGCGCTCGCGCCGGTCGCACTCTGGCTGACGCTCCCGCCCCTGACGCTCGACACCATCGCGGCGCCGCTCATCCTCGGGGCGATCTCGGCGCTGCTCGGCGTCGCAGCGATCACGCGGGGCGAGCGGCGTGTGGGCTGGGGAGCAGTGGCGAGCGGCGCGCTGGCGATCGCCGCGGGCGTGTTCGCCGTCCAGGCGAGCGCGTCCAACCTCAAAGAGGTCATCACCTGGTCGACGCTGATCTCGCTCGGGCTCGCGTTCGCCACCCCGCTCATCTTCGCGGCCATCGGCGGCATGTTCTCGGAGCGGAGCGGCGTGGTGAACATCGGCCTCGAGGGCATGATGCTGATGGGCGCCTTCTTCGGGATATGGGGCGCGGACGTAACGGGATCGTGGTACGGCGGGCTGCTGATCGCCATGGTGTCGGGCGGCCTGCTCGCCCTCGTCCACGCGTACTTCTCCATCCAGCTGCGCGCCGACCAGATCGTCACCGGCACGGCGATCATCTTCCTGGCCTACGGCATCACCGGGTACCTCTACAACGACATCTACAAGACCGAGGGAACGCCGCCCGTCCTGCCCGAGATCCCCCAAGTGAACCTCGATTTCCTCGCGAGCATTCCTCCGGAGGGGCTGGGCGACTTCCTGGACAAGTCGTTCGGCGACCTGAGCCTGATGACCTGGATCGCGTTCGGGGTCGTCGTCCTCTCGTCCATCTTCATGTTCAGGACGTCCTGGGGCCTGCGGGTTCGCTCCGTGGGCGAGCACCCGCGCGCGGCGGACACCGTGGGCATCGACGTCTACCGGGTGCGCTACGCCTGCGTCATCCTCTCCGGGGTCCTGGCCGCGATGGGCGGGGCGTTCCTCTCGATCGGCTACGCACACTCGTTCACGGAGAAGATGACCGCCGGTAAGGGCTTCATCGCCCTGGCCGCGCTCATCTTCGGCAACTGGCGGCCGTACGGAGCGTTGGCGGCCTGCCTCCTCTTCGGCCTCTCCACCGCGTTCGCCCCGCAGCTCCAGAACGTCGAAGCGTGGGCCAGCTACGGGCAACTCTTCGAAGCCCTGCCGTACCTGCTGACGATCGTCGTGGTCGCCGGCGTGATCGGTCGCTCGATTCCTCATGAACGTCGTCGCCGAGATGGAGCGCCGCTACGAGCGCCTCTCGTTCGTCCGCGCGCGCAGCCTTCCCGAGGCGAACCGCGCGCTCCGCGCGCGCGGCGAGGCGCCGCTCCCGTACCTCCTCGTCGTCATCGACGAGCTCGCCGACCTCATGATGGTCTCGCCGCAGGCGGTCGAGGACTGCGTCATCCGCCTCGCGCAGAAGTCGCGCGCCGTCGGCATCCACCTCGTCCTCGCGACGCAGCGCCCCTCGGTGGACGTCATCACCGGGATGATCAAGGCGAACGTCCCCTCGCGCATCGCCTTCGCCGTCTCCAGCCAGACCGACTCGCGCGTCATCCTCGACGGGGCCGGGGCGGAGAGCCTGCTCGGGCAGGGCGACATGCTCTTCAAGCCGCTCGGCACGTCGCGCCTGCAGCGGCTCCAGGGCGCATACGTGAGCGAGGAGGAGGTCGCGCTCGTCGTCGAGCAGTGCCGCTCGCAGCGCGGCCAGGACCTCGACGAGTCGCTGCTCGAGGCGCCCGAGGCGGCGTACGAGGAGGCGGACGAGGACGGCGACTTCGACCCCGACGAGGACCCGCTGCTCGACAAGGCGATCGAGATCGTCGTGCAGACGCAGACCGCGTCCGTCTCGCTGCTCCAGCGCCGCCTACGCGTCGGCTACACGCGCGCGGGACGCCTGATCGACATGCTCGAGCGGCGGGGGATCATCTCCGGCTACGAGGGCTCGAAGCCGCGTCGCGTGCTCGTCTCGGAAGCCGACGTGCACACGGTCTGAGCGCCGAAAAAGCGGTAGTCTGCTGCCGCTGGTACGTCTCTTTACGCACTTGTGAAGAGTCGCAACTTGCGGTTACGATCAAGCGTCCAATCAGGGCGGCAGGCTTATTCTCTAAGGAGGGCATGTGAAGAGAAAGCTCATGGTGGCGACCGCCGTGATTGCGGCAGCGCTCGCCACGACCGGGCTTGTCGCGAGCTCGGGAACGGCCGCGAAGGCGCAGCAGGCGGTACGGGTCGCGCTCGTAACGGACATCGGCGGGCTCAACGACAAGGGCTTCAACACCCTCGCCAACATCGGTCTCAAGAAGGCGAAGGCAAAGCTCGGGGCCAACCTCGAAACCCGTGTCTACATCACGAACACGGACGCCGACCGCACGCCGAACCTCCAGCGGGCGGCCCAGGACGGCTATCAGCTCGTGATCGCGAACGGCGTTCTCTTTGCCTTCGGTCCGCTGAACACCGTGGCGCCGGCGTTCCAGAACACGAAGTTCCTCGGTACCGACGTGGATCTCAACTCCGTCGAGGGCAAGCCGGCGAACGTCCGCGGCGTCCAGTTCAGGGAGCAGGAGGCCGGCTGCCTCGTCGGCAACATCGCCGCCCTGGAGGCCAAGCGCCAGCCCGGCCCGGACATCATCTCGGCCGTCGGCGCCAACAAGGTGACGGCGATCGTACGCTTCTTCGCCGGCTACCAGTTCTGCGCGAAGCGGGCGAACAAGAGCGTCAAGGTCATCACCCAGTACGCCAACGACCCGACCTTCAACGACCAGGCGAAGTGCAAGGCGACCGCGCTCAGCCAGATCGCGCGCGGCTCGCGGGTCGTCTTCCAGGTCGCCGGCGGCTGCGGCCTGGGGGCGATCGACGCTGCCAAGCAGAAGAAGCGGTGGGCGATCGGCGTCGACGCCGACCAGGGCTTCTTCGGCCCGCACGTGCTGACGAGCGCGACGAAGCACGTGGAGACCTCCGTCTACGACGCGATCATCGGGTTCCAGAAGAACCCGGCAGCCTGGAAGACCGGCTTCAACGTCAACTACACCGCGAAGAACGGCGGAGTAGGGTACGGCAAGCTCTCGAAGGCGCTGCCGAAGAAGGTTGCGGCGCAGTACAACGCGTCCAGCGCGGCGCTGTTGAAGTTGATGGCAAGCGGCAAGGTCAAGCCGCCGGCGCAGTAGACGCAGCACGACCCAGGGGGCGGGTCTTCCCGCCCCCTGGTTTCTGGCCAGAGTCGCGTACGATTTCCGGCGGCGAGGCAGTAGAAATAGGATGCGCCGTATGAGCGAGGGCGCTCCGGTTCTCGAGCTGCGGGGGATCACGAAGCGGTTCCCCGGCGTCGTCGCCAACGATCACGTCGACTTCGACCTCCGTCGCGGCGAGGTCCACGCCCTGCTCGGGGAGAACGGCGCCGGGAAGACGACGCTGATGAACGTCCTCTACGGCCTGTATCGGCCCGACGAGGGGGAGATCCTGATCAACGGGCAGGCGGTGACCTTTCACTCGCCGAAGGACGCGATCTCCCACGGCATCGGCATGGTGCACCAGCACTTCATGCTCATCCCGGTGATGACCGTCGCCGAGAACGTCATCCTTGCCAACGAGCCGACGACGAACGCGGTCTTCCTCGACCACGGCGCGGCGGAGGAGCGGGTGAGGGAGCTGGCGCACAGCTTCGGCTTCGCGATCGACCCGGAGGCGCGCATCCAGGACATCAGCGTCGGCCAGCAGCAGCGGGTCGAGATCCTCAAGGCGCTCTATCGCAGAGCGGACGTCCTGATCCTCGACGAGCCGACGGCCGTGCTGACGCCGCAGGAGGCGGGCGAGCTCTTCGAGATCCTCGGCACGCTCATCCGCGAAGGCATGTCCGTGATCTTCATCAGCCACAAGCTGAACGAGGTGCTCGAGATCGCCCACCGGATCAGCGTGCTCCGCCGCGGCAAGCTCGTGGAGACCGTGCCACGCGAGGGGGCGACCGAGCAAGGCCTTGCGCGCCTCATGGTGGGGCGGGAAGTCCTCCTCCGCGTCGAGAAGCCGCCCTCGAGCCCCGGAGAGCCCCTGCTACAGGTCGAGGACCTGCGGGCCGTGGACGACCGCGGCCTCGAGAGCGTCCGCGGCATCTCCTTCGAGGTTCGTGCGGGCGAGATCGTCGGTATCGCGGGCGTCGACGGCAACGGCCAGTCCGAGCTCGTCGAGGTCCTCTCCGGGTTGCGGAGGGCGGTCGCCGGCTCGGTGCGACTGGCGGGACGGGACATCACGGGCGCCGGGGCGCGCGAGATCGTGGATCTCGGCATGGGCCACGTTCCGGAGGACCGCCAGCGCCGTGGCCTCGTGCTCGACTTCACGCTCGCCGAGAACCTGGCGCTGCACGACTACGACGAGGAGCCGAACTCCCGCTTCGGCTGGCTGTTCCCGGCCCGGATCATCAGGCGCGCCCGCGAGCTGCTCCAGCGGTTCGACGTCCGGGGCGGCGGTCCCGAGACCCGGGCCTCGGCACTCTCCGGGGGCAACCAGCAGAAGGTCGTGCTGGCCCGTGAGATCGGCCGCGATCCGAACATCCTCCTGGCTGCCCAGCCCACACGGGGGTTGGACGTTGGGGCGATCGAGTTCGTCCACCGGCAGCTCGTCGAGGCGCGAGACCGGGGCAAGGGGGTGTTGCTGGTCTCGCTGGAGCTCGAGGAGATCCTGTCGCTCTCGGACCGGATACTCGTCATGTACGAGGGAGCGATCGTCGCCGAGTACGGGACGGACGTCACGGAGGAAGAGCTCGGCATCGCGATGATCGGCGGCACGGTGAAGGGCGAGGCGGCGGCATGAGCGAGCAGGCGCCGACACCCGCCCCGCCTCCGGCAGAGCCGGGGACGGCGCCCAGCGTCGCAGCGCGCCTCGCTATCTACCAGCGCGCCGGCGGGATCGTGACGCCGCTCGTGACGGCCCTCCTTGCCTTCCTCATCGCCGGCCTGGTCGTCCTCGTCCTCAGCGGCAAGAACCCGCTGTCGACGTACAAGGAGATCTTCAACGGCACGGGGCTCAACTGGCTCTTTCCGTGGGACTCGACCTGCTCCGTCCGTGATCCGGGCGACGAGCTCTGCGTGGCTGCCGGGAACCTCCAGCAGACGCTGATCCAGTTCACCGTCCTCGTCCTCACGGGCCTGGCCGTCGCCTTCGCCTTCCGCTGCGGGCTCTTCAACATCGGCGGGCAGGGCCAGTACATCGTCGGCACGATCACCGCCGTCCAGATCGGCGTCTGGTTCGACTTCCTACCCTCCGCGCTGCACATCCTCGTGGCGGTCGTCGCGGCGGGACTGGCGGGCGCCGTGTGGGCCGGGATCGCCGGCTTCCTGAAGGCGACGGTCGGCGCTCACGAGGTGATCACGACGATCATGCTCAACTGGATCGCCATCTGGGGTGTCAGCTATCTCATCGGCGACGGCGGACCGCTCCAGGACCCGGTTCGGCGGCCCAGGGGGTTCCCCTGAGCGAGCAGATCTCCGAGGGGGCCCACCTGCCCGTCTTCTGGGGCCACCCACTGCTCCAGGGCCTGCACATCGGGCTGTTCGTCGCCCTCGGCGCGCTCGTCGTCTACTCGATCGTCCTCAACCGCACGACCCTGGGGTACGAGGTGCGGGCGGTCGGCTTCAACCCGGAGGCTGCGGCGTACGGCGGCATCAGCGTCAAGCGCAGCTACGTGACGGCGATGGCGATCTCGGGCGCGTTCGCAGGCGTGGCCGGATCGATGGACATCCTGGGCTGGCAGTTCAGGCTCGACCAGACGTCGGTGAACAACTACTCCTACATCGCCTTCCTCGGCATCGCCGTTGCGCTGCTCGGACGCAACACGGCCGTCGGCATCTTCTTCGCCGCGCTGCTCTTCGCCGCGCTCAGGATCGGAACCTCGACGCGCAATCTCAACCCGGACGTCTTCCCGCCCGAGCTGGCCGGCGAACCTGACGGAGCTCATCCAGGGGCTCGTCGTGATCTTCGTCGGAGCCGAGCTACTCATCCTTTCCGTCTGGGCCGCGCGGAAGCGGCTCAAGGTGCCCGGACGAGGAAGGATGGAGCCGTGAGCGTACGCGCCGAAGCCCCGCGCCCGCAACACGCCGGCGCGCAGATCATCACGCCCAGGCGACTGGCCATGCTCGGCATGGCGCTCGCGCCGGTCGCACTCTGGCTGACGCTCCCGCCCCTGACGCTCGACACCATCGCGGCGCCGCTCATCCTCGGGGCGATCTCGGCGCTGCTCGGCGTCGCAGCGATCACGCGGGGCGAGCGGCGTGTGGGCTGGGGAGCAGTGGCGAGCGGCGCGCTGGCGATCGTCGCGGGCGTGTTCGCCGTCCAGGCGAGCGCGTCCAACCTCAAAGAGGTCATCACCTGGTCGACGCTGATCTCGCTCGGGCTCGCGTTCGCCACCCCGCTCATCTTCGCGGCCATCGGCGGCATGTTCTCGGAGCGGAGCGGCGTGGTGAACATCGGCCTCGAGGGCATGATGCTGATGGGCGCCTTCTTCGGGATATGGGGCGCGGACGTAACGGGATCGTGGTTCGGCGGGCTGCTGATCGCCATGGTGTCGGGCGGCCTGCTCGCCCTCGTCCACGCGTACTTCTCCATCCAGCTGCGCGCCGACCAGATCGTCACCGGCACGGCGATCATCTTCCTGGCCTACGGCATCACCGGGTACCTCTACAACGACATCTACAAGACCGAGGGAACGCCGCCCGTCCTGCCCGAGATCCCCCAAGTGAACCTCGATTTCCTCGCGAGCATTCCTCCGGAGGGGCTGGGCGACTTCCTGGACAAGTCGATCGGCGACCTGAGCCTGATGACGTGGATCGCGTTCGGGGTCGTCGTCCTCTCGTCCATCTTCATGTTCAGGACGTCCTGGGGCCTGCGGGTTCGCTCCGTGGGCGAGCACCCGCGCGCGGCGGACACCGTAGGCATCAACGTCTACCGGGTGCGCTACGCCTGCGTCGTCCTCTCCGGGGTCCTGGCCGCGATGGGCGGGGCGTTCCTCTCGATCGGCTACGCACACTCGTTCACGGAGAAGATGACCGCAGGTAAGGGCTTCATCGCCCTGGCCGCGCTCATCTTCGGCAACTGGCGGCCGTACGGAGCGTTGGCGGCCTGCCTCCTCTTCGGCCTCTCCACCGCGTTCGCCCCGCAGCTCCAGAACGTCGAAGCGTGGGCCAGCTACGGGCAACTCTTCGAAGCCCTGCCGTACCTGCTGACGATAGTCGTGGTCGCCGGCGTGATCGGTCGCTCGATTCCTCCTGCTGCCATCGGTCGCCCGTATCGCAAGCAGTAGCGTGAGGCAGACCGGGAAGGGCGCCGCATGGGGCTCGGTCGTCGCTCGGCGTCGCCTCGTGCGCGACCCTGCCGGTCGCGATCTACGCTAACGCGCTTCAGCGGACAGCTACGACCTCCTGCACGCCGGCGTTCGCGATCCCGGTCGCGGTCGGTCTCGGAGCTCGTCGGCGCTCGCGCTCGCTCGCCGCGCCGACGCCGGCGGCACGGCTCTCGCTCGGCGCGAGGGCGGGAGCGGAGGCGTCGCGACGGCAGGCCGCGTGCTCGGCGTCGATCGGCGCTCTGCCTGGCCGCTTCGGCGCTCGTCGCGCTCGGCGTGTACGGCCTGCTCGAGTACGTCGGGTCGCGCGACTGACGTTCGCGCACAGACCGTCTACAATGCCGCGTTCATGTTCGACATCGGCTCCAGCCTCCGCGAGGCCCGTCTGCGCCAGAACCTCGACTTCCCCGAGCTCGAGGAGCGGACGAAGATCCGGCCGAAGTACCTGCGGGCGCTCGAGGACGAGCGCTTCGACATCCTGCCGGCGCCCGACGTACGTGCGCGGGCTTCCTCCGCTCGTACGCCGAGGCGCTCGGCCTCGACGGCCAGCCGTTCGTCGACGAGTACAACTCCCGCTTCACGGTCGGCGAGGACGAGGCGCCCGTTCGCGCGCGACGCGTCCCGCCGGCGCCACGCCGCGAGCGCGGCCCGCGCGAGTCGCGGATGGCCGCGGTCGCGCTCTGTCGCGATCGCCGTCGCCACCGCGCTCGTCATCGCGGCCTGGAAGTTCGGCGGCCCCGAGGGCGAGAAGGTGCCCGGCCTCGCCGCCCAGGTCCGGGCAACGCGACCGCGCCACGCCGCGGTCGCGACGGGCAGGCGCGGCTCGTCGTGCGCGCGCCGCAGGGGAGCTCGTGGATGGAGGTGCGCCGGCTCGGCGGCGGGAAGCTCCTCTACAGCGGCACGCTCGAGCGGGGCCAGCGCAAGCCCTTCGAGGGCGCGGCGCCTCCAGCTCGCGCTCGCCGAGCCGGAGAACGTCGTCGTGCGCGTGAACGGGAATCGCGTCGAGCTGCCCGACGGGCACGACGTTCGTCGTCAGCACCGACAGAGGATCGCCCGGGCTACGTCTTGAGCCGCCCGCGGGCGGCGATCGTCGTCACGGGCTCGGAGCTCGTCCGCGGCGAGCGACAGGACCGCAACGGCCCGTTTCTCGCAGCCGAGGCCGTTCGCCTCGGGCTCGATCCGGCGCGGATCGCGATCGTCGGCGATCGTCCGGAGGACCTCGAGCGCGCGTTCCGCGAAGGCTTCGAGGCCGATCTCTGCCTCGTCTCGGGCGGGCTCGGCCCGACGCACGACGACCGGACGGTCGAGCTCGTCGCGCGCGTCGCCGGCCGTGCGCTCGTCGCTCGACGAGGAGCTCGAGCGGCAGATCGAGACGATCTCGCGCACGATCGCCGAGCGGCTGGGCCGCCCGTACGCCGACTTCGCGACCGGGCGTGCGCAAGCAGGCGACGCTGCCCGGAGGGCGCGATCTCGCTCGGGCTCGCCGGGACGGCGCCGGGCGTCGTCCTCGACACGGCGGTCCTGCGTCGTCGTCGTGCTGCCCGGCCCGCCGCGGGAGCTGCAGCGGCTGTGGCCGCGCGCGCTCGAGACCGAGCCCGTTCGCCGCGTGCTCGCGCGCGCACCGCCGCGCGAGCACCGCGTGCTTCGCTTCTTCGGCACGCCCGAGTCCGCCGTCGCGGAGGCGCTCGCCGCCGCAGGCGGCGACGGAGACGGCGTCGAGGTCGACGATCTGCGCGCGCGAGTTCGAGATCCACGTCGACCTCTTCGTCGAGCCCGGTGCCGCCGAGCGGCGGCGCGGAGGTTGCGACGTGCTTCGCGGCACGCGCTCGAGTCGCGTACCTCTTCGGCGAGGACGAGCGCTCGATCGCGGAGATCGTCCTCGACCTCTGTCGCGCACGCGGGCTCACGCTCGCGACCGCGGAGTCGTGCACCGGCGGGATGGTCGCGGCGCGCCTGACGGCCGTTCCCGGGTCGAGCGACGTCTTCCTGGGCGGCGGTCGTCGCCTACGCGAACGAGGTGAAGGAGACGGAGCTCGGCGTTGCCGCCGACGACGCTCGAGCGAGCACGGCGCGGTGTCCGCCGAGGCCGCCGCGGCGATGGCGCGCGGGCGTCCGCGCCCGGCTCGGGGCGGACGTCGGCGTCGCGGTCACCGGTGTCGCCGGGCCGGGCGGCGGCACGCCCGACAAGCCTGTCGGCCTCGTCTTCGCGCATGCCGATCGGCCCGGACGGCGAGAAGACGGTGCGCACCGAGCTTCCCGGCGATCGGGAGATGATCCGCGGGCGGGCGACCGCTGCCGTCGCTCCACCTCGTGCGGCGATTGTTGGAGAGTCGGCACACACCGGCGTGAGTCGGGCGCGGTACCGTCGAGGGGCGATGAGCGGATCAGGCTCTTCCTCGCGCTCGAGCTGCCTGACGACGTCTCGACGAGCGCTCGCGGAGTGGGGCGCCGCCCACCTCACCGGCGGGCGACGGCCTCGAGAGCTTCCACGTCACGCTCGCGTTCCTCGGCTCGCCAAGCTCGAGCGGTCGCTGTCCACCCGTGCTCGACGCCATGCGCAGCGAGGCTCGCGCGACCGAGCCCTTCACGCTCGAGCCCGTCCGGTATCGCGAGACGCGCTCGGTCGGGATGCTCGTCCTCGCCGACCCGAGCGGGCGCGCGACGTCGCTCGCCGATCGCTTGCACGAGCGCCTCGAGCGCCTCGGCGTGTACGAGCCGCGAGCGCCGTCCGTGGCTCCCTCACGTCACCGTCGTGCGGTTCCGCGAGCGTCCGCAGGCTCGACCCGCCGCTTCCGGAGATCAGGCCCGTTCGCTCCGTCCGGGGCCGCTGCTTTCCTTTCACGTCTGCACCCGTCAGGGGCGCGGTACGAGGTACTGGAGTCGTGTTCGCTAGGAGCAGTGTCGTAGGAGCAGTGTCGTAGGCAACCACAGAACGCAGGAAGGATGAGACGATGAAACGTGAGGAAGCGCTCGACGTCGCGCTCGGCCAGATCGAGCGACAGTTCGGCAAGGGCTCGGTGATGCGCATGAGCGACCGGCCGCAGGTGTCGATCGGCGCGATCTCGACCGGCTCGCTGGCACTCGACATGGCGCTCGGCATCGGTGGCCTTCCACGCGGACGCATCGTCGAGATCTTCGGGCCCGAGGCGTCGGGCAAGACGACGCTCGTCTACCACGTCATGGCCGAAGCGCAACGGCGCGGAGGCATCTGCGCGTTCATCGACGCCGAGCACGCGATGGACCCGCAGTACGCGCGGCGGATCGGCGTCGACATCGACCAGCTGCTCGTCTCGCAGCCCGACACGGGCGAGCAGGCGCTCGAGATCGCCGAGCTCCTCATCCGCTCGGGCGCGCTCGACATCGTCGCCGTCGACTCGGTCGCCGCGCTCGTGCCGAAGGCCGAGATCGAGGGCGAGATGGGCGACTCCCACGTCGGCCTCCAGGCCCGCCTCATGAGCCAGGCGCTCCGCAAGCTCGCGGGCACGCTCAACCGCACCGACACGATCTGCATCTTCACGAACCAGCTCCGCGAGAAGATCGGCGTCATGTTCGGGAATCCCGGAGACGACGCCAGGCGGCCGTGCGCTCAAGTTCTACGCGTCGGTCCGCCTCGACATCCGCCGGATCGAGACGCTCAAGGACGGGGCGGAGGCGTTCGGCAACCGTGTACGCGTGAAGGTCGTCAAGAACAAGGTCGCCCCACCGTTCAAGCAGGCGGAGTTCGACATCGTCTACGGCTCCGGGCATCCCCTGGGAGGGGACGGTGCTCGACGTCGCGCTCGAGAAGAAGGTCGTCCAGAAGGCAGGCTCGTACTTCAGCTTCGGCGACGAGCGGCTCGGCCAGGGTCGGCAGAACGCGACCGCGTTCCTCTCCGAGAACCCGGACCTCGTCCAGCAGATCCTCGTCCGCATCCAGGCCGAGGCGCCCGAGGATCAGGTCATCTCCGCGCGACTCCTCCCGGCCGGGCCGCCGTCCGAGGAGGCGGTTGCCGTGGACGTCGAGGAGCCGGCGGCGGTCGAGAGCGGAGTCGCCGAGTAGGGACGGGTGGAGTCGCACCACCAGGACGCCGCCACCGACGCTGGTCGTGACGCGATCGAGAAGGCGCTGCGAGCGCTCAGGCACCGCGAGCGGAGCGCTCGTGAGCTCGATCGCCATCTCGCCGCGCGTGGCGTCGAGGAGGCCGAGCGGGAGGCAGCCGTCGAGACCCTCTCGCGAACGGGCGTCATCGACGACAGCCGCTTCGCGAACCTCCGCGCGAGCTCGCTCGCTCGTCGCAACGCCGGCGACGACGCCATTCGCCATGCGCTCCGCCAGGCCGGCGTCGCGACGGACGTCGTCGACGACGCGCTCACGCACCTCGAGCCCGAGGTCGAGCGAGCGCGACAGGTCGTCCGCGCCCGAGGATCCGGCCCGAAGACGGCCCGCTACCTCGCCGGGAAGGGGTTCGCGCACGAGGTCGTGCGCGAGGTCGTTGCGAAAGCTCCAGCCGACGAGTTAGGATGACTGCGCTTTCACCAGGTATTTCTCCTGCTCGCATGCGCTTTCTGAATCCATGAGACAAATCCGAACCTCGATGAGCAATGGCGTCGGTCGACGCTTGGGCAGCTCCGGAGGATGCACGACCACCTGACGTAACGACTTGGCACACGCCGGTCGCGACCGAGCTCGACGACTGCCGGATGAGAGCACCCGCGGCACCTGCCGCGGACAACGGAACCCTCCCTGGAGGATCGAATGCTCTCGGCTGTTGCGGCGCTCATCGGAATCGTGGTCGGGGCACTGGGGGCGTCCGCGTTGCTCCTCGCCCGGTCGCGCTCGCGGGTTCGGAGCGCCGAGGTCGAGCGCGAGCGGCTGCTCGGCGAGGCGCGACGTGAAGCGGATGCCGTGCGGCGCGAGGCGCAGGTCGAGGCCCGCGAGCAGGCGGTGCAGCTGCGGAGCGAGATCGAGGCCGAGGTCCAGGATCGTCGTGTCCAGATCGCGAAGATCGAGGAGCGAGTGCTCCAGAAGGACCTGGAGGCGGACGGACGCCTCGTCGAGGTCGAGCGCAAGGAGCAGGGTCTCGGCGACCGCGAGGTGCACGTGAAGGCGCTGCAGGAGGAGCTGCGCGAGACCCATCGGGAGGCGTTGGCTGCGCTGGAGAAGATCTCCGGTCTGACCGCGCAGGAGGCGCGCCAGCAGGTCCTCGAGCGCTCGAAGGATCTCGTCCGGCACGAGCTCGCACGCGAGGTCCGGCAGATGGAGGAAGAGGCGCGCGGTGATGCGAGGCGGCGCGCGAGAGCGCTGATCGCGGACTCGCTGCAGCGGGTCGCCGCCAGCCACACGGCCGAGGCGACGGTCACCGTCGTCGAGCTCGCGTCCGACGACCTGAAGGGGCGGATCATCGGCCGTGAAGGCCGCAACATCAGGTCGCTCGAGCACCTGACCGGGGTCGACTTCATCATCGACGACACGCCGCACGCGGTCGTCCTCTCGTCATTCGACCCGTTGCGCCGCGAGGTCGCCCGGCTGACGCTCGAGAAGCTCATCGAGGACGGGCGCATCCATCCCGCGCGGATCGAGGAGATGTACTACCAGGCGAAGGCCGAGCTCGAGGAGCACGTGCTGCAGGCCGGCGAGCAGGCCGTCTTCGAGGCGAACTGCGGCGAGTTCCACGAGGAGCTCGTGCGCGTCCTCGGTCGCCTGCGGTATCGCACGAGCTACGGGCAGAACGTCCTCAAGCACACGCTCGAGGTCGTCCACCTGAGCGGGATCATGGCCGCCGAGCTGAAGGCTGGCGTGAAGACGACCAAGCGAGCCGCGCTGCTCCACGACATCGGCAAGGCCATGAGTCACGAGGTGGACGGATCGCACGCTCTGATCTCGGGCCAGCTCGCGCGTCGCTACGGCGAGTCCGAAGGCGTCGTCCACGCGATCGAGGCGCACCACTACGAGCATACAGCCGCAGACCGTCGAGGCGGTGCTGCTCATCTCCGCGGACGCCATCTCGGCCTCGCGGCCAGGAGCACGCGGCGAGAGCCTCGAGAACTACATCCGGCGGCTCGAGGCACTCGAGGAGATCGCGTCCGCCAAGCCAGGTGTCGCGAAGGCGTACGCGCTGCAGGCCGGTCGCGAGATTCGCGTGATCGTCGAGCCCGCCGAGGTCGACGACGACGGTGCGGTGCTCCTGTCGCACGAGATCGCGCGCGAGATCGAGGACCAGCTCGAGTACCCGGGCCAGGTCAAGGTCATCGTCATTCGCGAGAGCCGGGCGATCGAGGTGGCGAAGTAGACGTCCGTGCAGCCGCGCGGCACTGGGCGGACGTCTGGACGCGCGCATGGCCCGCTGCGGATATCGAGTCGATCGCCGCGCTGTACGCGCCGAAGCGCCGTCTTCTACTCGCACCCGTTCCGCGCTCGCCAGAGCCCCGGCGTCTACGTCGAGTGGGCGTTCGCCGAGCAGGAGTCCGCCGAATGCCGGTTCGGGGAGCCCGTAGTCGACGGAGACCGCGCAGCGGTCGACTGGTGGGCCGTCGTCACCTCGAAGGACGGCTCTTCGCAGTCACTGGCCGGGACGTCGCTGCTTCGCTTCGACGCCGACGGCTTGGTCGTCGAGCAGCGTGATGTCTGGGCCGAGGCGCCCGGGCGTCGCGACGTCCCCGAGTGGGCTCCCTCGTCCTGACTCCGGACGTGCGTCCCTACACTTCGGCGGTGATGCGCCGGTATCACGTCACGACCTTCGGATGTCAGATGAACGCACACGACTCCGAGCGGATCAAGGGAATGCTCGAATCGCTCGGGCTCGGCGAGGCCGTCTCGTCCGAGGACGCGGACGTGCTCGTGTTCAACACGTGCACGATCCGCGAGAAGCCGGACACGCGCCTCGCGGCTCATCTCGGCAACGCCGCGGCGCGCAAGCGCGAGCGGCCTGACCTGGTGGTCGCCGTGGGCGGGTGCTATGCGGAGGCCCAGCGAGATCGCATCTTCGACCAGTACCCGTTCGTGGACGTCGCCTTCGGGCCTGGATCGATTCCCCATCTCGGAGACTGGATCGCCGCGGGCGGGCACGCCGTGTCGCGAGGCAAGTTCGGGACGCACGAGTCCTTCGCTGCGGAGCTCCCAATGCACCGGGAGCGGCGTTTCCAGGCCTGGGTCCAGGTGTCGATGGGGTGCAACTCGAAGTGCGCGTACTGCATCGTTCCCGCCGTCCGCGGGCGCGAACAGAGCCGTCGACCGGGTGACGTCGTCGCAGAGGTGTCCCGCCTCGCGGACGAGGGCGTGCGCGAGATCACCCTGCTCGGTCAGAACGTCAACTCGTGGGGACGCGATCTCGCGCCGGCGATCCGGACCGACTTCGGCGAGTTGCTTCGCGCGTGCGACGCGGTACCGGGAGTCAGCCGGATCCGATTCACGAGCCCGCACCCCAAGGACTTCCGCGACCCCGTCGTGGCGGCGATGGCCGAGTGCGAGAGCGTGTGCGAGCACGTCCATCTACCGGCGCAGTCGGGGTCCACGCGGATGCTGAAAGCGATGCGCCGCACCTACGATCGAACGCGGTACCTCGCGCTCGTCGACAAGCTCCGCGGCGCGATACCCGACCTCGCACTCGGGACGGATCTCATCGTCGGCTTTCCCGGCGAGACGGAGGCCGACTTCGCGGACACGCTCTCGCTGGTCGAGGAGGTCGGGTACGAGAGCGCGTTCACGTTCATCTTCTCGCCCCGTGCAGGAACGGAGGCGGCGGAGCTTCCCGAGCAGGTTCCCGACGACGTGAAGCACCGCCGGCTCGAGGAGCTCGTCGACGTCGTGCAGCGCGTCGCGGCCTCTCGAAGCGCGGACCGCGTCGGGCGAGTCGAGGAGGTGCTCGTCGAGCGACCCAGCCGCACCGACCCGTCGCTCATGAGCGGACGCACGCGCCGGAACACGACCGTCAACTTCGTCGGCTCGGCGGCACCCGGGGAGCTCGTCGACGTACTCGTCGAGGGCTCGACGTCGACGACGCTCAGCGGTCGCGTCGTCACTGCCGTCGCCGCGTAGGCATCGGCTTGCACGCTATCGGCGCACTCAGTGACACACCCGTACGGATTTCCTCGTTACGATCGCAGCGGGTGGTGGGCCGGGGTGCCCCACGGGGCATGACGCCTTTGGACTACGACGTGCTCGCGGTCTTCGGGCCAACGGCATCCGGCAAGTCCGCCGTCGCCGAGGGGCTCGCGGCGCGCCTGGGATCGGAGGTCGTCGCGGCGGATGCGCTCCAGGTGTACCGAGGCCTTCCGATCCTCACGAATCAGCCCGTCGCCACGACCCGCCTCGTGGCCATTCGAGACCTCGACGAGGACATGTCCGTCGCCGAGTACGCCAACCTCGCGCACGCGGCGATCGACGAGATCGTCGAGGCACGAGGCCTCGCCGTCGTCGCCGGCGGTACCGGCCTGTACCTCCGCGCGGCGCTCTGCGACCTGCGGATTCCGCCCGCAGTCGACGAGGAGACGCGGCAGTCCTGGGAACGCCGCTACGACAGCGACCCTGGCGGCGCGCACAGTGCGCTCGCTGCGATCGATCCGGTCGCGGCCGCGGCCGTGCACCCACACGACCGCCGCCGCGTCGTGCGTGCGCTCGAGGTGGCCGAAGCGGGCGGCTCGCTCGTCGAGGCCGCGGACAGGCTCTGGTCGCAGGAGACGCGCCGTCCCACGCTCGTCGTCGGCCTCGACGTGCCGGCAGGAGCGCTCGAGGAGCGGATTCGGGCTCGGACACGGGAGATGCTCGAGCGTGGGGCGGCTGCGGAAGCCGAGCGCGCGCTCGGCGGCCCCATCTCGCGAACTGCCGCGAAGGCATTGGGACTGCAGGAGCTCGCCACGCTTCCATCCGACGAAGCCGGCGAGCGGATCGTCATTCGGACGAGGCGGTACGCCGCCTACCAGCGCAAGTGGATGCGCCGTATTCCCGGCATCGTCATGATCGACGCCGACCGGCCCTCGGAGCAGGTGGTGGATGCGATCCTCGACGTGGCGCGCGCTCGGTAACACGTACCTCGTCGTCGAGCCGGGCCAGCGCCGGCTCGACTCCGCCCGCGCCCGCGAGCTGGCGCGGGAGACCGACGGCGTGGTCGAGGTTCTCAGCGAGAGCGGCGGCACCCTCGACGTCGCCATCTGGAACCCGGACGGGTCGCAAGCGGAGCTCTCGGGCAACGGGACACGCATCGCGGCTGCGTGGCTGTTCGGACGATCAGGCGCAGATGCGATCGACGTTCGTGTGGGTGCGCCGGACGGTCACGAATCGCCGGCTCGAGAGCGGTGACATCGAGCAGGATCTCGGGAGCCGTCGACGTCGGGGCTCCCGAGGTCGTCGACGGGATCTCGCTCGTGCCCGTGTCGGTCGGCAACCCGCACGCCGTCGTCCTCGGCGACCCCGACGACATTCTCCGAATCGGGCCGCAGCTCGAGACGCATCCGCGCTTCCCCGAACGGACGAACGTCCAGGTCGTTCGCGTCGACGACCCAGGAGAGGTGACGGCGCGCGTCTGGGAGCGCGGGGTGGGGGAGACACCCTCGTCGGGGACGAGCGCGGTCGCCGTAGCGGCGGCGACGCACAGGGAGGGCGAGGTCCTCGTCCACTTTCCCGGCGGGGATCTTCGAGTCAGCCTCGCCGCCGGAGGGGCTCGGCTCGTCGGCTCGGCCGAACGCGTCGCGTAGTCAGGCCTACGCGAATTCGTGGGTCAGGTCGCGATCTCGAACTCCCGGAGCACGTCGTTCAGCGACGTCTTGAGGTCCGTCGAGGCGCTGCGCTCCCCGACGATCAGCGCACAGGGGAGTTCGTACGTCCCTGCGGGAAACTCCTTCGGTCGCGACCCGGGCAGGACGACCGCACGCGGCGGCACGTAGCCGCGATGCTCGACGGGCTCCGAGCCCGTCACGTCGATCACGGGGATCGACGCAGACAGGACGACGTTGGGCGCGATGACCGCGCCCTCGCCGACGACCACGCCCTCGACGACGACCGCACGCGATCCGAGGAACGCCCCGTCCTCGACGATGACCGGCCGCGCCTGGGGCGGTTCGAGGACGCCGCCGATGCCGACGCCGCCCGACAGATGGACGTCGGCTCCGATCTGAGCGCACGAGCCGACCGTGGCCCACGTGTCCACCATCGTGCGCGGGCCGACCCAGGCGCCGATGTTCACGAAGCCCGGCATGAGCACGACGCCCTCGGAGAGGAACGATCCGTACCGCGCGACGCCGGGCGGAACGACGCGGACGCCGCGCGCAGCGTGGTCGTCCTTGACCGGGATCTTGTCGAGGAAGTGGAGCGCGCCCACGTCGAGCGGCTCGACCTTGCGCAGGCGGAAGTAGAGCAGGATCGCCTTCTTCACCCACTCGTTGACACGCCACTCCCCGTCCGAGCGCTCCACGACCCGCAACTCGCCCCGGTCGAGCAGGGCGAGCGCCTCCTCGATCGGTTCCGCGTCCGTCTCGCCGGCCGTCCAGAGGTCGTCGATACGTTGTTCCAGGGTCATCGCGCGACATCCTCTCGCATCGGGCCGGCGAGGAACCGATCGAGGACCTCGTACGCGGCCACGAGGGCGTCGACCGATACGAGCTCGTCCCGACTGTGCGCGTAGCGCGTGTGGCCCGGGCCGAAGTTGACCGCGTCGATGCCGCGTGCGGTGAAGTCCGCGACGTTCGTCCACGCCTGCTTCGGCTCGATCCCGAGCGCGCCCGCGTCGTGGAGCGCACGGACGAGCGGCGAGTCGTTCACGACGCGACCGGCCGCCGCGTTGCTCAGGATCGTGAGTGTCGCCCCGTCGGGAACGAGAGCCCGCACGTGCTCCTCCGCGTTCGCCGGCGTCCGATCGGGGGGATAGCGGAAGCTCAGGATCGCCCTCGCTTCCCCAGGGATCACGTTGTCGGCGATCCCCGCCTCGAGGCGCGTCACGGATACGACCTCGTGAAACTCCAGGCCGCCCACCACGGCCACCCGCGGTTCGATCGCGATGACCGACGCGAGACCGGCGACAGCCAGCTCGATCGCGTTGACGGTGAGCCACGGGCGCGCCGAGTGGCCACTCGTGCCCGAGAACGTGAGCTCGGCCACGAGATGCCCGAGACAGCCCGCCTGGACGGTGAGGTCGGTCGGCTCGAGCAGAATCGCGAGCGCAGCCTCGTGCACGACCGACGAGCCCTCGAAGAGCGCGGGGAGGGGATTGTGCTCCGCCGGCAGCTCCTCACGGCCGAAGAGGAGGAGAGCGGTGTCGTACGGTCCCTCGGCGTCGTTCCGATCGCGGACGAGCTCGAGGGCCACTGCGAGCCCGGCCTTCATGTCGCTCGCGCCCAGGCCGTGGACGGCGCCGTCGGCAATCCGGCCGGGAAGGTTCCCTTGCGGTGGCACCGTGTCGTAGTGAGCGCAGAGAACGACGAGCGGGTGCTCGGGTCGCCGCTGCGGGACGAGGAGGTACGCCTCGTCCCCCGCGTACTCGGGCACGAGCGTGGGTGGGACCAGCTCCAGAACGTGCTCGCGAATCGCAGCTTCACTCCCGCTGGTGGACGGAATGTCGACCAGCTCGAGCGTCCGCGCGGCGAGGCGGTCGGCGAGCGCGGACATGCCGCGGAGCGTACCGGGGCATAATCTCGCCGTGACTGCGCGCCAGCCCGATCCCTCGCCCGGGGCGGAGCCGGAGCGCGGGCTTCTCGTCGGCGTCTTTCCGAAGGGCGTCGACGGCGAAGCCGAGCTCGGTGAGCTGCGAGAGCTCGCGCGCACCGCGGGCGTCGAGCCCGTGGGAGAGCTGACGCAACCACGAAGCGCGCCGGACCGGCGCACGTTCGTCGGCAAAGGCAAGCTCGTCGAGCTCAAACAGGCCTACAACACGGCTGCGGCGGAGGTCCTGATCGCGGACGACGAGTTGAGTCCCACCCAGCAGCGAGCGCTCGAGGACGCACTCGGAGCCCGCGTCGTCGATCGGACGCAGCTCATCCTCGACATCTTCGCCCAGCATGCCCGGAGCGCCGAGGGCAAGCTGCAAGTCGAGCTCGCCCAGCTGGAGTACAACCTGCCGCGGATGCGCGGCATGTGGCAGCACCTGGAGCGGCTGGGAGGAGGCGTCGGCACGCGGGGGCCTGGCGAGAGCCAGCTCGAGACCGACCGCCGCCTCGCTCGCACGCGGGTCTCGCTCCTCAAACGGCGCCTCCGAACGCTGAGTGGCCAGCGGTCGGTTCGGCGCAAGGAGCGGGTTCGCACGAGCGTGCCCACCATCGCCCTCGCCGGCTACACCAACGTCGGGAAGTCGACCCTACTGAACGCGCTGACCGGCGCGGACTCGTCCGTGGACGACCGGCTGTTCGAGACACTCGACCCCACGACGCGGGCGTTCGAGCACGAGGGGAAGCGCTACCTCGTCACCGACACCGTCGGCTTCATCCGCCGTCTGCCGACCCAGCTCGTCGAGGGATTTGCGGCGACGCTCGAGGAGACGCTCGTGGCCGACCTGGTGCTCCACGTCGCCGACGCAGCGCTGCCCGAAGAGCGGCTCCACGAGACGATCGGCGCCGTCGCCGCGGTCCTCGCGGACATCGGTGCCGACGAGATCCCGAGCGAGCTCGTGCTCAACAAGGTCGATCTCCTCGACGACATCGGCAGGCGTCGCATCGCACACACGTTCCCGCGCGCGCTCCTCGTGTCCGCGGAGACTGGCGAGGGGCTCGAGCTGCTGAGAGCACGGCTCGCGGACCTCTTCTCGGATCGCTTCGAGGACGTACGTCTGCTCGTTCCGTACGTGGACGGAAGCGCACTCGCGGACCTGTACGACCTCGGCGCGCCCATTGCGGAACGGCGCGACACCGCGGAAGGGGTCCGCGTCCGCGCTCGCCTGCCGCGCTCCGAGGTTGCTCGCTTCGCGCGGTTCCTGATCGCCGGTGAGCCGGAGTCGAAGGTGTCGGCGAGGTGATCGAGGTCGCCGTGCGGCGTCTGCGAGAGGATGCGCAGCTACCGACTCAGGCGTATCCGGGTGATGCGGGGCTCGACCTCTCCGCGTGCGACGCCGTCTCGCTCGAACCCGGAGAGCGGGCTGTCGTGTCCACGGGGATCGCTGTCGAGATTCCCGAGGGGTTCGCCGGGTTCGTGCAGCCGCGCTCGGGACTGGCGGCGCGCCATGGCATCGGCGTCGTGAACTCGCCCGGGCTCATCGACTCGGGCTATCGCGGCGAGCTCCGAGTGGTCCTGATCAACACCGACCGCGAGCACGCGTTCGAAGTCGAGCCGGGAATGCGCATCGCTCAGCTCGTGATCGCCCCTGTCGCGAGCGTCCAGCTGGTGGAAGCGACCGCGCTCGCCGGCAGCGAGCGGGGCTCCCGCGGCTTCGGATCGTCTGCCGAGTAGCCGTTCGTGGAGCCACGAATCCGCGTCTCGGCCATCCTCCGCTGGGAGGGGCGCATCTTGCTCATCCGGCACGAGAAGGAGGCCCGGGAGGTGTGGTTGCTTCCGGGGGGCGGCGTGCAGACGGGGGAGAGCTTGATCCGCGCCCTGCAGCGGGAGCTGTGGGAGGAGACCGGTCTCTTCCCCTTCGGCGAAGAGGTGCCTCTCGAGGGACCTGTCGCGATCGTGGACTCGATCTCCCCGCAGACGGAGCGCTACCGGAAGCATGTCGTGCACGTGATCTTCGCCGCCGATGTCTCGGGGTCGCTCGAGGAGGTCGTCTCGCAGGACTCCGCCGTGCGCGGTCATCGTGCGTTCCTTCTGCGTGAGCTCGATTCGATTGCGATTCATCCGCCGATCCAGCGGTTCCTGCAGCGCTGGCAGCCGGGCGACCCGGCGGTCTACCTCGGCGAGATGTGGGTGCGCTAGCCGCGGCCGCCGCGCCGTCGTGCCCGCTCTGCCGATACGGCGAACGCCTCCCGCTCGAGCTCGTCCTCGAGCGGCGCGAGAGTCGGAGGTTCGTCGCCGAGTGCGTGAGCCAGCGCGCGCGAGAGGAGCCAGTCCGCCAGCCACGGGTTGCGCGGCAACAGCGGGCCGTGGAGGTACGTCCCGACCGCACTTCCCAGCCGACACCCTTCGAATCCGGAATCGCCGTCGTTGCCGTGCCCGAACACGACCCGGCCGAGCGGCGTCGCACCCGGATCGAGCAGCGTCCGCCCGGCGTGGTTCTCGAACCCGGCGAGCGCGTGCTCCACTCCCGGCTCGAGCTCGCACGCGAGGAGGACGTCGCCGATCATCCGTTGTGTGCCCGCGACGGTCTCGTGGGGAAACAGCCCGGCGCCCGGCATGACCGAGCCGTCACGCCCGCGGTAGCCGCGGCCCAGGAGCTGATAGCCGCCGCACACGGCGAGCATGGCGACTCCGCGCTCCTGGGCGGCCCCGAAGCGCTTCCGCCTTGCTCGCGAGATCGGGCGCGATGAGCGCCTGCTCGCGATCCTGGCCGCCTCCGACGTAGAGCAGATCGCAGGCCTCCGGATCGAGCGTATCGCCGAGACCCACCGAGCGAACCTCGAGCTCGTGGCCGCGCAGAGCGGCGCGCCGGGCGAAGACCGCGATGTTCCCGCGATCGGCGTAGATGTTGAGGTAGTCGGGGTACAGATGCGCGACCCTGATCCTCACGCGACCCGCTCCTCCCAGTACGGGCGCACCGCACCCCGGTCGGCGAGCGTCTTGCGGAGCGCGAGCATGGCCGTGTAGGTCGGCAGGACGACGAGCTCTGTCCCCGCCTGGGTCAGCTCGAGCCCGCGATCGAGGGCGGCTTCGAGCGAGGGAACGACAGCGAGCCGATCCCGCGGAAGACCGCCGTACGTCAGACGGAGGCCGAGCTCTGCGGCACGTTCGCCGCTTGCGATGACCAGGCCTGCATGCTCGAGCAGTGGCTCGAAGTCGACGTCCCAGATCCACGAGACGTCACGGCCGTCCGCGATCGCGTCGTTGAGGGCGATGACCAGGACGGGGGGGACACCGGTCTCGAGCGTCCGCACGACCTCGTTCGCACCTGCGGGGTTCTTGATCAGGAGGAGGACCACCGACTTCCCACCCGTGGGAATCCGCTCGAACCGGCCGAAAGCGGCGCTGAACCGCGCGAGCCCAGACCGGACCTGGTCGAGCGTGCTCCCGAGCGCGAGCGAGAGTGCCGTCGCCGCGAGCGCGTTGTAGACGTTGTAGAGGCCCGGCAACGCCAGCTCGATCTCGGTCTCGCCGTACATGCCAGCGAGTCGGAATCGCGACCCGATCAGCCCACGCAGCTCGATGTTGCGGGCCGCGAGGTCGAGAGCGGGCCGGCCGTGGCCACACGCGGGACAGGTGTACTCACCGAGGTGCCCGACGTACGCCGCCGCGAACTCGTATGGGGTTCCACAGCGGATGCAGTACTTCGAGTCCGCGGCGTGCTGCAGGCCCGCGCGTGCCTGCCGATGATCGTCGAGACCGAACCGGAGGGCCCGGCCCCGTTCGTGTGCGAGGTCGCCGACCACGGGGTCGTCCGCGTTCACGACGATCGTCGTCTCGGCCGGGAGACGCGCGATCGCCGCGCGCCAGCGCTCGGCCACGAGCTCGAGCTCGCCGTAGCGGTCGAGCTGGTCGCGGAAGAGGTTGCCGAGCAGCAGCGCGCGCGGCCGCATTCGCTCGACCGCCTCCGGCAGCGCGCCCTCATCCACCTCGAACAGCCCGAGCTCGGAGCCCCGTGCCTCGACGAGTGCCGAGGTCAGGCCGGAGAGGAGGTTCGCTCCCGCCCGATTCCAGGCGAGCGCGTGCCTCTGTCCCGAGGATCTCGGCCGCCATCGCCGTGGTCGTGGTCTTCCCGTTCGTCGCCGAGACGAGCGCGACGCCGTGAGGGAGCCGAGCTGCCAGCTCGTCGACCGCGCCGGGATCGAGCTTCCACAGGAGCTTCCCGGGCAGCGTGGTGCCACCGCCGCGCCCGGCGACCCGCGAGAGCGCGCCGACGAGCCGCGCCGCAGAGGTCTCGAGGGCGAGTCGAAGGCTCATGGGCGGCGAGCGTAGCGACGGGGGAGGGGAGAGGTGCTCTGGGAAGCTTGCAGATTGTCCAGAACGCTCTAAGATCTTTGCAAGCATGGCTCGCCCGCGCTCGCGGAAGCGCACTTCGGTGCGCATCGACGAGGCCGAGCTCGCCGCATTTCGCGCCGGGCTTCGCCGCCGTTACACGGATGAGGACATCCTCGAGGAGCTCCGCGCAGCCGCAGAGCGGCTCGGCGCCTCGCCGACGATGCGCGAGTTCGCGCGTGATCCCGAGGCACGCGTGCATCCGCAGACGGTGATCGAGCACTTCGGAACGTGGAACGCGGCGAAGCGGGCGGCAGGGCTCGTCCCTCGGAGATTTCTCACGCGTGAGGAGCTTCTCCAGCAGCTGCGCACACTCGGCGCGGAGCTCGGACGGCCCCCGACCGCACGAGACCTCGCGGCCCGCCGCAAGTCCTACCCGTCGGCGTCCCTGTACGCGCACACGTTCGGATCGCTCGGCGACGCTCTCCGCGAGGCCGGCTTCGAGGTGCTCCGTGGCGAGGAGCGACTCGAGCGGGCGATCGTCCAGGGCGCCGATCTCGCCCGCACGCTCGGCCGACTGCCGAAGATGGCGGACTGGGCGGACGCTCGGCGAGAGGACTCGTCACTCCTGTCCGAGTGGCAGGTCTACCGGATGCTGGACGTGCCGCGAGGCGCGTGGACCGCCTTTCAGTTCCTCGTGCGGGAGCGCCTGCGCGACGACGGCGTCGGCGTCGAGCCCGACGGGACGCTAGCGGCGGCGGCGGCTGACGCGATGGCCGCGAGCCGCTCGAGGCACGAGACGGCCTCGCGAGGAGCTCGTACGGACGGGAGGCGACTATCCTCGCGGTAGCGCCGATCGGGCCGGAAACGGCGCTGCTGCACGACTCGGCCGGCGACGACGTGGAGGTGCCTGCCCTCGCGAACCCCGTCGACGTCGAGCCTCGTCTGGAGGGCGGCGGCCGCGACTGCCAGGGCGCGGCGAGTGGAGGCGAAGAGGAGCCCGTCGCGGCAACTCCCGAGCCACAGTGGCCGCAGGCGCCCGCGCGCGAGATGGAGCGTCGCGGGATCGCGAGCGTCCAACCAGGCGGCCGCCATCGCGCCGCGTAGCTCCCCCAGAGCTCGCGTGTCATTCGCCCGGAGCTCCATGAGAGCAAAGATCGCCTCGGAGTCGACAGTCATCTGTGGCTCGGCGCGCTCGATTCCGTAGCGGGCGAGGAGCGCATCGTCGTTGGAGACGATGCCGTTGTGGATACCGACCACGTCGCCGTGGCGAATCGGATGGTTGTTGGCCGAGATCTCCGGGTGGCCCTTCGTGAAGTCGCGCACGTGGATCAAGACCTCAGTCGCCGTCGCAGGCACGTCGAGCTCGTCCAGCAAGGCGCTCGCGCCGCCACGGAGCTTCGTCACCCCGATCTCTTCGCCGTCCGAGCGGTGGGCATAGCCCACGGCATCGGCGCCGCGTTCGGCGATTCCGGCGAGGAGCGCCTGCGCGGCGAGCGTCCGATCGACGCTCGACTCAGGGCCGAGACTGAATCCGGCGATGCCGCACATGACTCGCTATTCGACTCCGCAGTTCGGACGACACAGTGACCTTAGACGCCCGCCACGTGCCGCTGTTTGTGTTGATTCGGTTGCCGCACACGCAATCGGCTTCTTTGTCCGGAGGGAGATCCCTCGTGGGGGCTGTCATCCCTCAAGTGGGGCAACTTTGGCGCCGATACACCGCCCGTGGAAGGGAACGCTGCCGAGCACCTCTTCGACCCTGCCGAAGAGGAGGTCGAGGTCACTGCCGACGAGCCGGCTCCCCGCGAGCTGCCCGGCCTGGCCGGACCGAGCGCGGACGACCCGCTCAAGCTCTACGTGCGTCAGATCGGAGACGGGAGGCTGCTCACGCCCGCGCAGGAGCGAGAGCTCGCGCGCCGCAAGGACGAGGGCGACGAGGCGGCCAAGCGGAAGCTCATCGAGTCGAACCTACGCCTCGTCATGTCGATCACGCGCAACTACACGCGTGCAGACGTACCGCTCCTCGATCTCATCCAGGAAGGGAACCTCGGCCTCATCCGGGCCGTCGAGAAGTTCGACTACACGCTCGGCTTCAAGCTCTCCACCTATGCGACGTGGTGGATCAAGCAGGCCATCTCCCGCGCCCTCGCGGAGCAGGGCAGAACGATCAGGCTTCCCGTGCATGTGGCCGACCAGGTCCGGAAGGTGACGAAGGCTCGGCGGCTGCTCGGCCAGAAGCTCAATCGCGACCCGTCGCTCGACGAGATCGCGGCCGAGACCGGAATGACTCCTCAGCGCGTGCAGGACCTGCTCGAGCTCATCCTGGATCCGGTGAGCATGGAAACGCCGATCGGCGACGGCGACTCGAGCGTCGCAGACCTGATCCCTGATCTGAACGCGCAACAGCCCGAGGTCGAGACCGCCGAGCGCGCCCGCTCGACCGAGCTCCTCGAAGCGCTCGCCAAGCTTCAGCCGCGCCAGCGGCGCGTCGTCGTCGAACGTTTTGGACTCGACGGCGTGCGCCCGCGAACACTCGAAGAGGTGGGGTCGAATCTCGGGATCACGCGAGAGCGCGTGCGTCAACTCGAGGCGCGTGCGCTACGCGAGCTGCGGGCGATCGCGCCCGGGCTCGAGCTGTATCTCCGTACCTAGCCCGCGCTGGGCTCAGATCACGTCGACCGATTGCATCTCGCGCAGAGAGCCGAGCCTGCGTAGCGACTCGAGCTCGATCTGGCGCACGCGCTCCCGCGTGAGGCCCAGCCGCCGGCCGATCTCCTCCAGCGTCTGCGGCTCGGCGCCGGTGAGCCCGTAGCGCATGACGACCACCTCGCGCTCGCGCTGGGGGAGAGAAGCGAGCGCGTGTCGCAGTGCCTCGCTGCGCAGGTTGAGCTCGACTGTCTCCTCCGGCAGCGGCTCGTCCCCGGCGACGAAGTCGCCGAACACGGCGTCCTCGCCGTCGCCGACCGGCGCATCGAGGCTCGTCGAAGCGCGCGCGGCCGCGCGAACCTCGAGGACCTGTTGCACCGTGAGCGAGGCCTCGTCGGCGATCTCGTCGAGCGTCGGCTCACGGCCGAGTTGCGTCCACAGCTGTCGATCCGCGCGGTTGATCTTCTGCAGCCGCTCGACGATGTGGACGGGCATGCGGATCGTCCGCGCCTTGTCCGCGAGCGCACGCGCCACGGCCTGTCGGATCCACCAGGTCGCGTAGGTCGAGAACTTGAAGCCGCGTCGCCAGTCGAACTTCTCGACGGCTCGGATGAGGCCGAGTGTGCCCTCCTGGATGAGGTCGAGAAATGGCAGGCCCTGGTTTCGGTAGTTCTTGGCGATCGAGACGACGAGGCGCAGATTGGACTGGATCATCCGCTCCTTCGCGTCCATGTCGCCTCGCTCGATCCGCTTCGCGAGCTCGACCTCCTGTGCCGCCGTCAGGAGATGGTGTCGTCCGGCTTCGCGTAGGAAGAGCTGCAGCGCGTCCGTCGTCGTCTCGACCGGCGCGGTGAGCGCGGCGACGGTCTCCGACTGAGGAGGCTGCTCGACGATCTCGATGGTGCGATGGTCGAGCTCCCGCAGGAGCGCGTCCTGCTCGAGCTCGGTGAGCTCGTAGATCTGGGCCACCTCGGCGAGATCGGACGCGCGGATCGTCCCCACCTGCTCGGATTGCTCGAGCAGGTGCCGGATGTCCTCGATCGTGAGTATGTGCTCGATGTCGATCTGGGTCACGAGCGGCGCGGGGATGGAGAGAGGCCGGTAGCTGACAATCTCTCGCGTCTGGGCCCTGATGTCTAGGGGTGGCGACGAATTTCCCTCGTCCGGGCCACGCCCGCGGGCGAGGCTCGCTTGCTAGGAAGCCGACGTGAGCAGCAGGAACAACACGGCTGCGATGGCGAGGACGGCGATCGCCAGCACGAACCAACGAGCGCTCCGAGCCAACATTGACGCGAATCCCCCTCGGGTCGTCGAGCGTGCTCTCACCTTACCCGCGAACGGGGCGGACGCTCCAACCCGCTCGGGATCCGTCCCGACTTGACATAACGCCGGTTATCGTGCATTCGAGTTCCGGCCCCGCTCAACGGGCTACTCGTAGCGGAGCGCGTCGGACGTGCGGATCCGGGTGGCCAGACGAGCCGGAACGCTCGTCGCGGCGACGACGACGAGCACGGTTCCGATCGGGATCAGGGCGAGCGATCGCCAGGGTGCGACGACCGCATCCGCGGTCGTGCCGCTCGTGATCCAGGCAAGGGCGAGGTACAGCCCCACTCCGAGCGGGACGGCGAGGAGCGAGGCGACCAGCGCGAGGGCCGCATGGGAGCTGACGACTGTCGAGGTTATCTGCCTGGGCGTCAGGCCGATCGCCTTGAGGACGCCGTAGTCGCGGATGCGCTCGCGGACGGAAAGCAGGGCGACCGCAATGAGCGTGGTTACGGTGATCAGGAGCAACACCATGTCGAGCGTGTAGACGAGGATCGGCAGTTCATCGGGGATGTCGCTGGTCGTGCCTGTCGCTGCCTGTGAATCGAGCGTTGCGTCGAGCGACAGCGCCACGACGACCACCGCACCGGTGAGCGCGATCGCGGCCGCGAGGAGAAGCGCCCTGCGTCCTCGCGCGAGTAGGTCTTTGAGGCCGAGCCCGACCGTCAAGGGCAGGATGGGTCGGGCGACGGCGCGCGCAAGGCGTGAATTGGGCGGCGACGAGCTGCCGGCACGTATCGCTTCGAGGACGCTGAAGCGGGTGCTACGGCGGGTGGCCGTCAAGGCTCCGGCCAGGAGCACGGGAATTACGACACAGCTCGCGACGAGGACGTGCCAGGGATTTGCGGCGATCGTCGGTGAGCCGATCAGCGTTTCCGCGCTAGGTGCGGCAAGGCGCGGTGCGAGCAGCATCCCCACGGTGAAGCCGAGGGCCGCCGCGACGAGACCAAGTGCGGCGGACTCGAGGGCGAAGACGACTCCGACCTGACGCGGGGTGAAGCCGGCCGCCTTCAGCAGCCCGATCTCACGGTGCTGAGCGCCGGCGCGGGCGCCGACGAGGATCCCGACCACGACGAAGGCGACGATCAGGAGCAAGATGGTGAACGTCGTCACGATGATCTCGATCGGCTGCGCATCGGCCAGCGCGTAATCGCGCTGGACTTGCCAGGTTTCGAAGGAGAGATCGCCGGAGATGCCTGCTGCCGCGGCCTGCTGGGTGAACGCCGCGGCCGCGGGCGGATTCGCGACTCGAAGCGCCTCCGTCCAGCGCCAACTGGTGCGGTCGGGCTCGAGCCGTTCGAGCGTGGCGTGAGTGACCCAGGCCAGGCCGGGGTTGCGGCGCGGGTAGCGCGGCTGGCTGGGTACGACCGCCGTGCCGAGCACCGGAAGGCTGATCGAGCCGCGCCGGCTGCTAACTGGGAGCGTGTCACCGACGTCGATGCCGAGTGCACTCGCGAGGCTGCGTTCGAGGACGATCCCGTCCTCACGCAGCGGCGAACCGCCGGTGAGAACGGGCACGTTCACGACCGTGGGGCGACTCAGGCCGGCGAGGAACGCTCGATCGGTACTTCCCTGCGGCCCGACCGTCACTGTCACCAGAGGAACCGGCGCGCCCGACTCCGTGACGCCGGGTAGCTCTGCGAGCGCGCGCGCGTCGCCCTGTGAGGAGACGTATGCGAGCACGTGTGCCCCGTTGGCCGCATCGAACGTCTGCTGCCAGGGATCGCGTCCGCTCGAGCGCACCTCCAGGGCCAGCACGATCGTCACCGCCGCTGCCCCCGCGATTGCGACCGTGAGCGCGCTCGCAAGCAGACGCGAGCGGATACCCGCGAAAGCGAGCCTGAACAGCAGCGTCGTCATTCCGGGCTCTGCAATTCGAGTAGAGGAGCGACCTGGCGAGCTGCGGCCAACTCCGTCTCGTCGGCTACCAGCCCGTCGCGGAGCGTGATCACCCGCTCTGCAGCCGAAGCGACGCTCGCGTCGTGTGTGACGAGCAGGAGCGTCTGGCCGCGGCTCTGGGCATCGCGAAAGAGCCCCAGGACGTCGCGTGCCGCTGCCGAATCGAGGTTGCCGGTCGGCTCGTCCGCGAGCACGATGTCGGGCCGGTTCGCCAGCGCGCGGGCCAGCGCAACCCGCTGCTGCTCCCCGCCGGAGAGCTCGGCCGGAGCGGCTTCCTCCTTCCCCGAAATTCCCAGATCGCTCATCAGCTCGTTCGCGGCCTGTCGAGCCTTTCGGCGCCGGCGACCGACCAGGAGCAACGGCAGTTCGACGTTCTCGACCGCAGACAACGTCGGCACCAGGTTGAAGAACTGGAACACGAAGCCGACCTTGCGACGACGGAGGCGCGCGAGCTCGGTCTCGCTCAATCCGTCGATGCGCTGGCCATCGAGCCACACCTCACCAGCTGTCGGTCGATCGAGACCGGCGAGGAGATTGAGCAGCGTCGACTTCCCGCACCCGCTCGGTCCCATGATCGCGACGAACTCGCCGCGCTCGATCGAGATGTCGACACCGCGAAGCCCCAGGACCTTCGCGCCGCCGGTTTCGTACGTCTTCGCGAGTTGCCTCGCCTCGAGTACCGGTGCCATCAGACCTCCTCGTTCAGTGCAAGTCGCTGCTCGATCAGCTCGAGCCACTCCAGGTCCGCCTTCACATGCAGGATCGCCCCCTCGATGAGGAGTTCGGCCGCTGGTCCCTTCCCGTCCGCCTCGAGGAGCGCGTTGAGGTCGCGGAGCGACTGGAGGTATTCGCGCCGCTGTCCCTCGAGAAGCTGCTTCGGCTCGGCGAGCCGCGTCGACGCGACCACGATGAACTTCATGAAGAACTCGTCCTTGAGCCGCCTGCCCGAGACAGGCTGCTCGATCCAGGCCGCGAGTGCGGTCCGCCCCGCCTCCGTCAGCTCGTACACGCGCTTGCCGCGGCTGTCGCCAGGCACCGCCTGACCGACGACGAGGCCATCCCGCTCGAGCCGCCCGAGCGTCACGTAGATCTGACCCGGGTTCAGCGCCGGCAACAGGTCACCGAACTCCTGCTCGAACGACTGCTTCAGCTCGTACCCGTGAGCGCGTTCGCCGCTGAGCAGTGCGAGAAAGAGCTCCTTCATAGATAACGAGCATATATGCTCGTTATCTATCGGTCAAGCGCGTCCGTCGTTCCGACTACACTGCGGTGAACAGAACGAATTTCGACGGCGTCACTCTCAGCGCCCTCCCGATCCGTTCACGGCAGGAGGAGACGCGATGGTCACATCAGCGAATGAGCAGGCGCGGGGCGAGCAGGATGGAATCGCGCACCGTGTCGAGCAACGGAATGCGAACAGGCTCAAATCCACTGCCGCGGACATTCCGACCGACGCACAGGGACTCGTCGAGTTCGGATGTGAGTGCGCGAGTGCCGATTGCGAGCGATCGTTGAGGGTGCCGCTCGACGTCTATCGCCGAATGGTCGCAGCAGATCAGTACCTTCTCCAGGCAGGGCACCATGCCTTCGCCAACTATCGAACCATCCTCTCGGCCGGTCTCATGCGAATCGAGGAGCGCGCTTGATCGAGAAAGGACACCGATGACGAGTAAACGCCAACAGACGATGTCGAAGATCGCGCGCGAGCGTGAGGTCAAAGAGCGTCGTGCTCGCAAGCTCGAGAAGAAGCATGCAGCGGCGGCCGAGCGCAAGGCCAAGACGGAAGGTGCGACGTTCCCGATCAGCGGGGAGACGTACGCAGGCCTCGACCGCGGTCCGCAGCCAGATCAGGATCGACGCATCGAAGGCGAGCAGTAGTCCCAGACTGCCGAGAATCCGCCCGCGTCGGCACCGAACCGTGGCAGAGCATCGTTTGCGGGCGGCGGCGAGTGCTCCTCGAACATCAGAACGTCGCTTCACGCACGCCCACGACGATCGCGAGCAGCACGAGCACGGCCACGATGAGGCGGTAGACGACGAAGACCCCGTAGGTGTGCTGACGGACATAGCCGAGCAGCCACTCGATGGCCAGGACGCCACTGCCGAACGACGCCAGCGTCCCGACGAGGAACGGCCCGACCCAGCCGTCCGGAAGCTCACCCAGGAGGACGTCGCCGACGCCCTTCAGCAGAACTGCCCCGAGAGTCGTCGGGAGCAAGAGCAGGAACGACACGCGGGCCGCGCTGTCGCGGTCGAGCCTCAGAAAGCGGCCCGCGGTGATCGTGATGCCCGATCGCGAGACGCCGGGAGCGAGGGCGAGCGCTTGCGCGAGCCCCACGACCGCCGCGTGCCGGAAGCCGAGCTCGCCCATCGACCGCGTTTGCGGGGAGCGATCGGCCCACAGCAGCACGAGCGCGCCGGCTGCGAGCAGGACGAGGATCTGCCACGGCTCGCCCAGGTTGTCGGCGATGAGGTCCTCGCCGAGCAGTCCGACGAGACCGGCGGGAATCGTCGCCACGAGGACGAACCAGGCGATCCGGCGATCCGGCGAGTCGATCCGTCGCTCACGGATCGACCCGAGCCAGGCGCCGACGAGGGTCACGATGTCCGCCCAGAAGTACATGGCGACCGCGACGAGCGTTCCCAGGTGGAGCGCCACGTCGTAGGTCTGGTTGAAGCGGTCGTTCTGCTCGAGGAAGGTCCACTCGGCGGCCCACGGCACGAGGATCAGGTGGCCGGAGGACGAGACCGGCAGCAGCTCCGTGAGGCCCTGGACGAGGCCGAGCACGAGCGCCTGCCCGTTGGTGAGTGCGTCGGCGTCGTCCCCCACGCCGAGCAGCGTGAGGAGGAGGGCGAGACCGATCGTCGCCCCCGCGAGGCCGAACACGAGGGAGCGACGCACGGCGAGATCCTACGTCCAGGTGCGCTCCGCAAACGCCGGGAAGAAATCCGACGCAAATTGCGGCAATCCGGTGAAAACGCTCCTTGACCGAAGCGGCCGTGTCCCATAGCTTCCCCGATGCACCGAGCACGGAGCGCGACTAGGTTGAAGCTCAGCTCGAAGGCTCTACGCGGAAGCGGACGGTCAGCGGGCTGGGTGGACGAAAGCGCCACCGGCTCGGTGAATTTCTTTGGTCCGGCCCGGTAGGATCGCCCGCGATGCACCTCCGCGCGCCGAGCACCGATCAGGGCGTCCAGGCGTTCATCTGGGCGCTCGTCTTCTTCCTCTTCATGTGGCTCGGGTCGATCCTCCTCGGCATCAACGCCGGCATCGCCCTCGTCGTCACGCTCGTCGTCTCCGCACTGATCTTCCTGTTCGTGCGCCTCCGCGGCGGCGACTACCCCGGTCCGCGCTAGGACCCGCGGCCGTCAGGCCGCGCAACCCCTCGAGGTGAGCGCCGCTAGCGCTCGAGAGGTTGGCGTCGCTGCTCGCTGAGAGCGGCGACGAGCCGGTCGGCGAAGTCGCGTCCGAGTGCGGCTTCGAGCCGGTCGTGGGCTGGCTTCTTCGCCTCTGCGTCTTGCCCGACGATCGCGCTGGCGTCGGCGAGGAGGCGTTGCGAACCCGCGGGTGAGACCTTCGTGAGAACTGCGGCTCTCATGCGGCGGACATCGGCACCAAGCCGTCGACCGACGATCCCTGGTGGGAGTGAACCCCGGTCGCCGTGCGCCTCAAAGCTCGAGATCGAGTCTCCTCTCGTCGAAGTGGACCGATTCGAGCTCTGAGAGGAAGTCGGCGACGACCCGCTGCGCGTCGCGTGCGAACACGTACTGCACGACTCCCACGGACGGGTCGTTGCGAAATGGGATGTCGACGTGCTCGCGCGAGACGAGGTTCACCGACACCGACCCGCAGACCGGGCACGAGACGGCAACTCCGAAGGCGTCTCCTCCAGGCGCGATCAGGGTGAACGCGGAAGGAGTTACGGGACGGGCCCGTCCTTCCGGGTAGCAGAAGAAGCTCCACGGCCACTCCCCCGCCGCGATGCGGGCGGCGGCGAGATCCTCGAGCTCTGCTGCCAGCCGGTCGTCACGCGCGGTGATCAGGTTGCGGAACGTCAGGTCGATCGTCGTACCCAGATGTCCCCAGTCGAGCTCTCCGTGCGATACGAGCCCGGCGTGCTCGTTGCCGCACCCACACGCGAAGCTGATCCGGAACACGGCTGGATGGACCGCGCCCGGCAGCCGCTCGATAGTGCGGAACGACGACAGCGGCACCTGCGCGTCGCGTCCGTGCGGACACGGGAACGAGTACGTGCTCGTCAGTGGGTCGTACACAGTCTCCTTGTAGTCGCGCCCTCGGACGGTGTGGAACTCAATACTGGATCAACGAGTGGACGTCGTAGCCGACGAGCCGGTCGCGGCCGTGCAGGAACTCGAGCTCGAGGACGAAGAGGGCTCCGACAACGACGCCACCGAGGCTCTCGACGAGCTCCACCTTCGCCCGGGCGGTGCCCCCGGTCGCCAGGACGTCGTCGAGCACGATCACCTGCGCGCCGGCCGGGAACGCATCGCGGTGTACGTGGAGGCTGTCGGTGCCGTACTCGAGTGCATACGTCGCCTCGACCGTCTCCCGTGGAAGCTTGCCCGGCTTGCGAGCGGCAATGAAGCCCGCGCCCAGCGCGTACGCGAGCGCGCCGCCGAAGATGAAACCGCGAGCCTCGGCACCTAGGACGAGATCGGGATTGCGCGGACGCGCCCACGCTGCAAGTTGCGCGATCGCCTCCGCGAAGTACGCCGGGTCGGCGAGCAGCGGCATCAGGTCCTTGAAGACGATCCCCTCGGTCGGGAAGTCCGGGACGTCGCGGATACGGTCGCGGAGATCGAGCGTCACGAGCTTCGCTCGACCGTCGCGCGCACGTCGCGGACGAACAGCAGGTGGGAGAGCTCCTGTGCGATCCGCGACAGAGCCTCGACGTCGTCGAGCGCGCCCTTGCGGCGCTCCGGGTTGCGTGACCGCAGTCCCGGCGCGACCAGCTGCTCGACGAGGGCGGCCTGCCGCCCGGCGGCCGTGAGGAAGGTCCTGAGATGGCGGGCATCCACGCCGAAGCGGGAGAGCCGGGAACAAACCGCGGCAATATCCGCCTCGCTCTCGCGGAAGTAGCGCTCGCCGGACTCGACCCGCGAGACGAGCAGCCCGAACTCCTCGAGCTGGCGAACGAGGTCCGGCGCCACGGAAGCTCGCTCGCAGAGCTCCGCCTCGTCGATCTCGTCCTCGTGCCCGAGGACGCCGACGCTGCGCCTGCGCGCCCGCTCGCCCGACGCGCCGGGGCCGTCGAGCTCCTCGCGGATGACGCGCAGCGGCAGGAACTCGTCGCGCTGGAGCTTCAGGATCGTGGTCAGCCGCTCGATGTCGTCGGGCGCGAACAGGCGATAGCCGCCGCGCGTCCGTCTCGGCGAGATGAGGCCCTGATCCTCGAGGTAGCGAATCTTGGACACCGAGACGTCGGGAAACTGCTCGCGAAGCTCCTCGCAGACCGAGCCGATCGTGCGCAGGCGTGGCTCCGCCCCACCCCGCTCGCGTCGTGTGGCCACGGTGCTCATCGCTGGAAGAACGTCAGGCGGTACTTGCCGATCTGCACCTCGTCGTCGTTCTCGAGCACGGCGGATTCGATGCGCTTGCGGTTGACATAGGTGCCGTTCAGGCTGCCGAGGTCGCGAATCGAGAACGTGTCGCCGTCACGCTGAAGCTCGGCGTGACGGCGCGAGACGGTGACGTCGTCGAGGAAGACCTGACACTCCGGCGAACGGCCGATGAGCGTCCTGCCCTCGTCGGGCTGGAACGACTGCCCCGCCATGCCGCCTCCGGAGCGGACGACGAGCGCCGGCCCCGCGATGCCGAGCGACTCGAGGACGTCGACCTCTTCCCCGTCATCGGCGATGTCGAACGTCATCGTGGTCTCCGAGCCGGACTCGGTCGCGAGAAACGTCCCGCACCGGGCGCAGTAGTTCGAGGCCTCCGGGTTCTGGAAGCCGCACTCCGGGCAGTAGACGTGGCTCACGCCTCGTCCGTGGGCGCTGCCTTCGCGGTGAGGATCTCGCTGAGGCGCTCGACGTCGGCGAGCTTCGCTTCCCCCGCGCTCACCTGCTCGCGGAGGCGCGCGACGAGCTCGGCGCGGAGGATGTCGATACGACCGTGGAGCACACGCCGCCTGAAGGAGATGTCGTCCTCCTCCTTCTCGAGCTCCTGGATCATCGTGCGAAGGTCTTCGTCGGTCAGTTTCGAGAGATCGGGAAGTGGTTCCAAGAGTCGCCTTTCCTCGAGTGGTCAGGTGAGTAAAGCAGCAGCCTCGTGCAGGGGTCAACCTCAGGTTGAGACTTCAGCGTTCACAGCTTCGGCGGCGAGGCCGCTCTCCCTTCCCGGAGCACGCGCCAGGCACGAAGCGCGTACTGCGCTCCGGCCCCGATGGAAAGCGCGATTCCGATCCAGAGGAGCACGATCGGCCAGTCGGTGCCCTCCGCCGTCACGAGCACGAATCCGAGGGCTGCGTAGAGCACCCAGGTGGCGAGCTTGCCCAGGAAGGTGACGTCGACGTCGAGCCCGCTCGGAGCGAGCAGCTTGTAGCCGGCGACGAGCACGAGGTCGCGCGCCAGGATGATGAGCGCAGCGGCGACGGGGATGCGTCCCGTCGCGAGCATGAGCACGGCGGCGGTGCCGATCATGAGCCGGTCGGCGAGCGGATCCGCGATCTGGCCGAAGCGCGACTCGACGTGCCACCGGCGCGCGAGGTAGCCGTCGAGCTGGTCGGTGAGCGCCGCAGCTGCGAAGAAGATGCCGGCAGCCCAGGCCGGGCCGTCGCCCGCCTCGAGATAGAGCCAGGCGAACACGGGAATCGCGACGAAGCGCGCGATGGTGAGCGCGTTCGGAATGTGCTGCCGGGACTCGTTCCAGCGCATCCCGGAACCCTATGCCGACCCTGGTAGCGTCGCCCTGTGCCGGAGACGCTTCGACTCCCAGGGTTCGTCAACGCCCACAGCCACACGTTCCAGCGGGCGCTGCGCGGGTCGGCTGCGGGTGGCGACTTCTGGGCCTGGCGCGACACGATGCTCGCGGAGGCCGAGCGGCAGACGCCCGAGCTCGTGCGCGTCGAGTACGAGCGCTGCTACGGCGAGATGCGCGCGGCCGGCTACACGGCGGTCGGGGAGTTTCACTACCTCGGCGTGCCCGAGGCGCTCGCCGCGGCACAGGCGGCCGCGGGCGCGGACATCGACCAGGTGCTGCTCCACGTCGCGTACGAGCGGGGCGGTCTCCCGCGCTTCCGCCAGGACTCCGTGGCGGCGTACTTCGCCGAGGTCGAGGCGCTCCGCGACGCCGGGCTCCGCGTCGGGGTCGCACCGCACTCCGTGCGCGCCTGCAGCGCCGGCTGGCTCGAGGAGATCGGTCGCTACGCGGACCGCGAGGGTCTCGTCCTGCACGTTCACGCCGACGAGCAGCCGCGGGAGATCGAGGAGTGCCTCGCCGAGCACGGCTGCCGCCCGATCGAGTTGCTCGCACGCACGGGCTGCCTCGGCCAGCGGACGACGGTCGTGCATGCGACGCACGCTGACGGCGCGGAGCTCGACCTGCTCGCGTCCTCCGGGCTCGACGATCTGCGTCTGCCCGACGACCGAGGCCGACCTCGGCGACGGCTTTCTTCCCGCGGAGCGAGTTCGTACGCGCGGCATCCCGCTCTGCATCGGGTCGGACTCGAACGTGCGCATCGATCCACTCGAGGAGCTCCGCGAGCTGGAAGGGATCGCGCGGCGCCAGACGGGCCGGCGGGGTGTCTTCACCACCGACGAGCTCCTGCGCTTCGGCTCCGAGCTCGGCGCCCGGTCGCTCGGGCTCGGGGAAACGTCGGAGGTCGAGGTGGATCTCGGGCACCGTTCCCTGGCAGGTGTCGAGCCCGACCGCGTGCACGCAGCGCTCATCGGCGGCTGCGGAGCGGACGTGGTCGTGGGATGAGTGAGCGGCCGCGCGTCGTTGAGGCGTGACATGGACGTGACCGAGGCAACGTTCGAGCAGGACGTCGTCGAGCGCTCCCGCGAGACGCCCGTCGTCGTCGACTTCTGGGCCGAATGGTGTGGCCCGTGCCGGGCGCTGACGCCGATTCTCGAGCAGGAAATCGGGAAGCGGGAGGGCGAGGTCGTCCTCGCGAAGGTCGACGTCGACGCCAACCAGGGCCTGGCCGCGACGTTCGGTGTCCAGGGCATCCCCGCCGTGAAAGCGTTCCGGGACGGCCGCGTGGCGGGTGAGTTCGTGGGCGTACGTGGAGCGGCGGCTGTGTCGTCCTTCCTCGACGAGCTGCTTGCCCCGCCGCGTGTCGAGGGCCTCGTCGACGAGCTCCGGGCGAGTGGCGACCTGCCCGCGGTCGCCGCAGCGCTGGAGGCGGGCGACGAGGAGCGCGCGCTCGAGCTGATCCTGGAGGAGATCGCGGGATCCTCCCCCGAGCGCAGGCAGCGGCTCAAGGACGCGGCACTCGCGATCTTCCACGATCTCGGGCACGAGCACCCGCTGACGGTGACGTATCGCCGGAAGCTCGCGACCGCGCTCTATTGACGCGGAGTCTCGTACATGCGGGCCGCCCAGCCAGCGGTCGCCGACAGGTATGCCCGCTGTGCGGCGCGCCCGCGCCTGCCCCATGCACCCTCGTAGCTCGGCCTGCCGACCTGGGGTTGCGCGGGCTCGATCTGCGTGCCTTCCTGCCACTCGTTGTAGCTCGTGATCGTCACGAGATCGGGATTGGCGCGGAGTGCGGTCTTCCACATGCGGTCGTACGTCACTCCCCCCTTCCGCTCGCGGACCAGCTCGTGTCCGGTGGTCAGGCGAGCGTCGAAGCCGGGCCCGACGGAAGGAGCGCAGAGGAGACCTGCAGCGTGCGCCTGCGTGCAGAGACGCCGGAAGAGCGTGCCGCTCCAGGTGACGACGTCGTAGGTGTAGAGGCCGTCGAACCCCGATGCCTTCGCGCGCCCGACGAGCGTCGTGTGCCCGAAGACGCGAACGCCTTCGAGCGGATCCAGCGCTTCCGCCCAGTCCGCGGCCGGGTCGCGGTCCGCGTCGTAGAGGTAGAAGTCCGTGTAGCCGCCCTCCTGCTGGAGGCGGAGGATGTCCTCGGCGGCTCGAGCCGGAGTCCGTGAGCGGTACGGCTCGAGGTGGATGGCGACGCTCAGACCGACGCTGGCCGCAGCGGAGGCGACATCCACGAGTCGATCGTGCTCCGGCGACCCGAAGCCCCACCAGGAGACGACGACGGTGTCCACCCCACTCCCGGCGATCTCCCGCATGTGGCCGGCGAGGACCTTCGTGTTCGACGACGAGTAGAGCCCACGGGTCGGAAAGTACGGCGTCGAGAGCACGGCGCTGCCGTCGCGCTCGACGTACCAGTGCTCCCACCGCCCGTCCCGGACCGGAGTGGAGTACCACGGGTAGTAGAAGATCGCGACGCGCCCCGCGGTCGCCGGGAGGCTGTCGGAGCCCGCTGCAGAGGGAAACGCCAAACAGGCTGCGCACGCTGCAGCCGCGAGGACCCACGCCAGATGTCCTCTGCTCACGCCGGGCGGCACTCTACTGCGTGGCTCAGAGCGACGTGGTCTAGGATCCGCGGCGGATGGCGTCCTACCGGTACCTGATCGTCGGGGGCGGCATGACGGCCGATGCGGCGGCACGTGGGATCCGCGACCACGACTCGGACGGCTCGATCGGTCTCTTCGCAGCGGAGGCGCATCCGCCCTATGCCCGCCCGCCGCTGTCGAAGGCGCTCTGGAAGGGAAAGGAAGAGGGCTCGATCTGGCGAGGGACGCCGGAGCTAGACGTCGACCTCCATCCTGGCCTGCCCGTCTCGACTGTCGACCTCACCGAGCGGACGGTGACCGACGACGCGGGCGAGACGCACTCCTACGAGCGCCTGCTGCTGGCGACGGGCGGTACTCCCCGCCGGCTTCCCGCAGACGATGGCGAGGGCGTCATCTACTACCGGACGATCGACGACTACCGCCGCCTGCACGAGCTTGCGGGCGAGGGAGTCAGGGTGACCGTGGTCGGCGGGGGGTTCATCGGCTCGGAGATCGCGGCCGCACTCGCGATGAACGGCTGCACGGTGACGATCGTCTTTCCCGAGAACGGAATCGGAGCTCGCCTCTTCCCGGCGGAGCTTGCCGCCTTCGTGAACGACTACTACCGAGAGCACGACGTCGAGCTGCGTCCCGACGAGCTCGTGGAGAGCATCGAGCGCGACGGGCAGCTGTTCCGCGTCGGGACGAAGAGCGGCGAAACGCTCGAGGCGGACGCGGTCGTCGCCGGGCTCGGAATCGTGCCCAACACCGCGCTCGCGGAAGCAGCGGGGCTCGAGGTCGACGACGGCGTGCTCGTGGACGAGCTCGGCCGCGCGGGTGGCCGCGAAGACGTCTTCGCGGCCGGCGACGTCGCGCGCTTCCCCGTGTCCGCGCTCGGCGGCTCGAGGCGCGTCGAGCATGAGGATCACGCGAACACGCACGGACGGGCGGTCGGCGCCAACATGGCCGGCGCGGACACGCCGTACGACCACCTGCCGTTCTTCTACTCCGACCTCTTCGATCTCGGCTACGAGGCGGTCGGTGACGTCGACTCTCGACTCGAGACGCTCGCCGAGTGGGCCGAGCCGAACCGCAAGGGCGTCGTCGGCTACGTGGACGACGCGGGCAGGGCGCGCGGGTTCCTGCTCTGGGACGTCTGGGACAAGGTCGACCCCGCGCGCGAGCTCATCCGCGCCGGCGCAGCCGTCGACGCGGGCGTTCTCCGCTCCCTCATGGACTGAAGGCCTGTCGCGAGGGTCGTAAGCCTCGCCACGAGCGCGATCGCGAGCACGTCGAAGACGACGTAGCCGCTTGCAGCACCACTCGGCGGGTTTCCTTGCGGGATGCCGAGCCCTGGGACGACACCCCGCCAGGTCCAGGTTCCGATCGCGGTCCCGTAGATCTCGAGCGCCGCGACGACGAGGAAGACCCCGGCGTACACCGGCCTCCGTGTCTTCAGGAGCACGAGGACGAGCAGCGTGCAGCCGATCGCGCCCGAGACGTCGGTCGCGGGAAGCACGGTGAGACCGAGCAGCGCCCAGGTGGCCGCGCCGACGACTCCCGCGGCGAGCAGCACCGCGGGACGCCGTGCCGCGAGGGTGGCCAGGGCAAACCCGCAGAGGTAGACGAGCCCGTGGCCCGGCGGCACGAACGCCGGGAGGTTGTCGAGGCGGTAGCTGTAGACACCCCAGAGGATCGAGCCGACGACCTCCCCGATCGTCGCGATACCGACGACGGCCAGCGCTTGTAGGCGAACGTCTCGCGGCTGGATCGCGAGCAGACCGGCGAGCACCACTGCCGTCAGCAGCCCGAGGACGAGCTGTCCCGGGAGATCGACGTACCGGTCGGCCCACAGGCCGGCGGTCGTGTACGGAACGGCGATGCCCAGCGTGAGGAGAGCTGTACGGGGCATCCCGGCCATCTTCGTCGATTGCGCCGCGTCGGTTCGATTCAGCCAGCGCGCTCGGCTGCTGCGAAGGGCCGGGCGTTGACGACCCGGCTCATCGGGCAGGCGGCCCGTCTGGCGGTGCCGACGGCAAGCTCCATGTTCGCGAGACCGGCCGTCGAGTGAGAGTCGGACGAGAGCACGAGGTCGACTCCTGCCGCGAGTGCCTCGACGGCATGCGTGCTCGAGAGGTCGAGACGATCCGGGAGCCCGTTGATCTCGAGCGCGACTCCCTCTTCGAGCGCGACGGTGAAGACAGCGGCGAGATCGAGAGCGTTCTCGGGTCTGCGGTTCAGGATCCTCCCCTTCGGGTGGCTGAGCGCCCGCGCAGCCGGATGTCGCAGCGCTTCGCACACAACCTTGGTCAGCTCGCCCGCGGAGCGCCGCTGGCCGGCGTGCAGGCTGATCTGGACCCACTCCAACTCGGCGAGCACGTCGTCGGGAAGGTCGAGCGACCCGTCGGCCAGGATGTCGCACTCGATTCCGCGCAGGACACGGAAGGGTGCGAGGCGCTCGTTGGCAGCGGCGATCTCCTCGGCTTGACGGCGCACGTCGTCCGCTCCGAGCCCTGGCACGACGCGGACGTTCGCCGTGTGGTCGCAGATGGCGAGGTAGCCGTAGCCGCGCGCGCGGGCCGCGTGCGCCATCTCCTCGATCGTGGCCTTCCCGTCGGACCAGGTCGAGTGGCAGTGGAGATCTCCTCGTACGTCCTCGAGCTCGACGAGCACGTCCGAGGCCCGCGGCAGAGCAAGCTCTCGCAGCTCGGGTGGAAGCCACTCGATCCCGAGCGCGGCGTACACCGCCTCCTCGCGCGCGCCGTCCGGCAGCTCGCCGAGCGAGTCGACGTACTCGGTCGAGCCCGTCGCCGCGATCAGGGCCGCGCCCAGACGGTGCGGCTCGGCGACGACGAGCGTGATCGGAACACCCTCGACCGTGACACCGACGACGCGACGCTCGTCCCGTGCGACGACGGCGACGATCACGGGAAGTCGCTCGAACGCTGCGAGCTTCGGCCTCGGATCCGCGGCAGCGCACACGACTGCCAGGTCGAACGAGAGCTCGCAGAAGCGCCGCGGATCGCCGGCGGGATGGCCGCCCAGCGCGTCCGCGACTGCCCGAGTGAGCGCGCGGGCACGGTTCATCGTCAGGCCGCGGCGAGGACGCGGCGGAAGCGCGAGAGCGGCTCTGATCTTTGCCTCCCTGCTGCGGCCGATTCCCGGCACCAATCGCAGACGGCCGTCCTCCGCTGCCTGGTGCAGCTCCTCGGCGGTCTCGATGCCGAGCGTGCGGCCGATGTCGAGCGTCCGTCGTGTAGATAGGCCTACGAGTCGCCCGAGCCCGATCAGCTCGGGTCGGAGCTCTGTACGCAAGTCGCGAAGCTCCGCGATCTCGCCCGACTCGACCAGCTCCCGTAGGCGAGCCTCGATGCCCGGCCCGATGCCGCGGAGCTCGCGCACGCGCCCGGAGCGCACGAGCTCCGCGACCGGCGCCGGCGTGGCGCGCACGAGCTCGCCTGCGCGTCGATATGCGCGGGCGGCGTACGGGCTCGCATCCGCGAGCTCGAGCAGCGCGGCGTATGACTCGAGCTCGTCGGCGATCGCCGCATTCGTGGGGCTGTCGCTCACGACGAGATCTTTCCCGAGAGCGCACGTTTCGGTCGGTGACCCTCGTGGGTAAGAGCGATCACCAATCGAGGAGGTCACGTGTCCGAGTCGCCCGAAGACCAGCACCAGGACGAGGAGGCATCAACCGCCTACGGCGCCGTCCCGGAGGGAGTTACGCCCGAGCGGGACCAGGCGAAGGCGCCGCCCGAGCTCGTGCCCAACGAGTCAGACGACACGCCGAGCCAGGAGGACGACGACGGCGGATCGTGACGGTGGCGTCGCGGGTCAGACGCTCGAGTGAATCGTCCGTCGCCATGTCACTCGGAAGGGAGATTCCGAGCGCGACTCTTCATTGCACAGTCAGTTCATGTCCCGCAGAGTCACGGTCGCTGTTGTCGTGGTCGTGCTGTTGTTCGCGACGCTGCTCGTGGGTTTCTCGGCCCAGAACGAATACTGCCTGCCCTGGCAGGAGCGAGTTGGCCGCGGGGACGGACCCTTGGGGCCGGCTGACGACTTCAGCACCTGTCGCTAGTGCTCGAGCCGCGGCGGTGGCTGTGGCTGCTCTACTTCGTCGCCCAGACGAAGGCTGCGAGCACGACGAGTACCGCGAGGAACGCGAGCGCCAGCACCGTCGATGTGGCAAGACCTAGTCCGACACTGACCACAGCTGCCACGTACAGGAAGGTCAACACGACGTTCCCTGCACCTTGTCATCAACAGTGGAGCACGATGAGTCCGTCTTGTGAGGATCTGTGCGCAAGTCGTCGGACGCGCTCGTCGCAGCAACCGTTGCCTCGACCCTCTGTGTGACCGCAGCGATGCGCTCGCTGAGCGCTATCGCACCCTTGACATCCATTCCGATGCTCTCCCAGTTCTCCCCTCGCCGCCGCTGAGTGTAGAGGGACGCGCAACGCTGGGACCCATTCCGAAGAGTGGTTTCGACCCCGACCATTCGACGGCCGACGATGCTCCTGTTTCCCGTCCTGATCTCCGCAGCAGTGCGTTCCGTCCGTACCTCGTCCGCCCAGGTCCCAGACGGCAGGCCGCCGGCTGGTCACCGACAGTTCACCTCACGGCGACGTACGAACGCATACGTTTGGTTCGTCGCCGCGGATCGGCCGCCAGTCCCCCGGCGACAGGGGACCCATTCGCCGTGGGGCTACGGTCCCTCCTTCCGGGGCCAGCGGAGCCGGTGGTGAGCACCGGCTCCCGGCCCTCCCTCGCTGATTACGAGACGCGTCGCTTGAACGCGAGACTCCAGGACGGCCGGAGCCGGGGAACCGACCTGAGCCCGGGACGAAACGGGCGACGCCGTGCGGCGCCGCCCGTTGCTAGCGCAGGTTCTCCTACGAGCCGAGACCGACGACTTCGTAAGGCGCTTCGTCGGGGCTCATGATCCCGAACTTCGCATTCGGCAGGTAGAGACGCCCGTTCAGCTTGTCGATGGTCGTCGGCACGTTGAACGCCGGATGCGTCAAGAACCCGACGACCTTGCCTGACCCGAAGTGCGCCGAAAGGTGGATGACCTCGACGCGGTTGAGACGGTTCTGGACGACGTAGAGGGTCTGGCCCTCGAGCAGCAGCCCGTCGCCGTTCATCGCATCTCCGCCCGTGAGCTCGATCGTGTCGGCGACGCCCGTGTCGGGATCGATCCTCAGAAGCGAGGCGGTGCTGCTCTGCACCGCGATGAGCCACTTCCCGTTTTCCGTCGCGACGATGCCGTTGAGATTGTTCACTCCCGAGACATGCGCGTAGTCGCCCATGAGCGCAATCGTCTCGACGTTGGACGCCTCCGGAAGCTCACCGTGCTGGCCGAGTGGCAGCCGGTAGAACCACGGCCGCTGGGAGTCGGTGAAGTAGACCGCGTTCTTCGTTAGCACGTTGTCGTTGATGAACCGCGGGGTGGCCGGCGTGAGCAAGTAGTCGGCGATCGGCAGGCCGGTCGTGGCGTCGTAGACGTAAGCCGCGCCGGTTCCACCACCGGACACGAATAGCCGCTCGTTCTTCTTGTCGTACTCGAGGCCGGTCGCCGAACGGCCGGCCGTGGGCTGGACGAGCGTGATGCTCGCCCCGGACTTCGCATCGATCTGACGCACGGCGCCGGTGGGAATCGAGCCGACGTACAGCGTGTGCTCGCGACCAGCCTCGATCCCCTCTGGGCGCCACCCGTCCGGAAGCTGAATCACGTCGGGAAAAGTGCTTGCTGCCGCCGCCGCGGCGGAGACGATCAGAACCAAGGCGCCGACGACGGCGCTTAGGCGCGATCGGGTCATCGTCTGTTTCCTCCTCGGTCGGGAGTTGCCTCCAGCACCTACCCGTACGAAGACCGTCCCAAAACGGTTGGGGGCTTCGCCTTCACCCATGTCGAAACACACGTTGGGACTTGCTTGGGGACCCGCGGAGCTTCGGCGCCGCCCTGTCGGTAAGCGGCAGGGCGATGCGATAGACCCAATCGTGTCCTACCGGACGGGGCGAGAACAGGACACGCTTCCTCGCATGACTAGTGAGCAGCGCGACTTCCTGCGCAAGCAGATCGACGCTCAGATGCGCGAGCGCCTGGAGAGAGCCCGGAGTGCGAAGGCACAGTCAAGGGCACAGGCGAGAACGCACGAAGCAGGCAGCGTGACCTTGCCGGCCGACCCTCATAGGACAGACAGCCTCGGCACCCACTCGAGGGCTCAGCCTCAGAGCGAGTACTACACGTTCAATCTGTTCAACCTGACGTTCGACGCATAGCGTCGTCGCGTCCAGCAGGCGGAGCCGTTGGCGAGGCGTGTTGACAAGTGGCAAGGTGGCTTCGTTGAGCCATTCCTCTCCCCCGCCCCGCTAGCCCAAGCCGAGCGGTGTCCATACGTTTGGGGATTGGGCACTAGACCGCAGCTCGCCGCGGGCTTCCTTGGCGAGCAGGAACGTGGGAAGAACGGCCCGCCGCAGTAGCCGTTCCTCCTGCAACTCGACACGTTGGTCGCCGTGGTCAGATCACTGCTGAAGGACGCCCGTCTGTGCCAGCAGGCGCAGCCTGAAACGGTTCGCGACGACCCCGGAGTGCGGGCTGGTCCCGAAGCCCTGAGCGATGACACCCGAGCTCGGACGCAGGCTGCCGGGGCTCGTGCTGATACCGGTCGCGATGACGCCGGTCAGAGGGCGGACAGTGCCGGGGCTCGTGCTGATTCCATTCTGAATGACGCCGGATGCGCTCGCGGCTGGGGCTACGAGTGCGCCGATGGCGATACCAAGGATTACGGCTATGTGCTTCATGGTTCTCCTCCTCAAATGCGCTCGCTCGTACGTTCGAGAGTAGGAGGGTTGAAGCGTCGTGTCGTTCGCGGACGCGACACGAGGAGCGTCAAGCTCGTGACAGAGTCCGTTCTTGCGATTTGTCAGATTGCTAGTAGCACTGCAGAACGCTTGTTATGTTCTGGCTTGACGCGAACCCAGGAGCGAGTCTCGATCAGCGCTTTCGTCGATCCTGACGACCACGAGAGGCTCGTCGAGCGGCACGCGCCGAGGATCGCTCGGTCTCGAGTTGCTCCGGTAGTTGCTTTGCGAGCACATCGGGGAGCCCGCGCCGTCGCGCGCGCGATTGCCGGTGACACGCTGCTGGCGCTGGGCCGGGTGATCCCGCTTACTTCGAGACGCCCATCCAGGTGTGGCGAGGGCGCCAAGTCGCCCGGTAGCGAGGCGTCGGGCCATTGAGCTGGGCGTTCATCTCGCGGGCGGCCGCTCTCTGCTCACCGCGCTTCGTCCGAAGCTGCATGACGACCAGCAGCACGGAGTAGAGGAACACAGTGTGCACTCCACCTGCGACGAGAAGTGGCCCGCTCACGGACGTGACAAGCAGGTAGATCGCACCGACGACCACTGCGTAGGCCGCAATTACGCTCGCGAGGAGCATCGCGACCAGCAGTCGGGTGCCGTCCGATTCGACCCGCTGTCGTTCGACACGTGCTTGTTGCGCTGCGGCGTACACCGCGGCTGGGTACTCACTCATCGCTCCCGTCCTTCCCCTGTCCTGTCCCCGCAGGGGTACCAACATGCTTGCTCGCCAAGAACGGGTCACGTCAATTATTCACGGCCTTCTTACAAAACTTCACGTGATAGCCGTCCGTCGCAAAGCCTGTGTTTGAGCCAATTTCAGTCGATTTTCTGACAAGGTGCTCGAGCAGCGACCCCCGCCATGGGATTTCCCTCTCCGCAAATCGTGATGCTCGCTGATCGCTACCGGACGGCGTCTCGTCGAGCGCGCTGAGGATCGACTCGCGGTCGACGAGCGAAGCTACCGACCGCCTCATCTGAATCGGCGGTCAGCGCCTTGTGCTGCTCATAGTCTTCTACGCTCCGAACTGCGATGCGGGGACGAGGCTCCACCGGCGGCGCGGCAACGTTCTTTGCAGTCTTCGCAGTAGTAACGGTGGTCGCTTTTGCGGACGGAGGCTACTTCCGCGAGACATGGGTCTGGTTGACGCTCGCGTTTGCGTGCCTGATCTGGATCGCCCTGCTTCTGCGAGACACGATCGCGATAGGACGGCTCGAACTCCTTGCGCTGGCCGCCTTCGGGTCCTTTGTGGGTTGGGTGGGACTGTCGGCAACTTGGTCTCCCACGCCTACGGTGTCAATCGAGGAAGCTGAACGCGCCCTCGTCTATGTCGCCGGGTTTCTTGCGGCTGCACTTCTTGTCGACCGTGATCGGCTTCGCGAGTACTACTCGGGAATCGCTGCGGCGACCATTGTCGTGGCCGCGTACAGCATTGGTGATCGGCTTCTGGCCGCATCCCCACGACGCGATCCCACGCAGGGAACCCTCCTCATCGAGCCGTTGGGTTATGCAAACGCACTCGGAATCATTACGACGCTCGGCACTCTCCTCTCACTCGGGCTGGCGACGACCGCTTGTTCCCGGGCCGAGCGTATTGCTTGGGTCGCGGCCCTGCCTGTTCTGACTCTCGCCCTGATCCAAACCGAGAGCAGAGGAGCCTGGTTTGCCCTCGTCATAGGACTTTGCGTTCTCGCGCTCCTCAGGTGGAAGCTCGACGCTCACCTGCGCGCGGTGCGAAGACCGCTGGTCGTCGCAGCACTCGTTGGAATCCTTGCGTTGAGTGTCGTGGCAGGTACTCGCGCGGACCGGCCTCTCGGCCCACGGGTCGATTACTGGACGGTCGCCCTGAATCAGTGGGAGGAGAACGTCTGGCTCGGCTCGGGCGCGGGAACATTCGCGCTCTATTGGTTACGTGAGGAGAGCACCAGTGTGGTGCTTGATGCCCACAGCTTGTACTTGGAGACCTTGGCGGAGATCGGGCCGATCGGGTTTCTCCTACTTATCGGTGCCTTGGGTCTCCCGATCTTCGCAGCGGCGAGAAATCGCGACCGCTCACTTTCGGCAGTCGGCGCCGGTGCCTATGTGGCGTATCTCGTCCACGCTGGTCTTGACTGGGACTGGGAGATGCCCGCGGTAACGCTCGTTGGGCTGCTCTGCGGAATCGGCGTGCTGGCTGCCGACCGGCGCGAAGCCACCGAGATCACGATCGCCGCTGGCGCACGCCGAGGACTCGCTCTGGTTGCTCTCGTCGTTGCCTGTCTTGGGGTCGCGGGAGCAGTGCCTCACTAGGAGTAGCCCAGCAGGGGGAACTTCGTTTACGTGGCGGGATCAGGGGTACGATCGCGAGGCTGGGAGTATCCGAAAGGAGTTCAATGAGGGACAACAGGACGCGAGTCGCCACCGGGCTCGTCCTCATGCCAGTCATGCTTGCGTTTCTCGCCATGGTAGGAACGAGCGCGTTCGGCAAGCCGAAGCCATCGGCAGCGCAGTACCAGTACAAGGTCACCATCTGCCACAACACGCGCTCGGCCACCAACCCGACGGTCGAGATCTCCGTGAGTGCGAGTGCTGTGTCCGCCCACGTCAACCGTCACGGCGACACCGTCGGCCCATGTCCGACCTCACCCACGCTGACGAGCGCGTCCGGTGACGGCGACGAGGGGAATGGCAAGGGGAACGGCCAAGGTCAAGGGAACGGCCAGGGTCAAGGTAACGGCCAGGGTCAAGCGAACGGCCAGAGCCAAGGGAACGGCAAAGGCAAGAACAAGTAGGTGGAAGGCTCGCGTGCCGCGCCGCCCGCGGCACTGAGCCCAACCGGTCGCGAGCGTCCGCCCCGGGCCGGCCGCTACGCGAGCCCCTCGCGCACACGTCCCCTCATGCTCGCGCAGGAGCACGGCGCGCAGCTCGGCCAGCGCCTCGCTGCCGGCGTCGTCGAGCGCCCGGAGGATCGCCTCCCGGTCGGCGATCGCGAGCGAGGACGACCACCTCGTTGTCGTAAGCCCACTCGAGCTTCTCGGCCGTGGCGTCGAGCTCGGCATCACGAACGGCGGGCGAGCTCGAGCACGTCCTAGTTGGGGATCGGAATGCCGGCGAGCTGCATCAAGGCGATTTTCTTGACGAGCTAGTCAGCCCGCCCGTCTCGAGCTCGCCTCAGCAAGACTCGCCGTGACAGTCGCGACGTCCCGCAAGCCCGTCGGCCTTCTTGCCCCTCCCCCTTCGTGCGATCTGGAGGTACCCGGCTGTTGCGCTCGACAACAGAGCAGGGTCGGCTCGGCGACCGGCGAAGGGACCGACGGCCGGGCTGGTTCGCGCGTCCCTCTTCCCACTCCCCTGGGGGCGCGATTTAGGGGCTGGCTCGGCCTACTTCGCTGATTACAAGACGCGTCGCCGGGGTACTCGGTCCGCCTAACTGCGGAGAGGTAATGACTGGAATCGTCGTATCTGCGGCGCTGCTGCTCGGCGTCCCTTTGCTCTTCCTTCTCATGGCGATGAGGAGGTAGCTCGCGTTTGCGGCGTGCGAGCGGGAGGTATCAGAGCGATTGCCGCTAGGAATGGGATCGGGCGGCAATGCGCGCGCGGGAGGGTTGACTTGACCCCTCAGTCCGAGTCGCCTTCCCGCTGAGCTGCTACCGCTCCGCTATGCGGCGGGCATGCGTTTGTCCGTCAGCAACCACGGGAGGTCTCTGAGCACACACCCGCCGCGCGCACGACTGTCTCAGACCACCGGATGGAAGGCAAGGTGCGGTCGCCGCTGACCAGCTACGCGAGTTCCGCAGCCTTCGGCGGCGGGCATGCGTTGCCGTCAGAACCTCGGTGGGGAACTGGACGCATACCCACCGCGCGTCACATTGTCGCAGGCCACGGGGTGGGCAAGGGTGCGGGTCGCCCCTGCGATCTTCACCGCCTACGCGCGTGCCGCAGATTCCGACCGGCGACCGTGCTCAGTCGGCGGGTGTAGCGCCCGATCACTCGACGACGCAGACGCCTCGGATGTTCTGGTCGCGACTACCACTTACGCGAGGTCACATTGCGATGCGGGGCGGCACCTCGGGTACAGCCGGGATGCTCGACCCCGGAGTAGAGGTGCGGATACGCATCGTCGTGCCCGACGTCGAAGGGATCGCCGGGGTGATCGGCTCACCGCATCGAGAGCAGCGAGCGAAGCCGCTCGCGACGAACGCCCGCGCTTCGGCCCGCGCATGCTTGTGAGCCATTCCTTCATGGGAGATACGCGCAAAGGAGTGAGTGAGACGGTATCGCAATGGTCAAAGCAATCGCATACCTAAGCCGTTTGCGACGCAGTCGGGAAGTGACGGAAGCAGAGCTGTTTGGTCTGATGCTCTCTGGGTATCGCAGGCGCCAAGGGCGGTGGTTCCTTTGTGCACCTCGCGGGCAGGTATAGACACCCCAAGTCTCCCTCCCCGCGAGGTACCGCCCTTAGCCGCGACCTCCACAAGGTCTTGCTCGGTACCGTTATTGGGTCGTGTCCGTTGACGACGAGCAGTTCCAGTCGTTGCTTGAGCAAGTGAGGGATTTGCACCGCCTTACCGACGAGGTCACTCGGGAGAGCGTCAGGATCCACGAGAATGTGCGCGCTCGTCTGAGGTGGGACGACCAGAACGCGCCGCCGCTTCCGCCCGAACAGCGGAAGGTCGCGGATGCAGCCGTTGAGGCGCTGTCGAAAGTCCGGCTCTCATCCGCACAGTCCAGGCAGCTTCTTCGGGCGTTCTTCGGACGCTAGGACGCCGACCCGTGTACGGCGAGCCGACTCCGCATCACCAGCGCCGAGGACCCGCGGCCGTGCTTCGCGAGCACCGCGTTCGCCTCTACTCGGCGCTGGCGCTCACGTGTGCGCTCGTCGCGCAGGCCACCGAAGCCGGGCGCATCCGGGGCTTCGCCTACTGGCAGTTAAGAGGGTGAGTCAGGCGCGGCCTCTCGTCCGGGGCTTGGATCGAGGATCTCCAGGATCCGGTCGGTGTTCTCGCGGATTGCGGTGATGTTCTGGAACGCCCACTTGGGCGGAGCGTTGTCGGGCATACGCTCGACGAACCTCTCGATGTCGAATCCGTCGCGGCTCATCGCGCGACGCTTGACGAAAATCACAGCGCCGACGACGACTACGCCAGCGAGCAACGCCTTGCTCATGCTCATCGTCTCCTCTGCAGTTCTCTAGTCGGGGCGGGGAGACTCGAACTCCCGACCTCTTGACCCCCAGTCAAGCGCGCTACCAGGCTGCGCCACGCCCCGTGGCCGGCACACCTTACCCGCTCGCCGCGGCGGCTCCGATCCGTTACGCGAGGCGCTTGTAAAGGCGGTCGATCAGCTCGGGCATCGCCTCGAGCTTCTCCGTGATGACGCGGATGCGGAACTCGCGGAAGTGCTCTGCGTCGACGCCGAGGGAGTCCGCGATCCGCGCGATCACGTCGTTCGACGGTACGGGACGGTTCCCGTGGACGATGTGATTCAGGTATCCGGCCGAGAGATCCGCCTTGTCGGCGAGACCCCGGTACGTCGTCCCGGTCTCGGCCATCAGCTGTTCGATGGTCGCCCCGAAGGGCTCGTCGCTGTATTTGCGCCGGCGTGCCATCAGGACTGCCCTACCCATTTCAGCACGTCTGCTACCGCCACGCGCGCATCAGCCGATCCGTCGCGACGGCGGACGTCGGCGGCACCGTCGTCCAGCGTTTTCTTGCCGACGATAACGCGCACAGGGCAGCCGATGAGATCCGCGTCGGCGAACTTCTCGCCCGGGCGCTCGTCGCGGTCGTCGAGCAGCACCTGCAGGCCGGACTCGTCGAGCGTTGCGGCAAGCTCCCGGGCACGCGCGAGGACCTCCTCGGATCCGCCGTCGAGCGACAGGACGTGGACGTCGTACGGTGCGATCGAGCTCGGCCAGACGATGCCCTTCTCGTCGTGGCGCTGCTCGACTACCGCGGCCATCACGCGGCCTGGACCGATCCCGTAGCTGCCGCCGATCAGCGGCTTCTCGGCGCCGTCCTCGTCGAGAAACGTCGCCTCGAGCGGCGCGGAGTAGCGGTCGCCGAACTTGAAGATGTGCCCTACCTCGATCGCGGTCTCGAACCGGAGCAAGCCGCCGCAAACAGGGCAGGTGTCCCCCTCGACCGGCTCTCGGATGTCGGCGAAGGTCGGCTCGTAGTCGCGCCCGGCTTCGACGCCGAGCAGGTGCCAGCCGTCGCGGTTCCCGCCGGCGACGAACTGACCCTCCCGCAACGCATCGTCGGCCACGATCTCGACGTCGACGCCAATGGGGCCGAGCGAGCCGCCGCCGGCGCCGAACGCGGCCTTGATCTCGTCGTCCGTGGCGGGGCGGAAGTCGCTCCCCAGGACACCGAGCAGCTTCGATTCCGAGAGCCGGTCGTCGCCCCGAACGAGACCGAGAACGATCGTGCCGTCGGCCTTGGCGACTGGCATCGCCTTCGAGGTTGCCGACTGATCGAGCCCAAGGAGCTCCGCGAGCTCATCGATCGTCGTAACGCCGGGCGTCTCGACCTTCTCCGGCGCGTCGCGGCGCTCGGGCAGCTCGGCGGGACGTGGAATGCCGCGCGCGATCTCGAGATCTGCCGCGTAGTCGCCGTTCTCACACGTCACCAGCGTGTTCTCGCCCGACCCGGAGGGCGCGAGGAAGTCCACGGACTCCTTCCCGCCCATGACCCCCGACTCCGCTACGACGGCCGAGAACTCGACGCCGCAGCGCCGGAACGTCTGGTGGTACGCCTCCTCCTGCTTCCGAAAGCTCACGTCGAGGCCCGCGTCCTCCCGGTCGAACGAGTAGGCGTCCTTCATGATGAACTCGCGCACGCGTAGAAGCCCGCCGCGGGGGCGGGGCTCGTCGCGATCCTTGACCGAGAAGTGGTAGAGCATCTGCGGCAGCTGGCGGTAGCTCTGGATCTCGCGCGCGTGGAAGGTCATGGTCTCCTCGTGCGTGAACGGGAGGATGAACCTCCGCCCGGTGCGGTCCTCGAGGTGGAAGAGCTCGGGGATCGACATGCGGTCGGTCGCCTCCCACAGCTCGGCAGGCGTGAGCACGGGCATCAGCATCTCCTGGCCGCCGATCGCGTCCTGCTCCTCGCGGATGATCTGCACGACCTTCTGGTGCACGCGCCAGCCGAGCGGGAGGAACGTCCAGACGCCCGCGGACACCTGCCGGATGTAGCCGCCGCGCACGAGCAGCTTGTGCGAGGCCGCTTCCGCATCCGCGGGTGCGTCGCGCAACGTCGGGATGAACAGCCGTGACTGCCGGGCGATCATGAGGCGCCTAGGCTACCGCGGTGAAAGTCGACGAGAACCTCCTTGGCGAGAAGCTGGACGAACTTGCGAGCCGGCTCCCCCGAGCGACGCGGTGGAGCTGAAGGGCATTCAGGGAGGCGTGCGCATTATCGCGTACTCGTGGCCCAGCCGACCGCACTCGACGGCGCGGTTGCCTAGTCGAGTGGGATGAGCGAGGCTTCGGCCATGGCGAGTGCGGCCGGCTTCGCCATCTTGAGGCGCTTGGGCCGCTTCATCCCGTCCGCGAGCCAGCGGTCGATCTCGACGAAGAGCTCGTCGACGAGGACCTCGGACTCGACCTTGCGCAGGACGCGGCCGTGGGCGTAGATGAATCCGACGTCACGGCCCCCGGCGATCCCGAAGTCCGCGTCTCCCGCCTCCCCCGGTCCGTTCACCGCACAGCCCATGACGGCGACCTCGAAGGCCTCGGGGTACGCGCTCAGCCGTTCCTCGACGACGCGGGCAAGGCTCTCGACACCGACGTTGTCGCGTCCGCAGGAGGGGCAGGCGATCATCACCGGGCCGCGTTCGCGCAGGCCGAGCGCCTTCAGGATCTCCCAGGCGACCTCGACTTCCTTGACCGGATCGGCAGTGAGCGAGACCCGCAGCGTGTCGCCGATCCCGTCCGCCAGCAGCGACCCGATGCCGACCGCGCTCTTGATGCCGCCGGTGAACTCGGTGCCGGCTTCGGTCACGCCGAGGTGCAACGGGTACGGCACCTTCGCGGCGAGCATCCGGTACGCGCGGATCATCGTGGGCACGTGCGTCGCCTTGACGGAGATCTTGAAGTCCCGATACTCGAGCTTCTCGAGCAGCTCGACCTCCTCGAGCGCGGCGGCGACGAGCGCCTCCGCCTGATCCTCCTGAGCGAGCTCGTGCAGATGCTTCGGCAGCGACCCCGAGTTGGCGCCGATGCGCATGGGGATCCCCGCCTTCTTCGCGGCTGTGACGACCTGTGCGACCTTCTCAGGCCCGCCGATGTTCCCCGGGTTGATACGGACGGCGGCGACTCCCGCGTCGATCGCCTTGAGCGCGAGCGACGCGTTGAAGTGGATGTCCGCGACGACCGGGAGCGGAGAGAGGCGGACGATGAGGGGCAGCGCGGCCGCGTCTTCGTTCTTGGGGACGGCGACGCGGACGATCTCGCACCCGGCCGACGCGAGCGCGGCGATCTGCGCGGTCGTCGCGGGAACGTCGTACGTCTTGGTGAGCGTCATCGACTGCACGACGACGGGCGCACCGCCGCCCACCGCCACGTCGCCGACGTGGATCTGCACCTTGCTCGCCACGCCTAGAGGGTAACGAGGGGCGCTACGACAGCTTGCCGATGTCGTTCGAGAGGCCCACGAAGAAGAGGAGCAGCACTACTCCGAGCCCCACGACGGACACGCGCTCGTAGATCTCGCGCTTGAGGAACTTGCCGCGCGCGCCTTCGATCAGCGTGAAGAGGATGTGCCCGCCGTCGAGCGGCAGGAGCGGCAGGAGGTTGAGCAACGCGAGGGAAAGCGAGATCAGCGCGAGCACCCAGAGGTAGCTGTCCGCGCCGCGCTCGACGGCGTCGGAGGATGCCTGTGTGATGCCGATGGGGCTCGACACCTCGTCCCGCCCGTCCCCGGTGACGAGGCGCCCGAGCGACTTCACGATCTCCCTGGAGATGATCCCGGTCACCTCGAATGCCTGCACGATCGAGGCGCCGACCCCAAGCCCCTCGCCCTCGAGCCCGAAGCCGAGGCGGTAGCGGTCGTCGACGAGCTGCGCCCGCACCGGGCCGAGCTCCAGCTCCCGGTCGCCGCGTAGGACGACGAGCGTCAGCGCGCGACCTTCGGAGTCGGCGATCGCGTCGGCGATCTCGTCGGACTGCACGGTCGCTCCGTTGATCTCGACGATTCGATCTCCTGCCCGCAGGCCGATGGTGGACGCGGGAGACGCAACACCCTCGGACAACTCCGGGGTGACGGCCGCGACGGTTCGAGTTGCCTGCCCGGCCACGGTCATGAACAGGAATGCGAAGATGGCGATCGCCAGGACGATGTTCGCCGCCGGCCCTGCGCCGATGGCGACGAGCCGTTTCCACGTCGCTGCCTTCCAGTACGCGTCGGGGCCGACCGCATCACGCAGCTCGGTCAGGCCCTTCTCGGCCGACTGAAGTGCGGCGGGAGAGACCGTCTGCCGCCTCAGCGACTCCTCGAAGCCGTCCAGCGACTCCGTGACGAGGCCGAGGTCGTCGCCGGCGAGCGCGCGGCCCACGCGGTCAGCGGGGGTTGCCAGCGCCGGGGCCTCCTCGACGGCGCGCGAGAACCGCCGCTCGGCATCGTGCGGTATCGGACGGTGCATGCCCGGAATGCTCACGAAGCCGCCCAGCGGGATCATCCCCACCGCGTACTCGATGTCGTTCCGCTTCGTCTTGACGAGCGCCGGCGGAAAGCCGATGTAGAAGCGGCGGGGACGCAGGCCTACCGCCAGCGACGCGAAGAAGTGTCCCGCTTCGTGGACGAGGATCAGGAGCGCGAGACCGAGGATGGCGATGAAGAGACTCATGCGGTGGCGAGCGCTCCTTCTGCGAGCCGTCGCGCGCCCGCGTCGGCCTCGACCAGCTCGGGAAGGTCATTCGCGGGCGCACCGGTGACCCCTGCCAGTGCCGTCTCCACGAGGAGCGCGATGTCCGTGAAGCCGACTCTGCCGTCGAGGAAGGCGGCGACCGCCACCTCGTTTGCCGCGTTGAACGCGCACGGATAGGTGCCTCCGCGCTCGCCCGCATCGCGAGCGAGGCCCAGGAGAGGAAAGCGCTCCAGGCCCGGGGGCTCGAACTCGAGCGTCATGGCCTCGGAGAAGTCGAGCGCCTGGACGGGCGTCCGCCGACGGTCGGGAAACGTGAGCGCGAACGAGATCGGGACGCGCATGTCCGGGTAGCCGAGGTGCGCGAGCACGGCTCCGTCGCGGAAGCGGACGAGCGCGTGGACGACCGAGGCCGGATGCACGACGACGTCGATCCTGTCGAAGTCGAGCCCGAACAGGAAGTGCGCCTCGATCAGCTCGAGCCCCTTGTTTGCGAGCGTTGCCGAGTCGACCGTGATCTTGGGGCCCATGGACCAGGTCGGATGCGCGAGGGCCTCCTCCACGGTCACTGATTCGAGATCGGCGTGCGAGTGGTTTCTGAACGGCCCTCCGGAGGCCGTCAGGACGATGGACTCGATCGTCTCGGGAGCGCGTCCCTCGAGACACTGGAAGACGGCCGAGTGCTCGCTGTCCACGGGCACGAGCAGGCCACCCCCGCGCTTCCAGGCCGCGAGCGCGAGCTCGCCGGCTGCGACGAGGCTTTCCTTGTTCGCGAGCGCGAGCGTCACGCCGCGCTCGAGCGCCCACAGCGTCGCCCCCACTCCTGCGAAGCCGACGACGGCATTGAGGACGAGGTCGGGCTCCGCGCGGTCGAGGAGCTCGGTGACATCGCCACCGACCTGGACGTGGTCGACGTCGTGCCGCGTTGCGAGCGCGTCGAGCGACTGCGAGCCCGATGCGAGTGCGCACGCCTCGAGGTCGGCGTTGGCCTCGATCACCTCGAGCGCCTGCTGCCCGATCGATCCCGTCGCTCCGAGGAGCGCTATCCGCCGCTTCGCCACGCGTGAAGGCTAACCGTCGCTTGGTTCAGGCACTGCTACGCGTTTCCGAAGGCAAGAATCGCGTAGTACGCCGCGGGTCCTGCCCAGAGCAGCGAGTCGACGCGGTCGAGGATGCCCCCGTGCCCGCCGAGCAGTCGGCCCGAGTCCTTCACCTTGAGATCGCGCTTCACCGCGGACTCGAACAGGTCTCCGAGCACCGATGCGAGCGCGATCACGAGCCCGAGCAGGAGCGACTCCGGGATGGTGAGGAAGTCGTCGCGGTCCCGGTAGAGGATGAGAAACGCGACGAGCACGGCCGCGACGAGCCCTCCGACGAGCCCCTCCCACGACTTCGCGGGCGAGATCGCCGGCGCCAGCTGGTGCCGGCCGAGCGTCCGCCCCACGAAGAAGGCTCCCGTGTCGGCGGCGAACACCGTGAACAGCACTGCCATGAGTGCCCAGAACCCGAACTCGGGGATGTCGCGAATGAGGAGCAGGAAGCCGAGCCCGGCCCCGACCCAGGCGACGCCGAGGACCGTCACCCCGAAGGACGAGGTCGCGGACTGGCGGACGTCGCCGAGGCCGTAGAGCAGGAACGCGAAGACGAAGCTGGAGAGGAAGCCGCCCAGCATCCACTCGACGCCCCCGAGTTGGAGCCCGAGCAGGCCGAGCACGAAGCCCAGGTAGCCGGCGGGGACCAGCGGCCGTAGCTCCCGAGCCATGACGTACAGCTCGTGCAACGCGATCAGCCCGCCCGCGAGCGCGAGCCCGAACAACCACCACCCGCCGAGGTAGGCGATACCGATCACGAGCGGCAACAGGACCGCGGCGATCAGGAGCCTCGAGACCAATGAGCTCACGAGCGGGGATCATCTCGCGCCGAAGCGGCGCGCGCGGCGAGAGAACTCGTCGAGCGCCGCCCGGAGTCGTTCCTCGCCGAAGTCCGGCCAGAACGTGTCGTCGAAGACGAGCTCGGAGTATGCCGACTGCCAGAGCAGGAAGTTCGAGACGCGCTGCTCCCCGGACGTGCGGATGACGAGGTCGGGATCGGGGAGCTCCGGCGCGTACAAGCGTGCGGCCAGGGCCTCTTCGGACACGTCCTGGGGTCTGACCCCGTCTTCCACGAGCCTGCGCGCCGCCTCGACGAGCTCGGCGCGGCTTCCGTAGTCGAAGGCGATCCACAGCTGCAGCCGATCGAGATGCGCGGTCTCGGCCTCGAGTGCGGCCATCTTCTCCTGCAACTCGGCCGGGACGCGGTCGCGGCGGCCGAAGAACCGCGTGCGGACACCCTGCTTCGCGAGGTCCGGGAGCTCGCGGTCGATGGTCTCGTCGAGGAGCTCGATGATCGACTCGACCTCGTCGGGCGGCCTCGCCCAGTTCTCGGTCGAGAACGCGTAGACGGCGAGCGACTCGACGCCGTGCTCGATCGCCGCCTCGACCGTCCGCCGCACCGCCCGTGCTCCCTCGCGATGCCCCTCGGCGACGGGGAGCCCTCGCGCCGCCGCCCAGCGCCCGTTGCCATCCATGATGACCGCGACGCTCTTCGCGCCCCCGGCACCGTCCTCCGGCAGCGCTCTACACCTCCATGATCTCGGCCTCTTTGGACTTCAAGAGGTCGTCGATCGACTTGGTGTGCTCGTCGGTGATCTTCTGCACCTGTTGCTCGGCGCGGCGCTCCTCGTCGTCGCCGACGTCGCCGTTCGTCACGAGCTCACGCAGATGCTGCATGACGTCGCGCCTGACGTTGCGAATCGCGACCTTGCCGTCCTCCGCCACGCGGCGTACCACCTTCACGAGATCCTTGCGCCGCTCCTCGGTGAGCGCCGGGATCGGGAGGCGAATCAGCTTGCCGTCGTTCGAGGGCGTGAGCCCGAGATCGGACTCCTGGATCGCGCGCTCGATGGACTTGATCGAGCTCGGATCGAAGGGCTGCACGTTCAGCAGCCGTGGCTCGGGTGCGCTGATCGAGGCGAGGCTCTTGAGCGGGGTTTGCGTGCCGTAGTAGTCGATGACGATGCGGTCGAGCAGAGCCGGGGACGCACGTCCCGTGCGAATCGAGTTGAACTCGTGGTGCGTCGCCTCGATCGACTTGTCCATGCGCCGCTTGGCGTCGGCCAGGAAGTCCTCGATCGGAGCCATGCGCCCTCCTTTCGCTACGGGTCCGGATGATCGTGCCGACGCGCTCGCCGGCCGCCACGCGGCGGATGTTGCCGTCCGCGAGCTCGAAGACGTAGATCGGCAGCTGGTTGTCCATGCACAGCGAGAGCGCTGTCGTGTCCATGACCTTCAGGCCGCGCTCGATCGCCTCCAGGTGCGTCAGCTCCGGGAGGAAGCGCGCGTTCGGATCCTCGTGCGGGTCGCCGTCGTAGACACCCTGCACGCGGTTCTTCGCCATGAGGATCGCCTGCGCGCCGATCTCGAGCGCGCGCAGCGCCGCTGCCGTATCGGTCGTGAAGAACGGGTTCCCGGTGCCGGCGGCGAAGATCACCACGCGGCCCTTCTCGAGGTGCCGGATAGCGCGGCGGCGGATGTACGGCTCGGCGACCTCCGAGACCGTGATCGCCGACTGTACGCGCGTGTGGACGCCGAGCCGCTCGAGCGCGTCCTGGAGCGAGAGCGCGTTCAGCAGCGTTGCGAGCATCCCCGCGTAGTCCGCCGTCGCCCGATCCATGCCGCCCGCCGCGGCGGCCATGCCCCGGTAGATGTTCCCGGCACCGACGACGACGGCGAGCTGCGTGCCGGCATCGTGCACGGCGACGATCTCCTCGCTGATCGCGAGCACGGTCTGCTCGTCGATCCCGAACTCGCGCTCGCCGAGTAGCGCCTCGCCCGAGAGCTTCAGGAGCGCGCGCCGGAACGGCGTCTCGCGGCCGGACTCGGCCTGCTCGACGGCGTCGTCCGTGCTCGTCGACACGTCAGCCGGCGACCGAGATCCTCGCGAACCGTGCGACTGCCGCGCCGGCCTCCCCGAGCGCCTGGCCGACCGTCTTCGACGGCTCGTGGATCCAGGCCTGATCGACGAGGACTCCACCGGGGGTCGCTGCGAAGAAGCGCTTGGCGAGCATGCCGTCGACGATCTTCTCACGCGCGGCCTCCGGCTTCGACTGCACCTCGTCGGAGTTGGCGAAGATGCTGCGCTCCGCCTCGACCGCGTCGGCAGGCACGTCGACCCGCGTCGTCCACTCGGGGGTCGCGAACGACGCGTGCATCGCGACCTGGCGCGCGAGCTCCTCGGTACCGCCTGCGAGCTCCACGAGGACGCCGATCTTGTTCGCGGGCGGATGCGCGTAGCCGGCGAGAACGTTGCCCGCCGGCGCCTCGAAGCGCTCGGCGCCGACGACGACGATGTTCTCGTTGAGCCTGGCGACGAGCTGTACCCGCTGTTCCTCGAATCCTTCGACGGCGTCCGGTCCGTCCGCATGCACGGCGCGGAGGACGGCGATACCGAACTCCTGGAACTCGTCGTTGTTCGACACCGGCTCGGTCTCGCAGCCGATCCCGACGATAGAGCCCACGTTGTCCTCGACGATGAAGCCGACGAGGCCCTCGGTGGTCGCGCGGCCGGCACGCTTGCCGGCGGAAGCCATGCCTCGCTCGCGCAGGAGCGTGCGAGCCGCGTCCACGTCGCCGGCGGTCTCCTCGAGAGCGCGCTTGCAGTCCATCATCCCCGCGCCTGTGAGGTCGCGGAGCTCCTTGACGAGCGATGCGCTGATCGTCGTGCTCACTTCTCTTCACTCCCTTCCGCGACCGCCGCGGCCTCGAGCTCTGGCTCCTCCACAGCTGGGGGTGCTTCCTCCTCCGCGGGGAAGTCTCGGCGGGCTCCGCCGGAGCAGCCGTCATCTCGGCGGCCGTGACCTTCGTGCTGCCAGCCGCGATCCCGTCCGCGATGACGCGGGCCACGAGGCTGCACGAGCGAATGGCATCGTCGTTCCCGGGGATCACGAACGACGCCTCGTCCGGGTCTGCATTCGTGTCCACGAGCCCGATCACGGGAACCCCGAGGCGCTGCGTCTCCCGGACGGCGAGCTGCTCCTTCTTCATGTCCAGGACGAGGACCGCGTCGGGCTGTCGCTTCATGTCCGCGACTCCGCCGAGATTCGCCTCGAGCTTCTCGAGCTCGGCCTCCATCGTCATGCGCTCCTTGGACGGCAGCAGGTCGAGCTGTCCGTCGGCCTTCAGGCGGCGCAGGTCGTGCAGGTACGCGATGCGCTCGGAGATGGTCTTCCAGTTCGTGAGCAGGCCGCCGAGCCAGCGGTTGTTGACGTAGGGCATGCCTACGCGGGACGCGTGCTCGGACACAGCGTCCTGTGCCTGCTTCTTCGTGCCGACGAAGAGGATCGCGCCCTTGCGCTCCGCGATGTTGCGTGCGAACTCGTGGGCCTCCTCGAGCAGCTCCTGGGTCTTCGTGAGGTCGATGATGTAGATCCCGCCGCGCTCGCCGAAGATGTACCGGCGCATCTTGGGGTTCCAGCGACGGGTCTGGTGGCCGAAGTGGACGCCGGCCTCCAGCAGCTCCCGCATGGTGACGACTGACACGCGATCAGCCCCTTTCTGCATGGTTTGACGATGGATCTCCGACGGGCCCGGGCGGAACCGCGCTCATGGCGACGGCACCCCCGCCCTCGGCTGGCGCCGGGTCGTAGGGACGAAAACCGGCGCCTACTCTAGCTGCCGGGCACGTTCGAGCGCGTCCGAGAGCTCGACCGGCAGTGGTGACTCGAGAGCGAGCTCGACGCCCGTCGTCGGATGCGCGAAGCGCAGGCGGTGCGCGTGCAGGAACTGTCGTTCGAGACCGAGATCGCCCTTGACCCCGTACACGGTGTCGCCTGCGACAGGCAGTTCGATCGCCGCCAGGTGCACGCGGATCTGATGCGTGCGGCCCGTCTCCAGACGCACGTCGAGGAGCGCGTGCGCGTGGAGTCGCTCGACGAGCTCGAAATGGGTGACCGCCTCCCGCGGCTCGGTCGTATCGAGTGACCTGCGAGTCGGGTCGCGCCGATCGCGCCCGATTGGGGCGTCGACGCGACCCGCGCGCGACCGCGGTGTCCCGCGCACGAGCGCGAGGTAGCGCCGCTCGACCTCCCGACGCGCGATCGCTTCGCGCAGTCCTTCGTACGCCGCCTCGGAGCGCGCGGCGACGAGTAGCCCGGATGTCTCGCGGTCGAGCCGATGGACGATTCCTGGCCGCTCCGGATCGGTGCCGCCCACCGCGCCGAGCGTCAGCAGCTGTGCAGCGAGCGTCCCTCGCGCGCGCCCTGCTCCGGGATGCACGGTGATGCCGGCGGGCTTGTCGACGACGACAACGTCGTCGTCGCGGTACACGACGGGCACCGCGACCGGCTCGGGCTCGAGAACCCCTTCCTCCGGCAGGAGCTCGACCTCCACGACCGAGCCCGCCTCGAGGCGATGGCTCTTCGGCCGCGGCGCGCCGTCGACCGTGGCCGCTCCGGCGCCGATGAGCCGCTCCGCGAGCGACCGCACCTCGATCTCGGGCCGAGCAGCGAGCGCGCGGTCGAGGCGGGTGCCGGCGTCCTCCTCAGCGACCGTAAAACGGAGCGTCGCCATCTCGCGCGCCGTGCATCTGATGTGAGCGACCTCCGAGGACGAGCGTGCCGAACAGGATCCCGACGCCAACGACGATGAACGTGTCCGCGAGGTTGAAGGCCGGCCACGCGACGAGGTCGAGGAAGTCGGTTACGTAGCCGAGCCGAACGCGGTCGATGAGGTTGGCGACGCTACCGCCGAGGACGAGGCCGAGCGCGACCGGGAGCAGCGGGTGGCGCCGCCCGGCCCGTGCGAAGAACACCAGCATCAAGCCCGACGGCGACCGCGGTGACGCCGATAACGATCCCGGTCCGGCTGTCGAAGAGACCGAATGCGATTCCGGAGTTCTGGACGTGGTGGATCGAGAACGGACCTGCGATGTCGACGCTGTCTCCGAGTGCGAGCGTTCGCCCGACGACCTGCTTCGTGAGCTGATCCGCGACGACTGCTGCCGTCGCGACGAGGCCAAGGGCGACCCACTGTGCATAGCCGGCTCCGAGCGACCGCTCGGCCGCGGAGACAGGCTGCAGCGCGTTCGCCGTCGAGCCGACGCGGACGTCGACGACCGGCGGGTCGTAGCTCGCCGGCTCGCCCATCAGTGGCCCTCCTGCGCCCGCTTGTCGGCGATGCAGAGCGTCGCGTACGGAACCGCATCGAGCCGCTCCGCACCGATCTCGCCCCCGCAGCGGACACAGGTGCCGTAGGTCCCGTCGTCGATGCGGCCGAGCGCGGCCTCGATCGCGGTCAGGAGGTGCTCCGTGTTCTCCTCGAGCCCGCCGTCGAGCTCGCGCAGGTACGTCTCACTCGCAGTGTCAGCGATGTGGTCGCCCGAGCCGATCGCGAGGTCGCCGGTCTCCTCCAGGACGGACCCCTGGTGGTTGACGGTCTGCAGCGCGTGCCGAAGCCGCTCGCGCTCGCCTTCCAGCGCACTGCGGTAGCGGGCGAGGTCGAGCGTCATCGCGGGCTCCTCACGGGCGGGAGGATACCCGCGTGCACCACCCGTGAAGGAGCTAGCCTGCGACCTTCCGGATGCCGCCGTCGCCGATCTCCCCGACCGGTCCCTGGCGTGTCTCGGAGATCTCGCTGTCGTCCTCTGCCTTGGTGGGCTTGTCGTCGCCGGGCCAGTCGCCGAGGCTCTCGATCGCCGCGCGCAGCTGGGCGCGGATCTTGACGATCTCGTCCTCCAGCCGCCGTTTCTCGGCAGCGGACTCGCGCGTCACGCGCCGCGACTCGGCATGCGCCTCCTGGACGATCATGTCCGACTCGCGCCTGGCCTGTTCCTTCATGTCCTGAGCTGCTCGCTCGGCGGCGACGAGCGTCGACCGGAGCAGAGCCTCGAGCTCCCGGTGCTTGGCCGCCTCTCCCTCGAGCTCCTCGAGCCGGTCCGAGAGGTCCGCGCGCTCGCGCCAGACCTCCTCGAACGACATGGCGATCTCGTCGAGCAGCTCGTTGACCGGATCGCGTCGATACCCGCGGAGCCAGGCCCGCCGCAGGTGGACATGTCTGATTTCAACGGGCGTGAGCGGCATAGAACCTCCTAGAGGAGAGCCCCGATGAGGCGGTTGACCAGTGCGGCGGCAACGAGCAGGACGACCACGGCCACGATCGGCGAAAGGTCGAGTGGCCCGAGGCTCGGGATCCGGCCTCGAAAGAGACCGAGGTAAGGGCGACAGACTTCGTCCAGGAAGCGTTGCACAGTCGAGGCAACACCGGAATACGGCAGCTGAATCCACGAGAGCAGGACGTACGCGAGGATGAGCAGGATGTAGATCGACACGAAGACGCGCACGAAGCTCTGCAGCGACGAGGCGGTGTCTGCGAGTACGGCAATGACGGCGTGTGCGCCCATCGGACGCGTGTTCGCCGCGCCGGAGCGCGTTCCTACGCGCGGTTATGCCTGGTTGTAGAAGCCGCCGCGCTCCATGGCGCGGGCGCGTTCCTCGGCGGAGAGCTCGACGTCGCGCGGCGTGAGCAGGAAGACCTTGTCGGCGACGCGCTGCATGCTCCCGTCGAGCGCGTACGTGAGGCCGCTGGCGAAGTCGATCAGCCGCTTCGAGAGCTCGGTGTCGGCGCCCTGGAGGTTCAGGATGACCGGAACCTGGGCCTTGAAGCGGTCCGCGATCTGCTTCGCGTCGTTGAACGCTCTCGGCACCACCAGGTGCACCTTCGCGGGGGAGGGAGCGGTGACGCTGCGGAGGCGGGTGGAGCGGTCGCGCCGAGACGTCGAAGCCGGTACCGCCTCCTCGGACGAGGCCCAGGCACCGGTCTCCTCCTCCGGCGTGCTCGGGAGGCGGCGCACGTTCTGCCGGTCCCTGCGCCGATAGCTCTCCTCGACCTGCTCGCTCGTCTCGTAGCCGTCGTCGTCCCACTCGTCGTCCTCGGCGATGCCGAAGTAGACGAGCGTCCGGCTCCAGAGGTCGCTCAGCCCCATGACCGCGGGATTCTAATCGCCGTCATCGGCGGAAGAGCGCCTCTCCCACCCGCACGAGCGTCGCTCCTTCCTCGACGGCGACGCGGTAGTCCTGCGAAGTGCCCATGCTGAGCTCGTGGAGCTCGTTGCGCCGCGGCGAGCTCGCGAAGCCTTGAAAGTAGGGCCGCGAGCTCTCCGGCTCCGAGGCCAGCGGCGGCATCGTCATGAGGCCCCCGGATGAGCGGGTAGCGCTCGACGTAACCGGGGATCTCCTCCGGCGCGACGCCGGACTTCGACTCCTCGCCGGAGAGGTTGACCTCGAGGAGCGCCGGAATCTCCACACGCCGGGCGGCCGAGTCGGACGAGACCGAGTGCACGAGCTCACACACGTCGTTGACGACCTTCACCTTGTTCGACTGCAGGTGGCCGATGAAATGCCAGCGGAACGCGTCGCCGTACTCCGCGTGCTTCGCGAGGAGATCCTGCGCGCGGTTCTCGCCCACGACCTCGACACCAGCCTCGGCGAGAGCTGCCATGTCGGGCGAGCGCGACGTACTTCGTCGCGACGACGATCGTGACCCCCTCCCCTACCTCGGCGCGAACGCGCCGATAGCGCTCCCCGATCTCAGTCGCCGACGCGATCGTCATGTGCGGACCGCCGCGACGAGCTCTCGCGCGGCGGCGAGCTCTGCGTCACGCCCTGCCAGCTCCCCGTTCAACTTGCGCTTGCGGATCTCCGCGAGCACGTCGCCCACGTACGGCGACTCGGCGAGACCCATCGCCTTCAGGTCGTCTCCGCCGATCTCGAGTCGGACGTCGCGCAGTCGCTCGAAGTACTCGCGCAGCGCGGGCTGCTCTTCCCAGGCGAGAGCGACGAGCGGCGCATCGGGCGCGAACGCGTCCGCGAGCGCGACGACCTCGGCCGGCTCGAGCGACTCACTGCGCAGCCGCTCGGCGATGCGCGGCGCGACCGTGACGGCTCCGGCGATCCGGCCGATGTCCCGCCGCCGCACCTTGAGTCGCTCGAGCCAGCCGTAGACCTCGTCCGAGGTGAGCTCGCGCGCGAGGGCTGCGATCCCGAGACGCCAGTCGGGAACCTCGACGTCGAGCTCCCGGGCGAGTGCCTGCGCCCGCGCAAAGAGCGCCGCAGCGTCGTCGTCTCCCCGCAGGTGCGGATGAATCGCCTTGTCGGCGCCGAGCTCTCCGAGCCTCCGGATCCCGTCCGGCGCCCCGGGGTCTTCGAGCAGGGCGACCAGCTCGTCACGCAGGCGCGCCGAGGAGAGGTCTCCGACGAGACCGAGGTCGATGCAGGCACGCGCCAATCCGGCCGTGTGCTCGTCCAACCGGAATCCGTAGCGCGCCTCGTAGCGGATTCCGCGGAAGATGCGCGTCGGGTCGTCGATGAACGAGAGGTTGTGAAGGACGCGCAGAACGCGTGCCTCCAGGTCGGGCCGGCCACGGTGCGGGTCGACGAGCAGGCCGAAGTCCTCCGCGCGCAGCGACGCCGCCATCGCGTTGATCGTGAAGTCGCGCCGGTTCAGGTCCTCCTGCAGGCCGGCTCTTTCGACGGTGGGCAGCGCACCGGGCGAGTCGTAGAACTCCGTTCGGGTCGTGACGACGTCGACGCGCTCGTCGTCGCCGTAGGAGACGATGGCGGTACCGAAGCGCTCGTGCGGCGTGTAGCGCCCGCCGAGCGCCTGGGCGAGGTCGCGGGCGAATGCGATGGCGTCGCCTTCGACGGCGATGTCGATGTCGAGGTTCTCCTCACCGAGCAGGACGTCGCGCACGGTTCCACCGACGAGATAGACGGCCGGCGCGCGGTCACCGAGCGCCGTGACGGCGTCGACGATCGGAGCGAGCCGCTCGATCGACTCCAGCTCGGCGCGATGGTCTCGATCGGCGCCGTCGGCCGCGGCTCCACGCCCTCGAGGGCGCGCAAGAGGTCGGCGCGCCCGACCACGCCGACGAGCTCCTCCCCGCGCAGGACGGCGATCCTCCCGTCGTCGGCCGAGGTTACGAGCGCTTGCAGCTCGGCGAGCGTCGCCTCCTCCGTCGCCGTGTGCACGTGGCTGCTCATGATCCCGCGCACGGGAGCGTGTGCGAGGCCGTGGCCGATCGCCTTGTCGAGGTCCTCGCGGCTGACGCCACCGGCGACCCGGCCCTCCTCCACGACGAAGACACCGCTCTGACCGTGGCGCTGACAGAGGATCATCGCTTCGCGGACGGTCGCATCGCGCCCGACGGAACGCGCGGGAGCGGACATGACGTCGGCGGCACGCCGCGGCTCGCGCACGGCTCGTCCGAGCGCCTCGAGCACGATGCTCCGCGCCTCGTCGAGCCCGCCTCGCGCGATCGCTGAGGCCGCGTGCGCGTGTCCCCCGCCGCCGAGCGCTCCGGCAAGCGCGGAGGCGTCGATGGAGTCGCTCCGACTCCGCACGACGGCGAACACACGGTCGTCCATCTCGACGAGGACGACGAGCGCCTTCGCATCGGTCAGGTCGACGACCTTGTGCGCGAGGTTCGAGACCCCGTCCACGTACTCCGGCCAGCGGACCGACTGCGAGGAGCACCTCCTCGCCCGCTGCCTCGACCGGCTCGACGCTCCGCATCAGCTCGTGCAGGAGGTCACGCTCGGCACCTTGCAAAGGGGCGTGCAGGTAGGCAGAGACGAGATCCTGTCGCGCGCCGTGACGCAGGCACCAGGCGAGAGCGTCGACGTCGCGCTGCGTCGCGGTCTGGTACGTGAGCGAGCCCGTGTCCTCGTGGATCCCGAGTGCGAACGCCGTCGCCTCGAGGGGCGTCGGGCGAAGCTCCCGCTCGGCGAGGATGCCGACGAGCGTCGTCGTCAGCGCCCCGTCCGCCGAGCGCACCGCTGCCTCGGGCTGAACCCACGTCGGCAGTGGAGCCTCGTCGTGATGGTCGAAGAGGACCTTCTCGACGCGAGGGTCGAGCGCGACGGCCTCGAGCTCGCCCAGTCGCGAGGCGTTCGTCGCTTCGACGACCACGAGGCGCTTGATCGCGTCGAGCTCCAAGCGGCGCGGCGTCGACCGTGTCCTCGAGCTCGTCCGCGTGGAGGCGATAGAAGTCGCGGACGTTCCGATTCAGCGAGCCGATGGCGACGACGGCGCCCGGATACAGGAGGCGCGCGGCGAGCATCGCCCCGAAGGCGTCGAAGTCGGTGTTTCCATGCGTGACGATGACCTGCTCTGCTCGCATGTGCTCATTCTGCCCCGACCTCAGCGCGCGGGCCGGAGCGCGATTCGGTAACGCAACTCGCGGACGAGCGTCCCGAGCAGCTCCTCCTCCTTGACCCCGCCGTCGAGGTGCCAGCCGGCGAGCTCGTAGAACCGGCGCGTGCGCGGGTTGTCCTCGAGCACCCACAGGATCGCCTCGGTGAAGCCCTCGGCGAGAAGGCGGTCGAGCGACTCGTCCATCAGAGCCTGACCGATGCCGAGTCCCGAGGAGGCCGGGAGGACGTAGATCGCGTACAGCTCACCGACGACGTCCGGCCCCTCGTTCGAGTCTCGCGCCGAGCCCCCCATGGCGAACCCGACCACGGTCGCCGACTCCTCGGCCACGATCGTGTGCGTCCTCGGCGGCGGGTCGAGGAGAACGCGGTACCTCCACTCGGCCTCGCTCTCCACGGAGAGGGTCGCAAGCTCGTGAACTGGAAAGACGTGCGCGTAGGCGTGCTGCCAGGTACGCGTGCGGACGTCGGCGATCGCGCGAGCGTCGTCCGCCGACGCGGTCCGGACGCCGCGCGTCTCAGGCGTGCGCGATCGCCTCGATCTCGACGAGCGCGCCGCTCGGGAGCCCCGAGATCTGGATGGTCGACCGCGCCGGGGGTCGGTCGCCGACGTGGCGCGCGTACACCTCGTTCATGGCCGCGAAGTCGCCGAGGTCCATGAGGAAGACCGTCGTCTTCAGGAGCCTGTCGAGGCCGCTGCCCGCAGCTTCGAGGATCGCGCCGAGGTTCGCCATGATCTGCTCGGTCTGCTCGGCGACGCCGGCGCCGGCGAGCTCGCCCGTCTCGAGGCTGACTCCGAGCTGCCCGGCGACGAAGACGAGATCGCCGAGCCGGATCGCCTGGTTGTACGGCGCGCCCTGGAACGGCCCGGGTGCGCGATCGGTGCGGATGACCTCTTTCTCCGCCACTACGTCCCTCCTCCGGCGGCGTCGGCGATGGCGATGCCGAGCGCCTTGAAGATCGCCGACAGGACGTGCTGCGAGTTCTCGCCCTCGAAGAGCCGCACGTGAACGGTGAGACCGGCAGCCTCCGCGAGCTCGTGGAGGAACGTGGCCGCCAGGTCCGCTGCAAGCCCGCCGGCGCGTGTCGAGGTGAGATCCGCGTTCGACGCGACGAGCGGCGGTCCCCGAGGCCTCGAGGACGACCATTGCGAGCGCCTCGTCCGACGGTGACGACTGCCGAGCCCCCGCCCGGGGCCCCGGTCGCCGCGCAGCAGCGGCGCGAGAGCGTCCCCGAGCGCAGTGCCCGCCTGTCCCACCTCGGCCTCGGGCTCGTCCGGGGCGATCTCGAGCTGGAGATCGAAGCCTCCACTCGGCGAGCTCGCGCAGCAAATGGTCGAGGACGGCGACGCCGGTGGCGACGCTGCGTCTCGCTCGCGCCGAGCGAGATCGATCCGCGCCGCCCCGGTCGGGTCACAGGTCGGCCCGCTCGATCGCGGCCCCGAGATCGCGGAGCCGCTCGTCGATCCGCTCGTAGCCGCGGTCGATCTGACCGATGTTCCCGATCGTCGAGCGTCCCTCCGCGCAGAGTGCGGCGATCAGCATCGCCATCCCCGCCCGGATGTCCGGGCTCTCGAGACGCTGCGCCGTAGAGCCTCGCGGGACCGGTCACGACCGCCCGATGCGGATCGCAGAGGATGATGCGCGCGCCCATCGCGACGAGCTTGTCGACGAAGAACAACCTGCTCTCGAACATCTTCTCGAAGATGAGAACCGTGCCCTGCGACTGCGTGGCGCATGTGAGCGCGATCGACGTGAGGTCGGCCGGGAATGCCGGCCAGACGCCGCTCTCGATCTTCGGGATCTGGGAGCCGAGGTCGTCGAGGACGTTCAGGTCCTGTCCCGGGCGCGACGCGCACGGAGCGCTCGTCGACCTCCATCTCGATCCCGAGCTTTCGAAACGCCGGGATGATCGCGATCAGGTCGTCGGGCTCGACGTCCTCGATCGTGACGTCTCCGCCCGTGACCGCAGCGAGCGCGGCGAAGCTGGCCACCTCGACGTGCTCCGGCCCGATTCGGTAGTCGCCTCCGTGCAGCTCGTCGACGCCGTCGATGTGGAGCACGTTCGAGCCGATCCCTTCGATCTGCGCGCCGAGCGAGACGAGGAAGCGGCACAGGTCCTGGATGTGCGGCTCGCAGGCAGCGTGTCCGACACAGGTCTCGCCCTCGGCGAGGACGGCGGCCATGATCGCGTTCTCCGTCCCCATGACCGACGCTTCGTCGAGGTACATGCGCTTGCCCTTCAGGCCGTCGGTCTCCATCTCGTACGCGCCGTTGAGCGCGACGGTGACACCGAGCTCCTGGAACGCGTGGATGTGCGTGTCGAGCCTGCGGCGGCCGATGACGTCGCCGCCGGGCGGCGGGACGGTGACCCGTCCGAAGCGCGCAAGCAGCGGCCCGGCGAGAAGGAAGGACGCGCGTATCTCCCGGGCGAGCTCGGCGTCGAGATCGGTCTTGGTGACGCCCTGTGCATCGACGCGGACGTCGTTGGCCCGGTCCACTCGACGTCCGCACCGAGATCCGCGAGGAGCTCCACCATCGTCTCGACGTCGCTGATGCGCGGGACGTTCGAGAGGCGCACTTCGCCCGACGCGAGCACGCAGCGCCGCGAGAATCGGGAGGGCGCCGTTCTTGTTCCCCGACGCCCGGACGGTTCCGTGCAGCGGACGCCCGCCCTCGATGACGAAGGACTGCATCGCGCGCGCAATGCTACTCGCGGTGCTCACGGACTCCCCGGCTCAGACGGCTAGATGCTCGATCTCGAGCTCGGTATCGAGCCGCCCGGTTCGAACCCGAGGACCTGCGCGTAGAACGAGAGCTCGGCCTCGAGCGAGCGGACGATGTTCTCCGCCTTGCGGAACCCGTGCCCCTCGCCCTCGAACAGCAGGTAGGCGTGCGGAACCCCACGCTCGCGCAGCGCCCCGACGATGAGCTCGGCCTGCGAGGGCGGGACGACCTTGTCGTCCGCTCCCTGCAGCACGAGCATCGGCGTCTCGATCCGGTCGACGAAGTGGATGGGCTCCTCGCCCGGTACAGGTCGGCCCGCTCGGGATAGGGCCCGACGAGTGTGTGCTCGTACTGGAGCTCGAACTTGTGGGTCGTCGCCGCCGCCGAACTGCTCGAGGTCGGCGATCCCGAAGTAGGTGGCCCCCGCCGCGAACTCGTTCGTGAACGTGAGCGCGCAGATCGTCGTGTACCCGCCCGCGCTGCCGCCGGTGATGAGCAGTCGGTCGCCGTCGGCCTCCCCGCGCTCGACGAGGTAGCGCGCGGCGTTCACGCAGTCCTGGAGATCGACGACTCCCCACTCGCCGTTCAGGCGCTCCCGGTACGCGCGGCCGTATCCGGTCGAGCCGCCGTAGTTGACGTCCACGACCGCGAACCCGCGGCTCGTCCAGAACTGGATCTCGAGGTCGAAGCTCGCCGTGGCGTTCCCGGTCGGCCCACCGTGGCTCATGACGAGCAGCGGCGGCACGCTCGTCCTCCGGAGCCATCGGAGTCGGGATTCGTCGGCGCGTAGTACAGCGCGTAGGCGGTGAGACCGCCCTCCGTCGGGAACTCGATCGACTCGGGGACGGAGAGGTACGCCTTGTCGACGGGCACCTCGGAGCTCGTGCGGACCACCTCGGAGGCACCGGCTTCGAGATCGAGCGCGACGATCTCCGCGGGCGCGGTGGCCGACCCCGCGAGGTACACGACCGTCGAGCCCTCGGCGACGACGAACGGCCCACCCGACCAGGCATCGTGCGGCACACCGAGATCCTCGAGCGTCGCCGCTCTCCGGGTCGAGCACCGCGAAAAACGTCCTCGCGTCGCGGTCGTATCCGCAGACGATTCGTCCGTCGGGGAAGGAACGCGTAGGAGCTGGTGCCGAACACCCACGCCGGGTAGCCGAACTCGGCCCCGGCGGCGTGGAGAACGCTTCGCTCTCCGCCGCGGACCCGCTCGAGATTCCACCAGCCGCTCCGGTCGCTCGCGAACACGAGGTCCCCGGCGGGGCTCCAAGCGGGCTGCCAGATCGACTCCACGCCGATTCGCCCGGCGACTTCCTGCACGTTCGTCACCGTGCCGTCGGACGCGAGGTCCGCGACGAAGAGCTCGCACCCGTCCCACGGCATCCACGGGAGATCCCACGCGAGGAAGCACAGGCGCGTCCCGTCCGGCGAGATCCGCGGATTCGAGTAGAAGTCGCGGCCGCTCGCGATCACCCTCGGCTCCGCGGAGCCGTCCGTGCGAACGGCGACGAGCTCGTTCACGACGTCCGCCGAGCGGTCGCTGTCGGCGTGTCGCTCGCGCACGCCGATCCACAGGTCCCCGTCGTGGGTGATCCGGCCGTCGGCGTACCGGTGGCGCCGCTCCTCGACCGCCGGAGTGATCGGCACGGGCTCCGCGCCGGGATCGATGCGATAGAGCCGCTGGTCGTCGAAGTTCGAGACGAAGGCGATGCCCTCGTGGATGCAGTAGGAGCCGCCCCCGTATTCGTGCACGCCGGTGCGCACGTTGAATCCCTCGGGAACGACGTCGACCTGCCCGCCGTCCCGGTCCGCGACGGACGAGCACGACCCGTCCACCCTCGGACGCGCGGCCCTCGAGCCACCACACGTCCCGGTTCTCGATCCAGGGCATGGTGAGCCGCACGCCGGAGCGCGCGACCATCTCCGCGGATATCGGCGACGACCACGTACCGAAGGCCGCGGCGCTCTTCTGGGTTACAGGAGGCTCCAACTGGCGGCGGCTATCGTACTGCGCCATGTCGCCGACCCGTGAGCAAGCGTGGGAGACGCTCACGCGGTACACGACGAGCGAGGCGCTCCTGCGCCATGCTCTCGCCGTCGAGGCGTCGGTCGGCTTCTACGCGCGTGTCTACGGCGAGGACGAGCCCTTCTGGCGTGCAACGGCGCTCCTGCACGACTTCGACTACGAGATCCACCCGACGCTCGACGAGCATCCGCAGGACGGCGCGCCGATCCTCCGCGACGAGGGCTATCCCGAGGAGCTGATCGAGGCCGTCCTCTCGCACGCCGAGCATCTCGCGATGCCGCGCGACACGCAGCTGAAGAAGGTCCTGTTCGCGTGCGACGAGCTCTCGGGCTTCGTCCACGCATGCGGGCTCGTGCGACCGACCGGCCTCGACGGGCTGGAGCCGAAGTCGGTGAAGAAGAAGCTCAAGCAGCCGTCGTTCGCGGCGGGCGTTCACCGCGACGAGGTGTACGCGGGGGCGGAGCTCCTCGAGCTGGAGCTGGACGAGCACATCGCGAACGTCGTGTCAGCGCTGCAGCCGATCGCGACCGAGCTCGGCCTGCGGACCGCCGACGCGACGCCTCGCCGCCTCAGGAGTGCTTCTCGAGGAACGCGAGGACGCGGTTCCATGCGTCCTCGGACTCGGCCGCGAACTCCTCGTACTTGCGGTCGAAGAAGCTGTGCGGGGCGCCGTCGTAGATGACGACCTCGTGCTCGACCCCGGCGGCGTCGAGCGCCTCGTCGAACGCCCTCGAGTCCTCGACCGGGATGCCGGGATCGTCGCCGCCCTGGAGGGCGAGAATCGGGCGCTGCGATCTCGCCGGCACGCTCCGTCGGTCCCGGTGATCCGTCGCGTCCCGGTCCTGGCCGCCCGTAGAAGCCGATCGCTCCCCCGAGCCCGTGCCCGCTTGCGGCCGCAAGCCATGAGTTGCGCCCGCCGAAGCAGAAGCCGACGGTGAATACCACCTCACACCCGGATTCCCGCAGGTGCTCGACGCAGGCTCGGGTGTCCGCCTGCACACCGCCGGGGGTCGTCTGCTCGACGTGCGGCATGTACTCGAAGGCGTCGTCCCGCTTCTGGGCGCCGGCGGTGCGGCCGAAGTAGTCCAGGGCGACCGCGGCATACCCACGCTCGGCGAAGCGCAGGGCGAGCTCCTCGTAGAAGCGATAGAGACCCCGAACGTCCGGCAGGATCGCGACGCCGACGCTGGCGGGCTCCTCCGGGGCCGCGAGGAAAGCGGCGAAGCGATTGCCGTCGCCGGCCTCGAGCACGAGGTCTTCGTGCGAGACCGCTGCTCCCGAGATCGGCGGGATCGGCGGCGAGGAATCGACGTCGAAGCACATGGCCCGAGCCTACAAGGCCCCCACGAGACGCTCGAGGTCGTCGTCGCTCGTCCACCACCCGACCGAAGCCCGGACGAGACCTCGGCCGGGAAGGTCACGCACGATCACGCCGGCGGCTGCGAGCCGCGCGACGATCGGCGCGGACTCATCGACGGGTGCACGCCACGATACGAGGGTCGCGTGCTCCTCCGGGATCACGACGTCCTGCCCAGCGCCGGCTAGGAGCTCGCGGCACCGTGACGCCATCGTCGCCGCCCGCTCGAAGCCCCACTCGGGGAGCACTGCGAGCGCCGCGCGCAGGCCGGCGACGAGTGCGTTCGGCGTGAGATTGGGATCGAAGCGACGCCCGCCGGGCTTGGGCTCGAAGGTTCCGTCCGGCTCGTGCGCGGACTGCGAGAGATAGCTCGGGTGCGCCACGCGGAGTGCTTCGGGCTCCGCGACGACGAGCGCGCCCGTGCCCTCCGGGCCGCAGAGCCATTTCTGGCCCGAGATGGTGAAGAAGTCGAGCCCGCGCGCATCGACCGGAATGACGCCGACCGACTGGGCGCCGTCGACGAGAATCGGCACGCCGGTCCTCTCGCGCAGTTCGTGCACCTGGAGCAGCTGGCCCGTGGTCCAGAGCACGTGCGACAGGGCCACGAGCCGCGTTCGGGGCGTGACCGCCGCCACGATCTCGTCCGCATCGGGCGAGACGACGACGACGCGGGCCTTCGACGCGTGCAGTGGGCCGAGCAGGCCGAAGTGCTCGTCCGTCGTCGTGATCACCTCGTCGCCCTCGCCTAGATCGAGCCCGGCCAGCACGATGTTGCACCCGTCCGTCGTCGACGCGGTCAGCGCGACCTGCTCGACGTCGACGTCGACGAGCTCGGCAAGGTCTGCCCGGAGCGCTTCGCGTGACTCGAGGATGCGGTCGAACTGCGCGCGGCTCCCTCGACCTTCGCGGAGTGCGTGCTCCTCTGCAGCGTGCATCGCTTCCATCGTCCGGACCGCGAGCGGGCCGACGCTACCGGCCTGGAAGTACGCGTACCGCTCGAGGACGGGAAACTGCGCACGGGCCTTCTTCGAACGTCACGGGCCGATTCTGACGACACCCCGTCTAACGTTCGCGCGAATGCGCGTCGTGCTTTCAGATCCCCCGGCCTACACGCCCCCGTACGACCGCTCGCTGGCCGCCGCTCTCGCGGCGGCGGGTGTGGACGTGGAGCTCGTGACATCGCGGTTCCGGTTCGGCTCGGTGGCCGCCGCGAACGGGTACCGGGCGAAGGAGTGGTTCTACCCCGTCTCGTCGCGGATGGGATCGTCCCGCGTCCGACTCGCCGTGAAGGCGGTCGAGCACCCGCTCGGGATGGCGCGCTTCGCGACGCTGAAGCCGGACGTGCTGCACGTCCAGTGGATCGGAGCGCCCGAGGCCGACCGCTGGCTCTTCCGGCCCCGCAGCCCGGCGGTCTTCACCGCGCACGACATCGTCCCCCGGCGGACCGCCTCGAAGGTCGATCTCTGGAAGACGCTGTTCGGCAGGTTCGAGCGGATCGTCGTGCACTCCGAGCGTGGCCGCACGCAGCTCGTCGAGTTCGGCGTCGCCGAAGAGCGGCTGCGAGTGATCCCTCACCCCGCGTTTCGGTCGGACGTGATTCGCGAGGACGACGGACGGACGGCGCTCTGCCTCGGCCTCATCCGCCCCTACAAGGGAACCGAGGATGCCGTGGACGCCGTGCTCGCGGTCGACGAGGCTCGCCTCCTCGTCGTCGGTGATCCGAGGGTTCCGCTCGACACCTTGCGGCAGACCGCCGGCGCGCGCGCCGAGTGGCGGCTGGGATACCTCCCGGACGCCGAGCTCCGGCGCGCGCTCTCGGAGGCGACGGTCGCACTCTTTCCGTATCGCGCGGAGATCGACGTCTCCGGGGCGCTCCTGCAGGTGCTCGGCGCCGGTGTGCCCGCGATCGTCTACGACATCGGCGGCCTTGGCGAGGTCGTCGCGCGCTTCGCTGCAGGAGCGGTCGTCCCGGCCGGGGACAGCGAAGCGATGGCGGCGCGCGCTGCGCACGCTCCTCCAGGACGAGGCCGCGTTGGCCGCAGCGCGACGAGGAGCCGAACGCGCACGCGCCGAGCTCACCTGGGAAGCTTCGGCGGCGGCACACATCGAGCTCTATCGGGAGCTGGTCTGATGTTCCGGCGAGGGCGCTTCGCAGACCTCGTGACCCGGCAGCTCGATCTCTTCGCTACAGACGAGGCAGCGCTGCTCGAGGAGGCGGCGGTGGCCGACGCTGCCTGGACGAGCGCCGACTGCGGACCGATCCGAAGAGCTCTACGGCGACTATCAACTCGTGGTGGACGCGATCGGCGAGCGGCTCTACGACCTGCGCGAAGCGTATGCGAGCTCGCTCGACCTCGCCGAGGCGGGCGAGTACCGCGCCGCGTTCGACCGGGCGGCGTCGAAGCGGTTCGGCCGGATGGCCGCCTTCCTGGAGTGAGTGTCACTGTGGAACGATTGGCGCCCACTCGTTGCGAATGAGGGTCAGACACTGTTGACGAAGTTGGCGCAATCGTGGCCGGACGAATAGAGGACTACGGGCTCGTCGGCGACCTGCAGACCGCCGCGCTCGTCAGTCGAGAAGGCTGCATCGACTGGCTCTGCCTGCCGAGGTTCGACTCCGGGGCCGTCTTCGCCTCGTTGCTCGGCGACGCCGAGAACGGGCACTGGACGCTGCAGCCCGAGGGCGAGTTTCGCTCGCCGGGCCGTCGCTACCGGGGCGACACGCTCGTCCTCGAGACCGAGCTCGAGACCGACTCCGGCGCGGTTCGGCTCGTCGACTTCATGCCTCCGCGCGAGACCAAACCGGATCTCGTCCGCATCGTCGAGGGAGTCCGCGGTCGCGTCGAGATGCGCATGGAGCTCGCGCTCCGCTTCGACTACGGCTCGATCGTCCCGTGGGTCAGGAGCGTCGACGGCACACTCGTCGCCATCGCAGGCCCGGACGCGGTGGCACTGCACACACCGGTCGCGCTCGAGGGCCGCGACCTGCGTACGTTCGCCTCGTTCGCCGTCGCCGAGGGCGACCGCGTTCCCTTCGTCCTCACCTGGTTCCCCTCGAACGAGCCCGTCCCGAGGGGGATCGACGCGGAGTCGGCGCTCGCCGACACGATCTCCTTCTGGGAGGAGTGGTCGGGCCGGTGCACCGACACGGGTCGCTGGGACGAGGCCCTGCGCCGCTCGCTGCTCACGCTGAAGGCGCTCACGTACGCGCCGACAGGCGGGATCGTCGCCGCTCCGACGACCTCGCTGCCGGAGTGGCTCGGCGGCGTCCGGAACTGGGACTACCGGTACTGCTGGCTGCGCGACGCGACGCTCACGCTCCTCGCATTCATCCGCGCCGGCTACGTCGAGGAGGCGGGCGCGTGGCGCGACTGGCTGCTGCGCGCGATCGCGGGCTCCGCCGACGACGTGCAGATCATGTACGGCGTCGCGGGCGAACGCCGGCTCACCGAGTTCGAGCTGCCCTGGCTCGCGGGCTACGAAGGTTCGCAGCCGGTTCGCGTCGGAAACGGCGCTTCGAATCAGCTCCAGCTCGACGTGTACGGCGAGATCGTCGATGCCCTCTACCAGGCGCGTCGCAGGGGCCTGGCGGCGTCGGACGACGCGTGGGCGCTCGCGCAGAAGACCTTCGACTGGCTCGAGTCGAACTGGCAGCAGGAGGACGAGGGCATCTGGGAGGTCCGCGGGCCGCGCAGGCACTTCACGCACTCGAAGGTCATGGCGTGGGTCGCCTTCGACCGTGCCGTCAAGTCGGCCGAGAAGCTCGGCCGCGACGGCCCGGTCGACCGCTGGAAGGCAGCGAGAAGCGCGATTCGCGAGGACGTGCTCCGCTCGGGGTACAACACCGAGCTCGGCTCCTTCGTCCAGTACTACGGCTCGGACCGCCTCGACGCCAGCTTGCTCCTGATCCCCCTCGTGGCTTCCTTCCTGCGACCGACGAGCGCGTCGTGTCGGCACCGTCGCCGCGATCCAGCGCGACCTCACCCGCGACGGCTTCGTCGAGCGCTACCGCGCGGACGCGGAGAACGTCGACGTCGACGGCCTGCCTCCCGGAGAAGGCGTCTTTCTCCCTTGCTCGTTCTGGCTCGCCGCGGTGCTCGCGCAGCAGGGACGGCAGGACGAGGCGGTGGAGCTGTACGAGCGGCTGCTCTCCCTCCGCAACGACCTCGGCCTCATCTCCGAGGAGTACGACCCGGAGCGCAAGCGCCTGCTCGGCAACTTCCCTCAGGCGTTCACCCACATCGGCCTCGTCGAGACCGCGTTCACGCTGTCGCGTCACGAGTCGGGCTGAGAGAGGTCAACTCAGCGGCGGCCGAACGAGTGCGGCCGCGGCAGCGACTCCCAGACCGTGTCGTTCTCGGCGACGTAGCGCGCGAGCGGCCCCAGCGTCTCCAGCTCCGAGACGAGGACGTTGCGGTTCTCGCCCACGCGCTCGTAGCGGCCGCGGGCGAGGACGAGCGGCTCGGCGCGCACGACTGCGCGATGCCGGTCGTAGACGGCGGACGGCACGATGAGGTTCACCTGGCCGTGCTCGTCCTCGAGGAGCATGAAGACGATTCCCTTCGCGGTCGACGGCCGCTGGCGCGCGACCGTCATGCCGGCGACGGCCACCTGCCTGCCGTGCCGCTCGACGTGGAGCTCCGCGCTCGACAGCGTCCCGGCGGGAGATGGGGGCGCAGGAGCGTGAGTGGATGCGTCCCGACCGACATGCCCGTATGCCGGTAGTCCGCGAGCATGCGCTCCCAGCGCGTGAGGTCGCGGAGCGCGGGCGTCTCCACCGTCGGCTCCAGCGAGAGCGGGAGCTGCTTCTCCTCGCCCCGCGTGCCGGGCACCGACTGCGCCCGGAAGACGAGGCCGAGCTCCCAGAGGAGATCCCGACGCGGACGGCCGAACCCGTCGCAGGCTCCGCCCTTGACGAGCACCTCGAGGTCGTCCTGGGGAAGCTGCGTGCGGCGGGCGAGATCGACGACGTCTCGATAGAGCCCGTGCGCGCCGCGCTCGGCGACGAGCGACCTTCGCCTCGTCCTCGCCGACGGACGCGAGGTAGTTCAACCCGATGCGCACGGCATCGTCCTCGACGATGCACTTCGCGGCGCTCAGGTTGACCTCGGCCGGACGCACCTCCACCCCGTGCCGCTGCGCGTCGCGCACGAGCGTGGCGGGCGGATAGAAGCCCATCGGCTGCGCGTTCAGGAGCGCGCACAGGAACTCCGCTGGGTGATAGTGGCGCAGCCACGTCGACTGGTAGGCGAGGAGCCCGAACGCGGCGGCATGCGCCTTGGGGAAGCCGAAGCCGGAGAAGCCGACGAGCTTGTCGAAGACCGCGTCCGCCACCTCGTCGTCCACGCCCTTCTCGGCCGCACCGGCGACGAACCGATCGCGGTACGCCTCGAGCGCGTCGTGACTCCGCTTGCGGCTCATCGCCCGGCGCAACCCCTCGGCGTCGCCGACCGTGAAGCCGGCAAGCGCGATCGCGACCTCGAGCACCTGGTCCTGGAAGACGACGACCCCGAACGTCGAGCGCAGCGGCTCGCGCAGCAGCTCGTGGTCGACCGGAAAGACGTAGGACGGGTCCTCGCGCAGGCGCTGCCGCGCGTCGATGTAGGGATGGACCGCCTTCCCCTGGATGGGCCCGGGCCGGACGAGCGCGACCTGGACGGTGATGTCGTCGAGGTTCTCCGGCCTCGTTCGCAGGAGGCTCTGCATCTGCGCCCGGCTCTCGATCTGGAACGCACCGATCGTGTCCGCGCGCTGGATGTCGTCGTATACGACCGGGTCGTCGAGTGGGATACGCGAGAGGTCGATCACCTCGCCGGTTCGGAGCGCGATCTGCTCGACGCAGTCCTCGACCGCCGAGAGCATCCCGAGCCCGAGCAGGTCGATCTTCAGGAACCCGGCGTCCGAGCACGAGTCCTTGTCCCACTGGCAGAGCTGGCGCCCGGCCATCGCAGCCGGCTGCACGGGGACGAGCTCGATCAGCGGGCGCGTGGAGACGATCATCCCGCCCGGGTGCTGCGAGACGTGGCGCGGAAGCCCCGCGATCTCGCCCGTGAGCCACGCGAACGCCCGCCAGCGCTTCGACTCGAGCTTCCGCTCGCCGTCGGGGAGCCGCGCGACCTCCTCCCCCACCCGCTTCGCGTTCCAGCCGTCCGAGAGCCGTGCGAGCCGCTCGAGCTCCGCGTACGGGAGGCCGAGCGCCTTTCCCACGTCGCGGATCGCGCCTCGTGACTTGTACGTCGCGAAGCTCGCGACCAGCGCCGCGTGCTCGCGCCCGTAGCGCTCGGTGACGCGGACGATGAGCTTCTCCCGGATGTCGCGTGGGAAGTCGAGGTCGATGTCGGCACGGACGCGAGCTCGCGGTTCAGGAAGCGTCCGAGCGAGAGGTCGTTCGAGACCGGATCGACGTGGGAAAGGCCGGTGAGGTAGCAGACGATCGAGCCGACCGAGCTCCCCCGGCCGCGACCGGGTGGCAGGAAGCTCCGCGGCGAGTCCGTCCCGCGCACCTCGCGCGCACATTCGCGCGCGATCTCGAGCACCTCGTGGTGCAGGAGGAAGAAACCGGCGAGGCCGAGCTCGTCGATCAGCTTCAGCTCGTCCTCCAGGCGACCGCGCGCTCGACCTTGCAACAAGTTGTTGCTCGGGTAGCGAGCGTCGAGCTGTCGCCGGCAGATCGCGGCGAGCTGCTCGATCGCCGGCTCCTCTCCGTCGGAGAAGTCCGGATAGCGGTACCCGAGCTCCTGGGTGAGATCGAACTCGAGCCGCTCGGCGATGACCGCGCTCCGCTCCGCCGCAGCGCGGTCGAACGCGAAGAGCTCGAGCATCTCCGCAGGCGGGCGCAGATAGCTCTCGCGATTGCCGCGCCGCTCGGGCTCGCAGCCCTCGAGCGACGTGCGGCAACGGATGGCGACGAGAACGTCCTGCAGCAGCGTCCGGCGCGGGTGGTGCGAATGGACGTCTCCGGTCGCGACCGTCTCGACACCGAGATGCTCGGCGAGATCGCGCAGGAGATGGAGGCGGCGCATGTCTCCGCGCTCGAACGGGCGCTGGAGCTCGACGTAGAAGCGCTCGCGGCCGAACGCGCCGGCGAGCCGAGCGGCAGCGTTCGGATCGAGGAGCCCGAGACCGCGGCGCGCGCAACCGGAGAGGCAAACGAGCCCCTCGTTCAGCTCGGCGACGAGATCCTGCGACACGGAGGGCGGCAGCGGCTCCCGATCCTCGCGACCCACTCGCCGGGTGCCAGCGTGCGCAGCGGTGAGCAGAAGACAGAGGTTGGCGTACCCGCGGCGCGACTCCACCAGCAGCGTGACGTGCGCGCCGCCGTCGAGCGTGACCTCGGCACCCGTGATCGGCCGCACACCGAAGAACGTCGCTGCGTGAGCGAACTCGAGCGAGCCGTAGACGCCGTCGTGGTCGGTGAGCGCGAGCGCCTCGTACCCGAGCTCGGCGGCCCGCGCGGCGAGCTCCTCCGGCTGCGATGCACCGTCGAGGAAGCTGAAGGCCGAGTGGCAGTGAAGCTCGACGTAGCCGGGCACTAGGCTGAAGCTCCGTGCGTGCCGTCGATGGCGAGCAGATCTCGCAGCCAGCGGGGTCCGCTGTCGCGGACTCGAGCAGCTCGGCCAGGTGACGTTCTCCTGCTCCGGCGGGGTTCCGGCGCTCACGCACGCACGACGCCGAAGCGCTTCTTCGTCTTCGAGGGCGAGCTCACCTTTCGCTTCGAGGACGAGCAGCGCGTGGAGCGAGACCTGGGTGTTCGTGCCATCTGCGGTCGTGCACACGTTCGCGGTGACGGGGACGACGGCTCGCTTCCTCACTTACACGCTCCTCGTGACCGGCGCTGCACCCGCGGCGCTGCGCAGTCCACGTTCGACCAGCTCCCGACCGGCTCGTCCGGTCGCGAGTCGTCGTCGTACGCCGGACGGGAGGAGCCGAGGGAGAGGCGATCACCGACCGTCCGAACCGTCGCGCGACGCTCCTCGTCGACACCGACGAGCTCACCGTCTCGGAGTTCTCGTACGGCGCAGGGGAGCGCGGGGCGCAGCTGCACGTCCATCGCCAGCACGCGGATGCCTTCTTCGTCGTCGAGGGAGAGCTCGCGATCAAGCTGCACGAGGGAGTGCTCGCCGTCCGGCCGGAACCTTCGTCGCTCCTCCCTCCGAACGTCGTGCACGGCTTCGACAACGACAGCGCCGCGAACATGCGCTGCTTCAACTTCCACGCGCCCTCGGCTCGGCTTCGGCGACTACCTGCGCGGGCAGAACCCCGAGTTCGACCAGCACGACCCGCCTGCCGACGGAGGCGCGGACCCGAGCTCGATCGTCGCCGTGCGTCTCGCCGGGTAGGTTGTCCGCATGACCTGGGAGGAGCTCGTCGCGGAGGTGACGGCTCGGCACCCGCTGAAGGAATCGAAGATGTTCGGGATGCCGTGCCTCAAGCGGGAGAACGGGAAGGTCGTCGCCGGTTACTGGAAGGACGGCGGGCTCACGGTCAAGCTGACCGACGTGACGCAGCGCGAAGCCGCGCTCGCGGCAGGTGCCCAGCCTTTCGACCCCGGAATGGGTCGCGTCATGAAGGAATGGGTTCTCGTTCCCGCGTCGCAGTCGGACAGCTGGGAGCGCCTCGTCGAGCAGGCGGTCGGCTGAGTGGACGAACCGATCGCCCTCGGTCCCGGCGAAGGCGTTCCGGTCAAGGCCGACCGGCCCGAGCTCTCGCTGCTCGAGATCACGTTCGACCCGGGAAGCGGCGTCGACCCCCACTTCCACAAGAAGCACAGCGACTCGTTCTACGTCCTCGAGGGCGAGGTCGAGTTCCACGTCGGAGACGAGGTCGTCCACGGGACGCCGGGCACGTACGTCCTCGCCCCACCCGACGTCGTCCACTGGTTCCGGAACACGAGCGACGAGCCGGTGAGGATGCTCAACCTGCACACGCCCGGCGGGTTCGTCGAGTACCGCCGACGAGCTCGCGGAGCTTCGAGCTCAGGGCATCAAGCCCGACGCCGCGTTCTACGAGCGCCACGACGTGTACGACGTCTGAGCTCGAACGACGCTCTTCGTCAAGCTCGTTCTCCCTTGTAGGTGCGCAGACCGGTGCGGCCGGAGGCCGCTTTGCCAGCCGGGAGGCCAGCAACGGTTCTCTACGTCGACGGCCGAAGGAGGGAGGCCGGCGGGGGAACCATGGGTTCCTCCGCCCTCCTAGGCGTTCTGCGTGAACCAGCACGTCTTCTCGGCGTCGCGATAGACGCAGAGGTTCCGTCCCCCTTCGAGGACGACCTCGAAGTAGTGCCGATCGACGGGCTCGTCCGTCCACCAGCGGTCGACGACGCGCCACTCCTCACGCACGAGCGTCACCTGCTCGCGGTTCACGACGTGCGGTGTCCCGCCCGGCCCCGTCTCCACCAGCGCCGGTCGAGGCGCGTTGAGACGGCCTGCTAGTCGTCCCGCGGAACGACGAGCGCTCGCGCTTCCGGAACCCGCGACCACGGCGCCACCTCCACCACGGCACACACCGATCCTGACCCCGTGCTGGCCTTCACCTGACGCAACCCTTCGCGCAGGCGCACGACCTACTCTTCCCCGGCAGGCTCGACGAGCGCAAGCTGCTGGCCCGTGTGCTCGGCGAGCTCGACCGCTTCCAGCCGCAGCTCGACGATCGGTGCCGGGAGCTCCTGCAACCTCGGCCCGAGCGCCGCACGCAATCTGGCCGGCTCCGCAGTTGCGTCGCGAAGCGTCAGCGTGCGGCGCCACGAGCCGCCGTCGACGAGCCTGGCGACCAGCGCGAGCTTTCGAAACGGCCGCCCGGCTCGTTCTGGACGCGCGAGCAGGCGCTCGAGGAGGGAGCCGAGCGCCCGTCGCAGCGTGATCTCGTTCGCAATCGCTTCCGGGAAGGTGAGCGCTTCGACGAGCTCCGAGGCCGGCTTGCGCCCACGCACCCTCGCCTTCCGCCCACCGTGCGCGAGGCGCCAGGCTCGCCTTCCCTCCACACCCAACCGCTCTCCGACAGCCCCGCCCGGAAGCGCAGCGAGCTCCCCGAGGCGGCGGAGGCCGAGCCCCTCGAGCTCCGCGTACCGGTTCGCCGTCATGGGCAGCAGCGAGAGCGGCAGCGGCTCGAGGAACTCCTGCTCGTCCTTCTCGGCGACCACCAGGATCTGACCGGCGCGCGCGACGCTCGCCGCTGCGAGCGCGGTGAAGCGCCGCCCGGCGGCGCCGACGCGCGGATCCCAGGTCGAGCCCACGGCGTGGAGCGCCCGCTCGAGTGCCGGCTGCGCGCCTCCGTAGAGCCGCTCGACGCCCCTGGTCTCGAAGACGACCACGCCCTGCTCGACCGGGTCGACCGCGAAGCCGGCATCCTCCAGGCGCCGGAGAACTCCCTCCCACTCCTTCTCGACGGCCGCCGGATCCCGATCGACGAGGACGAGCGCCGGGCACGTGGCGAGCGCCTCCCCGAGGCGCATCCCCGGCTTCACCCCAGCAGCCTCCGCGGCCGCCGTCACCGGCCCGAGAAGCGGCTCCTCTCCTGCCTCGGGCGCGAGCGCCGCGGGCTCCAGAGCAAGCCTGGGACGTGCGCGCAATGCCGCTCTGAGCTCGAACCCGGGGATGAGGAGGCATGCGATCATCAGAACACATGTTCTATACGAACGTATGTTCTCCTGTCAAGCCGTTTGTTAGGTTCGCCGGCATGAGCGTCGACTGGGACTGGACGCGCATCGTGGTCGACCACGTCCACATCCGCGTCCGCGACGCGGAAGCGAGTGTCGCGTTCTACAAGACCGTGCTCGAGCCGCTCGGCATTCCTCCGATCTGGGAGGGCGAGAACGGCGCGCAACTCGCAAACCTCGTGGTCACGGACGGCGAGCCGACGACGAGCGGCCCGGTGCACATCGCGTTCGTCGCCGACTCACGCGAGCAGGTCGACGCCTTCCATCGCGCCGGTATCGAGGCGGGGCACCGCGACAACGGTGCTCCTGGCGTTCGCGAGCAGTACAGCTCCGACGAAGGCGGCCGCTACTACGCGGCGTTCCTGCTCGACCCCGACGGCAACAACGTCGAGGCCGTGCACCGCGAGTTCGACACGGGCTAGCGCCGCTCGGCGCGGAAGCACTCGGTCACATAGGCGAGCCGCACGCCGTCGGCGCCGGCGGTCTCGTCGTAGAGGGTCCGACCCCGTCGAGGATGGGCTCGCGCTCGGCTGGCGCCAGCTTGGCGCAGTAGCTGCGCGAGACGACCAGGTCGAGAAGACCCGTCGCGGTCGAGCATCTGCTCGAACGAGAACTGCTCCGTCTCGACCGGGCCGAACAGACCGCTCCCGTCGATGACCGGGAAGCACGTCGGTCTCCTGAACGGTCTCGTTCCCGATGATCGCGCTCAGTCGCGCCATCCAGGGGTCGCGGTCGTCGCGGGAGTTCCACACGAGTGCCCAGGCGACCGGCGGGGCGCAGCACCCGTGCGATCTCGGGTAGCGCAATCGCGTGGTCGAACCAGTGGAACGCCTGGGCGCACGTCACGACGTCCGTCGACCCGTCCGGGAGCGGTATCGCTTCCGCGCTCCCCTCCAGTGCGCCTAGTCCGGGAAGCACGGCCTCGAGCTCGGCACGCATCTCCGCGAGCGGCTCGACGGCGGTCACGCGATGTCCGAGTGCGACGAGCCCGCGCGTCAGCTTGCCCGTCCCCGCGCCGAGATCGACGACGTCGCAGGGCTCGTCGCTCGTGAGCCAGCGGACCGCGTCCTGCGGATACTCCGGACGCGCCCGCTCGTACGCTCGTGCCACGTCCGCGAACGCCGTGTACGGGCCGCGCACCTTCGGGTCGCGATTGACGATCACAGGGCGATCTCGGCCGCGTGGCCGTCCAGCGCCACGAGACGCGGCACCACGTCGAGGACGCTCTCGCGTGCACAGAAGGCGATGTCCTCCTCCAGCTGGGGTGCGTTCTCCAGCAGGTTGCGGCCGCTCTTCGACGCGCGGAAGGCCTCCTCCGCCCCGCTCCAGGTCGTGACGAGCCGTGCGGCAGCTTCGGCGGCGTCCGTCCGCTCCCAGGCAAGGAGCTCCACGATCCGACCGGCGACGAAGGCGTCGTCGAGCGCCAGCGTCCCCTGCACGCCCGCACAGACCACGAGCACGTCTTCTCCGTGTGCGCGCGCGGCCTCCACCACCGCGGCGAGGTTGAGGAGCGACGCGATCAGCACGCGGTCGCACCGCTGCGCCGCGGCGACGACCGCGCGGGTGCCGTTCGTCGTGGAGAGCACGAGCGTCTCCGCCTGCGGCTCGAGGTACTCGCGCGGCGAGTTGCCGAGGTCGAAGCCGGGGATGCGAACGGCGTTCCGCTCGCCGCCGAGAACGCCCTCTCCACGCGCCTCGCGAACCGCGCGCGCGTCCTCCACCTCGGCGGTGCAGAGGACCCGCGTGTACCCGGAAGCGAGCGCCTGGCACACCGTGGAGGTGGCCCGGATGACGTCGATGACGACGCCGGTCGGGGCCGCGCCGGCCTCGTCCGGTGTGAACACGACGTCGGCGCGCACCGGGGTACGCTAACTCGCCGTGGACGAGCCCCTTCGCTGCTACCGGCATCCCGAGCGGGAGACCTACGTCTCGTGCACCGAGTGCGGTCGCGGGATCTGCCCCGACTGCATGACGTTCGGGCCCGTTGGGATTCGCTGTCCGGACCACGCCACCGTGACGGGGCACCAGGCCGCGCCCCGCCGCGCGGCGCGCACCGCCTCGCGGTCCCTCTCCCAGTACGGCCCGTTCGTGACGTTCACGCTCATCGGGATCAACGTCGGCGTCTATCTCCTCCAGCTGGTCATGGGCGCGGGACTCTCTGCGAGCAGCGGCTGGATCTACGAGCACGGCGTCCTCGTCTCGACGGCGATCGACTCCTCGGGTCAGGCGGTCGGCGTGGCGGAGGGCGAGTGGTGGCGCCTGATCACGGCGACGTTCCTGCACTACGGCCCGCTGCACCTCGGCATGAACATGCTCGTGCTCTGGTTCATCGGCCCGCCGCTCGAGGACTACTTCGGCCACTGGCGCTACCTGCTCGTCTACGTCGTCTCGGGCCTCGCCGGCTCGGCCGGTGCCCTCCTCTGGTCGCCCGACTCGCTGACCGTCGGGGCGTCGGGGGCGATCTGGGGGATCATGGGTGCCGCGCTCGTCCTCGAAGCCCGGCGCATCTGGGTCTTCGGCGGGCAGGCGATGGGCCTTGTCGTCTTCAACCTCGCGATCACGTTCCTCATCCCTGGGATCTCGATCGGCGGCCACATCGGCGGGCTTGTCGGCGGCGGTCTCTGCGCGCTCGCGTTCTCGAGCTTCAGACGAACCCCCGCGCTGGCGACGCTCTCGCTCGTCGGCGTCGGCGTGTTGAGCGTCGCCGTCGCCCTGATGCAGGTGGCGTAGCGCTAGCCGCCGATCGCGACGGCGGTGACGCCCGCGTCGGCGAGTGCGGCCTGCGCCGCGGCGAGCCGCGCGAGCGGCACGCGGAAGGGCGAGCACGACACGTAGTCGAGCCCGAGCTCGTGGCAGAACGCGACCGAGCTCGGCTCGCCGCCGTGCTCGCCGCAGATCCCGAGCTTGATCTCGGGCTTCGCGCCCCTCCCCCGCTCGACCGCGATGCGCATGAGGTCGCCAACACCGTCGCGGTCCAGCACCTCGAACGGGTTCTTCTCGAGAATCCCGTGCTCCAGGTAGTACGTGAGGAACTTGCCCTCGGCGTCGTCGCGCGAGAAGCCGAGCGCGGTCTGGGTGAGATCGTTCGTCCCGAAGGAGAAGAAGTCCGCCTCGCCCGCGATCTCGTCGGCACGGAGCGCAGCGCGCGGGAGCTCGATCATCGTGCCGCAGAGGTACTCGACCGTCGGCTCCTCGGCGGCAACGCGCTCGGTGAGCTCTCGCAGGCGGGCGAGCTCCTCGCGGAACCCGACGAGCGGATGCATGATCTCGACCAGGGGCGCCTCGCCGGTTCGCTCGCGAACTGCCCGAGCCGCGCGCACGATCGCGCGCACCTGCATCTCGTAGATCTCCGGGAACTGGAGGCCGAGGCGGCACCCGCGCGTGCCGAGCATCGGATTCGACTCGTGCAGCTGGCGGATGCGGTCGCGCATCGCGTTCGACGTCGCCTCCTCGAGCGGCGGCAGGAACTCGTGCAGGGCGGATCGAGGAGCCGGATGGTCACGGGGAGCCCGGCCATCGCCTCGAAGATCCCCTCGAAGTCGGCTTGCTGCATCGGCAGCAGCTTGTCGAGTGCACTTCTGCGCTCCTCCTCCTCGCGCGCGAGGATCATGTCGCGCACGATCGGAAGCCGGTCGTCGGCCATGAACATGTGCTCGGTGCGGCACAGGCCGATTCCCTCCGCGCCGAACTCGCGCGCTCTCGCGGCGTCGTCGGGCGTGTCCGCGTTCGCCCGCACGCGCAGGCGCCGGAGATCGTCGGCCCAGCCGAGCAGCGTTCCGAAGTTCTCGTCGATCTCGGGTGCGACGAGCGGAACGACGCCGAGCATGACCGTGCCGGCGCCGCCGTCGATCGTGATGACGTCTCCCGCCCGCACCTCGTGCTCCCCGAGCCGGACCACGCCCGCGGAGACGTCGATCGAGAGCTCCTCGCAACCCGCGACACACGGCTTGCCCATGCCGCGCGCGACGACGGCCGCATGCGACGTCATCCCTCCGTGGGCAGTCAAGACCCCTGCCGCATGAATGAGACCGTGGATGTCGTCGGGGGTCGTCTCCCAACGAACGAGGATCACGTCTTCGCCGGCCTTGCCGCGCTCTTCGGCCGCGTCGGCGTCGAGCACGATCGCCCCGCACGCCGCGCCCGGCGACGCATTGAGCCCGCGCGCGACGACGTCGACCTTCGCGTCCGGGTCGATCATCGGGTGCAGGAGCTGGTCGAGCTGGCCGGGGTCGATACGGGCGACCGCCTCCTCGCGCGAGATGAGCCCTTCCTCGACCATCTCGGCAGCGATCCGCAGGGCCGCAGCAGCGGTGCGCTTGCCCGTGCGGGTCTGCAGGAGGTACAGCGTCCCTTCCTCGACCGTGAACTCGATGTCCTGCATGTCGCGGTAGTGCGTCTCGAGCCGGTCGAGCGTCGCCACGAGCTGCTCGAACGCCTCCGGCATGCGCTCTTTCATACGAGCGATCGGCTCGGGCGTCCTGATCCCGGCGACGACGTCCTCGCCCTGCGCGTTCGCGAGGAACTCGCCGAAGAGCCTTCGCTCGCCGGTCGCGGGGTCGCGGGTGAAGCAGACACCCGTGCCCGAGCTCTCGCCGCGGTTCCCGAAGACCATCTGGACGACGTTCACCGCGGTTCCGAGGTCGTCGGCGATGTCGTTCGCGCGGCGGTAGACCTTCGCGCGCGGCGCGTTCCAGGAGTCGAAGACCGCTCGGTAGGCCCGGCGCAGTTGCTCGCGCGCGTCCTGCGGGAACGGCTCGCCCGTTCCGTCCTCGTAGATCGCCTTGAACGTCTCGACGAGCTCGCGGAGGTCGTCGGCGGTGAGATCGACGTCCTGGTCGACGCCGCGCGCGGCCTTGAGCTCGGTCAGAGCGTGCTCGAAACGGTGACCGTCGACGCCGTCCACGACGTCGCCATACATCTGGATCAGCCTCCGGTACGAGTCGAGCGCGAAACGCGGATTGCCGGTCGAGGCCGCGAGTCCCTCGACGGCCACGTCGTTCAGGCCGAGGTTGAGGATCGTGTCCATCATCCCGGGCATCGAGACCGCCGCGCCCGAGCGGACGGAGACGAGCAGCGGGCTCCGGTCGTCGCCGAAGCCCTTCTCGGTGCGCGTCTCGAGCGCGGCGACGTGCTCGTCCACCTGGGCGTCGAGGCCGTCGGGGACGGCGCCGCCCGCGGCCATGTACGCACGGCACGCCTCCGTCGTGATGGTGAAGCCCGCCGGTACCGGAACGCCGAGCTGGGTCATCTCGGCGAGGCCGATCCCCTTTCCGCCGAGGAGCTCCCGACCGCCGTCCGAGTCCTCGTCGAGATCGAAGACGTAGCGCATTTGCGGGGGGAATCTACCCGCACTAGGCAGGGGGCGGAAACCCGCATGGTTGCGCGGTCGTCCCTGCCGGGAAGGTCGCCGAATCGCATGCTGGTGTGGTCTCGGTGTGGTCTCGGGATCGTCGCCAGCCGTGGGAACGAAGTTCAGCCGGTGATGCCTCGATCCGCAGCGGTGATCGCTGCAGGCTCCGGCGTGTAGTAGTCGGGACGATCCATCCAACGATCACGGGGGTTGGTGGAGCTTCGGCCCGAAAGGTGAGGGCTCTCTGTACCTTCGACGAGGTAACCCGCGCTCAGCCCTGGCTACTCTCGCCGTCGGGGGAAGAACACGAAGCCTGGCCTCGCGCCCGCACGGGCCCGTCTGCGGCTGGGTCAGCGGGCTGCGAGCCAGGCTCCGTGGGATCCTCAATAGACCCCAATCGGGCGAGGCGACGGAAGGTCAGGCTGTCTCAATGAGCAGGAAGTACGAGATCTACTCAGGACGCAAGGTCGTGTCGACCAAGTTCTCGGTCAGCGCCTCACAGGCCGTTATCGACTACGTGCGCTCGCACGGCGTGAAGGACGAAGAGATCACGCGAATCGGAGTGGACTCCGTCTCCTGGCGGGGCGCTCAGTTCAAGGCAGTGCTCGTCCCTGCTGAATCTCCGTTGACGCCATGAGAACGGCTCGCCTCATTGGTCGCATGACTCGCGAGCAGCGCGACCTCCTCCGCAAGCAGATCGACGTTCGCATGCGCGAGCGCCTGGAAGGGCGGTCGAAACGTGGCGGAAGCCACTACGGCGACGCCTCGAAGCTCCCGCGGGCGAGGTCGTGATCGGCCTCCGTCCATAGGCTCGAATGAGGTTCCCGCTCCTCGTGGTCGCCGCGATCATCATGGTCGTCGCGCTCCGGCTCCTGATGCGGTTCGTGCTCAACCCGCTCGACGCGCAGCCCGGCTGACCCTCAGCGTCTCGACGCCGCCGATCTGAATAGACCCAATCGTGTCCTAGCGGGCGAGGCGAGCGCCGGACAGCATCGTTGGTGGCCGGGCTGGTCTGCGTGTCCCCTTCCCTTCCCCCTAGGGGATGCGTTTGGTGGCTGGCCCGGTCTTTCCTCGCTGGTTACAAGACGCGTCGCCGGGGTACTCGGTCACCGCTCGTAACTGCGGACAACTGACTGCGGAGAGGTGATGACTGGAATCGTCGTATCTGCGGCGGTGCTCTTCGGCGTTCCGGTGCTCTTCCTTCTCATGGCGATGAAGGACTAGCGATCTGAATTCGAGAGCTGAGCGACGGCCGGGCGGGTTTGGTTAGAGCCTTAGCCCCGTCCTCCAGACAACCAGGTGAACTTCGTCGCCAACCAACCCGCTGCGCCTGTGCGACCTGACTTCCAGCCTGTCTGATCTCTTTCGGGAACTATCGTTTCTGCTGCCCCAGCGCCCAGACGCCGAGGCCCAGAACACCGACAATGATCAACAGACCGACGACTGTCACGACAGGGCCAACCGTGATCACCTTCAAAGCGTAGTTGCGCCCGACCGCGAAGTTCGCGATTGCTCAGGGCTGTGATGGCCTCCTCGGCCATGACGCCGAGCGCGTCCGCGATTGCCTGCCGTAGCGGATCTGAGTTGACCCAATCGTGTCCTATCGGGCGGGGCGAGGGCCGGACACGCTGGCACCAAGCAGACCAAGGGCCAGGAGGTCAGGTAATGGATGTCAAGGGCGCAAGGGCGCTGAGCGAGCGCCTCGCAGAAGCCGCACGCAACGTTGATCCACCCCCCGCGAAAGCGGTGGGTTCAGAAGACACCGAGCGAGGGTCAGAGGTCACCGATAACTACGGCGAAGGCGCAACTGCGCCACTTGGCCTGCCCGACCGCGTAGTACCGGCGCTCTAGGCGACGCTCGCGGTGTCCTCGGCTCTCGCTCCCACCCCGACGAGCGATCACGCGCGGAGTCAGTCGCGCCGACAACCTGGACATGCCGAAGTGGTCTATTCGCGATTTGTGGGGCAGGCTCACGCAAGAGAAGGCGATGAAACCTGAAGTGCGCAACATGCTGACCAGCCTCGACGGCGTCTACGAGCAGCGACCTGTGGACGTGTCACAGAGTTCTGCAGCGCCCGCACACCAGCCCGGCAAGAACGACTAGGTTCGCGACGGCGCGCACCCTCATTGCCGCCTATCGGCGCATCACCTGACGACTCGTCGTAAGGTCGTTGTCGTCGGGCCTGCCGCAAGGCCCGCCTCCGGTCGAAGGGCTCCGGCCACCGTGGGGGTCGTCGGAGTCCTTCCCTAACGACGAGAAATCCCGTCTGTCCCGCCCGGTGCCTACTCTCACTTGTCACGCAAAACGCAAGTTTTAGACGCGTCATGCGTCTATCACCACGGGAGGGGAAAACCATGGAACCGGAGGTTCCTCGATGAGACTCAGATTTCTGCTCGCTGGACTCGCTGCTGTCGTTCTAACTGCATCGTCGGCGATCGCCGCGCCACCGGCTGGCAAGGGCAAGCCGAGAACCGGTGAAGAGTGCAAGCCGAAGATCACGGTCGTCCTGAAGGGCACGCTCGGGAGCGCATCTGCGACCTCGCTCAGCATGAACGTCACCGGCGCCAATCGGTGGGGACGCGCATACAAGGACGCTGGTACCGCCAGTGTCACGCTCGACTCCAAGACGAAGGTTCGCGGCAGCGGCATGAAGTCGGTCGCCGATCTCCTTGCCGACCTTAAGGGGGGCGACCGAGTTCTCGTCCAGGCTCGCATGTGTAAGGACGACCTGAAGGACAACGCGAAGCCGTCACTGACTGCTACGAAGGTCATCGGCCACCCGGCGAAGGCTGAAAAGAACGACGCCGACAACGACGACTAGTCTGCGGAGAGGACACTGACTGGAATCGTCGTATCCGCGGCGCTGCTCCTCAGCGTTGCCGTGCTCGCCCTTCTCATTGCGATCAGGAGCTAGCTCGCAGCGCGTTTGCAGAGTGTGAGAACGCGGTACCGCTGCTTCAAGCGCTCGCGGGAGGGTCGACGCGACCCCTCAGTCCGCGGTTGCCTTCCCGCTGAGCGCGATCACTATGCGGGCGGGCATGTGTTGTCCGTCAGACCCTCGGGGGAGAGGCCTCTGACGACACACCCGCCGCGCATCACGACTGTCTCAGACCGCCGGGTGTACGCAAGGGCGGTCACTGCTCACAGCTACGCGAGTGCCGCACCCTTCGGCGGCGGGCATGCGTTGGCGTCAGAACCTCGGTGAGGAACTGGGCACATACCCACCGCGCGTCCACATTGTCGCAGACCACGGGTGGGCAAGGTGCGGATCCCCGCCGCGATGCACCCGTCGGGGCGGGAAGAAGCACGACGCCCTCCCCGTCCTTGTAGGTGGTGGTCGTGGTGCCACGCGCACCGCACACGGGAGCTGGTGGCTCGTCTCCCCTGCCGGAGGCGGGCTTCCAGCTCGTTCGCGTTCGCGAGTACGGCACGTCTCGATGGCGGAGTCCCGCGCCTACGGCTCGTCGGGATCGCGCTGGGAGTGGTTCAGCGCGGCGATGAGCACGATGAGCAGCACATTCACGACCACGACTACCACTCGCGCGAGGTCACGTTGCGGTGCGGGGCACCACGGTTGCAACCACGATGTTCCGGCCCCGTGTAGAGGTGCGGATGGCGGTCGTCGTGTCCAACGTCGAAGGGCTCACCGGGCCTGATCGGCTCTGAAATCCGTTTCGACAACACGAGTGTCTAGGGCAAAGCCGCTTCCCGCGAGACCCGACGCACGGCCGGGGGAATCTACACTCGTCCGCGTGGCCAGCCGGATCCTTGCGATGGGTGGTCACTCGCCCGGCTTCGAAGACGCCATTCTCGAGATGGCGGGGCCGCGCGTCTGCTTCGTGCCGACCGCGAGCGGGGACGAGAGCTGGCAGCTCATCCGCTTCTACGAGTCGTTCGCGAACCGGGCAGAGGCGAGCCATGTCTCGTTCAACCCGTGGCCGCGTTCGAGCCTTCGCGAACACCTCCTGGCCCAGGACGCCGTCTACGTGTCGGGCGGCAACACGGCGAACGCGCTGGCGATCTGGCGCGTGCACGGCTTCGATCGGATCCTGAGGGAAGCCTGGGAGCGCGGGATCCTGCTCTGCGGCTGGAGCGCAGGGATGATCTGCTGGTTCGAGGCAGGTGTCACCGACTCGTTCCGACCGCAGCTCGAAGGGATGCGCGACGGCCTCGGGTTCTTGCCCGGCAGCGCCTGCCCGCACTACGACGGCAACGAGCACAGGCGGCCGGCCTACCGCGAGCTCGTCGCGAACGGATTCCCGGCGGGCTACGCGGCGGACGACGGCGCGGCGCTCCATTTCGTCGGCACGGAGCTGCACGAGATCGTCGCGACGACGGAGAGTGCGCGCGCCTACCGCGTCGATGCCGGACGGCGAGACGCCCCTCGAGACCCGCCGCTGTCGTGATCCGGGTCGCGGTTATCGCGACGGCGAGCGGGAACGGGAAGACGACGACCGGTCGAGCGCTCGCCGAGCGGCTCGGCGTCCCCTTCGTACGAGCTCGATGCGCTGCACCACGGTCCCGAACTGGACGGAGCCGACGCCGGGAGCTCCGCGCGCGGGTCGAGCCGATCGTCGAGACCGACGCGTGGGTTATCGACGGCGCGTATCGCGAACAAGCTGGGCGATCTCGTCCTCGAGCGCGCGGACGTCGTCGTCTGGCTCGACCTTCCGCTGTGCGTCTGGCTGCCGCCGGCTCGCTGCGGCGCACGGCCCGGCGGGTCGTGACGGCGCGAGGAGCTCTGGGACGGGAACCGGGAGGGCTGCGGGACGTGCTCCATCCGACGAACTCCGTCGTCCTGCTACGCGCTTCGCGGGCTATCCGCGATGACGCGTCGGTACCCGATCCGAGCTCGCGCGCTTTCCCGTCGTGCGGCTTCGGACGCCGACCGAGGTCGAGCGCTTCCTCGGACCCGCGCCGACGCGCGACCTGAGCTCGGCGAGCCTGGCCGCCGCGCGGAGCCCGAGCCAGATCGGCGTCAGCAGCACGTAGAAGACGAGGTCGCCGAGGAACGATGAGGAACCACCAGAGCGCCAGCCATCGGAACGGCACCCACCCCTTCTCGCGCAGATCGCCGTGCCGCCTGGAGGCGGGCGGAAGGTGTTCGCGAGCGGAGGCTCGCCGGAGCGCCGTACGGCCGTCGGCTCGGGAGGTGCCTCGTCGCTCACGACGGAGCTGTCGCGCGCTTTCGGCGCTCGACGAGCCGGATGATCCGCATGGCTGTCTCCTCGACCGAGAGCTCGGTGACGTCGATGACGGGGCAGCGCGAGCCGCCGGTGGAGCTTCGCCGCCTCCTCGAGCTCCGCGTAGATCACCTCGAGCTCCGCGTATCGCTTGCGCGGCGCCCCATGCTCCGCACCCGCGCGATGCGGATGTCGAGCGAGCCGCTCGGCGTCGATCGTGAGACCGACGATCTTCGCGGGGTCGATCTCGAACAGCTCCTCCGGCGGATCGATCCCGCGGACGACCGGGACGTTCGCCGCCTTGTGCCCGAGGTAGCCGAGGAAGATCGAGAGCGGCGTCTTCGATGTCCGCGAGACGCCGACGAGGACGATGTCCGCCTCGTCCAGCCCCTTCCCGACGCCGTCGTCGTACTTCACCGCGAACTCGATCGCCTCGATGCGCTTGAAGTACGTCGAGTCGAGCGGCGCCCGCGCGCCCGGCTCCATCCGCGCTGCGACTCCCGCGACGCGCGAGATCGAGTCGATCGGGTGCCCGAGAAGGTCGCAGTAGTGGACGCGTGCCCGGCGGCACAGCTGGCGCATCGCGTCCCGGAGCTCCGGCGCGACGAGCGTGTACACCATGACCGCCGGGCGCCCTCGCGCCTGCTGGACGGCGATGTGCAGATCCTCGACGTTCTCCACGCGCGCGTGCCGGATTTCCTCGAACGGCTGGTCGGGGAACTGCGCCTCGAGCGCGAGCACGAGCCGCTGCGCCGTCTCTCCCGTCGAGTCCGAGACGATGTGGAGCTCGACCGGGACGCGATCGCCATCGTGGTTGCTCATGGAAGGAGGCTAGCGCTCTGGCCGTCCTATGATCACCGCGCCGTACGGACCAAGGAGGAGACATGGCCTTTGCTGAGCTGAAGACTCGTCACAGTGTGATGTGGGGAAACGGACCTACGAGCGCGTCACGGACACGATTCGCGACCTGCACGCGATCGTCGTGGAGCGTGCAGACCCAAAGCCCGGAGAGCGGGTGCTCGACGCGGCGACGGGAACGGGCGCGGCCGCGATCCTTGCCGCGCGGAGCGGCGCAGAGGTCGTCGGGATGGATCTCGCGCCCGCTCTCATCGACACCGCTCGTGAACGAGCCGCGGAAGAGGGCGTGTCGTCGAGTTCGAGGTTGGGGACGCGGAGGAGATGTCCTACGAGGACGCCGCCTTCGACGTCGTGCTCTCCACCTGCGGCGTGATGTTCGCCCCCGATCATGGGGCGATCGCCTCCGAGCTCGCGCGGGTGACGAAGCCGGGAGGTCGCATCGCGCTCGGCTGCTGGACGCCGTGGGGGGCTCGCTCAGATGTTCGGGATGATGCGCCCATTCCTGCCGACGCCGCCGGAGGGCGTGGGCAGCCCCTTCGGCTGGGGCGACGAGGGCCACGTGCGCGAGCTGCTGGGAGGCGCCTTCGACCTCGAGTTCTCGCAGCACGAGTCGATCCTCCGCGTCGCCGACGGTGAGGAGTACTGGGAGCTCTTCTCGAGTTCGTACGGGCCTACGAAGAGCGCCTACGAGGCGCTCGACGACGAGCGGAAGGAGGAGTTCCACCGACATGGGTGGACTTCTTCGAGCAGCGCCGGGAGGGCGACGAGGTCGTGCACCACCGCGAATGGCTCCTCACGCTCGGCAGACGCCGCTAGAAGACACCGCCCTCGAGCACGATCCGAGGGTAGATCCGCTTCGCGATACGGTTCGGCACCGTGCCCGACGTCGTGACCATGGACAAGATCGTCTCCCTCGCGCGACGTTGTGGGTTCGTCTTCCCGTCGTCCGAGATCTATGGGGGAATGGGCTCCTCCTACGACTACGGGCACTACGGCGTGCTGCTCAAGGAGAACGTCAAAGCGCGCTGGCTCGAGGCGATGGTGCGCGAACGCGACGACATCGTCGCGCTGGACTCGTCGATCATCCTCAACCCGGCCGTCTGGGAGGCCTCGGGCCACGTGTCCGGTTTCGCCGACCCGCTCGTCGACTGCCGCACGTGCAAGCTCCGCTTCCGCGCCGACCACCTTGCGGACCCGGAGCACGAGGAGGTGCGCTGCGGCCGCAAGCCGAGCAAGCGGCCAGGCGAGACGCCCGATTGCGACCTGACCGAGCCCCCGCATGTTCAACCTTATGTTCAAGACGCGGATCGGTGCGGTCGAGGAGACGGGGCAGGACGCCTACCTCCGACCGGAGACCGCGCAGGGCATCTTCGTCAACTTCAAGAACGTCGCACAGATCGCGCGCCGCAAGCCGCCCTTCGGGATCGCGCAGGTCGGCAAGGCGTTCCGCAACGAGATCACGCCCGGCAACTTCATCTTCCGGACGCTCGAATTCGAGCAGATGGAGATGAGTACTTCATCCCACCGGATGAGGCCGAGAGTGGTTCGCATCTGGGTCGAGCAGCGAGTCGCGTGGCACCTCCGCTACGGCCTTCGCGAGAGCCACGTGCGCGTCCGCTCGCACGACGCCGAGGAGCTCTCTCACTACTCCAGCGCGACGAGCGAC
>CAWEGY010000005.1:0-52341 GCA_963808865.1 uncultured Gaiellaceae bacterium | reverse complement strand
CTCAGGTTCCAAGGCACTCCCGGCTCGCGCTACTCGCGCCACCCTCACGAGGACTCCTACGACCGGCACGAGGTGCGTGTGATCCTGTTCGACCGACCTGGTTACGGCGCATCGAGTCGGCTGCCCGGGCGCGGCTTCTCGGCGATCGCCGACGACGCAGCGGAGCTGCTCGACCATCTGGGCCTCGACATCGTCCATATCGCCGGTGGCAGCGGAGGAGGCCCGCACGCGCTCGCGTTCGCGGCGCGATACCCCGAACGCGTGCGAGCCGTGACAGTCGTGGTCGGCGCCGCGCCGATCGAAGAAGCGGACCTGAGCGAGATGATCGACCTCAACCGAGAGGCGTGGTACGCGGCGCACGAGAGCTGGGATGCACTGCACGCACTGCTCGTCCCGATACGCGACCAGATACTGGCCGATCCGCTCGCCGGAACCCGTGCGGTGATGGAGGCTGCGCCGGAGAGCGACAAGGCAGTGATGAACGACCCCGAGTGGCAGCGCGTCCTGATCGAGTCCGCGACGGAGGCTCTTCGCCCCGGTGCGGAAGGGTGGGCGGACGAAGGCATGGCGCTGACCTTGCCCTGGGACTTCGATCCCTCCGACGTGACGTGCAGCGTGACCTGGTGGCACGGCGAGCACGATGCCAACGCCCCGATCGAATCCGTTCACCGCCTCCTCGAACGCATGCCTGACGTGGACTTGCGCCTATGGTCGGACGCCGGCCATCTCGAGTCCTACCACCGTCATGACGAGGTGCTGGCCGAGCTGATGTCCCGCTGAGGCGTGAGACTCGGGCCGACGAGCTCAATCAATCCCCGCCCGCCGTCGCAGAAGCGGACGAAAGTCCAGGCGAAACCGACCGAGCGGCTGGTTGTTCTAGGGTCGTTACGTCGGACACTGAACGTGCAAAGCCGTCGGGTTCGACCTGTCGGCAAACGTAGAGAACGTGTGTCCGGATCCGGCCACCCCCTCGGTCGGATTCGGCATCACGTTCCGACCTTCGCATCGAACAGCGGGAGCTCGAGACGGAAGCTGAGCCGGGTGCGTTCGCAGGAACACGTGTGAGAGCGCCGAACGGCCTCCTGTACCCCTCGACTCGGAGGTCGTCAGATGCAGCATCCGCTCCCCACCCGCCTGCTCGCCGAAGCTCTCGGCACGTTCCTCTTCTTCTTCCTCGGATTCAGCGGCATCGCGGTGGTCATCGGACATCGGCCCCGACGCCATCGACGCGCTCGGCATCGCGTTCGGCTTCGGGCTCGGGCTCGCGCTCGCGATCGCCGCGTTCGGCCACCTCTCGGGCGGGCACTTCAACCCGGCCGTCAGCGCTGGCCTCGCCATCGCCGGTCGCTTCCCGCGCCGAGACGTCATCCCGTACTGGGTCGCGCAGCTCGTCGGCGGTTTCGGCGCGGTGCTCGTGATGGCGATCGTCTACTCGAGCGATGTGACAGACGCACTGCACACGCAGCCCGGGAGTCGGAATCGACGACTGGGCCGCGCTCGTGCTCGAGATCGTCGCTACCGCGCTCTTCGTGATGGTGATCCTCACCGTCGCGACGGACGAGCGCGCCGCGTGGAACGGCGTCATGGCGCCGCTCCTGATCGGGCTCTTCATCTTCACGGCCGCAACGACGGTCGGCCCGGCGTCGGGTGGCTCGTTCAACCCCGCTCGCTCGCTCGACCCCGTGCTCTACAACCAGGAGTGGGGCGACGTCTGGATCTACATCGTCGGCCCGCTCGCCGGAGGTGTGCTCGGCGCCGCGATCTGGGCGTTCGTGTGCACGCGCGAGCCGCGCGCCGGAGCGCGACACGAGACGGAGCGAGCTCGCGAGCGAGCTGCCTAGCGACCGCTAGCGGAGAAGTGCTGGTAGTCCTGCACGGACGTCCAGCGACCGCCCCAGCCCCAACCGACCGCGTCGAACGCACGCACGACGGCACCGCCCTCGTAGGCCATGCCAGGGCGGCGCCGTCGTGCGATCGACGTACGGACGGCTGGCGCGATGTGACGTGCGCCCGCCCGAGACGTACGGGTTCTCGATCGGATTGAGGTCGATCGCGCGGCCGTAGGCGTGCTCGGACCAGCGGCTCGTGCCCTCGACGTAACGGCAGTTGAACGCGGACGTGTTGTCGGCCTCGATCGAGCGGAAGTCGCTGGCGCCGTACGCGTCGACCGGAACCATGCGCCGGATCGGGAAGCGCGCGGCATAGAGCCGGCGAAAGACGCCGACGAGCTCGCGCGCGACGTCCGCGTGCACGATCAGCCGACCGGTGCGCACCTTCCCGTCGAAGCCCCAGTGCGACAGGCGGCAGCAGCCGCAGATCTCGAAGCCCGACCGGACAGCCCGGCCGCCACGAGACACCGGTCATCCGCTTCGCCTGCGCCGCGTCGATCGCGCTCGATCGTCCCGCGGAACGCCGACGACGCCTTGTGACACGGTGCTCACCTGGCGATGCAGCGCTCGCGAGCGATCGCAGCGCGCCGACGGCGCCAGAGCGACGAGCCTGAGCCTCACGCAGTCGGGGCGGCCGATCCGAACCCGCGACCTCTCGCTCCCAAAGCGAGCGCTCTACCAGGCTGAGCTACGCCCCGAGTCCGCACAGTGTAGGCGGATAGCCTGCCGGCTCCATGGTCGACGCCCCGACCCTGCTCCCGGAGGGGCGCCCCGACGACAAGACCCGGCTCGGCTACGTGATGGTCGCGACCGCGGCGACGCTCTTCGCGGTCAACGGAAGCGTCTCGAAGGTCGTCCTCGGCTCGGGCCTCTCGTCGCTCGAGCTCGCGCAGATCCGGAACACGTGCGCCGCGCTCCTCTTCCTCGCCTTCCTGCTCGTCTTCGCGCCCTCGCGGCTGCGGGTCGGCCGCCGCGAGCTGCTCTTCCTCGTCGCGTTCGGCGTCGTCGGGATCGCGCTCGTGCAGTGGCTCTACTTCGTCGCGATCGACAACCTCCCGGTCGGCGTCGCGCTCCTCATCGAGTTCACGGCGCCGCTCTTCGTCGCGCTCTTCGCGCGCTTCGTCTACAAGGAGCACATCCGGCGGCGGATCTGGGTCGCGGTCGCGCTCTGCATCACCGGGCTCGCGCTCGTCGTCGAGCTGTGGCAGGGCGTCGCCTTCAGTACGGTCGGCGTGACCGCGGCGTTCGGCGGCGCGCTCGCGCTCACGGCGTACCTCCTGATGGCCGAGCGCGAGCGCCGGCATCGCGACGCGGCGTCGCTCTCGTTCTACGGCTTCCTCGTTCGCCGCGCTGCTCTGGGCCGTCATCCAGCCGCTCTGGGACTTCCCGTGGGACGTCCTCGGCGACGACGTCTCGCTCCAGGGCAACCTCGCCGAGTACTCCGCGCCGGTCTGGCTGCTCGTCGCGTTCGTCGTCGTCGTCGGGACGATGATCACGTTCTCGCTGCTCACCGGCGTCGCTGCGGCACATCAGCGCGACGCGGGCCTCGATCGTCGCCACGCTCGAGCCGGTCGTCGCCACCGGTCGTCGCGTGGGCATGGCTCGGCGAGACGTTCGGGCCGACCCAGCTGATCGGCGGCGCGGTGGTGATCGCCGGGATCCTCGTCGCCCAGTCCGCGCGCTGACCCGTCTACGCTGTGCGCGTGGTGAAGCGCGTCCTCCTCGCGTCGCCTCGCGGCTACTGCGCCGGAGTCGAGCGCGCCGTCGAGACCGTCGAGCGCGCGCTCGAGCACTACGGCGCGCCCGTCTACGTCCGCAAGCAGATCGTCCACAACATCCACGTCGTGCGCGACCTCGAGGCGCGCGGGGCGATCTTCGTCGAGGAGGAGACGGAGGTGCCCGAGCGGCGCGACCGTCGTCTACTCGGCGCACGGCGTCGCGCCGACCGTGTTCGAGAACTCCGCCGGCTCGGCCACAACGTGATCGACGCCGTCTGCCCGCTCGTGACGAAGGTGCACGTGCAGGCTCGCCGCTACGCGGACGAGGGCTACACGGTCGTGCTCATCGGGCACGAGGGCCACGAGGAGGTCGTCGGGACGATGGGCGAGGCGCCCGACGCGACGGTCCTCGTCCAGACGGTCGACGAAGCCGAGGCGCTCGACCTCCCCCGGAGACGAAGCTCGCGTACGTCACGCAGACGACGCTCTCGGTCGACGAGACCGGCGAGATCATCACGGCGCTGCGCCGCCGGTTTCCCGGACATCCGCGCGCCGCGCAAGGAGGACATCTGCTACGCGACCTCCAACCGGCAGTGGGCGGTCAAGGACATGCTCCCCGAGATCGACCTCCTGCTCGTCATCGGCTCGCGCAACTCGTCGAACTCGAACCGGCTCGTCGAGACCGCGCGCGCCGCCGGCACGCCGGCGTACCTGATCGACGACGAGACCGAGATCGACGAGGCCTGGCTCGACGGCGTCGAGACGGTCGGGATCACGTCGGGCGCCTCCGCGCCCGAGAAGCTCGTCACGCGCGTGTGCGACTGGTTCCGCGCGCGCGGCGTGACCAGCATCGAGCCCTACCGGATCGTCGAGGAGGACGTCACGTTCCGCCTTCCCGTCGAGCTCCGCCGCGAGCTCGAGCTCGCGGCGCAGAGGCTAGCGAGAGCGGTCTCCCGGCACCGGTCGTGGACGTTCTTCGTCGCGGTGACTAGGACTTCTCGAGCCGAGCTCGGCGCCGTCAGCGTCGACCGAGACGGCAAGCGTCTCGCGGGCGATCCAGTCGGCGTGCTCGAGCAGATCGGCGTCCGCTTCCGGAATCGTGAGCCGGATGCGGTCGGTGAGCTCGAGGCCGGTCTCCTTGCGCAGCGTGTTCACCGCGTGGATGAGGTCGTAGACGCGACCGCGCGCGCACGAGCTCGTCGTCGAGGTGCAGGTCGAGCGCGACCGTGACGCCGTCGGACGCGGCGACCGCCCAGCCCTCCTTCCCGTGGCGCTCGACGAGCACCTCCTCCGCGGAGAGCTCGTGCCCGGCCACGCGGAACCCGCCGTCCGGCAGCTCCTCGAAGTCGCCCGCCTCGAGCGCCGCCCGACCGCGCCGAGCTCCCTGCCCGAGCTTCGGCCCGAGCAGCGGCAGGTTCGGCTTGACGCGCAGCTCGCTCGCATCGACCTCGCCGAACGCAGACCTCGCGCACACGGAGCTCGTCGGCGATCTCGTCCGCATGGGTCGCCGCGCGAGCGAGCGCCCTCCACGACGAGCGCGCGCAGCGGCTGGCGGAGCTTCACGCCCGAGCTCGACCGCGCCTGGCGGCCGAGCTCGACCACGCGCCGCAGCTCGTCGATCTCCGCGAGCAGCTCGGAGTCCGGGTCGGCAGGCCTCGGGCCAGCCGGCGAGGTGCACCGACTCGGGCGCGTCCGACGCACGGTGCCGTCAGCAGCGCGCCAGAGATGATCGGTGAGGAACGGCATGAGCGGAGCGACGACGCGAAGCCCCTGGACGAGCGCGTACCAGAGCGTTCGCAACGCCGTCGGCATCGCCGTCCCAGAAGCGCCGGCGCGACCGCCGGATGTACCAGTTCGAGACGTCGTCGACGAACGGCTTCGTACGCGCGGACGACGTCGACCGTGAGCCAGCTCTCGTAGCCCGGCCGTCGCCTCGGCGACGAGCGCGTGCGTCCGCTCCACGAGCCAGCGGTCGAGCGGCTCGAGCTCGCCCTCCGGCCCGTTCGCGAGGTCCTCGTAGCGCGGCTCCCACGCCTCGATGTTCGCGTAGTCGACGAGGAACTTGCACGAGTTCCAGAGCGTCAGGAGCCGGCGCTGGATCTCGTGCGCCAGGCCCGTAGCCGAAGAGCAGGTTCTGGCTCGGCGGCTGCGAGCAGTACTGCCAGCGCATGACGTCCGCGCCCATCCGCTCGAGCGCCTCGTCGACGGCGATCGCGTTTCCCCACGAGCGGTGCATCTCGCGCCCGGTCTCGTCGAGGAGCTTCTCGTACGTGAGGACGCGCCGGTACGGCGAGCGACCGACGAGCGTCACCGACATGAACGAGATCGAGTAGAACCAGAGCCGGATCTGCTCGCGCATCTCGGAGACCCAGTCCGCCGGGAACCACTCCTCCCAGTACGCGTGATCGGGCAGGTCGGCAGCGTCAGCCCCTTCGCCGCGCCGGTCCCGTAGCCGCCGACGACGTACTCGGGGCTCTCCCAGCCGAGCGTCGAGAGCGGGACGATCCCGGCGTCGAGCCAGGCGTCGCCGACCTCGGGGACGCGCTGCACCTCCTCGCCGCACGCCTCGCACGCGAATCGACGACCTCGTCGATCCAGGGCCGGTGGAGCTCCTGGAGCTGGTCGAGCCCCCGAGACCGCGCGCTCCTCGAGCTCGGCGCGCGACCCGATCACGTTCAGGTGGCCGCAGCGCGCACGGGTAGAACGGGAGCGGCAAGCCGAAGTAGCGCTTCCGCGAGATGTTCCAGTCGCCCATGTTGCGAAGCCAGTCGTCCATCCGCTTCGAGTAGAAGTCGGGCGTCCACTCGACCGTCGCGTTGGCGTCGAGCATCGGCTGGCGGATCTCGTCGGCCGCGATGAACCAGTCGTCGACGACGCGGAAGACGAGCGGCGTGCCGCAGCGCCAGCAGGTCGGGTAGCGGTGGACGATCGTCCCGACTCGACGAGGCAGACCGCGTGACTCGAGGTCGTCGATCACGGGCTGCGCGACCTCGTCCGTCGAGAGGCCGTCGAAGCCGAACCCGGGAAGCATGCGCCCGGCCTCGTCGAGCGGCGCCAGCACCGGCAGCTCGTGGACACGTCCGAGCTCGAAGTCCTCGGAGCCCGCGCCCGGCGCGATGTGGACGATCCCGGTGCCCTCGTCGAGCGACACGTCGTCCCACGGGATGACGCGGTGGACGACGCCCTCCTGCGCCGAGATGTGGTCGAACGGCCCCTCGTACTCGAGCCCGACGAGCTCGGCGCCGAGCGCCGATGCGGACGAACGTCGCGTCCGGCTTGCGCGCGCACCGCCCACCACTCGCCGTCCTCGGTCAGGCCGTAGTCGGCAGTCGGATTGCACCGCGGCCGCGACGTTCGCCGGAAGCGTCCACGGCGTCGTCGTCCAGACGACGAGCGCCTCGCCGTCGCGGTCCTTCAGCGGGAAGCGGACGTACAGCGACGGGTGCTCGAGCTCCCGGTACTCGCCGCGAGAAGACCTCGTGCTGCGAGATCGAGGTGCCGCAGCGCGGGCACCACACCGTCGAGCGATGGCCCTGGTAGAGCCAGCCGCGCGCGTGCACCTCCGCGAGGAACCGCCAGATGTACTCGATGTTCGTGTCGGAGAACGTGTAGTAGTCGGCGTCCCAGTCCATCCACATGCCGAGGCGCTTGGACCGCTCGGTGATCTCCTCGCGAGAACCGGCGACCCGCTCCCGGCAGCGCGCGGCGAACTCGGCGAGGCCGTACTCCTCGATCTCGCGCTTCGAGTTGAGCCCGAGCGACCGCTCGACCTCGACCTCGACCCAGAGCCCCTGGCAGTCGAAGCCGTTCTGGTAGCGCTGCTCGAAGCCGCGCAGCGCCTTGTAGCGCTGGAAGACGTCCTTGAGCGTTCGTCCCCAGGCGTGGTGCACACCCATCGGGTTGTTCGCGGTGATCGGGCCGTCGATGAAGCTGAACTTCGGGCCCGCCGCGGTTCTGCTCGCGCAGCTTCTCGAACGTCCCCTCGCGCTCCCAGGCCTCGAGCATCTCGAGCTCGAGGGCGTTATGGTCGGGCTTGTCCGGGAGCGGTGTGAAGATCTGCGCCACGGGGAATCAGTCTAGGGAAGCGTTTCGGCGGGAAGGGTGCGGCCCACTCCGTCGTTTCGAACCCTGGCATTCGCAAATGACACGTATGAAAGGAACGAATGAGTCTCATGGCACTTGACGTCACGGAGGCGACCTTCGAGCAGGAAGTCCTGAAGAGCGAGACACCAGTGATCGTGGACTTCTGGGCGGAGTGGTGCGGTCCGTGCCACGCCGTCGCTCCGGTGCTCGAGAAGATCGTCGAGGAGCGGAAGGACGAGGTGAAGCTCGTCAAGGTCAACATCGACGAGGAGCAGGGGCTGTCCATGAAGTACGGGGTCATGTCGATCCCGACGATGATCCTCTTCAAGGACGGCGAGCCGGCCGCCGCCGCGATCGGCGCGCAGCCGAAGTCTGCGCTCGAGCGCTCGCTCGGGCTCGCGGCCTAGCACCGCCGAACGGCGGTGCCGCGGCACTTCCCTTCCGGGGAGTAACCTGATAGGAAGCGATTCGCAGCGATTTTCTTCGAGGCTTCCCCCTCCCCCTCCCCTAGCCGAAGGGCCGGTTCGCCGGCCCTTTGGTGCATCTAGCGCCGCTCGCGGCCCAGGCCGGCAGGCACGCCGCGAGCCAGCGGAACGCGAGCTCGCGTCGGCCGGCAGCCCGTCGCGGCGCGAACCAGCGAAGCTCGGACACGTCGTCGTCCGGCCTGGGCTCGCCGCTGGCGATGGAAGCCTCCCAGACGAGGTTGAGATTCGACGGCGCGTCGTCGGCACGTCGCCGTAGCGGTCCGGAAAAGTCCCGACGAAGGCGCCCGACGTCGACCTCGATGCCCGGCCTCCTCGAGGAGCTCGCGGTGCAGGCGCCGTCGAGCGCGTCCTCGTCCTCCTCGAGGAAGCCGCCGAGCGTGTCCCAGAGCCCCACGTCGGGCTCGCCGCACGCCGCCCGAGGAGCATGCGCCCGGCTCGTCGTCGAGGACGAGAGCGGACACGGCCGGCGCCGGATTCGCGTAGTGGACGAAGCCGCACGCCGCGCACTCGACGCACCCTCGCCGATGAGCGAGATCCGCGCCGCAACGCGGGCAGTAGCGCCAGCCAGCGAGGACACCCACGCGGGTACGGTACTGCGCGTGTCGCCGCGCCATGTCCCCGCATCGGTGACGGAGCTCGCCCGCGTCGGTCTCTTCGCCGACCTCGCCGGCGAGACGCTCGGCAAGCTCGCCGACCGCATGCAGCGCGAAGAGGTCGACGCCGGGAACCGTGCTCATCCGAGAAGGCGAGCCCGGCGATCGCTTCTTCGTCCTCCTCTCGGGCGTCGCGGGCGTCTCCCAGTCGGCGCTCGGCGAGCGACGCATCCTGCAGCGCCGGCGAGTTCTTCGGAGAGGTCGCGCTGACGATGCACGTCCCGCGAACTGCCACCGTCACCGCGATGACGCCGTGCGTCGTCGCGAGCTGCGACAAGGCGACGTTCGACGAGCTCGTGCGGCCGCTCTTCGCCGACGACCGCGGCGAGGCTCGACTCGCTCAGCCCCGGCGACCTCTTCCAGGACCGCGTCCGAGAAGCGCGGCCACGCCTCCTTCGCCCACTCCCCGAACTCGCGGGTCGTGAGCGCGGCGCACACGACCTCGGCGTCCGGGTCGACCCAGAGGAACGTTCCGGTGCCGCCGAAATGCCCGAACGTCGCGCGGCGACGTCCGCGTTCCCATCCACGACGGCGGGCGCGTGTTCAGCTGCACGCCGAGGCCCCAGTCGAGCGGGTCGAAGCGCCCGTGGTCCGGAAGGACGCCCGAGAGTCCCGGAAACTGGACGCTCACCATCTCGTCGCGTGTCTCGTCCGCGACCAGTCGTCGGGCCAGGAGCTCGCGACCGATGGCGAGCACGTCCTCGAGCGAGGCGTGCATCCCGCAGCCGGATCACCCGACGGATCGAGGCCGATCCCGAGCGGCTCGCAAACAGCGGCGTGGACGTACTCCTCGAACGGCATCTCGGCCGCGTCGGCGAGGTGGTCGGCGAGCACGCGGAACGCCTCGTTCGAGTAGATACGGCGCCGCCCCGGCTGCGCGATCGGCGCCGCCCCCTTCGAACGGCAGCCCCGAGGTGTGCGCGAGCAGGTGGCGCACGGTCGAGCCGGGCGGCCCGGCCGGCTCGTCGAGGTCGACGACGCCTTCCTCCGCCGCAACGAGCACGCGAGTGCTGTCACCGGCTTCGAGACGGAGGCGAGACGAACGATGCGGCCCGCATCGCCGTGCGTCGTGGACGTCGTCCTTCGCGATCGACGACTCCGGCGGCGGCGAACTCGACGGGCCAGCTCGTCGATCTGGCGAAGTGCCTGCACGCGCGGCGATACTAGCCCCCTGATGGAGCGGCGCCACATCGCCGGCACGGTCGCCTACGAGCCGATCATGGGCTACTCGCGCGCCGTCGTCGTGGGCGACCGCGTGTATGTCGCCGGCACGGCGCCAATCCCGCCCGACGGCTCGCCGCCGCCCGAGGATGTCTACGAGCAGACGCAGCTCTGCCTCGAGATCATCGGCAGGCGCTCGAGCAGGCGGGTACGGCCTTCGAGCACGTCGTGCGGACGCGCGTCCACCTCACCGACGCCGCGCACTTCGAAGGCTTGGCGAGAGCGCACGGCGAGGTCTTCTCGGACATCCGGCCGGTGAACACGACCGTGCTCTCGTCGCTCTTCGATCCCGCCTGGAAGGTCGAGATCGAGGTCGACGCGGTCCTGCCATGACCGAGAAGCAGGCGTTCCCGTCCTCGATCACGGGAACGGCTCCGAGCCGGCCGGAAGTGTCATCGACCACACGTTCGGCACGGGAGATCCGTACACGCTCGGCGTCGAGGAGGAGTACCAGCTGCTCGATGCGGACAGGTTCGACCTCGTCCAGCACATCGACACGATGCTCGCCGCCGTCAGCGGCCACGAGCTCGAGGCCCGGATCAATCCCGAGCTCATGCAGTCGGTGCTCGAGATCACGACGCCCGTGTGCCGCACCGCGGGCGACATCGAGCGCGAGCTCGTCAGCTGCGCTCGTACGTCACCGGGGTCGCGCGGGAGCAGGGCATGCGCGTCGGCTCGGCCGGAACGCATCCATTCAGCCTGTTCGAGCGGCAGCGGATCACGGCGAAGGACCGGTACCGCGCAGCTCATCGACCAGATGCAGTACGTCGCCCGGCGGGAGCTGATCTTCGGCATGCACGTCCACGTGGCCGTCGACGATCCGGAGAAGGCGATCCAGGTCGTGAACGGCCTGCTCCCCCACCTCGCGCCGCTGCTCGCGCTCTCGGCGAGCTCGCCGTTCTGGCGCGGCGAGCCGACGGCCTCGCCTCGAGCAGGCAGATGGTCTTCTCCGCATTCCCGCGCTCCGGGCCTCCGCCGCGGTTCCGCGACTACGCCGATTACGCGGACAGTCGTCGGCCAACTCGAGCGCTCGGGCTGCATCGCCGACTACACGCACATCTGGTGGGACATCCGCCTGCATCCACGCCTCGGCACGATCGAGATCCGCATCTGCGACGCCGTGACTCGGGTCGAGGACGCCATTGCGATCGCGGCCTACTGCCAGGCGCTCGTCAAGCAGCTCTGCGAGCAGCACGAGGCGGGCCAGGAGATCCCGTCGTACCACCGGATCCTCACGAGCGAGAACAAGTGGCTCGCCGCGCGCTACGGACTCGAGGCACCCGTGATGGACCTCGCCAGCGGACGCCGGAACCGCGTTCCCGTCGCGAGACTGATCCGGCGTACGGTGGCCGAGCTCCTCCCGCACGCTCGCGAGCTCGGCTCCGAGCGGGAGCTCGAGGGCGTGCTCGAGATTCTCGCCCGCGGCTCGTGCTCCGACCGCCAGCTCCGGATCTACAACGCGAACCGCGACATCGTCGAGGTCGCGCGAGAGATCGCGGAGGCGACCGAGGCGCTGCCGGCTCCGTCTAGCGCCAGACCTCGCAGGTGCCGGTATCGACTCTCGCGATCGAGGCATAGTTGAACTCGACTCTCGGGTATGCGCTCCGAAGTCCACAACAAAGGAGTGCGACATGCCGGAGATCAGCGACTCCGAAGGAGCTCTTCCTTCACGAGCTCGGCGACATCCTCTACGTGGAGCGGAAGCTCGCGAACGACGCGCTACCCAAGCTCATCGGGGAGGTCACGGACGACGAGTTCAAGTCGGGGCTCGAGAAGCATCTGAAGGAGACGAGCAAGCACGTCACGAACGTCGAGCAGGTCTTCGAGATCTTCGGCGAAGAGCCGCATGCGGAGCAGTGCGTCGGCTTCGAGGGACTCAAGAAGGAGCACGACGAGATGATCGAGAAGGCGTCCTCGTCGCTCGTCGACTCGTCGATCTCGGCGCGGCCGCGCGCACCGAGAACTACGAGATCGCAGCCTATGAGGGTCTTCGCCGTATGGCGAAGGCATTCGGCGAGGACGACGCGGTAGAGCTGCTGGACGCGAACCTCGCCGAGGAGAAGGAAGCGCTCCGGGAGGTCGAGAAGATCGCGACCCGCCTGAGCAAGGAGGCTGTGGGCGCGGCCGTCGCGTAGGCCAGAGTCGTGGAACGTTCACCGGGGGCGCCTTCCGGCCTGGGAGGCGCCCCCGCACCGGCGCCGCGATAGGCTCGACGCGTGCTCGAAGCCGGCGACCGCGTGCCCGACGTCCAGGTCTGGGCTGCCCCTCGGGAGGAAGCCAGGCCGCTCGCGGAGGTCCTCGGCGCCGGCCTGTCACTGCTCTGCTTTTATGTCTGGGATTGGTCGCCGACCTGAACCAACGAGCTCCTGCTCCTGCGTGACAGGGGAGAGGACCTCTCGGCCGCGGGGATCAGGCCGCTCGTGATCTCGCGAGACTCGCCGTGGTCGCATGTCGCCTGGGCGCAGTCGCTCGGCGTCGACCTCCCGCTGCTCTCGGACTGGAACGGCGAGGCGATCAGAGCGTTCGGCGTCGCGTTCGCGCCGCTCGGGATGGAGGACGTCGCCGCGCGCTCGAGCTTCCTGATCGAGGACGGCGAGACGATCCGCGCTGCCTGGATGCTCGGGGGTGAGCTCCCCGACATCGATGCGGTCATCGCCGCTTCGCAGCCGGGGTCGGACTGAGCGTCAGCTCTGTGCGCGAGGTCGATATCCGCGCCTTGTCGAGGGTGCTCGGCGGCGTATCCCAGGCGCCCGCTCTCCGCGTCGCTGGAGCGATGTCGTCGACGGATGACGCGGCGACTCGGGTCTTTCCTCTCGCTGGGGCTGACGCCGACCCCGATGGACGCGGCTCGTAGGCAGCGCGTCCTCGCTGGCCGACCCCGACCCGTTGATTGACCACCGACCTAGGTGTTCTACATGCCCATGGAGTGGTACCCGGCGTCGACGTAGAGCGTCGTGCCGGAGACGTTCGCGGCCTCGTCCGAGAGGAGGTAGGCCGCGGCTGCGCCGCAGTCGTCCGACTCGATCTGGCGATGGAGCGGCGCGCGTTCCTCGAACATCGTCTGCATGGTCGTGAAGCCCGCGATCGAGCGGGCGGCGAGCGTGCGCACCGGCCCGGCCGAGATCGCGTTCACGCGGATGTTCTTGAAGCCGAGGTCCCAGGCGAGGTAGCGGACCGAGGAGTCGAGCGTGGACTTCGCGACGCCCATGACGTTGTAGTGCGGCACGGCACGCTCGCCGCCGAGGTAGGTCATGGTCACGATCGAGCCTCCGCCTCGACCCTCCATGAGCGGCTCCGCCGCCCGCGCGCACGCGACGAGCGAGTACGCGCTGATGTCGATCGCCATCCAGAAACGGTCGCGCGGCGTGTCGACGAAGCGCCCTTCCAGGTCCTCGGCAGCGGCGAACGCGACCGAGTGGACGAGCAGGTCGAGGCCGCCGCCGAACGTCTCCGCGACCTCCGAGAAGACGCGTGTGACGTCGTCGTCCGAGCGCACGTCGCACTCCGTGACGAGCGGGCTGTCGACCGTCGCGGCGAGGTCGCGCACGCCCTTCTCGATCCGCTCGCCCTGATACGTGAACGCGACCTGCGCGCCTTCGTCGGCGAGACGGCGCGCGATCGCCCACGCGATCGAGCGCTGGTTGGCGACCCCCAGCACCAGCGCCTGCTTCCCCTCGAACCTGCCTGCCATCCGGCGATCCTAAATGGATAGGGTGCCGCGGCGATGGCAGACGGGCGGGTAGCGGTCGTCACGGGCGCCTCGTCCGGAATCGGAGAGGCGACCGCGCGCGAGCTGGCGAGGCGGGGCTGGCAGTGCGTGCTCCTCGCCCGCCGTGCCGAGCACCTCGAGCGGATCGCTGCCGAGATCGGTGGGGAGTTCGAGCTCTGCGACGTCTCGGAGCGAGCGCAGGTCGACGAGGTCGCGGCGCGCATTCTCGAGCGGCATCCGGCGATCGCGCTCCTCGTCAACAACGCGGGGATCCCGGCACGGGGCAGCTACCTCGAGATCGACCCGGAGCGGATCGAGCGCGTGACAGCGGTCAACTACCTCGGCAGCGTCTGGTGCCTGCGGGCATTCGCGCCCGGACTGAGGACAGGGCGACCGGCCCACGTGGTCAACGTCGTCTCCGTCTCCGGCACGGTCGCGTTCGCGCCTGCCGGCGCGTACGCGGCGTCGAAGCACGCGCAGCTCGCGTTCTCACGATCGACGGCCTCACTTCTGAGGTCGGAGGGGATCCAGGTCCACACCGTCATGCCGGGCTTCGTGGAGACCGAGGGCTTTCCGCAGCGCTCGAAGCTCCGCAGCCCCTTCTTGCGGCGCTACGTGATCGAGGCCGACGACGTGGCGAGGGCGATCGTGGACGCCGTCGAGCGGGGGAAGATCGAGGTCACGGTGCCCTGGTTCCCGTACCGAATCGCGAGCGTCGGGCAGGCGCTCGTCCCAGGATTGTTCTCGCGGTTGGTCACCCGCCGCGCCGGGCAGCACCGCGACGAGTAGCGCGACTACACGCCCGGCTTGCGGGCGACGTACCAGCCGACCTCGACCTCGTACGGTGAGGCCGGCGCCGGCCCCCGGATGCGGATGCGCTCCTCCTCACCGAAGCCGGCAAGCTCGAGTCGCTCTTCGAGGTCGACCTTCTCGCGCGTGACCTCGGACGAGATCAGCACGAGGTCGTTCGCGTCGAGGAACCCGCGAATGTCGGCCTCGGGCAACAGTCGCTGATGCGTATCGTCGCGCAGGCGCTCGAAGCGGTCCTGCTCGAGGTTGACCAGCGGGTCGATCGAGCCGAGCTGGTCGGCGATGAACACCTTCCCTCCCGGGCGGGCAACACGCGCGAGCTCGGACACGGCGAGCTCCGCGCGACGCGCGTGATGGAGAACGCGATGACAGCAGACGAGGTCGAACTCCGCGTACCCGAACGGCAGCGCCATCACGTCGGCCTCCTGGAACCTGACGTTCGCGGGCGCCGAGGCTCTTCGCGGCCTCGAGATAGTCCTCACGCGTGTCCACCCCGACGACCTCGGCGACGTGCGGAGCGAGCGCGAACGCGACCGAGCCCGTTCCGCAACCCGCGTCGAGGGCCGCCTCGTTGCCGGTGAAGGGGCCGAGCAGGCGCCGCACACGCTCGGCGAGATCGCCGCTGCGCTCCTTCTGAAGCGCGAGCCGCAGCGCGACGCTCATCCCTCGGCCTCGGCGAGCTCGCGCGCAAGCGCTAGCGCCTCGTCGCGCGTCGTGATCGTCCCGGCTGCCCGCTCCTCGTCGATGACCGCGAGGATACGTCCGATCTCGGGGCCGGGCTCGAGCCCGAGCTCGTCGCCTCGGACGAGCGGCTCCGCCGGATCGGCGAGCCGCGCCGCCTCGACGACTCCCGCGAGCTCTTCGGCACCGACGAACGCGAGGGCATGGAGCGCCCACGGCTCCGTCGCGCGTCGGAACCGATGGATCGCGCGAGGCGACGGACCCTCGGGCGCTCGCGCCCGCAGCAGCACCGTCGAGTACCGCTTGAGCCCGGTCGAGATCGGAAGGCGGGCGAGCTGGTCTCGAAACACCGCGACGAGCCGGAAGTCGGCGTCGTCGAGCGCGTCGAGCCGCTCGTCGATCTCACCACCGAGAGGCTCGAGCAGGCCGAGAGCCGCGAGCCGCCGAAACCCCGCCGGCGACAGCCGCCGCAGCTCCGCCAGGGTTCGCTCCCCGGCCGGTTTCGTGACGAGGTGCACCGAAGCGCGCAGAAGGCTCTCCGTGCGCTCGTCGATGCGGAAGCCGAGCTCGTCCTCGAAGCGCACGGCGCGGAGGAGGCGCAGCGGATCGTCGGCGAAGACCGACTCGGACACGGCTCGGACGACGCCCTGCTCGAGATCCCCTGCTCCGCCGTACGGATCTCGCCGCTCGTCGGAGCCCACGCGGATCGCGATCGCATTGAACGAGAAGTCGCGCGTGGCGAGATCGGCCTCGATGCCGTCCGGAAGCGGCGTGAAGTCGACGGTCTGCTCGCTCTCGTCCGTGACGACGCGCCACGCGCCATGACGCTCGGAGAGCGGGAACGCGGCGCCCTGGAATCGACGCGCGTAGCTCAGCGCGGTTTCCCGCGGATCGGCGCAGGCGACGTCGAGGTCGAGAACGGGGCGACCGAGCAGCTGGTCGCGAACCGCGCCGCCGACGATCCAGGCCTCCTCGTCGGCGAGCACCTCGCGAACGCGGTCATCCATCCGTCGCCACCCGACGCGCCCTGCCCGAGCGGGTGTTGAGCCCGACGGCGATCTCGTAGGCGATCGTCCCGGCCACGCGTGCGTGCTCCTCGATCAGGACGCCGTCTCCCACGAGTGTCACGGGCGTGCCCGGCTCCAGCCGCTCGTCGAGCTCGACCGCGAGCGCGTCCATCGAGATCGTCCCGACGACGCGGCGGCGCTCATCCTCCACGAGCACCTGCGTGCCGGTCATGTCCCTGCGGAACCCGTCCGCATACCCCACGGGCACGATCCCGATCCACGTCGGGCGATCGGCGACGAACTTGCGCCCGTAGCCGGTGCTCTCCCCCGGATCGAGCTGCTTGACGAGGGCGAGGTACGACTCCCAGCGCAGTGCCGGAACGAGATCGTCGTCCGCGGGGTCTCCGCCGAACGGCGAGATCCCGTACAGCGCAATGCCGCAGCGGACGGCATCGAAGCGGGCCTCTGCGTATCGGATCGTGGCCGCGCTGTTGGCGACATGGCGGGTGAGCGAGCCAAACCCGGCAGTGGCCTCCTTGAAACGCTCGATCTGGAGATGCGTGAAGACGGGATCGGACTCCGCCGACGCGAGGTGGCTCATGAGCCCGACCACGTCGCGCGAGGCGGACGGAAGCTCGGAGATGCCCCAGCGCCCCATGCCGGTGTCGATCTTCAGGTGCACGCGCACGCCCTCCGGGATGCTGTCCTCCGCGGCGGCGACGAGCTCGAGCCGGGCGACCCGGGCCTCGCCCATCTCGCGCTCCGACACCGGCCCCATGACGACGATGCGGGCATTCCGGAGTGCGGCTCTGAGGTGGAGCGCCTCGGGGAGCGTCGCGACGCAGAGCGCCGAGGCACCGGCTTCGAGCGCAGCCTTGGAGACGTCGACGGCGCCGTGTCCGTAGCCCTCGGCCTTGACGACGGCCCACAGCTCGGCTCCTCCCGCAGCCTTGGCGAGGGTCGCGGCATTGCGGCGGATCGCCCCGAGGTCGAGGGTGAAGCTGGAGCGCTCCACGCTCGCATTCTCCCTGAGTCGTGTCCTCAGGGAGCGAGGGCGACCGAGAGGGTGTCCAGGAGGTCGCTCGCGACGAGGCCGACCTGGCGCGGGACGAGTCGTCCGGCCAGCCCGTGCGCAACCGCCGCAGACGTCGCGGCCTGCATGGGCTCGAGACCCTTCGCCAGGAACGACGCGAGCACGCCGGTAAGGACGTCGCCCGTGCCGGCGGTCGCGAGCGACGGCGGCCCGAGGTCGCAGACGACCGGGCCGACCCCGGGCGAGGCGACGATCGTGTCCGCACCCTTGAGCAGGACCACCGCGCCGAAGAGCTCGGCCGCCTGGCCCGCGACGGCGAGGCGATGGGCATCGACCCAGGACGACTCCACGCCCAGGAGTCGAGCGAGCTCGCCCGAGTGCGGGGTGAGGACGGTGGGCGACATCCGCTCGAACGGCGCGAGCTCGTAGAGCGCGTCGGCGTCGACGACCGTCGGCAGGTCGCTGCGCAGGAGCAGCTCGCGCACGAGCGCGCGCCGTGATTCGGAGCGGCCGAGACCCGGGCCGATCGCAATTGCTCCGACGCGCTCCGCGAGCTCGAGGAGCGACTCGAGTGCCGTCTCGTCGCGCCAGCCGACCTTCACCGGCTCGAGCGCGAGCGTCTCGGCAACAGGAAGGGCATCGGCCGGTACCGCGAGCGTGACGTAGCCGGCGTCCGCACGGAACGCGGCGCGGGCGGTGAGGCACGCCGCGCTCGTCATGCCCGGCTCGCCGCCGACGACGAGCACCGCGCCGGCCGTGTACTTCGTATCGCCGAGCCGTCGCCTCGGGACCGCTTCGAGCAGCGCCGGTGTGGCTCGGCGGATCCGCGTCGGTCCGTGGTCGAGGCCGATGTCCGCGACCAAGACCCGCCCCGCGCGCATCCGGCCCGGCGAGACCGCGAGGCCGACCTTGGGCGCGTGGAAGGTCACGGTCAGGTCGGCGTCGACCGCAGCGCCTGCGATCTCGCCCGTCGAGGCGTCGACGCCTGACGGGAGGTCGACGGACACGACCGGTGGGCGAGGCAGCGTTGATCCGCTGGATGAGATCGACGGCCTCCGCGCGCGGCGCTCCCTGGAATCCCGTTCCGAAGAGCGCGTCGACGATCACGTCGTACGAGTCGAGATCGTCTTCCGTCTCGTCCGCGACATGGCCCGCCTCGCGGAGGACGCGCGCGGCGACGCGTCCGTCGCCGCCGTTCGAGCCGCCGCCGCAAACGCACGCGAACCTGCGGGCCGCCGGGTACGCGAGCATCGCCTCCCGTGCGACGGCGGCACCCGCTCGCTCCATGAGGTTGGGCACCGTGTCCGGATATCCGGGATAGCGCTCCTCGGCGGCGCGCATCTCTGCCGCGTCGTACAGCGGCTCGAAGTGGTCAGCCATCGGCGCGCGGGCTCACGACGGCGATCGCGGCTGCGATCTCGCGCGAGTGCGTCATCGAGAGGTCGATCGCGCCGGCCTGCACCCGCTCGGCGTAGGCAGCAGTGCGCCCCGTGAGCTGCACGCTCGGCTTCGGCCGGCCGACGATCTCGATCTCCTTCCACGTGAACCGCACGCCGCACCCGAGCGCCTTGCCCACGGCCTCCTTGCCGGCGAAGCGGGCGGCATAGCTCTGCGCAGGGTGCGTGCGCGAGTCGCAGTACTCGCGCTCGGCCTCCGTGAAGCAGCGCTCGCGGAACGCCGGCCGGTCGAGCGCCTTGCGGACGCGTTCGATCTCGATGATGTCGACGCCGACTTTCAGTGACTCCATCCGCCGGTCAGATCCTCCTCGAGAAGTGCCGGAAACTGCGCGAGCGAGGAGACGACGATGTCCGGCGGTGGCTCGGCCGACTCGAGAGCCTCCGGCCGGAACTTGCCGGTCCGCACGAGGGCGCTCTTCATTCCGAAGAGCCTCGCTCCCTTGACGTCGCCCTCGACGTCGTCGGTGACGAGCCAGGTCCGTTCCGGCTCGGCCTCGAGCGCGTCGAGCGCGGCCGCGAAGTACGACGGGCTCGGCTTGCCGAGGATCGTGGCCTCGATGCCCGTCGCATACTCGAGGCCGGCGACGAACGCTCCCGAGTCGAGCATCGGCCCGCGGCTCGTCTGCCACCACTTGTTCTTGTGCAGGCAGTACAGCGAAGCTCCCAGCTGGATCTCCGCGAACGCGCGCGCGAGGTTCATGTAGCTGAAGACCTGGTTCGGCTCGAGTGTCTCGTCGCAGCCTCCGACGAGCACGGCCTCCGCGTCCTGACCGACCAGCTCGAGCCCGTCGAGGTCGGGCACGACGTCGGCCATGACGAGCGCGAGGACCCGCTTGCCGGAGAGCTCGCGCGCCGCGGCGCTCGGCGTCGTCTGCAGCTCGTCGTCCTCGAGCGTGAAGCCCATCTCCCGGAGCTCCTCCGCCAGGCGCGAGCGCGGGCGCGTCGAGTTGTTCGTCACGTACCGCAATGCATGACCCGCCTTGCGGAGCTCGGCGATCGCGTCCGCGGCACCCGGAATCGGTGTGCCCGAGACGTGGAGGACGCCGTCGATGTCGAGCAGGATGCACGCCATGGAGTGAGGTTCAGTTCCTCGCTGGTCGCTGAGCAGGTATCAGGCGTAGCAGCGTAATCGCCGGGTCCCTCACGTGGCGGTCCGACTCAACTGGCGTCGGGCCAGCCGCCTCGATGGAGCACCATCGGGTAGCGGGGCAGCACTCCGGTCGGGTCGTCGACATCGCCCTCGTGTGCTCGAGGTACGGCTTGCTTGCGCGCCAGCCGCCGGGGTGCGGCTCGAGCCCTCGCGAGAGCGCGTCGCGCTGGTCGAGCACTCTCTCGAGCGCCGAACGAAGCGTGCTCACCGTGTCGGCGCCGAAGCGGGTCTCCCACAGCTGCTCGACCTCCGTGTGCCGCCGACGCGAACGCTCGCGTGCCTCGACACCCTTCGGCGTCAGGCGGACGAGCTTGGCGTCGATCTCGACGTATCCGTTCTTCTCGAGGTAGCGGAGCGCCATGCTCGTCGCCTGGTCCGACACGCCTGCGGTTACGGCGAGCTCGCGCACGGTCATGGCGGTTTCGTCGAGTACGCGCACGCAGTTCGCGCTCAGCGGGAGGGAGAGCTCCGACTCGCGCTCGACGTCGATTGCGTACGCGAGCAGCACCTGGGACAGGAGCGCAGCCAGGTGAAGGTGTGACCGGCTGTCCCGGTCGCGCTCGCGCGGCGGGAGGTCGACGGCCATCCCGTTGGCGGTGCCGACGATCGGGAGGTACTCGGGCAGCTCCTCCTCGAGCTGATCGGCGATTGCGCGCAGAGCGGTCCTCAGCGCCTCGACCGGGGCGGCGCCGAATCGTTTCTCCCAGCGTGTCTCGATGTCGGCGAACAGCGGTCGCCAGATCTCCCGCGCAGTCCGACCGGCGGGAGTCAGGCGGACGACCCACTCGCTGCGGAGTCGACCGCCGCTTCCGTAGCCCTCACGCTTTGCCGTCACCGGCTCGCCGGCCGGCCCGACGGCCACGTACCGCCAGCGCTCCATGCCGCCGATACTCGATCGGGTCAGGGCCTTGTGGAGCCCGGCGGCGCCGGGCAGCTCACCGACGGTGATCCCGTCGCCCACGAAGCGCATGAAGTTCGACCACATGACGAGCGAGGCGACTCGCGCGCCGCCACCGGCCTCGGAGAACCGGCGCTCGAACTCGTTGTCGAACTCGATGGTGAACGCGACCAGCGCATGCGAGAGCGGCGTCGTCAGCGGGGTTCCATGTTCCATGCGACCGATGCTATGACGATCCCGCCGCGGCCGACGACCCTAGACTCGATCAGCAGCGATGGCATCCATCCGCGTCATAGGACACGTCCCCGTACCTGAATGGAGTGCAGTCCGTGGAGCGTGAGTCCATTCGGGTAACGCGTTCCGTCTCCGTGCCCATGTCCGATATCGAGATCCGCGTTTCCCGGTCGAGCGGACCCGGCGGACAGCACGCGCAGAAGTCGTCGACGCGGGTCGAGGCGCTCTTCGAAGTCGAGGCCACCGAGGCGCTGTCGGAGATCCAGAAGCGGCGCGTCGTCGGGCGTGTTGGACCAGTTCTGCGCGCGGTGGCGCAGGACGAGCGGAGCCAGCTCCGCAACCGTGAGCTCGCAGTGGAACGGCTCGTCGCGAAGCTGCGCGAGGCACTCGCGGTTCCACGGAAGCGGGTACCAACGACTCCCGGGCGAGCAGCGCGCGAGCGGCGACTCGAGCAGAAGAAGCGACGCGCGCGAACCAAGCAGCTCCGGAGGCCTCCGGGCGCGGAATAGACTCGCGCGAGTGGACGCGCTCCGGTTCGCATCGCTTCAGACCGAGCTGCCGACGGAGCGCACACGCCTCCTCGACAACCTCGGCCGCGTCCGCCGCGAGGTCGGGCCGATCACGCCCGAGCTCTCGGACGCGCTCGCCGACCACATGAACATCCGCCGCGGCGAGGTGCACGAGGTCGTCTCGTTCTACTCGTTCCTGCAGGTTCCGGTCGACACAGTGCGGGTCTGCACCGGGCCCGTCTGCGACTGCTTCGGGGCGCGCGAGCTGCTCGAGCGGACGCCCGGTGCGATGGAGGTCGCCTGCCTGGGCCACTGCGACCTGGCCCCGGCCATGACGCACGGTGACGAGATCGTCCCGCAGGTGACGCACTCCACGAACGACGGCCCGGCGGTCGGGCTCGGCGAAGGGGACGCAACGCTCGCCGACTACGAGGGCCGAGGCGGCCTCGCCCTGCTCCGCGACCTGCCGCCCCTCCCCCGCATCGTCGAGGAGCTGAAGTCGTCGGGCCTCACCGGCTTCGGCGGCGCCGGCTTTCCGACCGGCGTGAAGTGGGAAGCCGTCTCCCGCGAGCCGGGACCGCGCTACGTCGTGGTGAACGCGGACGAGGGCGAGCCCGGGACGATCAAGGACCGGTACGTCATGGAGCTCAGGCCGCACCTGATGGTCGAGGCGACGGTGATCGCGATGAGGTCGCTCGAGGCGAGCGAGGGCTACATCTACCTCCGCGAGGAGTACGCAACCTCGCGCGCTCGGCTTGCGCATGCGATCGAGGAGTTCGGTGCAGCGGGGCTGCTCGACGGGCTCACGCTCGAGCTCGTGATCGGCGCGGGCGCCTACATCGCGGGCGAGGAGACGGCGATGCTCGAGTCGATGGAGGGCCGCCGGGCGATGCCGCGGCTCAAGCCGCCGTTCCCGAGCCAGTTCGGCTACCTCGGCCGTCCGACGCTGATCCAGAACGTCGAGACGCTTGCGCACATCCCGGCGATCCTCCGGAACGGAGGTGCCTGGTGGGCCGGGCTCGGGACAGGCGACTCGTCGGGCACCCGCCTCTGGTCGGTGACGGGCGCAGTCGCGAAGCCCGGTTGCTACGAGGCGCCGAGCGGGATCACGACCCGCGAGCTCGTCGAGGAGCACGCCGGCGGCTTCACGGCAGAGGTCGGTGCCGTCGTCCCGGGTGGCGCGGCCAGCGGGATCCTGCCCCCGTCGGCGCTCGACGCGCCGCTGACGCGAGACGGCCTGCGCGACTACGGTGCCGGGCCTGGCTCGGCAGCCGTCCAGGTCTTCCCGACCTCGTACTCGCCGCTTCGCCTGCTCGCCGAGACGATGCGCTTCTTCGCCGAGGAGTCGTGCCAGAAGTGCACGCCGTGCCGGATCGGGAACCGCGCGCTGCACCATCTCTGCGAGGAGCTCGAGCACAGCCGCGCGCCGATGACGCGCGAGAAGGTGGACGAGTGGCTGCTGGCCATGGAGAAGACCTCGATCTGTGGGCTCGGCCAGGCCTCTCCGTTCCCCGTGCGGAACGCGATGACTCACTGGCCGGAGCTCTTCGCTCCGCTCGTCGGAGAGACGGCCGCGTGAGCGCCGAGCTCGCTCGGCTGGTCGACGGCTTCCGGGTGACGCAGACGATCCATGCTGCTGTCGACCTCGGCATCCCGGATCTCCTCGCCGACGGCGAGCGGACGGCCGATGATCTCGCGCAGGCGAGCGGCGCGGATCCGTCCGCGCTCTACCGCCTCCTTCGGGCCCTCGCCAGCCTCGGCGTCCTCCACGAGGCGGACGGGCAACGCTTCTCGCTGACTTCCCTCGGGACGCCGCTCCGCAGCGACGTGCCAGGATCGATCAACGGCTGGGTCAGGCTCACCGGGCGCGAGTACCTGTGGCGCTCGTGGGGCAACCTCGCGAACGCCGTGCGCACGGGCGAGAACTCGTTCCAGTCGTTGCACGGGAGCAACGTGTTCGAGTGGCGCGCGGACCACCCGGAGGAGAGCGCGATCTTCGACGCGGCCATGGGGTCGCTCACCGCCGCATCGAACGCAGCGATCCTCGCGGCGTACGACTTCGGCCGCTTCGCGACGGTGGTCGACGTTGCCGGCGGGAACGGGACGCTGCTCGCCGCGATCCTCGAAGCGCATCCCGCGGCGCGGGGAATCCTCTTCGATCAGGAGCACGTGGTCAGCGGCGCGGGGCCGGTGCTGGGCGCGGCGGGCGTCCTCGACCGCTGCACGGTGGTCGCCGGCAGCTTCTTCGAGTCGGTACCGGAGGGCGGCGACGCGTACGTCCTGAAATGGATCATCCACGACTGGGAGGACGAGGAGGCGATCGCGATCCTCCGCACGTGTCGCGAGGCCATGTCGCCGGAGGCGGTGCTCCTCGTGATCGAGCGGGATCTCGGGCGCCGAACGAGAACCCCGCCGCGAAGCTCTCCGACCTGAACATGTTCGTGATGCCCGGAGGACGGGAGCGCTCGCAGCCGGAGTACGCCGAGCTCTTCGAGAAGGCGGGTCTCCGCTATGCGGGCTCGACGCTCGCAACCAGCGGTCACGCGATCATCGAGGCGGGGCTACAGTGACCGACGTGGTCGAGTTCACGCTCGACGGGCGCACGGTGAGCGCGAACGAGGGCGAGCTCCTCGTCCACGCCGCCGCGCGCCACGGCACGTTCATCCCGACGCTCTGCCACGACGACAAGCTCGACCCGTACGGCGGGTGCCGGATGTGCGTCGTGGACGTCGAGGGAGCGCCGCGCCCGTTGCCGGCATGCGCGACCCGTGTGGCCGACGGGATGGTCGTGTCCACGAACGGCGGCATCACGGACTTCCAGCGGACGCTCACGGAGATGCTCCTCTCCGAGCACCTGAACGAGTCTCCGGGCGGGCGCCCGAACGAGCTGCGCGACCTCGCGGACGAGCTCGGCGCGGAGGCGCCCTTCGTCCTCCCCGACGCCAAGCGCGCGGAGTACGACGACCGCAACCGGCTGATGGGCTACGACCCCGACGCGTGCATCCTGTGCGCGCGCTGCGTGCGCTACACGCAGGAGGTCATGCAGTGCTCGGCGCTCTCGCTCGAGGGCCGCGGCGGGCACGCGCGAATCGTCCCCACGTGGGAGCTCTCGTGGCTCGACACCGAGTGCGAGCTCTGCGGCGGCTGCCTCTCCGTGTGCCCGACGGGCGCGATCTACGAGAAGTTCGAGGAGGGCACGAAGCAGCCCGAGCGCGCGCTCGAGCAGGTGCGGACGACCTGCACCTTCTGCGGAGTCGGCTGTCAGATCGACCTCAACCTCGATCCCGAGACGAAGCACATCGTCAAGGTGACCTCGAAGGACGAGTACCTCCCGAACGAGGGCAACCTCTGCGTCAAGGGCCGCTTCGCCTTCAACTTCGTGCATCACCCGGACCGACTGACGCAGCCGCTCGTCCGCGGCGAGGACGGCGAGCTCCACCCCACGACGTGGGAGCACGCACTCGAGACGGCAGCGACCGGGCTGAAGAACGTCATCGCCGAGCACGGCCCGCAGGCCGTCGGCTTCCTCGCGTCGGCGCGGCTGACCAACGAGGAGAACTACCTCATCCAGAAGCTCGCGCGCACGGGAGTCGGGACGAACTCCGTCCACTCCTGCGAGTCGACCTGACACGCTCCCACCCTCTACGGCCTGGTCAGGTCGTTCGGCAGAGGCGCGAGCACCAACTCCATCCCGGAGATCGAGAACGACCGCTTCCTGTTCGTCATCGGCTCGAACACGACCGAGGCGCACCCGGTGCTGGCGCTGCGGATCAAGAAGGCCGTGCGCAAGGGCGCGACGCTCGTCGTCGCCGACCCGCGCAAGATCTGGCTGACGAAGCTCGCGAAGCGCCACCTCCAGCTCCGCCCCGGGACGGACGTGTGGCTGCTCAACGCGATGATGCACACGATCCTCGAGGAGGGTCTCCAGAACGAGGAGTACATCCGCGAGACGACCGAGGACTTCGAGGCGGTGCGCGAGATCGTGATGCGCTACTCGCCCGAGGATGCGGAGAAGATCACCGGTGTCCCCGCCGAGGACATCCGCGCCACCGCCCGCGAGTACGCGAGCGAGCGGCACGCGGGAATCTTCTACACCCTCGGCATCACCGAGCACGCGTGCGGCGTCGACAACATCTGGTCGCTCGCGAACCTCGTGCTCATGACCGGACACCTGGGCTACGAGTCGACCGGGCTGAACGCGCTCCGCGGCCAGAACAACGTCCAGGGGCTGAACGACTCGGGCGCCAACCCGTCCTATCTCCCCGGCTATCAGGCGGTCGACGATCCGGAGATCCGGCGGAAGTTCGCGGACGCGTGGGGCAGCGAGGTGCCCACGCGGCCGGGCTACCGCCTCGACCAGATCGTCTCCGGCCTCCACGACGGGCGCATCAAGGCGCTCTACCTCATCGGCGAGAACCCCGCGCAGACCGAGCCGAACGCCCACCACGTGGAGGAGGGCCTGAAGGGGCTCGACTTCCTGATGTCGCAGGACATCTTCCTGAACGACTCGACGCGGAAGTACGCGGACGTCGTCCTCCCCGCGTCGAGCTTCGCCGAGAAGGACGGCACGTTCACGAACACGGAGCGGCGCATCAGCCGTGTCCGCGCTGGCGCGCCGCTGCCGGGCGAGGCTCGCGTCGACCGCGAGATCGTCATCGAGATGGCACGCGCGCTCGGCGCGGACTGGCCGGAGTACCCGGACGCGGAGTCGGTGTGGAACGAGCTCGCCGACCTGTCACCCAACTGGTACGGCATCCGCTACGACCGGATCGAGGAGAACGGCATGCAGTGGCCGTGCACCGACCTCGACCACCCCGGAACCCCGTACCTGCACGCGCCGAAGCCCGCGCTGCCCACGGGGCGCGGGCGCTTCTTCCCCGTGGAGTTCCAGCCGCCCATCGAGGAGCCCGACTCCGAGTATCCGTTCGTGCTCACGACCGGCCGCACGCTCTACCACTACAACTCGGCGCAACATGACGATGCGCGAGCCGGGCGTCACCGACAAGCAGGAGGCGCCGTTCTTCGAGATCCACGCCGAGGACGCAGGCGCGCTGGGGATCGCGCACGGCCAGGTCGCGCGGCTCGTGTCGCGCCGTGGCGAGCTCGAGGCCGAGGCCCACTACTCCGAGCGGGTCTATCCCGGGCTCGTATGGATGGCGCTCCACTTCGCGGAGCAGAAGGTGAACTGGCTGACGCACGACGTCGGCGATCCGCTGATCGGAACGCCGGAGTACAAGGTCAGCGCCGTGCGCGTCGAGCGCAGGTAGCGCGGCGTGCCCGAGGATCACTTCGGACCGCACGTGGCGGAGCGCTTCGACGAGCGCTACGCGCACCAGGCGGATCCAGCCGTCGTCGAGCCAGTCGTCGACTTCCTCGCGGATCTCGCCGGAGACGGCGGCGCGCTCGAGCTCGGGATCGGGACCGGCCGGATCGCATTGCCACTTTCGGAGCGCGGCGTGCAGGTGCACGGCATCGACCTGTCGGAGGCGATGATCGCGCAGCTGCAGGCGAAGCCGGGCGCGGATCGGATCGGCGTCACCGTCGGCGACTTCGCGACGACGAAGGTCGACGGCGACGTTCTCGGTCGCCTACCTCGTCGTCAACACGATCATGAACCTCACGACGCAGGACGAGCAGGTCGCGTGCTTCCGGAATGTCGCCTCGCATCTCGAGCCCGGCGGTTGCTTCGTCATCGAGGTTCTCGTCCCGCGTCTGCAGCGACTTACCTCCCGGCGAGACGTTCCAGCTCTTCGACGTGAGTCCCGGGACATCTCGGGTTCGACGAGATCGACGTCGCGAGCCAGCGCCTCGTCTCGCACCACTACTGGATCGAGGACGGCAAGGTCGAGATCCTGTCGCCGCCGTTCCGCTACGTGTGGCCCTCGGAGCTCGACCTCATGGCGCAGCTCGCGGGGATGACGCTGCGCGAGCGTTGGGCGGACTGGCAGCGCCGGCCGTTCACGAGCGAGAGCGAGAAGCACGTCTCGGTGTGGGAGAAGCCGTGACGCTCGGCCGAGCCACGCCTCGACGTCGGCTCGTGCGAGTCGACGCAACTGCTCGTCGACACCTCGTTGCCCGAGGGCGCGCTCGTCGTCGCCGATCACCAGACGGCCGGACGAGGACGGCTCGGTCGAACCTGGGACGCTCCGGCCGGCACAGCACTCCTGTTCTCGCTCCTCCTGAAGCCGCCGCCCGAACGGAGCGCGCCGGAGCTCTCGCTCGTCGCAGGCGTCGCCGTCGCGGACACGCTCGAGACGACACTCGGCCTGTCGGTCCAGCTCAAGTGGCCGAACGACGTGATGCTGCGGCGCCGGAAGGTCGCCGGCTGCCTCGCCGAGGCGCGTGACGGCGCGGTCGTCCTGGGAATCGGCCTGAACGTGAGTCAGACGAGAGACCAGCTGCCGGAGAACGCCGGGTCTCTGAGGAGCCTGACCGGCCGGGAGTGGGATCGCGAGGCCTTGCTCCAGACGCTGCTCGCGGATCTCGGCAGCCGGTACTCGGAGTGGCGAGCAGGGCGGCCTCGACGCCGTGTACGAGGGCCTCGCCCCGCGGGACTTCCTGCGCGGCCGCCAGGTGACCGTGAACGGGACGAGCGGGGTCGCGGCCAAGATCGACCGCCAGGGGAGACTCGAGATCGCGATCGGAAACGGAGAGACGGTCACCGTGGACAGCGGGGAGGTCGTCTATGAGCAATGAGCGACAGCGACGGTGGCCGGAGCCCGACCTCCCGCAGGATCCCGGAATCCCAGGAACGAAGACACCAGAGCAGCTCCCTCCGCAGGACGAGCCCGAGGTTCAGCGCGTGCCGGATTCCGAGCTTCCGGACGTCGACGACGAGGGACACATGGACGACGAGCGCTAGCCGCCGCTGCGCTTGACCGAGCGGCCGTTGAGCGGCTGCGTCGGCCGGTTGTTGTTCTCGTAGCCGTCGTACTCCGGGAAGTCTGCGATGAGCTCGTGGAGGAGCGTGACCGCTCGCGGAGCGATGACGTTGATGTCCTGGAGGACGATCCAGCGGACGCCCTCGGTGCATCCGGGCGTCGTCAGCGAGCCCCGATACTCGTAGTAGTCGTCGACGACTCCCGTCGGTGGATCGAAGTCGATCAGTAGCTCCAACGGGCTCAGGGCGTCGTCGATCTCGACCGCCTCACCTGCATCGCCCGGAGCGGTCAGGACCAGCTCCTCGACGAACGGGGTCGACAGTGAGCTCGGTTCGAGGAGGATGCCGACGACCGCGAGCTCGCCTTGCGCCGACTCGTGCACCAGATGCACCTCGACGGGGTAGGCCTCGCCGTTGAGGGCGTGCTCGCTCGGTGCGTGGAAGTGGAACTGGACGAGGCGATATCGCGCGTCTCCGATCGTCAGCGTCAGCTCGCTCGTCTCCGGGATCGACGCCTCGATCGTATGGCCTGTGTTCTCGACGACGAGCGGCGTCGGAGGGTAGTCGAGCTCGAGCTGAGGGAGCTCGGCGGGAGCCGGTTCCGCGATGTCCACCGGCGATTGCCGATCTCCCGTCCGGCACCGCCGGAACGAGGCGTCGATCTCGCCCCATGCCGTCGGGCCGCGCTCCGTATCCGCGGGGTCGTGGTTCCATGCCGGGCCTTCGCCTGCGCCGCGCGTTTCCTCCGACTCGCCGCCGCAGCCGACGAGCGGCACGCTGAGCAGCACGAGCGCCGAGCAGATGGCGGGAAGCCGCGACATGTTCCGAGGCTAGCGGTCGGCGAGCGCCGAGATCACGAAGTAGAGGACGACGCCGACCGGGACGAGCAGCGACGCAAGGCGCTGCCAGATCGGCTTCGGCCGCTCGTAGTCGTCTGCTGATGCCGGTGCCTCGGTCTCCTCGAATTCTTCGAACTCGAGCGCGGGGTCCTGGTCGGCGTCGACCTCGAACAGCTCCGGCTCGAGCTCCTCCACCTCGACCGTGCGGGCCGCGTACAGGTCATCGTCGGCGACCGGCGCTTCGGACTCGATCGTGCTCCCCTCGAGCTCGAAGAGGCTCGGCCAGCGCCCGCACGTGCGGCAGGCATTCGCCACGGGCTCGTTGACCGTGCCGCACTGCGAGCAGCGCCAGGGAGCGTCCGCCACGGTGCGCAGCTTAGGAGCTACGGCGGCTGAGCCGCTCGGTCAGCAGACGAGCTGTCACGAGAGCGTCGAGCCGTGGCGTGGATCGGGCACGACCTCGGCGATCCGGCGACGCAGGTCGGGGTGATCGAGCTCGAGCGCGAGGCCGAGACGTCGGGCGGTCTCCTCCTCGAGCCCCTGGAAGAGATCGATCGTCTCCCAGAGCGCGCGTGCGACATCGCGCACCGAATAACGCGCATACGCGAACTCGAGGGCGACGAGGGCGCCCGGGTCGCCCCAGCGCTCGACGAAGCGGCCCCCGTGCCAGGTATCCAGAGACGGGTCCACGCGCCCGCGCGTGCCAGCCGAGCAACGTGACGAGTCGATCCTTCATGTAGCCGTCGAGGCACTCGATCGCGATGAAGACCTCGCCGCGCCGGAGCTTCTTCGCAGCCCAGAGCGCGTGGTACCAGAAGTCGCTCGCGAGCTCCGTGAAGTCGCGCTGCGCGGGGACCGCAACCGTGCGCGGCGTCGCAGCGATCCGGCGCAGCCGCTCCTCGAGGCCGATCTTGTCGACCAGGACGCGATAGCCGCGGCGAACGAGCTCGACGGCGTTCTCGCTCGACTCGAGGCGATCGAGCGCGGCGAGCGGGATGAGCGGGAAATCGACGTCCTCTCCGCTCTCGTACAGCACGCGGCGCTCGCGCTGGTCGCCGACCGCCGTCGGCTCGAGGAACGTCAGGACCGGCGTTCCGAACTCGCGGATCCAATCGAGGTCGGACGCATACGACTCAGGGTCGTCCACGATCAGGATCACGTCGAGGTCGGACCAACGGTCGGCCGGGACGTCACTCCGAGCGTGCGAGCCCACGACCACCGCCGCTCGCAGATCGTCGCGCTCCCGTGCCCAGTCGGAGACGGCCGCTGCCACGAGCTCCATGCGCGTGTTGACGTTGACGAGGAGCCGCCTCGTCGAGCTCCAGCACCTGCGGATTGACCCCGCGCAGCGAGAGCTCGCCGGCTCTCACCCTTTGCTCGAGCAGCGGGAGCATCGCCTTCGTGTAGACGCCCGGCAGCGGGCCTGTCTGCGGAACGGCCCGCGCAGCGACGAGATCGGCGAGTGCGTCGCTCGTCACGAGCGGGCAGTCGATCGGGAGCACGAGGGCTGAGTCGTGGTGTGCGGCACGCAACCCGGCCAGCACGCCGTGGACTGGCGCTCGCTCCTCGGTCCCGTCGTCGACGAGCGGAAACGGGAGCTCGAGCCCGTCCTCGGCTTTCCCGACGGCGACGACCTCCTCGCACGTCTCGTGAAGAACTCGCCAGCCCCGCTCCGCGAGCGTCTCGCCGCGGAAACGCGCGAGCGCCTTCGGGGAGCCGAACCGCTCCGAGGCACCGCCGACGAGCAGGACCCCCGTGACGGCTAAGCGATCCGCCACGACTCCGTGTAGACGGTCAGGCGTCCGTCGCGCACCCAGCCGCAGAGCGTGACTCCTCGGTCCGCCGCGAGCTCGACCGCAAGCGACGACGGAGCACCGACGGCCACGAGGACGGGGCAGCCGGCGACCGCAGCCTTCTGGACCAGCTCGAACGAGAGCCTGCCGCTGACGCAGAGGACGTGATCGGCGAGCGGCAGGAGGTCGTCGAGCCACGCGCGGCCGACCACCTTGTCCATCGCGTTGTGCCGGCCGACGTCCTCGCGCGCGCAGACGAGCTCGCCCTGCGCGTCGAAGAGCCCGGTCGCGTGCAGGCCGCCGGTCGCTGCGAACGCGCGCTGCGCCTCGAGCAGCCGTGCCGGCAGCGACGCGACGGCGTCGGTACGAAGCTCGAGCGTGCTCTCGACACGCGGTGAGTCGACGCGAACGGCCTCGATCGCGCCCTTCCCGCACACGCCGCACGAGGACGAGGTGTAGAAGTGCCGGCGCAGCCGCTCGGGATCGAATCCGTCCGCGTCGACCTCGACCGTGTTCGCGGCGAGGTCGTCCGGAACGCGCGCGGCCGTCGGTCGGAGACCTTCGGTCACGCAGAACCCGAGCGCGAGCTCCTCGTCGTGCCCGGGCGTCCGCATCGTCACCGCGACCGGCTCGCCACCGATACGGATCTCCAGCGGCTCCTCGACGGCCACGAGCTCCTCACCCTCCCTCCCGCCGGGGTGAACGACTCGCCGCACGCGCGCTGTGCTGTAGGCAGGCGCCTCGGTCATGCCGCTCTCCTCATGCGAGCCAGCGTACTGGCAGGGAGAGCCGAGGCTCTCCCTGCGTCAGCCACGTTCAGCTCGCTGCTGCGCAGACCGCGAACGCAGTCAGCGACCAGCTCGCCGCGGTCCCGACGATCTCCCGTGCATGCGCCCGGAAGATGTTGTCGTTGTCCGGGAACGACTGCTGGAGCGCGACCTGAGCCGGAGGCGGCGTCGGGTTGAGGCGAGCGCCCCCGCCGATGAGCCTCTTCCCTGCCGGACATGCGACTGCAGCCGTCCGGACGGGAGTCGAGTTCACGACCGCCGACGTTGCCTCGACGCGCTCGACGCCGCTCAGACCGGGTGGCCCGGCGGGCCCTGCCGGCCCGGCGGGGCCGGTCGGTCCTGCTGGAAGCTGCCCTGCGGCGAAGTCGCCGCGAAGCAGCGAGCGATTCTTCACCTTCGCCGACGTGACCGCGTTCCCGGCGAGCTTCGGGTTCGTAACGGCGGATGCCTTCAGCTGGGCGGGGCCGACGCTGTTCCGCGGCACCTGCAGCACCGTCGCGTAGCTCGTACCGCCGAGGGCGACCGCCAGCGCGATGCACGAGACGACGAGCGCGGGCGATGGACGCCGAAGCGTGATCCTTCGCATGTCCGACCTCCTTGTGATCAGTGGCGTGCCAGCCGCCGACCCTACCCGGCCGTCGGGACGACCCTGGCTCCACTGGCGAGGTCCACGGCACGCGCGACTACTCGACGGTGACGGTCTTCGCGAGGTTCCGCGGCTGGTCGACGTTCAGGCCGCGCATCCGCGCGATCCGGTACGCGAGCAGCTGCAGGGGCACGATCGCGAGGACGACCTGCAGGAACGCGGGCGTCTTCGGGATGTAGATCACGTCGTCGGCGTGGTGCTGGATGTCCTCGTTGCCGTCGGTCGCGATCGCGATGACGTGCGCGCCGCGGGCCCGTACCTCCTGGATGTTCGAGACGATCTTGTCGTAGAGGTGGATGTTCGTCGCGACCACGACCACGGGCGTGTCGTCGTCGAGGAGCGCGATCGGCCCGTGCTTCATCTCGCCCGCGGAGTACGCCTCGGTCGGGATGTACGAGATCTCCTTCAGCTTGAGCGCTCCTTCGAGCGCGACCGGGAGCCCGATATGGCGACCGAGGTAGAGGAAGAACGGCGCGTCGTGGAAGCGGCGCGCGATCTCCTCGATCGGGTGGTCGCCCTCGAGGAACGTCGCGATCCTGCGCGGGAGCTTGTAGACGTGGTCGAGGATGAACTCGATCTCGCCCGCCGGAAGCGTCTCGCGGATCTGCGCGAGCTTGAGCGCGACGAGATAGAGAAGCGCGACCTGGGCAGTGAAGGTCTTCGAGGCGGCAACGCCCATCTCGAGGCCGGCGCGCGTGTACAGCACCGAATCCACCTCTCGCGTCACCTGCGAGCCCATCATGTTCGTGATCGCGACAGTCCTCGCGCCCTTCTCGCGCGCGAGCTTCAGCGCCTCGATCGTGTCGCGCGTCTCGCCCGACTGGGTGATGCCGATGACGAGGTCGTTCTCGGTGATCACGGGGTTGCGGTAGATCCACTCGCTCGCAATGTCGAACTCGACGGGGACGCGCGCCCACTCCTCGATCACGTAGCGGCCGACGACGCACGCGTGGTAGGCGGTGCCGCAGGCGACGAGAACGATGCGGCGAAGATCCTTGACATCCTGGCCGGACATGTTGAGCCCTTCGAGGACGAGGGTTCCATGTCGCACGCGATCGCCGATCGTCTCGGCCACGGCGTCCGGCTGCTCGAAGATCTCCTTGAGCATGAAGGTCTCGTAACCGCCCTTCTCGGCACCCTCGTCGTCCCAGTCGAGCTCGACCGTCTCGTGCACGACGTGCTCCCCGCCGGCGCGCTGGAAGACGGCGCCCTCGGGCCGGACGGCGACGATCTCGCCGTCGCCCGGGAACTGGACGGTGCGGGTCTCGCGCAGGAACGCCGCCGCGTTCGAGGCGAGGAACATCTCGTCCGAGCCGGATCCGACGACGAGCGGGACCTGGTGTCGTGCGGCGACGAGAAGGCCGGGATGGTCGTGGTGGATGACGACGAACGCGAAGTGGCCCTCGAGCTCGCCGAATGCGAGTCGCACGGCCTCGACCAGATCGCCCTCGTAGTAGCGCTCGACCAGATGCGTCACGGTCTCGGCGTCCGTCTCGGAGGTGAAGACGTGACCGTCCGCGGAGAGGCTCGCCTTCAGCTCACGGTAGTTCTCGACGATCCCGTTCAGGACGATGGAGAGCTTCGCGGGGTAGCACCCGGCGAGCGGGTGCGCGTTCGCCTCCGTGACCCCGCCGTGTGTCGCCCAGCGCGTGTGTGCGACGCCGGTCGTCGACTTCGATCCGTTCGAACCTGCCTTCGCCTTCAGGTTGCCGAGCGGTCCCACCGCGCGGACGTAGTCGAGCCCCTGCGGCTCGAGCAGCGCGATGCCGGACGAGTCGTAGCCGCGGTACTCCAGGCGCTCGAGGCCCTGGAGAAGCAGGTCCTTGCACTCACGCGATCCGACGTATCCGATGATCCCGCACATGCGATCTCCTCCCAGGAACACGAAAGAGCCCGGCGGCGCCCTCCGTCGGGCTAGCCGAGCTCTCTTTCTACGAGCGCGGCGATGCTAGCACAGATTCTTGCTGCATCTTCCCCATTTTCGGCTTCTGCAAGCACTCTGACAAGGGGCTCCGTGCCGGACGGGCGAACGAGCACGCGACCGGCTTCTCCGAGCTCGTCGCCGACGCGATCGACCTCGTCGAGGATCGACTGCGACAGCTCGCGCGTCCTGACCGGAACGTTCTGCTTGGCCTGCGGGTAGCGCGGCATGACGGACGCCGCTTCCGCGAGCGTGCGCCCGCGGAGCGCGCTGCAGAGCAGGAGGGCGGCGGCGAGGCCGTCCCCGGTCACGTGGTTCCCGAGCCAGATCACGTGCCCCGACTGCTCGCCGCCGAGCAGCCCGCCTTCGGCGCGCAGCGCCTCGAGGACGTAGCGGTCGCCCACCGGAGTCGTCACGACCCGGATGCGGTGCTCCTTCATGAGGCGGTGGAAGCCGAGGTTCGTCATCACCGTCACCGCGACGACATCGACGCCGAGCGCGAGCGCGAGGATCGCGACGATCTGGTCGCCGTCGACGACTTCGCCTGCAGCGTCCACTGCGAGAACGCGATCGCCGTCACCGTCGAACGCGACGCCGAGATCGAGGCCCTGGGTCGTCACGAGATCTTGCAAGGCTGCGAGGTCGGTCGCACCGCAGCCCGTGTTGATGTTCCGCCCGTCGGGCTCGACGCCGATTGCAGTCACCTCGGCGCCGAGGCTCCGGAACGCATCGGGAGCGATGCTCGCCATCGCTCCGTTCGCGCAGTCGAGCCCGATCGCCAAGCCCGACAGGTCCGATCCGAAGCCGACGATCGCGGCGACGTAGTTCTCCTGCGCACCCTCGAGCCGCTCGATCGAGCCTCCGCCGGGAGCGGGGGCGTCGAAGAGAGCTTCGACCGCCTCGTCGTCGTCGTCGGACAGCTTCTGGCCACCCGGGCCGAAAATCTTGACCCCGTTGTACTCCGGCGGGTTGTGCGACGCCGAGACGACGACGCCGAGATCCTCGGCAAGCAGGGCGACGGCGGGCGTCGGGAGCACGCCCGCGACCAGAGCCGTGCCGCCTGCGGACGCGATGCCTCGCGCGACCGCCTGCGCGAGCTCAGGCCCGGACGAACGCGTGTCACGACCGACGAGAACGCGCCGCCCCCCGCCGGCCCAGAGCGTGGCGGCCTTGCCGATCTTCTCGACCAGCTCGGGTGTGAGGTATTCGCCCGCGATCCCGCGGACGCCGTCGGTTCCGAAGTGACGCCGCGCCACGGCGGGCGAGGCTAGCGCTTCGAGAACTGGGGCGCCTTGCGCGCCTTGTGCAGGCCGGCCTTCTTGCGCTCGACGATGCGCGCGTCGCGCGTGAGGAAGCCCTGACGCTTGAGCGGCACGCGAATCTCCGGATCCGCCTCCACGAGAGCGCGGGCGATGCCATGCCGCACCGCGCCGGCCTGGCCCGAGATGCCGCCGCCGTGGACCCGCACCCGCAGGTCGTAGGTCGCGGCCGCGTCGGCGACCTCGAGCGGCGAGAGCACCATCTTCCGATGCACCGCGCGCGGGAAGTACTCCTCGAGCGTGCGGCCGTTGATCCAGGTCTTGCCGTCGCCGGGGCGCAGGATCACTCGCGCGATCGACGTCTTCCGCTTTCCGGTGCCGAGGTACTGCGCGCGCTCGCTCACGAGAGATCCAGCTCCTGCGGCGCCTGAGCCGCATGCGGATGGTCGGGGCCGGCGTAGATCTTGAGCTTGGTCAGCTGCGCCGCGGCGAGCTTGTTCTTCGGGAGCATCCCCTTGACCGCCTTGCGGAGCACCTCGGTCGGACGGCGCTCGAGCTGCTCGCGGAGCGTGCGCTGCCTGATCCCGCCCGGATAGCCGGAGTGGCGGTAGTAGATCTTCGTGTCGAGCTTCGACCCGGTGACCGCGACCTTCTCGGCGTTCACGACGACCACGAAGTCGCCCGTGTCGACGTGCGGCGTGTAGACGGGCTTGCCCTTGCCGCGCAGCGTGTCGGCGATACGGGTCGCGAGGCGCCCGAGCGTCTGCCCGTCGGCGTCGACGAGGTACCAGTCGCGCTGGATCTCTCCGGGCTTGGCCGTGTACGTCTTCATCACAGAAAGAGGGCGGACTATCGCCGTCCGCCGGCGGGGGATTGTAGCAACGAAGCGGCGCTATCCGGCCGGTTCGGCCGCAACGGCGGGAGGCCGTCGTGAGACGGAGAGGGCGACGGCCGGCGCGATCACCGCGAGCGTTGCGCCTACCGCGATCGCGACGACTCCCCACTCCGAGTACGCGAGCCCTCCGAGGAGCGCGAGTGCGGCGGCGGTCAGGCCCGCGACGAGGTCCGTGAAGCCGACGAGACGCCCGCGCTCGACGGGCTTGGCGTGCGTGACGAGCTCTGCGGAGGCCGCCACGTACGAGACGTTCCACCCGAGGCCGAGGAGGAAGAGCGAGAGCGACATGGACGGGATCGCGACGGCCCACGCGAGCATTACCGTCGACACCGCCATCACGAGGAGCCCGCCGATCAGCGCGCGATGCCGGCCGATGCGATCGATCAGCACGCCGACCACGAGGACGAGACCGAACATCCCGACGATGTGCAGGCTGATCACCGTGAACACGTCCGCCTGCTCGTGGTCGTGGCCGACGACGATGTAGCCGGTCAGGTTCATCACGCCCGCCATCACGGCGAAGCTCGCGATCGCCGCGAGTACCGCAGCCGGGACGCCGGGTCGTCGCAGGATCTCACCGAGTGGGGCTGCGGGCTCGGTGTTGGCCGATTCGCCCGGCGCCAGACCGGCGCGCTCGAGCTCGAATGCGATGGTGCGCGGGTCGGGCCGAATCGCGAGCGCGAGGACGATCCCGACGACGCACATCGCCGACGCGGCCAGCCACGGGACGACGAGCGTGTCGAGCTCGAGATCCTTGCCCGCGAACAGAGGCCGGAACACGAGCGGTCCGAGCGCAGCGCCGAACAGGGCGCCGAAGAGGACGTACGAGATCGCGCGCGCCTTCTTGGCCAGCGGGTACATGTCGGCGACGGCCGTCCGGGCGAGGAGCACCGCGCCGTTCATCGCGCCCACGCCGAGAAAGCCGAGGATGACGAGCGGGGCCGAGTCCGCGAGGCAGCCGAGAGCCGTGAGCACGCAGCCGATCGCACCGATGACGAAGCCGCCGGCGATCACGGGCACGCGGCCGAAGCGGTCCATGAGCCGGCCGGCGGGCAGCGCGGCGAGCGCGCCGGCGGTGATGAAGATCGCCGGCCCGAGTCCGAGAATCGACTCGATCCCGGTGACGAGCACGAGCGTGATCGTCGCCACCGCAACCGCGAGCTGAAGCACGCCGGAAAGGGTGACGAGGCAGAGCGCGAGCAGGACGGTGTTGCGCTTGATCTGCCGCGAGCTCGTCACACGGCGAGCCTATCCGCCTGCACCTCGGTTCCAACAACCAACACGGGCATCACCGGAACGAGCAGCGAATGCGGTTGTCGAGCGCAACGCACTCGCCGCTACGATGTGCCGAGCGTAACGGGGAGCTCGGGCAATCGGGCTGAGAGGACGGATGAGCGCGCCGTCGACCCGCCGAACCTGATCTGGGTAATGCCAGCGGAGGAAGACGTGCCGAACGGAGTTGTCGTGGTGGTGGCAGGCGGGAACCCTCCTGCCGCTCAGAGCGTGCGCGCAGTACCGGGGGATGCGCGCGTGATCGCCGCGGACAAGGGCCTCGAGCACGCGCTCGCGCTCGGCCTCGCGGTCGAGATCGCGGTTGGCGACTTCGACTCCGCCTCGCCGGAGGCTGTGGCGGTGGCCGAAGAAGCCGGAACGCGCATCGAACGGCATCCGGCCGACAAGGACGCCACCGACCTCGAGCTCGCGCTCGATCGCGCGGCGACCCTCGACCCAGAGAGGGTCCTCGTGCTGGCCGGCGACGGCGGCCGGCTCGACCACCTCCTCTCGACGCTGCTCCTCCTCGGCTCGCCGCGGTATGCGCTGCTGCGAATCGACGCGCTCGTCGGCGCGGCGCACGTGCACGTGGTGCGCGACGAGCGCGAGCTCGCGGGCAGGCCCGGCGAGCTCCTCTCGCTGCTCGCGCTGCACGGCCGCGCCGAAGGAGTTCGAACGAGCGGGCTCGAGTATCCGCTCGCAGGAGAGACGCTCGAGCCCGGATCGAGCCGTGGCGTCTCGAACGTGTTCGTCGGGAGCGCGGCGCGCGTCAGCCTCGACGAGGGCGTCCTCCTGGTCGTGAGGCCGGAGGCGACGTGAGAGGCTGGCACAAGGCGCTCGTCGGCGCCCTCGTGGCGATTGCGCTCGCCGGGTGCAGCCGCGGTGAGGACGAGGCGCTGCGGGAGGTCGTGCTCGTCACGCACGACTCGTTCGCGGTCTCGGACGACGTGAAGCAGGCCTTCGAGGCGGAGAGCGGCCTGACGCTGCGGATCCTCCAGGCCGGCGACGCGGGGGAGATCGTGACGAGAGCGCTGCTGACCGCGGGCGATCCCGAGGGTGACGTGCTCTTCGGCGTCGACAGCAATCTTCTCTCCCGCGCGCTCGAGGGCGACGTGTTCGAGCCGTACGAGTCGCCAGAGCTCGCGAGCACGGACCCGGCGCTCTGGCTCGACCCGGAGCATCGCGCGACGCCGATCGACCACGGCGAGGTCTGCCTGAACTACGACAAGGCATGGTTCGCCGACCGCGGCGTCGAGCCCCCTCGGGAGCTCGCCGATCTGATCCGCGCGGAGTACCGCGACCTGCTCGTCGTCGAGAACCCGGCGACCTCGACCCCGGGCCTGGCCTTCCTGTTGGCAACGATCGCGAAGTTCGGCGACCGCTGGCAGGTCTTCTGGGGCGGCCTACGTGCCGGCGGCGTCCTCGTCGTCGACGGCTGGGAGGAGGCGTACACGGTGCGCTTCTCGGGCGCGGCCGGGAGCAAGGGCAACCGTCCGATCGTGGTCTCCTACGCGTCGAGCCCGCCCGCCGAGGTGATCTTCCGCGATCCGAAACCGTCAGAGGCGCCGACCGGTGTGATCGAGGACAGCTGCTTCCGGCAGATCGAGCTCGCGGGCGTGCTGCGTGGGGCGAGGAACGAGGAGGGCGCCCGGAAGCTCGTCGACTTCATGCTCTCGAAGCGCTTCCAGGAGGACGTGCCGCTGCAGATGTTCGTCTTCCCCGCGCGCGAGGACGCTGCACTCCCGCCCGAGTTCGAGCGCTACGCGGTCGTGCCCGAGAGCCCGCTCGTGCTCGCACCCGAGGAGATCCAGGAGAACCGCGAGCGGTGGATCCGCGAGTGGACGGACATCGTCATTCGCTAGGCGAATGGGCGTGGCGCGGGATCGCCATCAGCGTGCCCCTGGTGTTCCTGGCGGTGTTCTTCGCGTACCCGCTCGCGGCGATCGTCGAGCGCGGACTCCGCGGAGGCGAGGGGTCGGTCATGGACGTCCTTGCCGACTCGGACACGGCCGAGATCGTCTGGTTCACGGTCTGGCAGGCGGTCGTGTCGACGGTGCTCACGATCGTCGTCGCGCTGCCGGCGTCGTACGTCCTCGGCCGCTTTTCCTTCCGCGGCCGCAACGTGGTCCAGGCGCTGGTAGTCGTGCCGTTCGTCCTCCCCACGGTCGTCGTCGCCCTGGCGTTCCTCGCCGTGCTGCCGCCCGGCCTCGAGCGCGGCTGGGCGCCGATTCTCGTCGCGCACGCCTTCTTCAACGTCGCGGTCGTCGTCCGGATCGTCGGGACGTTCTGGGCGAGCCTCGATCCGCGCCTGTCGGAGGCCGCCGCGACGCTGGGCGCGTCACCGGCGCGGCGCCTCTGGGAGATCACGGTCCCGCTCCTCGCACCCGCCCTCGCCGCGGCGGCCGCGATCGTGTTCCTCTTCTCGTTCACGTCGTTCGGGGTCGTCCTCATTCTCGGCGGCCCCGGCTACGCGACGATCGAGGCCGAGATCTACAACCAGGCGGTCAGGCTCTTCGACCTGCGTGCGGCGGCCGTACTCTCGCTCGTGCAGCTCGTGTGCGTCGCACTGGCCGTGTGGGTCTCGCTCCGCCTCGAGTCCCGGCTCGCGGCGAGGGGGCAGCTGCGGGCCGAGCGAGATGTGCTCCGGCGGCCGCGCACGGCGGGCGAGAAGACGCTCGTGGCGGGGAGCCTCGGCGGACTTGCGCTGTTCCTCGGCGTCCCGCTCGCAGTCCTGGTCGAGCGCTCGCTCGTCGTCGGGGAGAGCTATAGCCTCGACGCATATCGGGCCCTCGCGCGCCCGACGAGCGCACTCCTCGTGTCGCCGTGGGAGGCGATCGCGAACTCGATCCTCTACGCGGGCGCGGCGACGCTACTGGCGATCGTCGTCGGGGGTCTGGCCGCTTTCGCCGTGGCCGGACGGCACGGATCGCGCCTCCTCGACGGGCTGCTGCTGCTCCCGCTCGGCGCGTCCGCGGTGATGCTCGGATTCGGCTTCCTGATCGCGTTCGACTCGGCGCCGCTCGACATCCGCGCCGAGCCCTGGATCGTTCCGATCGTGCAGGCGCTCGTGGCAATCCCGTTCGTGGTGCGCATCGTCGCACCGACGCTGCGCGCGATCGACGAGCGCCAGCGCGAAGCGGCCGCGCTACTGGGCGCGTCTCCCGGCCGGGTCCGGCGCGAGATCGACCTGCCCGTCGTCTCGCGCGCCTTCGCGGTCGCCGCGGGGTTCGCGTTCGCGATCTCGCTGGGCGAGTTCGGAGCGACGGTGTTCCTCGCCCGGCCCGACAGTCCGACGCTACCGGTCGCGATCTTCCGTTTCCTTGGGCGGCCCGGCGAGTTGAACGTCGCACAGGCCCACGCGCTCGCCGTCGTGCTGATGGCGTTGACAGTGCTGTCCGTCCTACTGGTCGACCGTCTGCGTGTGCGACGTGGCGGGTGGTTCTAGATGCTGCGTGCCGAGGACGCGACGGTGCGCTTCGACGGCCACGCGGCGCTCGACTCGGTATCGCTCGAGATCGCGCAGGGGGAGGTCGTGGCCGTGCTCGGTCCGAGCGGCTCGGGGAAGACGACACTCCTGCGCGCGATTGCGGGACTGCAGCCGCTCGCCACCGGCCGGATCCTGCTCGACGGCAAGGATCTCGACGGCGTCCCACCGCACCGGCGGGGGATCGGGCTCGTGTTCCAGGATCACGCGCTCTTTCAGCACCGCGACGTGGCCGGGAACGTCGCCTTCGGGCTGCGGATGCGCGGTGACTCACGCGAGGAGATCGCGCGACGCGTCGACGAGCTCCTGGAGCTCGTCGGTCTCTCCGGGTACGGCGAGCGCTCGGTCGCGACGCTCTCGGGCGGCGAGCAACAGCGCGTCGCACTAGCGCGAGCGCTCGCTCCCGATCCTCGCGTGCTGCTCCTCGACGAGCCGCTCGGCTCGCTCGACCGCCCACTGCGTGAGCGGCTGCTCGACGAGCTCGAGCTGCTCTTCGCCGAGCTCGCCGTCACCGCGCTCTACGTCACCCACGACCAGGCCGAGGCGTTCGCTCTCGGCGACCGCGTCGCCGTGATGCGTCGCGGAGCCGTCGCCCAGGTCGGCATCCCGGACGAGCTCTGGTCGAAGCCGACGGACGAGGGAGTCGCGCGCTTCCTCGGGCTCCGGAACGTCGCGGACGGCGTGCTCGTACGCCCCGAGGCGGTCCGGGTCGCGCTCGCGACGAGCTCGGGCGGCAACGGCGTGGTCGCGAGTGCGCTCCGCGTCGGCCCCACGGTCCGTCTCGTCGTCGAGCTCGACGACGGCCGCGTCCTGGAGGCGGCAGTCGCGTCACTCGACCATCCCGTGCCGGGAGAGCGCGTCGAGGTCGGCGTCGACCCGGCCGGAGTGGTCGACTTGCCCGACAATGCGGATCGTGGCGCGAACGGCGCATGATCACCTGCAGGCCGGGTGGGGGGCGCTCGCCGAGGGGCGCTGGCAGTCCGCGCTGGCGGAGTTCTCGACGGCGCTCGCGGAGCGCGAGACTCCAGAGGCGCTCGAAGGGCTGAGCTGGGCAGCGTGGTGGCAGGACGACACCGAGAAGGTCTTCCCGTCTCGCGAACAGGCGTATCGCCTCTACCGTGAACAGGGCGATGCCGCCGCCGCGGCGCAGATGGCGATCTGGCTCGCCGTCGACGAGCTCGACTTTCGTGGTGCGGAGGCCGTAGCAAGCGGCTGGCTTCGTCGCGCCCATCGGCTCCTCGACGAGCTCGAACCGTGCCCGCCACACGGTTGGCTCGCTTTCACGAGGGTACTTCGCACACGCAGTCGGGGACACCGAGACGGCGCGCGCAAACGCCGTGCGGGCCGCAGAGCTCGGTCGCCGGTTCTCGGTGCCGGACCTCGAGATGCTCGGCCTCGCGCTCGAGGGCGCGTCGCTCGTCGCATGCGCCGAGGTCGAGCAGGGCATGGACTGCCTCGACGAGGCGACCGCGATCGCACTCGCTGGTGATGCGTCGATTCCGATTTCGAGCGCGTGGACCTGCTGCTTCCTCGTCAGCGCGTGCATAGCCGTGCACGACCTCGCGCGTTCGCGTCGCCTGGTGCGACCGCATCGCGGAGTTCGCCGATCGCTACGGCAGCCGGTACATGCTCGCGTTCTGCCGAGCCGAGTACGGCGCCGTCGAGCTGAGGCGCGGGCGCTGGACCAACGCAGAGGCCCTGCTCGAAGGCCGCGATCGAGGACTACTCCAGCTCCCGGCCGGCGTGGGTCTCGGGCCGCTCGTGGGCCTCGCGGAGCTTCGTCGGCGGCAAGGACGACGTGAGGACGCCGTCGCCCTGCTCGAGCAGGCGGGACAATCCCACGCCGAGCAGCTCTGCCGCGCTCGGATCGCGCTCGACTCCGGCGAGCCGTCACGCGCGGCCGACCTCGTCGAGCGTGTCCTCCGCCAGACTGCGTAGAGCGGCGGCTCGACCGCGTCCCGATGCTCGAGCTCCTCGTCCAGGCCAGGACGGCCGTGGGCGACGCGGCGGCGCCCACACTGCGCTCGACGAGCTGAGATCCGTCTGCGCTGCGATCGGGACTCCGCTGCTGCAGGCCTCTGCGGATCTGCTCGACGGCACGGTCCGTGCGCCGAAGGCGACCATGGCGCGCGCGCCCGCTGTTCGAGGATGCAATCGACCGCTTCTCCGCATGCGGCGCGCCGTACGAGTGCGCGACCGCACGCGTCGAGCTCGCGACGAGCCTCTACGCGCTGGGGCAGGACGAGGCGGCCTGCACGAGGTCTCGCTCGCGCTCGAGCGCCTGCGCCAGCTGGAGCGCGCTGCTGCAGGTCGAGCGCGCACGCAGCCTCGTCCGCGTCCGAGACCGCTCCGCCCACCCTCACCCCGCGCGAGCGCGAGGTGCTCGCGCTCGTTGCGGACGGCATGACCGACCGCCAGGTCGCGGCGCGCCTCGTCGTCAGCGAGCACACCGTGCATCGCCACGTCACGAACATCCTGCGCAAGCTCGACCAGCCGTCCCGCACGGCTGCTGCGGCCCACGCGGTCCGCGCGGGAATGCTCCCTGAGCTACAACGTCGCCGGCGTCACCTGGCGGGAGCGCGTCGAGACGCCCCGTCAGGTGAAACCGTCATGCGCATCACGCAATGGTTCTTGCCCTTCGGCCGGTCGTAGCTGAAGCCGGTCTGCTCATAGAGGCTGCGCGTGGTGTTGTAGAGGAACTTGGCCGAGATCTTCTTGCCCTGCGTGTCCTGCGGATAGCCCTCCACCACGCCACCGCCCGCCTTCGCGATCAGGTCGATGGCACCACGAAGCGCACACCTGCGACGCCTTTCCGCCGATAGTCCCGGTCCACGAAGATGCACGTGAGGCGGTAGTCAGGAAGCTCTTCCGTTCGCGTCGCCTCGTAATCCTTCCGGTGGTGGATGTTCGGAAGCTCCTCCGGAGTGCCGTATTGACACCACGCCACCGCGTCGTCTCCGTCGAAGACCAGAGCAGCGTGCGCTTTCCCCTCGCGAACGAGACGCTCCTTCCAGGGGCGGCCCATCTCGCCCTCAGGCCTGCCCTCTCGCGTATGGAACCACGTGCACCAGCAACCACCGAACCCACACCCGTTGTGCTTGTCGAGGAGACGGGCGTAGGCATCCCAAGTCGTGGCGTTAAGCGGCTTGATCGCGTATTCGCTCATGCGCCCTCCGTTCACCGACTCTCGCCTCAGCTGTACGGAGGGAGTCTACGAGCGTTCTACCGACATGTCGTTCCGATCCGATCTACGACGTGTGCACGGGATAGCGCAGATGCGTGACACCCACACCGCTGACGACTGTCGGATTCCCGAGGACGGCCGGTGTGTCCGCGAGGTGGTCGAACAGCCGCACGCCAGCGCCCAGTAACACGGCAGCCAGATCGATGTGGATCTCGTCGAGCAACCCGGCGCCCAGGCACTGCTGGATCGTTTCGGCGCCGTGCACGAGCACGAGCTTCGGGTCGGCAGCCGACTTCGCCCGAGCAACGGCGCTTTCGATGCCGTCGGTGACGAACTGGACGGTCGAGCCGGGCCGTGGCCAGCCGTCGGGCACGTCGTGGGTGACCACGAAAGCGGGCACACCCCATGGGTGCTGGCCGCCGTAGCCGTCGGCGACCTCGAACGTGCGCCGACCGATGAGAAAGGCACCGGTCTCAGCCATCAAGCCCCTGAGGTGGTCGGCGCTCGGCGCCGAGACGTGGAACGTCATGCCCGATGTCGTGCTCGGCATCGTGATCTCGACGTCGCCCGAGGAGAAGTACCAGTCGAAAACTTCCGCGACCCCGTCGTTCGCGTCGGCGACGTACCCGTCGAGAGACATCGACATGATTGCGACCACCTTGGTCATGGTGCAGCTCCATCGACGGAGGCGAGCGTCGTGGTCGTCGGCTTCATGGATTCGTCCTTTCTCTCGTCGTGGTCTGTCGTTACGACCACACCGAGGCGCGGATCTCATCGGTAGCAGCAGCTTGTCGGTATCGGCCGAAAGATGGCCGATTTCGGCGAAGTCGGCGACCGAGCTCGTCGTCTACGCTCAGCGCATGGACGACGAGGCGATGGCGCGGCGCGCGCGCTGGTCGAGGTCGCCGCGCTCGTCCGGATCGAGGAGCTGGGAGGTCAGATGACGACGCACGAGAGCATCCGCAGCCCGCCCCGAACGCGCGATGTGGGCGCTCGGCGACTACCACGCCTTCGCGAAGCAGACGGTCTGGGACGTCGGCCCGGTGCTCGTTGCGGCGTGCGGGATCGGCCCTGGTCAGCGCGTGCTGGACGTCGCCGCCGGAACCGGGAACGTCGCACTGCGGGCAGCCGAGACCGGCGCACGACGTCGTCGCTTCGGATCTCACGCCCGAGAACTTCGAGGCCGGCCGCCGCGAGGCCGCTGCGCTCGGGGTCGACGTCGAATGGGTCGAGGCCGACGCGGAGGCGCTGCCCTTCGCGGACGCCGAGTTCGACGTCGTGACCTCGTCTTTCGGCGCGATCTTCCCGCCAAGTCACCAGAAGGTCGCAGACGAGCTGCTGCGCGTCTGCCGGCCGGGAGGCACGATCGGGATGGCCAACTTCGCACCCGAGCGGGACAGCTCTCGACTTCTTCGAGACGCTCACGCGGTTCGCTCCTCCAACGCCGCCAGGAGCACAGTCGCCGATCCTGTGGGGCAACGAGGAGCACGTCCGCGAGCTGTTCGGCGAGCGGGTCGCGTCGCTCGTCCTGACCCGCACGAGCTACGTCGAGCGCAGCCCAGGTGGTCCGAAGGAGTACGTCGAGCTGTTCAAGGAGAAGTTCGGACCCGTGATCGCGCTCTACGACTACCTCAGCGCCTAGCCGGAGCACCTCGCCCAGCTCGACGAGCAGTTCCTGGACTTCGCAACCCGGGCGATACGGGCGCTCCGGGAGCGAACGCCGAGTACGTCTACGAGTACGTCCTGGTCGTCGCACGCAAGCAGAGCTGAGCGCTCGATCCGCCACGATGGCGGCGTGATCCGGCGTCGCGTCGTCGTCCATGGGTTCGTGCAAGGAGTCTTCTTTCGCGAGACGGTGCGGCGACGGGCGGTGGCCGAGGGTGTCGCAGGCTGGGTCAAGAACACGCGCGCCGGCACCGTCGAGGCCGTGTTCGAAGGTCCACGGACGCCGTGGAGCGCCTCGTCGAGCTGTGCCGGGAAGGGCCGCGTGGTGCTCGCGTGGATCACGTCGAGGTCACGATCGAGGAGCCACAGGGAGGCGATGGCTTCTCGATCGTCTAGCCGCTAGTCGTCTTCGGCGTCCTCGTCCCAGGCCTCGTCCTGGGGCTCTTCGGCGTCCTCGGGATCGTCGAAGCCGTCCTCGACGTCGGTCTCGATGTTCTCCTCGCCCTCGTCCTCCAGCCCGGTCCCGCTGCCGAAGCCCTCGTCCTGCCACAGTTCGGACATCGCGCCTCCTCGTCGAATTTCAGCGCGCGAGCCTACCTAGCGACGGCGACGCCTCATTCCCATTCGATCGTCGCGGGCGGCTTCGAAGAGACGTCGTAGACGACGCGATTGACGCCCGGAATCTCGTTGATGACGCGACTGGAGATCGCCTCCAGCACCTCGTACGGAAGACGCGCCCAGTCCGCCGTCATCGCGTCCTCGGAGGTGACGGCTCTGATCACGACGGGATAGGCATACGTCCGCTCGTCGCCCTGGACGCCGACGGAGCGAATCGCGGGCAGCACGGCGAAGCTCTGCCAGAGATCGCGGTAGAGATCGGCCCTCCGGATCTCCTCGAGCAGGATCGCGTCCGCGCGCCGCAGGATCGCGAGGCGCTCCTCGGTGACCTCGCCGATGATGCGGATCGCAAGGCCAGGACCGGGGAAGGGCTGGCGCCAGACCATCCGCTCGGGTAGGCCGAGCTCCTCGCCTACGCGGCGAACCTCGTCCTTGAAGAGGAGGCGCAGCGGCTCGATCAGCTCGATCGCCATGTCCGCCGGGAGGCCGCCGACGTTGTGGTGCGACTTGATGAGCGCCGAGACCCCGTCCTCCGTCCCTCCCGACTCGATCACGTCCGAGTACAGCGTCCCCTGGACGAGAAAGCGGATGTCGCCGCCAAGGTTGTTTGCGCGAGACAGAGCCTTCGCCTCGTCCTCGAAGACGCGAATGAACTCCTCGCCGACGATCTTGCGCTTCTCCTCGGGATCGGCGACGCCCGCGAGCCGCGAGAGGAAGCGCTTCTGCGCCTGCACATGGACGAGCGGCACCTGGAAGTGCCCGCCGAACGTCTCCACGACCTGCTCGGCCTCGTTCTCGCGCAGGAGCCCGTGGTCGACGAAGACGCACGTCAGCTGATCGCCAACGGCCTTGTGCACGAGCAGCGCCGAGACCGCGGAGTCGACGCCGCCCGAGAGCGCGCACAGCACCCGCTCGGAGCCGACCGCTGCGCGGATGCGCTCGACCTGCTCCTCGATGACCGCAGCCGGAGTCCACGTGGGAGGCGCCCCGGCGACCTCGTACAGGAAGTTCTTCAGGATCTCCTGGCCGTGCGGCGTGTGCACGACCTCGGGGTGGAACTGGACGCCGTACAGGCGGCGCGCGCGGTCCTCGAAGGCGGCGATCGGCGTGGACGGCGAGCTGGCCGTCACCTCCGCACCCGCGGGCGGCGCGGTGACGGAGTCGCGATGGCTCATCCATACGGTCTGCTCGGGCGGCAGGTCGTGGAAGAGCTCCGACTCCTCCGCCTCCAGCTCGGCCTTGCCGAACTCCGAGGCGCCCGTTCGCTCGACGGCGCCACCGAGGTCGCGGGCCATGAGCTGCATCCCGTAGCAGATGCCGAGCGTGGGGATCCCGAGCGAGAAGATGTCGACGTCGAGCTCCGGCGCACCGTCGGCGAACACCGAGGCAGGCCCGCCGGAGAGGATCAGCGCGGCGGGGTTCCGACGCGCGACCTCCGCAGCCGTCAAGCGGTGTCCGACGAGCTCCGAGTAGACACGCGCCTCGCGGACGCGTCTCGCGATGAGCTGGCTGTACTGCCCGCCGAGGTCGACGACGAGGACAGGACGCTCCTCCGCTGTGGTCTCGGGCGTCGGGAGCGGGACGACCTTCGCCATCAGCGCCTGTAGTTCGGGGCGTCCTTCGTGATGGTGACGTCGTGCGGGTGGCTCTCCTGCAGCCCCGCCGGCGTGATGCGGGTGAAGCGCGTCGCCGTCTTCATGTCCTCGATCGTCGCCGCGCCGCAGTAGCCCATGCCGACTGCCGCAGCCCGCCGACGAGCTGGTGCACGATCGCCGAGAGCGGGCCCTTGTACGGGACGCGGCCCTCGATCCCCTCGGGAACGAGCTTGTCGACGTCCTCGACGTCGCCCTGGAAGTACCGGTCCTTCGAGAACGAGCGCGCCTTCATCGCGCCGAGCGAGCCCATCCCGCGGTACTCCTTGAAGCGCTCGCCCTGCGCAGACGATCACCTCGCCGGGGCCTCGTCGGTGCCGGCGAGCAGCGACCCCAGCATCACCACGTCGGCGCCCGCGGCGATCGCCTTCGCGATGTCGCCCGAGTACTGGATGCCGCCGTCGGCGATGATCGGGACGTCCTGGCGCGGCGGCGCCTGCGTCGCGTCGTGGATCGCCGTGATCTGCGGTACGCCGACGCCGGCGACGATGCGCGTCGTGCAGATCGAGCCCGGGCCCGACGCCGACCTTCACGGCGTCGGCTCCAGCGTCCATGAGCGCAGCGGCGCCGTCGCCGGTCGCGACGTTGCCCGCGATGACCTGCGACCTCGTAGCTCCGCCTTGAGCGCGCGGACGCGTCTCGAGCACGCCGGCGAGTGGCCGTGCGCCGTGTCGACGACGAGCGACGTCCACCTCCGCCGCGACCAGCGCTGCGGCCCGCTCGAGGCAGTCGGCGCCGACGCCGACCGCCGCGCCCACCCGCAAGCCGGCCCTGGTCGTCCTTGGTCGCGTCCGGGTACTTGATCCGTCTTCTGGATGTCCTTGACGGTGATGAGCCCCTTCAGATCGCCGCTCGTCGTCGACCACGGGCAGCTTCTCGATCTTGTTGCGGTGGAGGATCGCTCTCGGCCTGCTCCAGCGTCGTGCCGACGCGGCGCGGTGACGAGGTTCTCGCTCGTCATCAGCTCGCAGACCGGCTGGTCGTGTCCGTCTCGAAGCGAAGGTCGCGGTTCGTGAGGATCCCGACGAGCCGCTCGCCCTCGTCCGTGATCGGCACGCCCGAGATGTGGTAGCGCTCCATCAGCTCGAGCGCCTCGGCGACGGTGCTCTGCGGCGCGAGCGTGACCGGCTCCACGATCATCCCGGACTCGGAGCGCTTGACCTTGTCCACCTCGGCGACCTGATCCGTCGATCGAGAGGTTGCGGTGGATGATCCCGATGCCGCCCGCGCGGGCGAGCGCGATCGCCAGCCGGCCTCGGTGACGGTGTCCATCGCCGCCGAGATCAGCGGGATGTTCAGCGAGATCGCGGGAGTCAGCCGGGTCGACCGTCGAGACGTCGTTCGGCAGCACGGACGACTCCGCCGGGACGAGGAGCACGTCGTCGAACGTGAGCCCCTCCTTGCCGAACTTCCGCTCGAACGCGACGAGGCGCTCGATCTCCTCCTGGCGGAACTCGGTCTCCATCAGACGGACGTTAGCAGCGTCCGCTGACGGCGATCAGGGTGGCCCCACGACGTCTGCATACCTCCCGCTTGCAATGGTGTAACCGTGGTTGCTAAACTCACTTCTCGATGACACAACCGCGCACTCAGTGGGTGCTGCTCGCATACCGCCTGCCGCGCGAGCCTTCGACTCCCCGCATCGCGCTCTGGCGGAAGCTGAGGCGGCTCGGAGCCGCCCAGCTCTCGACGGCCTGGTCGCGCTGCCGCTCGACGCCGGAACCGGGAGCAGCTCGAGTGGCTGGCGGACGAGATCGCTCGAGGCCGGCGGCGAAGCGACGATCTGGGTCGGCCGAGCCGGGCTCGAGCAGGAGGAGCGCGCGCTCGCCACGCGGATGGCCGACGGCAGTCGGCCGCCGAGTACCGCGCGCGTGATCGAGGAGGCCCGACAGCTCTGCCGTCATGGCCTCTCGCCGACGGCGGCCGCTACGCTCGCGGTGCGGCGAGAGCTCGCCGGATCGGCGCACGCGACTACTTCCCCCGCCCGAGCGCGAGCGGGCGCGCGCGGCCGTCGAGGCGCTCGGCGAGCTGCACTCGAGGCGGTCGCGGCATGAGGTGGGCGACCCGCCCCGGCTGCCACGTCGATCGCGCCGCCTGCGCCTGGCTGATCCGCCGCTTCATCGACCCGCGACGCCGAGTTCGTGTTCGTCGACGACCCGGCCGACGTCGCCGGCCGACGCCACCCCTTTCGACATGCGCGGCGTCGAGCTCGGCCATCACGACGGCGGCTGCAGCTTCGAGACCTTCCTCGCCGCTACGAGCTCGACGACCCCGTGCTCTGGGAGCTCGCCGAAGATCGTGCACGAGGCGGACCTCGACGACGACCGCTACGGCGCCCCCGAGGCCCCCGGGCTCGACGTGCTCGTCCGCGGGCTGTCGATGACCACGGCGACGACGAGCTGCTCGCGGTCACCGGGTCGCTGTTCGACGGCCTCTACGAGTACCGCCGGCGGGCCTGCTGCTCGGTCGCGAGCCATCCTGAGCGGAAAGGAGACCGGCATGCAAATGGGTCACCCGCGAACATCCGAGGACCGACCGGATCGCCTGCCCTGGCTGATCAAGCTTCATCGATCCCGAGGCGGAGTTCGTGTACGTGCCAGCCGACCGAGGTCCTCGGGGTCGCCGAGCGGGAGGGCGCACACTCGTTCGACGCCCCCGGCGCCGATTCACGCACCGCGACGGCCTCTGCTCGTTCGAGGTGCTGGTCGAGGACTACGGGCTCGACGATCCGGCTCTGAGGCTGCTGGCCCGAGTCTCCACGGAGCGGACATGTCCGACGATCTCGACGCCACACCGCAATCGGCGGGCTCCTTGCGGTCGCCGACGGCTTCTCGCTCCTGGATCTCGGCGACCAGCGCAGCTGGAGCTCTCGCTTCCCGTCTACGACGCGCTGTACGCATGGTGCAAGGCGGAGGTGCAGGCGGGCGTTCCGGCGCGAGCTGGACCGGAAGCGTGTGAGCCTCGATCGCGTCGACTTCATTGCGGTTCCGCCAGGGCCGAAGCGCGGCTTCGACCATGCAGACGTCTGGCTTGCAGACCCGCTGGTTCGCGGATGTACGTCGCGCACACGGGCGCCGACCGCGTCGACGTGATCGACTGCCGGACGCCTACGTTTCTGACGGTTCCCTCGACGAGCCTTCCCGGTGTCGCCGGCGTGCTCATCGACCAGGAGCACGACCTCCTCTTCACCTCCGATCGGGCAGCGGGCGCGGCTCAGCTGACTTCCGCGGCTCCGACGAGGCTTTGCTCGGAGCAGGTTGACGTCGCAGCCTTATCCGAACGGGCTCGCCTACGATCGCATCCGCCGCCGCCTCTACTCATTCAACGTCGGTGACGCCCTTCACAGCGCCTCGGTCGTCGACGTGGACTCGATGCCGCCGATCTGTGGAGATTCCGCTTGCGGGACGGCCGCGCTGGGCGCTCTATGACGAGGAGCGGGACCGGCATCTACGCGAACATTCAGCGAGCCGGCCGAGGTCCTCGTCATCGACGCTGCTGACGCCGTTTCTATCGCCGAAGCGTTCCCCGGTGCCAGCCGCCGGCCCGCACGGGCTCGGGCTCGACGGACGGTCGCCTCTTCTGCGCGGCGGACGGGGGCGCACTCGTCGTACTCGACTGCGACCAGCGGCGACGTGGTCCACGAGTCATGCCGCTGCCGGGCGTCCCCGACGTCGTCATGCACGACACCGGGTCACGGCGCATCTACGTCGCGATAGGCGATCCGGGGCTGCGTCTGCTCTTTCGACGGTATAAGCTCTCCTGCGGCACTTGGAGACCGATCGAGACCGAGCGAGGGAGCGCACACGATCGGCTGGGATCCGAGCGAGCCGCTCTCTGTACGTCCTTCTGTCCACAAAAGCGGTGGCGCTGCACGTCTTCGAGGAGTGCGGCTGACCGACGCACGCCCG
>CAWEGY010000004.1:0-188774 GCA_963808865.1 uncultured Gaiellaceae bacterium | reverse complement strand
CGATTAGAGTCGAGGCGTGGCTGGGTGGGCCAGGTCGCTTGCGTTCGGGGTGGTCGTCGGCCTGCTCGCGATCGGCGCCCTGTCGGCGTGGGTGGTCTTGAGCTTCGTCCCGATCCGAGAGGCGGTCGGGGGCCCGTTCCTCGGCAGCGCTCTCACACCGGCGGAGGCGCGGGCGAGCAGCCGGAAGGCGATCCCGGACGCCAGCTGGCCCATGTTCGGCGCGTCGCCGGCGCGGGCGCGCTTCGTCGTTTCCCGGCCTCCGGCCGCCGTTCCGCGTCGTGCACCGGATTCCGGGCGAAAGCCTCATCGAGATGCCGCCCGCGGTGTCACAGGGACGCGTCGTCTTCGGGACGCACGACGGGCTCGTCATCGCTGCCAGCGCACGGGACGGGACGCGAGCGTGGGTGACGGACATCGCGCGGGTGCATTGCGTCGTCGCCGGCGGTCCGCGGGGGGATCGTCTACATCGGCTGGTCCGGCTCGGCACCGTGTCGCGCGGGCAAGGACAGGCGTGGCGGCGTGGTCGCCCTGGGCCTCACCAGCGGACGTGTCCTCTGGCGCTTCAACGCAGGGAACGTCGAGGCGAGCCCGGCGATCGTGGCCGACCGGCTCTTCTTCTCGGCCTTTCGAAGCCGCAGCGAATCGAGGGTGTACGCGATGAGGCTCGGCGAGGACCGTCGCGTCATCTGGAGCCATCGCCTCCCGAGCAAGGTCGCCTCCAGCCCGTCGCTTCTCGGCCGCAGGCTCTACATCTCGGCCTACGACCGGCGCGTCTACAGCTTCGACGGCTGGAGCGGACGGCTCCGCTGGAAGACGACTGCGTTCGCGGACGACGCGGGGGTGCGCGTCCTGCTCGGCCTTCGCAGCCTCGTCCGCCGCAAGTCGTGGACCGAGGGCGGGTACTACGCGACGCCGGCGGTGGCCTACGACCGCGTGTACGCCGGCGTCATCGACGGGGTCTTCTCCGCCTTCGACGCACGCACGGGCGTGCATCGCTGGAGCCGGCGGCTCGCGGGCTCGATCTACGGATCCGCTGCCGTCTGGAAGGAGAAGGTGTACGTCGGCACGACTGCAGGGATCGTTCTACGCGCTGTCAGCGCGAGACGGCGAGGTGCTCTGGAGGCGCGACCTGGAGGGAAGATCCTCGGCTCGCCGACCGTGACGAACGGCCGCGTCTATATCGCCACGACCCGCCGCGAGACGTTCGCGCTGAACGCCCGCACGGGCGAGATCGAGTGGCAGCTTCCCCGACGGTCACTACTCCCCGCTCGTCGTCGCCGGCTCGCGCGGGCTCCTCGTCGGCAAGGGGCGGCTCTACACGCTCGAGAACGCGCCGCGCAGTCGCCCGCGCGGCGCCAGACCGCGCTAGGCGGCCGCCGCCGCGCGCTCCGCGAGCACGCCGCGCAGGTACTGCCCGGTCGCGGACTCGTCGACCTCGGCGACGTCCTCCGGCGTCCCCGTCGCGATCACCTCGCCGCCCTCGTCGCCACCCTCGGGACCGAGGTCGATGATCCAGTCGGCCTGCTTGATGACGTCGAGGTTGTGCTCGATCACGAGCACGGTGTTCCCGGAGTCGACGAGCCGCTGGAGCACCTCGAGCAGCTTCTCGATGTCGGCGAAGTGGAGGCCCGTGGTCGGCTCGTCGAGGATGTACAGCGTCTTCCCGGTCGCGACCTTCGAGAGCTCGGCCGCGAGCTTGACGCGCTGCGCCTCGCCGCCCGAGAGCGTCGTCGCCGGCTGGCCGAGCTTGACGTAGTCGAGCCCGACGTCGTGCAGCGTCTGCAGGCGCCGCCGGATCTTCGGGATCTTCGCGAAGAACTCGAGCGCCTCCTCGACCGACATCTCGAGCACGTCCGAGATCGACTTCCCCTTGAAGCGCACCTCGAGCGTCTCGCGGTTGTAGCGCGTGACCGTGGCACGTCTCGCACGGGACGTAGACGTCCGGCAGGAAGTGCATCTCGATCTTGATCGTGCCGTCGCCCTTGCACGCCTCGCAGCGGCCGCCGCGCACGTTGAACGAGAAGCGGCCGGGCTTGTAGCCGCGGATCTTCGCCTCGGGCGTCAGCGAGTAGAGCTCGCGGACGTGCGTGAAGAGGTCGGTGTACGTCGCCGGGTTCGAGCGCGGCGTGCGCCCGATCGGGCTCTGGTCGATCTCGATGACCTTGTCGAAGCAGTCGATCCCCTCGACGCTCTCGTGGTCGCCCGGCTTCGTCCGCATGCGGTTCAGCCGGTTCGCGAGCGCCTTGTAGAGGATCTCGTTCACGAGCGTCGACTTGCCCGAGCCCGAGACGCCGGTGACGGCGATGAACCGCCCCACGGGGAAGTCGACGTCGATGCCCTTCAGGTTGTGCATCGTCGCGCCGCGGACGGAGAACCAGCCGCGCTCGTCGTCCTCGCGCCTCGGAGGGACGAGGATCCGCCGCTCGCCGCTCAGGAACTGCCCGGTGACCGAGCCGAGCGTCGACGCGACGTCGTCCGCGGTGCCGTCCGCGACGATCTCGCCCCCGTGCTCGCCGGCGCCCGGCCCGAGGTCGACCACCCAGTCCGCCGAGCGCATCATCTGCTCGTCGTGCTCGACGACGAGGACGGTGTTGCCCACGTCGCGGAGCCGCTCGAGCGTCGCGATGAGGCGTCCGTTGTCGCGCTGGTGGAGCCCGATCGACGGCTCGTCGAGGATGTAGAGGACGCCGACGAGCTGCGAGCCGATCTGCGTCGCCAGCCGCAGGCGCTGCGCCTCGCCGCCCGAGAGCGTCTTCGCCGCGCGGTCGAGCTGGAGGTAGCCGACGCCGACGTTCTCGAGGAACGTCAGCCGCTCGCGGACCTCCTTGAGGATGCGCCGCCCGATCAGCTCCTCCGTCTTCGTCGAGCTCGAGCTCGTCGACGAAGCGCAGCGCCCTCGTCACCGACATCCGCGTGAAGTCGTGGATCGACCTCTCGCCGATCGTGACGGCGAGCACCTCGGGCTTGAGGCGGGCACCGTTGCACACGGGGCACGGCCGGAAGCTCATGTACTCCTCGATCCGGTCGCGCTGCTGCGAGGAGTCGGTCTCCTTGTAGCGCCGCTGGAGGTTCGTCAGCAGCCCCTCGAAGGCCATCGTGTACTGGCGCCTGCGACCCATCCGGTTGCGGTAGGTCACGAAGATCTTCTCGCCGCCCGTGCCGTGCAGGAACCTGTCCTGCTGCGCCTCGGTCAGGTCGCGCCAGGGCACGTCGAGCGGGATCTCGTACCGCTCGGCGACGGCCTCGATCACCGAGTCGTAGAAGTTCTGGCTGCCGATCGTCCAGGGGACGAGCGCACCCTCCTCGATCGAGAGCGACGTGTCCGGGACGAGCAGGTCCGGGTCGATCTCGAGCTGCGCGCCCAGCCCGGTGCAGCGGGGACACGCCCCGTGCGGCGAGTTGAAGGAGAAGACGCGCGGCTCGAGCTCCGGCAACGAGACGCCGTGGTCGGGGCACGCGAGGTTCTCGGAGAACGTCATCGACTCGCCGTCCACGACGTCGATCACCACGAGCCCCTCGGCGAGCGAGGTCGCGGTCTCGATCGACTGCGTGAGGCGATGGCGGAGATCGGCCTTCATCGCGAGCCGGTCGACGACGACCTCGATCGTGTGCTTGAACTTCTTGTCGAGGACGATCTCTTCCTCGAGAAGGCGCTGCTCGCCGTCCACCTTCACGCGCGTGAAGCCGTCGCGCCGCAGCTCCTCGAGGACGTCCTTGTACTCGCCCTTGCGGTCGCGGACGACCGGCGCGTTGACGGTGAACTTCGTGCCCTCCGGCAGCCGGAGCACCTGCTCGACGATCTGGTCGAGCGACTGACCCGCGATCGGGCGTCCGCAGATCGGGCAGTGCGGCCGCCCGATGCGCGCGTACAGCAGGCGCAGGTAGTCGTAGATCTCCGTGACCGTGCCGACCGTCGAGCGCGGGTTGCGCGAGGTCGTCTTCTGGTCGATCGAGATCGCCGGCGAGAGCCCGTCGATCGAGTCCACGTCGGGCTTCTCCATCATCTGCAGGAACTGGCGGGCGTAGGCCGAGAGCGACTCGACGTATCGCCGCTGCCCCTCGGCGTAGATCGTGTCGAACGCGAGCGACGACTTCCCGGAGCCCGAGAGCCCGGTGATGCACACGAGCGCGTTCCGCGGGATGCGGACGGTGACGTTCTTGAGGTTGTGCTCGCGGGCGCCGTGGACGACGAGCTCGTCAGCCTTCGTCATAGGCGCGCAATTGTACCCAGGCGAACAGACGTTCGCATGTTGGCGACCGCGGCCTTCCTCCGTACACTCGTTGTCCCAGAGGTGTCCAGAACTCCCTTCGCGATCGTGCTCGGCCTGGCCGTGGCTCTCACCCTGGCCGGGAGCTCGACTGCGGCCGATGCGACGCCCGCCGGGCCTACCCGGGCCGAAGCGTGGATCGCGCGCGTCATCACCCCGACCGTCGCGCGCACCGGGCCGGGCGCCGGGCGAGTCGTAGCGCGCCTCGGCACGCGCGCGCGCTGGAACGGAGGGCCGGTCGGGCTGCTCGTCCTCCGCTCGAGCACCACGGAGGACGGCAGGGTCTGGCTCAGAGTACGCCTGCCGATTCGCCCGAATGGGGCATCGGGATGGATCCCAGCAGACGTCGTCCAACTACGGAGGACTGCGTACCGGATCGAGATCTCGACGGGCCGGCGCCTGGTGCGCCTGCTCCGTGGCGGACGCATCATCCGCAGCTATGGCGCCGTCGTGGGTGAGCCCGCCTACCCAACGCCGCACGGCCTGTTCGCCGTCGGAGAGCGGGTGGCGCAGCCGGACCCGAACGGGTTCCTCGGCCCGTGGGCGCTCCATCTCACGGCCCACTCGAATGCGCTGTTCCGGTTCGGCGGCGGCCCGGGGACGTCGCGCTGCACGGTCGCGGGCCGGCGAGCCTGGGGGATCCGCTCGGAAGCGCCCGTTCGCACGGTTGTATCCGCATCGACAACCACGCGATCCGCCTGTCCGCGCGGGTTGCCCGGGAAGGCACTCCGGTCCTGATCACGAAGTAACGTGTATAGGGATTGACGCCACCGGGTAGAGCAAGAACACTGGCTCTACGCCGCGGTCCGACAGTTCGGAGGTAGGGATGTCGCGATTTCGGGTGCGTCTCGCCGTGGTGGCGATGACGATGACGATGACCGCACTTGCCCTACCTGGCTCCTTCACCACGGGAGGCGGGGTGGCTAACGCCGCTCCCATTCCCGGGGGGGCCATTGACAGTCGCGTGTGCGATGCGGGTACTGTCAACCGGAAGCACCTTCACGTTGACCGCTGACTGTGGGGAAGTGACGTCCCCACTAACGGTTCCGAGCGGCCATCACACCGTCAACGGCGCCGGCCACACCATCTCCGCCACCGACATCCCGACTTCCCGATAGTACCACTCAGTTCATCGGTGGGATTCTGACCAATGCAGGCTCCGGGGCAGACAGATGAGCATCTAGAACCTCACGATCATCAGGGTCCTGTCACGGGATTCCAACTGCTTGCGTGCGGACTCCGGCCGACGCCGTTGTACGGGATCTTCTTCAATGATGCTAGCGGCACCGTAGACAACGTCATTGTCGACCACCTCTTCCAGCAGCAGGTTCGCGTTCGGTTCCTGCCAGTCCGGAAGGGCCATCCGTGCGAACGGCATCACAGCAGCACGCACGGTCACGATCACCGATACGACGGTCTCACGGACTTTCTAAAGAGCGGGTTCGAACCCGGTCATCGGCCAGGTCGATGACCATGAACCTCTCCAGCAGCATCGGCGGTCCGTCGCATCCCTTGCAGGGTTGGTCGCGCCGAACGGCGTCTCGTATGTGGGCGGCCGCCGGGGCAGGGTGGCGAACAACACGATCTTCGGCAGCGGCTACACCAGACCCCGGCTGGCCGGTGCAAATTCACCGGCATCCTGCTGCTGTCCGGCGCCCCAATGTCACCGTGACCAACAACACCTGATCACCGGCCGCCGGGACCGACGTCGGCATATCGGTCATCGCTGCAGCACGACCGTCACGATCAGTTTCAACAAGCGTCAACCGGACCTCGCCCCGACGTTCCCGACGATGATCCGGGATCGGGATTGATGTCTTCACCCGGTTGGCTCGAAGTGACGCTGATCTGCAACACCTTCAGCGCTGGATCACCAACATCGTGGGCGCAGTCCAGATTTCGTGCACGCCGCTGCCCAACGGCACCGAATGCATGACCTACTCGGCCGACACCCTCAGTGTCGAGGGTGGCACCGCGCCGTTTACCTGGTCGGTCTCGGCGGGGACCCTGCCACCGGGGCTGACGCTCGCACCCTCGACCGGGGCGATCACCGGAACCCCCACCGCAGCGGGGACCTACAACTTCACCGTGACGGTGGTCGACTCGACGGAGCCGACCCTGACCGCCACCCAGGCCCAGACCATCACCATCGCTCCCGGTTGTGCCCCGACGCCGCCGACTCCCACCCCGCCTACACCTACGCCACCGACACCGACGCCGCCTACACCTACGCCACCCACACCTACCCCGCCTACACCTACTCCGCCTACACCTACCCCGCCGACACCCCACCAACCGCCGACTCCTCCCCGTCCTCCGGCGCCCCGGCCTCCGGCCGTGACCCCGGACAAGGATGCGAACCGCAACCGGGTGCAGGGTGGCGAGGCGGTGCGGTTCACGATCACGATCCGCGCAGGCAGAGGGAACGTCGCAGCCCGTAACGTCACGGTGTGCGACGTGTTGCCGGAGGGGCTCGCCTTCATGCGAGCGCCCGGCGCCCGCTTCGTTCGCGGCAGCGCCTGCTGGACGGTCCGGCGCCTGGCGCCGCGCACGACCAGACAGTTCCTCGTGGTCGCGCGGGCCAACACGGTGTCACGTCCAACTCTGGTGACGAACGTGGCGTGCGTGGAGTCCGAGAACACACAGGCGGCTCGGCGACTGGCCGGAGCGAGTCAGCGACGGAATTGCTCGGCGCGCGCGACGGTGCGCGTTCTCGGAGCCAAGGCGCGCCCCGGAGGGGTCACCGGCTGACACGGCGCGCGGTCCGCCCACCGCGGCGACGGATGGCTGAGCGGGGCGCCAGCGTGGCATCCTGGAGCGTCAAACGAAGGAGGTGGGGATATGGCAGACGCCGGTCTCTTCATCGGCTGGGGCGAGGTCGTCCGGGGCCGCGAGGCGGAAGCCGTGGAGACGTTCAACTCGACCATCGAGTACTTCACGGGGCTTCAGTCGGAAGGCACGATCGAGAGCTTCGAGCCGGTCTTCCTCGAGCAGCACGGAGGCGACCTCAACGGCTTCTTCTTCGTGCGGGGCGACGCGGAGAAGCTCTCGGCGCTTCGCGTCGACGAGGAGTTCGAGGCGGTGATCCTCCGTGCCGGCCTGATCGTCAACAACATCGGCGTCGTCGGGGCGGCGATGGGCGCGCGCCTCGAACGTCAGATGGGTGCATTCATGGAGGCGATCGCCGCATTCGCTTAACACCTCGCCGGTACAACGCCGGCATGCGAGTGCTCGCTCTGCGGCGCCCTGTGCCTGCTGGTAGGCGCTGCCGCGGGCTGCTCCTCGGCTGCGGAAGGCGAGCACGCCTGGGGCGGCCCACCGGAGCCCGGCGAAAACGGCGTCGTGTCGGTGGACGACTTCGCGTCCCACCAGGCATCGATCGACGAGCACTGGGAGGGCTCGGCCACCATGGCCGCGGCCGAGTTCCTCCGGCTGGACGAACGAACCGCAGCGACAACGACGATCGAGGCGACGGCAGGGCCGGAGGGCACGGGACCGCAGACGGTCGTCGTCACGCTCGACGGACTCGCGGACGACTCGGTTCGAGCAGAGCGCTGGATGCTCGAGTTCGACGAGGAGGACGGCACGTATCTCCTCACGGCCGCGCGGCGCGACCTCAGCTGCCAGGCGGGCCGCGGGCACGAGAACTTCAGCCCGGACGGCTGTCTCTAGCCACCGGCCGGACGGCGCGGTTGCCCAAGAGCGCGGCGGCTCGAGCCGCCAGCACGTCTAGGCCGCCTTGCGCCAGCGGCCGAAGACGAGACCGCCGAGGGTGAAGCCGAGGCCGAACGTCCCGAGCGCGAAGGCGCCGATGGCGATCGTCCGTCGCCACAGGGACAGGCGCTGCCAGCGCCCGATGGCCTCTTTTTCCTCGGTCGAGAGGGGCTCGCCGCGGCGTTGCTTGCGCGCAGCGCCGCCGGCGCGGAGGCCGAGATAGATGTCGTCGAAGAGCTCCGGCGACTCGGTCGACACGGTTCGAGTGTATCGCTTGCCCCGGCGGTGGCCGGGCGGATTCTCCGTGTCTCGAGCGGACAGCTAGTGGTCGGCAGCCACCTGCGCGTGCGTGGGTAGAGTCTCGCGCGATGGATGCGGCCCTTGCGGAGCTCAAGGAGCGCCTGGCGAAGCTCACCGACCTGCGACGGACGGAAAGCGTCCTCACGTGGGACATGACCGTGTGGATGCCCCCCGGAGGCGGCGCAGGGCGAGCAGCGCAGCTCGCGACGCTCGAGGAGGTCGCCCACGGGCTCTCGGTCGACGAGCGGCTCGGCGAGCTCTTCGAGGAGCTGGAGCCGTACGAGGAGTCGCTGCCGTACGACTCCGACGACGCGTCGCTGATCCGTGTCGCTCGGCGTGACTGGGACAAGATCCGGCGCGTGCCGACGGAGCTCGCCGGAGAGCTCGCGCGGGTCGGAGCGCAGTCGTACGAAGCCTGGGTGAAGGCGCGGGAGGACTCCGACTTCGCGTCGTTCCGGCCGTGGCTCGAGCGGATGGTCGAGCTGCGCCTGCGCTACGTCGAGTGCTTCGCGCCCTACGAGGACTCGTACGACGTCCTGCTCGACGACTTCGAGCCCGGCATGAAGACCTCCGAGATACGCGAGCTGTTCGAGGTCCTCGAGCCGGAGCTCAGCGCGCTCGTCGCGGAGCATGCGACTGAGGAAGAGGACGAGTTCATGCGGGGGCCGTTCTCGATCGAGGGACAGAAGGCCCTCTCGCGGGAGCTCATCGAGCGCTTCGGGGCGAGCTGGGACGAGTTCCGCCTCGACACCACGGTGCATCCCTACGAGATCACCTTCGGGCTCAACGACATCCGCCTGACCACGCGCTACGCCGAGGACGACCTCAATGCGCTCTTCACGGCGATGCACGAGGGTGGGCACGGGCTCTACGAATGGGGTGTCAGCCCCACTCTCGACCGCACGCCGCTCTGCTCGGGCGCGTCCATGGCGCTCCACGAGTCGCAGAGCCGTCTGTGGGAGAACGTCGTCGGGCGGTCGCTACCGTTCTGGCGCTGGTTCTACCCGCACGTCCAGCGGACGTTCCCGGCGGAGCTCGGGCCGGTGCGCGCTCGAGGACTTCCACCGGGCCATCAACCGCGTCCGGCGGACGTTCGTCCGCGTGGACGCGGACGAGACGAGCTACGGCCTGCACGTGATCCTCCGCTTCGAGCTCGAGCAGGAGCTCATGTCCGGCCGACTCGCGGTCGTGGATCTCCCGGAGGCGTGGAACACTCGCTTCGAGGAGCTCATGGGCGTGGCCGTCCCGAACGACGCGCTCGGCGTCCTGCAGGACTCCCACTGGTCCGGCGGCGCGTTCGGCTACTTCCCGACCTACCTGCTCGGCACCGTGCTCTCGGTCCAGATCTGGGAGCAGGCGCGGGCCGCGATTCCCGACCTCGACGAGCGGATGGAGCGCGGCGAGTTCGGCGAGCTGCACGCGTGGCTGCGCGAGAACGTGTACGCACTCGGCCGCAAGCTGACCCCCGCCGAGATCGTCGAACGGGTCGTCGGCGGCCCGATCGACCCGCAGCCGTACCTGCACTACCTTCGGGGAAAGCTCGAGGCGGCGCCGACCCCAGCCTGAGCCGTCGATGGAGCGCGTCGACACGATCGTCGTCGGAGCGGGACAGGCAGGACTCAGCGCGAGCTACTTCCTCACGCAGCACAGCCGAGACCACGTCGTGCTCGAGCGTGGTCGCGTCGCGAACACCTGGCGCACGGAACGCTGGGACGACTTCGTCCTCAACACACCGAACTGGGCGCAGCTCCTGCCCGGGTTCGAGTACGCCGGAGACGAGCCGGACGCCTTTGCCCCGAACGCGGAGGTGATCGCGTACCTCGACGACTACGCCGCCTCATTCTCCGCTCCCGTGCGAGAAGGCGTCGAGGTGCTGCGAGTCAGCCAGGTCGACGGCGGGTTCGAGGTCGAGACGTCCGAGGGCTCCGCTCGCTGCGTCCGCGGTCGTCGTCGCAGCCGGGGCGTACCAGCGGCGAACGCCGACCGCGCTCGCGCAAGAGCTTCCCGCCGGCATCTTCCAGCTCCATACGAGCGAGTACCGACGTCCGGCCGACCTTCCGGACGGCGCCGTGCTCGTCGTGGGGAGCGGTCAGTCCGGCTGCCAGATCGCCGACGAGCTCCTCACCGCGGGTCGCACCGTGTACCTCTCGGTCGGCCACTGTCCGTGGCTGCCACGGCGCTACCGCGATCGCGAGCTCGTCCACTGGTTGTTCGACATCGGGATGATCGACGACACCCTCGACGCACTCCCCTCACCGGCAGCGCGGCTATGTGCAATCCGCCCGTCTCCGGCAACGACGGCGGCCACGACTGCAACCCGCGCTGGCTCGCGGACCGCGGCGCGGTGCTCCTGGGACGCATCGAGGGCGTGGACGGGACGTCGCTGCGAATCGGCCGGGGTCTCAACGAGAGCCTCGCCTTCGGCGACGACTTCGTCGAGACGTTCGAGCGTCGCATCGACGACCACGTGCGTGAGACGGGGCTCGAGTGCGCCGACCCCGAGCCGCCGGGCGCGAAGCTCCCGATTCCGGCGATCGGCGAGCTCGACCTGCGCGCGGCGGGCGTGGGGACGGTCCTGTGGGCGAACGGCTTTCGCGCGGACCACTCGTGGATCGAGGGCGTCGAGCCCGACGCGCAGGGTTGGCCGCTCCACGACGCCGGGGCGTCGCCGATTCCGGGTCTCTACTTCGTCGGGCTGCACTGGCTGCGAAAGCGCAAGTCGAGCCTGTTCAGCGGCGTCGGCGAGGACGCCGAGCACGTCGTCTCGGCGCTCGTCTCCCGGCGCTAGACCTCCGGTCCGGGGTACCTACGCGGCGCGGCCGAAGCGCTTCTCGGCGCGTGCGCGAGCCCGCGCGGCCTCGACGTCGCGGTCGCGCGGCGGCGATGCCGTCACGAGCTCCGCGAGGAGGTGCTGCGTCACGTGCGCGACCTCGGCCACCGCACGCTCGAACGCGGCCTCGTTCGCCTTCGACGGCTTCTGCGAGCCCGAGACCTTGCGCACGTACTGGAGCGCTGCGGCCTGGACCTCCTCGTCGGTCGCGGGAGGCTCGAAGTTGTGGAGTGTCTTGATGTTCCGGCACATGCCGCCGAGCGTAGCCGAGCCGGACCCGCCTACGCGGGCGCGTCGGCGAACGCCTGGAGCTCGCGGCGAAGCTCCTTGATCTCGTCGCGAAGCTTGGCGGCGTACTCGAAGCGGAGCTCCTCGGCAGCGAGGTACATCTCCTCCTCGAGCGTGATCACGAGCTTCTCCAGCTCGTCGCGCGACATCCCCTCCACCTCGGCCTTCCCGCGCCGACGCCGCGACTTGGGAACGTGCGGAGCCTCGAGCGAGAGGAGCTCGGCGATGTCGGAGACGCCCTTGACGATCGTCTCCGGCGTGATCCCGTGCTCCTCGTTGTACGCGACCTGATACTCGCGGCGCCGGTTCGTCTCCTCCATCGCCCCGACGATCGCCTCCGTCCGCTTGTCGGCGTACAGGAGCACCTTGCCCGCCGTGTTGCGCGCGGCGCGCCCGGTCGTCTGGACGAGCGCCGTCTTGCCCCGCAGGAAGCCCTCCTTGTCGGCGTCGAGCACGGCCACGAGCGACACCTCCGGAAGGTCGAGCCCCTCGCGCAGGAGGTTGACGCCGACGAGGACGTCGAACTCCCCGAGCCGCAGCTCGCGGATGATGGCGATGCGGTCGAGCGTGTCGATCTCGGAGTGCAGGTAGCGCGCCCGGACGCCCGCCTCGAGCAGGTAGTCCGTCAGGTCCTCGGCCATCTTCTTCGTCAGCGTCGTGACGAGGACGCGTTCGTTCGCCTCCTCGCGGTGGCGGATCTCGTTCAGGAGGTCGTCGATCTGGTTCCGGGTCGGGCGCAGCTCGACCTCGGGGTCGACGATGCCGGTCGGGCGGATGAGCTGCTCGGCGATGACCTTCGACCGCGACAGCTCGAACGGGCCGGGGGTCGCGGAGACGAAGACGAGCTGGTTCACCTTCCCCAGGAACTCGTCGAAGCGCAGCGGGCGGTTGTCGAGCGCCGACGGCAGGCGAAAGCCGAAGTCGATGAGCGTCTGCTTGCGCGAGCGGTCGCCCTCGTACATGCCGCCGAGCTGCGGCACGGTCTGGTGCGACTCGTCGACGAAGCAGACGAAGTCGTCCGGGAAGTAGTCGATGAGCGTGAACGGATGCGAGCCGACCGGCCGGCCCTCGAGCGCGCGCGAGTAGTTCTCGATGCCGGAGCAGAAGCCGAGCTCCTTCATCATCTCGAGGTCGTACTCGGTGCGCTGGCGGATGCGGTGCGCCTCGAGCATGCGCCCGTCCGACTCGAACTTCGCCACCTGCATCTCGAGCTCGTGACGGAGGTCGTCGATCGCGCGCTCGATCGTCGGCTTCGAGGTCACGTACTCGGTCGCGGGCCAGATGACGAGGTTGTCGAGGTGCGAATAGACCTCGCCCGTGAGCGGATCGAAGTGCGTGATCTGCTCCACCTCGTCCCCGAAGAACGAGACGCGGTAGGCGGTCTCGACGTTCGCCGGCTGGATCTCGACGAGGTCGCCCTTCACGCGGAAGCGCCCGCGCCCGAGAACCGTGTCGTTGCGGACGTACTGGCTCTCGATCAGCTTGCGCAGCACCTCGTCGCGGTCGTGCTCCTCCCCCACCTCGAGCATGAGCACCCGCTCGCGCCACTCCTCCGGCGAGCCGAGACCGTAGATGCACGAGACGGACGCGATGACGACGACGTCGCGGCGCGTGAGGAGCGAGGACGTGGCCGAGAGCCGGAGCCGCGCAATGTCGTCGTTCCGCGACGAGTCCTTCTCGATGTAGAGGTCGGCCTGCGGAATGTAGGCCTCGGGCTGGAAGTAGTCGTAGTACGAGACGAAGTACTCGACCGCGTTCTCGGGGAAGAACTCACGGAACTCGTTGCAGAGCTGCGCCGCGAGCGTCTTGTTGTGCGCGATGACGAGCGCGGGGCGCTGGAGCTTCTCGATCGCCCACGCCATCGTCGCCGTCTTGCCCGTGCCGGTGGCGCCGAGGATCGTCTGGAAGCGGTTGCCGTCCGCGACGGACGCGGCGATCTCGTCGATCGCGCGCGGCTGGTCGCCCATGGGCGCATACAGGTCGGAGGCCTTGAACGGGCGCATCGACGCAGCGTAGCCGCCGTGGCCCCGTACTACGATCGCAGCGATGAGGAAGCGCCACCTCGCCGACCGGCGCCCTCGCACCGTCGGTCCCGGTGCTGCCCCAGCCGAGCGCACACCCACAGCCGTCCGACTCTCGTCTGCAAGCTGCCAGCTGGTACCAGGCAGCTCCCGCCGACGGCTCGCCACGGCCTCATCGCGCACCTGCGCCAGTACCCTGCGGTCGGGCTCGCGACGCCGCGCCAGCGCGCGCGGGCGAGGCTCGTCCTCGCCCGGCTCGTGGCGGCGTCGAAGCGCGGGAGGTGGAACGACGTGTGCCAGCGCCACGCGCGCGGGCTACGACACGCGGACGCGGACGCGGAGCCCGGTGACCGGCGAGTCTTCTTCTTCCACGCGGAGCGGCGACAGGAGCCGCGCGGCGCGTCGATCTTCGACTTCACGCGGCCGAAGGCGCTGATCTACGCCAACGCGCCCGGACGTCCGCTCGTGCTCGTCGGAGCCATGTGGAGCACGAGGGACGGCGAGCTCGGCACGACGCCGGCCGGGCCGATCCTGCGCTGGCACTCGCACGTCGTCTGCAAGGAGGGCCGCAAGCGCGGCCTGAAGCCGCTGCCGGGCGGTCGCTGCCCAGCCGGCGCACGGCTCACGCAGGGGACGAGCGAGATGCTGCACGTCTGGTTCACCGGCGATCTCCGGAGCGCATTCGCGATCAGTGCGCCGCGGCCCGAACTCTGCGCCGACGCTCTGATTCCGCGTTGGAGTTGCCGCGCTCCCTGATCAGGAAGGTGACGGGCTCGGGCGTGAGGTCGAGCTCGCGGAAGCGCAACGCGATCGCCGAGAACGAGAGTGCAGCCAGCGTCATCCCCGCGGCGACCATGGTGAACAGGGTCGCCACGCCCCAGCGCTCGAGCACCTGCCCTGCGGCGAGGAATCCGAGCGGGGCGGCGAGCGTGTTGATCGAGATGACGGCGGTCATGACCTTGGCGCGCAGCGCGTCGGGCGTGCGCGACGTGAGAACGGCGAAGAACGGCCCGTTGATGAGCGGTGTGAAGAGCATCGCCACGAACAGGGCGTCGGTGACGATCGGCCATGGAGGCAGGAACGGAAGCACCCACATCGGCACGATGAACGCAAGAATCGCCAGCCCGGCGAGGCGGAGTGGCGCGACCTTCTTGACCGCGAACACGGCGAGGATGCTCCCGACGACCGCCCCTGCTCCGAGAGCCGCGTAGAAGAGCCCGGCGATGCGCGAGCTCCCGTCGAACTCGTCGAACGCATAGACCGGGAGGCCGGCCGACATCCCCGAGGCGAGGAAGCCGAAGGCGACGACGATCGCGGCGATCGGAGCGAGCAGGCTGTCCTGCCGGAGGAATCGAACACCGTCGAGCACGCCTCCGGCCTGCCGCCCCGACGACGGGCTTCCGTCGCGGAACGAACACGAGGACGAGCAGGAAGGCGACGACGTAGGTCGCGGCATCGACGTAGAGGACGTTCGGCGCTCCGATGAGCGGGATCAGCAGGCCGGCGAGCGCAGGGCCGATCAGCATGGCGAACGCGGAGCCGCCCTCGATGAGGCTGTTGGCCTGCGACATCGTTCGCTCGTCCTCGCCGACGAGCTCGGGCAAGATCACGCGCTGCGCCGCGAAGTACGGCGGCATGAAGCAGCCGAGGAGCGCGACCAGCGCCCAGGAGGAGCGGGAAGCTCAGGAGGTCGGCCGCGTGCAGGATCGGGATCGAGACGAGAATCGGCGCGCGCGCGAAGTCGGCGAGCAGCATGGTGTTCCGGGCGCCGAGCCGCTGAACGAGGGTCCCGCTGGGGATACCGAGGATCGCCATCGGCGCGAGCTCGGCGGCGAGGACGAGCGACATCTTCCCGGGCGACCCCGTCGTCACCAGCACGAACCACGGGAGCGCGAGGTACGTCATCCGCGTGCCGAGCATCGAGACGATCTCGGAGCTGACGAGCGCTCCCACCGAGGTCTTCCGGACGTGGCTCACGGCGAGCAATATAAAACGTCCGTACGGTTTTGTAAAGTGGGAGCCGATGCCGAAGATCTCCGAGGAGCGCAGAACCGAACGGCGGGAGCAGATCCTCGCCGGCGCCCGTCGCTGCTTCGCCGAGCACGGCTACGAGGGGGCGACGGTCGTCCGGCTCGAGGAGGCGATCGGCCTGTCCCGCGGCGCGATCTTCAACTACTTCCCGTCGAAGCAGGACCTGTTCGTCGAGCTCGCCGCCCGCGACAGCTCCCGCATGTCGGAGATCTGGGTGAACGAGGGGCTCGATGCGGTCGTGCGCGAGGTCGTCGAACTCGACCCCGCCTGGATCTCGGTCTACCTCGAGCTCGCCCGGCGTGTGCGCACCGACCCCGAGTTCTGCCGGACGATCGAGGCACGGCATGAGGAGGTCATCCCGGCGAACCGGGCTCGGCATCGAGGAAGCGCAGCGCTCCGGCGAGTTCCGGGACGATCTCGACGCCAAGGAGATCGGCGCGTTCGCCAACCTCGTGCTCAACGGGCTCGCGTTCCTGCGCGCAGGTGGCGAGGAGGTTCCCAGCACCGAACTCGTGCTCACGCTGCTCCGCGACGCTATCGGGGGGCCAGCTCGGCCCGGTACGCCGTCGCGTACACGCGCCTGACCCGCTCGACCTCCTCGACGTAGGCGCGGGTCTCCGGGAAGGCGATGCCGTCCCCGTCGCGCCGCCAGCGGTCGACGTTCCCCTGGCCCGCGTGGTACGCAGCCAGGGCGAGCGCCGTGTCGCCGTAGCGGTCGCGCAAGTGATCGAGGTACCACGATCCGTAGCGGACGTTGATCTCGGGGTCGCGGAGGTCGGAGACGACGAAGCGCTCGCCGCCGGTGCGGAGCGCGATCCCCTTGGCCGTCTCCGGGAGGAGCTGCATGAGACCGACGGCACCTGCGGCCGACTCCGCGTTCGGGTCGAAGCGGCTCTCGGCGTAGACGACGGCGGCCAGTAGAGCCGGGTCGAGGTCGTAGTTCTTCGCGTGCCCGCGAAGGATGTGCTCGTACGCGAGCGGATACCGGGCGCGGAGGTACCAGTCCGGCTCCGACTCGACGACCCACGCGGCGATGGCAGCGACGCCGAGGACGAGCGGCTGCGGCGGCGAACGATGACCTTCATGGTCGTGTGAGCGCGTCAGGCGGCCCGGGTGAGGCCGGCGAGCACCTCGGCGACCCACGCGTCGAGTTCGTCGGGCGTCCCGGTGTTGACGTAGACGAAGTCCGCCCGCTTCGCCTTCTCCTTGTCGGGGAGGAGTCGCGATTCGCGATCGTCGCGGTGCCCTCCTCGCCTTGCTTCCCTGAGCTTCGACGGGGCGGTCACGACCACGACCTTGTCGAACCGCTTCTCCGCACCGACCTCGTACAGCAGGGGGACCTCGGTGACGCACACCTCGGGCGGGTTCGGAAGCTGCGCCAACTGCTCGCGCCACGTCATGTACTCGCGCGACACGAGTGGGTGGAGCAGCTTCTCGAGGAAGTCGAGTGCCTCGCGGTCACGGAACACTCGCTGCGCGATGAGATCGCGGTCGGGTGCGCCGTCGAGGCCGAGGATCCCCTCGCCCATTCTCGCGACCAGCGCCTCCTTGACGTCAGGGTCGCTGGCGAGGAGGTGATGGACGATCTCGTCGCTCGACACGGTTGCGGCGCCGTGTCTACGAAACGACGCGAGCGCGGTCGACTTCCCAGCGCCGATCCCGCCGGTGATGGCAATCGCGAGCGGGCGGCTCAAGGGAACGACTCAGTCGTCGTCGGCGTGCATCGGAGGCGGCCTCCGCGACCGGCTCCTCAGCTTCTTCGCTCGCGACCGGCTCGAGCGTCTGCTCGGGCTCGGTCTCGGCATCCGCCGCGTCGACGACTGCCTCGGGCACGTCCTCGACAACCGCTTCGGCCTCGGTCTCCGCGCTGCCCTCGGTCTCGTCCGCGGGCGCGGCTTCGACCTCGGCTTCCTCTCGCTCCGCGGTGCCCTCGGTCTCCTCCACGAGCTCGAGCGCAGGCCCTCCACTCGGGAATGCCTCCTCGGAGAGCTTCAGGTCGGGCATCAAGTGCACCGACTCCGCGCCGTCGGCGCGCGGCACGGGCTCGTCGCCCTCCTCGACGCGCTTGAGCGACAGGGAGAGCCGCCGGCGCTCGCCGTCGATCTCGAGGATGCGGACGTTGACCGCCTCGCCCTGGGACACGACCTCGCGTGGGTTCTCGACATGATGCGCAGCGAGCTCGGAGATGTGCACGAGACCCTCGACGCCCGGAAGGATCTCGACGAAGGCGCCGAACGTGACGACCTTCGCCACGCGGCCCTCGACGACGTCGTCCTCACGATACGAGTCGAGCACCTGCTGCCAGGGATCGGTCTGCGTCTGCTTGAGACCGAGCGAGATCCGCTGCCGGTCGCGGTCGATGTCGAGCACCTTCACCTTGACCGTCTGGCCGATCTCGAGCACCTCGGACGGATGGTTGACGTGGCTCCAGCTGAGCTCGGAGATGTGGATGAGACCGTCCATGCCGTCGAGGTCGACGAACGCGCCGAAGTCGACGATGTTCGAGATCTGGCCCTCGATGACGTCGCCCGGGTTGAGCCGGTCGAGGATCGCCTGCCGCATCTCCTTCCGCTCGTCCTCGAGCACCGCGCGACGGGAGAGGACGACGTTGTTGCGCGAGCGATTCAGCTCGATGACCTTGCAGCGCAGCTCCTTGCCGAGGAACTCGTCGAGGTCCTGGACGCGACGGATGTCGACCAGCGACGCGGGCAGGAAGCCGCGCACGCCGAGGTCGAGGATGAGGCCGCCCTTGACGACCTCGATGACCTTGCCGTTGACGGGCTCACCGGACTCCGAGGCCCCCTCGATGCGCTTCCACGCGAGCTCGAAACGGGCGCGCTTCTTGGAGAGGATGAGGCGTCCCTCTGCGTCCTCCTTCGTCAGGACGAGCGCGTCGATCTCCTCGCCGACCGCGACCTCGTCGGCCGGGTTGACCGACCGTCGGATCGTGAGCTCGGCGACGGGGATGACGCCCTCGGACTTGTAGCCGATGTCCACGAGCACCTCGTCCTTGTCCACGCGAACAACCGTTCCGTGGACCACCTCGCCCTCGTTGATCTCCGGGAAGGCGGCCTCGTAGTCGGGTACGAGCTCGCCGTCCGGGCCGGCGATCCAGACTCCTTCTTCGGTCGAGGCGGGCTTTTCCACGGTGTCGTTGGCCATGCGAGTGGCGGAGTATAGCCAGTTGCAGCGCAAATTCCGGGTGGCCACGGTCACCCCTCGGAGTGACGCGTCGAGGGCGGCCGGCCCACTCGGGGCCGGCCGCCCTCGTACGGCTACGGAACGAGCGTGATGCGGTTCTGCGGCCCAGGCGACGTCGGCGTGTTCGCGGTCAGGTAGCGCGCGAAGGCGTCGAGGTCGATCTCGCCGAAGTGACGGCTGGTCCCCTCGCGGAACACGGTGAAGTTGTCACCGCCGTCCGCGAGGAAGTTGTTGACCGTCACCCGGTACGTGGTCGCGGGGATCAGTGGCGCTCCGCTGATCGTGATGTTGCGGACTCGATCCGGTGCCGCCGTTGCGGGATGTCGCTCGTACTTCAGCGACGCCGGGATCTGAAGGATCCCGTTCCCACCCGTGAACTGCTGCTCGAGCACCGCGTCGATCTGGGCGCCCGTCATGTTCATGGTGACGAGGATGTTCCCGAACGGCTGCACGGTGAACGCCTCGCCGTAGGTGATCGGGCCTGCGTTGATGTCGGCCCGGATCCCGCCGGCGTTCATGAAGGAGACCTGCGCGGCGCCGCCCGGCACCGACTGGGTCGCCCACAGCTGAGCGTCGGCGATGATGTCGCCCAGCGACGACTCGCCGGCCGGGTTCGTCGTACGCGTGAGCGGAGCGGTGGCCTCGCCGATGACGCGGTTCTCCGTCGGTGCGGCGAGCACGGAGTACTTCTCGACGAGCGCGGAGAGGTCGGGCGCCTTCGGGACGTCCCTCGTGACGATCACGTTGTTGACCTTCGTCCGGTCGCGGACGACGTCCTTCGACGCGCGGCTGATCGAGAGATCGATGTCCGTGACGAGGCGTCCGAACGACGCCGCGCCGGTCATGATCTTTCCGTCCGGCCGAACGCAGTTGACCGCCCAGTTCGTGTGACCGGTCACCACGACGTCGATCTCCGGATCCATGCGATCCACGACGTCGACGACCGGGCCGGTCGGGTTCGCGCAGTTGTTGATGGTCGACGCGCTCGTCGCTTCGCTGACCGAGCCGCCCTCGTGGAGCAGGACGATGATCGTCTCGACGTGCTGCTTCTTGAGCTCCGGCACGAGCGCGTTCACGGCGTCGGCCTCGTCGAGGAAGACCACGGACTCGACTGCGGAGGCCGTCACGATCGACGGCGTCGCCTCGAGCGTCATCCCGACGATCGCCACCTTGATGCCGCCCTGGAACCTCTCGATCGCGTAGGGCGGGAAGATCGTCTCGCCCGAGTCCCTGTACTCGACGTTCGCGGCGAGGAACTGGAAGTCGGCGCCGAGGAACGGGTCGCCGTCGAGGCAGTTCACCGGATCGCTGGGGTGACAGCCGCCGTTCTGCATCCTGAGCAGCTCGTCGATCCCCTCGTCGAACTCGTGGTTACCCACGCCGTTGAAGTCGAGGCCCATGAGGTTGAAGCCTTCGATCGTCGGCTCGTCCTGGAACGCAGCCGAGATGAGGGGCGAGGCGCCGATCAGGTCACCCGCCGACACGAACAGCGTGTTGGGGTTCGTGGCCTCGAGCTGGCGGACGTGCGTCGCCAGGTACTCGATGCCGCCCGCGGCGATGCCGACGGGCAGCGCGGGCCCGATGCGGCCTGACGACGTCGTCTCGTCCGGCGGTCTCAGGTTCCCGTGAAAGTCGTTCAGTCCGAGGATCTGGATCTCGGTCGTCTGGGCGTTCTGTGCGCCCTTACCGGGCGGATCGCCTTTCGCCCCCGCTCCGACAGGCAGCACGAGCAGGACGACCGCAAGCATGAGCAGTACTGGCAGTACGAGGCGTTTCATTCATTCCCCCTCAGGTGTGGTGAACGGCGGTGGTGTGAACGGCGCGCGAGATCCTACGCCAGGATTCTTGCCCGGCGGCGCAGTAGCCAAACTCTCACGACTTCGCTTCCGCCCAGTCGTCGCCGAGGCCGATGTCGACCGCGAGGGCGGGGTCGAGCGGGTAGGCCCCGACCATCTCCTCGCGCACGAGCTCGCGGACTGCGGAGACCTCGGTCTCGGGTACCTCGAGCAGGAGCTCGTCGTGCACCTGCAGGACGAGCCGGGCGCTGCGACCCTCGCTGCGCAGCCGCTCGTGGATCGCGACCATGGCGACCTTGATGATGTCGGCATTCGAGCCCTGCATGACGAAGTTGACGGCGACGCGCTCGCCGAAGCCGCGCGTCTGCCGGTTCATCGCCCGAAGCTCCGGGACGGGCCGGCGCCGGCCGAGGAGGCTCGTCGCGAAACCGTCCTCTCCTGCCTGGGCGATCGTCCGGGCGATGAACGCCTGCACGTGCGGGAAGCGCGCGAGGTACGCGTCGATGTATGCCTGCGCCTGCTCCTTCGGGATGTCGAGGTTCTCGGAGAGGCCGAACGCCGAGATCCCGTAGACGATCCCGAAGTTGATCATCTTCGCGACGTTCCGCTCGTCCTTCGTCAGGGTCGCGGGATCCTTCCCGAGCACCTCGGCAGCGGTCGCGGTGTGGATGTCCTCCCCGCGCTGGAACGCCTCCCGTAGCCGGGGCTCACCGGAAACGTGCGCGAGGATGCGCAGCTCGATCTGGGAGTAGTCGGCGGAGAGCAGCCGGTGGCCGGGCTCCGCGACGAACGCCGAGCGGATCTCGCGCCCGAGCTCGGTGCGGATCGGGATCGCCTGCAGGTTGGGGCTCGAGGTCGACAGCCGCCCGGTCGCCGCGACGGCCTGGTTGATCGTCGTGTGCAGGCGCCCGTCCTCCCCGATCAGCGTCGGCAGTGGGCCGAGGTACGTGTTGACGAGCTTCGTCAGCTCGCGCCACTCCTCGATCACGGGGACGATCTCGTGGTCGTTGCGGATGGCCCGCAGCACCTTGCCGTCGGTCGAGTACCCGGTCTTCCCCTTGCGCCCCGGTGTGAGCTCGAGCTTCTCGAACAGGATGCGACCGAGCTGGACGGGCGAGCCGAGGACGAACTCCTCGCCCGCGAGCTCGTATGCGCGCGCCTCGAGCTCCTCGATGCGGTCGGAAAGGCGTGCCGTGATCTCGCCCATCCGATACGTGTCGATGCGCACGCCGGCGTCCTCCATCGCGCCGAGCACGACCGTCAGCGGGAGCTCGATCTCGCGGTACACGCGCTCCGACCCACGCTCGACGACCTTGGCGACGAGAGGCTCGGCCAGCCTGCGCGCCGCCTCGGCGTGTCGGACGAGCGCCGCAGTCTCTTCCTCGGCAGGCGGCTCCGGCTCGAGCTCGACCCCGTACTCGGCCATGAGGTCGTCGAGGTCGTACTCGGCCCGGCCCGGATCGATCAGGTACGCCGCGAGCATCGTGTCGTCCGCGACCGGCTCGGGCAGCCGTAGTGCCTTCGCGTCGTGCACGGCCAGCTCGAGCCTCTTCGCCAGGAAGGCCTTCGTGCCCGGACGCGCCGAGACCACGACCTCTCCCCCGGTCGCAACGGCGATGCGCTCCGCCGCGACGGCGACCCCGATCCGGCCGTCGAGCGTGGGCAGCTCGCCCTCGCGCCACGCGACCTGCTCCGACTCCGCCTGCGGGCGCTCCGCCGCCGGCAGCGCCTCGTCGAGGGTGTCGACGCGCCCGAGCAGCGAGCGGAACTCGAACCGACGGAAGATCTCCTTCAGCTGCGAGCGATCGGGAGGACGCGAGACGAGATCGGCGATGTCGACGTCGAGCTCGAGGTCGCGGCGCATGGTCGCGAGGAGCTTCGAGGCCTCGGCCTGCTCGGCGTTCGCCGCGATCGACTTCGAGCGCGCCGGCGACAGCTCGTCCACGTGCTCGACGACACCGGCGAGCGACCCGTACTGCGCGATCAGCTGGCCGGCGGTCTTGTCCCCGATGCCGGGGATGCCCGGGATGTTGTCGCTCGTGTCGCCCTTGAGACCGATGAAGTCGGGGATCTGGTCGGGCCGGATCCCATAGCGGGCCTCCACGCGCTCGGGCGTGTAGACCTGGACATCCGCGACCCCGCGCGGCGTCATCATCAGGCAGACGTTCTCCGACACGAGCTGGAACGCGTCGCGGTCGGTCGAGACGACGCAGGTCTTGATGCCCGCCTCGTCCGCCCGCGTCGCGAGCGTCGCGATCACGTCGTCCGCCTCCCATCCCTCGAACTCGAGGTTCCGGTACCCGAACGCCTCGACGATCGGCCGGAAGTGCGGGAACTGCTCGCGCAGGAGATCGGGCATCGGCCGCCGGTCGGACTTGTACTCCGCCGAGAGCTCGGTTCGGTGCACCGGCCTCGTGTCCCAGGCGACCGCCACCCCGCGCGGCTTGTAGTCGGAGAGGAGCTTGAACAGCATGTTGGTGAATCCGAGGAGCGCGTTCGTCGGCTGCCCGTCCGTCGTCTGCAGCTCCTCCGGCAGCGCGAAGAAGCCGCGATACGCGAGGTTGTTGCCATCCACGAGGAAGAGCTCGGAGTCCTGCGCAGGAGCGTCGTCGAGCTGGAGCTCCTCCCCCGTCAGCGTCTTCGGCGCCACGAGGCAACGGTATCGTCCGGGCGGGTGCGCCGCGTTCCGCTTCTCTCGGGCTCGCGCATCGTCGTGTGCCCGGTGGGCGATGACGACGTGGTCATCCACCCACCGCCGCCTCCCGCGCACCTCGTCGACGCTTCTGCCGCCGTACGCGACGGGCTCCGCTTCCCGCTGTCCGGCCCGCCGCTCGCCGAGCTCGCCGGCCCGCGAGCGCGGGCGACGATCGTCGTCGACCCCCGCGAGCTGCCGCTTCCCGGCGTGCCGCTCGACCCGAGGCAGGACGCGCTGGCAGCCGTCCTCGAGGAGCTCGAGGCGGCCGGCGTGTCCGACGAACGACAGACCATCCTCGTTGCCGGCGGCCTCGGTCGCCGCCTCGGTCAGGACGAGCTCGAGCAGCTCCTGCCGCGTCCCGAGGCACGTGCGTACCGCGGGCGCGTGCTCGTGCACGACGCGAGCTCTCCGGATCTCGTTGCGATCGCGGCGCGCGACGGGACCGCCCGCGTCGATCGGTCGCTGGTCGAGACCGACCTGGTCGTGGTCGTGTCGGGCGCCGAGAGCGTGATCCATGGCGGTCCGGCGGCGCTCGTCTCCTCGTGCGACGCGGAGACGATTCGCAGCGCCGGCGCGGGCGACTCGCTGCTCCGGCTGGCGGGGACGCCCGCGTGGGCGCTCGCGCTCGCGGTCGAGGCGGCACTCGGGGCACGGGTGCCGCTGTTCGGCATCTCGCTCGTGCTCGACCATCCTCGCCTGACCGGGCGCTTTCGCGGGTACCCGCACGACCCCGCCTCGCACGAGCACGTCATCCGCTCGCCGTTCCGTCGGCTCTACTCGCTGCTTCCGGGAGGAGCGCGCCGGCGAGTCCTGCGGGAGCAGCCGAGGCGGATCGGCGTTACGGCCGCCTACGGAGGCCCGCCGTCCGTCGCTCACGCGGAGGCGCTGCTCCGCGGGATCGAGCTCAGGGGAACGCACGTGCCCGAGCCGCTCGACGCGCTCGTCGTCGGCGTTCCCTGGGCCGGGCTGCACATGCCCCGCGAGCCGCTGAACCCGATCACCTCGGCAGCGATGGCCCTCGGCCTGGGCCTACGGCTCTGGCGCGACGCCTTCCCGCTCCGCGCCGACGGGACGGTCGTGCTCGTGCACTCGCTCACGCGCTCCTTCGCGCACGTGTCCCAGGATCCCTACCGGACGCTCTTTGCGGCGATGGGCGTCGGCGAGCACCGATGCCATCGCCGAGGCCGAGCGGGCGGCGGCGGAGGACGAGCGCGCCCTCGCCGCGTACCGCGCCGGAGGCTCCTGCCATCCTCGGCTTCCATTCGCGGACTGGGCGGGATGCAGGTCCGCTCTCGCGCGCGTCGGGCGGGTCGTCGTCGCGGGCAGCCGAGACGCGGTGGCCGCGCGAACGCTCGGGTTCGTGCCGAGCCACTCCCTGTCCAGCGCGCTGGACATGGCCCACGGAGTCGCCGGAGGACGCGCGCGCGTCGGGATCCTGCTCGCGCCGCCCTACCCGCCGCTGCTCGTCGGAGGCTGCTCTCTAGTCCTCTCCCAGGTACGCCTTGCGCACCTGCTCGTTCGCCCGCAGCGCCGGGGCCGAATCCGAGAGTGCGACGGTGCCCGTCTCGAGCACGTACCCGCGGTTCGCGACCTCGAGCGCCATGAGCGCGTTCTGCTCGACGAGCAGCACGGGCGTTCCCTGCTTGTTGATCTCGACGACGATCTCGAAGATGCGCTCGACGAAGAGCGGCGCGAGACCCATCGACGGCTCGTCGAGGAGCAGGAGCTGCGGTCGCGCCATGAGCGCGCGGGCCATCGCGACCATCTGCTGCTCGCCCCCGGAGAGCGTGCCCGCCTTCTGGGACTCGCGCTCCTTCAACCGGGGAAACAGCGTGTAGACGCGCTCGAGATCCTCCTTGTACTCCGCGGAGCGAATGTCCCGCTGGTAGGCGCCCATCTCGAGGTTCTCGAGCACCGACATGCGCGGGAACACGTGCCTGCCCTCCGGCGACTGCGAGATCCCCATCTTCACGACCTCGTGTGCGGGGCGGGTCGTGATGTCCTCGCCGCGGAACGTGATCGTCCCCTGGCGCGGATGGTTCAGGCCGTTGATCGAGCGCAGCGTCGTCGACTTCCCCGCCCCGTTCGCGCCGATCAGCGTGACGATCTCGCCCTCGCCGACCGTGAGCGAGATGCCCTTGAGCGCGTGGATCGGGCCGTAGTAGGTGTGGATGTCGTCGACCTCGAGGAGCAGCTTCGAGTTCCCGGCGGAAGAGGCGGCCGGCTCGCTCATGCGGTCGCCGCCTTTCCGAGGTAGGCCTCGATGACCCTCGGGTCGCGCTGGACCTCGGCCGGGCGTGCCCTCGCTGATCTTCTCGCCGTAGTCGAGCACCGTGACGCGATCGGAGACGTCCATCACGAGCTTCATGTCGTGCTCGATCAGGAGCACCGTGATGTCCCTCTCGTCGCGAAGCCGACGGACGAACTCGATGAAGTCCACCGTCTCCTGCGGGTTCATGCCGGCCGTGGGCTCGTCGAGCAGGAGCAGGACCGGCTCGGCCGCGAGCGCGCGCGCGACCTCGAGCCGCCGCTGGTCGCCGTAGGGCAGGTTCTTCCCGTACTCGTTGAACTGCCGCCGCTCCAGGCCGCAGAAGCTCAGGAGCTCGCGCGCCCGGTCGTTGGCTGCCTGCTCCTCCCGCTTGAGACGCGGCGTGCGCAGGATCGACGCCCAGACGCCGCCCTTCAGGTTGCCGTGCATCGCGACCTGGACGTTCTCGATCGCGCTCATGTTGTGGAACAGGCGGATGTTCTGGAACGTGCGCGCCATGCCCATCTTCGTGACCTTGTGCGGCGGGAGCCCGGTGATGAGATCACCGTGGAAGAGGATCTCGCCGGACGTGGGCTTGTAGACGCCCGTGAGGATGTTGAAGAACGTCGTCTTGCCGGCGCCGTTCGGGCCGATCAGGCTGACGATCTTCCCGGAGGGGATGACGAAGTCCACGTTGTTGACGGCGATCAAGCCCGCCGAACTCCTTGCGGATCGTGTCGCTTCGAGCAGGCAGGGCGTCGCGTCACGTCGCTCCCTCGTGGCGAACGTCGTAGAGGTCGTCGCTCGACCCCTGCTTCGTCCTCGTGCAGCTCTGCCTTGCGGCGTGCGCTCGGCATAAGCCCCTCGGGTCTCAGCAGCATCATGGTCACGAGCAGGAGCCCGAATATCAGCGTCTTGTACCTCGGTATGTCGACCGTCGTCTCCAGGCCGACGATGTCGATCCCGTTGTTGATGCCGTCTCCGATCTTCTCGAGGCCCTTGAAGTTCAGGTACTCGAGCAGGAGCGCGCCGAGGATCACGCCGTAGATGTTCCCCATGCCTCCGACGACGACCATGACCAGCACGAGGATCGAGATCGCGAACGAGAAGCTCGTCGGGAACACCGAGCCGATGAACGAGCCGTAGTACGCGCCGACCATCCCGCCGAAGATCGCGCCGATGCCGTACGCCCACAGCTTCGTGCGCATGAGCGGGACGCCCATGGCGGACGCGGCGATCTCGTCCTCGCGCACGGCGATCCACGCCCGCCCCATCTTCGAGTGCTCCAGACGACGGACGACGAAGACCGTGAGCAGGACCATCGCGAGAATCGTGAAGTACCAGGGATTCAGGTCCGATCCGGTGAACCGCTCGGGGAGGGCGCCGGCGGTGACCGTGTCGAGGTTCTCGCCGAAGCCGGGCCGGTCGAGGCCGCGGACGCCACGGACGCCGTTCGTGAGGTTGATCGTCGTGAAGTCGATGAACGGCGGTGACCATTGCAGGCCGCCGGGAACCGGCAGGCTGTCCGCGTTCCGGAAGACGTCCGGGATGATCTCGCCGAATCCGAGCGTCACGATCGCGAGGTAGTCGCCTCGCAGCCTGAGCGTCGGCCAGCCGATGATCACGCCGGCGATCGCCGCGACGACGCCGGCGAGCAGCAAGACCAGCCACATGTTCAGGTGGATGCCCGCGGCTCCCTCCGGGGCGGTCGAGACGAAAGTGCCACGACACGCCGGAGAACTTGTCGGAGGCGAACCAGCCGACGGTGTACGCGCCCAACGCGAAGAACGCGACGTACCCGAGGTCGAGCAGGCCTGCGTAGCCCGACGACGACGTTCAGACCGAGGGCGAGCATGACGTAGACGGCCATGAGGATGGCGACGTCCAGGTCCAGGCCCGAGCGCGTCGACCGTCAGGTAGCTGAACGGCCACACCTCGAACCAGAACGGATACGTGACAGCGAGAGCCACGAGCGCCAGCGGCAGCCATCGCCTCCAGTCGTCGAAGACGCCGGCCGCCCGCGCTCGGACGCTCGCTGCGCCCTCGGTCATTGCCCCTCCGGAGTCCGTTCGCCGAGCAGGCCCGACGGGCGGAAGACGAGGATGAGGATGAGGATCACGAAGATCACGGTGTACGTCCAGCGCGCATCGCCGAAGCCGTCGTTGTAGGCGGCGATGAGCCCGATCAGGACGCCGCCGAGCACCGCCCCGGAGAGGTTGCCGATGCCACCGAGGACGGCCGCCGTGAACGCGATCAGGCCGAGACGGAATCCGAGCTTGAAGCACGGTCGTCCCGACGTAGAGCGCATAGACCACCGACCCGGCCCCGGCGATCGCGCCACCGAGCGCGAACGTGAAGGAGATCGTGCGGTCGACGCTGATCCCCATCATCGCCGACGCGTCGCGATCCTGCGCCGTGGCGCGCATCGCCTTTCCGGGCTTCGTGGCCCGCACGAGCCACGTCAGCAGCGAGCAGCACGGGTGCGGTGATCAACAGCACCATGAGGTCGCGGACGGTGTAGAACGGCGCGTCGCCGACGTCGATCAGCGTGCCGCCGTCACCGATGAGGACGGTGTTGGGGATGAGCTGAGGAATCGCGATCCGCCCCTCGCCCTTCCAGGCGAGCCCGACGCCCTGGAGGATGAACGAGAACCCGATCGCGGTGATCAGCGGGGCCAGTCGGGGCTGGTTGCGAAGCGGCTTGTAGCCGATGCGCTCGATCGCGACGTTGATCGCCAGGCACAACGCCATCGACGCCAGGAGCGCGACTGCGATCGCGTATGCCTTCTCGCGGCCGGACGACGTGACGCTCGCGGCCGTCCCGAGCGGGATCGAGATCGTGAAGAAGAGGAGCGGGATCTGGAGCGAGCCGTCGGCGAAGATCGACTGGGTCTCGAGCGTGCCCAGCATGAAGATGTCGCCGTGCGCGAAGTTGATCAGCTCGATGATCCCGTAGACGAGCGTGTAACCGAGCGCGACGAGCGCGAAGATCATCCCGTTCGAGAGCCCGATCATCGAGACCTGGAGGAAGCGCTGGGGCTCGTCGATCGCCGACTCCGACCAGCCAGTACCCGACGCCGAACAGGAGCAGCGCACCGAAGACCCAGCGCACGAGATCCGAAGTCGGAGGGCGTCTCCGGATCGCGACGGGGCCGGGTGCGGTGAGGTCGGTCACATGTGGTGGCCGGTGAGAGGGTCGGCTGGGCCGACCCTCTCACATTCGGCCGCTATTCGGTAGACGGTGAGCGACTTCTCCCAGACCCACTTGGCCTGAGCGCCGTCCGCCTTGAACAGCTGCTCCGTGCCGTCGGCCGGATCGCCGTTCTCGTCGAACGCCATGTCGCCCGTCGGCGAGATCGGTGAGATCCGTCTCGAACACCTTGGCGATGATGTCCTCCCGCGTCCCGTCGGAGCGGGCGATCGCGTCGAGGAGCACCTGCGCCGCGGTGGCGGCGTACAGGGTGTACACCTGGATGTTCTCGCCGGCCCCGATCGACTCCTGGAAGCCGTCGCGGAACTCCGCTCCGGCGCCCGTGAGCTGCGTCACGGGAAGCGTCGGAGCAGTGCCCCAGGCGCCGTTGGCGTTGTCCGCCCCGGCGTCCTCGAAGAGCGAGTCGAGGACGAAGCCGTCGGACACGATCAGCTTCACGGCCTCGTTGTCCCCGAGCACGGCGACCTTGTCCTTGATCAGCTGGCCGCCGTTGTTCGGCGAGACGCCGCCGATGTACACGCCGTCGGCGCCGAGGGACTTGATCTTCGTCATCAGGGCGGTGTAGTTCGGGGCGTCCTTGTCCCAGCCCTCGTGGCCCACGACCTCGAGCCCGATCTCCTTGGCCGCACCCTCGAAGGCGTCAGCGACGCCCTTTCCGTAGAGCTCCTTGTCGTCGAGGATGAAGACCTTCGTGACGCCGAGCTCGTCCTTCATGTAGGACGCGCCGACGGCACCCTGCTTGTCGTCGGAGGCGACCACGCGAACGTAGTTGCGCTCGCCCGACGGGAAGTACTTCTCAGGCTCGCCCGGCTCGGTACCCGGAGCCGCATGCGTCAGGCCGGCGTACGTGTTGGCCGGGCTGACCATCGCGAGCGGGCCCTCGTTGAGGATCTCCATGATGATCGCCGCGCAACCGGAGTTGTAGGTCCCGATGACGCCGACGATCGACTCGTCCTCGAGGTACTCACGTGCGTTGGACGCGCAGAGCGCCTCGTCCCAGTTGCCCGTCGACGCGATCGCGTCGTCGAACGACTCGAACTCGATCGTGTAGTCGCCGGCCTTGTTGTCGGCCTGCTCCAGCACGTACTCGATCGCTTCGACCATCTGACCTGTCTGCACGAGGTTCGACCCCTGCAGCGGCAGGTCGGACACGATCTTCAGCGTTTCGCCGCCGTCGTCACCGCCTCCGCAGCCCGCGGCAACGAGCGCCAGAGCAGCGACGAGGCCGGAAGCGGCGAGTGAGACTCGCTTCTTCACACTCAAACTGTCCTCCTCCATCCGTTTGACCCGAAGTCCTGCCTACCGGCTCTCCACCGGCCTGCGCGCAAGTATCCGTGCTCCCCGCGCCGAGCGCAAACGGGAGGGTTTCGGCGCACGCGTCAGAGAACGGCCTCGAGAAACCGGGCCGTCTCGGGCCGCTCGGGAGCCGAGAGCACCCGGCTCGGCGTGCCCTGTTCGATGATCTGACCCTCGTGGACGAACGCCATGCGGGAGGCGACCTCCCGCGCGAAGCCCATCTCGTGCGTGACCACGAGCATGGTCATGTCGAGCTCCGTGGCCAGGCGGCGCATCACCGCGAGCACCTCTCCGATCAGCTCCGGATCGAGCGCGGAGGTCGGCTCGTCGAAGAGCATCACCCGCGGGTTCATCGCCAGCGCGCGGGCGATGGCGATGCGCTGCTGCTGGCCCCCGGAGAGCTGGATCGGGAAGGCCGCCGCCCTGTCTTCCAGCCCGACCATCGCGAGCAGCTCGCGGCCTCGCAGCTCCGCGTCGCGCCTCGACTTGCCGAGCACGGTCAGCGGCCCCTCGATGACGTTGTCGAGCGCCGAGCGATGCGGGAAGAGGTTGAAGTCCTGGAAGACCATCCCGGTCCTGATCCGCAGCTGCCGGATCTGCTCGCGCTTCGCGCGCGTGCGATGGCCCCCACCCTCGATGCGGATGCCGGCCACCTCTATCGAGCCCTCCGTCGGCTCCTCGAGGAAGTTGATGCACCGGAGGAGCGTGCTCTTCCCCGACCCCGAGCGACCGAAGATCACGACCACCTCACCGTGGTCGACGTCGAGGTCGATGCCGCGCAGCACCTCGTTGCCGTGGAACGACTTCCAGCAGCCCCTGCACCGCGACTGCGTGCGCTCCGTTGGAAGCGTCTCGCTCATGCGTGGTGGCTCGTGCTCGCCCGATGCTGACCCTGCACCGCCGTGCCGGCCGTTCCGCGGACGTAGCCCTTGCTCAGCCGACGCTCGAGCCGGAGCTGGAAGTACTGGAACACCGTCGTCAGCGCCCAGTACACGAGCGCGGCGATGATCAGCGCCTCGAGGTTCCGGAAGTCCGCGCGGCCGGCGAGCTGCGCCCGGCGGAAGATCTCCATCTGCGCGACGGTCGTGCCGAGGAAGCTGACGAGCGCCGTGTCCTTCATCATCGCGATGAACTCGTTGCCCGTGGGCGGGATGATCACGCGCAGCGCCTGCGGCAGCACCACGCGTCGCATCTTCTGCATGTAGCCTCATGCCGAGCGCCTCGGCCGCCTCCGACTGGCCATGGCCGACCGACTGGATGCCGGCGCGGAAGATCTCCGTCATGTACGCCCCGTAGTTCAGGCCCAGCGCGAGCACGCCCGCGGTGAGGACGTCGAGCGTGAGGAAGTCGTCCACGGGTCGCCGAGCGCGAGCCCGATCTGCGGGCAGCGCGAGGTAGATCAGGAACAGCTGGACGATGAGCGGAGTGCCGCGGAAGAACGACGTGTAGAAGCCGCTCACGCCGACCGGCGATCGCATTGCCGCTCAGCCTGCCGAGCGCGCCCAGGAGCGCGAGCGTGCAGGCGAGCACGATCGACAGGACGGCGATCACGAGCGTCCACGTGATCCCGCTCGCGATGAACTCCGCGTTCTCGCGCATCCACTCCGTGTCGAAGTCGGCCGCGGCGAACAGGACGACCAGCAGCGTGAGGATCGTGATCCAGACTGCGGCGAGCTTCAGCCTGAAGGGAACGCGCGCGGAGAAGAGCTCGAAGCGCTCGCGCCGGCTTCGGCTGATGGACGGGGGAGCGCGGGGGCGGTGCCGACTGCCGACCGCCCCCCTCGTAGCTCGTCGCCACGAGTGACTCCCGTTCTCAGTTCACGACTTCGGACGCGGGGCGACCGACAGATTCGTGCCGTACCACTTGGCGGAGAGCTCCTCCATCGTCCCGTCCTCGTGCATCTCGTCCACGATCTCCGAGATCCGCTCGACGAGACTGGTCGGATCGAGCTCGGAGCTCTTGTCGATCGCGACCGCCAGCGGCTCGTAGTAGAGGTCCTCGCCCACGATCTTGATCGGCGAACCCGCGTCGATCGCAGCCTGCAGTGTCGGCAGCGCAGAGATGACGCCGTCGAGCCGGCGGCCGTCGCCGAGCGCGAGATCCTGGATCGCGGTGGAATCGGTGTCATAGGTCTTGATCGTGGGATCGGTGATGGCAGACTCGATCACCTCGGGCTCACCGGACTCATCCTGGGCGATCTCCAGCGTTCCCTGGAGATACGTGTCGTAGGTGCATCCGCCGCACACGCCGACGTTCTTCCCGTCGAGGTCGGATGCGCTCGAGACGGTTGTGTTGTCCTCGTGAACGGCGATGGCCGCGGGCGTGTAGTAGTACGGCGGCGTGAAGTTCAGGACCTCGGCGCGCTCGGGCGTGATCGTCATCGAGCCGACCGAGACGTCCCAGCGCCCGGCCCAGTTCCCCGAGATGATCGTCTCCCACGCGGGTGCCTGCCAGGCGACGTCGACGCCCATGCGCTCGGCGATCTCCGTCGCGACGTCGATGTCGAAGCCCTCGTACTCGTTCGTCTCCTTGTTCAGCTCGGACTGCGGCGGGTAGGCCGGGTCCGTCGACACCGTGAGGACGCCCTTGTCCTCGATCGAGGCGAGCAGGTCGTCCCCGCTGCCCTCGTCGTCGCCTCCCACCGCACGCGGCGAGGCCGAGAGCGAGCGCAAGCACAACCACGCTCAACACCGCAAACAGTCGTCTCGACATCCTTCCTCCTTGGAAGCTGGTCGCAGAGAATCCCGCCCGGGTCTCCGCAGCAACCATCGGGTTTCCGTGCCCGAAAGCGTACCGCGCTTCCGGCCGCGCAGTTCGGTCGTGCGGGCACGCACGCCGGTGTGCCGGAGGTGGGGGTCGAACCCACACGTCCCGAAGGACACGGGATTTTGAGTCCCGCGCGTCTGCCAGTTCCGCCACTCCGGCCAGAGTCGATCGTAGCGAGGGGACCTGAGGCCGGAGGCCGGCTCGCCGGCCGGGAGGCCAGGTGCGGTCGGAGTCGCTACGCGAAGGAGGGGCTCGCGGGGGAACCACGGTCTCCCCCCGCGCACCTAGCCGAAGAAGGCGCGGGCTACCTCGTACCACTCGGGCGGCACGGTCTTGAGCTCCGTGGTGGCCTCCTCGAGCGAGACGTCCACGACCGAGTCGCCGTGCAGGGCGGCCATGCGGCCGAAGCGTCCTTCGTGCACGAGATCGGCGGCTTGGAGGCCGAATCGCGTCGCGAGGACCCGATCGCGCGGCGTCGGGATCCCTCCGCGCTGGACGTGGCCGAGCACGCTGACACGCGTCTCGAATCCGGTTCGCTGCTCGATCTCGCGCGCCAAGGCATCGCCGACCCCGCCCAGAACGACGTGGCCGAACTGGTCGGTAGCGCGCGCCTCGCCTGCGACGAGCTGTCGCTCGCCCGAGTCGTAGATCAGCTCGTAGCCCTCGCTGACGACGACGATCGAGAAGTCCTTCCCGCCGTCGTGTCGTTTGACGAGCTCCTTGCAGGCCTCCTCGACGGTGATGGGCTGCTCCGGGATGAGGATCACATCGGCGCCGCCCGCGATCCCGCTCATGACCGCGATCCAACCCGTGTGCCGTCCCATGACCTCGACGACCATCACGCGGTTGTGCGACTCCGCAGTGGTATGGAGCCGGTCGATCGCCTCGGTCGCGATCGTGACCGCCGTGTCGAAGCCGAACGTGTAGTCCGTCCCGGACAGGTCGTTGTCGATCGTCTTGGGAACCCCGACGACCGGCAGGGCATGCTCGCGGTGGAGGCGCGCAGCGACCCCGAGCGTGTCCTCGCCGCCGATCGCGACGAGCGCATCCAGCCGGGCTTCGCCGAAGTTCCGCAAGACCGCCTCGACGCCACCGTCTACCTTGTACGGATTGGTTCGCGTCGTGCCGAGGATCGTGCCGCCGCGCGGGAGTATTCCCGACACCTCGCGCCGACCGAGTGGGGCGAAGATCCCCTCGGACAGTCCCTTCCATCCGTCGCGGACCGCGACCATCTCGTGACCGCGGTCGGTCGATCTTCGGACAACGGCCCGGATCACGGCGTTCAGCCCCGGGCAGTCGCCGCCGCCGGTCAGGATCCCGATTCGCACCCAGTTCGCCCTAGACGTCGGGCGGATCGTCTGCGATGAGCAAGGAGAGGTCGTCCGGCGACACGAGCACCGCATCGACGCCGGAGCGCTCGAGCTCGGCGACGTCGTCGGGCGTCGCGTCGTGCAGCTCCGCGATCGCGAGCTTGCCGGCCGGGACGTCGTGCAACAGCCCGAGCAGGACCGGGAGCGGGTCGTCGTCGGAGTCCGGCGCGGCCGTGAGCAGGAACATCTCCGGGTCGAAGTAGTGCAGCGCCCGCTGAACGTCCTCGGCATCGGAGACCCGCACGACGCACTCGAGCCCGTGGGCGTGGGCCTCGTCCCAGAGCGCGAGGTCGGGGCGGATGACGATGCCGTCGGCGGCGAGGCCGCTGGCGTCGAAGAGGCTCCCGAAGTGCAGCAGCGGGAGCTGCGACGAGGCCCGAACGGCGCTGGCTCCGGCGTTGGCGGCCAGCCCGTCGGCACCCTGCCTCGTGGCGGCGACGGCACCCGCCGAGTCGGAGACCTCGACGAGAATCGAGATCCCGTCGCCCTCCGCGATCGCCTGACTCAGCTTGCCCACGAGACGGGATCGTAGTCGCCAAGATGCAAACCGCGTGTCACAGCAATCGTCGTAGCCGAGGAATGCGATTCGCCGCCGTCGCACTCGTCGCTTTCGTCCTGAGCGCCCCGGGGGCGGTCGCGCGGACGATCGACGGGACGGCCGGGCCGGACACGCTCGTCGGGACGGTCGCGGCGGACGTCATTCGTGGGCGCGGAGGCGGCGACCTCGTCTCCGGTGGACCGGGAGCCGACTTCCTCCAGGGCGACGGAGGGCGCGACACGATCGTCGCGGGAGCGGGCAGCGATCGTGTGTCGGCCGAGTACGACGCCGCGACGGACTCGGTGACGTGCGGCGACGGGCTCGACGTCGTCAACGCCGATCTCCGCGATCGCGTCGCGACGGATTGCGAGCTCGTGGGGCGCCGGCTGTCGCGCGACCCGTATACGACTCCCGACGCCCAGCACGAGACGCAGGTCGAGCCGGACAGCTTCACCGTCGGATCGACGACGGTCACGACCTTCCAGGTCGGCCGGCGCTTCGACGGCGCCGCGACGAACGTCGGCTACGCGGTCACGCGCGACAGCGGCCGCACGTGGGCGAAGCGGCCTGCTCCCCGGTCTCACCGTCGCGAGCCGTCCCGCCGGCGCGAACGCGAGGGCCAGCGACCCGGTCGTGGCGTACGACGCGGCGCACCGCGTCTGGCTCATCTCCACCCTCGCACTCGCCGGCACAACGACGCGCCTGGCGATCAATCGCTCCACGGACGGCGCGACGTGGAGCAACGCGCTCGTCGCCGCCGAGGAGACCCTCCCGCAGGGCATTGCCTTCGACAAGAACTGGCTCACCTGCGACAACACGCCGACGTCGCCCTACTTCGGGCGCTGCTACCTCGCCTTCACGCACGCGTCCGACGAGGACGTGCTCGCGGTCTCGACTTCGAACGACGGCGGCCTGACATGGTCGAGCCCGGTCGACATCGGCGCCGCGCCGGCGGTCGGCGTGTTCCCCGTCGTGCAGCCCAACGGCGAGCTCGTCGTCGCCTACCTCTGGGAACGCGGGCGGTTCGCGATCTCGGCCTCGCGGTCTCGCGGACGGAGGCGCTGACCTTCGACCCGCCTGTCCGGATCGCGCGAGATCGACGGATCCGTGTGCGATCCGCGGCTTCCGCGCGTTCCCGCTGCCCTCGGCAGACGTCGACGCGCAGGGGCGCGTATGGGTCGCGTGGCACGACTGCGCTGCGCCCGGCGCGTCCCGGAACGCCGCCTTCGTCTCGAGTTCGGCAGACGCGGTGACATGGACGCGCACCGCCGCCGTCTCCGCGGACCGGAACGCGCTGCTGCCCGCGATCGGGATCGACAGGGCGACGGGACGGGTGGCGATCGCATATCACCGCTTCTCGGCGGCTGGCGTCGACGTCGAGCTCATCGAGTCGCGGGCGGGCGGGATCGGCTTCGGCCCGCCTCGCCGGCTGTCGGCGCGAAGCATGCGGCTCGCGTGGATGCCGAACACGACCTCGGGCCGCATGCTCGCCGACTACATCTCGGTGCACTACGGGGAGGGACGCCCGCTCGTCGCGTGGGTGCTCGCCTCCGAGCCCGTCGGAGCGCGCTTTCGGCAGGCGGTCTACGCGACGCGACGGTGACCGCTGCTCAGAGGCCGATCGGATGCCAGACGGTCTTGAGCTCGAGGAACGCCTCGATCTCCCACGGGCTCTGTGCGTCCGCGGACGACCGCACGACGCGCTTGACGTTCTCCGCAGCCTGCCGCTCGAGCTCCGCCGTCGTGCCGTCGACACCGGTGAGGTCGATCGCGTTCACGTCCATGTGGCCGGCGAGCCAGGGCGCGAGCTCGTCACGGAAGCCGGTGAGGATGTTGACGGCCCCGTCCGGGAAGTCGGACGTCGCGAGCGCCTCGGCGAGCTCGATCGCCGCCACCGGATGGTCCTCCGAGGCGACGGCGACGACCGTGTTGCCGCCCGACGAGCGCGGGCAGCGATGCGCGACACGAGGCCGAGGAGGGCGGGCTCCGCGGGCGCGAGGATCGCGACGACGCCCGTCGGCTCCGGAATCGTGAAGTCGAAGTACGGCCCCGCCACCGGGTTCGAGCTGCCGAGGACCTGCGCGAGCTTGTCCGCCCAGCCCGCGTACCAGACGGTGCGATCGATCGCCGCCTCCACCTCGTCTCGACCGGAGCACGCGCCCTCGAGGTCGGTCGCCCGCGCCTCCATCATCTCGGCGAGGCGGTAGAGGACCTGGCCGCGGTTGTAGGCGGTCATGCCCGACCAGGCGGGGAGCGCCGCGCGAGCCGCCTTGACCGCGTCGCGGGCGTCCTTGCGCGACGCGCGGGCGACGTTGTGCCCCTCCGCCTCGTACGTCCTCCCCGACTCGGAGCGCGGAAAGGCCCCGCCGATGTAGAGCTTGTACGTCTTCTTGACCGGAGCCGGTCAGGGGCGCTGCGGCGAGCTGTGGATCGATCGGCGCAACGCGCGAGGTGTCCGTGTCGTCGCGCTAGGCTCGACGCCGGGTGGAGGGTGGCACACTCCCCACCCGGGTGGGGAGGCGGGCGGCGCGGCGCGTCACTCGTCGAACCTCAGGTACGGCTCCAGGCCATGGCGTCCGCCCTCGCGCCCGAAGCCCGGACTCGCGGTAGCCGCCGAACGGCGACGACGGGTCGAAGCGGTTGAACGTGTTCGCCCACACGACACCGGCGCGCAGCCGCTCGACCATCCAGAGAATCCGCGAGCCCTTCTCCGTCCACACCCCCGCCGACAGGCCGTACGGCGTGTTGTTCGCCTTCTCGACGGCCTCGTCCGGCGTCCGGAACGTGAGCACGGACAGCACCGGCCCGAAGATCTCCTCCTGCGCGATCCGATAGCTCTGCGCGACGTTCGTGAAGAGCGTCGGCACGAACCAGAACCCGCGGTCGGGAAGCGTGCACTCGGGCTGGTAGATCTCCGCGCCCTCGTCCTCCCCGCTCGCGACGAGCTCGCGGATCTTCTCGAGCTGGGCCTTCGAGTTGATCGCGCCCACGTCCGTGTTCTTGTCGAGCGGATCGCCGACGCGAAGCGTCGATAGGCGCCGCTTGAGCTTCTCGAGCAGCGGCTCGTAGATCGACTCCTGCACGAGCAGCCGCGAGCCCGCGCAGCACACGTGGCCCTGGTTGAAGTAGATCCCGTTGACGATCCCCTCGACCGCCTGGTCGAGTGCCGCATCGTCGAACACGATGTTCGCCGCCTTGCCGCCGAGCTCGAGCGTCATCCGCACGTCGCGGCCCGCGAGCTCGCGCATGATCAGCTTCCCGACCTCGGTCGAGCCGGTGAACGCGAGCTTGTCGATGCCCTCGTTGCTGCACGAGGTGCGCGCCCGTCGTACCGTCGCCCGTGACGAGGTTCACGACGCCCGGCGGCAGCTCGGCCTGGCGGCAGATGTCGGCGAAGATCATCGCGGTCAGCGGCGTCGTCTCCGCCGGCTTGAGCACGACCGTGTTGCCGCACGCGAGGGCAGGCGCGATCTTCCACGCGAGCATCAGGAGCGGGAAGTTCCACGGGATGATCTGGGCAGCGACACCGAGCGGGCGAGGCGGTGCGGTTCGGGATACGCGTACTCGAGCTTGTCGGCCCAGCCCGCGTAGTAGAAGAAGTGCGCAGCGGCGAGCGGGACGTCCACGTCGCGCGACTCGCGGATGGGCTTGCCGCCGTCGAGCGACTCGGCGACGGCGAGCTCGCGCGAGCGCTCCTGGATCAGCCGCGCGATGCGGAAGAGGTACTTCGCGCGCTCGGACGGGGCGAGCGCGGACCAGCCGTTCTCGAACGCGTCCGCGCGCCGTGTCGACGGCGAGGGCGACGTCCTCCTCGCCCGCGAGCGCCACCTCGAACAGCGGCTCCTCGGTCGAGGGTGAGATCGACTCGAACCACTCGCCCGTTCGCGGCTCGACCTCCTCGCCGCCGACGAACAGGCCGTAGCGGTCGCGGATCTGGACGATGTCGCGCGCCTCCGGAGCCGGCGCGTACTCCCACTCGAAGGTCGCGGGAACCGATGCTGCGCGCTTCTCGACCTGGGCCATCAGTCGATCGTGAAGTAATCGCCGGACTGATAGCGCCCCGTCTTCTCCTTGCGGAGCTGCATGAGGACGTCGTTCAGGAGCGAGGACGCACCGAACCGGAACAGATCCGGCGTCATCCACTCGGGCCCGAGCGTCTCGTAGAGCGTCACCAGATACTGGATCGCCTGCTTCGAGGCGCGGATGCCGCCCGCAGGCTTGATGCCGATGTTGTGCCCGGTCTCAGCGTAGCACGTCGCGGACGACCTCCATCATGCAGAGCGTCACGGGCAGCGTTGCGGCCGGGCTCACCTTCCCGGTCGAGGTCTTGATGAAGTCCGCGCCGGCGGCGATCGCGATCAGCGAAGCGCGGCGAACGTTGTCGTAGGTGCCGAGCTCGCCCGTCTCGAGGATCACCTTGAGATGCGCCTCTCCGCACGCCTCCTTCACGCGCACGATCTCGTCGTAGACCTTCGCGTACCGGCCCGAGAGGAACGCGCCGCGGTCGATGACCATGTCGACCTCGTCCGCGCCGAGCTCGACGACGGCTCGCGTCTCGGCAATCTTGATCTCGGTCGGCGACTGGCCCGGAGGGAACGCCGTCGCCACCGACGCGACCTTCACGCCGCTCGCCGCCGAGGCGCTCCTTCGCGGTCCCGACCAGGCTCGGGTAGACGCAGACCGCGGCGACGGACGGCACCGAGAGGTCGACCGGGTCGGGCCGCATCGCCTTCGAGCAGAGCGCGGCGACCTTGCCGGGCGTGTCCTGGCCCTCGAGCGTCGTCAGGTCCATCATCCGGATCGCGAGGTGCGAGCGCCTGCACCTTCGACTCGCGCTTGATCGATCGCTTGGCGAGCGTCGCAGCGCGCTCCTCGAGCGCGACTGCGTCGACCGAGCCGATCGCGGGGGAGCCTCGGGCCGGAGGAAGCTCGAAACCGCCGATGACAGCTGGCGCCCTGGCCATGGATCGAGTGTATCCCTGCGCCGAGCGGCGTCTCGACCAGGCCTCGCACCTCCTGTCTCCGGGCCCGCTGCGGCGTCGAGCTGTCGCTCGCGACGGTCTCGAGCCAGCACGACGCTGCGTGCGGACGGAACCGATCAGCTCGACGAGGCGACGAGAACAGCTGGCGCGCGCGTCGGTTCCGACATCGGCATCCCGGCGCGCGCAGTCGCGTCAGCGACTCCACCTGTTCCAGACGGCCGTGCCTCGACGCGAAGAGCACGGCAGTGCGGCCGACAGCTCAGGCGCACCGATCTCGGCCGGACTGGTTCCGCGAGCGCGAAGTCGACGTCGGCCGTTCGTCACCGAGTCGCGTCGGCCGCGACGCCACAGTGGCTCGCTCGACCTCACGAACTCGTCGATGGTTGACGGCGCTCGCAACGACGGCGTCCTCGTCAGGCTCGCCGACGGCTACGAGGAGTACGGCGCGAGCGGCCCCAAGCCCGCGTCGTCGACCTTCCACGATCCGGCCGTGCGTCCACGTCTCGAGATCACGTACATCCCGCCCGGGAGCTGACGCCCGCGGGGCGACCGAGCGCTCAGAGCCCCAGCCGCTCGAGCATCCGCGGGTCGCGGCGCCACTTCGGGCGCACCTTGACCTGGAGCTCGAGGAACACGCGGCCGCCCGACGAGCGCGTCGACCTCGGGACGCGCGCGCGTCCCGATCTCGCGCACCATCGCGCCCTTCTTGCCGACGAGGATCCCCTTCTGCGACTCGGTCTCCACGTAGAGCACCGCGTGCACGCGCTCCTCCGTCAGCTCCTGCACCTCGACGGTCACCGCATGCGGGACCTCCTCGCGCGTGAGGTGGAGCGCCTTCTCCCGGATGACCTCGGCAACTCGCTCTTCGAGCGCGAGGTCGGTCGACTGCTCCGCAGGGAAGTACGCCGGCCCTTCAGGGAGGAGCGACACGAGGTCGGACCGCAGTTCGGCGACTCCGTCCTTCGTCTTCGCGCTGACCGGATGCAGGGCATGGAAGTCGCCGAGCGCTGCAGCGACCTTCATCTGGGAGACGATGTGCGCCGCCTTGAGCCGGTCGACCTTGTTCAGGGCGATGAGGACCGGCTTCTCGAGGCCGAACACGCGCCGCGCGACGAAGCGGTCCCCGGCGCCGATGTGCGCGCGAGCGTCGAGCACGAAGAGCACGGCGTCGACGTCGTCGAACGAGGAGTCCACGGTCTGCTGCATGCGCTCTGTCAGTGGGTCGATCGGGCGCTGGAATCCGGGAAGGTCGACGAGCGCGAGCTGGTAGTCCGAACCGTGCGCGACGCCGAAGATTCGTCGCCGCGTCGTGTTCGGCACGGTCGACGTGATTGCGATCTTCTCGCCGCAGAGGGCGTTGACGAGCGTCGACTTGCCGACGTTCGGCCGCCCCGCGAGCCCGACGAAGCCGGACTTCACCTCCCAGATCTCATGTGATGGCCGAAGCGTCGAACGCCTCCGGCACGAGCTCCGCGGGCGTCATCGTGACCACCCGGTCGCCGTTGCGGAAGACGACGCGGTCGACCTGCATCTCGACGAGCCACTGCCGGCAGCCGCCGCACGGGGATGCCGTCGTCGCGACGACCTCGAAGTCGCCCGGCCGGTAGCCCTCCGCGATTGCCCGCGCGAACGCCGTCCGCTCGGCGCAGACCCCGAGCGGGTAGGCGGCGTTCTCGACGTTCACGCCCTCGATCACGCGTCCGTCGCGGGCGAGGATCGCGCAGCCGACGTCGAAGCCGGAGTACGGCGAGTAGGCGCGCGCGGCGACCGCATCAGCGGCCGCGAGCAGTTCGAGTCGATCCGTCATCCGAACGCCTGGAACAGGAACAGCGTGACGAGCGCGCCGAGCAGCCCTCCGCTCGCCACCTCGGAGGCTGAGTGCACACCGGTCTCGACGCGGGTCTGGGCCACGAGCAACGCCATGATGAACGTCACCGACGAGATGAGGAAGTGGTGGGTGGAGTCGTCGAGGATGAGCGTCACCGCCATCCAGCCTGCGAACGCGACCGCGGCGTGCCCGGACGGAATGCCTCCGCGCAGGGGCGTGCCGCGGCCGGTGTAGGCCTTCACGGCGATGACGATGATCACGGTGACCGCCAGGGCGACGAGGGTGAGCTCCGCCTGGGCGTCCGAGAGACGCGTCAGGAACCGGGAGCTCCGGGTCGCCACCTCGCCCGAGAACACGAGATAGCCGACCGCGACGGCGTTCAGCGCCGCGATCAGGACCGCGCCCGCAGCGATGTCCTTCGCGAGCTTGGCCATCGGGTCGAACGACGTCGACGCGACGTCGACCGCCGCCTCGACCGCGGTGTTCACGAGCTCGGCCACGAGGACGAACGTGATCGCGAGCAGGAGGACCGCCAGCTCCAGCTTCGTCGCGCCGAACCCGATCGCCGCGACGAGGACGCCGACCGCGAGCGCGAAGTGGATCCACAGGTTCCTCTGCGTGCGAACTGCGTGGACGATCCCCTCGGCCGCATGGTTGAAGCTCTGGAAGAGCGACTGGCTGCGTTGTCGCGTCGTCACGCCGCGTAGCGTCCGCTCGCGGGCGTCCATCTCGTCGCCGTGGTCGTAGCCGAGGAGGTGCAGGAGCCCGTGCACGAGTGGCGCGCGCCACTGCGTCACCGACCACCTCCGGGCAGAGGACGACGTCGCCGAGCGCGCGCGGGACGCCGTCGGGGAGCGCGTCGCGACCGTCGAGCGGGAACGAGAGCACGTCCGTCGTCTCGTCGATCCCGAGGTGCTCTCGTTTCAGCGCGCGCATCTCCTCGGAGCCGACGAACGCGATCCCGAGCTCTCCCTCCTCGACCCCCTCCGCAGCGAGCACGTGGCAGCGCAACCTCCTCGGCCGCGTCCTCCTCGACGACGGCGCCGCTGCGATTCGACGTCTCGACGACGATCACCGGCGGCGCGCCGTGCCGGTCTCCTCGGCATGACGCTTGTACGCCTCGACGATCCGCTGCACGAGCGAGTGCCGCACCACGTCTTCGTTCCCGAACTCGACGAACCCGATCCCGTCGATGCCGGCGAGGATGTCGCGCACCTGGATCAGCCCGGACGCCTGCTCGCGCGGGAGGTCGACCTGGGTGACGTCTCCGGTCACGACCATCTTCGAGCCGAACCCGAGCCGCGTCAGGAACATCTGCATCTGCTCCGGCGTCGTGTTCTGCGCCTCGTCGAGCACGATGAACGAGTCGTTGAGCGTCCGTCCGCGCATGAACGCGAGCGGCGCGACCTCGATCGTGCCGCGCTCCATGTAGCCGGCGAGCCGCTCCGGGTCGAGCATGTCGTAGAGGGCGTCGTAGAGCGGACGCAGGTACGGATCGACCTTCGCGAGCATGTCGCCGGGAAGGAATCCGAGCCGCTCGCCCGCCTCGACGGCGGGGCGCGTGAGGATGAGGCGGCCGACCGCGCCCTCGGAGAGCGCGGAGACGGCGAGCGCCATCGCGAGGTAGGTCTTGCCCGTGCCCGCAGGACCGATCCCGAAGGTCACCGTCGCTCCACGGATCGCGTCCACGTAGCGCTTCTGGTTCACCGTCTTCGGGGTGATGTTCTTACCGCGGTGACGCCAGACGACGTCGTCGAAGACGTCACGCACGTCCTCGGCCTGGTCGAGCGCGTTCAGAACCGTGCCGACCGTGTCCGGCCCGATCTGATGGCCGCCTTCGACGAGCTCCACCAGCTCGTCGACGACGGCGCGCGCCGCCACCACGTGCTCCTCGTCGCCGCCGAGCGTCAGCCGGTTGCCACGGAGCGCGATCGTGCACTCCAGCCGCTCGCGGAGCGCGTCGAGGACGCCGTCCTCGACTCCGGCGAGCTCGGCCGCGACCTCGTTCGAGACATCCAGCACCTGCTGCATCAGGCGCAGTGTAGGGGCGTAGGTGCCTCGCGTCGCGGGCGGCGCTCGCAGGTCGGCGGCGTCAGGCGAGCTTTTCCTTGACGAGCTGCGAGACGACGGAGCCGTCGGCGCGTCCGGAGACCTGGTGCATCACGCCGGCCATCACGCGTCCCATGTCGCGGATGTTCGTCGCGCCGACCTCGGAGATGACGTCGTCGATGATCTCCTCGATCTCCTCCTCCGCAGCGGTTCGGGCATGAACTCCTCGAGGATCTCGAGCTCGTACTCCTCGTCCTCGGCCTGCTCCTCGCGACCGCCGGCGCGGAACGCCTCCGCCGCCTCGACACGTCGCTTGCGCTCGCGCTGGAGCACCTGCAGCTCCTCGTCGTCGGACAGCGGGCGCTGCAGTTCCTTCTGCGCCCCTGGAGCGCGTGCAAGACGAGGCTCAAGGCATCGCGGCGATCCTCGTCGCGCGCCAGCCGGGCGGACTTGAGCTCGGCCTCGATGCGAGCGATGAGGCTCACTAGCGTCCTTCTCCAGTGAGCGCGCGGCGATCCGCGCCGCATCGGGGCGGCCGCCGAGCACGTGCCAGTGGAGATGGAACATGGTCTGCCCGCCCCTTCGCCCACGTTCACGAGCACGCGGTAGTCGTCGAGGCCCGGCCTCACGCGCCGTCTGCGCGACGAAACGCACCATGCGCGCCCGCCTCCTCGTCCGGGAACGCGGCGACGTCCTTGAACGTGTCGACGTGCCGCCCGGGGAGCACGAGGAGGTGCGTCTCGGCGATGGGATTGATGTCGTGGATGGCGACGAACCCGTCCTCGCTCACGCACGTGGTCGCCCTCGCGAGACGAGCCGGCAGAACAGGCAGTCGTCACGCGGCGACGCCAAGGATCCCCTCCTCCGAGCAGGCGACTGCGCGCGCCTCGACGATGCTGCCGACCTCAGCGTCGAGGAGCCACGGCGTGTAGTCGTCGCGCGTACCCACGTCCCGGCCGATCGACGAGAACGCGGTCGGTCGAACCCACGCTTCGCCTCCCACCTGCGACGGCAGAGCTCGTCGGACAGCGCACGCAGCCTCGCGCTTCGCTCCTTCTTCACCTGCGGCGGAACCGCGTCCGTCGGCCTGCGGTCGCCGTGCCCGGCCGCGGCGAGTACGGGAAGACGTGCACCTTCGTGAGCCCAGCCTGCTCGACGACGCTCGAGCGTCCGCGTGAACGCCGCGCTCGTCCTCGTTCGGGAAGCCGACGATGACGTCCGCAGTGAGATTGAAGTCCGCGAGCGGCGCGAGCTTCGCGAGGTACTGCGTCGCCGTGTAGCGGCGCCGCATCGCGCGAAGCACGCCGTCGTCGCCCGACTGCAACGGCACGTGGAGGTGGGGCGACGCCGCCGGCGTCTCGCGAAGCGCCGCGACGAGGTCGTCCGTCAGATGGTTGACCTCGATCGACGAGAGCCGAAGCCGCTCGACTCCCGGAACCGCGCCTGCCTCGCGGACGAGGCGCGCGAGCGTGTATCCCGCTTCGCGGTCGCGGAAGCAACCGAGGTTGACGCCGGTGAGCACGATCTCGCGGTGACCCTGCACGAACACGCCGCGCGACCTCGGCGAGCACCGCCGACGCGCGCCGGCTCCGGGTTCCTCCGCGCACGAGCGGAATGACGCAGAACGCACACGAGAACGAGCAGCCGTCCTGGATCTTCACGAACGCGCGCGTCCGCTCGAGGCGAGCGTCCGCCTGCACGCACGCGATCGCGCCGACGTCGCCGGCGACCGCTCCAGGCGTCTCCTCGCTCGTGCGCGAGACGACCGTGACGTTTCGGGAAGGCCGCTGAGCGCACCCTCGAGGTTCGCCCCGCACCCGGTGACGTAGACGCGCGCGTGCGTCCGAGCCGCGCGGGAGAGCGCCTGCCTCGACTTCGAGACCGCCTCGTGCGTGACGCAGCACGTGTTCACGACGGCGACGTCGCCGCCGGACTCGACCTCGATATGGCCGTCGCGGAGCAGGCGCTCGCGCACGGCTTGCGCGTCCGTGTACGAGACCTTGCAGCCCAGAAACCCAACGGAGAAGCTCGCCATCGAGACGCCTAGCTTAGTGCGCGCCGCGCGAGCACGTCTGCCGCCCAGCCATCGATCTCGACGCGCGCGACGGCGCTCCCAACCCTCCGCCCGGGGCCGGTCGCCGACCAGGTATCCGGAGGTGATCGCGACCGCTGCGGGCGTGCGCCCGAGCAGCGCCTCGACCGCCGCGAGCTCGATGTTGGCGACGACGACGTCGGTCGGCGGAACGGCATCGTGAACCGCGTCGGCGCACCGGACGGCCACGGCGACGCCGTTCAGACGGACGGTCTCGCGCGCCACGTCGACCGCGACCGGGTCGATGTCGACGGCGTGCACAGGCCCGAAGCCGAGCCGCACTGCCGCGACGGCGACAACGCCCGAGCCGCAGCCGGCGTCGAGCAGGCTCCCGCGCTCGACGCTCGCGAGGAGCTCGATGCAGGCCCGCGTGGTCGCGTGCGCCGCCGGTCCCGAAAGCGCGTCCCGGGTCGACGACGACGCTCGGCTCGCCCGCGGGCGGCTGCTCCCAGGGTGGGCCGATCCACAGCCCGGCGACGCGAACGGGTCGATGGAACTCGCGCCACCTGTCCTCCCAGCCCGCATCGACTGCCTCCGCGATCGACGTCCTCGAAGGCGTCGCGGAGCGCCGCCTCGCCGCGCTCGTCCGTGTACACGACGAGCTCGGTCGGCATCCGCGCCTGCGATCTCCTCGAAGCCCGCCGGGACGAGCTCGAGCAGTCGCAGCACCGACGACCTCCGCCTCGTCGCGAGGCACGCGCACCGAGACGCGTCGCAGCGGCTCCGTCAGCGCAGCGCGCTCTTCAGGCGCCGGAAGAACCCTTCGTCGTCGTCGGGCCCGGCGTAGGCGTCGGGGCCGAGCGTGTCGCCCAGTCTCGGCGAGCACCCGTCGCTGCTCGTCGGTCAGCTTCGTGGGCATGGCGACGTCGAGCCGCACGTACAGGTCGCCGTGTCGGGAGCCGCGGAGCGCCGGCATGCCGCGACCCTTGACGACGCGCACCTCTCCGGGCTGCGTGCCGGGCGCGACCTCGAGCTCGACGTCGCTCGCCGAATGCGCGGCACCTGGGCTGTCGTCCCGAGCGCGGCATCCGTCATCGTGAGGCGCACCGCGGTGTGCAGATCGTCTCCGTCGCGGACGAACCGCGGATCCGGCCGAACGCGGACGACGACGAAGGCGTGCCCGCGGTCGGTGCTGCGGAACCCGGCGTGCCCCTGTCCGCGGACTCGAATCTGCTGGCCGTCGTGAATCCCCCTCGGCACGTCGACCTCCAGCTCCTGCGACGTGACGAGACGCCCGTCGCCGCCGCAATCGCTGCAGGGGTGTTCGAGGACCGTGCCCACGCCCTCGCACTCAGGGCATGCCCGCTGCTGCACGAACTGCCCGAAGATGTTCTGCGAGACGCGTTCGCACGGCCCCCGCCCCGCCGCACGTCGGACACGTTCGCGCGGACGTTCCGGGCTCCGCGCCGCTCGCCGCGCAGCGCTCGCACGGCAGCGCGACCCGCACGGGAGCCGAGACCGCGATCCCGGTGAACGCGTCCTCGAGCTCGATCTCGACGGTCGCCTGGACGTCCCCCCCGCGCAGGCCGGACTGGCGCTGGCGCGCAGCACCGCCGAGCAGGTCCTCGCCGAAGAACGAGGCGAACACGTCCGCGAGGCTCCCGAAGTCCGCGAACATCGGCTCGAAGCCACCTCGGCGGAGGCCGGCCTTTCCGAAGCGGTCGTAGGTCGCGCGCCGCTCGGAGTCCGAGAGCACCTCGTACGCCTCCGCGACCTCCCGGAACCTGCAGCTCGGCGTCCGCCTCGCCGGATACGTCGGGATGGAGCTCGCGCGCGAGCGCCCGGAACGCGCGCTTGATGTCTGCATCGCTCGCGTTCCGGGGAACGCCGAGCAGCTCGTAGTAGTCGCTCTCGGTCGTCGCCACGGTGCGGGTCAGGCCTCTTCGTAGACGTCTTCGACGAACCGCGAGAGCTCGAAGGCGGCCGCGCGGACGACCCGGATCGCCTTTTCGTAGTCCATGCGCAGCGGGCCGACGAGCCCGACTGCGCCGAGCGAGGTCGATCGGATCCCGTAGGTCGCGCCGACGAGCGAGACGGCATGCATCTGGTCTCCCCCGAGCTCAGGGCCGACGTGCACGACCGGCCGCTGCGGCTCGAGCGCCTCGCTCACGAGCTCGAGCACGGCCGCGCGCCGCTCGAGGAGCTCCACGAGACGCATGGTCGCCTCGACCTCCTCGGCCCGAGCACCCCCGAGCAAGCCAGCGGTCCCGCCGACGAACACCTCCGGGCCGGACTCGGACCCGACCTCGAGCAACGTCTGCCCGATGAGGGCGAGGAACGCGCGCTCGCGCGGAGCGAGCTCGGGCGCCTCGAGGCGGCGCCTGACCGCGGTCGAGCCGAGCCGCTGCCCGACGAGCCGGTCTTCCAGGTACTCGCCCGCCCAGGCGACGAGCCCCGGGTCGACCGGCGCCTCGAGGCGGAACATGCGCTTCGTCACCCCGCCCGTGGACGTGATGACGACGACCATCACGCTCGTCGGCTGCAGCGCGAGCACCTCGATGTGCCGGATCGAGGCGGTCTCGAGCGACGGCGCAGACACGAGCGCGAGCAGCCGCGTCGCCTCGGAGAGCATCTCCGTGGTCACGCGAAGGGCTTGCTCGATCTCGTCGCGCATCGAGCGGAGGTCGACACCGAGGCCGTCCGGCCGTCCCTCGAGCGTCTCGACGAGCTCGTCGGCGTAGAGCCGGTATCCGCTCTCGGTCGGTATGCGCCCCGCCGAGGTGTGCGGGTGCGTCAGGAGACCCGAGGCCTTCCAGCTCGGCGAGCTCCCCGCGCACGGTCGAGGGCGAGACCCGTAGATCCGAGCGCTCCACGAGCGCGCGCGAGCCCACGGGTTGACCGGTCGCGACGTACTCCTCGACGACCCGGCGCAGGATCTCTCGCTTCCGCGGGGTGAGCTGCATCCCGCAGCCGATGGTAGCCGCGGATCCTGTCGATGCCTGCGTTCGCGCGCGTTCGTCCGAGCGCACGCCGGGTGTCGCGACTCAGCTCGATCCGAGCTCGAGCAACTCCGCAGTGACGCCCCCGCCGAGAAAGCGGCCGCGCCGTGTGAGGCGAAGCTCCTCGCCTCGCCCGTTGCGCGCGATCTCCACCAGGCCTCCATCCGCAAGTCGCACGAGCGCCGCACGGTCGATGGCGCGGTCGAGCCCCGCGACGGGCAGCGGCTCGTCGAGCCGCAGGCCGAGCAGGAGCCGCTCGCGGTCGCTCGTGGCCGAGTCGATCGGCTCGATCTCGCGCGGCGGCCGTTCGCCCGCCGCCAGTGCCGTGACGTACCGCGCGAGTCCGGGCGCGTTCCGGCGCCTCTCGCCGGCGACCGTCGACACGGCGCCGACGCCGACGCCCAGATAGTCGCGGCCGCGCCAGTACGCGAGGTTGTGCCGTGCGCGGAGGTCGCGCCCGCCCGCGAGCGGGCCGTCGAGGCAGAAGTTCGCCGTCTCGTACCAGCGAAAGCCCGCGCCGCGTCAGCGTGTCGACGACCTGCTCGAAGTAGCCCTCCATGGCCTCGGCCTGCCGCGAGAGCTCGTCCCCGTGGGCGTGCGTGAACCGCGTTCCGGGCTTCGCCTCGAGCTCGTAGCAGGACAGGTGCTCAGGCTCGAGCGCCAGCGACTCGGCGAGATCGGCAGCGAGGTCGGCGGAGCTCTGGCCGGGGATGCCGTAGAGAAGATCGAGCGAGATGTTGTCGAATCCGGCATCACGGAGAGTGTGCACAGCGCGTCGGACGTCGTCGGGTGAGGCCTCGCGCTCCAGCACGTCGAGCAGCGCGGGCTGGAAGCTCTGCGCGCCGAGCGAGACGCGCGTCACGCCGTGCGCGCGCAGGCAGCGCCGCCAGCTCGGCCGTCACGGTCTCGGGATTCGCCTCCACGGTCACCTCGTCAGCCTGCGGCAGCGCGCGCAGCAGCCGCTCGAGCTCTGCGGGCTCGGTGAACGTGGGCGTTCCCCCGCCCAGGAACACGGTGTCGAGACGATCGGCGAGCACGTGGCCCTCCAGCTCGAGCTCGGCGAGGAGCGCGTCGACGTAGCCGCCGTGCTGCGCCGCCCGCCCGACGACCGTGACGAAGTCGCAGTACCCGCAGCGATGCGCGCAGAACGGGAGGTGGACGTAGAGGTGGCGAACGTCGCCCATCGCTAGCGCTTCCGCTCCGAATCGAGGTTGAGGACGGCGAGGAAGGCCTCCTGTGGCACCTCGACCCCACCGACCTGCTTCATCCGCTTCTTGCCCTTCTTCTGCTTCTCGAGCAGCTTGCGCTTGCGCGTGATGTCGCCGCCGTAGCACTTCGCGAGCACGTCCTTCCGCCGCGCCTTGACGGTCTCGCGCGCGATCACGCGGGAACCGATCGCCGCCTGGATCGGAACGTCGAACATCTGGCGCGGGATCTCCTGCCGCAGCCGCTCGACGAGCTGGCGCCCTCGGTCGTAGGCCGCGTCGCGGTGGATGATCAGCGAGAGCGCGTCCACCTGCTCGCCGCCGACGAGGATGTCGACGCGCGACAGCTCGCCGGGACGGAACCCCGCGAGGTCGTAGTCGAAGCTCGCATAGCCGCGCGTGCGCGACTTCAGCTGGTCGTAGAAGTCGAGCACGATCTCGCCGAGCGGCAGCTCGTACATGAGCAGCACGCGATCCTCGCTCAGGTACTCGAGGTGGTCGAAGCTCCCGCGCCGCTCGTTCGCGAGCTCCATGACGGCGCCGACGTAGTCCTTGGGCACGATCACCGAGGCCTTGACGTACGGCTCCTCGACCGCCTCGAGCTCGCGCGGCATCTCGGCGGGGTTGTGCACCTCCACCTCGTCGCCCGTGCGCGTGGTCGCGCGGTAGGCGACGTTCGGAGCGGTGATCAGGAGATCGAGGTCGAACTCCCGCTCGAGGCGCTCGCGGACGATCTCCATGTGCAGGAGACCGAGGAACCCGCAGCGGAAGCCGAAGCCGAGCGCCTGCGACGTCTCCGGCTCGTAGGACAGCGACCCGTCGTTGAGCTTGAGTCGCTCCAGCGCGTCACGGAGCTCCGGATAGTCGTCGGAGTCGGTCGGGAAGATGCCGGCGAACACCATCGGCTTGACGTCCTGGTAGCCCGGCAGCGGCTCGGCGGCCGGCCGGCGGCGCGACGTGAGCGTGTCGCCGACGCGGAGCCGGGACACGTCCTTGAGTCCGGTGATGACGTATCCGACCTCGCCCGCCGAGAGCGACGTGACCGGCTCGGCGCGCAGGCGCCAGGAACCCGAGCTCCTCGGCCTCGAACGTCGTTCCCTGCGCCATCGCCTTCAGCGGCTCGCGGGTCTCGAAGCTGCCGTCGACGACGCGAACGAACGCGACGACTCCCCGGTACTGGTCGTAGGAGGAGTCGAAGACGAGCGCGCGCGCAGGCGCCTCGGGCTCCCCGCCGGGCGCGGGGATCCGCTCGACGATCGCGTCGAGCACCTCCGGCACGCCGGTCCCCGTCTTCGCGGAGATGCGGAGCACGCGCTCGGCTGATTCGCCGAGGAGGTCGCCGAGCTCGCTCGCAGCGCCGTCGGGGTCGGCCTGCGGGAGGTCGATCTTGTTGGCCGCGGAGACGATCTCGAGCCCGCCCTCGATGGCCAGGTACGCGTTGGCGAGCGTCTGCGCCTCGATCCCCTGCGCCGCGTCGACGACGAGCAAGGCGCCCTCGCACGCCTGCAGCGAGCGTGACACTTCGTAGGTGAAGTCGACGTGCCCCGGGGTGTCGATGAGGTTGAGCTGGTGGCCGCGCCAGGAGACGCGGACGGCCTGCGCCTTGATCGTGATCCCGCGCTCGCGCTCGAGCTCCATCGAGTCGAGCAGCTGCTCGCGCATGTCCCGCTCGCTCACCGCACCGGTCAGCTCGAGGATGCGATCGGCGAGCGTCGACTTGCCGTGGTCGATGTGCGCGATGATCGCGAAGTTGCGAATTCGGTCTTGCTGCATAGGATCAGCGCTCGTCGGAGGGGTCGTCGCGCCGGGATCGCAACAGTAGCAACGTCTCCAGCTCACGCAGGCCGAGCGCCCTCGCCAGCCCCACGTACGCGAGCCCGCCGACCGCGAAGCCGGCTCCCAGCGCTACGAGCTGAGCGACGAGGCTCCGTCCGAGGGCTGCGTCGAGGCCGTACCAGGCCGCGAACGCCAGACCGGCCGCGACAGCCGCCCCGACTGCGATCCGAAGCACGACGACCATCGTTCGCCGAGCGTGCTCGAGACCCACACGACGCCTCATCATCACGAGCAGGACGACCGCCGCGACCACGTTCACGGTCGACGTCGCGAGCGGGATGCCCCAGATGCCCAGGCGGTAGAAGACGGCGTCGAGGCCCGCGTTCAGCAAGACCGCGCCGAGCGCTATGCCCGTCGGGACCCAGTTCGTCTGCACCGCGTAGAAGCTGCGGTTGAGGATCAGCATCCAGCCGTTGAACACGAGTCCGACCGAGAACGCCTGCAGGCACTGCGCGACGATCACCGTGTCGTCTTCCGTGAACTCGCCGCGCTGGTAGACGAGCCGCACGATCGGCTCGGCGAGGACGATCGAGAGCAGGCCGGCGGGCACGAGCAGGAACGCGATCTGGCGCAGCCCGCCGTCGAGGGTGCGCCGCAGTCCGGCCGTGTCGGTGCGCGCGGCGAGCCGCGCGAGCGTCGGAAAGAGCACCGTCGTCACGGCCACGGCGAAGATGCCCTGCGGCAGCATGTACAGGCGGAACGCCTTGTCGATCGCGGCCGGCGCGAGCTCGGGATCGAGCAGCCGTGACGCGAACAGCGTGTCGACGACGAAGTTGACGTTCACGAGGCCGATGGTCAGCGTGACCGGCAGCATCAGCACGAGCACGCGCTTCACTGCCGGGTCGCGCCAGTCGATCACCAACGTGAGTCGCCCGTCGAGCGTCCGTAGCCACGGGATCGGCAACAGCAGCATGACGAGCGTGCCGAGCACGACCACGCCGGCGTACAGGTAGAGCTGCGCGCTCTCGTCGTCGATGCGCGGGACGCCGAGGAGGAGGCCCAGGACGATCACCGCGTTCCAGGCGACCGGCGCGAGTGCCGGCAGTGCGAAGTGGTTGTACGTGTTGAGGATCCCGACCACGATCCCGGAGAGACCGAGCAGGACGACGATCGGGAAGAGGACGCGGGAGAGCCCGACCGCGAGGTCGAAGTCGCCGCCGGGGTCGCCGAACGGGCGCATGAGCAGCGGCGCGAGCAAGATGAAGAGCGCGGTGACGCCGCTCGAGCACGAGCAGCGTGAGCCAGAAGAGCGTCGACGCCACTCGCCACGCCCGCTGCTTCTCGCCCCGCTCGAGCAGCTCGCTGAAGACGGGCACGAACGCACCCGAGAGCGCGGCGTCCGCGACGAGGGCGCGGACGAGATTCGGGATCTGGATCGCGACCGTGAACGCGTTGATCAGGCCGCTGACGCCGAAGAAGTACGCGCTGACCATCTCGCGCACGAGGCCCAGCACCCGCGAGACGGCCGTCGCAGCGGAGAACACCGCAGTCGACCGCGCGATTCGGCGGCTGTGTCCGGCGTCGCCCACGGGTGCGGCCGAACCGGTGTCCGGAGCGGTCTCCATTAGCGGTCCCTCACTAGCTTCCCGAGCCGATTTTCACAGTCGGTCCTGCTACCATCCCGCGGCCCGCAACACGCGGGCGCTCTCTCGAATGGCGAACATCAAGCAACAGAAGAAGCGCGTGCGCACCCAGGCGCGGGAGCGGACCGAGAACCTTCGCTACCGCTCGACGATCAAGACCCTCACGAAGCGGCTCGAGAGCGCCGCGGCCGAGGGTGACGCCGAGCGCGTGACCGCCGACCATCGTGAGCTCGTCCGCACGATCGACCGTGCGACATCGCGCGGGGCGCTCCACCGGAACACCGCCGTCGCGCAAGAAGTCCCAGGCCGCAAAGCTCGCGGCAACCGCCGGTTCGTAGCACCTTCGCCGACGCGACCGGCTACTTCGCGGAAGACGCGCCCGGGCTGCGCGTGAGCTCGATCAGCGCGCGCTGAAGCTCGAGGTCGGGCGCGAGCTTGCTCTGGCCCTTGAGCGCGCCGTCGAGAGCCGCCAGCTCCTTCGTGGCGTCGCCGAGCTCCGCGGTCGAGAACGACTCCGCCTGCCCGAGGAGCTTCTGCGTCCGGAACGGATGCATCCGGAGCTCGCCGGCGATCTCCTTCGACGCCTTCCCCTCCGCCGCGAGGCGCTTCACCGCGCGCAGACGAGCCAGGTGGCCGCCGAGCGCACCGGCGAGGCGCGCGCTCGTGTCGCGCCGCTGACGCGACTCGCGCTCGAGCAGCGTCTCGCTCGCGGCGAGCGCCCGCTCCGTATCCCGCACCGCCCAGGCCTCCGTCAGCTCGTAGATGGGGAGGTCGGCGGTCGGCGCGACGAGCGCCCGCACCTCGCGCTCGCCGACGGGCTCACCCTGCGCCCAGGTGGCGAGCTTGTCGATCTCGACGGCCAGCACCTGCGGGTCCGCGCCGACGAGCTGAATCAGCTCGTTCGCGGCCTCCGGCTCCGCACGCACGTTCCGTTGGCGGAACTGCTCGAGCACCCACCCATGCAGCTTCTTCTGCTCGACGTCGAAGTCGAGTACCTGACCCGTCTTCTCGCTGACTTTCCAGAGCGCCGTCGTCTTCTTGAGCGCCTCCGCCACGAGCGCGAGGACCGTGTCCGGGGCTGGACTGTCGAGGTAGGTGACGACCGCGTCGACGTCGGCTGCCTTCCAGCCGCCCTTTCGCCGTCCCTCGGAATCCGACCAACCGTCGACCTGCTCGACGACCACCAGTCGCCGGTCGCCGAAGAGACTCCCCGCGTTGCAGAGCGCAACCGCCTCGGCGCCCGAGGTCTCGGCCGTCGTCACGACCTCGATCGCCTCCGGCTGGAAGTGCGCGCGCAGCCGGGCGAGCGCTTTCTCGATCTTCGGGCGGTCGCTACCGGTCAGCAGGTAGACGGGCTTGTCGGGAGCCTCCGCCACGACGTCCACCCTACCCGGCGGTCGTGACCCGAAGCCCACGTCCGTCGGACTCGACGACGACCCGCCCGTCGGCGTCGGTCCGATAGACGCTGGCGCCTGGCGAGCCGGCGAGTGCGGCGAGTGTCTCGGCCCGCGGATGCCCGTAGTCGTTCCCGCGGCCGCAGGAGATGACGGCAATGCTGGGCCGGAGGTCGCGCAGCTCGTCCTCGAGACCGGGGTCTGCCGAGCCGTGATGGGCGACCTTGAGGATCTCGAACGCGCCGAGGGGAAGGCGCGCGGTGACGTCCGACTCCGCGTCTGCCGGCAGGAGGACGTCGAGCTCACCGTAGGACGCGGCGAGGACGAGGGCGTTCAGGTTCGGATCCTCGGTCGGCGTGCCCGGGTCCGGCGGCCACAGCGCCCGAAGCGTGAGCCCGCCCGCCCGGAAGGTCGCTCCCGCGCGCACAACGCGCACCGGCACGCGGCGCTCGCGCGCGGCGGCCAACGCCTCGCGATACTCCGGTCCCGAGGCGGCGAGGCCGGGGTCGAGCACCTGTCGCACGCGGAGGCGGCGAATCACTTCTGCGGCCCCTCCGACGTGATCGCGCTGCGGATGGGTCAGCACGACTGCCGACAGCGACCGAACGCCCATCCGCGAGAGCTGATCGGCGACGTTCGCCTCCGGCGGCCCCTGATCGACGAGCACGCGTGCGCTCGGCGTCTCGAGCAGGACCGAGTCGCCCTGCCCGACGTCCAGGAACGTCACCCGCAGACCGCCCGGCTGCTGCCATGCGGGGGGACTGGGCCGGGCGGCCAGCCAGGTCGCTCCGCCGAGTGCCGTGGCGGCGGCGACGACGAGAACGGCTGCCCGCGGCGGACGAGCGCCGAGTCGCACGCGCACCTGCCGTAGACCGAGCCAGGCGGCCGCACCTCCGAGGGCGACGACGAGCGCCGTTCGAGTCCCGACTTGCGCACCGGGCAGAGCTGCGAAGAGGCGTGCCACCAGCTCGAGCCACGCCGCGGCCAAGCCCGCGAGCCAGGCGAGCCCGGCCGCTGCACCGGGCGAGACGGGATCGACGGCTGCCGCGAGCAGTCCCAGCCCGAGGACGAGCGGGGCTGCGACGAACGCGGTGACGTTCGCCGGAACCGTGTACACCGGCGCCTGACCGAAGTGGAAGAGCACGATTGGCGCGGTCGCGAGCCCGCAGACGAGAGCCACCGCGACCGCATCGGCAAGCCCCCGCGGCAACGGGTAGCCCGCTGCGATCTGCCGTGCCCTCGGAACCGCGACGAAGATCGCGGCCACCGCCGCAAAGGAGAGCTGGAAGCCGGGCTCGAGGATCGACGTCGGCGTCCAGGCGAGCAGGACGAGGGCGCCGAGCGCGAGAAAGTGCCAGCGGTCGTGCGGTCGAGCCGCGAGCCAGGCGAGCGAGGCCAACGCTCCCGCCACTCCTGCCCGGACCACCGACGGCTGCCAGCCGACCGCGAGGACGTAGCCGCCGATCGCAGTGAGGACCGCGAGCTCGCGCCCTACTCGTGACAGCCGTAGCAGCCACGCGAGGCCGTAGATCCCGCCGGCGATGAAGACGACGTTCTGCCCGGAGACGGCCAGGAGGTGATAGAGCCCCGACGCGCGGAACTCGTCCTGCACACGCTCGGGCAGTCCCTCGTCCTCGCCCAACACGACCCCGAGCACGATCGCTCGGCGCACGCCGCTGGTGCCTCGGGACACCGCGCGCTCGACGCCGTCGCGGACGTGGTCGCCGACGCCGGTGATCCCACCGCGGCGCCCGACCTGACTCCAGGCCGTCGCCCGCAGGACGACGTGGATCCCCTGTCGTCGGAGCCATCGGCGCTCGTCGAACTCGCCGTCGGACTCCGCTCGGCGCGGCTCGAGGACCCGGACCGTCGCGCGCAGGATGGCGCCTCTCGGCGGCGAGCGGCCGACCGGCAGGATCAGGAGGACGCGCTCGCGAATTGAGGTGCCACGAAATTCTCGCGTCGTCGCGAGGACACGGGTCGACCACGACGTCCTGCGAGCCGCCGCTGTCGTGACCATCTCGGCACTCCCCGACTCGCCGACCTCGGCGGACAGGACGCTCCGCTCGAGCGCGTCGATGCGCAGCGAGCCCCACCAGAGCCCCACCACCGCGAGCGCGACACCGAGCGCGGCCACCCGCGCCGGTCCGTCGAGGGCGCCCACAGCGACGAGCGCCACGAGGACGAGCGCGCATGCAGCCATCGCGTCGAGCTGCACCCATACGGCGAGCACGAGCCCAGCGCACGCGGAGCAGACGAGCAGCGCCGGCCACTCGAGCTCGAGCCCTCGTCTCACGGGGTTACGAGCTCGCGAAGTTGCTCGATGCGGGTCGGGCCGATTCCCGGAACCGCGTCCAGGTCGTCGACGGACCCGAACGGCCCGTGCTCCAGCCGGTAGTCGACGATCTTCTGCGCGGTGATCGGGCCGACGCCGGGAAGCTCGTCGAGCTCCGCGATCGTGGCTGACGAGAGACTCACGGGCGGACCGGGCGCAGTGCCCGGGGTCGCGCCACCTCCCGACGACGACCCGGGCGCAAGGCCTTCCACACGCGCGGCCCGCGGCGGGACGAGCACCTGGATGCCGTCCACGAGCGGGGCTGCGAGGTTCAGCGCCGCGAGATCGGCGCCGCGCGTCGCACCTCCTGCACGCGAGATCGCCGTTGCGACGCGCGCGCCGTCGCGGAGGCGGTACAGCCCGGGTCGTCGTACGGCACCGACCACGTGGACGACGAGGGCTGCGCGCGCCGGCGGCTCGGCGATGGGCTCCAGCGGGGCGACGGCCTCCGGGGCTTCGGCTCCCGCGGCGGACCCGCGTGGCAGCAAGGCGCTGCCCGGCGAGCGCGAGCACGACGAGCACGAGACCCACGCCGACGAACGCCGCCGAGCGGGACAGGGTGAAGGGCACGTCACCGATCGTGCAGACGAAGGAGTTACACGTGGTTCACGGCTCGGTTCCGAGAGTGCGCCAACTCCAGCGAGCGGCGAGCCCACGCGAGCAAGAGCCTCCGGGCTGCGCTACGACGTGACGAAGTTGACGAGCTTCCCGGGAACGACGATCGTGCGCGCGACCTCGGCGCCGTCGAGGTGGGCCTGTACGCGCTCCGACGCGCGCGCGAGCGCGACCAGCTCGTCCTCCGCCAGCGCGGGCGAGACGCGCAGGCGATCGCGGATCCGCCCGTTCACCTGGACGACGACCTCGACGGTGTCGACCTCGAGCAGCGCCGGGTCCGCCACCGGCCACGGCGCCTCCCACAACCGCTCGTGCCCGAGCCGCTCCCACAGCTCCTCGGCGACGTGTGGCGCGTACGGCTGGATCAGCGAGACGGCAGTCTCGGCGGCGAGCCGCGAGTCCGGCCCGGTCGGATCCTTCGAGAGCTCGTTCAGAAGCTCCATCACGGCCGCGATCGCCGTATTGAACGCGTAGCGCCGGCCGATGTCGTCGGTGACCTTGGCGATCGTCGCGTGGGCTTTCCGTGCGAGCGGCCCTCCCTCGGTCGGGACGTCCGGAGCGTCCTCGACGACCGCGTTCACGATGCGCCAGAGCCGCCGGACGAAGCGCGCCATGGCATCGACGCTCTCCTCGGTCCACTCCATGTCCTCGTTGGCCGGGCCCAGGAAGAGGATGTTCAACCGGCATGCGTCGGCTCCGTAGCGCTCGAGGAACTCGTCCGGCCCGACGACGTTTCCGGCGCGCTTCGACATCTTCGTCTTGCCCATGGTCACCCAGCCGTTGGAGAAGAAGCGCGCGAACGGCTCTCGGAAACCGATCAGACCGAGGTCGTTCAGCACCTTCATCCAGAACCGCGCGTAGATCATGTGCACGGTCGCGTGATCGACTCCGCCGATGTAGAAGTCGATCGGGTTCCAGTAGTCCACGACCTCGCGCGCGAACGGGGCAGTCTGGTTGTCGCGGTCGCAGTAGCGCAGGAAGTACCAGGACGAATCGACGAACGTGTCCATCGTCTCGACCTCGCGCCGCCCGGGGCTGCCGCAGCGCGGGCACGCCGTCGCGACCCACTCGACGGCCTTCGCAAGCGGAGGCTCTCCCTTCGGCTTGAAGTCCTCGATCTCGGGCAGCAGCACCGGCAGCTCCTCGTCGGGCACGGGAACGATTCCGCAGGAGTCGCAGTAGACGACCGGGATCGGGCAGCCCCAGTAGCGCTGGCGCGAGAACCCCCAGTCGCGCAGGCGGTAGTTCACGGTCGGTCGCCCACGGTCGTCAGCGGCGAGCGTCTCGACGATCCTGCGTCCGCCCTCGGGGGCCGGCAGGCCGTCGAACTCGCCCGAGTTGACGAGGATCTCGCCCTCCGAGTGCTCGACGTACGCGGTGCTCTCGTCGACCGCGCCATCCGCGGGACGCACGACCTGCCGGACCGGAAGCCCGAAGGCCTGCGCGAAGTCGAAGTCGCGCTGATCATGGGCTGGGACGGCCATGATGGCGCCCGTCCCGTAGTCCATCAGGACGTAGTCGGCGACGTAGATCGGGATCCGCTCGTCGTTGACGGGATTCACGGCGTGGAGCCCGGTGAAGACGCCGGTCTTCTCGACAGCCGCCGCACGCTCCGCTGTCTTCCGCGCGGAGGCACGGCGCACGTACTCACGCACCTCGTCGGAGTCGATGCGCGGGACGAGCTCGTGCTCGGGGGCGAGCACGAAGAACGTCGCGCCGAACAGCGTGTCCGGGCGCGTCGTGAAGACGGCGACGTCCTCGTCGAGCTCCTCGACCCGGAACAGGATCTCGGCACCCTCGGAGCGCCCGATCCAACCTCGCTGCCGAGCCTTGATCGAGTCGGGCCAGTCGACCGTGTCGAGGTCGTCGAGCAGGGCCTGCGCGTAGTCCGTGATCCGGAAGAACCACTGCTCCATCAGGCGTGACTCGACCTCGGCGCCGCACCGCTCACAGAGGCCGTCGCGTACCTGCTCGTTCGCCAGCACCGTCTGATCGTTGGGGCACCACTTGACCGGCGCCGCCTTCCGGTACGCGAGCCCCTTCTCGTAGAAGCGCAGGAACTGCCACTGCTGCCAGCGGACGTAGTCGGGCTCGTGCGTCGCGAGCGAGCGGCGCCAGTCGTACGCCCAGCCCACGCGCCGCATCGAGCGCGTGATGTGCTCGATGTTGCGGTCCGTGGTCGGGCGCGGATGTGCGCCTTCCTTTATCGCAGCGTTCTCCGCGGGCAGACCGAACGCGTCGAATCCCTGCGGATGGAGGACGCGCATCCCGTTGCGCGCACGGAAGCGGGTCACCACATCGCCGATCGTGTAGACGAGCATGTGCCCCATGTGCAGGTCGCCCGATGGGTACGGGAGCATCTCCAGCACGTAGCTCTTCGGAGCGGTGTCCCCCGGGTCGGGGTTGTCCACCTCGAACGCGCGCGCGTCGGCCCACACCGCCTGCCACTTCGTCTCGATTGCGTGTGAGTCGTACGGCTCCATGCTCGTCCTTCTTCGTGTCGGGGCACAAAAAAGCCTCTCACGCGAGAGGCTCCAGGGGAACGTCCACGGCGTGCGCCGCGCTCGCTCCCTGACCTACGTAAGCAGCAGTTTCATGAGCCGAAAACGGTAGCAGGCAGAATCGGCCGATGCTCGAGCTGTTCCCGGATTCCGCACGCGTGGAGCAAGGCGAGCTCACAGTCGGTGGCGTCCGCGCCTCCGAGCTCGCGGATGCCTTCGGCACGCCGCTCGTCGTCTACTGCGAGCAGACGCTTCGGGCGCGCGCGCGAGCTCTCATCGCGGCCTCGGGCGCCGACGGCCACGTGTTCTACGGGACGAAGGCGTTCCCGAACGTCGCCGTGCTGCGTCTCCTACGTGAGGAGGGAGTCGGCGCGGACGTCGCTTCGCGCGGGCGAGCTCGCCTTCGCCCGCGCGGCGGGCCTGGCGGGCGACGAGCTCGTCGTGCACGGCAACAACAAGGACGTGACGCTCCTGCGGGAGGCCGCGCAGGAGAATGCTCCGGTCGTCCTCGACGCGCCGGACGAGGCCGAGCTCGCGGCGGCCGCGGGCGTCGAGCGCGTCCTCGTGCGCGTGACGCTCGGCGTCGACGCGGACACCCACGAGGCCGTCGTCACGGGGCATCATGGCTCGAAGTTCGGCCTCGAGCCCGCCGCAGGCCCAGGCCCTCGTCGCCGACGCGCTCGCGCGAGGGCTCGACGTGCTCGGTCTTCACGTCCACGTCGGCTCGCAGCTCCCCGACTTCACCGCACAGGCCGAGACCATCCGCCGCCTCGCCGAGTTCGCGGGGACGTGCCGCGACGCTCTCGGCTGGGAGGCTCGGATCGCGGATCTCGGCGGCGGCTTCGGGATCCGGCATCACCCCGAGGACGAGGTGCCCGAGGCGGCAGAGCTGGCGAGCGCCGCCGCGACGACCGCGCGCGAGAGCTTCACCGCCGCGGGGCTTCCCGAGCCTTCGGTCTGGCTGGAGCCGGGGCGCTCCCTCGTGGGACGAGCCGGGGTGACGCTCTATCGCGTCGGCGCGGTCAAGCGGCTCGCCGAGCGCACGTGGGTTGCGGTCGACGGCGGCATGTCGGACAACCCCCGTCCCCAGCTGTACGACGCGAGATACACGGCAGTGAACGCCGAGCGGGCGGAGGCAGAGCCCGACGAGGTCGTCAGCGTCGCGGGCATGCACTGCGAGTCGGGCGACGTGCTCATCGACGACGTTGCGCTCCCCTCGGCCCGTCGCGGCGACCTTCTCGCGATACCCGCGACGGGCGCATACACGCTCGCGATGAGCTCGAACTACAACGGCGTGCCGCGCCCGGCGGCAGTTCTCGTCCGCGACGGCGAAGCGCGTGTCATCCGCCGCCGCGAGACGATCGAGAGTCTGCTGGCCCTCGAAGCTGCCGACGATCGCGCTTGAAGCATTGCCCCGCGTTCGGCATGGTGGGGGCGCCGACGGAAAACGAGGAACGGGGGAACGATGGCTCGTACGATGCTCGTGGAGAACATCGAGCGCGTCGTTGCGCGCGTCGCTGCCGAGCACGGGCAACCGCAGACGACGCGGGCGGGCTTGCTGAGACGCGCCGGAGTCGCCGGTCTCGGTCTCGCGGGAATGGGACGGCTCACTCCGACAGCGCGTGCGGCTGCTCCGGCCAGCATCGTCGTGGTGGGAGCAGGGCTCGCCGGACTGACGTGCGCCTACCGCCTCGAGCAGGCGGGCTACGTCGCGCAGCTCCACGAAGCCTCCGATCGGATCGGCGGACGCTGCTGGACCGGCCGTGGCTTCTTCGACCAGGGCCAGATCTACGAGCACGGCGGCGAGCTCATCGACCAGGGCCACCAGGAGATCCGCCAGCTCGCGCAGGAGCTCGGCCTCCCTCTGGACAACCTCCTCGCGGCCGAGGTCAACGGCACCGAGCCCCTGTACTTCTTCGACGGCGAGCCGTACACGTACGCCGAGGCGACGGCCGACCTCAAGAAGATCTGGCAGAAGCTCCACAAGGACGTGTCGGCCGCGAGCTACCCGACGCTGTTCGACAGCTTCACGCAGCGCGGCTTCGAGCTCGACCACCTGTCGATCACCGAGTACCTCGACGAGACCATCGCGGAGGGTGGCGCATCCTCGAAGCTCGGACAGCTGCTCGACGTCGCGTACAACATCGAGTACGGCGCCGAGGCGGACGTCCAGAGCTCGCTCAACATGCTCTACCTCCTCGGCTTCTCGGGGCAGGGACAGCTTCGGATATTCGGCCCCTCGAACGAGAAGTACCACGTGCGCGGCGGCAACGACCAGATCACGTCGCGCATGGGCGACCGGCTGGCCGGTCGGATCACGACCGGATCGGAGCTCGTGGCCGTGAAGAAGACGGCGGCCGGCGGCTACGTGCTGACCTTCGAGCAGGCGAGCGGCACGAAGACCGTCACGGCAGACAAGGTCGTACTCGCACTTCCGTTCTCGATCCTCCGCAGCTCCGTCAATCTCTCGAAGGCCGGGTTCTCGGCGCGGAAGCAGCAGGCGATCGCGGAGCAGGGCATGGGCACCAACTCGAAGCTCCACCTCCAGTTCACGCGACGTCACTGGAACGACCTGGGCGTGAACGGGGACACCGTCGCCGACACGGGCTACCAGAGCACGTGGGAGGTCTCACGGGCCCAGCCGGGAACGGCCGGCATCCTCGTGAACTACACGGGCGGCGACGTCGGCGCGACCTTCGGGTCCGGGACACCAGCGACTCGGGGCGCAGCGGTTCCTGACCCAGGTCGCACCGGTGCTTCCGGGCCTCGGCCAGCACTGGAACCGGAAAGCGACGATCGACTTCTGGCCAGGGTACGAGTGGACGCGCGGCTCGTACTCGTACTGGAAGGTCGGCCAGTACACGGCATTCGCCGGGATCGAGGGCCGTCAGGAGGGCAACGCACACTTCTGCGGCGAGCACACGTCGATCGACTTCCAGGGCTACCTCGAACGGTGCCGTCGAGACCGGCGAGCGGGCTGCGAGCGAGGTGATTGCCGACCTCGGCTAGCGTCCCGAGGTGACGTTCCGCTTCTGCGACGACCTCGGCGAGGACGGCTTCGGCTGGATCGCCGACGAGGCGGCGACGCGGACTTCGCACGCGCTCGTGGCGAACGGGAAGGTCTGGTTGGTGGACGCGCTCGACTGGCCCGAGGCGGTCGATCGCGCGCTCGGACTCGGCGAGCCAGCGGGCGTCATCCAGCTGCTCGACCGTCACCACCGCGACTGCGCCGCGCTCGCCGCTCGGCTCGGCGTGCCGCACGTCGTCGTGCCCGACGCGGTGCCGGAGAGCCCGTTCACGCTCGTGCCCGTCGTGCGGAGGAGGATTTGGCGGGAATCGACGCTGTGGTGGCCGGAGACGCGAACCCTCGTCGTTCCCGAAGCGGTCGGCACGAATCGCTTCTTCACCGGCGGCAAGGCGCCGGCGGGGGTGCATCTGGTCCTGCGGCTCGCGCCGCCGAAGGCGCTGCGCCAGTTCGAGCCCGACCGACTCCTCGTCGGTCACGGTGAGGGAGTGGTGGGCCGTTCGGCCGCGGCCGCCTTGCACGACGCGCTCGCCGGCAGCCGGAAGAACCTCCCCGGCGTCCTGCTACGCCTTCCGTTCGCCGGCCGCGGCCACTAGCCCTGGCCGTACGAGCCGCGACGGTGCCACGAGGCCCGCGTCCTTCACCGGCGGATTCAGCGGCTCGGCCAGCGGCGGAGCGCCGAACGACGCACGAACGCGCTCCTCGGACGGCGTGCCGTAGAGCGTCGTCCGCTGGCGCGGGATCCGGCCGGCCGAGCGAATGAGCTCCTCCATGTGCTCGGGCGGCATCTCCTGGCCGTACGCGGCGCCGGCGGACCGCGAGATGGACTCGTTCATCAGCGTTCCGCCGAGGTCGTTGACCCCTGCGCGGAGCGCCTCGCGCGTGCCGTCGGGGCCGAGCTTCACCCACGAGGCCTGGACGTTCGTGATCTCCGGGTGCAACGCCAGCCGGGCGACGGCGTGGACGAGGAGGGTCTCGCGGAACGTCGGCCCGCGGCGCGCCCGGCCCTGGACGTACATCGGCGCCTCCATCGGCACGAAGGGCAACGGGACGAGCTCGGTGAAGCCCCCCGAGCGCCGCTGCTGCTCCCGCGCGCGCAGGAGGTGTCGCGCCCAGCTCCTCGTCGTGTCCGCGTGCCCGAACATCAGCGTCACGTTCGAGCGCAGGCCGACGCGATGGGCCGCGTCGTGGACAGCGAGCCACTGGGCGGTCGTCACCTTGTCCGGGCAGATGACCCTCCGCACCTCGTCGTCGAGCACCTCGGCGGCAGTCCCCGGGAGCGAGCCGAGCCCGAGCTCGCGGAGCCAGGCCAGGTAGTCGCCGAGCGTGAGGTCGAGCGTCGCCGCCCCCTGCCAGATCTCGAGCGCCGAGAACGCGTGCACGTGGATCTCGGGCACGGCTGCCTTGATCGCCCGCACGACGTCCGCGTAGTACTCGCCCGTGAATGCGGGATGGATCCCTCCCTGCAGGCAGACCTCCGTCGCTCCGCGCTCCCATGCCTCCTCGACGCGGCGGACGATCTCGTCCCGCGGAACGAGGTACGGCGCGCCGCGGAGATTCGCGGCGAGCTTCCCCTTCGAGAACGCGCAGAAGCCGCACCGGAAGTAGCAGACGTTCGTGTACTGGATGTTCCGGGTGACGACGTAGGTGACCTCGTCGCCGCAGGCCTCCCGGCGCAGGCGGTCGGCGGCCGCGAAGACGCGCTGTGCCTCCTCCCCGCGCGCCTCGAGAAGGCGCGTGAGCTCGTCCTCGCCCAGCTCGTCCCCGGCGAGCTGGCTGGGCAGCACATCGCGGCGCACGACGAACGGGATCGGGTCGGGCTCCCCCGGCGCCCAGACGTCGTCTCGAGCGAGCCCGGTCGCATCCGAGGCGCGGCGAACGTGGGGCGCGACCGCGGGATCGATCCAGCGGTCGAGCTCGGCGACGTACTCCGGGTAGACGGCGAGGCGCGGCGCGAGCTCGAGCCCGCGGCTCCGCGTCGCCTCGGCGAGACGCTCGAGCTCGGGCCACGGGGCCTCGGGATTGACGTGGTCGATCGTCACCGGCGAGACGCCGCCCCAGTCGTCGATGCCCGCGTCGAGGAGGCACGGGAAGTCGGCGAACGCGAGATTCGGCGGCGCCTGCACGTGCCAGGAGCGGCCGAGCAGGATCCGCGCGACCGCGATCGTCCAGAGGTGGTCCTCCAGCGACGGCTCGGGATGCGACGGCCATGCGGGTGCCGGGCTTGGCCCGGAAATTCTGGACGATGACCTCCTGAACGTGGCCGTGCTCGTCCCCGAGCGCCTTCAGGGCGAGCAGCGCGTCGATGCGCTCCTCGCGGGTCTCGCCGATGCCGATCAGGATCCCGCTCGTGAACGGGATCGCGAGCTCGCCCGCAAGTCGAATCGTCTCGAGCCGTCGCGCCGGGATCTTGTCGGGCGAGGCCCAGTGCGGGCCGCCCCGCTCGCCGAGCCGGTCGGCGGTGGTCTCGAGCATGATCCCCATCGAGGCCGAGACCGGCCGCAGCAGCTCGAGCTCGTCGCGCGACATGACACCGGGATTGACGTGAGGCAGCAGACCGGTCTCCTCGAGCACGATCCGCGCACAGCGCGCGAGATACTCGACCGTGGTCTCACAGCCGAGCGCGCGCAGCTCCCGGCGGGCGACCTCGTACCGGAGCTCGGGCTTGTCCCCGAGCGTGAACAGCGCCTCGCGGCAACCCGCCACGGCACCCGCTCGGGCGATCGCGAGCACCTCGTCCTCCGTCATGTACGCACGCTCGCCCCGCCGCGGTGGGCGCGCGAACGTGCAGTAGCCGCACACGTCGCGGCAGAGCGTCGTCAGCGGGACGAAGACCTTCGGCGAGTAGGTCACGATCGAGCTCGGGCGCTGCCGCCGCGCCTCGGCGAGCAGCTCCTCGACGGGTGCTGAGAGCAGCTCGGCGGCGAGGCTCGTCATGCCACGAGCATACGTCGATCGCATGCGCCCGCATTCGTCATAGATTTGACACCGACGAGGGAGGAAGCGATGCGTTTTCTATTTCTCGTACACGGGGACACCGAGGCCGAGACGGCGATGTCGCCGGAGGAGCGGCGCGTGATCGTCGGCGAGCACATGGCGTACGCCGACATGCTCCGCGCGCGTGGCGTCCACGTCCTCGGCGAGGCGCTCAGCGGAGACGCCGCGACCGTTCGTCCGGGCGAATCGCCGATCGTGACCGACGGCCCCTTCGCCGAGACGAAGGAGGCCGTCGGTGGGTTCTACGTGATCGACTGCTCGGGTCGCGACGAGGCGATCGAACTCGCCGGCCGCGTCCCGCAGAGCCCGGGCGTCACGGTCGAGGTGCTGACGATCGCGGAGCTCTGACCTCTCTCGACGCCGCGGCTGCAATCACGGCGTGAGGTGGAACACGAGGCTCGTCTTCGTCTCGGTCCGGTTGCGGACATCGAGGTACCCGCGCGCGTCGGCGTACGCGCCAGTACCGCCGACGATCGGGAACCTCAAGGTCGACGGACCATCGGCGTTGACCTGCCCGTAGCCCTGCATGAGCAGCGTCCCGCGGGGCAGTTGCGCCTGGGCGACGAACAGCATGGTCGCCTTCCGGTCGAAGCGGGGGCCGAAGCCCGTGATGAAGGTGTGCAGCACGCGGACATGGCCGACACGGGCTCCGTTCTCGAGGAGCGCGTTCTTCACGACGAACTGATCACCCGCGGTCGGGCGCCCGATCGAACGAGAAACCACCGAGGGCGCGATCGTTCTTCGGGACGCTGACCTCGGTCAGCGAGATCGTCTGCGGGCTGCTCGCCGCCGAGGCCGACCACGACCAGACGGCGAGGAACGACCCGACGAGCGCGAGCAAGAGCGCGTACTTGCGCTTCGAACCTGGTAGCCGGAGATTCAACATGGAACCCTCCCTTGGGTTGCCTACATTGGATTGCCTGCGGCGAGGCTAGGCGGCCTCACACCGGGGCGCATCGACGCCAGCACCGGATGCGGCTCGGTGCTGGTACCGAGATCGACTACGCGACCGAGGCGCGGAGGTAGGTGACGACGGCGAGCACTCGGCGGTGCGTGTCGCCGTCCTGAGGCAGGTCGAGCTTCCCAAGGATCGACCGCACATGCGTCTCGACGGTCTTCTCGGTCAGCCAGAGCTCCTTCGCGATGCCCGCGTTCGTACGCCCCTCGGCGACGAGCGCGAGCACCTCACGTTCGCGAGGTGTCAGCGCGGCCAGCGGGTCGTCCTCGCTTCGGGCAGGCGCGAGGAGCTGCTTGACGACCTCGGGATCGAGCGCCGAGCCACCGCGGCTCACGCGCTCGGCCGCGTCGAGGAACTCCGCCGACGTCGAGCACGCGGTCCTTGAGGAGGTAGCCGAATCCGCCCTCGGAGCCGACGAGCTCGATCGCGAACCGGCTCTCGACATGCTGAGACAGGACGAGCACCCCGGTGTCCGGGTGCAGCTTCCGGATCTCGACGGCAGCGCGCATACCCTCGTCCTCGTAGGTCGGCGGCATCCGTACGTCGACGATCGCGAGGTCGGGGTCGTGCTCGGCGACGACGGCGAGCAGCGCCTCAGCTGTCGCCGACACGCGCGACCACGGAGTGGCCGGCGTCCTCGAGCAGCCCTGCGAGCCCTTCGCGCAGGAGGACGGCGTCCTCGGCGATCACGACTCGCATGGAATCGCCACCTCGACGCGTCGTCCCGCCGCCTCGCGGACTGGCGATGTGGAAGGTGCCGCCGTGCGCAGCAACCCGGTCCCGCAGACCGGCGAGCCCCGACCCGCGTCGGACGGTCGCGCCTCCCACGCCGTCGTCGGAGACGCTCACGCGCAGGGTGCCGTCGTCGCGGACCGCCCGGACAGCGACCTTCGACGCCGATCCGTGCTTGACGGCGTTCGTGATCGCCTCACACGCGACGAAATAGGCGGCCGCTTCGACGCTCGCGGTGACGCGGTCGCTTGGGGCGTCCACCTCAACCGGAATCGGAGACGTGCGCGCGAGATCGCGCAGCGCGGCGGCGAGGCCGTCGTCGAGCCGCGCCGGTCGTACTCCCGCCGCGATCTGGCGGAGATCGCCGATCGCCGCGCCGACCTCGTCCACGATCTGGTCGAGTGCGGGCGAGAGGATCTTCGCCTCGGAGGGAAGCGTGAACTGCAGTCGACGGAGCTGGACGCCGAGCGACACGAGGCGCTGCTGCGCGCCGTCGTGGAGGTCGCGCTCCAGGCGTCGGCGCTCCTCGTAGCCCGCCTCGACGATGCGTGTGCGCGACGCCTCGACCTCGGCCAGCTGGATTCGGACCTCGACCCGGAGCCGCGCCATTTCGATCGAGAGCGCCGCGGCCGAGAGGACGCCGTCGAGCAGATCACGGCGCTCGAGCAACGTCGGGTCGTGCAGGAGCATCGCGGTGCGGGCGTCGTCGCGCCGGATCTCGCGGCGAGCTCCTCGCATCGACAGGAGGCTCGACGATCTCGCCCGCGGCGTCCGCGTACGCCTCCGTCTCGGGCAGCCAGAAGTAGAGGTCGGCGAGCGGATCACCGAGCGCCTCGGCCAGGACCGCGCCGATCTCCTCGGGTGCGCGCCGACCATCGCGCACGTCGTCTTCGAACGCGCGGACGCGACGCACACCCTCGTAGCGCGCACGGCGAAAGCGGCGGTCGACGAGGTCCTGGATTCGCGCGCGCATCGGACGGAAGGCAAGGGCGACGACGAGCGTCGCGACGGCGACCACCCAGGTCGAATCGCCACCGACGAGAACCCCGAGTACGACGGTCACCCCGATGTAGACGCCGAGGAGCAGGAGCGTGAGCGACACGTAGACGAGCGTGCGATTGATCAGCCGCTCGATCGCATACAGGCGATACCGCACTACCGCTATGCCGATCGCCGCGACAACGGCGACGAGCGCGAACATGAGGAGGATGAAAGACGTGGTGCCACCTCCTCCGAGCAGGAAGTTCGCCAGCGTGTCGTAGCCGATCGCCAGCGGGATCAGCGACGACCGCCCACACGAGCCACAGCATCTGCAGCCGCTCGACGCCGACCGATCGGCGAAACCGAACCACGACGGCAAGGGCGGCTGCGAACAGGCTGGCAAGCAGTCCGATCGCGAACGGGATCCAGAGGCCGGCGTCGATGACGAGCTCTCCGAAGCCGTTGCCGAGAACAGGGTTCCGGATGTCCTCGTTCGGCGGCTCGAACGGCGTCGGGATCGAAGATCCTCAAGGCGATGGTCAGGCCGAAGCTCACCGCGGCGCCACCGGCGACCCAACGCCAGCGGCGGGACAACAGCCGGCCGTTCGGGAAGACGAACGCGACGGCGACGGGCCAGGCGAAGAGCAAGGGCAAGGTCGCACGCTCCGACTGGTACGACCAGGCCGCGCCGACGGTCTGCTCGGCGCTCAGCTGGAAGGAAGGCAGAAACGCGCCGAGCAGGAGGATCCAGGCGATGAGGTTGCGGGGCAGCTGGAGTGCGATCAACAGGCCGACGACCGTCGGGGCGAGGAGCGCAAGCGCCAGGAACGGATAGACGCCGAGCGGAATCCAGTCTTCTTGCTCCGACGGGATCACCTCCAGGACGTGCAGGAGGCCGACCGTCAGCGATGCGGTCGTCGCAAGTGCAACGGCACAGGCGAGGATCCGAAGCCGACGCATCCCGGAATCCTCTGCCTGCGCGAGCCGAACTGCAATAGGCGCTGGCACCGAGATCCATCTCGGTACGGGCGCTGACGAGGATTCCGGTGGTCGCGTCGATGTGGGCGCGCCAGGAGAGCGCTCGGACGCGTCGTCTACTCCGAACGAGAGTAGCGGCGGCTCGAGATCAGCTGCCCGACCCGCTGGAAGAGACCGGCGACCCCGTTCGGCAGGACGAACATCAGCAGGATGAGCACGGCGCCGAAGACGATCGCCGGGCCTCCGGGCTTCTGGGTCTCCTCGATGATCCGGTCGGGAGGAGCGACCCGACGTCCTGCCCCTGGGCCCACAGCGGCAGGAACTGGACGAAGATCGCGCCGACGACGAGCCCCGAGAGCCTGCCGAGGCCGCCGACGACGATCCCGACGAGCAGGAAGATCGAGAGCGCGACCGGGAACGTGTCCGGGTTGACGAACGCGCTCGCGATCGCGAACAGCCCGCCCGCGACGCCTGCATACGCCGCGCTGACGGCGAACGCGAGGGTCTTGTAGCGCGCGAGGCTGACCCCCGACGAGACCGCGGCAGTCTCGCTGTCGCGCACCGCGCGCAGAGCGCGCCCCGTGCGTCCGCGCAGGAGCAGCCACGCGAGCCCGAACGCCACGAGGGCGATCGACCAGGCGAGGTAGTACATCCAGTCGTTCGGGGTCAAGGACCAGCCGAGCATCTCGACGTTCGAGATCGACCCGGTCAGCTCGGGTATCCCGAACAGCTGGATGCCCGTGCCGCCGCCCGTGAACTCCTCGAAGCGCCTGATCGTCGACGGCAGCGCGACCGCGATCGCGAAGGTCGCAAGGGCGAGGTAGAGACCGGAGAGCCGCAGCGCGGGAATCGCGAACGCGAGCCCGAGGAGGCCCGCGACGAGACCGGCGATCGGCAGCGTCCAGAGGTCCTTCATCCCGCCCGACATCGGCCCGCCGAACTGCTCGTTGCCGGCCATCAGGATTGCGGTCGTGTAGCCGCCGATGGCCATGAACGCGCCGTGGCCGAGCGAGATCTGCCCCGTGTAGCCCGTGAGGATGTTCAGGCCGAGGAGCGCGATCAGGTAGATGCCGACGTAGGAGTACTCGCGCGCCTTGAAGTCGCTGATGAATGCGGGCAGGACCAGGACGAAGGCGACGAAGCCCGCGAATGCGACGAAGCCGATCAGCTGTTTCTGTCTCGGCGTCATACGCGCTTTACCTCGGGTCGACCGAAGATGCCGGCCGGGCGGACGAGCAGGACGACCAGGATGATCAGCAGCGCCGTCGGCAGGCGCAGCTCCTCCGAGAACCAGTCGAACGCCTCGTACTGGCTCAGGTACGAGAGCATGTTCAGGAGCACGCCGAGAGCGAGTCCGCCGACGACCGCGCCGAGCGGGGAGTCGATCCCGCCGACGATCGCGGCGGCGAACGCGTAGATGAGCACCGGCGCCATCATGTTCGGATCGAGCCCGACCGTCGGCGCGGTGAGCACGCCTGCGACTGCGCCGAGCAGGGCAGCGAGCCCCCAGCCGAGCGCGAGCATCCACGAGACGCGGACGCCGACGAGTCGCGCCTCGTGTGGATTCACGGCGGCGGCGCGCAGGGCGAGCCCGATCTTCGTGAACTGGAACAGGCCCCAGAGCAGGAACACGATTCCGAGCGCCACCGCGATCGTTCCGATGTCGTGCGCCGCGACGACGACGCCCCCGATGTCGTAGACGTCCGTCCCGAATGGGCTCTCCAGCTGCTTCGGCTCGCCGCCCCACTGCCAGATGACGAAGCCGTTGAGGGCGACCAGCAGCCCGATCGTGACGATCACGATCCGCAGCACGTTCCCGCCGCCTTCGACCGGGCGAATCACGGCCGTGTGGATGCCGATCCCACCGAGGAACGAGAACGCCAGTGTCGCGGCGAAGGCCGGCCAGTAGCTCCAACCGTGGTTGAAGGTCAACGTCCACGCGATGTACGTCGAGACGGTCGCCATCTCGCCCTGGGCGAAGTTGATGACTCCCGTCGAGCGGTGGATGATCACCAGCGCGAGGGCGAGGAGCGCGTAGATACCTCCCGACGCGAGGCCGGACACGACCTGCTGCATGAAGTCAGCGAAAGCTGCGACCGGCACGCCTCAATACCCCAGGTAGCTCCGTCGCACGGACTCGTCGTCGCGCAGTTCCTTGCTCGTCCCGGTGAGCGCGACCCGGCCGACCTCGAGGACGTACGCGCGCGATGATGCGTTGAGCGCGATTCGCGCGTCCTGCTCGACGACGAGCACCGTGAGGCCCTCGTTGTCGTTGAGCTCCCGGACGATCCGGAAGAACTCGCGTACGACCAGCGGGGCGAGCCCGAGCGACGGCTCGTCGAGGAGGAGGAGCCGCGGTCGGCCCATCAGCGCGCGCCCAAGCGCGAGCATCTGCTGCTCGCCGCCCGACAGCGTTCCCGCCCGCTGGCCGCCGCGCTCGCTCATCCACGGGAAGTACTCGGCGACGCGCTTCAGGTCCGCCTTGACCGAGCGGTCGCGACGCGTGTAGGCGCCGAGCTTGAGGTTCTCGGTGACGGTGAGGTCGACGAAGGTCCCGCGCCCCTCGGGCACGTGGGCGACGCCCGCCCTGGCGGAGGACTCCGGCCCGCCCTTGAGCTGCTTCCCGGCGAGCTCGATCGTGCCGCTCCGCGAGACGGTCCCGGAGATCGCGCGCAAGGTCGTCGTCTTGCCGGCACCGTTGGCGCCGAGGACGGCGACGACCTCACCCTCGCGAACCGTCAGCGAGACGCTGTGGAGCGCCTGCACGGGTCCGTAGCGGGCGGCCACTCCGTCGAGCTCGAGGAGCGTCGTCACGTCTCCTGGGTCTCCTCTTCGCCGCGCTCGGGCTCGTCTACTCGAGCTTCGGGCTCGTGCTCGTCGTCGGAGCCGAGGTACGCCTCGATCACGGCGGGATCGGCCTGGACCTTGGCGGGCGGGCCGTCCGCGATCTTGCGCCCGAAGCTCAGGACGTTCACGTGGTCGGAGATGCGCATGACGAGGTTCATGTGGTGCTCCACGAGGAGTACGGTCAGGTCGAAGTCCTTGCGGAGCTTCTGGATGAACGTGCCGAGCTCGAAGACCTCCTCGTGGTTGAGACCACCCGCCGGCTCGTCGAGGAGCAGCAGGCGGGGCTTCGCGACGAGCGCTCGCGCGAGCTCCACGCGCTTCTGTACCCCGTACGGGAGCGCCGCCGCGGGGAAGTGCGCGCGCTCGCGGAGACCGACGACGTCGAGCATCTCGAACGCCTCCTTCTCGCCGACCGTGCGGCCGCGGCCGTGCGCCCCGATGAGCACGTTCTCGAGCACCGACATCGTGCGAAACAGCTGAAGGTTCTGGAACGTGCGTGCGACGCCCTTGCCCACGATTCGATACGCCGGCTGCTTCAGGAGCGACGCGCCGTCGAGCGTCACCTCTCCCGAGTCCGGCTTGTACAGCCGCGTGATCACGTTGAAGGCGGTCGTCTTGCCTGCGCCGTTCGGGCCGATCAAGCCGGAGATCTGACCTTCCTCGACGTCGAAGGACACGCCGTCGAGGGCGACGATGCCGCCGAACCGGAGCGTGACGTCCCGAACCTCGAGGAGGGGCATCGAGACGAGACCCTAATCGGGCTACGAGGACGGCTGCAACGATCAGGTGCGCGCGCCTGCCGCCCGGCGTAGGCTCATCGACCGTGCGCGACCTCCCGACAGGCACGCTCACCCTTCTCTTCACCGACGTCGAGGGCTCGACGCGCCTGCTCCGGACGCACGGTTCTGCCTACGTGGACCTCCTCGACGAGCACCGCAGGATCCTGCGCGAAGCCTTTCGCAGCCACGGCGGAGTCGAGGTCGACACGCAGGGAGACGCCTTCTTCGTCGTCTTCCGTGCGGCAGCGGACGCCGCGGCGGCGGCGCTCGAGGCGAGGCGCGAACTGTCGGACACTCCCGTTCGCGTACGGATGGGCATCCACACCGGCGAGCCGCGCGCGACGGCGGAGGGCTACGTCGGCATGGACGTGCACCGCGGCGCTCGCGTCGCCGCTTGTGGGTACGGCGGCCAGATCGTCGTCCGGCCTCACCGCCGCTTCTCGGAAGGACGTCGAGCTGCACGACCTCGGCGAGCATCGCCTGAAGGATCTGGGTCGCGCCGAGCGCCTGTTCCAGCTGGGCGACGGCGCGTTCCCGCCACTCCGAACCCTCGACGCAACGAACCTTCCTCTGGCGGCCGGCCCGCTCCTCGGCGGGAGCGCGAGCTGTCGGACGTGCTCGCGTTCCTCGGGAACGGCTCGCGGGAGGTGACCGTGACCGGCCCGGGAGGACCGGGAAGACTCGCTTCGCCCTCCAGGTCGCCGCGGAGCTCGTCGGCACGTTCAGCGACGGCGTGTTCTGGGTTCCGCTCGCGTCGGTCGCCGATCCGGAGCTGGTCGAGCCCGGAGATCGCTCAGGCACTCGGCGCTCGGGACAGCCTGAGCGACTTCCTGCAGGGAAAGAGCGTTCTGTTGCTCCTGGACAACTTCGAGCACCTGCTCGACGCTGCACGCGCCGTGAGCCGCCTCCTCGCGGCGGGCCGAAGGGCTGCGCGTTCTCGTCACGAGCCGAAGCCCGCTTCGGATCTCCGGCGAGCAGGAGTACCCGCTCGACTCGCTCCCTCCGTCCGACTCCGTGAACCTCTTCGTCGAGCGCGCACAGGCCATCGGGCGCGAGATCGCAACCGACGAGACCGTCGACGCGATCTGTCGTCGTCTCGACGGTCTCCCGCTCGCGATCGAGCTGGCCGCCGCCCGCACCAGGCTGCTCACGCCCGAGAAGTTGCTCTCATCGGCTCGACAGCGCGCTCCAGCTGCTCACCGGCGGCGCCCGCGACGCCCCCGACCGGCACCGGACTCTGCGCGCGACGATCGAGTGGAGCTACGACCTGCTCGACGACGACTGCCGCCGCCTCTTCTCCCGCTTGTCGGTCTTCGCCGGCAGCTTCTCCCTCGAGGCCGGCGGAGGACGTGTGCGACGCAGAGCTCGAGACGCTCACAACCCTTGTCGATGCGAGCTTGCTGAAGGCGACCGGGGACGATCGCTTCCTGCTGCTCGACACGATCCGCGAGCTGGCCGCGGAGCGGCTTGCGGACGCCGACGAGTCGGGCCGTCTACGCGCACCGACATGCGAGCTTCTTCGCCACTCTCGCAGAGGAGGCGTACGCCGGTCGCCTGGAGCGCGAATCCGAGTGGGCCGCCCGGCTCGCGCGCGATCACGACGACCTGCGCGCTTCGCTCGACAGGCTGGCGGCGAGCGGAGAAGACGAGGCAGCGCTGCGACTCGCGGGCGCGCTCGGCTGGTTCTGGCTCTCGCACGCGCACCTCGACGAGGGACGGCGACGCATCGATGCTGCGCTCGAAGGCAGTGCGTCCGACGATCTCGCGCGCGCCCGTGCGCTCGTCCCCGCCGGCCAACTCGCGGCGCGGCTCGGCGACGTCGACCGCGGTCGAGCTCGACTGGCCGGGGCGATCGCCACGTGGACGACCCTCGGCGACGACGTCGAGCGTGCACACGCTCTGGATGCGCTCGGCTGGCTGCTCGTCTACGACGTGGGCGACGACCAGGGTGCACTCGCCGCATTCGAGGAGAGTCTCGCCCTCCGCCGCAGCCTCGGCGACGGCCGAGGCGAGACGCGCGCGCTCGTCGGCGTCTGCCAGGTGCTCGTCGCACTCGGCGAGGTCGAGCGGGCCGAGGCGCTGTCGGTCGAGCTGCTCGAGCTCGCCCGCACGCACGACGACCCTCGTGCAGAGCATTTCGCGCACCACTTCCTGGCCGACTGCGCGCTCATCGCGGGCGACTGCGACGTGGCCGAGGTCCGATACCGGCGAAGCCTCGAAGCTGCGTTCCCACTCGGGGACGTCCTCGAGACGAGCTTCGAGGTTCAGGGCGTCGCAATGGCATGCGCAGGGCTCGGCCGGCCCGAGCGAGCGCTCGTTCTCGCCGGGTCCGTCGAAGCGCTCTGGGAGTCGCTCGGAACCTCCATCTCGGTCCGTTTCTGGGACGAGCTGCTCGACCGCTACCTCGGAGCCGCACGGAGTGAGCTCGGCACCGAAGCCGGCCCGCTCTGGGCGGAAGGGTCGCGCGCTCTCGTTCGACGAGGCGGTAGCGCTCGCGCTCGGTGCCGAGGAACCTGCCCGCACCGGCGCTCTAGGATCGGGCGCGATGGAACTGCGCGACACGCCGGAGGAGGCCGCGTTCAGGGCCGAGCTGCGCGAATGGCTCGAGGAGAACGTCCCCGACTCGGTCCGCGGGAACCGCGGCGGCGAGGCTCGCTTCGACCGCCCCGAGATGCGCGAGTGGAGCCGGGCGCTCTACGACGCCGGGTACGCGGGGCTCACCTGGCCGGAGGAGTACGGAGGCGCAGGCGCCCCGTATACGCACCAGGCGATCTTCCTCGAGGAGATGGCCCGCGCCGAGGCACCGCCCCACATCGGCGTGATCGGGATCGGCATGGCCGGCCCGACGATCATCGCGCACGGCACCGACGAGCAGAAGTCGCGCCACCTGGCCGCGATCATCTCCGCCGACGAGATCTGGTGCCAGGGGTTCTCCGAGCCCGGGGCCGGGTCCGACCTCGCCGGCGTCCGCACGAGCTCACGCCTCGACGACGGCCACTTCGTCGTCAACGGGCAGAAGGTGTGGTCGTCGTTCGCGCACATCGCCGACTACTGCATCCTGCTCACCCGCGGCGATCCTGACTCCACCCGCCATGCCGGGCTCAACTACCTGATCGTCGACATGCACGCACCCGGCGTCGAGGTACGCCCGCTGCGCCAGATCACGGGCGAGGCCGAGTTCAACGAGATCTTCTTCACCGACGTACGCGTTCCGGCCGAGAACCTGCTCGGCGAGATCGGCAGCGGCTGGCAGGTCGCGATGACGACGCTCCTGCACGAGCGCGGGACCCTCGGCTTCGCGCTCCAGGCCGTGCTCGAGGTGCAGATCGGGAAGCTGATCGCGCTCGCGCGCGACCGAGGGGCCGACCAGCTACAGCGCGACCAGATCGCGCGCGAGTGGATCGAGCTGCAGGGCGTCCGCTACACGAACTACCGCTCGCTGTCGGCGCTCATGAAGACCGGCATGCCCGGCCCGGAGGGCTCCATCTCGAAGCTCGTGTGGTCGGAGGCGAACCAGCGGGTGACGAAGCTCGCGCTCGAGCTGCTCGGCCCGGATGCCGCGCTCGGCGCCGAGAACGCGCCGTACGGCGGCTACTGGCAGCACCAGCAGCTCCGCAGCCGGGGCAACACCATCGAGGCGGGCACGTCGGAGGTGCTCCGCAACATCGTCGCCGAGCGCGTGCTCGGCCTTCCCTACTCGCGCTAGACCAGGAGCCCATGGACTTCACCTTCACCCCCGAGCAGGACGCCCTCCGCGAGCAGGCGCGTGAGTTCCTCGCCGCGACTCCGGAGCCCACCTGGACGCAGCTCGCCGAGCTCGGCTGGACGGGCGTCTCCATCGCGGAGGAGGACGGCGGCGCCGGGCTGTCGTTCCTCGAGGAGGCCGTTCTCTTCGAGGAGCTGGGGCGGGCGCTCTACCGCGGCCCCTACTTCGCGACGGTAGGGCTGACGCTGCCCGCGCTTCCCGCGGAGCTCCGTGCGGAGGTCGCGGCGGGAGAGGCGAGCTGGACGCTGGCCTTCGGCCCGCTCGTCCCCGACCTCGACAGCGCCGAGCGCGTGGCCATCGTCGGCGGGGACGGCATCTACGAGCTCGAGGGCGCGGAGCGGGAGGTCCTGCACACCACCGACGCCACGCGGCCGCTCGGCGTGGTCCGCGGCGGCGAGCCCGGCCGCCGGCTCGCGGAGTCGAGCGTCCTGCCCGAGATCGAGGCGAGGTCGCAGACCGCGCTCGCTCTCGAGGCATGCGGCGCCGCGCGGCGCGCGCTCGAGTACGCGCTCGAGTACGCCTCCTCGCGCGAGCAGTTCGGGAAGAAGATCGGGACGTACCAGGCGGTCTCCCACCCGATCGCGGACTCGTACACGAAGGTCGAGCTCTCGCGCTCGCTCGCGCTCTGGGCCGCGTGGTGCGTCGCCACCGGCGACGCGCAGGCCGCCATCGCGGCCTCGGCGGCGAAGTCGTACGCGGCGGAGAGTGCCGTGTTCGTCTGCGAGCGCGCGATCCAGGTCCTCGGCGGCATCGGCTTCACGTGGGAGCACGAGCTGCACCGGCTGTACAAGCGCGCGCTCGGGATCGAGAGCTTCGGCGCGTCCGGCACCCGGCTGCGGGCCGAGGTGGCGGCGGCGCTACTGGACGAGCCACGCGGCGAGGCTCCCGGCCGCGAGTCAGGTACCGGTCGCGGCGACGGAAGGAGGCTGAGGGTGCTGGACGGCCTGATGATGGACTACCAGCTCAACGTGCCCGCGATCCTGCGGCGCGCGGACGAGCTCTACGGCGAGAGCGAGATCGCGAGCCGACTGCCGGACAAGAGCTGGCATCGGTACTCGTACGCGGACTTCGTCTCGCGGACGAAGAAGCTCGTCGTTGCGCTCCGGAAGCTCGGCATCGAGGACGGCGACCGCGTGGGGACGTTCATGTGGAACCACTCGCAGCACCTCGAGACGTACATCGGCGCGCCGGTCGGCGGCTTCGTCACACACACGCTGAACCTCCGCCTCCACCCCGACGACAACACCTACATCGCGACCCACGGCGGCGACCGCGTCCTGATCGTGGACAAGGTGCTGTGGCCGCTCGCGGAGCAGTTCGTCGGCCGCTGCAAGTTCGAGCACGTCATCGCCGTCGGCGACGGGCCGACCCCGGACGGCGCAGTCGACTACGAGGAGCTGCTCGCGGACGCCGACGAGTCGGAGTTCTCGTATCGAGACCTCCCGGAGCGCTCGGCCGCGGCGATGTGTTACACGAGCGGCACCACCGGGCGACCCAAGGGCGTCCTCTACTCACACCGCGCGATCGCGATCCACGCGCTGACGGTGATCACCGGGCTCGGGTTCACCGCCGACGACGTGTGTCTCCCGGTCGTGCCGATGTTCCACGCGAACGCGTGGTGCTTCCCGTACTCGTGCACGATGACGGGCGTCAAGCAGGTCTTCCCAGGCCCGCACCTCGATCCGGTCAGCCTCCTCGAGGCCTTCCAGCAGGAGAAGGTCACGGTCACGGCCGGCGTGCCGACGATCTGGATGGGGATCCTGCAGACGCTCGACGCCGACCCGAACGCCTACGACGTGTCGTCGATCAAGTACATGACGGTCGGCGGGGCGGCGCCGCCGCGGGCGATGATCGAGGCGTTCGGCGAGCGCCACGGGCTGCACATGGTCCACGGCTGGGGGATGACCGAGATGAGCCCGGTGGGCACGCTCTCGGGCGCACCCGGGCAGGAGGCGGGGCTCTCCCCCGAGGAGGCGTACACGCGGCGCGCGATGCAGGGGCTTCCGATTCCGTTCTGCGAGATCCGCGCCCGCGGCGCCGAGGGGCTCGTGCCCTGGGACGGCGAGACGATGGGCGAGCTCGAAGTGCGCGGCCCGTCGATCGCCTCGGCGTACTTCGAGTCCGACGAGGGCGCCGACCGCTGGACGGACGACGGCTGGTTCCGGACGGGCGACGTGGTCACGATCCACTCGGACGGCTTCGTCGAGGTGCAGGATCGCGAGAAGGACCTCGTCAAGTCGGGCGGCGAGTGGATCTCGACGGTCGCGCTCGAGAACGCGCTCATGGGGCACACCTCGGTGGCCGAGGCGGCCGTCATCGCGATCCCCGACGAGAAGTGGTCGGAGCGGCCGCTCGCGGTCGTCGTGCTCCGCGAGGGCGAGGAGGCGTCGCCCGACGAGCTGCGCGAGTTCCTCGCGCCGAGCTTCGCCAAGTGGTGGCTGCCCGAGAAGTTCGAGTTCGTGGACGAGATCCCGAAGACGGCCGTGGGCAAGTTCCGCAAGACGGCGCTCCGCGAGCAGTTCGCCAAGCAGCCGGCGGAGACGGCCTAGGTCGGGCGATTTCATCTCGACGGAGCAAGATGGCGCCGTCGCGATCGTCACGATCGATCACCCGCCCGTCAACGCGCTCTCGGCGCCGCTCCTCGAGGAGCTGGAGGCGGAGGTCGAGCGCCTCGACGCCGACGACGCCGTTCGCGCGATCGTCCTGAAAGGCGCAGGCGACCGCGCCTTCGTCGCAGGGGCAGACATCTCCGAGTTCCCGTCGTTGCGCCAGGCCGCGACCGAGGCGCAGGAGAGCGGGTCTGCTCGCGGGATCCAGAAGCTCGGCGCGCGCATGGACGCCGCCGACAAGCCGTTCGTCGCCGCGATCCACGGCTTCTGCCTCGGCGGCGGACTCGAGCTGGCGATGTGCTGCGACATCCGGGTCGCGTCCGACGACGCCCAGCTCGGGCAGCCGGAGATCAAGCTCGGGCTCATTCCCGGCGGAGGCGGGACGCAGCGGCTGCCGCGGATCGTCGGCGTCGGGCGGGCGCTGCTGCTGAACCTCACCGGCGACTTCGTCGACGCGGCGACCGCGTACCAGTGGGGGCTCGTCGAGAAGGTCGTCCCGCGCGCGGACCTGCGACGACGCCGCGCTCGAGATCGCCCGCGCCATCGCGGCGCGGTCACCGGTCGCGGTGGCCGTCATCCGCGAGCTCGCCCGCACGACGCGCGACCTCCCGCTCGAAGAGGGGCTCCGGCGCGAGGCCGACGGCTTCAGGCGCTGCCTCGAGTCCGAGGACGGAGCCGAGGGTGTCGCCGCGTTCCTGGAAAAGCGCGAGCCGCAGTTCACGGGTCGGTGAAGGCCGCCGTCCTCGAGGGTGTCGGCGAGCCCGAGCAGCTCGTCATCCGTGAGGTCCCCGAGCCCGAGGCCGGGGAGAAGCAGGCCGTCGTCGGCGTCCGGGCGGCCGGGATCAACTTCGCGGACATCCTGATTCGCCGGGGCATGTACCCGCAGATGCCCGAGCTGCCGACCGTGCTGGGGTCGGAGATCGCGGGCGAGCTCGACGGGGCTCGCGTGATGGGATTCGCCCATTCGGACGGCGGCGGCTACGCCGAGCGCGCCGTCGTCGACCGGCGCTGGCTGCTTCCGCTGCCCGGATCCGCCTCGTTCGCCGAGGGGGCAGCGTTCCCGATGGCGTTCCTCACGGCATGGATCCCGCTGTCGGAGCTCGTGCGGATCGCGTTCGGCGCGCGCGTGCTCGTCACGGCCGCCGCGGGTGCGGTCGGCACGGCGGCGGTTCAGATCGTGCGTGCGCTGAACGGGAGCCCGGTGGCCGCAGTCGGCAGCGCCGAGAAGTTCGAGCTCCCCCGCTCCCTCGGAGCCGTCGAGGCGGTCACGTACGAGCAGATCGGCGAGCTGGAGCCCGTCGACGTCGTGTTCGATCTCGTCGGAGGCGAGGTCTTCGCCGCCTCGCTCGGGCTCTTGAAGCCGATGGGAACCGGAATCGCGGTCGGTTACGCCGGGGGCATGTGGCAGGACGTCAGCCCGACGTGGCTCGTCGGCCGCAACATCGGGGTCCACGGCTTCTACCTGGGCAGGCTCATCAGACGCAATCCCGAGCTGGTCGAGCGCGGCGCGAAGGACGTTCTGAAGCTCTGGGAGGGCGGGGCAGTACGGCCGGTCGTCGGCGCCGAGTTTCCGCTCGAGCAAGCCGCCGACGCGCATCGGCTCGTCGAGACACGGCAATCGACTGGAAAGGTCGTACTCACACCATGACGGCACTCGTAACCGGCTCGGCCGGAGGAATCGGCGCGGCGATCGTCACCAAGTTGCGGGCCGAGGGGTTCGAGGTGAAGGAGCTCGACCTCGTCTCGGGCTTCGACGTCAGCGACCCGGCAGCCTGGGAGCACATCGGCTCGGTCGACCTCGCCTGCCTGAACGCGGGCGTCCTCACCGGGAGCGAGGACATCACGGCGCTGACGGACGACCAGTACCGCCGCGCCGTCGGCGTGAACGTGGACGGCGTGGTGTACGGCGTCCGCCGTCTCGACCGCGTGATGCCGAGCGGGAGCACGATCGTCGTCACCGCCTCGCTCGCCGGCCTCGTGGGCATTCCGGACGATCCCATCTACGGCCTGACGAAGCATGCCGTCGTTGGCTTCGTCCGCTCGGTCGCCTCCCAGCTCGAGCGCCGCGGGATCCGCATCCAGGTCGTCTGCCCCGGCTGGGCGGACACGCCGCTCTCGCCGCCGGAGTTCAAGCAGGAGCTCGAGTCGCGCGGCTACAAACTGCTCACGCCGGAAGCCGTCGCGGACGGTGTCTGGGCCGCGTACCAGAGCGAAGGCACGGGCGAGGCCTGGGTCGTGCAGCCGGGCCGCGAGCCGCTTCTCTACGAGTTCAAGGGCGTTCCGGGCCCTCGCTAGCCGCGCGTCAGTGGCAGCGAGTGGAGCCGCTGTCCGTGAACGACCCTACCGCCGGCCGGAAGCGCCACGCGTAGGCTGACTTCCCGAGCGTGAGCTCGAGCACGCCGAAGCTCGATGCGTCGCGCACCTCGCTGTTCGGCCGCAGCTTCGGGAAGCCGCGGAGATTCCTCCCGCCGGTGCCCACGACGAACTGGCGAAGCCCACGGCGCAGATCGCGTACGCCGTCGGCCCGTTGAGGCGCGAACCGCTCGTATCCGTGGTCGTGACCGACGAGGACGAGGTCCGCGTTTGCGTTGTAGAGCGCCCGAAAGAACGCGACGTACGTCGGGTCGCTGCCGTTGTCGCCCGACGAGAAGCGCGGATGGTGCCAGTACGCAAGCGTGCACGTGGCGGGGTGACGGGCGAGGTCGGCCCGCAGCCAGCGCAGCTGACGTGAGGCCGACCCGCAGCCTCCGACGTCGTCACAGTTCGAGTTGAGCGCGACGATGTGCCACCCGGCGAGGTCGAAGCTGTACCAGCCCCTTGCCGGGTCGCCGGCCCGCTTCCCGAAGTAACGGAAGTAGCCCTCCGCACCGTCGGTCTCGTACTCGTGGTTCCCGGGGACCGGCCTCGTGATGCCCTTGACGCGACCCCAGGTCGGGTCGTACGACTCGGCGAACTTCTCGTACGAGCCGTCCTGCGTACTGGATGTCGCCGAGCACGAGCACGGCCTTGTACCGGGCGCGGACGAGGAGATCCGACGTCGCCTTCTGCCTGCACTCGAGCCCCTCGCCGTTCCCGTCGTTGAAGGAATCGCTGTCCGGATCGCAGGCGATGTCCCCGGCCGCCGCGACTCTCGGCCCGGTGACGTCCGGCTCGGCGACGACGAGCGGCGCGGCGCGGCCCGCGGCGCCCGCAGCAGCGAGGAGCAGGGCCAGCCCGAGAACGGCTGCCGCCGCGACGACTACTCGAAGCGCCACGGCTCGCCGGAGGCGAACGACTTCAGGATCCGCCGCGCGACGACCATGCGGTGCACCTCGTCCGGCCCGTCGTAGATACGGGCGCCACGGGCCATCGAGAGCATCCCGGCGAGCGGCGTCGCGTCCGTGAGGCCTCGCGCGCCGTGCACCTGCACCGCCCGGTCGATCACGTCGTGGAGGACGCGTGCGGCGTAGAACTTGATCACGGAGACCTCGACCCGCGCCTCGTCACCCTGGTCGATCTTGTGCGCCGCGTCGAGGGTCATGAGCCGACAGGCCTGGATCTCCGCAGCCGAGTCGGCGATCCAGTTCTGAACCGTCTGCTTCTCCGCAAGCGGCCCTCCGAAGGACTCCCGCTCGAGCGCGTACGTGCACATGAGCTCGAAGGCGCGCTGCATCTGCCCGAGCCAGCGCATCACGTGGTGGATACGGCCCGGCCCGAGCCGCTTCTGCGCGATACGGAAGCCGTCGCCCGCCTCGCCCAGCGTGTTCTCGACGGGAACGCGGACTCCCGTGTAGCGCACCTCGCAGTGCGTCGTCCAGCCACGGCCGCGATGGCCCATCGTCGGGATCGCGCGCACGATCTCGACGCCGGAGGTGTCGGCCGGGACGACGATCTGCGTCGCGCGTCGGTGCGGGTCCCCGTCGGGATCCGTGACCGCCATGACGATCCCGAAGGCGGCGCCCTCGGCGCCGGACGAGAACCACTTGTGCCCGTCGATCACCCACTCGTCGCCGTCGCGGACGGCACGCGTCCGCAACGTCGTCGGGTCGGAGCCCGGAACCTCGGGCTCGGTCATCGAGAAGAACGAGCGGATCTCCCCTGCGACGAGCGGGCGCAGCCAACGCTCCTTCTGCTCGTCGGTCCCGAACATCCAGAGGATCTCCGCGTTGCCCGCGTCCGGCGCCTGGCAGCCGAAGATCAGCTGGCCCCAGATGCTCCTGCCGATCTCCTCGTTCAGGTGCGCGTACACGAGGAAGCTCCCGCTCGACCCCCCGGCCTCGGGCGGCATGTGCGGTGCCCACAGGCCCTGCTCGCGGACGAGCCCGCGGAGTCGCTCGACGAGCGCGTCCGCCTCGTCGTCCTCGCCGTCGAGCACGGCCTCGTTGGGATAGACGTGCTCGTCCATGAAGGCGCGGACGCGCTCCTTGAGGTCGAGCACCTCGTCGGTAGGGCGAAGGTCGGCGATCGTCATGGCGTTAGCATCGCAGGCTGATCCCTATGCGACCAGAGAGCTGAGCGTGCAGTTGGGGTTCTACATGGGCTACGCGCCGCCGGGGACGAGCCCCCTCGAGCCGATCGCGCTCGCGCAGGAGGCGGAGCGCCTCGGCTACGACTCGGCCTGGGCCGCGGAGGCGTGGGGAACCGACTGCATCACGGTGCTCTCCTGGCTGGGGGCGACGACGGAGCGCATCAAGCTCGGGAGCGCGATCATGCAGATCCCCGGTCGCACGCCGGCGAACACGGCCATGACGGCGGCGACGCTCGACCTCCTCTCCAGCGGTCGCTTCCTCCTCGGCCTGGGAACCTCCGGACCGCAGGTCGTGGAGGGCTGGCACGGCGAGGCGTGGGGGAAGCCGTTGGTGAAGACGCGCGAGTACGTCGAGATCGTCCGCGCCGCACTGCGGCGCGAGCTCGTCGAGCACCACGGCGAGCACTACGACATCCCGGTTCGGAACGGAACGGGGCTGGGCAAACCGCTCAAGCTGATGGCGCGTCCTCTTCGCGCCGACATTCCCATCTACCTCGCGGTCATGGGCCCGAAAGCGGTCGCGCAGGCGTTCGAGATCGCCGATGGCTGGCTTCCGATCTTCTGGTCGCCGTCGAGGGCACGCGACGCGTTCGGCGACGTCATCGCGAGCGCGCGCGAGGGCTTCGACATCGCCGCGACCGCGCCGGCGATCCTGATCGACGACGTCGAGGCGGGACGCGAGTTCCTGAAGCCGTACTACGCGCTCTACATCGGCGGGATGGGCGCGCGCGGGAAGAACTTCTACAACGACCTCGCCTGCCGCTACGGCTTCGAGGATGCCGCCCGCGAGATCCAGGACCTGTACCTCGACGGGCACAAGCGCGACGCTGCGGCGGCCGTGCCGGACGCGTTCGTCGACGAGGTCGCGCTCGTCGGGCCGAAGGAGCGCCTCGCCGAGCGGCTCGACGCCTGGCGCGAGTCCGGCGCGACCTCGCTCCTCGTCTCGACCCAGCAGCCGGAAGCGCTGCGGGCGCTCGCCGAGATCGCGCTCTAGCGCGAGATCGCCGCCGCGGCAGATTCGGCGAGGAACGGCACGCCTTCCTCGAAGCGCGCAGCGCGCTCGTCCTCCGCGCCGAGCTCCCCGCGCAGGAACCGTCCGTAGATCGCCTCGCAGAAGACCGCCGCCTTCCAGAGCGCGAGCGCCTCGAACCACCCGAGCGGCTCGACGTCGCGGCCGCTTCCGGCCACGTATCGCTCGACCAGCTCGGCCCTCGACGGGAAGCCCTCGAGAGCCGTGACCGGAGACGTCCCGAGCGGGTTCGGGGGGCCGCCCGGCTCGCTGTAGGTCGCGAGCAGGTAGCCGACGTCCGCTCGCGGGTCGCCGATCGCGCCCATCTCCCAGTCGAGCACGGCGAGAATCGTCGACGGGTCGTCCCGCCCGACCATCGTGTTGCCGAGCCGGAAGTCTCCGTGCACGACGGTCGAGGCGAGCGGCTCGGGGATCGCGGCCGCGAGCTCAGCGGCGACTCGCTCGACGACCGGAAGGTCACGGGTCTTGTTGATCTCCCAGAGCTGCGTGAAGCGCCGGACCTGGCGCTCGTTGTAGCTCCCGGGACGCGCGAACGCCGCCAGGCCGGGACTCGTCACGTCGGCCGCGTGGATCTCGACGAGCGCGTCGACGAGGTCGTCGCCGAGCGCGCGGCGGGCGGTTCGATCCTCGAGGCTCACGGACTCCGCGTCGGTGGGGACGATGCCGTCGAGGTACGTCATGACGTAGAACGGGACCCCGAGCACGCCTTCGTCCTCGCCCACGGCCACGATCGTCGGCAGCCGCTCGAAGCCCGCCTCGCGCAGCGCGAGCTGGAGCCTCGCCTCGCGCACGACGTCGTGTGCGGACGGGGGCAGCGGCGGTCGCGGCGGACGGCGCAGGACGAAGGTGCCCGTCTCCCGCTCGAGCAGGAACGTGAAGTTCGAGCCGCCGCCCTCCCCGATGCGATGCGCGCGCACGGGGCCCTGCACCGAGGTCGTGCTCGTCGAGGAACGCCTGCACGCGATCGAGCACGAGCAGCGGCGGCTTGGTCAGCGCCGAGGCCTCGGCCGACGTCTCGACGATGTCGCCTGAGGGCACGGCAGCGGGCGGCACGGTGCGATCCTATGCAGCGCATGCGCCGCCGCCTGTACCTGATGCGCCACGCCGAGGTGTCCTACTTCGCCGAGGACGGAATGCCCGTGAACCCGGCGGAGGTGCCCCTGAACGAGGAAGGGGTCGCGCAGGCGACGGCCGTGGCCGAGGCGCTCGGCGGCATCGAGGTCGACCGCGTCGTGACGAGCGGGCTGCCGCGCACGCTCGAGACGGCCGCGATCGTCGCGCCGGAGCTCGATCCCGAGGCCTGGCCCGAGCTTCGCGAGATCCAGGGCGGCCGGCTCTCCGACATCCCGGCGGACGCGCTCGAGCGCGAGTTCGTGCATGCGTTCCGGGGAGTGATTCCGAACGAGACGCGCTTCCTGCGCGGCGAGTCGATCGGCGAGCTCTTCGACCGCGTCGTCCCCGCCCTCGAGCGGCTCGTCGGCGCGGACGACTGGCACACGGCGCTGGCCGTCCTCCACGGCGGCGTCAACCGGGCGCTCCTCTCCGTACGCGCTGACGGGCGAGCGGATGTTCCTGGGCCACTTCGAGCAGGCGCCCGCGTGCGTCAACGTCCTCGACCTCGGCGACGAGGGAGAGTGGATCGTGCGCGCGGTCAACGTGGCGGCGTACGACCTCCTCCACCTCGCGCACCGCTCCACGACGATGGAGCGCTACTGGGAGCAGTACCGGCTGCGGACGAAATAGGGGCCGGTCACCCGGCCCCTATTCCAGTCACACGTAGAGAGAAGCTTCTAGCGCGGGCGACCCTCGATCAGCCTGCCGGAGGGCACCCAGAGCTTCGTCGTCGAGTTGTAGCGATGGAGCTGCATCTGGCTCACGATGAAGCGATCCGTCTTCGACGACTTCTGGATGACCCCGGGGAGCAGGAACTTGTTCGGGTAGTTCATGCTCGAGAGGGCGTTCATGAAGCTCGCGCGGGTCGGGTTCTTGCCGGACCGGTAGAGCACCTGCACGAACGCCTCGGCCTTGGCGACGCCGATGTAGACCTGACCGTCGTTCGGGTTCAGCCCCCCGCCGTACTTCGCGATGATCGTCTTGTACTGCTTCATCGCTGCGTCGTTGTCCCAGCGCGGATCGGCCGGATCCTTGGTGTAGAGGTCGGTGATGACGCCGTTCATGTACGGCGCTCCGAGCGAGGCGACGAGGCCGTCCATGATCGGCTTGATCGCTGCGACGGAGTTCAGGTAGATCTGGTCGGGGTTGACGCCGAGCGCCTTGGCCGTCCCGATCGTCGTCGCGCTCGGCCTCGGGAGCTGGAACACCGTGAGGATCTGCGCGCCGCTCGCGCGCACCCGGATCATCTGAGCCGCGACCGAGGTTGCCGTCGTCTCGACCGGCTCGCGAGCCACGACGTTGGCGTCCGCGTACTGCTTCCCGAGGGCGGCCAGGAAGCCGTACAGGTAGTCCTTGCCGTAGTCGTCGTTCTGGTACACGATCGCGATCTTCTTGCCACGGTGGTTCGCCTTGACGTGCAAGCCATAGAGGCGGCCTTCCGCGATGTAGTCGGGCTGCCACCCGGTCGTCCACGGGAACTCCTTGTACTGGGTGCCCCAGTACGAGGCGCCGGTGAAGACGAGCGCCTGCGGAACCTTCTGCTGGTTGATGTAGGCCCGTGAGGCCAGAACCGGCTCGGTGCCGAGCTGGCCGACGGTCGCGAAGACCTTGTCCTCCTCGACGAGGCGCCGTGTGAGCTGCGCCGTCTGCGCGGTGTTGAAGCCGTCGTCGTAGTACTTCCAGACGATCTGGCGACCCATGACGCCGCGCTTGCCGTCAGGCCCGCGCCGCGCGTTGATGTAGGCGAAGTACGCCTTCATCCCGACCGGGATCGGCGCGTACGTCGCCGCAGGCCCGGTGAGCGGGAACGTCCCGCCGATGGTGATCGACTTCGCCGTGACGCCCGGTGTCTGGGCAGCGCCACCGAACGCGCCCGGCACCGTGAGCGCAAGCACGGCTACGAGGCCGACCCCGCACACAATGAGCTTTCGCACCGACTTCCTCCTTGTAGGTCCCTCTCCGACTCCTGCCTGTCGCCGCGAGAGTACCGCCGGTACGCGCGCGCCGCTAGACCTTAGAACGACGGTTTTGCCCTCGTGGTTAGTGCAGTCCGTTACGTGGTGGCGCACGTGGACCGATGATGACACGCGCGCGCCGCTGTTTCAATACACGAAACCTGAAATGTTCCGAATACGCGGTATCCTCGATCGATCGTGACCGCTGTCGATACATCCGCGCCGCGTCGAGGCCGCCCGGCCGCTGCCAGCCGCGCGGACGTGCTCGAGCGAGCGCTCGATCGCTACCTGCACGGACAGCGAATCGACGTGCAGGCACTCGCCGCGGAGCTCGGGCTCGGGCGCACGACGATCTATCGCTGGTTCGGCTCCCGCGAGCGGCTCGTGGGCGAGGTTCTCGTCCTGGCTGCCGCGCCGATCCTCGACAACGCGCGCGCCAGGGCGACCGGCTCGGGTGCGAAGGCCCTGCTCGACACCTTCGATCGGATCAACCGCGAGCTCGCCGCCGCGCCGGCGCTGCGAGCCTTCCTCGAGTACGAGCGCGACGCGCTCCGAATCATCACCTCGAGCTCGGGCGTCGTGCAGCCGTCCATGGTCGCCAAGGTCACGAGCTGCATCGAGGACGAGGTGCGCCGCGGGACGTTCGTTCCGGCCGTCGAGCCCGACGTGCTCGCCTACGCGATCGTCCGGCTCGCCGAGGCGTTCCTCTACAACGACACGATGACCGGGATCCGCGGCGAGGTCGATCGGCTCCGCCAGGTCGAGGCGGTCCTGCTCGGGCTTCCTGCCGAGTCGGCGGCCTAGCTCAATCCCAGCTCGCCCGCGAGCGCCTCGGCCTCGTCGAGCTCCGCGGCGAGCGCGTCGATACCGCTCGCCCAGATCGCCGGGTCGGTCAGGTCGAGCCCGACCATCTCGGCGAGCTCCTGCGGCGGCTTGGACGCGCCCGCCCGGAGCACGTCGAGGTACGGCTCGACCATCGAGTCCCCCTCGAGCTCGTACTTCCTGAAGATCGAGAGCGCGAACAGGAAGCCGTACGAGTAGGCGTAGACATAGCCGGGTGTGCCGATGAAGTGCGGGATGTAGCTCCACCACGTGCTGTAGCCATCGATGTCCACGGAGTCGCCGAACATCGCCGTCTGCGACGTCGAGCCAGAGCTCCTCGAACTTCTCGATCGAGAGCTCGCCCTCGTCCCGGCGCGACGAGTGCACGAGGTTCTCGAAGCGATTCATGGCCACCTGCCTGAAGACCGTGGCGATCGAGTCCTCGATCCGCCCCGCGAGCAGGTTGAGCCTGCGGTTCGGATCCTCCTCGATCGCCAGCAGCCGCTTGAAGGTGAGCGCCTCGCCGAAGACGGATGCCGTCTCGGCCGTCGTCAACGGCGTGTTCGAGTTGAAGAGGCCGAGCGGCTGCGAGAGGTAGCCGTGCAGGCCGTGACCGAGCTCGTGCGCGAGCGTGAGGACGGAGCGCCGGTCGCCCGTGAAGTTCATGAAGACGTACGGGTGGACGCCCGGGACGGTGGTCGCGCAGAACGCGCCAGGGCGCTTGTTCTCCCGCGGCGGGGCGTCGATCCAGCTCTCGTTGAAGAACTTCTCGGCGACGTCGCCCGACTCCGCCGAGAAGTCGGAGTACGCATCGAGCACGAGCTGCCTCGCCTCGTCCCAGCCGACCTGGGTCGGGTCGTCGCCGATCGGCGCCATGCGGTCGTAGTACGTGAGCTGGTCGAGACCGAGCATGCGTGCCTTGAGCCGGTAGTAGCGCTGCACCACGTCGTAGCGCCCGACGACCGCGTCGACGAGTGCCTGCACCGCCTCGTCGGTGGTGTCGTTCGACAGATTGCGCGCCGAGATCCAGGTCTCGTACCCTCGTAGCCGATCGTCGATGGACTTGTCCACGGCGATCGTGTTGAAGACGTACGTCCGCGTTCGCAGCCCCGGGTCGAGCGCGGCGGTCACGGCCTCGGCCGCACGGCGGCGCTCGTCGCGATCCGAGGAGTAGAGCTTGGCCATCGCCTGCTCGAAGCCGACTTCCTCGCCGTCGAGGTCGACGCGGATCGCGCTCAGGAGCTCGTCGTAGAGCCTGTCCCAGGCGGCGAAGCCGGAGACGGCCTTCTCCGTGACGATCTTCTCCTCCGGCTCGGTGAGGAGGTACGGCCGGAACTTCCGGACCGTTCGCAGCCAGTGGTGCCAGTGCGAGAGCGCCTCGTCGGCGAGCAGGGCCTCGGCCCGCTCGTCCTCGAGCGCCGCCAGCTCCAGGCCGAAGAAGAGGAGCTGCGTGTCGATCGCGGCGCCCTTCTCCGTGAGGCGCGCCACAAGCGCTCCCCGCGTCGAATCGGCCATGTCCGTGGCGAACTGGAGGTGCGCGAAGTAGATCGCGCGCGTGAAGGTCGACTCGATCCGCTCGCGCTCCTCGATCGCCTCCCGCAACTCGTCGGCGCTCAGCTCCGCGACTTTGCCGTAGTACCGCTCCCTGAACGCTGCCGCGCTCGTCTCGGTCTCCTGCACGTCCTGCTCGATGCGCGGGTCGTCACCGTCCTCGTACAGGTCGGTGAGGTCCCACGCGACGTCTTCTGCACCCGTCAGCTCTGTGGTCGCCATGAGGCAGGACGCTACCTAAGAGCTCGACTCAGAACGAGCAGCCATGTCGGGTGATCATCCTGAACCGAGCTCTAGCATCGGCAGCAGTCGTTCCCCACCAGGGCGACCATCTCGTCGTCCGAGTGGTTCAGGTGCTGGAGGAAGACGCGCGACACGCCGAGTGCCTCGAGCTCCGCGATGCGGGCCGCGACCTCGTCGACGGTTCCCGCGAGCCAGCTCCCTCGACGCTCGGTCAACAACGTCTCGGGTCGGAGTCGCCGCCGCGGATCGCGAGGAAGCGGCCGACCCGCTCGACGACCTCGGCGTGGCTCTCGCCCACGAAGCACGCCGTCATGACCGAGTACGCGAGCGTCGCCGGGTCGCGACCGGCCTCCTCGCATGCACGGTCGAGAACGGCCTTGCGCGCGCGAAGGTCGTCGTTCGGCGCTCCGAGCGTGTTGACCTCCGTCGCGTAGCGGGCGGCGAGCGCCGCGAACCGCGGCTTCACCGTGCCGCCGAGCACGAGCGGTGGATGGGGCTGCTGCACGGGACGGGGAAGTGCCTGCTGGTCGCGGAGGCGATACGCCGCGCCGTCGTGGTCGAAGCGCTCTTCCGTCCACGAGCGGACGACGATCTCCACCTGCTCGGCGAAGAGCTCGAAGCGCTGCCTGCCGTCGAGGAACGGGAACCCGTGGGCCTCGTGCTCGCGCTCGTACCAGCCGGACCCCATGCCGACGTCCACGCGGCCGCCGGAGATGTGGTCGACCGTCGCGGCCATGCGCGCGAGAACGCTCGGGTGGCGGAACGTCGACGGCGAGACGAGCGTCCCCAGCCGGATGCGCTCCGTGACGGCCGCGAGCCCGGCGAGCGTCGCCCACGCGTCGAGGGCCGGCGCGTCGGCGCGGATGATCGCGGTGTAGTGGTCGGAGCGGAAGAGCCCCTCCAGGCCGTGCTCCTCGGTCAACCGCGCGAGGCGCACCCAGTCCTCCCAGGTCACGCCCTCCTGCCCTTCGATCATGAGGCAGACCCGCATCAGGCGAGCACCTCCTCCGGCTCGGTCACCGGAGCCCGGCAGGCGAATCGCTCGCAGACGTACACCGCCGGCTTGCCGCCGACCAGATCCTTCCCCGCGAGCAGCGGCACCTCGTCCGCCGGGCCGACTGCAACGACCGTCGTCGGCTGGAAGGGCGTCAGCGCGGCGCGCGCAACAGGCGCGTCCACCGGGCCGATCACGGCGATCTCCCGCGGCGGGCTGAACCACAGGTCGAGGCCGCAGAGCGCCCAGGCGAACGCGCCGGGCGCGCGTCTGACGGCAGGCTCGACGAGGCGGAAGACCTCGACCGCCTTGCGCTCGAGGTCGTCGTCACCCCAGATCCGCCCGACCCGAAGGAGCACGTAGGCGAGCATCGAGTTTCCCGAGGGCGTCGGCGTGTCCTGTAGCTCCTTCGTGCGCGGCACGCGCTCGTCGCCGTCGGCGGGCGCGAGGAAGAAGCCGCCGTGCTGCTGGTCGCCGAAGAGCTCGACCGCCAGCAGGGCCAGCCGATGCGCCTCGAGGAGCCAGCGGACGTCGCCCGTGGCGGCGTGGAGCTCCGTCAGCCCGAAGGCGACGTTCGCGTAGTCGTCGAGGTAGGCGGCGCCGCTCGTGCGACCGTCGCGACGCGAGCGCAGGAGGCGACCGGTCTCGTCCGAGAGGGGGCCGAGCAGGAAGTCGGCCACTCGCCGTGCCGCGTCGAGCCAGTCGTCGCGCTCCAGCCGGTAGCCCGCCTCCGCCAGCGCGGCGAGCGCGAGCCCGTTCCACGATGCGAGCACCTTGTCGTCCCGAAACGGCTGCACACGCGTCGCCCGCTCGGCGAGCACGCGTGCGCGCAGCTCGGGGATCGAGCTCGCCGCGGACGATCAGGCGCCCGTGCTCGAACGGCTCGATCAGCTCCGGTGCGATGCCGACGGCCGCAGCCTCCTCGGGCGTCCACGTGTACGTCAGCCCCTCGACGCCGTCCGTGTCGGCATCCTGCGCCGACGCGAGGCCGCCGTCCGGGAGCGCCAGCTCCCGCAGCACGTAGTCGATCGTCTCCTCGACCACCTCGCGGTAGCGCGGCCGCCCGGTGACGACCCAGGCGTGGAGATACGTGGCTGCGAGGAGGGCGTTGTCGTACAGCATCTTCTCGAAGTGCGGCACGAGCCAGCGGTCGTCGACCGAGTAGCGGTGGAAGCCGCCCCCGACGACGTCGTACATCCCCCCGGCGGCCATGCCGTCGAGCGTCGCCGTCACCATCGCGAGCGACTGCTCGTCGCCGCGGCGGAGCAGGAGCTCGAGCGTCGAGGCGGCGGGGAACTTCGGCGCGCGCCCGAAGCCGCCGAACGCGGGCTCGAACGTGCGCGCGATGCCGCGCGCTGCTTCGGCGAGGAGCGACGTCGTCAGCGGCTCGTTCGACGGCGCAGCCTGGGCGGTGCTCCGCAAAGCGGCGTCGATCCGCGACGCCTGGCGCTCGATGTCGGCTCGACGCTCGCGCCACGTCTCGGACACCGACTGCAGCAGCTGCTCGAAGCTCGGCAGCCCGTGTCGCGGCTCGGGCGGGAAGTACGTCCCCGCGTAGAACGGCTTCGCGTCGGGAGTCATGAAGACCGTGGTCGGCCAGCCGCCCGAGCCGGTCATGCCGACGGCCGCCTCCATCGTCACCGCGTCGACGTCGGGACGCTCCTCGCGATCGACCTTGACGTTCACGAACAGCTCGTTCATGAGGGCGGCGGTTCCGGCGCTCTCGAACGACTCGTGCGCCATGACGTGACACCAGTGGCACGAGCTGTAGCCCACGGAGACGAGCAACGGCCTGTCCTCGGCGCGCGCGCGCTCGAACGCCTCGTCTCCCCACTCGTACCAGTCGACGGGGTTCTCGGCGTGCTGGAGGAGGTACGGGCTCGTCGCGCCGGCGAGGCGATTCACGGACCGGAGCGTACGCGTTGGCCTTGTCCCGTCCGGACGACTAGAGAGGATTCCGCTCGATGAGGCGAGCGTTCCTGTGGCTGCTTCTGATCGGCTCGGCCGTGGTCGTCCTCGGCGTGCTCTGGCAGGCGTTCTCGATCGCGGCCTACGTTCGCGGGGCAGGAGACGGCGCGCTGGACGCGCACCAAACCGGCTCGATCTTCGTGCACCTCGGGCAGCTCGCCGTCATCGTCGGCGCCATCGGCGGCACCTGGCGCAACGGGACGGTGACGATGATGGCGATCTCGTTCTTCGTCCTCTCGTTCCTCCAGCTGGTCGCTCTCGGCGACACGGACGAGCAGGGAGGGTGGGTCAACGGCCTGCACGGGCTGATGGCGCTCGTGATCCTCCTCGCGGCGGTCGCGTTCGGGCTCCGGGCGTGGCGCGATCTCGGGCTCAGGTCGCCTGCCGGCGCTGCCGGTAGTGCCTGACGGCCTCGACGACGAAACCTAGGGTCAACGCGATGCCCAGGGCGAGGGCGACTCCCCAGAGCGGGTGATCCTCGAACGTCTTGCCGCCGAAGTAGCCGAGCAACGCCGCGTAGGTCGCCCACAGGACCCCTGCGACGATGTCGTAGACGATGAAGCGGCGCCACGGGAACGTGTTCACGTACCCGGCGGAGAAGGTGACGGCCGTGCGGCCACCCGGGATGAAGCGGGCGATGAGGATGATGTAGGCGCCGCGCTCGTCCAGCGTGCGCTCGGCCCACTCGAGCCGCTTGTGCCACTTCTCGCTGGCGAAGACGCGCTTGACGGTCTTCTCGCCGACGAAGTGCCCGAGCCAGAACGAGATGTTGTCCCCGACGATCGCGCCCGCGGCGCCCGAGAGGATGACCAGCCAGAGGACGAGGTCGCCGGAGCTCGCGAGGTTCCCGCCGATGACGACGAGGCTCTCGCTGGGGACGAGCGGGAAGAACGCGTCGACGACCGCGACGCCGAAGATGACGAGGTAGCTCCACCACTCGCCGGAGACCCATTCGGTGAAGCGGTCGAAGTCGAGCCAGTCGGGCATCCGCGCATCTTCTCAGCAAGGAATGATTGGCCGATGCCGCTCCTCCCGCTCGCGGGGACGCGCGTCGTCGACGTGACGACGTCGATCGCCGGCCCGTACTGCGCGGAGATCCTCGCCGCGCTCGGCGCCGACGTGGTCAAGGTCGAGCGGCCGGACACCGGGGACGACGCACGTGCGTGGGGCCCGCCGTTCTGGAACGGCGAGGGCGCGATGTTCCTGTCCGTGAACGCGGGCAAGCGCTCGCTCGCCGTCTCGTTGAGCGACGAGCGCGGCCGGGACGCCGTCCTCCGCCTCGCCGACCGCGCGGACGTGTTCCTCCAGAGCCTCCGGCCCGGGCTCGCGGCTCGCATGGGCCTCGGCGCCGACGCGCTGCGCGCTCGCAACCCACGTCTCGTCTACTGCTCGGTCGGCGCTTACGGGCACGTCGGGCCGCTCTCGGCCGAGCCGGGCTACGACGCGCTCATGCAGGCGGCCGGCGGCCTCATCAGCATGACGGGCGAGCCGGGGCGGCCGGGCGTGCGCGTCGGCTCGTCGCTGATCGACATGGGGACGGGCATGTGGTCGGCGCTCGGCGTCGTCGCCGCCCTGTTCGAGCGCGAGCGCAGCGGCAACGGCGCGCTCGTCGACGCGTCCCTGTACGAGACCGCCCTCGGCTACATCGGCTACCACCTCGTCGGCTTCCTCGCAGACGGCACCGTGCCGACGCGGGAGGGAACCGGCTTCCCGATGGTCGCTCCCTACGAGGTGTTCCCGACGCGCGACGGCGAGCTCATGGTCGCCGCAGGAAACGACCGGCTGTTCGGGCTCCTGTGCGACGCACTCGAGCTTCCGGAGCTCGCCGCCGACGAGCGCTTCCGTACGAACCCCGACCGCGTGCGGAACCGCGACGCGCTGATCGCTCTCGTCACCGCACGGCTGCGCGAGCGCGACACAGCGGAGTGGCAGGAGATGCTGACCGCTGCAGGAGTGCCCGCCGCACCCGTGGCCGACGTGTCCGACGTCGCGGGCTCCGAGCAGACGCGCGCGCTCGGGATCATGCAGCCCCTCGCGCATCCCGCTATCCCCGACCTCCAGCTCACGGCGCTCCCGCTCTCCTTCGACGGCGACCGCGCGGAGCATCGCTCCCCTCCCCCGCTCGTCGGGCGAGCACACCGCCGAGGTCCTGCGCGAGCTCGGCTACTCCGAGGAGGAGATCGCCGCGCTCGAGGGCGACGGCGTCATTCGTACGCGATAGCGCGCAGCGGATCGAGCTTCGCGGCGCGACGGGCGGGGAAGATCGCCGCGACGATCCCGACCACGATCGCCGCGATCACGAAGATGATCACCTGCGTCGTCGGGAACGTGAAGACGAGGAAGTCGACGCGCGCGATGAGAAGCGCGGCCAGGACGATGCCGAGGACGATCCCGAGCGCCGCCCCGATGAGCGCGGTGATGACGCTCTCGTGGCGGATCATCCGGCGCACCTGCCGCCGCGTCATTCCGATCGCACGCAGCATCCCGATCTCGCGCGTGCGCTCGAACACGGTGAGGACGAGCGTGTTGATGATCCCGAACAGGCTCACGATCACGGACAGCGCGAGCAGCACGTAGAGGATGTTGAGGATCGAGCTGAGCCCGGAGATCTGGTTGTCGATGAACTCCTGTCTCGTCTGGGCCTTCGCGTTCGGGAAGTCGGCGAGAGCCTCGTCCAGTGTCGCCTGGTTCTCGTCCGTCTCACCGCCTTCCATCTTCAGGAAGGAGTAGAGGTTCCGCGGATTCTCCACCTGCGCGTCCCACGCGGCCGCGGAGATGGTGACGACGCCGAACGGCGACCCGCCGGTCGGAGGATCGAAGACTCCGTCGACCTCGAACTGCCTCGTCACGCCGTTCGGGAACGTGACCTGGACGTCGGAGCCCGTCGTCAGCTCGTTGTCGTCGGCCCAGCCCTCGTCGAGGAACGCGCCGTCGTCGCCGAGGTCGGCGATCACGTCCTGGGAGCCTTCGACCCAGTCCATGTCGATGACCTCGCGCATGCCCGGATCGACCGCCGTGATGAAGTCGGCGTCGCCGTTCAGGAGCGCCTCGCCCGTGCGGACGTTGCCGACGACCGTGACCCGCGGCGCCTGCGCCGCCGCTTCGGCGGCGTCGATCGGGATCGGCGAGAAGTTGTTCTGCGCCGTGATCGCGTAGTCGCCGGTGAAGAGGTCGTTCACCGCGCCCTTGAACGACGACACGATGCCGGCCGCGAGGGTCGCGACGAGGGTGACGAGCGCGAGCCCGATCATCAGCGCGGCCGCGGTCGACGCCGTCCGCTGCGGGTTGCGCCGCGCGTTGTCCCGGGCGAGCAGGCCGGCGGCCCCGCCCATGCGCGTCGCCGGCCAGCCGAGGACGTGTGCCAGCGGACGCACCAGCCGCGACGAGAAGAGGGCGACGCCGAGGAACACGAGCAGCGTGCCGAGCCCCATCCAGATCAGGACCTGCGTCGTATCGAGGCCGCTCTTGAAGAGGCCGTAGAGAAGGGCCGCGAACCCGGCGACGGTCATGAGCACGGCGCCGATCCAGCGGAAGCGGGCGAAGCGTCCTGGCGGGAGCGTGGCGCCCTCGCGGACGGCCGCGATCGGGGGAACGCGGGTCGCGCGCAATGCGGGCCGCAAGCTCGCGAGGAAGGTGACGAGGATGCCGGCGAGGAGCGCGACCACGATCGTCCGCGTCTCGAACACGAGACCGGTGTTCGGGAGCGTGAAGCCGACCGCGTCGAAGAGCCAGAACAGGCCCTTCGCGAGCAGGAGCCCGAGGAAGAGGCCGATGACCGACGCCACGATTCCGACGACCAGCGATTCGACGATGATCGAGGTGAGCACCTGCCTCCGCGACGCGCCGAGCGTGCGCAGCGTCGCCAGCTCCCGGGTCCGCTGCGCGATCGTGATCGACAGCGAGTTCGCGATCACGAACGAGCCGACGAAGAGCGCGATCCCGCCGAACGCGAGCAGGAAGCTCTGGAGGAACGTGATGAACTCGTTCGTGCCTTCGGCGTCCTCGTCGGCGACCTGCTGGCCCGTCCGGACCTCGGTGTCGGGCGGGAGGATCTCCTCGACCTGCCGCAGGAGCTCCTCCTGCGAGGTGTCGGGCTTCGACGCGATCGCGATCTCGTCGAGCTTGTCCCTCCTTGCGCAGGAGGCGCTGCGCGGTCGGCAGGTCGAAGCCGGCGAGCGTCGCGCCGCCGATCGAGAGCCCGGACGAGAACTGCATGATCCCCGAGAGCTCGAGGCGCTCCACCGGCCCCTCGGCCTGCACGCCGATGGTCTCCCCGATCTCGAAGTCCTCCTTGGACGCGGTCTCCTTGTCGACGATGACCTGATTCGGGCCTGGCCACCGACCCTCGACGAGCGTGAGCGGATTGAACGGCGAGTCGGGGTTGGCGATGGAGAAGCCGAGGTTCGGCGCGCCTCCGTAGACCACCGCCTTGCCGTCGTCGCCGATGAGCTGCGTCGTCTCCGAGTCGACCGAGCCTTCGGCCTCGGCGACCGCCGGCAGCGCCTGCACCTCCGGCAGCAGGGACTCGTCGAAGGACGGCTCGGTCACACCGCTGCCGTCCGAGAGCTCGAACTCCGACTTCCCGGAGATCACGGCGTTCGAGCCCTCGCGAATGTCGTTGAAGATCCGCTCGAACGCCTGATCGATCGAGTCGGTCAGGACGTACGTCCCGCTGATCATCGCGACACCGAGGACGATTGCGACCGCGGTCAGCGCGGTCCGGAGCTTTCTGCCCAGGATGCCGCGGAGCGCGAAGCGAGTCATCGGACTACTCGTACGCGATCGCTTCGAGCGGGTTCAGCTTCGCCGCCCGTCGCGCGGGCATGATCGCGGCGAGGATCCCGATGACGATCGCGACGATCGTGAGCACGACGAGCTGCCCCCACGGGATCGAGAAGCGAACGTCGTACTCGGACAGCGCCCGGTTGACGAGAGCAGCGAGGAAGATCCCCAGCGGCAGCCCGACGGCAGCGCCGATGAGGGCCGTGATGATGCTCTCCTGGCGGATCATCCGCCGCACCTGCCGCCGCGTCATGCCGATCGCGCGGAGCATGCCGATCTCGCGCGTGCGCTCGTAGACGGACAGGACGAGCGTGTTGATCATCCCGAAGATGCTGACGAACACCGCCAGCGTGAGCATCACGTACAGGAACGAGATGAACTCGTTGAAGTCGGCGTCCTCGCGCTCGATCCACTCCTCGCGCGTCTCGAGCTGGGTGTCGGGGAAGCCGGCGATCGACTCCTCCATCTGCGCGCGGTTCTCCTCGTTCGGCTCGCCCGGCACGTTCGCCCACGTCCAGCGGTTGCGGGGGCGCTCGTACAGGGAGTCGAACAGCTCGGTCGATACGTTCACGCTCTCGATCAACGGGTAGAAGGGCGGCGGCTCGAAGGTCCCGACCACCGTGACCTCCGCCGTGCGATCCGCGGTCGAGCGGAGCGTCACCTTGTCGCCGACGGCGATGTCGTGGTCCTCGGCGTAGTTCGAGCTCACGACCGCGTTCGTCGTGCCGAGAGTGGGGAGCACGCTGTCGTCACCCTCCTGCCAGTCGAACACGTAGGCCTCGGCGATCGTCTCGGGCTCGATGCCGCCGACCTCGGTGCTCACCTCGTCGACGAGGCCTGCGTCCGAGCGCACGCTCGTCACGACCTCCGGCACGGGCGAGGCAGCGAGCGCGTCACCGGCGGCCGCGACGAACGGCGTGTACCCGTCCTGCGAGGTCACGACGTAGTCCGCGGCGATCTGCTCCTCGATCGCCTCGCGGTTCGAGGCCTTCATTCCGTTCGTGAGCGTCGCGATGAACGAGACGAGGGCGATGCCGATCATCAGCGCGGCGGCGGTCGAAGCCGTCCTGCCGGGGTTGCGGACGGAGTTGCCGCTCGCGAGCCGGCCGGCTGCGCCTCCCGCCCGACGCGCCGGCGTGCCCACGACCGCCGCGATCGGCCTGACGAGGTGCGACGAGAGCATCGCGACGCCGAGGAAGAGAAGCAGCACCCCGCCGGCGATCGACAGCAGCCGATCGCTGGTGCCGAGCTCGTCCATGAACATGGCGCGCGCCGAGAAGCAGGAGCGCGACGACCACGACGAGCCCCGCGATCCATGGTGTGAAGCGATGGAATCGGCCGTGGGGCAGCGTCGCGCCCTCGCGCACGGCCGAGATCGGCGGCACGCGCGTGGCGCGGATCGCCGGGAAGAGCCCGGCGGCGAGGGTGATGCCGATGCCGACGATCAGCGAGACGACGATCGTCCGCAGTCGCGAACACGCGATCGGCGCGTCGGAAGGTCGACACCGAGGCTGCCGAAGAGCGCCTTGATCCCCTCCGCGAGCAGCACGCCCAGCCCGAGCCCGACGAGCGACGCGAAAAGCCCGATGACGAGCGACTCGAGGATCACGGAGCCGAGGATCTGGCGCCGTGACGCTCCGATCGTCCGCAACGTCGCGAACTCGCGAGTGCGCTGCGCGACCGTGATCGAGAAGGTGTTGAAGATGACGAACGCTCCGACGAAGAGCGCGATGCCCCGAAAGCGAGCAGGAAGTAACGGAAGATCGAGGTGAACTCGCTCACCTCGTCCGCCTGCTCCTCGGCCTCGGCGCTCGCGCTGACGACGTCGCGCCGTTCTCCGGGAGGGCCGGCGCGATCGCCGCGACCAGCTCGTCCTCGGAGACGCCTTCCTCGCTGCCGCGGAGATCGCGTCGTACTGCCCTTCCCGTCCGAGGAGCTGCTGCGCGGCGGGGATCGTGAAGACCACGAAGCTGATCGCACCGAGGCTGTCGACCTCGCCGTACTTGGCGACGCCGACGAGCTCGAAGGCTCGCTTCGGCTGCAGCGTGGAGATCTCGACGGTGTCACCGACCTCGAATCCCTGCTTGTCCGCGGTTCCGGCGTCGATGACGACCTCGTTCTCGGCTGCGGGCCACCGGCCCTCGAAGAGGTTCAGGGGATTGAACCGGGCGAGCGACGGATCGGTGTCGATGCCGAAGCCCAGCGTCGGAAAGCCCTCCGAGCTCACGGCCTCGCCTTCCGGCGTGAGGATCTTCGTGTTCTCCTCGTCGAGCACGCTCCCGGTCGCGAGTGCGACCTCGTCGACGTCCCGCACGACCTCGAGGACCGAAACGTCCACGGGCGGCGGAGGGGGCGTCTCGCCGTCGATCGAGACTTCCAGCCCCTTGCCGGTGACGACCGCGTCCGTCCCCGCGTACGAGTCGACGAGCAGCTCGTTGAACGCTCGCTGGACCGTGTCCGTGAGGATGTAGGTGCCGCTGATCATCGCGACGCCGAGGACGATCGCGACGCCTGTCAGAACGGCGCGGAGCTTGCGCCCCGCGAGACCTCGGAGGGCGACCTTGATCACGCCGCGGCGAGCTCCTCCATGACCGCGTGGATCGTGTGTGCGTCGCACTCACCGAGCTCGCGGACGATCTCCCCGTCGGCGAGAAAGAGCACGCGGTGCGCGACGGCCGCCGCACGGGCGTCGTGCGTGACCATGACGATCGTCTGCCCGTACTCGTCGACCGAGCGTCGGAGGAGCTCGAGGATCTCCCCGCTGGTCGCCGAGTCGAGGTTGCCCGTCGGCTCGTCCGCGAAGAGGACGGTCGGCTTCGAGACGAGCGCGCGTGCAATTGCCACGCGCTGCTGCTGGCCTCCGGACAGCTCCGAGGGCCGGTGCGTCAGTCGGTCGCTCAGCCCCACGTCCTTGACGAGCTGGTCGAACCAGCCGTCTTCGGGCTTCTCGCCGGCGATCGTCAGCGGCAGGAGGATGTTCTCCTTCGCGTCGAGCATCGGGAGCAGGTTGAAGAACTGGAAGACGAAGCCGATGTGCTCGCGGCGGAGCTTCGTGAGGTCGTTGTCGCCGAGGGTCGTGATCTCCGTCCCGGCGATGCCGACCGAGCCCGAGGTCGGCTTGTCCAGGCCCGCGAGGATGTGCATCAGTGTCGACTTCCCTGATCCCGACGGGCCCATGACGGCCGTCGCCTTGCCCGGCGCTATCTCGACCGTGACGCCGCGGAGCGCGTCGACCGCGGTGTCCCCCTCGCCGTAGCGCCGCATCACGTCGCGTGCGGCGACGACTGCTCCGTTTCCGTTGGTGCTCACGTGATCCTGCTCCTCTCAGTTCGCTGTGGCAACCCTCGCGCCGAGCGCGAGGCTCCGCATCGGCCGCACGGACGACCTTGCATCCGTCCGACGAACGATTTCCCGCCCCGACTTCGCGCCGAAGGCTAGCGGCTCTCGTTGCGCCGGTCCCGCGACATCTCACCCGATCGGTGCAGGCGCGCGCCGACGGCATCGGCACAGTTCGATGGGTGGAGATGCGAGTCGAGCTTGCCGCGACTCTCGAGCATGCGCGGGCACAAACTGAAGCGCTGCTCGAGCCGGTCACCGAGCGCGAGCTCGTCGCGAAGGTACCGACGGGCACGCCGCTCGTCTGGCAGCTCGCGCAGGTCGCCTACCTCGAGGAGCTCTGGCTGCTGCGCAACGTGAAGGGCGACCCGCCGATCCCCGATCGCACACGGCGACGTCTATCGGGCGTTCACGAACGGCCACGCCGAGCTTCCCACGCTGCGCCCCGCCAAGGCACGCGACTACGCCGCGGACGTGCGCGAGCGCGTGCTCGAGATGCTCGAGGACGTCGATCTCGAGGCGCCGAGCCCGCTCCTGCGCAACGGCTTCGTGTTCGGGCTCGTGATGCAGGCGGAGCTCGAGCAGCAGGAGGCGATGCTGGAGACGATCCAGCTCCGCGAGAGCCTCGTCTATCCCGCGAGCGACGCGACCCTCCCGGATCGTGCGCCGGGCGGCCCCGAGGAGATCCATGTCCGCGACGGCTCGTTCTCCCTGGGCGCCGTCGACGAGCCGTGGGCGTACGACTCCGAGCTCGAGGCACACGACGTGGAGCTGCCGCCGTTCTTCATCGACCGCGCGCCGGTGACGAACGCGCAGTTCGCCGAGTTCGTGACCGACCGCGGCTACCGCTCGCGGAAGGCGTGGAGCGCGGAGGGCTGGGAGTGGCGCAGCCGCGAGGGCATCGAGGCGCCGCTCTACTGGGAGCACGGCGACGAGGGCTGGCAGCGCGTCCGGTTCGGGCTCCGCGAGCCGATCCCCGCGCACGAGCCGGTGCAGCACGTGTCGTGGTACGAGGCCGAGGCGTTCGCGGCCTGGGCCGGAAAGCGCCTGCCCACGGAGGTCGAGTGGGAGCGCGCCGCCGGCTGGCACGACCACGAGGGAAAGTTCCGCTACCCGTGGGGGCAGTCGTGGATGGGCTTCGAGGCGAGCCTCGACCGCCGCCGCTTCTCCCCCGCTCCCGTCGGCTCGTACTCGGGCGGCGTCAGCCCGGTCGGGTGCGTGCAGATGGGCGGCGACGTCTGGGAGTGGACGTCTTCGAGCTTCCAGCCGTATCCGGGATTCCTCGCGTTCCCGTACCCGGAGTACTCCGAGATCTACTTCGGCGACGAGTACCGCGTGCTGCGCGGCGGCTCGTGGGCGACGGACGCGCTCATCGCCCGCGCGTCGTTCAGGCGGAGGGGACACCCCACGAGCCGGCACCACTTCGCCGGCTTCCGCTGCGCGCGCGACGGCTGAGTCGACTCTAGAGAGACTCGAGCTTCGCGCGGACCTGCTCCGCTCCGCCCGCGTCGAGCGCGACCAGCATCGCCTCGCGCCCGGCCGCGGCCGCCCGGTCGAGCGCCGAGAACTCGCGCAGCGCGACGTCCTGCACGTCGGGCGTCACGACGAGATCCGCGAGCCGCCGATTGCGCTCGGCGCGCTCCACGCTGCCGAGAACGGTCGCACGGGAGAGCGTCTCCATGATCGAGGGAAGGCCCGGCGCGACGGACTCGTCCGCCTCGTCGAGCCGCCGGATGACGTCGACGGCGACGATGGGGCCCTCGTCGTCGGCGGCCATCACGTCGACGGGCAGGTTGTTGAGCACGCCGCCGTCGACGAGCAGGTGCCCAGGTCGCGAGAGCGGCGGAACGAGCCCTGGGATCGACATGCTCGCGCCAACCGCTTCCAGCACGAGCCCTCGCCGGTGCACGACCGTCCGGCTCGCGAGCAGGTCCGCGCTCACCGCGAAGAAGGAGATCGCGAGCTCCTCGACGATCGCGTCTCCGAACACGCGCTCGAGCATGCGGCCGGCCTTGCGCGACCGGATGAGCGACACGCGAGGAAGCGTGTAGTCGTTGAACGGCGAGCGGCGGACGAGCTCGGTGCGGCACCGCTCGCGCATCTCCCCTGCGTCGTAGCCCTCCGCGTGCATTGCTGCGATGAACGAGCCGATGCTGCAGCCGCCGATCCGGTCGATCTCGAAGCCGTGCTCGCGCAGAGCCTCGATCGCACCGATGTGCGCGTAGCCGCGGGCACCGCCTCCGGAGAGGACCACGCCGAGCGAGCGGCCGACGAGGCGGCGCGCGACTCGCGCGACGGAGGCCGCAGAGCCGCCCGGGTCGAGACGATGGTGCGCGCGCGGCTCGACCTCGTCGAGCAGAGACACGAGCCGATCCCGGGAGACGCCGTCGCCGAAGACGAGATCGACGCCTTCCGGCACGGCTGACGTCTCTCCGGCGTCGCCCGTGACGAGCAGGACCCGGCGATCGGACTGCCGCCCGCAGAACGCGCTCCAGTCGTCGTCGCCGACAGCCGCGAGCACGACGTAGGAGTGCTCCCGCTCCGCACGATCGAGCGCTCCCGCATGGTCCTCCCCGCAGTCCTCGGACGACAGCAGGGCGACGCTGCCGAAGCGACCGAGCGCGTCCGCGAGCTGTCCGGCGAACGAGACCGCGTCGGAGCCGGCGCCGCCGAGCGAGCCGACCGAGATCACGCTCGGACGAACCGTCTGCGGGAGCAGCTCGCCGCTCGCCTGCAGCTGCAGCGCGAGCGCCCGCGCGACCGATACCGCGAAGCCCGAGTCGCGCTCGAGCAGCGAGTGGAACACGTCCGCCTCGAGCTCGAGCAGCTCACCGTCGCGGACCGCCTGCACCGTCGCCGAGCGGGGCGAGCCGGTGAGGAGCGCGAGCTCACCGATCGCCGCTCCGGCCCCGAGCTCGCGCACGACTTTCGGGCCGTCCTCCTGCTCGACGAGCACCCTGAGCCGGCCGCTGTGCACGAGGTAGAGGCGATCGCCCGCGTCGCCCTGGCGGATGACCACGTCGCCCGCCCGGACCTGCAGCGGCCGTACGTGCTCGAAGAGGGCCTCGAGCGTCTCCGCGTCGGCGCCCGCCAGAAGCGGAAGCTTCGCGAGCAGATCCTGCGCCGAGACGAGCTGACCGACGCTCATACGCGCCCGCTCATGAGGCAAACGGCCACGGGCAAAGCTAGCGCAGTGCAGGGCAACAGACAAGCCCGGCGAGCGAGCGGCGCTCAGCGCATGAGCGCCGAGGCCTCGGTGAGCACCTCGCCGAGAATCGACACGATCTCGTCGAACTCCGCCTGGCCGGCGACGAGCGGCGGCGAGATCTGGATCACGGGGTCGCCGCGGTCGTCCGCGCGGCAGATCATCCCCGCGTCGAAGAGCGCGTTCGAGAGGAACCCGCGCAGGAGCTTCTCGCACTCCTCCTCGGTGAAGGACTCGCGCGTGTCCTTGTCCTTGACCAGCTCGATCGCATAGAAGAACCCGGTTCCGCGAAGGTCGCCGACGATCGGCAGGTCGAGGAGCTGAGCGAGCGTCGCGCGGAAGTCGTCCTGCTTCTCGCGGACGTGCTCGACGATCCGCTCGCGCTTCATGATCTCGATGTTCTTGAGCGCGATCGCGGACATCACCGGGTGCCCGCCGAACGTGATCCCGTGGGAGAACATCGACGTCTCTCCCATGAACGGCTCCATCACCCGGTCCGTCGCGATCACGGCGCCGATCGCCGCGTACGAGGACGAGAGGCCCTTCGCGCTCGTGACGATGTCCGGGCGGATGTCGTACCGCTCGGAGCCGAACCAGTAGCCGAGCCGCCCGAAGGCGGTGATGACCTCGTCGGCGGAGAGCAGGATGTCGTAGCGGTCGCAGATCTCGCGCACGCCGTGCCAGTAGCCCTCAGGAGGCGTGAAGGCGCCGCCGGCGTTCTGCACCGGCTCCATGTGCACGAGGCAGACCGTCTCCGGGCCCATCGCGATGATCGCCTGCTCGAGCTCGTCGAGCAGGAACCGCGTGAACTCCGCCTCGGTCTCCTCGGGCGGGCGGTGGTAGCGATTCGTGTTCGAGACGTGCCGCACCTCGGGCACGAGCGGCTCGAACGGCGTGCGGAGCGCCGGGATGCCGTTGATCGAGAGCGCGCCCATGGTCGTGCCGTGGTACGCGATGTGCCGCGCGATCGCCTTGTAGCGCCGCTGCGGCGCGCCCATCGCGGCGACGTGCTCGTCGTGACGCGTCTCCGCCGTCCCGGGCGCCGCGAGCCTGCGCTCACCGCGGGCGGCGTAGTACTGCCGCGCCAGCTTCCAGGCGGACTCGACGGCCTCGGAGCCGCCCGAGCAGAAGAAGACGCGGTTCAGGTCACCCGGCGCGAGCGACGCGACCTCGGCCGCGAGCTCGATCGCGCGCGGGTGCGCGTACGACCAGTTCGTGTAGAAGGGCAGCTCGCGCATCTGCTCGAGCGCGGCCTGCCCGATCTCCTCGCCGAACGAGTAGCCGATGTTGACCGAGAAGAGCCCCGCGAGCGCGTCGAGGTAGCGCTTGCCGTTCGAGTCCTCGAGGTAGCAGCCCTCGCCGCGGACGATGATCGGCACGTCCGCCGCGTCGTACCCGCCCATGCGGGTGAAGTGCATCCAGAGGTGCTCCTTCGCCGCGCGCTGCAGGTCGAGGGTCTCGAGCGTCGTCACGCGGCTCCTCGGGCTCGCCGTGCGTTTCGGTACTGCCAGAGGACGTTACCGAGGGCGAGGGCGATCGCGACGAGGAAGATCGCGCTCGCGACGACGTTCACCTGGGGCGGCACGGCGACGCGCGCGATGCCCCAGACGAAGACGGGGAACGTCTGCGTCGCCACCCGCGTTGAAGTACGTGATCACGAAGTCGTCGATGGAGAGCGCGAACCCGAGCAGCGACGCGGCGACGATCGCAGGAGCGAGCAACGGAAGCGTGACCTTGCGGAACGTCGTCCACTCGTTGGCGCCGAGATCCATGGCCGCCTCCTCGAGATGGCGATCGAAGCCGATCAGGCGCGCCTTCACGGTCACGACGATGAAGCTCACGATGAACATCACGTGCGCGATGAAGATCGTCCAGAAGCCGAGCGTGAAGAAGCTCGTCATGTTCAGGAAGAGCGTCAGCAGCGAGGCGCCGAGGACGATCTCCGGCGTTGACATCGGCAGGAACACGAGGACGTTCGTCGCGCCGCGCCCCCGAAACTGGTGTCGGACGATCGCGAGCGCGATGAGCGTCCCGAGAACCGCGGCGACGACAGTCGCGAGCGACGCCGATCTGGAGCGACTTGATCACGGATTCGCGCAATGCCGAGCACGGAGTCCCACTCGACCCAGTTGTCGAACGTGAACCCCTGCCAGACGTAGTTGAAGCGGCCGGCCGGCTTGTTGAACGAGAACAGGATCACGACCGCGATCGGCAGCATCAGGTAGCCGACGACGAGGATCGCGTAGACCGTGAGCAGCGTGACGCTTGACGAACCGCAAGGGCCGAATGGCCTGAGACTCGGCCGTGAGCGGAAGCGGCGAGGCCGCGACGGCCGTCGTCATCCGTGAGCTTCTCCGTGCCGACGAGCTTGGCGTAGACGAGCAGCGCGACGAGGATCAGCGCCATGAGGACGAACGAGAGCGACGGCGGCGGTCGGATAGTCGAGCGACTCGAGGAACTTCGCCTGGATGACGTTGCCGATCATCGGCTGCTTCGGCGTCCCGAGCAGCTCGGCGTTGATGAAGTCGCCCGCCGCGGGGATGAACGTGAGCAGCGTCCCGGCGACGATGCCCGGCGCCGAGAGCGGCAGCGTCACGCGCAGGAACGTCTGCGTCGGGCTCGCGTAGAGATCCTTCGCCGCCTCGAGCAGCCGCGGGTCGATCTGCTCGAGCGAGACGTACAGCGGCAGCGCCATGAAGGGGAAGAAGTTGTAGGTGATGCCGGCGACGACCGCGAACGTCGTGAACAGCAGGCCTTCGTCCTCGCCGAGGACGTGGATGTCCCGCAGGAACCCGACCACCGGGCCCTCGTCGGCGAGGATGTTCAGCCACGCGAGCGTCCGGACGAGGTACGTGACGAAGAACGGCGCGACGATGAAGAGCAGGAACAGGTTCCGCCACGGCCCGGCTCTGAACGCGATCCAGTACACGAGCGGGTACGCGAGCAGGAGCGCAGACGACGGTCGCGATGCCCGCGTACAGGAACGAGCGGAAGAACTGCTCGTGGTACTCGGAGAACGCTCCGTGAAGTTCGAGAACTCCCAGGTGAACTCGAAGTTCGGGAAGATCCCCGACTGCAGCGACTGGTAGCCGAGGAACACGAGCGGGATCAGGAAGAAGACCGCGAGCCAGGCGATCCCCGGCGCGAGCAGCAGGTACGGCGTCAGACCGCGGATGGCGGTGGAAGAACGAGCCCACGTCTCGTCAGGGCGAGTCGCCCTGGCCCACTGCCCGAGCACCCCCTGCCACGTCGTGATGTACTCGTCGTTGTTGAGCGCCGCCGAGTCGTACTGGTGCACCTGCGACAGCGTCTCCTCGGTCGGGAAGATCAGCGGGTTGTTCGCCGCGCTCCGGGTCGATCTTCGCGGCCTCCTCCTTCACGCCTTGACCGACGAGATGTAGCTCGCACCCTAGCGGCGATCTGGGCGGCGATAGCCGGGTCGTAGACGAAGTTCATGTACGTCGAGGCGGTCGGCACGCTGCCGCCGTGCGGGATGAACATGTTGTCCGTCCAGATCATTCCGCCCGTCCTGCGGGATCGCCCACTTGAGATCCGGGTTGTCCGCCAGGAGCTGGACGACGTCGCCGGACCAGGCGATCGCGGCCGCGAACGTCCCCTTCGCCAGCGGCTGCGGCGTAGTCGTTGCCGTGAACCGCTCGGATCTGCCCCGAGTCGACGGCCGCCTGCACGCGTCGATCGCGCGTTCGAACGTCTCGTCGGTGACCGTCGCTCGGATCGTCGCCGTTGCCGAGCATCACGAGGCCGACCGAGTCCGCCAGCTCCTCGAGCATCGTCACCTTGCCCTTGAGCTTCGGATCCTCGAGAAGCTGCTCGATCGTGCGTCGACCGGCCCGGTGAGCTCCTCGTTCCACGCGATCCCGGTCATGCCGGACTGCCACGGCAGCGAGTACTCGCGGTCCGGGTCGAACGGCGGGCTCGCCTGCGCGTCGATGAGGTTCGCGATGTTCGGGATCAGGCTCTTGTCGAGCTTCTGCACCCACCCCTGATCGACGAGGAGTCCCGGGAAGCGCGAGTTGTCCGTGAACACGAAGATGTCGCGGTCGATCCCCTCGCCCTTGCGAGAGCGGCCCCTGCACCTTCGCGAAGTACTCGGCGTTGTCGTTGATCTCCTCGAAGTAGTTGACCTTGATCCCCGTCTCCTCCGTGAACTGCGTCGAGCGTCGTGGGCTTCTTCGGTGTCGATGTAGTAGCGGCCAGTTCGCGAAGTTGAGGACGTCCTTCAGCTCGCCGCCGTCGCCGCGTCCGCCGCCGTTTCCGCCGCCGCACGCGGCCAGCATCGACGGGAAGGCGAGTAGCGCTCCGCCCGCGGCGCCGCGCCGCAGCAGCTCGTTCCGGGTCAGCCGTGGGTTCATTCGTCCTCCTCCTCGCTCGTCGGGGCATCCCGATCGACGACGAACGTCGACTCCGGGGCCCAGCTCAGCACGACGTCGTGCCCGGGGCAGGCACCCGCCCACCGGCGTCCATGTTCTGCGCGAACACCTGCACGGTGCCCGCGGCGCGTGCGCACGACGACCTGCGTCGCGACACCGATGTATGCCGTCTCGGAGACCGTGCCCGGGCAGCTCGTTCGCCCCGCCGCCGGCTCCGATCGTGATCTTCTCCGGCCGGACGCCCGCGGCGACCCGTCCGGACCGCCCGTCGATGCCGCGCTCGGACGACGGTTCCGTCGTCGAGCCGGATCGCATCCGCGCCCTCGATCGTCCCGGGCAGGAGGTTCGAGGCGCCGAGGAAGCCCGCGACGAACGCCGTCGCGCGGCCGCTCGTAGAGCTCGGTCGGGACGCCCGAGCTGCTCGATCCGCCCGCTGGTTCATCACGGCGATCGTGTCCGCCATCGTCATCGCCTCCTCCTGGTCGTGCGTGACGTGGACGAACGTGATCCCGACCTCGTGCTGGATCCGCTTCAGCTCGAGCTGCATCTGCTTGCGGAGCTTGAGATCGAGTGCGCCGAGCGGCTCGTCGAGCAAGCAGCACGCGCGGGTGGTTCACGAGCGCGCGTCCGAGCGCGACGCGCTGCTGCTGTCCACCGGAGAGCTGCCTGGGCTTGCGCTTCGCGAAGCCGGCGAGCCCGACGAGCTCGAGCATCTCCGCGACGCGGCCCCTGAGCTCGCCCTTTGGCACACCCTTCCGCTCGAGCCCGAAGCCGACGTTGTCCTCGATGGACATGTGCGGGAAGAGCGCGTAGCTCTGGAAGACCGTGTTCACGTCCCGCTTGTACGGAGGAAGGCCGACCACGTCCTGGTCGCCGAGGAAGATGCGGCCCTCCGTCGGCTCCTCGAAGCCGCCGATCATCCGCAGCGTCGTCGTCTTCCCGCAGCCGGACGGTCCGAGCAGCGCGAAGAACGAGCCGCGGGGAATCTCGACCGAGATCCCGTCGACGGCGACGGTGCCGTCGAACCGCTTCACGACGTTGTCGAGGCGGACGTCCGCGATCGCCGCGTGGCCGTGCTCCGTCATTCGGCGAGCTTCACGACGACGTGCTTGACGCGGGTGTACTCCTCCATCGAGTAGATCGACATGTCCTTGCCGTAGCCCGACTCCTTGAAGCCGCCGTGCGGCATCTCGGGCGTGAGCGGGAAGAGGTGCTCGTTGACCCAGACGGTCCCGAAGTCGAGCTTCGCGGCGACCTTCATCGCCCGGCCGACGTTCTCGGAGAAGACCGACGCGGCGAGCCCGTAGCGCACGCCGTTCGCCATCTCGATCGCCTCGTCGTCGGAAGCGAAAGGCTGCACGGTGACGACCGGCCCGAAGACCTCGTTCTGGACGATCTCGGCGTCCTGGCCGACGTCGGTGACGATCGTCGGCTTGACGAAGAAGCCACGATCGCCCACCGTCTCGCCGCCCGTCACGATGGTCGCCTTCGCGTCGGTCGCACGCTCGAGGAAGCCGAGGACGCGCTCCTGCTGCTCCTGCGAGATGACCGGGCCCATCTCGATCTCGTCGTCGCTGGCCGGGATCGCCGACGCGTCATCGCGTCCACCGCCTTCACCGTCTCGGAGAGCACGTCGTCGTAGATCCCCTTCGACACGAGGATGCGCGACGAGGCCGTGCAGTCCTGGCCCGAGTTGAAGTAGCCGCCGACCTTGATCGCCTCGGCGACGGTCGCTGCATCGGCGTCGTCGAGCACGACCATCGGCGCCTTGCCGCCGAGCTCGAGGTGCAGCGCGCTTGACGGTGTCCGCGGCGTTCTTCGCGATGATCTTTCCCGTTGCCGTGTCCCCCGTGAGCGAGACGAGCCGGACCGCCGGATGGCGCACGAGCGCGTCGCCCGCCGGGATGCCGTCGCCCGTCACGACCTGCAGCACGCCTGCCGGGATCGCCTCCTGCGCGAGCTCCGACGAAGCGGAGGATCGTCAGCGGAGTCTGCTCGGCGGGCTTGATGATCTGCACGTTGCCCGCGGCGAGCGCCGGGCCGATCTTCCAGATCGCCATGTACAGCGGGTAGTTCCAGGGGCAGATGCCGGCGACGATGCCGAGCGGTTCGCGGCGGATCATCGACGTGTAGCCCTCGACGTACTCGCCCGCCGACTTGCCCTCGAGGTTCCGTGCGGCGCCTGCGAAGAAGCGGAGGCAGTCCGACATCGCGCCGGGTTCGTCCTTGGCGACCCACCACGGCTTGCCGACGTTCACGGACTCGAGCCGTGCGAGCTCGTCGGCGTTCTCGTCGATGACGTCGGCGAGGGCGAGCAGCAGCTCCATGCGGTCCTTCGGTGTCTTCGTCTGCCACTCCGACCACGCGCTCTGCGCCGCCGAGATCGCCCGCTCGACGTCGGCCTCGGTCCCGCGCGGCACCTCCGCGATCACGTCGCCGGTGGACGGGTTCAAGACCTCCATCGTCTCGCCGGAGGCCGAGTCCACGAACTCGCCGCCGATGAACTGCTTCTGCTGGGTAATCGCCACGCTCACGCGAACCTCCGATCCGGGATCTTCGCGGAGCGTAACGCCGCGCTCGAGGAGCCGACGAGGAACGCTTCGTGTTGAACCCCGGCGCCGTGCGGATTCTCGTCGTGAACCGGGGCGTCGGCTCCGCGTTCGCGGGATCGCACGGCGGCGCGACTTCTTCGAGCATGCGCCCTCGTCGACTTCGACACCGCGCGTCCCGCCGGTCACAAGTCGTCGAGTCGCCATTGCGCCGACGCACGACGAACCTTGTAACGATCGGTTCAAGATGTGTCGATGAGTTCTCGGCTCCGTTCGTCGTCTAAGCGGTGATGCGATCTAGGATCGACGCATGGCGTCGTGAGGCTCAGCGCCCCCCTCTCGGAGCTCGCGGGCGGACGCGCGAGCTCGAGCTCGACGGCGCGACCGTCGCAGAGGTGCTGTTGGCGCTCGAGCGCGAGTATCCCGGACGTCAAGGGCTGGATCCTCGACGAGCACGGCGCGATCCGCGAGCACGTCAACGTCTTCGTGAACAAGGAGTACGGCCAGGAGGACACGGCGGTCGCCGCCGAGCGACCGCCTCCACGTCATCCCCGCGATCTCAGGAGGATAGGAACGATGACACAGCTTCTCGTCGGAACGAAGAAGGGCCTGTTCGTGCTCGAGGGCGCGGCCGGCTGGGCCGTTCGAGGTGACGTCGCGCGCGTTCGCGGGCGAGCCGGTCGAGTTCGCGACGCGCGACTCGCGAACCGGCCGCTACTTCGCGGCCGTCACGTCCGCGTTCTACGGGCCCAAGCTCTTCTACACCGACGACCTCGCGGGCGAGTGGCAGCAGGCGGAGGGCATCGAGCTCCCCGAGGACGCGGAGAAGCCGCTCGAGCGGCTGTGGGCGATCGTCGCCGGGCGAGGAGGACGGGCTCCTGTACGCAGGCGGCGCGCCGGGGTCCTCTTCGAGAGCCGCGACGGCGGAGAGACCTGGCAGCTCAACAAGGCTTCTGGGAGCAGCCGACGCGGCCCGACTGGAGCCCCGGCGCGGGCGGCATGTGCATGCACTCGATCGCGACCTGGCCGGGCGACCCGAAGCGGATCGCGCTCGCGATCTCGGCCGTCGGCGTCTGGCTCACCGACGACGGCGGGGAGACCTGGCGCCACGGCAACAAGGGCCTCTATCCCGCGCTACATGCCCGAGGAGGCGCGCGAGGAGACGATCGACCTCTGCGTCCACAACATGCACCGCGCGCCGAAGCGCCCGAGCGGCTGTTCATGCAGTTCCACGGCGGCGTCTACCGCTCGGACGACGCGGGCGAGAGCTGGACGTCGATCGCAGACGGCCTGCCCGTCCGACTTCGGCTTCCCGATGGTGCTCGACCCCGACGACCCTGACAGCGCCTACGTCATCCCGCTCGTCGCGGACCTGGATCGCACGACGCCCGACGGGACGGTCCGCGTCTACGAGACGCGCGACGCCGGAGCGACGCTGGACGCGCACGGCGACGGCCTGCCGTCCGAGGACGCGTACCTGACCATCCTGCGCCAGGCGTTCTGCGGCGAGGGCTCGGGCCCGGACATGGGCCTGTACTTCGGCGCGACGTCGGGCGACGTGTTCGGCTCGGCGGACGCAGGGAAGACGTGGTTCACGGCGGCGACGAAGCTGCCGCCGGTGCACTCGGTTCGCGCGGCCTGACGAGGGCTGGCCGAGGGTCGCCAGTGAAGCGTCGTAGGGGCGACGCGGGCTTCGCTCTAGGACTCGATACGGCGCGGCTCGATCCAGGTCGGCGAGATGCGCACGGAGACGCGCTGCTCCCCGGCCTGTCGGCTGCCGTGAACTGTCGCGGCCCGTGTACTTCTTCGCCAGCCGGTCGATCTGGTCGTTCGGCGCCTTCGTCGACGAGCGTCGCCGTGCCGTTGACCCCGAGCCAGCGGTACGGGTCCTTCGGGTCGACGACGACGAGCGAGATCCGCGGGTCCGCGCGAGATTGCGCGGCTTCACGCGCCCGTAGGCGGTGTTGATGGACACGCCCTCGTCGTCCACGTCCACCCAGACGACGGTGGACTGCGGCGAGCCATCGGGCCGCGACGTCGTCACGACGCCGACGAACGGCTTCTCGAGGAACGCTCGCTCCGCCGCCGTGAGCTCACTTCACGAGATGGCGACCATCCGGTCGATCGCGCCCCGCGCCCGCTCGGCGATGTCGTCGGGCACCGTGACCTCGAACTTCCAGTCGCGCAGCGAGTCGCGCAGCTTCGGCAGCGTGATCATCTTCATGTAGCGGCAGATCGCCTTCTCGGAGACCGCCTCGAAGCGCTTCTCCGGCGCCTCCTTCGAGCAGCCGGTGGATGATCCCGGTCTCGGTCGCGACGAGGAACCGCTCCTTGGGCGACGCCGTGCGAAGTTGATCATCCCCTCGGTCGAGAGGATGTGCGTCTTCTCGTTCCCGAAGGCCATGCACTGGCTCGCGCAGCCGCACTCGGGGTGGACGAGGAACTCGGCGTCGGGAGCGTCCGCCTGCCAGCGCGTGATGTCCTGCGGGCGGATGCCCGCGTGGACGTGGCACTCGCCCATCCAGATGCGGAGCTTGCGGCCGGTGACCTTCTCGAGCCAGAGCCCGAGGAACATGTCCGGGCAGGAAGAGGATCTCGGTGCCCTCGCGGGATCGACTCGATCACGCCCTTCGCGTTCCCGGACGTGCAGCAGTAGTCGCTCTCGGCCTTCACCTCGGCGGTCGTGTTCACGTAGGAGACGACGACCGCGCCGGGGTTCTCCGCCTTCCACGCGCGGAGCTGATCCGCGCGTGATCGAGGCGGCGAGCGAGCACCCGGCGTCGAGGTCGGGGATGAGCACGGTCTTCTGCGGGCTCAGGATCGCGGCCGTCTCGGCCATGAAGTGCACGCCGCAGAAGACGATCGCGTCGGCGTCCGTCGCGGCGGCCTCGCGCGAGAGCCCGAGCGAGTCGCCGACGTAGTCCGCGACGTCCTGCACCTCGGGCACCTGGTAGTTGTGGGCGAGGATCACCGCGTCCCGCTCGGCGGCGAGCGCGCGGATCTCCTCCTGCATGGTCGTGATTTCGAGAGTGGTCATGTGAGCTCCAGTGAGACGTCGAGTGAACGGGCGGAATGGGTGAGCGCGCCGACGGAGATCTCGTCCACGCCGGTCTCGGCGATGGCGCGGACGTTCTCGAGGGTGACGCCGCCGGAAGCCTCCAGCCGGGCGCGGCCGCCGACGAGCGAGACCGCGGCGCGGAGGTCGTCGAGCGACATGTTGTCGAGGAGGATCGCGTCGACGCCGGCGTCGAGTGCCTCGGCGACCTGCTCGAGCGTGTCGCACTCGACCTCGATCGGCAGAGGCGTCGCCGCGCGCAGGCTCTCGACCGCGCCGCGGATGGAGCCTGCCGCGCGCAGGTGGTTGTCCTTGACGAGCACGCCGTCGTCGAGCCCGAAGCGGTGGTTGCGCCCGCCGCCGGCGGCGACCGCGTGCTTCTCGAGAGCACGGAGGCCCGGGGTCGTCTTGCGCGTGTCCAGGACGGCCGCGCCGGTGCCCTCCACCGCGTCGACGTAGCGCTTCGTCGCCGTCGCGATGCCCGAGAGGCGGCCGAGGAAGTTGAGCGCCGTCCGCTCGCCGGTCAGGATCGCGCGCTCGGAGCCGGTCACTCGCGCGACTTCGGTCGGCGCGTCGACCGACGTCGCCGTCGCCGACGCGAGCCTCGAACTCGACCTCCGGGTCGAGAGCGCGAAAGACCGCCTCCGCGACCTCGAGACCGCAGACGACGCCGGGCTCCTTCACGAGCACCGCGGCCGAACCGATCAGCGTCCTCCGCCACGGTCGCCTCGGTCGTCACGTCCCCCGCGCCGATGTCCTCGGCCAGCGCGGCGTGGACGGCGCGCTCGAGCGTATCCGTGGCTACAGCCATGACTCCAGGACTGGCTCGGCGCCGCGCCGGAGGACGACGTGGCGCTCGAACGAGGCGTCCTCGGCCGGGAAGTCGACACGGAAGTGGGCGCCGCGGCTCTCCTCGCGAGTGAGCGCGCGTCTCGGCGACGAGCCGGCCGAGCTAGATGCGGAACCTCGCGCAGGCGCTCGAGCCCGGCGGCGTCCCGAATCAGGCCGCAGTCGCGCCAGAGTGCCGCGCGCAGTTCCGGCGTCACGGGCTCGTGCGCGGGCGGCGGCTGCCGGGGTGGACTCGGGACATGCGCCGGCAGGCCAGGCTCGCCGAGCGCAGCGAGCGCGGCCCGCCGCCCGAAGACGAGGCATTCGAGCAGCGAGTTCGAGGCGAGCCTATTCGCACCGTGGACTCCGGTCGCCGCGCACTCGCCGGCGGCGTAGAGGCCGGGCAGCTCGCTCTCGTCCGTCGAGATCGGTCACGATGCCGCCGACCGTGTAATGCGCCGCCGGAGCGACCGGAATCGGAGCCTCCGCCGGGTCGTAGCCCTCGTCGACGAGGCTTCCCATGAGCGCCGGGAAGCGCCCGCGGTCGATCGCGCGAAGGTCGAGCAGCACCGTTCCCCGCGCGGCGATCTCCCGGGCGACGACGTCGCGCGGCGCCAGCTCGTCGGTGAAGCGGTTCCCCTCGTCGTCCAGCAGGAGCGGCGCCCTCGCCGCGCAGCGCCTCCGAGAGCAGGAGCGACGAGTCGACGAGCGTCGTCGGATGGAACTGCACGAACTCGAGGTCGGCGAGCGCGGCGCCGGCGCGATACGCGGCCGCCATTCCCTCGCCGACGGCCCCCGCCGGATTCGTCGTCCGCTCCCAGAGCGCGGCGGCGCCGCCCGTCGAGAGCAGCGTCGCGCGCGCCGCGACCGGCGCGGCGGTCGGTGACGACGCCGACGCAGCGATCGTCGTCGCGCCAGACCGACAGCACGCGCTCGCCCTCGACGACCTGGATTCGCGGGTGGGCGAGCACCTTCTCGGCCAGCACACGCGCGACGCGGTCGCCCGTCGCCGCGCCGCCCGCATGCACGACGCGGCGCCGACTGTGACCGCCCTCGAGCCCGAGACCCTCGTCGAACACGACGCCGAGCTCGACGAGATCCTGGATTCGCGCGGGCGCCTCGTCGGTCAGGACGCGAACCGCCGACGGCCGACAGAGCCCGCGACCGGTGCGCAGCGTGTCCTCCGCGTGGAGGTCCGGCGAGTCGTCCGCACCGACGCGCCGCAGCGATGCCACCCTGCGCGAGCAGGCTCGTCGAGGAGAGCAGCGCGCCCTTCGTCAGCACGAGCACGTCGCCCTCGGTCGCGGCGCAGAGCGCCGCGAACAGCCCGGCGACGCCACCGCCGACGACGACGAGCGCCAGCTCCTCGTTTCGCCCCTGTATCCGTTTCGACGCGCATGCTCATGGTAGTTTTCGCCTCTGAGTCGATAACCTCGTGGCTGAGTCTACCACCCCACCCTCGCTCCCCCGCGCACGTCGCGCTCGCCGTCGTGTTCCAGGTTCGCTCCGGCGCGCTCGAGGTGCTCCTGTGGGAACGCGCACGCGAGCCATTCCGCGACGCCTGGTCGCTTCCAGGCGGGACGCTCGTCCCGGACGAGAGCCTCGAGCGCTCGATCCTGCGGCACCTGGCGACGAAGGTGGACGTGCGCGAGGTCTCGCACCTCGAGCAGCTCGGGATCTGGAGCGACCCAGGGCGGCACCCCGACCGCTGGGAGCTCGCCACCGCCTACCTCGGCCTCGTCCCGCTCGGGATCGACCCGCGCGTCCCGATCGACACGCGCTGGCACCCGGTCGACGCACTTCCGGAGACCGCGTTCGATCACGGCGCGATCGTCCTCGCCGGGCGAGAGCGGCTCCGCGGCAAGCTCTCGTACTCCAACGTCGGCTTCGCGCTCGCGCCGAGCGAGTTCACGCTCGCGGAGCTTCGCGACGTCTACGAGGCGGCACTCGGCTACGAGGTCTCCGCGACGAACCTCAAGCGCGTTCTCCTGCGGCGCGGCGCGATCGAGGCCGTCGGCGAGCGGCGCGCCCACGGACCGGCGGGCGGGCGACCCGCGGGGCTGTATCGGTACCGCTCGCACCAGCTCGAGGTGACGGACCCGTTCGCGGTCCTACGCGCCGCCCGGCTGAAGGACTCAAGCTCGCTGGTTTGCAAACCGATTACCCGTGGCATGCGGCACTTTCGAATGTGGCTTCTCGTGATCGGGATCGCGAGCCTCCTCGCCGAGGCGGTCGCGGCGGCGGCCGTGTTCTGGCGCGGCGGCAGCCACGCACCCGGCTCCGGCAGCTAGAACGCGAACCGGACGAGGGCGGTCGCAAGCGGCGGCGGCCGCCATCGCGACGATGATGTGCGCGCGCAGCGCGATCGCGACGACCGCCGCGCCGACGCCCACCACCCGCGCATCGATCTCGATCTCCTGGTCACCGCCGAACGTCTGCGTCGTGACGAGCGCGACGAGCATCACCGGGGCGAGGAGCTCGACGACGGACTGCAGGCGCGGAGGCAGAGCGCGCCGCCCGATGAGCACCGGCCCGGCCGCCTTGAACGCGATCGTCGCCGCACCGACGACCGCGACCACGATCCAGACGTCGCTCACCTCGCGGATCCCGAGAAGCGCCGCCGCCGAGGCGGCGATGATCGGGCACGCCGGCGGGCGCGAACGGCGTCAGCGCCAGCGTGATGACCGCCGCGAGCGCAGCCGCGCGGCGAGCTCGCGGCTCGCGCAGGTACGGAACGGCGAGTGCGAGGAAGAGCGCTGCGAACGCCGCGTCGAGCCCGAGCGCGTTCGGATCGTCGAGCACGCCCCCGAGCACCGTGCCGAGCGCGGTGAGCCGACCCAGAGCACGTAGAAGACGAGCCCCGAACCGATGAGAATCGGCCACTCGAACCTGCCGCGACGACCGGAGAGCGCCCACGACTCGTCGACGATCGACTGCGACTCGGCCAGGCGCCGGAGCCTCCGCCGGGGAAGATCGGGGCGACCGTCATGCTGATCGCGAGGTAGCGCGCGTTCAGGAAGATCGCTGCGAGCGATCGCTGCGGCGATGGTTCCCCCGGCGTCGAGAACGGAGACCGATGCGAACTGCGCCGCGCCCGCGAACGTCGTCGCCGACATCGCCGACCGCCGCGAGCGCGCCGAAGCCGGTCGCGTCGGCGAGAACTCCGAACGAAAGCCCGAAGAGGATCGGGCTCGGCGCGAGTGGGAGCGCCGCGCGCACTCCGTCCCTGATGCGCGGCTCGGCCGGAGGCACGGCTGACACGGAACAACCTTAGACAGCCGTCCCCCACACGCCTGCTGGCAAGATCGCGGCGTGAAGGTCGTCGTCAGCGGCGCGTCGGGGCTCATCGGAACGAGACTCGTGCCGGCCCTGCGCGCGAGTGGCCACGACGTCGTCACGCTCGTCCGTCGAGAGCCTTCCGGGGCGGACGAGATCCGCTGGGATCCTGCCGCAGGCGAGCTCGACGCCGCGCGGCCTCGAGGAGTCGACGCGATCGTCAACCTCAGCGGCGAGAACATCGGCCAGCGCTGGACCGAGTCGCGCAAGCGGGAGATCCTCGACTCCCGCCTGCAGTCGACCGACCTGCTCGCGCGCACTGCCGCGAGCCTCGACCCACGGCCCTCCGTCTTCGTGTGCGCCGGCGGCCTCGGCGTCTACGGCGATCGCGGCGACGAGATCGTGACCGAGGAATCGACGCTCGGAAGCGGATTCGAGGCCGACGTGGTTCGCGCCTGGGAGGCGGCGCGAGACCCGGCACGCGAAGCGGGGATCCGCGTCGTCGACTTCCGGCAGGGGATGGTCATCGGCGAAGGAGGGCGGTGCGCTCGCGCGCATGCTCCCGTTCTTCAAGCTCGGGGTCGGCGGCCGGGTCGGGAACGGAAAACAGTGGTGGAGCTGGGTGGCGGTCGACGACGTCGCCGCCGCATACGCCTTCGTGCTCGACAGCGACCTCGCAGGAGTCGTGAATCTCTGCTCGCCGAACCCGGTCACGTGCACGCAGTTCACCGACGCGCTCGGGAGGGCTGTCCACCGGCCGACGGTCTTCCCCGCTCCTGCGTTCGCGATTCGCGCCCTGTACGGCGAGATGGGCGACAACGTGCTCCTCCGAGGCCGGCGTGCCCTTCCCGCGCGACTCCTCGACGCGGGCTTCGCGTTCACGTATCCCGATGTCGACTCAGCGCTCGAGCACGCCCTCGCGGCGTAACCGCTTCGGCATGAAATGGTGACCAGCCGGGTACGCAGATGCTGTACCGGGGTGTTACGGGTACCCGCATCGCGACGAGGGAGGAGCCTTGAAGTCACTCATCACGGCAGCGGCGATCGTTCTCGTGCTCGCCAGCGGCGCAGCCGCGGCGAGCTCGAAGGAGGCCGACGTGCGCTTCGCGACCTTCAACGCATCGCTCAACAGGCCGTCCGCCGGCCTTCTCACCACCCATCTTGCGAACCCGAACGTCGACGACCAGTTCCGCCGGCAGGCGAGGAACGTCGCCGAGGTCGTCCAGCGCGTCGCGCCCGACGTGCTCCTGATCAACGAGTTCGACCCGCTCGAGAACGACGCCGCCGACGGCGGGCCCGAGGACCTGCTGCGGGAGAACTTCCTCGAGGTCTCGCAGAACGGCGCTCAGCCGATCGAGTACCCGTACGCATTCGTCGCGCCCTCGAACACGGGCGTCGCGACGGGCAAGGACCTGAACAACAACGGTGTGGCGGTCACGACGCCCGGCGCATCCGGCTACGGGGACGACGCCTTCGGGTTCGGTGCCTTCCCGGGCCAGTTCGGGATGGTGGTGTACTCGAAGTACCCGATCGACTACGACAGCGTGCGCACCTTCCAGCTCTTCAAGTGGAAGGACATGCCGGGCAACCTGATCCCGACCCCGTTCTACTCGCCGGACGAGGTCGACATCCTGCGGCTCTCGTCGAAGAGCCACTGGGACGTCCCCATCCTCGTCGGCGGGAAGACCGTTCACTTCCTCGTATCCCATCCCACGCCGCCTGTCTTCGACGGCGCCGAGGATCGCAACGGACGGCGGAACCACGACGAAATCCGGTTCTGGGCCGACTACATCAGCCCCGGAAAGTCCGCCTACATCTACGACGACGAGGGTCGGCGCGGCGGACTGAAGCCGGGCGAGCTGTTCGTGATCGCCGGTGATCAGAACTCGGACCCACTCGACGGCGACAGCATTCCCGGTGCGATCCAGCAGCTCATAGAGCATCCACTCGTCAACACGAAGGTGACTCCATCCAGCCCTGGTGCCATCGAAGCCACCGCACTGCAGGGCGGTGCGAATGCGGCCCACAGGAGCGACCCGCAGTTCGACACGGCGGACTTCGCCGATACCGCGCCCGGCAACCTGCGCGCGGACTACGTCCTGCCGCGCAAGACGCTGCAGCTCGTCGACGCGGGCGTCTTCTGGCCGCTGCGATCCGATCCGCTGTCCCGTCTGACAGGGGTGTTCGACTTCGCCGCCTGGGGCCTCGTCGGGGGCTTCCCGACGTCCGACCACCGGTCTGTCTGGATCGATGTCACCGTCCCGAGCGTGAAGTGAGCCGGTGTAGCCGACGAGGTAGGAGGGCTCGGCGGAACGTGCCTCGTTTCGCCAAGCCCTCCTAGGACAATGAGCGGGTGCCCGACCTCGAGACGCTCGGCTGGGACTCCGCGTGGAGCACAGCCTTCGAGCCGTATCGAGAGGGGGACCTGAGGCCGGGCCGCGTCGCCGTCCGCCACCGCGGCGCCTACGACGTCCTCACCGAGACCGGCGAGGTGCGAGCGCGCATCACGAACCGGCTGCGACGCGAGGCGCGCCCGACGGAACTGCCGACGGTGGGCGACTGGGTGGCGCTCGACGGCGAGGATGCGGTTGTCGCGGTCCTCCCGCGCCGAACCACCTTCTCGCGTCGCGCGGCTCACGATCCCGCGTCGGGAGCCGCGCAGGAGCAGGTCGTGGCGGCAAACGTGGACGTCGTCTTCGTCACGGCTGCGCTCGGTCAGGACCTTGACCGCCGCCTCCTGGAGCGCTTCGTGACGCTCGCGCTCGAGAGCGGGGCGCGGCCCGTCATCCTGCTCACCAAGGCCGACCTCGAGCCCGGCGCCGAGGCCATCGCGAGGGATCTCGAGGGAATCGGTGGTGCGATCGCCGTCCACGCGGTGTCGACTCGCGAGGGCACGGGCCTCGACGCCGTGCTCGGCGCACCTCGCTCCGGGCGTCACCGGCGCGTTGCTCGGAGCCTCGGGTGTCGGAAAGTCCACGCTGGTCAACGCGCTCGTCGGCGACAGCGATCGGCTGACGACGGGCGAGGTGCGCGCGGACGGAGCGGGCCGGCACACGACCACCCGGCGCGAGCTCGTGCAGCTGCCCGGAGGAGGCCTGCTCATCGACAACCCGGGGATGCGCGAGGTCCATCTCTGGCTGGCGGACAAGGGGCTCGAGGAGGCCTTCGAGGACGTCTTCGAGCTCGCAGCCGAGTGCCGGTTCGCCGACTGCAGGCACGACGCGGAGCCGGGATGCGCGGTGAAGGCCGCTCTGGCGGACGGACGGCTCGCTCCCGAGCGCTGGGAGAGCTACCGCGCGCTGGAGCGCGAGCTCGCCGAGCTCGAGCAGAGGCTAGCGCAGCGCGAGCGCTCCCGCGCCCGGCGTGGTCGGCCGGGCGCGGAAGCGTCGTAGTGGGCTACGGCGAGGCCACGTTCGCTGCGCCCTTCGTCTTCGTCTCGGTGAAGGCCCAGTCGGCAGCGGCGCTGTTCGTGTCCTGCCTGTCGGGAAGCCGCGACAGCGAGCCGTCGACGGTGTTGGAGTCGACGACGGTGTCCGCGAGCGCGGTGCCTTCGACGAGGCTGTACGTCTGTCCGCCGATCGTGGCCGCGGTGATCGCTCCCTCGTAGGACAGCGCGTCCAGCAACGTGCCGGCCGCCGTGTTCACGAGCGCGACGCCGTCGGGCGCGCCGTTCTGCGCCTCGATGTCGATCGCGAGGTACGCGCCGGCGGCCAGCGAGCCGGTCAGGTCGACCCGGTCGTACTCCGTCCCGTCCCCGCCGTTGACGAGGACGAGCGCGATGCCGTCGAGGGTGGCCGCCGAGGCACCGGCATTCGCGATCTCGACGAAGCCGCCCGTGTCCGCCCCGACCTGGTCGTAGTCGATCTCGTTGATCACGAGACCTCCTGTCGGCGGCGGAGGAGGCGGCGGCCCACCGGAGCCCGTGCAGCGCAGCTCGACGACGTTCGTCGAGGTCGTGACCACGTCGAGCGTTCCCGCGGCGCCGTCGAACCGCGTGCACGCTGCTCCGTCGAGAGCCGCGAGCGTCGCCGTGCCCGCTGGCCCCTGTGGGCCTGCCGGCCCGACTGGCCCGGCCGGCCCCTGGGATCCCGCGGGTCCCTGCGACCGATCGTTCCTGCCGGACCTGCAGGTCCTGCCGGACCAGCTGGCCCGATTGGCCCGGCTGGCCCTCGCAGGCCGTCTGCGCCGCGTTCGCCGTCCTGCCCGCCGGACCCGCAGGCCGCGGACCGGCGGCCGGCGGGACCGGCCGGCCCACGCTCGTTCCAGGTCAGCACGCGCTCGCTCCTGCGGCAGTCCGACGCCTGGCGTACGACGCGCAGCGAGCCTTTCCCGGCCTTCTGACAGGCGATGATCGTTCCATTCGCGGTCGAGCCGGCGCCTGCCACGGAAGCGATGCCCACGGCCGCGACAGCCGCTCCGAGCGCGATCGAAATCATGCGTGCGTACACGCATCCTCCCTTCGTCGATGACCCGCCGTTGGTATCCGCGCGCCGCCGTTTCCACCAGACGTCCGAATCCGACAGGTGCCCGCTCTTCCGCATGGTTGAGCGGAGATGTGGACAGCTCGGCGCCTACTCGTGACACGAGGAGACGAGGTGTCCCACGCCTTCAGTCAGAATCAGATGCGAATGTCCGCCGATCCGATCAGTCCCGAGCTCGCGCTCGTCGATCCCGAGCTCGGCGCGCGAGCGCGCGCAGCGCTCGGGGACCCGGTGCCTGCTCGCGTGCTCGCACGGCACGCGCATGTCGAGGCACCGGTGCCTGCTCCGGCAGACCACGCGCACCGTGCGTATCCGTTCTGGGCACGGGTGACGGCGGCGCTCTGGCTGCTCGTCCTCGGGATCCTCGTGGGCGGCGCGGCGATCCCGCACGCGCAGGACACCCCACGCGTGATTCCCTCCGAACGAGGACATCGACGATCTGCCGACCGGGCGACCAGGCACCGACGACGCCCGTCGCCCCGAACCGCCCCGGCACCTGAGCCTCCGCTCGGGCCGGAGCAGCCGGCCGCGGCTACAATCGGGCGTCCCTCGGGGCTATAGCTCAGTTGGGAGAGCGCCTGGATCGCACCCAGGAGGTCGGGAGTTCGAGTCTCCCTAGCTCCATCGCGCAGGCAAGCGAAAATGGCCCCTCAACGCGGGGGCCTTTCGCTTTCTCGGGAGCCGAAATCTCAGACGAAATCTCAGACGGCCCGAGCCTCGCGGCGCGCCCCGCGACGCATCACGGGGGAACGCTCGTCCCTGCCGCCGCAGGGGAGGTTGGGGACGGCGCTCCCCCAGGTCGGAACGATGCCGTTGCGCGAGCTTCATCCTGTCCCTCTCATGGGGGTTTTCGAGCGGAGGGAGCAGTCAGCGCAGCGCAGCGACAGCGGCGAGTTCCTCGGGTGAGTCTCCGAGTTGCACCTCGACCGTGTCCGCCTTCGCCGTCTCGCGCAGGCGGCGGTCGACCTCGTTCGAGATGCAACCCGGGCCCCCAGTTGCGCGAGCCATCGCCGCACACTCCTCGGCGCTGAGTTTCCGTTGTTGCCAGCGCTGACCGCCTAGTCTGTGGACGAGTCCGCGAAGGAGTGCCCATGCAGACCCGCCCGCTTCCCGAGACCCCCGGTGCCCGCTCCCCCGCCGGGGCGGAGATCCGCTACTTGATGGGGGGCACAACCGGCGACATGATCCATTCCACGGTCCCGCCAGGGCAGGTGAACCGGGCGACCGTCCATGCCACGGTGAGCGAGTTCTGGCACGTCCTGTCCGGCCGGGGGGAGATTTGGCGCCGGGACGAGAGCGGGGAAGAAGTGACCGTTCTGGCGCCGGGTGTCTCCATCGACATCCCGGTCGGTACTGCCTTCCAGTACCGCTGCACCGGGGCGGAAGCGCTGCGGTTTCTGTGCATCACGATGCCGCCTTGGCCGGGCAACGCGGAGGCAACCCATATCGAAGGTCCATGGGTGCCGACAGCGCCAGTCGGCCCGGTGTCTTCCGCCACCGCATTCTGAGGCAGAATTAGGTGGCGCGAGGAGGTAGTCGTGGGCGCATCGCGGTGCTTTGCCTTGGTGGTTCTCATAGCGGTGTCGTTCTCGGCAGCAGCGTCGGCAGCGGCGTTGTCGGAGTCGCAGTCACCACTCGTCGGCACCTGGCGAACTGGAGTGATAACCCCGGCAAACGCCGAAGCGACTCTGCGGCGGTATGGGCTGGGGAAGTGGATCCCCCGTTTCCGAACCCAGACGCCTCTTGCGGAGCCGATGGCGATGGTTCTCGTTGTCTCGCCCGACGAGTGGGATCTGTACGGGAAGCCACGGGGCAAGCCGCGCGTCGAGATCGACTACGACGCGGAATATGTCGTGAAGGGGAACACGGTCGACAAGATTCACTCGACTGGGTTCACCACGCTTCGTTGGGGCGTCCAGGGTCGCAAGCTGACGCTTCGCTGGCTCAAGACGACAGAGCCGCCCACCATGGACATTCCCGACAAGGTCTTCCAGTACGCGCTCTACATGACGCAGAGCTTCACGCGCACGAGCTAGCACTCGGACTCTCGTGCCTGGGCGCAGTGGCCCCCCCCCCCAGCTATCTCGCAAATGGCTTAGGTATGCGGTTTTCTTGACACGCTCTCGGCTTCCTGACTCCCACTTTTCGTGTTCCCCCCGACGATTGCAGGGAGGAGAGGCACATGGAGGAGCGAAGCCGTCCCTTGCCGGGTCGGCTCGCGTCTTCCGCCGCACCTCCCTCCATCTCCCCTGATGAGGAGGGAGTACGTGACCGGCCCGGTCATTCGATTGCAAAGCCGGTCTGATGACGCGCGCTCGGAGCGATGAATTCCCGAAGCGGAAGCGCGAAAGGCTTTTCAGAAGCGGCGTCGGAGTCAGGTCGGAGGCGGCTTCCGAGTCAGTCTGGGTCTCTAGGAACGAGAAGCTCCGGGCGCATCCCCCACGGCGCTGCCGGGAGAATCGGCTCAGGGGAGGAGGCGAAGCCGACCTTGGCCGAGTCGGCTCCGTCCTCCTGGCCGTCCCTCTCCCTAAGCCTGGAGTTACGTGACCGGCCCGGTCATTGGATTGCGAAGCCGGTCTGACGAGGCGAAGTCCGGCGCGGATCCGGGCGGGTACAACCGAGCGCGGCTACGGCAGTTCTCACGCGGAGGCGGGTAGCGTCTGCGGCCCGATGTCGCTCGCCGTCCTCGACCACCTGACCCGTCCCGCAGCCGGCGAGCCGGACGGGCTCCTCGTGCTCTTCCACGGGCGCGGCGCCGACGAACGCGACCTGTTCCCACTCCTCGATCACCTCGACCCGGAGCGGCGTCTTCTCGGCGTCACGCCGCGAGGCCCACTTCACCTACCGCCGGGAGGAGCGCACTGGTATGCGGTGCGTGAGATCGGCTTCCCGGATCCGGCGACCTTCGACGAGACGTTCGCCCGCGCCTCCGCGTGGCTCGACGTGCTCGCCGAGACGAGCGGCATCGGTCCGGAGCGCACGATTCTCGGAGGCTTCTCCCAGGGCGCCGTGATGACCTACGCGCTCGGTCTCGGCAGCGGCCGCCCGCGGCCGGCCGGGCTGCTCGCGCTCAGCGGCTTCGTGCCGACGGTGCCGGGCTTCGAGCTCGACCTCTCCCCTCCGCTGCCGCGAGTCTCGATCGGGCACGGCGCGCTCGACCCGGTCATCTCCGTCGAGTGGGGCCGTCGTGCCCGCGATCTGCTCCGGGACGCAGGTGCAGAGGTCGCGTACCACGAGACGCCGAACATGGCGCACTCGATCGACCCTGCGCTCCTCCGACACGCTCCCGGCCTGGGTCTCCGGGACTCTGGACGAAGCTGCGTGATCCTCGAGACCGGCGCCGAGCTGCGAGTCACGGGCCCGACGACGCACAGTGCCGTCGTCTGCGTGAACGGCGGGCAGGCACGCGACGTCGAGGGAACGTGGAGCGCGTCGGTCGAATGGCTCGTCGACCGGCTCTCGCCGAGGTTGCCCGACCTCGGGTTCGCCGAGGTGAGGTACCGCGTGAAGTCCTGGAACCGCCTCGAGTCCTGCGTCGACGACGCGCGGGCCGCGGTGCGCGAGGTCGGCGCGCCGAGAGTGGTCTTGCTCGGCTTCTCGATGGGCGGCGCCGTGTCGATCGCGATCGCCGACGAGCCGTCCGTCGAAGAAATCCTCGGGCTCGCCCCCTGGATTCCCGATCAGCTGGACGTGTCCCGACTCCGCGGGAAGCGGCTGACGGTGCTCCACGGCGCGCTCGACCGCTGGCTGCCCGGGGTCCCGGGTGTCTCCGCAGCCCACTCGCGCAAGGGCTTCGACCGGGCTCGAGAGCGCGGCGCCGAGGGTCGCTATGAGGTCATCCCCGGAGCGCTGCACGGAGTCGCTCTCCGCACTCCGTGGGGGAAGCTCGTCCCGCTGCCCTCGCGCCGAGCGCTGGGCCGAGCTCGTGGAGACGGAGCTCCGCCGCTTCGCCAGCTCGTCGCGGAGCGAAGCTGGCACCATCAGCGCGTGAGCGACGCGACCAACGTCTGGGACGAGGTTCCGGACTGGGGCGGGGTCGGCGCGCGTCGACTCGTCCGCTCCGGCTCGAACGCGCTCGGCGGGTCCGTGTGGGAGCTCCAGCCGGGCGCGTCACAGTTCGTCTACCACTTCCACCACGGCTCGGAGGAGCTCCTCGTCGTCCTGCGCGGCGAGCCGACGGTGCGCATGCACGACGGCGACCGCGTGCTCCGCGAGGGCGACGTCGTGCCCTTCCCGCGCGGGCCCGGGGGCGGGCACCAGATCCGCAACGACAGCGACGCAACCGCCCGCGTCCTGATCGTGTCCGCGCACGCGGACCCGGATGTCGCCGAGTATCCCGACACGGGCAAGGTCGCGACCATCGTGGGCGGGGCGCACACGTACCATCGCACGGCCGACGCGGTCGAGCACGCTGGGCCGGAGTAGCTGCCGCGTCAGGCGTGGAACGCCGTCAGGCGCTCGGCCTCGGCGGCCACGTCGCGAGCGGCCGAGCGAGAGAGGCGCTCGAATGCAGTCCACTCGACGTGCCCGCCGGCGTACTTCCACGTGCCGGCAACGCTGCCGTCGACCAGGAAGGTCCCGATCGACTGCGGCATCTTCGTCGAGAAGATCAGCGGGCGGTACTTCTCCGGAAGGACTCCGGTGCGCCTCGCATGGACGAGGAGCAGCGCATCGAACGTCGGCAGGAAGCGGACGGGTGCCGGCGTCCCGGGGTCCGGGAGCGGAGCACGCGGGAGATCGAGCAGCTCGCCGCCCTGCTCGTCGCGGAAGCGGCGGAGCGACAGTCGCTCGAGCACCGGTCCGATGTCCCCGAGCTGAAGATGGGACCACTTGCTCAAGTCCTTCCGCGACGCCGGCCCGAAGGCTGCGAGGTAGCGGCGCACGAGGTGCTCGCGCGCCTCGTCCTCGTCGACGTCCTCCGGCCCGACCCACGCCTCGGCGGTCTGGAAGAGATGCGCGCGTCGCTGCTCCCACGTCCCCGAGGGCGGCACCCGCACGAGGTCGAGCCACGGCCCGACCATGCCCCACCGGCGACCGACGATCTCGACGAGCTCCTCGTGGCGACGCGGCCCGTCGGCCAGCAGCGCCCGCAGCTCGGTCGCCTGCCGCTCGAGGTCGCGTTCCTTCGGCCTCGGCTTCCGCACGCGGAGGAACCACTCGCGCTGCGCTGCACGGATTGCGACCGCGAACGACCAGTAGTCGCGGCGCGAGACGACGTGGATCGTCTCGCGCATGAGCGTCGCCTGCACGGCGCTTCGCCGCTCGAGCGCCCGGGTCAGGTCGTCGCGCTCGAATCCCTCGAGGCACGACCAGAGCCGGATGTACGCATTCGGTGCGTACTGATCCTGAATGCCCGCGATCCGCTCGAGCGCTCGTGGGATCGGGAGCCGCGCGCGCTCCAGGAGGAGCTGCCGCGCGAGGACGGCGCGGTTCAGCTCGCGCTGCGTGAGGGTGCGCTCGCCCACGGCTCGACGCTAGTGGACGCGCGCCGCCGCGGCGTCCACTGCGTTGCGGCGATCCCGCCGACCACCAGCGCGCCGCCGAGGACGAGCCAGACCGTGACCGGCTCGTCGAGCACGATCGCGCCGATCGCGAGTGCGAGCAGAGGATTCGCGTACGTGTACGAGACTGCACGGGTCGGGCCGAGCCCACGGAGCCCCACGTTCCAGCCGATGTACCCGAGGAGGGTCGCCAGGACTCCCAGATACAGCAGCAAGGCGACGTCCTGCGACGACGCGTCGGTGACCGCTGTCACGGTCGACGCACGCGCGAACGGGACGAGCCCGACGATGCCGACGAGGCTCGTTGCCGCAGTCAGCGCCAGCAGGTCGTGGCGGGCGAGCAGCGGCTTCAGGATGACGTTGTAGAGCGCGAACGAGAGCGGGGCGCCGAGGACGATGAGCGGCCCTGTCGCGTTGTCGAGCGCCAGTCGCCTGACCCGTTCCGAGTGCGACGACGATCGCGACGCCCGTGAAGGCGACGCCGAGCCCCAAGACCTGCCGCGCGCGGAGCCGGTCGAGGCCGGCGGCCGTCGCGAGGAGCAGCGTCATTCCGGGTGCCAGCGCCACCACCAACGCGGCGATGCCCGACGTCGTATGGCTCGTCCCGACGTTCAGGAACAGGTGGTACCCGACGACGACGAGGAGCCCGGCCGTGATCAGTCTCACCGCGTCGCCGCGGGTCAGGCCGGGAAGACCGCGTGCCCGCCAGAGGATGAACGCGAAGCCGGGCGCCGCGATGGCGTAGCGGAGGATGGCGATGTCACCCGCAGCCACCCCGTTGTCGAGTAGCGCCTTGATGACCGAGAAGGAGCCCGCCCACACCATGACGACGCACAGGAGCGTGAGGTGCGCACGGGTCGCCACACCTTCCTTCAACGCGCGGGGAGCCGGCATCGTGAGATGGCCAACGACGTGCGGCGCGCGATACTTCCGGCGTGCTCGAGACGCTCCTCGCCTTCGTCGCCGTCTCCGCAGTCGTCATCTGTACGCCCGGCCAGGACACGGCGCTCACGATCCGCAACACGCTCACGGGTGGACGAAGCACCGGGATCGCCACCGCGGGCGGCGTCGCGCTCGCGCAGTGCGTCTGGACCGTCGCGGCGAGTGCCGGTCTCGTCGCACTGCTGAGCGCGTCCGAGCCGGTGTTCAGAGCGCTCAAGCTCGCGGGCGCCGCGTACCTCGTCTACCTCGGCGCACAGTCGCTGTACGCGGCCGTCACCCGCCGGAGGCATGCGTCGCTCGTGCGCGGGTCGGCGCCGCTCACGGAGACGCGGGCGCTGAGGCAGGGAGTGCTCAGCAATCTCGGGAACCCGAAGATGGCCGTGTTCTTCGCGAGCCTGCTTCCGCAGTTCGCGCCTGGCGGGAGCGAGTCGTTCCTCGGCCTGTTCGCACTCGGCCTCCTGTTCTGCACGCTCACGTTCGCGTGGCTGACGCTCTACGCAGTCGCGGTCGCGCGGCTCGGACGGCTGCTCACCGGTGCCGTGCGCCGCGTGCTCGACGGGCTCACCGGGCTCGTCCTCGTCGTGTTCGGTCTTCGGCTCGCGGCCGAGTCGCGCTAGCGCACTCGCGCGAACCGGTGCACCGCGTCGAGGAGCTCCTTGCTCTTCGACTCGGCCTCCGACGGATCGCCGGAGGCGAGCGCCCCGGCGACGCAGTGGTTGACGTGGTCGTCGAGGATCTTGAACGCGAGGCTCTCGAGCGCCGTGTTGACGGCCGCGATCTGGGTCAGGACGTCGATGCAGTAGCGGTCGTCCTCGATCATCCGCTCGATCCCGCGGACCTGGCCTTCGATCCGATGGAGGCGCTTCACGAGGACGTCCTTGCTCTCGCTGTAGCCGTGGGCGTGCGTCGTCTCGCTCATACGGCGACCTCCCGGGGCGAGCGGAAGCGGCGGAGACGCAGGGAGTTCGTCACGACGAAGAGGCTCGAGAACGCCATTGCGGCCGCGGCGACGATCGGGTTCAGGAGCCCGGCGACGGCGAGTGGAATCGCGGCGACGTTGTAGGCGAATGCCCAGAACAGGTTCCCCTTGATCGTCGCGAGCGTCCGCCGGGCGAGGGCGATGGCATCCGGGGCTGCGCGCAGATCTCCCGAGACGAGGGTGATGTCGGAGGCCTCGATCGCGATGTCGGTTCCGGTGCCGATCGCGAGCCCGAGGTCCGCCTGCGCGAGTGCCGGCGCGTCGTTGATGCCGTCACCCACGACCGCGACGACCTCTCCCGCCTCCTGGAGTCGCCGGACCTCGGCGACCTTGTCCTCCGGGTAGACCTCGGCGCGCACCTGCTCGATGCCGACGTCGGCGGCAACGCGTTCCGCAGTCTCACGCGCATCGCCCGTGAGGAGGACCGGAGTGAGCCCGAGCTGCTCGAGCTGTGCGACTGCCTCCGCGCTCGTCGTCTTGACGCGATCGCGGACCGTGAGCGTCGCGCGGGAGCCCCGTCCCAGGACACGGTGATCGTCGCCGTCGCGCCGTCCGACCTCGACGCGGTGCTCGTCGACGGTGCCGACGACGCCGACACCCGGGACGTTCCGGAACTCGGTCGACCGGCGGCAGCGTCGCCGACCTCGTCGCGGGCGGCTCTGGCGACAGCCTGCGCGATCGGATGCTCGGACGCGGCCTCGACGGCGCCCGCGAGTCGAAGGACGTCCGCGCGCGACGCGCCGTCGAGCAGCGCCACGTCCGTGAGCTCCATCCTCCCCTCGGTCACCGTGCCGGTCTTGTCGAGGACGATCGTGGTGATCGCGCCTCGTGCGCTCGAGGATCTCCGGGCCGCGGATGAGGATGCCGAGCTGCGCGCCGCGTCCCGTGCCCACCATGAGCGCGGTCGGCGTCGCGAGGCCCAGAGCGCACGGGCACGCGATGATCAGGACGGCGACCGAGGCCGCGAACGCATCGGTCGCGTCGCCCGTCACGAGCAGCCAGCCGGCGAGCGTGGCAGCGGCGATCGCGAGCACGATCGGGACGAACACGCTCGAGATGCGATCGACGAGCCGCTGGACGGGAGCCTTTCCCGACTGCGCCCGGGCGACGAGCCTCGCGATCTGCGCGAGCGCCGTCTCCTCGCCCACCCTCGTCGCTCGCACGACGAGCCGGCCGAAGGTGTTCACGGTTGCTCCCGCGACCTGGAAGCCGGGCCCGACGTCGACCGGGACGGGCTCGCCGGTCAGCATCGCCTGATCGACCGCCGAGCTTCCCTCGACGACGACGCCGTCGGTCGCGACCTTCTCGCCGGGACGAACGACGAAGACGTCGCCGACCTGGAGCTCGCCCACGGGGACGGAGACCTCCTCGCCGTCGCGAAGGACGCGCGCCTCCTTCGCACCGAGCTCGAGCAGGCCGCGGATGGCGGCGCTCGAGTGGCGCCGAGCTCGCGCCTCGAGGTAGCGGCCGAGCAGGATCAGCGTCGTGATCACGGCTGCGACCTCGAAGTACATGTCGGCGTGGTGGAGGAAGAGGAGCGCGTACAGCGACCAGCCCCACGCGGCGAGTGTTCCGATGGAGACGAGCGTGTCCATCGTCGCCGTCCAGTGACGTGCGTTGCGGCAGGGCGGCTCGGTGGAACCCGAATCCCGCCCAGAAGACGACGGGCGTCGCGAGCGCGAACGCGAGCCACTCCCAGTCGTCGAACCGCAGCGGAGGAAGCATGGCGAGCGCGACGAGCGGCACTGTCAATGCTGCTGCGACCGACGAGCCGGCGTCGAGAGGCCCGCTGCGGTCGATCGGCTCGCCCGCGTCGGCCGCCGAGCCTCGCTCCGTAGCCGGCAGCTTCGACCGCGCCGACGAGATCGGCCACCGTGACGCGCTGCGGATCGAAGCGAACGTCGGCCTGCTCCGTCGCGTAGTTGACCGCCGCCTCCACTCCGTCGAGCTTGTTGAGCTTGCGCTCGATGCGATTCGCGCACGCCGCGCACGTCATGCCGTCGAGGGCGAGATCGACGCGTGCACCCTCGGGTCGCTGCCGTCGCGCTCATGCCGCCTCGTAGCCGGCCTCGACGATCGCGCCACGCAGCGCGACGTCGTCGAGCTCGCGGCCGCGGACGACCACGACCTTCGAGTCGAGATCGACGGCGACGTCCTCGACGCCGTCGACCTCGGACAGCTCCTCGCGAATCGACTGCACGCAGTGCGTCGCAGTGGATCGCAGGCACGGTGTACGTGAGCGTCTCGCTCATGCCTCACGAGTATACCCCGTCAGGGTATGTTCGGCTAGGTACCGAGGCCTTCGATGCGAGAAGCGCCGACGATCGCCTCCGCGCCATCGTCGAAGCGCACGAGCGCCTTCCCCTTGCCGTCGTAGTCCGGCGACCAGACGACGATCGTCGCCGCGTCGCCTTGCACGCGTGCACGCCCGCCCGTCCTCGCCGTCGAGGCCACGCCAGAAGCGCACGAAGGGGTTCTCCTCCCATTCGCGGCCGATCGTCGTCTCGTCGGTGTGCCCGGGCAGAACGCGCGTCTCGGGCGGGAGAGCCATGAGGACGTCCATCACCGACGTCCGCATCTCGTCCACCGGCCCGCCGCCCACCGCGTCGCGGAAGAGCGTGTCGCCCGTGAAGCAGAGGTCGCCCACGACGAACGAGATGCCGTCGTCGGAGTGGCCCGGGCGTCGCGAGCGGCTCGATCCGCAGGCCGCCGGTCTAGACGGCGTCGGACGTGACCTGAGCCCGAAGCGCTCGACGAGCTCGTCGTTGCCCGCGACGTGGTCGGCATGCCCGTGCGTGACCAGGAGATGCGTCGGGGTCACGCCCTCGCGCTCGACCGCCTCGAGCAGCGGCTCGAGCGGCGCTCCGCTGTCGACGAAGACCGCGGTTCCGCCGCGGCTCGTCCGCGACCAGGTACGCGTTCGAGAGCCAGGACGGGTGCATGCTCCGTTCGACGATCATCGCCGGGATCGTACGGCAGGAGTCCGCGCACGCTGGGAGAATGCGCGGCGCCGGGTCATCGATACCCGAGGGAGGAACGATGAACGCCGTGTTCGTGGAGCGCGAGGTCGCTCGAGGAGGCCGCCGATCGCTGGTGGTTCTTCCTGCTCACCGGCATCGCCTGGCTCGTGTTCGCGCTGATCGTCTTCCAGTGGGACTACACGACCGTGTCGCGATCTCGTACCTCTTCGGCGTCGTCGCGATCGTCGCCGGAGTGAACGAGTTCTTCGCAGCTCTCGGTCGTCGACGACCGGCTGGAAGTGGGTGCACGGCCTGCTCGGCCTGCTCTTCATCATCGTCGGGATCTACGCGCTCTGGCACCCCTACGACACGTTCGCGACCCTCGCGGCGCTCGTCGGGATCTTCCTGCTCTTCAAGGGCATCTTCGACATCACCGTCGCGTTCATCACGAAGGACGAGTTCGAGCTCTGGTGGCTGCAGCTCGTCGTCGGCCTGTTCGAGATCCTGCTCGCGTTCTGGGTCGCGGGCAACTTCCGCGAGAAGGCGATCCTGCTCGTCGTCTACGTCGGTTTCGATCGCGCTCATGCGAGGCATCAGCGAGATCTTCGTCGCGTTCAAGCTCAAGGGACTGAGGCGGAGTCTGGCCCAGGCGCTAGCGTGTTTCGGCTCCGTGCGGAACGTGTATAGGATCGCCGCGATGCCCCGCATCGCAACGTTGTTCGTGATCCTCGCCGCGGTGCTCGGCGTCGCTGCGTTCGCGGCAGGCTGCGGTGGCGAGGAGGAGCAGTCGGCGACTCCGGAGACGGTCGGAGGGTCACGACGACCGAGACCACCGACACGGAGACGACCGACACCGAGACGACGGAGACCGACGAGACCGAGACGACGGAGACGACGAGACCGAGACGGAGACGACGACCGCGACACGTCGGCCGCCGAGGGCGATCCCGTCGCGGGCAAGGAGGTCTTCCTCGGTGCGGCGGCGTGCGGCGGCTGCCACACGCTCGCCGACGCGGGCACTAGCGGCCAGGTCGGCCCGAACCTCGACGACACGCAGCCGAGCGCCGACCTCGTCGTCGAGCGCGTGACGAACGGTCTCGGCGCCATGCCGTCCTTCTCGAGCACGCTCAGCGAGCAGCAGATCGCGGACGTGGCTGCGTACGTCTCGTCCGTGGCCGGCAGCTGAGCCGGCGCAGCAGCTTTCTAGACTCCCCGGCGTGATCGATCTCAAGGCCGCTCGTAGCGACGCCGAGCGCTGGCGCGCTGCGCTCGCGCGCAAGGGCGCGGCGCGAGGATTCGACGCGCTCGCTCGAGGCCGACGAGCGCTGGCGCGCGCTGATCCCGCGCGTCGACGAGCTGCGGGGACAGACGAAGCTCAAGGGCAAGCCGACGCCGGAGGAGCTCGAGGCACTGCGGCCCGTCAAGGCGGAGCTCAAGCAGGCCGAGGAGGAGCTCGCGGCCGCCGAGGCGGAGCGCGACGCCGCGCTCGCCCTCGTGCCGAACCCTCCCGCACGACTCCGTGCCCGACGGAGAGACCGAGGACGACGCCGCCGAGCTGCGCCGTGTCGGAGAGCCGCCGTCCCCTGACGAGCCGCACGAGCACACGGAGATCGGCCGCTTCGACATGGAGCGCGCGGCCCGTGTCTCGGGCGCGCGGTTCGGCTACGTCATCGGCGACTCGGCGCGGGTCGCGATGGCCCTCTACCAGTTCGCGCTCGACCATCTCGTCGCAGGCGGGGTTCACGCCCGTGCATCCCGCCCGTCCTCGTGCGCGAGGAGGCGATGTACGGCACCGGGCTTCTTCCCCACGGACCGCTCGAACATCTACGCGCTCGAAGCCGACGGGCCTCTTCCTCACCGGGCACGTCCGAGGTCGCGCTCGCCTCGCTCCACATGGGCGAGATCCTCGACGAGCTACCGCTCCGCTATACGGGCTTCTCGACGTGCTTCCGCCGCGAGGCGGGCGCCGCCGGCAAGGACACGCGCGGGATGTTCCGCGTGCACCAGTTCAACAAGGTCGAGATGTTCGTCTTCGTCGAGCCGGAGCAGTCGTGGGACGAGCACGAGCGGATGCTCGACCTCGAGGAGACGTTCCTCCAGGCGCTCGAGCTCCCGTACCGCGTGGTGAACGTCGCGGCCGGCGACCTCGGCGCCTCGGCGGCGAAGAAGTACGACATCGAGGCGTGGTTCCCGTTCCAGGAGCGCTACCGCGAGGTCACGCTCGTGCTCGAACACGACCGACTACCAGGCGCGCCGACTCGGGATCCGCTACCGCGCGCGAGCACGGGCTCGAGACCCCGCACACGCTCAACGGGACGATGGTCACCGACCGGGCGCTGCTCGCGATCCTCGAGAACTTCCAGGGCGACGTGCCGGACGTGCTGACGCGCTACGGCGCGCCGGCCGACGTCAGCCCGCTAGCTCGGTCACAATGCGCCCCGGCGGGGTGCCGGAGCGGTCGAACGGGGCGGTCTTGAAAACCGTTGGGCGTGCAAGCGCCCCGTGGGTTCGAATCCCACCCCCGCCGCTCGGCCACGGGTTAGGGTGAGCCCGTGTCCGAGACGGAACCGACCGCCCGTCGGTGGGCATCGGGCGCGAGCGCCAGTTCGAGGTGTACGTGGGTGGCGCGAGGGCGTATGTCCCCGCGTCCCCGTCTCCTTCGACGGGCTCGAGCGGAAGGCGCGGGCGGCGATGTCCCCCGAGCTACGCCTACGTCGCCGGCGGCGCCGGTCGCGAGGAGACGATGCGCGCGAACCGCCAGGCGTTCGAGCGCTGGCGGATCGTCCCGCGCATGCTGCGCGACGTCTCGACCAGGCACACGGCTGTCGAGATCCTCGGGACGCCCTTCCCCTCCCCGTTCGCGCTCTGCCCGATCGGCGTGCTCGAGATGGCACATCCTGACGCCGATGTCGCGGTCGCGAGGGCGGCGGCAGCCGAGGGTGTTCCGTTCGTGTTCTCGAACCAGGCGTCTCGGCCGATGGAGGAGACGCGCGAAGGTCATGGGCGACGCGCCGCGCTGGTTCCAGCTCTACTGGAGCACGTCGAACGACCTCGTCGCGAGCCTCGTCTCGCGCGCCGAGCGTTGCGGGTGCTCGGCGGTCGTGCTCACGCTCGACACGACGATGCTGGGCTGGCGGATCCGGGACCTCGACCTCGCCTACCTCCCGTTCCTGCGCGGGAAGGGCATCGCGCAGTACACGAGCGATCCGGTCTTCCTCGACGCGCTCCAGGACACGCTGCGGCAGGCGTCGCCGCCCACGGGCAGGGTCACGCTCGCCGCGCTCGGATCGCTGTGGGAGCTCCTCGGCTCGCACCCGGGCTCCCGCCTCGCGAACCTGCGCTCCGGCCTGGCGCGGGCTGCCGTCCGTCGGTTCGTGGAGACGTACTCCCGCCCGTCCCTCTCGTGGGAGGACCTGGCGTTCCTCCGCGAGCGCACCCGGCTCCCGATCCTGCTCAAGGGGATTCTCCATCCGGCCGACGCGGCGGCTGCGATCGAGCACGGGATGGACGGCCTCGTCGTCTCGAACCACGGCGGGCGCCAGGTCGACGGCGCCGTGGGGACGATGGACGCGCTCCCGGCGATCGTCGACGCCGTGGCAGGCCGACTCCCGATTCTCCTCGACAGCGGCGTGCGGTCGGGCGCGGACGTGTTCCGCGCCCTCGCACTCGGCGCATCCGCCGTCGGGCTCGGCCGGCCCTACGTCTGGGGCCTGGCGCCGGCGGCGAGGCGGGCGTCCGAGAGGTGATCCGCAACCTCCGCGCCGACTTCGACCTCACGCTGGGACTCGCCGGCTGCGCGTCGGTCGGCGAGATCGCTCGGCGACTCGGTCGTGCGCGACTAGTACGCGGCGCGGGCGCGCGTGAGCGCGGGCAGCGTGAGCATGATCAGGCGGATGTCCTCACGCAGCGACCAGTTCGTGACGTAGAGGTAGTCGAGCTTCGTCATCTCGTCGAACGGGATGTCGCTCGCTCCCAGGACCTGCCAGAGCCCGGTCATCCCCGGTTTCAGATCGAGGCGCCGCCGAGCCCAGTCCTCGACGTGCTGGTCCTCCTCCAGGATCAGCGGCCGCGGGCCGACCAGCGACATCCGCCCGCGGACGACGTCGAACAGCTGAGGCAGCTCGTCGATCCGCCACCGCCGCAGAACGCGGCCGACTCGGGTCACACGCGGATCGTCGGGCACCTTGAACATGCGCGAGTCGGACCCGTTGTGCATGTTCAGGTGGGCGACCTTGTGCTTCTGGGCCTCTGCGTCCTCGACCATCGTGCGGAACTTGAGAACGCGGAACGGGCGATTGTCCGCACCCATTCGCACCTGGCGGAAGAAGACGGGTCCGCGCGAGTCGAGCTTGATCGCGATCGCGACGACGGCGAGCAGCGGCGAGATGAGTAGGAGCCCGAACGACCCGACGGCGAGATCGAACGACCGCTTGAGGAATCTCGACGACGGAGACAGGTCTGCTCCGGGTATACCGATCAGCGGAAGGCCCTCGACCGTGTGCAGCTGTGCGTTCGTGCCGAGGATCTCGAACATGCGTGGGACGATCTCGACCTGGACGTCGCTCCCCTGCACCGAGCGAATCACCTGCAGCGTCCGTTGGTGCGAGTCGGTGGAGAAGGCGATGATCACGCGCTCCACGTCGAGCTCGTCGACGAGACGAGGCAGATCCTCGGTCGTTCCGATCAGCGCATGCTTCCCGTTGCCGTTCCCGTTTACCGATGCGAGGTTGTCGCGATCCACGAAGCCGACGACGTTGAACCCGTACTCGGGATGCTTCTCGATCTTCTCGGCGAGCAGCTGCGCGACCTGACCCGACCCGACGACGATGACGTTCTGCAGGTACGCCGCCTGACGTCGCCCGATCAGTCGGCTCAGCGCGCGAAGGAGCGGGATGAGCGCGACCGCGATCAGCCAGAAGACGACGAGTCGCCCGAGGTCCGGGTGAGGCACGTCGATGACGTTCGCGAGGACGAGGTAGGACCAGGTTCCGAGCGTGAGAGCCTGGAACACTCCCACGACGTCGTCGACGGTCGAGTGGTCAGCGCGCTCCTCATCGCGGTCGTAGAGACCGTGGATGTGGAAGAGGAGGACCCAGAGCGGCAGCGTTGCCACGAAGAGGACGACCTCCCAGGCGGGGACGACGGTGTCGACCCCCGAGGTGGGTGGCGCAAGCACCATCGCAACGGCGTATGCAGCCACGAGCCCGGCGACGTCCGCTGCGAGGAGGAGTCGTCGCATGAGCCAACCACGGCGCCTCGTCGCCGAGAGCGACAGCTCGAGCACAGGACCATCAGCCTGCGCCGGTACGGCGGCGTCGTGCGAAACAGCGCTCACAACCCTCCCCTTACGCGTCCAGCCCCTCCGCTGGACGCGTCCCAGTAGTCCCCTGACCTTCAACGGATAGTACGACGCATTGCGCCGAATTGGTAGTGCCGGCAACGAAATCCGTACTTTCGGCTGGGCCGGGCGACCCTCCGAACTAGACCCGGCTCGAGGCCGGTGGCGGCCCGCAAAGAGCGCCAGCGCGAGCAGCGAGGCAGCCGTGACCTTGAGGAGAACTGGACCTCATGTCCCCGTACTACCCGAGACCGACGTGCAGGAACTGCGTTCTTCAACGGTTCCTAACGTTCTTCCTAGGGGTGAAATGCGCAGAGAAGGCGCGGCGCTAGTGTGCACCCATGTGACCGACCTCCGACACGTTTCGGGCTCTCTTCGGTCGATATCCGTCCGGCGTTGCCGTCGTCACCGTCGACGCGGGAGGCCAGAAGCTCGGGCTCACGGTGGGATCTCTCGTCTCGCTCTCGCTCGACCCGCCCCTCGTCGGATTCGCGATCTCGAGAGAGGCGGCGATGCACGAGCTGTTGCGCGAGGCTGGCGGCTGCGCGATCTCGCTGCTCGCCGCGGGCCAGGAATGGCTCGCGCAGCACTTCGCCCGCGGTGTCCCGCCGATCGCGATGTGGCACGGCATCGCGACGGAGCCCGGCGCGGCCGGCGCGCCGCTCCTCGTCGGCGCGCTCGGCTGGCTCGAGTGCGCGACTGCGAGAGGAGGTCAGCACCGGAACGCACACGTTCTTCGTCTGCGCGGTCGAGCGCGTCGAGCTCGGAGAGGACGCGCCTCCGCTCGTGCGGCTCCGCGGCGAGTACCGCAGCGAGCACGGTGATCGAGGCAGTCGTCTTCGACCTCGACGGCGTGCTCGTCGACTCCGAGCACGTCTGGGACGAGGTGCGCGAGCAGCTCGCGCGTGAACGCGGCGGCCGCTGGCACGAGCGGGCACAGGCGGACATGATGGGAATGAGCTCGCCCGAGTGGTCGCAGCTACATGCACGACGTGGTCGGGCTCGACGAGCCGCCCGAGGACGATCAACGACGAGGTGGTCCGCCGGCTGCTAGCGCGCTACGCGCGGGAGCTGCCGCTCATCGACGGCGCCGTCGACGCGGTGGAGCGCCTGGCGACCTCGCTACCGGCTCGCGCTCGCGTCGTCCTCGAACCGAACCGTCATCGACGCCGTCCTCGAGGCGCCGGGCTCGCGCAGCTCTTCGAGGTCAGGCGTCCGTCCGAGGAGGTCGCGCGCGGTAAGCCGGCTCCGGACGTCTTCCTCGAGGCGGCTCGCCGCCTCGGCGTCGCGCCCGAGCGCTGCGCTGCGATCGAGGACTCCGCGAACGGCATCGGCGCCGCGCATGAAGCTGGTATGCGCGTGATCGCGATCCCGAACCGACGCTATCCGCCAGCGGACGACGCACTCGCGTTGCCGACGTCGTGCTCGACTCGATCGCCGAACTCACTGCCAGAGGTCGTCCGAAACGAGTGAGCGCTATGGCGACGCGCGCCGAGCAGGACGCAGGCGTTGTGCCCGCCGAGGCCCATCGCGTTCGACAGCGCCACGTCCACCTGCACGCTGCGCGCCTCGTTCGGCACGTAGTCGAGGTCGCACTCCGGGTCCGGATTGCGGTAGTTGATCGTCGGCGGCAGCACGCCTTCGTGGAGAGCCCGGACGCACATCATCGCCTCGACTGCTCCCGCGGCACCGAACATGTGACCGGTCACGGACTTCGTCGACGAGACCGCGAGCGCGTCGGCGTGGTCGCCGAAAACGGCCCTGATCGCCTTCGTCTCGGCGAGATCGCCCTGCGGCGTCGAGGTTCCGTGCGCATTGACGTAGCCGACACGCTCGGGCTCGACCCCGGCGCGCGTCAAGGCCGACCGCATCATCTCCGCGACGCCGACCGACTCCGGGTCGGGTTGAGCCATGTGATGCGCGTCGTTCGAGGTCCCGTAACCGAGCACTTCCGCGTAGACGCGCGCGCCGCGGGCGACCGCCCGGTCGAGATCCTCGAGGAGAAGGACACACGCCCCCTCGCCCATCACGAAGCCTGCGCGCGTGGCGTCGAAGGGTCGCGAGGCGCGTGTGGGGTCTTCCTCTTCCGCAACGAGTCCTCTCATTGCACAGAAGCCGGCGAGGATGATCGGGTGCATGCAGGACTCGGTCCCGCCGGCGAGGACGACGTCGGCGTCTCCGCGACGTATCGTCTCGGCCCCTTCGCCGACGGCGTGCGAGCCGGTCGCACAGGCCGAGACCGGGGCGTAGTTCGGCCCTCGAAGCCCGAGGTCGATCGCGATCTGCCCGCTCGCCGAGTCGACCAGGATGTTGGGGAGGAACCAGGGCGAGACGCGGTCGTGCCCTCGCTCGCGCCGGACCGCGTCCTGCGCGAGCACGCCGCTGAGCCCTCCGACGGCGGAGCCGACGAGAATGCCGGCGCCCGCGGGATCGACGCCCTCTACCCCTGCATCCGCCCACGCCTCGCGCGCGGCCGCGACGGCGAGCACGACGTTTCGCTCGAGTCGTCGCGCATCCTTCGGGCCGACCACGTCCGCCGGCTCGAAGTCCTTCACCTCGGCCGCGATGCGTACCGGGTATTCGCTCGCGTCGAACGATCGAATCCAGTCCACACCGCTGGTCCCGGAGACCGCTGCGTCCCAGGTCGATCGAGCGTCGAGCCCGAGCGGGGTCACTGCTCCGAGCCCGGTGACGGCAACGCGACGCATGAGGCTGGGAGCGTAGTAGCTTGGAGCGATGGCCCGTCCCCGCCGCCGACCGTCGAGCACCGAGCCGGTCGAGCGGCCGGCCGACCTCCACCCGGCGATCCCGTTTCCCGCCGATGGAGGCAGAGCTCGTCCGCGAGCTCCCCGAGGGCGACGAGTGGCAGTACGAGCCGAAATGGGACGGCTTCCGCGGCATCCTCGAGAACGCGTCGGGTGAGCTGCGCCTTTGGTCTCGCAACGCACGCCCACTGCTGCGCTACTTTCCGGAGCTACGGCCGCTGGCCAAGCTGCTCCCCCCGATCTCGGCGCTCGACGGGGAGATCGTCATCGAGCGAGACGGCGTCCTCGACTTCGACGCGATGCAGATGCGGCTGCATCCCGCAGAGAGCCGCGTCAACAGGCTTTCCGCCGAGATCCCCGCCCGGTTCATCGCCTTCGACGTCCTCGTGTGGAAGGGGACGGAGACGTGGAAGGACCCGCTGTCGAAGAGACGCGCGAAGCTCGAGCGCAGCGCCAAGCGGTTCGAGCTTTCCCCTGCCAGCGACGATCGCGCGGAGGCGTTCGACTGGCTCGAGCGCTTCGAGGCGATCGGTCTCGACGGCGTGATCGCGAAGCGTCGCGACCTCGCGTATCTCCCCGGCTCGCGCGAGGGGGTCGTGAAGGTCAAGCCCGAGAAGACCGCGGACTGCGTGGTCGTCGGCGTTCGCTGGAAGGAGAAGCCCGATCGCCTCGCCACGCTTCTTCTCGGTCTCTACGGGGAAGACGGCGAGGTCGACTACGTCGGCTCCGCAGCCATCGCACCCGCGCGGCACGACGACATCATGGCCCGCGTCCGACCGCTCCTTCGGAACGCGCCGGAACGCCGCTTCTCGGAACCGAATCGCTGGGGCGGCGGCGAGCTCGAGGAGTCGCCCGTGCGCCCGGAACTGGTCGTCGAGGTGCGCTACGACAAGGTGCAGTCGAACCGTTTCCGACACGGCACCAAGCTCATCCGCTTTCGCGACGACAAGGACCCACGACAGTGCACCTGGCGCGAGCTGCGGCCGGCGGCGAGCCCGGGCGTGACCGCATCCTCTCTCCTCGCCTGAAGGCGGCCCGAAGACAACTCGAAGGTCGAGCCGTAGGATCGCGTCATGAAAATTTCTGCCGCCTTCGTCGCCTCGATCGTCGTCCTCGGACTCGTCGCCTCGGCGAGCGCGGGCCCGCGAGGCCAGTGGACACGTCTTCCCGGAACGGTGATCAACTTCGCGGAGCCCGGGCTCGCTCGTACCGGCGACGGCGTGCTCCACGTCGTCTACACACGTCGCAACGGCACGAAGGAGGACCTGATCCATCTCGAGATCAGCCCCGCGGGGGCTGTCGGCGCCGACGGGGTCGCACTCGGCGGATGGTCGGCGATGTCCCACCCGGACCTCCTGCGGATGCCGGACGGCTCGCTCCGCGCGTTCTTCGGCGGCATCCGCTCGACGAACCCCGGCGAGACGAACAACGCGATGAACACGGCCACCGCGCCGGCTGCGGGTGCGCCGTGGACCCTCAAGCCCGGCAAGGCCGCCCAGGCAACGTACGCCTACGCGACCGGAGTCGCAGGCGCCGGGCTCGCCAAGGACGGAACGCCGATCTCGGCCTGGTCGGGATCACCCGGCCTCGGGTTCCACTACGGGATCGATGCCGCCTCGGCCGACGGGAGGATTCCTCAGACGGGCTGCTGTCTCTACACCCCTGAGATCGCGGTCGACTCGACGAGCGGGCAAGCGTGGGTCGGCTTCCACTCGAACGAGAGCGCGGGGCCGGGGCTCTTCGTGAACGCCATCGGGCCGAACGGCCCGCAAGGCGGTCGCCGGCTCGCACCCGGCTCCGTGTCGGGCAAGAGCTCCGTCTACCCCGGCAACCGGACCTCGCTGACCGGGCGCATCGGAGCCGCCGGCGTGTACCTCTTCTTCGGCCAGGGCTACCCGACGTTCAAGACGCTTGCACTGTGGAAGGTCGACACGGCCAAGCCTCAGACAGTGCTCAAGGTCGATCGCAACGAGCACGCGAACGTCGCGGCCGCCCCGGACGGAAGGCTCTGGCTGATGTGGGAGCAGAACGGCACGATCTACGCGGCGCGCACGAACAAGGCCGCCACGCAAGTCGGAGCCGTGAACGCCCTGCGTCCGCCGAGCGGTGGGACCATCTACCGCCTCAACGGCGAGGGGTCCGCCGGACCGCTCGATCTGATCGCGAACGTCCAGGCCGGCGGAAGCCAGGGATTCTGGCATCAGCAGGTGTGGCCGAAGCTCACGCTCACCGCGACGAGTCGGGCCTCCGGCAACGGCCGCACGATCGTGTTTCGGGTTCTCGACGCAGGCGATCCGGTGCCGGGCGCGACGGTCAAGGCGGGAGGGAAGTCGCTGAAGACCGCGGCCAACGGGCAGGCGACGCTGAAGCAGCCGTCGCCGAGCCGGGTGGCGGCGAGCGCATCGAAGGCCGGCTACGCCCCGGCCTCCTCGATCAACGTTCGCTGACCCTCAGTCGCGCTTCCTGGCGCGCGACGGCTGCACGCGGGGAGGCTCGCCCGGCATCTTCGGGAAGTTCGGCGGGTACGGCGCCTCGCCGACGCCTTCCTTCTCGTCCCGCTCGACCCAGGCGAGCAGCACCTCGAGGTCGCACACGGCGTCGTCGATGCCCGCATGCACGTCTCCGATAGCCGCGAAGCGGGCTGGCATCGTCGCCATCGAGAAGTCCTCGGTCTCGACGTCGGGAAGCTCGTCCCACGTCACGGGCGCCGAGACGGTGGCGTCCGGGCGACCGCGCACGGAGTACGCGGACGCGACGGTCCGGTCGCGCGCGTTCTGGTTGTAGTCGATGAACACGCGCTTCCCGCGCTGCTCCTTCCACCACGCGGTCGTCACCTTCCTCGGCAGCCGGCGCTCGATCTCGCGCGCGAACGCGAGCGCGGCGCGGCGCACGACCGGGAACTCCCATCGAGGCTCGATGCGGCAGAAGACGTGGATGCCGCGGTTCCCGGAGGTCTTCGGCCAGCCCGTGTAGCCGATCTCCTCGAGGGTCTCGCGCACGACCGCGGCGACCCGCTTGCCGTCCCTGAACGTCGTCCCGGGCTGCGGGTCGATGTCGATCCTGAGCTCGTCGGGGTGCTCCGTGTCCCGCCGTCGCGACGGCCACGGATGGAAGTCGACCACCGCGAGGTTCGCCGCCCAGACGACCTGCGCGAGCTCGGTGACGCAGAGCTCGTCGGCGTGTCGGCCCGAGGGGAACGTGACACGCGCGGCCTCGACCCAGTCCGGGCGCTTCTCGGGGACACGCTTCTGGTAGATCGCCTCGCCCTTCACACCGTCCGGGAAGCGCCGAAGCTGCGTCGGGCGCTCGTACAGCGCCCGCACGATGCCGTCGCCAACCGAGATGTAGTACTGCGCGAGGTCGAGCTTCGACTTGCGCGCCTTCGGGAAGAGCACCTTGTCGGGGTTCGTGAGCTTGACGATGCGCTCCCCCACCTCCAGCTCGACGAACGGGCTCGCCATGCGCGCAACGCTAGCCAGAGCCACGCTGGTACGCTCGCCGCGCCCCTTTCCCCGTCCCACAGGAGGGAATGCTGCGATGCGTACGGTCCTCTTCGGCCTCGCCCTGACGACCCTGGCTCTCTCGCTTGCCGCGACGGCAACCGGAACGCCGGCCGAGCCGATGGCGATTCCGGGGTGCGCGAAAGCGAGCCTGAACCTCGTCGAGGACGGCACCCTCTCCCTGGCGACGGACAACCCCGCTTTCGACCCCTGGTGGACGGGCGGCTCGAAGGACAAGGCCTGGGAGATCAACGACCCGACGACCGGCAAGGGCTACGAGTCCGCGGTCGCGTACGGGATCGCCAAGCGGCTCGGGTTCACGAAGGCGCAGGTCAGCTGGGAGGCCGTGCCGTTCCTGAAGTCGTTCGCGCCCGGCAAGAAGTCGTTCGACTTCTACCTCGCGCAGGTCTCGAACAGGGCGGAGCGCCGCAAGGCGGTGACCTTCAGCACGTCGTACTACGTCGTGAACCAGGCGGTCGCGGCGCTGAAGTCGAACCCGATCTCGAAGGTGCGCTCGCTCGCCGGCCTCAAGAAGTACCGCCTCGGCGCCTCGGTCGGGACGACGAGCTACGACTACATCGTCAGGTACATCAAGCCCGATCAGGCACCCCGCGTGTACGACTCGGTCAACGACGTCGTGACCGCCGTCAAGACCAAGCAGATCGACGGGATGGTCCACGACTTCCCGAGCATGGGCTACGTCACCAACGTCCAGATCCCGGGCTCGACGGTCGTCGGTCGGCTCCCGACGCAGGGCCCGAAGGAGCACTTCGGCCTCGTGTTCCAGAAGGGCAATCCGCTCGTGCGCTGCATCAACAAGGCGATCAACGCCATGCGTGCGGACGGGACGCTCAGGAAGCTCGAGGTTCGCTGGCTTGGGCAGCAGGGCGCCCCGATCCTGAAGTAGCGCGCACCTGAACGAGAACCGCGGCTCGAAGATTCTCGGCAGCCTGACGACGGGCGGCGGCGGCAGAGGCGTCGCCGTCGCCCTCGTCTCGACTGCTCTCTTCGTCGCGGTCGTGGCGCTCGTCGTCGTCAACTCCTCGGGCTGGGACGACGTCAAGCAGGCGTTCTTCGACCGCCAGGAGTTCGAAGAGGCGTTCCCGGACATCCTCTCGGCCTTCTGGATCAACGTGAAGATCTTCCTGATCGCCGAGGTGTTCATCCTCGTCTTCGCGCTGGCGATCGCAGTGCTGCGAGGGCTTCCCGGGCCCGTGTTCTTCCCGGTGCGGGCACTTGCCGTGATCTACGTCGATCTCTTCCGCGGGGTCCCGACCATCCTCGTCATCTACATCCTCGGCTTCGGGGTTCCGGCGCTCGCGCTCCCGGGCGTCCCGATCGACCCGCTGTTCTGGGGTGTCGTCTCGCTCGTCCTCGTGTACTCGGCCTACGTCTCCGAGGTGTACCGCGCCGGCATCGAGTCGGTGCACCCGAGCCAGGCCGCCGCCGCGCGCTCGCTCGGGCTGACGCACGGCCAGGCGCTGCGCTATGTCGTGATCCCGCAGGCTGTGCGCCGCGTGATCCCGCCACTCCTCAACGATTTCATCGGGCTTCAAAAGGACACGGCGCTCGTCGGACTGCTCGGCGTGGTCGAGGCGTTCCGGCAGTCCCAGATCGAGGTCGCAGCATCGTTCAACTACACCCCGTACATCGCGACCGCGATCATCTTCATCGCGCTCACGGTTCCCATGGCCCGGTTCACCGACTGGCTCGTCGCTCGCGACAAGCGCCGGCAGCAAGCGGGGAGGCTCGCGTGAGCGCGCTCGAGGTCGACGGCCTACGGAAGTCGTTCGGCAAGACCGAGGTGCTGCGTGGGATCGACCTCGCGCTGGCCGAGCACGAGGTCGTCTGCCTCATCGGCGCGTCCGGCTCCGGGAAGTCGACGCTGCTGCGCTGCATCAACCTGCTCGAGCCGATCGACGCGGGGCGGATCCTCGTCCGCGGCGAGGTCGTCACGGAGCGCGGCGTCGACGTCAACGTCGTCCGGCGCGGGATCGGCATCGTCTTCCAGTCGTTCAACCTCTTCCCGCACATGAGCGTGCTCGACAACGTGACGCTCGGGCCGCGGAAGGCCGCCGGGCTCTCGAGAGCCGACGCAGACGCCCGTGCCGACGCGCTCCTGCTCCGCTTCGGGCTGGTCGAGAAGCGCGACGACTATCCCGACCGCCTCTCGGGCGGGCAGCAGCAGCGCGTCGCGATCGTGCGCGCGCTCGCGATGCAGCCCGGGCTGCTGCTGCTCGACGAGGTGACGAGCGCGCTCGATCCCGAGCTCGTCGCCGAGGTGCTCTCGGTCATCCGCGAGCTCGCCGAGGAGGGGATGACGATGCTCATTGCGACGCACGAGATGAGCTTCGCGCGCGACGTTGCCCACCGGGTGTGCTTCCTCGACGCGGGCGTCCTCCTCGAGGAAGGCACGCCCGAGCAGATCTTCGGCGCGCCGCGCGAGCCGCGCACGCAGCAGTTCCTGCAGCGAATCGTCGACGCCGGGCGGCTCTAGGACGCGGCGGGAGTACAGTTCGGACGTGATCGAGGAGTCGAGAAGCGTCGATCTGACGCTCGAGCCACTGGACGAGTTCGTCGTCGTGCAGCCGGTCTCGGACGAGTCGGAGACGCGGGCCGGTCTCATCCTCCCCGCCTCCGCGACCGAGTCGGCACCCTGCCGCACCGGAATCGTGACGGCGGTCGGCGCCGACGTGAGCGGCGTCGAAGCCGGCGACAAGGTGCTCTACCCGCGCGACACCGGGTACGACGTCCGCCTCGGCGGGCTCGAGGTAAAGGTGCTCAAGCGCGAAGACCTCATCGCCCGGATCCACGACTAGGCTGCGCGGGTGCTCGCGTACACCTTCGGCTGGGGCCTCGCGTTCGCGACGCTCGTCGTGTGGATCTTCGTCTGGGCCCTCGTCGCTGTCCGCGTTCTCCGCCGCGACGACATCGGCGTCGGCGGGAAGGTGCTCTGGATCGTCGCGATCCTCGTGGTGCCAGTGGTCGGCCTCTTCGTGTACTTCCTGTGGGACGCCGCCAGGCCCAAGTCCAACTGATCGAGCGCGCAAGACCGCGGGACGGAGAAGGAGGGATTCGAACCCTCGAGGCAGGGATTTTCCCCACCTAACGCCTTAGCAGGGCGCCGCCTTCAGCCACTCGGCCACTTCTCCCGGTGGGTGCGGAGGATATCGGACAGACCCGCGCGCTCCCGTAGGACGCCCCGCGGTGGGCGGGGTACGCTGACGACTCGGAGGGGTGCCGGAGCGGTCGAACGGGGCGGTCTCGAAAACCGTTAGACGTGCAAGCGTCTCGAGGGTTCAAATCCCTCCCCCTCCGCTTCAGGCTCTCCTGGCAGCGCGGGCACCAGTAGGCGGTCCGGTTCGCGTCGCCGAGCCCGCGCGAGGAGATCGGCGTCCCGCAGCGAGGACACCCGCGACCCGCACGGCGGTAGACCGCACGCCGCGGCCGATCGCCGCCGACAGCCGCGCGCATGGCGGTCTGGGCCCATGCGAGCGTGCCTTTCAGCTCGGCGTCGCTCACCTCCCCGAGCCGCCGCCACGGCGAGACTCGCGCATGCCAGAGCGACTCCGCGAGCCACATGTTCCCGATGCCGGAGACGAGGCGCTGATCGACGAGCGCCTCGCCCACGAGGCGAGCGCTGTCGCCTGCGCGAACTCGCGACACGAGCTCGTCGATCTCGGTTTCCGGCGACAACAGATCCGGGCCGAGACGCGAGGCATGTCGACGGCCGAGGGAAAGGACAGGCCCGTTCCACTGCGTCGCCTCCCAGACGCGTCCGCGGAGCGTCAGCCACGGCAAGCCTCTGCGACGAGTCTCGGGCCTCGAGGGCGCAACGCGCCACCGCCCGTTCATCCGCAGATGGCTACGCACCACGACGCCGCCCTCGAAGTGCAGGAACAGGTTCTTGCCCACGGCTTCCACTCGTTCGAGGACGCGCCCGTCGATTGCGCGGGCGACCCCGGTCGCAAGGCCGCGTGGGTTCGGGCTCTCGGCTTCGAGGCGCTCTCCCACGAGGACCTGGAGCCGCTGTGCCGTGCGATGGAGGGAGTCGCCCTCCGGCACGGCTCAGCCGCCGAGCGCCGAGTCGAGCTCCTGGAGCGCCGAGAAGATCGTCTCGGAGAAGGTGGGGTACGGCTGAATCGTGTCGAGCAGGACGTCGACGGGCACCTCGGCTCGGATCGCGAGCGTCAGCTGACCCAGCCACTCCCCCGCCTCGGGGCCGACCGCCACGGCTCCGACGAGAACTCGCTGCTCGCGGTCGGCCGCGAGCTTCAGGAATCCAGGGCGCTTCGGCCGCTCGTACGTCGAGAGCCGTCCGCCCGTCAGCTCGAAGCGCGCGGTCGACGACGCTCTCGCCCTCCATCTCACCGACGGACGCGACCTGCGGATCGGTGAACACCGCAGCCGGTATCGCCCGGTAATCGGCGCGCACGTCTCGCCCCGCGATGTTCGCCGCCGCCACGCGCGCCTGGTACTTGCCGAGGTGCGTGAGGAGCCCGACACCCGCGACGTCGCCGATCGCCCACACGCCGTCGCCCGCGCGCAGGCGGTCGTCGACCGTGACCCCGCGCCGGGTGATCTCGACATCGAGCTCCTCGAGCCCGAGCCCGTCCACGGTCGGGCGCCGGCCCGTGGCGACGAGGAGCCGCTCGGCCTCGATTGCCTCAGCCCCTCCGAGCTCGAGCCGGAGTCCCGAGTCGGTCGCTTCGGCGCGTTCGGCCTCGGCTTCGACCAGCACGCGCACGCCATCCTCCTCGAGTCGCTCGCGAAGGAGGTTGCCGGCGTCCGGATCGAGCCTCGAGAGGACGCGGTCGTGGCTCTCGACGAGCGTCACCTCCGAGCCCATGCGCTGGAAGAACTGGGAGAGCTCGACGCCGACCGGGCCGCCACCCAGGACGATGAGCGTCCGCGGAACCGCCTCGAACCAGACTGCGTCCTTGTTCGTCCAGTACGGAACCGCGTCGAGGCCGTCGATGTCCGGAACGGCGGGTGTCGAGCCCGTCGCGACGACGAGCTCGTCGTACGGGAGCTCGCGATCGCCCACCGCGACGATCCCGGCGCGCACGACGCGTGCCTCCCCCCGAACGAGCTCAGCCCCCTGATCGGCGAGCCAGCCGACGTGCCACGAGTCGTCCCGACCCTCCGTTACCTGATCCCGCCACCACCGCACGCGACCGACATCGATGTCACCGACGACGGCTTCGGCAGCACCCGGGGCGATCCGCGCCGCGGTGACGACTTCGGTCGGCCGGAGCAGCGTCTTCGTCGGCAGGCACGCGTAGTACGAGCAGTCGCCTCCGGCCAGGCCTCGCTCGACGACGGTGATCTCGGCTTCCGGGTCGAGGCCTCGGAGCGCGCCGACGAAGTGCTCGCCGCTCGATCCCGCTCCGAGCACGACGACGCGACGGCTACTCATGAAACGGAGAGGGCGGGATTTGAACCCGCGACGCACCTTTCAGCACGTACGCGATTTCCAGTCGCGCTCCTTAGGCCGCTCGGACACCTCTCCAAGGAGCCAGAGGTTACCCGCCGGTCGGCGAGGCTCAGCCGCCTGCTGCCGACGAGACGTAGGCTGCGACGTCCTGGATCTGCTGCTCGCTCAGCGAGTCCGAGAACGACGGCATGCCGCCCTGACCGTTCGTGACGCGGTCGACGGCGAGCTCGTAGGAGGGCATCGTCGCGTCGAGGTCGGGGCCGATCGTTCCGGTCGCGCCGGCGTCGGAGAGGGTGTGGCAGCCGGCGCACCCTGCGGAGCCGACGAAGACCTCCTTGCCCGCGGTCGGATCGCCCTGGCCACCTGGCTCCGGCTCGGTCGGCGTGGTCTCCGCCGGCGGCGTCGTCGGTGGCTCCGTCTCCGACGGCGGCTCGACGGCCTCCGCCTCCTCTTCGCCGAGGTAGCTGTCCACCATCACCGCGGTGAGCTGCGCGGCGAAGAGGAGAGCACAGATCGCGACGAAGATTCCCAGTCTCTTGCCCGGGAAAGCGGGCTTCGAGCGAGGGATGACGAGCGCGCAGACGAGCGCGAAGACGATGAAGAGGGCAGCGACGCCCAGCAGGAGCGTCTCGTACCCCGTCAGCGCCAGCAGCACGCGCCTGACGCTACCACGGTGCCTTGTGACGAGATTCGGCTACTGCTCGAGGGGCGCCATGGTCAGCCCGAAGTCCTGGAGCTGGGACCAGTAGAGCTCCGCCTGCTCCTTCTCGCCGGCCCATACGATCGCCTGACCGGTCGCGTCGATCCGGTTCGCGAGCTCCATGCCCTGGTCGTAGCTCACGCCCGGAAGGACGTTGGAGAGGGCGTAGGCGACGCCCTGGAACGTGTTGTGGTCGTCGTTCAGGACGATGACGCGCCACGGCCGGCCCAGACCCGTGCCGCCGCCGCGTCTGGTGCGCTCGCGCGGCGGCGTCAACGTCGCGGGCGCCATCGGAGGAACGTACCAAGGGCTGCGCTACCCTTACGCGCTCCCGGGCGCATAGCTCAGCGGGAGAGCGCTCGCTTCACACGCGAGAGGTCCCTAGTTCGATCCTAGGTGCGCCCATCCAGCCGCTTGCTTTAGCGGAATCGAGGTCAGCTAGCTGGGACGGTTACGCGGTCACTCCCGCTTCGCGAACTGCTCCATCGCACGCTCTAGATCGCCCAGGTCGTAGTGGCCGTAGTAGGCCTGCCGGATCGTCTGACCAGGCGGCGAAGTGCTCCGCGTCTACTGACGCCCCGAGGTGCTACTCATCGAACGAGGCAATAGAGTGGCGCTAGGTGTTGGTCGTGGGCGCACCGCGGTGTTGGCCTCGGCGGTTCTCATTGCGGTATCGCGCGGCGTCGTCGGAGGCGCAGTCACCGCTCGTCGGCACGTGGCGCACTGCGGTGAGCTCGCAGAAGGATGTCGAGGCAACCCTGCGCCGATACGGACTCTCAAAGTGGATCCCGCGCCTTCCAGCGCGAGACGCCCTTCAGGGAGCCGATGGCACTGGTCCTCGTTATCACACCCGCCGAACGGGACCTGTACGGGAAGCCGAGGGGCAAGCCGCGGGTCGACGAGGATTACGACGCGGAGTATGTCGTAAAGGGGAACACCGTCGACAAGATTCATTCGACCGGCTACACGAAGCTCCGATGGTCGATCACGGGGTCGCGCGCTGAAGCTCAGGTGGCTCAAGTCAACGTGGGAGCGTGTCCCGGCGAGACGTAATATGCGTCACCCGTGACGAAGGTCTCTTCGCGACCATCGGCGGATGTGAGCTTCACCTTGCCCTTGACGACGTAGCCCCAGTGTTCGCACTTACACCGGTCATTGGGCAGGCCCTTATAGAACGGCGCAAGGTCGGCGTCGACGCTGTGGGTCTCGAAGCCGAAGGTGCAGCCCCGTCGAAGTGCTCGAAGTCGCCCTCGTAGCCGTCCATCGTCGCGCTTTCAGATGCCGTCTCCTCCGAACGCCTTAGGGCTCTACTTTACGGTCGCTTCCAGGGCCGCACGGATGCCGACTCTTCACGCGGTGCATCAGTCGGTGCCACCCTGATCGAAGCGCCATCTTTGCGCCGCGCACTGTGGGGGTTCAACGGCCGAGCGCCTACCAAGGATCCGAGCTGCATACGATCCGTGTAGCCAAGCCCTCGGCGCATCACCGCATGACTCGTCGTAAGCTCGTTGTTGTCGGGCCTGCCGCAAGGCCCGCCTCCGGTCGGAGACCTCGGCCACCGAGGGGTTAGCCGGGGGCCCTCCCTATTCACGGCGAGGCGGTTGCTGGTGGGCGAAATCCACGACGCGGAGACGTGAACTTTGAACGGCTCGCTGACCTTCACGCCCGTGACGCACTGAGCGATGATCAGCCCCCAGCGGAGCCGTACTTGAGTCAGCGGTTGGCGGAGAACCTTGTCATAGGCTGTTTGAGCAGTAAAGACCTGGCGTTGCTTCCAAGTTGGGGAGAGGGGAAAGGTGAGAAGAGGCCGGTCTCGGCTGTTGGTCGCTCGGGCTATCCGTCGCGCTCCTTGCGGGGACAACCGCGTATGCGGCCGCCCCGTCTCTCGGGTCGACGCCCATGTACCTGAGCGACCTCAACCCGTCCACGGTCGCCAATGGCTACGGGCCTCCCGAGAAGGACACCTCGAACGGCGAGGCTGGCGCTGACGACGGCAGGACAATCACGTTGAATCGAGCCACTTACCTGAAGGGTCTGGGCGCACACCCCATGTCCGACCGCGCTACACGCGCTCCCCTCGAACTGCTCACGCTTCAAGACAAGCATAGGTGTCGACGACGAGGTCGGCCCGTACGGCTCGGTCGACTTCCGGGTGTACGCCGACGCCACCAAGGTCTACGACTCAGGGCTCATGACCGGCACCAGTGTGACCCAGCCTGTGGACGTCTCGGTAGTCGGCATCGCTCAGCTTCGCCTCGTCGTCACCAGGCCGGCAACGACCTCGTCTCCGACCATGCCGACTGGGCGGATGCGCGGCTCACGTGCAGCTCCCGCGCCAGCAGCTCCGACAAGATTCTTCGCTCTGTCGACTTCGAGGCGTCGTTCCGGTAGTCGCTGGCGCTCTCTGTGCCGCTGGCGTCGTTCTCCGCCGCCGCGAGCGCCTGCTGGAGCAGCGATGAAGAAGTGGGAACTACGTTGTCCTCATGGCTCGCTCTCGGGGGCGGGTCGGCTACCCGAACGCCGTGACGAGCTGAGAAGCCGGGTGGGAGCACACACTCGAGCGAGGTCACACTGCGATGCGAAGCGCGGATCGAGGAGCGCGAACTCGAGGCGGGCGGGCTGAACTGACGACAACTCGTCTTGAGCGGGCCTTCAGGTGAGCAGTCAGACTCCCCAGCATGATCGAGCATCAACCACACCGGAGTCAGAAGACTCCGTCTCGTGCGATGCTCTGTGGCGGCGTCGCCTGTGGGGAAGGGGGGAAGATGTCCACGCAACGACTGCTGGTACTCACAGGACTAGTCTTGGGTGCACTGGGCACGATCGTCTCTCCGTCGAGTGCCACCCAGCCCCAGTGCAAAGCGATCAACCAGTCGCAGGATCTGGCATACAACTCGAACCGCAACGCGGACCCGCTGGGCGCCGCGATCTCGGAGGCGGCGTCGGACGACACGATCAAGGTGATGGGCACCTGCTACGGCAACTTCGTGATCGACAAGGATCTGACGCTCCGCGGTCGTGACTCCACGAAACATGAGGACACGATCACAACGGTGGTGGCCGCGACATGTTCTGCGCAACACGATGATCGACCTGAAGCTCGTCGATCTCAGATTACTGGCGGAGAGGTCGGTGTCGTCAACACCGCCGCGATCCTCTTGCTGACGAGGACAAGGGTGATCGGGAACACCGGTCACGGCATTGTCAACGACCACACCGCCGACACCACGGTCGAGGACTCCGTCGTAAGTGACAACGGCGCCGGCATCACGGGTGGGTTCTTCGGCTTTATCACGATCACGAACTCGACGGTGAAAGACAACATTGGGGCTGGGATTGCAACCGGGCCGAGCGTCGCTGACGATCTCCCATTCCCTGATCGCAGGGAATGGCGGGGGAATCTTCGCGGGCCGCATGGCGCACATCAGCGACTGCATAATCGAGGACAACGCGGGTGGCGGCGGCATCCGGGGCAGCGACCTTTCGAGAATCGAGATGTCCGACTCGGTCGTCAGGAATAACAGCGCAGCGCATGGCGGCGGGATCTACCTCGACCGGGCTGTGGCGCCAGGCCACACGATCACCGACTCGGTGGTGATGGGCAACACCGCCACCGAGGCGGGCGGAGGTATCTACAGCGTCAGCTCGGAATCCGTCTTGATCACTGGCTCAACGGTGAGTGGCAACAGCGCTCAGAGCGGAGGTGGCATATTCCTGCCGGATGTGCAGCATCTTGGTATCGGAGCCGTGATCGCGGACTCTATGGTGACGGACGACGTAGCCGCCTACGGCGGAGGCATCTGGAGTGACCGTCCAGCCACGCTGACTGACTCTGCCGTCACAGGGAACACTGCTACCGCCGCGGGTGGAGGGATCTACGGCACCGGCGTGGTGACGCTCAACGGCACGAGCACGCTCTGCGGAAACGTCCCAGACGACTGGCCCGGCTGCTCGCCGTAGGCCAACGTCACAAGACCATCCCCGCGGCGACGCGCCGAACGCCACATCCACCCCGTCCACTTCCGCCAAGCAATCGAGCGTCAAGCCTGTGGATGGCCGAGGATGCTGCCCGCGAGCTCCCGACCTGGCGCTCGAGCGGTTCCGTTCCCTCACGTGCGCGGACGTTCTTAGCCCCAGGTTCGCCCGTTCCGAGCTCACCACTATGGGCGCCAGAGTGCGTCCTGCCCGAGCGGGATCCGGTCGATCTCGCCGCGCGCGACCAGGTCGAGCAGGATGCGCTCGGTTCGGGCCTGCTGCGGGATCGGATCGGGGCCGTCCGCGAGCAGAAGCGCAGCCTCCGCCGTCGTCAGCCCGTCGCGGAAGAACTCGAAGAGCTCCACCGCGGACTCGGGCACCGGGGCGCGCTCGAGATCGGGATCGAGGTTCGCGAGCAGCACGTCGTAGGCGAGGAGTGGCTGCCAACCGCCCGCGACGAGCGTTCGGCCGTCCTGCCGGAAGACGACGGACGGCGCCGTGAATCGCACCGGGCCGTCCGACGTCGACGTCTTGTCCTGCGCGTGCGCCGCAGATCCCGCGGCCGACCGCGTCTCCGCCTTGTCCCGTTCGTACGCCTCGCTCACCTCCGGAGCGTCGAGGGTGTCGACGATCCGGTCGGCGTCGATCCCCTCGACGCCGCGCAGGACCTCGCGGATGCCCTCGTCGTCGTCCAGGTACAGCTCCTGCGTGAAGTTCGCGAGCTGGAGCGCGCGGAACACCTTCCACTCCGATCCCGGCTCGAGGAGCCGCGCCGCCACGACGGCTCGGCATCCCCGTCCGCTCGCGGCCGGCCGCCCTTTCGGAACGAGACCGAACGGCATCCCGTAGCGCTCCATGTAGACCCGCTGCCGCGCGACGACCCGCTCCGGATCGTGCGCGCGGACGGACGCCTCACTCACCTCGTCGCGCAAGCCGATCATCACGAGACGCCACTCGAGCTGCTCGCGATACCGCCACTCCAGCACGCGCAGAGCCGGATTCGCCGAGTACGCCCAGGGGCACGCGGCATCGGAGTAGAGCGTCGCCTCGATCACGCTGCGACGATCGTAGTCCGGAACGGAGGTGGTACCCTCCCCCCGCTCGGCCGCGCTAGGTGGGGAGTCAGCGGTTCCCTGAACCCGAAATCCGCTCCATGCGGGGCCGAACGCCGTCCGAGGGACGGTTCGTCGGGACAGGATCGGCGCACGTGGCGTTGACGATCGGGTTCCGCGCACTGGGAGCGTCCGAACCGCGTCAGGTCCGGAAGGAAGCAGCGCTAAGGACTCCCTCTCAGGTGCCGCGGCTCCGCCCGATCCGAGCAAACGACGCAGACACCTCCGGTGATGCCGATCTCGACGACGGAGCGCGTGGCCGAGCGTCTGCTTTCTCGCAGAGGGTGGATCCGCGAGTGCGGATCCACCCTCGCGACACGCCTGACCGGTGCGGCCGAGCTCCCCTGCCTCCACCTGATTGAATCAACGAGGTGACCGCCCTCTACCGCAAGTACCGCCCCCAGGGCTTCGACGAGGTCGTCGGGCAGGAGGCGGTCGTGCGGACGCTGCAGAACGCGGTCGAGCACGACCAGGTGCGGCAGGCGTATCTCTTCGCCGGCCCGCGCGGCACCGGGAAGACCTCGATGGCGCGCATCCTCGCGAAGGCGCTGAACTGCGCGGGGACGCCCGGACCGTCGCCCGCTCCGGACAAGACGTGCCCGGTCTGCCTCGCGATCGCGAACGGCACGTCGCTCGACGTCGTCGAGATGGACGCCGCCTCGCAGCGCGGCATCGACGACATCCGCGAGATCCGCGAGCGCGTCGTGCTGCAGCCCGTCGAGGGCCGCTTCAAGGTCTACATCCTCGACGAGGCGCACCAGCTCACCCCGCAGGCGTGGCAGGCGCTCCTGAAGCTGATCGAGGAGCCTCCGCCCCACCTCGTCTTCGTCTTCTGCACGACCGAGCTCTTCAACGTCCTGCAGACGGTCCGGTCGCGCTGTCAGACCTTCGTCTTCCAGCGGCCGCGGCTCCCCGAGGTGGTCACCCTCCTGCGCCGCGTGGCCGAGGGTGAGGGGATCCAGGCGCCCGACTCCGCGCTGTCGCTGATCGCGCGGGGCGCGCGTGGGTCGTTCCGGGACGCCGTCTCGACGCTCGACCAGCTGGCAGCGGCGACCAACAACTCGATCGACGCGCAGGCAGTGCTCCAGCTCGTCGGCGCTGTCGAGGAGGAGTCGCTCCTGCGGCTCTGCGACATGGTCGTCGACCGCGACACGGCCGGAGCGCTGCTGTTCGTGGACGAGCTCGCCGAGCGCGGGCAGGACCTCGGCCGCCTCGTCACCGATCTGCTCGAGCACCTACGGCACCTTCTGCTCGTCCAGCACATGGGCAACGTCCCGGAGTCGCTGCCCGTGACCGAGGAGACGCGAGAGCTGCTGCGCGAGCAGGCGAACCAGCTTCCCGAGCCGACCGTGCTCCGGCTGATCGACCTCCTGGCCGTCGCCGTGGACGACATCCGGCAGGGCGCCGACCCGCGGCTGCCGCTCGAGCTCGCCCTCGTGAAGGTGACGCGCCCGCAGGCAGATCTCTCGCGCGAGTCGCTCGCCCACCGCGTGGAGCTGCTCGAGTCGAGGGGCCCGGTCGCCGCGCCACCTCCCGCGCGTGTGGAGCCGGCGCCGGCCGCCGCAGAGGACGCCCGCGCCAGCCGCCTCGACGCCGGCGCCCTCGCCCGAGCCGACGGAAGCACCGTCGATCGAGCTGTCACAGGTCGCCGAAGCGTGGGACAGGAGCATCCTCGACGCCGTACGCGAGCGGTCGATCCCGGTCGCGAGCCTGCTCACCGAAGCGACTCCGACGGAGCTCTCGGAGAACACGCTCACGCTCGAGTTCCCGGCCGGCGCGGACTTCCACCGCCGCCAGGTCGGCGAGCCGCAGAACATCGGCCTGCTCCGGGACGCGCTCTACGAGGTGACCGGCCGGAAGCTCGCAGTCGTCCTCGAGTCGGGGGACGCCGAGGACGAGAGCCTGGGAGACGACGAAGAGGCTCCGGACGAGGATCGCTTCATCGCGGCTCTGAAGGACACGTTCGACGCCCAAGAGGTACAGGAGGAACCCGAGTGAACTTCGACATGAACAAGATGCTCAAGGAAGCGCAGCGCATGCAGGAGGAGCTCGCAAAGGCGCAGGAGGAGGCGGCGACCGAGGTCGTCGAGGCCTCGGCCGGAGGCGGAATGGTCACGGTCAAGGCCAACGGCGCCGGCGACGTCGTCTCGATCACGATCGACCCGCGCGCCATCGACCCCGACGATCCCGAGCTCCTCGCGGACCTCGTGCTCGCGGCGGTGAACGAGGCGCTCCGCTCGGCGCGCGGGCTGATGGAGTCGAAGATGTCGGGCCTCATGCCGCGGCGGGCTCGGCGATCTCGGCGGGCTGCTTCCGGGCTCATAGCCGCGGATGCGGCCAGCGGCGCCGAGCGGCGATCACGAGCGTCATGGATAGACCTAGAGCGCGCGTCCTGTAGAGCGTGAGCGGCACGTCGTGGGGGAAGAGGGTCTCGAAGTCGCGCGGGCCGAGAAGCCACCACAGGAGATCGGGCTGGTCGAATGCTAGGGCGAACTTCTCCAACGCCGGTCGTGGAAGCCAATGAGCCAGCGGAACTCGGGAGTGTGTCTCGATCGGAAACCACCGGTTCGGCGTGGTCACGAAGACCGACCGACCGACGCGAACGAGTTCCGCAATGAAGCGGGCCTGCTCCTCTCGTGGGCCGACGTGCTCGACGACCGCGTTGGAGTGAACGACGTCGAGTGGGCCCCGGTCGCGAACGGCAGGTTGCGACCGTCGGCGTGGACGAAAGTCACTCCTGGATGGCGATCGCGCAAGCCGGCAAGATCATCTACCGCCGTGAGCTGCTCGGAATACGGGTACCGGTCGAGGAAGAAGTTCTCGCCGGGGAGCTCGTCGAGCGCCGATACGTCGGCGTCGAGCACGCGCTCCCCCAGAGATGGCGGGAAAAGCCGCTCATAGAGGTCCCGACTTCGCAGCTCGCGATTTCGCCTGTGTCGCGACTGTGAGACGACTCACGAGCCGCCGGAGGCCATCTGGCACGTGTGCGCCCTTCATCGATCGCTCCGCGCGCACCGCGCGTACGCTAGCCGACCTTACATCGGTCGGCCGCGTCAGCGGGTCTGTTGCATCGGAACCGCTGACGAGTACCGTGACGATCATGTCGTCTCCGGGGAGCGGTCGCAGCGTGGGTCGACATTGAGAACCCGCCGCAGGTGCAGTACCTCGGATCCATCGTGGACGGACTCCTCGAGCGGGATCTCGAGGTTCTCGTCACCGCGCGTGATTACGGCGACACGCTCGCATTGCTCGAGGCACGAGACGTGCCGTACGTGCCGGTCGGACGGCACTTCGGAGCGGCGAAGTTCGCGAAGGTGCGCGAGGACCCTGCGCCGAGTGGTTGCACTCAGGAGGCTACTGCGGGGACGGCGGAGACCTGCGTTTCCTTGTCTCGGCCTCCCGGTCGGCGGCCCTCGCCGCCCGCTCGGCCGGACTCACGTCGTACGCCCTGTGCGACTACGAGTACGTAAACCTCTCGGTGTTCCGCGCAACGAGGAGCACCGTAGTGCATCCGAGCGTCATCGCCGTCGAGTCGTTCACGAAGCGAGGCGTCCGTCCCGAACGGCTCATGCCCTACGAGGGGATCAAGGAGGACATCACATTCGCGGGCGTAGACCTCGACGCCATCCCGGCGCACCGCTTCCCGGAACTCGACGAGAACGGCGTCCTCAAGGTCCTTGTGCGGCCGCCGGCTGAGGAGAGCCACTACCACCGCGCGTCGTCGAGCGAGACCCTCCGACGTGCCCTCGCGTGGCTGTCCGGACGCGAGGACGCTGTCACGATCTACTCGCCCCGGTACGCCTGGCAGCGACAGCAGCTGGGGGCATTGACCTGGCGTCGGCCGCCGATCGTGCTCGACGAGCCCGTCGCCGCGGGCTCTCTCTACAAGGGAGTCGACATCGTGTTCACTGGGGGCGGCACGATGGCGCGCGAAGCCGCGTACCTCGGTATCCCGGCGGTGACAGATCTTCCAGGGCGTCCTCGGCGACGTCGACCGCCACCTAGAGTCGCTGGGTCGCATCACGGTCATCGGGGATGGTGACGACCTGGATCGGCTCGATCTCGAGCACCTTGCGAGACAGCCGCCGCTGCGCGCGAATCCGCGGGCGCGTGACGATGTGCTCGACGCGATCCTGGCAACGACCTCCGCTGAGGAGACACAACGTGAGACAGAGCGAGTGCTACCGTCTCGGTCGATCCGCGCTGGCTCGGGGAGGGTCGGCGAGAGATCGAGGAAGTGGCGGCTGACCATGGCTCTGACCCGTTCTCAGTTCTTGCATCGCGCATGTGCCGTAGGCGCGCCGATCGTGCTCGGGTCGCATCTGCGCGTACCCCTGGCCCTGGCGGCGACATCGCCCGGCACGTTCTTCGTGAGCGCCGAGCAGCTGGCCGCCGCCAGGCGAAACATCTTCCGGAGTAAGCTCGGGTTCGCGCGTCGCGCGTGGTCGAACACGCTCACGAGAGCTAACGGCCTGCTCGGCTACGAACCGGTACCCACCCGAGGGGACGCGGACGTCTCCGACTGGCGGAGCGTGATCTACCTCCCAGGCCTCCACGACGGCAACGCTGCCATGACGCTCGCAGTCGCACACGCAGTCGGCAGGCGGCAAGAGCACGCGGAGCGCGCGAAGGCGATCTGCCTGGCGTGGGCGCGGACATATCGGCCGCCTCCGCCCAACCACCTGATCGGGCACATGGTGGCCGAGTCCGTCGGGCCGGTGATCAAGTTGTGCATGGCTTACGACCTGGTGAGAGGTTCGTTCTCGAGCTCCGAGCGCGCGGAGTTCGCGTCGTGGGCCGCGTACTTCGTCGAGCGGGGCAAGACCAACACCGACTACACGCGGGACGAGCCGTGGGTCCCCGACGTCATGTACGGCCAGGATCGAAGCAATCCCGTCCCGTACGGAAACGGCGCCACCTGGTCGCGCGCGATGGCGATCTGGGCAGCAGCAGCGGTCGGCGAAAGAACGCTGCGCAACACGCTCGAGTGGAACTTCCAACACACGACGAAGGCGGGGCACGACTACGGATGGGACAACCTGATCGAAGGACTCGTCATCGATCGTTCCGGCGGCAGACTGGTGGAAGACCGGTACCGTTCGTCGATCGAATACGGGCACTTCTCCTGGATGCCCGTAGATCCTCATTGCTGAGATCGCCCGGAACGCCGGCTTCCGCACCGACCTCTTCACGTACCGAACGAAGCAGCACGGCTACACGATCTTCACGCCGGTCTCCTACTACACTCGATTCCTGACGAAGGACACGATTCCAGACGCGCTAGAACAGACGCAGTACGGCGGGGCAGCATGGGCGACCACGGCGGCGCGCTGGCGAGCGATCTACGAAATCCTCTACCGGAATGCATCCCGGCCCGCGGACGTGAAAGCGCTCGGCACGCTCGTGGGACACGGCGGTGCCGTTCAGCGCGGAGACAACTTCGACGTGTACATGCTCGGAAACACTGCGGTCTTCGGGCGCGGGCCAAAAGGCCCATCGCCATAGCGGAGCCGACGTGGAGACTGCTTTACGAGCACGGGCACGGGCGCGCGGCCGCTTCTGCGTGGGTCTCGGCTCTTCCCCCGAATCTCCTTACTGGCGTATTCCGCGGCGGAGCTCGGCGGCGGGGCGCCTTCACACGAGCTCTCGGGATCGGCTGTGCGATGCGAGCGTTCATCGACATTGTCGCAGAGCGGTGCGCTTCGCTCCTTGCAGTCGGTATCTCCGAATCGCGGTTCGAAGGGCCAGCGAGCGCCTGGCCCGCTTTAGCCATGTGCGGTGCGAGAGAAGAGGGCTGCCAGCCGATTACCCGGAGGGAAGCGTCGACCTGGTCGTAGCCTCCGACGTCCTGTTGTACTGGCGAACCGAAGTCGTTGGGGGGCTATTCGTCGCTGTCCATGACATGTCGCCGATCCTCGCCATCCTCGACGGCAACGAGGTTCACGACCTGCTGGAGTGCAAGACCGGGCTGGCAAACGACCTGTCATCTATCGATGAGCTCGGGGCGGGGCGCCCGTACCGGCTCAATCGCTTCGTAAAGTCCGCCGCCACCGAAGCCGATCAGGCACTGGGATGAGAGTGCTTCTCACCGGTAGCGAAGGCTACATCGGCGCGGTGCTCGGCCCGTACCTCATGCGACGGGGTCACGACGTCGTCGGCCTCGACACAGGCTTCCATCGAGCGGGTTGGCTCGTGAACGCGCCGGACGGTGCTCCGATGTGGCTGAACAAGGACACACGCGAGCTGACTATTGCGGATCTTGACGGCTTCGATGCGGTCGTCCACCTCGCCGATCTGTCGAACGACCCGCTCGGGGAGCTGAACGCCGACCTCACACTTGACATCAACCACCGCGGGACGCTGCATGTGGCCGAGCTCGCGAAGGAAGCGGGCGCGGGCCGCTTCGTCTTCATGTCCTCGTGCTCAATCTACGGCGCCGCAGGCGAGGACGACAGCACCGAGGAGTCACCCGTCGAGCCGCAGACCGCGTACGCGAAGTGCAAGGTGCTCGCCGAGCGGGATCTCCACGAGCTCTGTGACAACCGCTTCAGCGCCACGTACCTCCGAAACGCCACCGCGTTCGGCGTCTCTCCTCGAATGCGCTTCGACCTCGTCGTCAACAACCTCGCCGGTCACGCCTGGACCGATGGTGTCATCCGCATGGAGAGCGACGGAACCCCGTGGCGACCGCTCGTCCACGTCCGCGACATCAGCGAGGCGGTCGCGTGCGTGCTCGACGCGCCGCTCGACGTCGTCCACGACGAGGCGTTCAATGTCGGGGACAACGCGCAGAACTACCAGATTCGCGAGGTCGCGGAGATCATCTCGAGGACGTTCCCCGGCTGTGAGCTGACAGTCGGAGACGAGCTCGATCGGATCGACGGAACTACCGCGCGAGCTTCGGCAAGATCCACTCAGCGCTGCCTGAATTCCGCTGCCGGATCGACGTCGAGTCGGGTGCCAGAGGAGCTCCTCGACGCGTTTCGGACGATCGGCCTGACGAAGGAGCTGTTCACGTTTCGTGGTCACACCCGAGTCAAGCAGATCAAACATCTGCTCGAGACGGGGCAGATCGACGAGCAGTTGTTCTGGATTCAGGCCAGCACAGAGCGAGAGCTTCCGGCATGTGAACGCCTCGGCGTAGCGCGTCGGCGCGCCTCCATCCCGCGCAGCCGCATGAGCGCCGCGGAAGAGCTCGTCGTCGAACCAGTGCTTGCTCGCCTGCGACGGGAAGTCTGCGGAGCAGAGCCGACCTTCTCCTCGACGAGCTCCTCGTCGAGCGGGACGAACACGTTCGGCGCGCCGAGGTCGCCGTCGTACTTCGGGATCTCGTACTCGAGGATCAGGTGGTCGCGAAACGTGTTCCAGGTCAGCTCGCAGAGGAGGCGATGGTCCTGGTGCAGGTCGTGCGAGTAGTGGGTGAGGACGAGGTCGGGCGCGACTCGGCCTTGAGCTACTCGAAGAGTCCTTGACCTCGGCCGCCGACGTACGGGAGGAAGCCGTCGCGGAAGCTCGTGCACGACGGACGTCGCGCCGCCCTGCGCCCCGGCGAGGAACGCGCTCGCGCTCGCCTCGCGCCTCGTCTGCGCGCTCGCCGTCGCGCGCCGAGCACGACCCAGGTCACGTCCAGCGCGGGTACGCGCGGGTGAGCGCGAGCAGCGTCCCGCCGCAGCCGATCTCGATGTCGTCCGCGTGGCAGCCGATCGCGAGCACGCGCGTCGAGTCGGACCGAGCGCGACCGCGAGCGGCGACGACGGAACATCAGCCCGGCTGCCGGCTCGTGCTCGACGGCGCCACGGCGCTGCCCGACTCTCGAGCGAGCGCATCGAGCTTCTGCTTGTCCTTGATCGTGTCCATCGGCTCCCAGAAGCCGTCGTACTCGATACGCGAGGAGCTCGCCTCGCTCGATGAGGCGGGCGAACGGCTCGTCGACGAGCTCCTCGCCCGGGCTGGATGTAGTCGAAGACCTCGCGACGGAAGACGAAGTAGCCGCCGTTGATCCAGACATCCGCGTCGCTCGAGTCGCTCGATCGCGGCGCACGACGCCATCGTCGCTCGCGTCGAGACGACGTGGTACTCGAGCGTCGGGCCGGACGGACGAGGAAGAGTCCCGTCTTTCCGCTGGCGTACGAGGTCGTCGATCATGCGGTCAAGCGGCGCGTCGGTCAGGCCGTCGCCGTACGTCGCGAGGAAGTACTCGTCGTCGCCGAGGTGGGGCTCGACGCTGCGCAGGCGCTCGCCGATCGTCGACGTGGACGCCGGTGTCGACGAACGTGATTCGCCAGTCCGCGATGTCCGCGCCGAGCAGCTCGACGTCGCTGCCCGCCGTTGGAGAGTACGAAGTCGTTGGAGAGCGCCTCGTTGTAGTTGAGGAAGTACTCCTTGATCGATCTCCGCCTGGTACCCGAGGCAGAGGATGAACTCCGTGTGCCCCCACGACGCATACCACTTCATGATGTGCCAGAGGATCGGCCGAGTCCCGACGGGGATCATCGGCTTGGGAATGCGCTGCGTCGCCTCGCCCATGCGGACGCCGAGCCCGCCGCAGAAGAGCACGACCTTCACGGCCGCCGCCCCCGTCGCGAGCCGGTCGCGCGCTCGCGCCCGGCTCGACGATCGTCGGCCGCTGGAATCGGCACGATGAGCTTCGCCCCCCACTCGGACGTAGGCGAGCTGAGCGGCGATCTCGTCGATCAGATTCCATGGCAGGACGAGGACGTAAGTCCGGCTGCGTCTCGGCGATCCGCTCGGACGGGTGGATGGGGATGTGCGTGCCCGGCGTGTACATGCCCTGCTTGTACGGGTTGCGGTCGACCGTGTACTCGAGCAGATCGGTTCGGATGCCGCAGTAGTTGAGGAGCGTGTTCCCCTTGCCCGGCGCGCCGTAGCCCGACGACGCTGCTTGCCGTCGCGACGAAGCGATCAGCAGCTCGAGCAGCGCCCGCTTCGACTCCTTGACTCCTCGGCGAAGCGCGCATACGCTCGGGCGTCTCGAAGCCGCCGGCGTCCTCGCGCGCGAGCAGCATCGCCGACCGCATCGCGCGTCGGCCTGCGGGCCGTCGGCATGCTGCGCGTATACGCCGCAAGCGAGCCCGCCGTGGGTCGGGATCTCCTCGACGTCGTACACCGTCGAGCCCGTGTGCGCGAAGATCTCGCACGATCGTCGCGAAGGAGAAGTACGAGAAGTGCTCGTGGTAGATCGTGTCGTACTCGACGCGCTCGAGCAGGCGCAGCAAGGTGCGGAAACTCGAACGTCGCGGTGCCGTGCGGCGTGAGCAGTATCGCGACGCCGGCGACGAAGTCGTTCAGGTCCGGCACCTGCGCGAGCACGTTGTTCCCGACGACGAGACTGGCGCTGCTTCCCCTCGGCGACCAGCCGCTCGGCCGTAGCTCGCGGCCGAAGAACTCCACGAGCGTCGGCACGCCGCGTTCCTCGGCGCGCTCGGCGACGTTCGCCGCAGGATCGATGCCGAGGATCGGGATCGCCTGTGCCGACGAAGTGCTGGAGGAGGTAGCCGTCGTTCGACGCGAGCTCGACGACGAGGTCGTCGGGCCGAGATCGAGCCGTTCGCGCGATCATCTCCACGTACCGCCGCGCGTGCTCGACCCAGGAGTCGGAGTACGCCGAGAAGTACGCGTACTCGGTGAAGATCTCGTCCGGGGCGACGAGCTCGGGCAGCTGGACGAGCCAGCAGCGCGTCGCAGACGCGGACGTGGAGCGGGTAGAAGCGCTCCATCGCTTCCAGTGCGCTCGGCGCGACGAAGCTCTGGCAGGGCGGCGACATGCCGAGGTCGACGACGCTCAACTCGAGACCCTCTCCGCAAAAACGACACGCCGGGGGCGCCCACAGGGCTCTGTTCTGCCCAGCCTCCACACTCACAGGGTACTCGCGGAAACGCACGACGCCAGGGCCCGCGGTCGTCCGGACTGGACAAGCACGCGCAACCGATTCGTCGGTCGACCTTCGCCCGACGACGAGCTCGAATCCCCCGCGCGTGCATGTGCTCGATAGGTATCCACCTGAGGCTCGTCCGCAACGGACGGGCTAGGCTCCAGGAGTGCTGAGCCCGGCCGTCGAGAACCTCGTCACGCAGCTCACGAAGCTCCCCGGGATCGGGCGGCGCACCGCGCAGCGACTGGCATTCCACATCCTCTCCGACCGGCCCGAGGACGCGCTCGAGCTCGCCCGCGCGATCGAGGACGTGAAGGCTCGCGTTCGCTTCTGCCGCGAGTGCGGGAACCTCACCGAGGACGAGGTCTGCGAGGTCTGCGCCGACGCGCGGCGTGACCGCACCGTCATCTGCGTCGTCGAGCAGCCCGTCGACGTCGTCTCGGTCGAGCGGACGGGCGAGTATCGCGGGCTGTACCACGTGCTCGGCGGAGCCCTCTCGCCGCTCGACGGCGTCGAGCCGAGCGACCTGCGGATCGCGGGGCTGCTCGAGCGCGTCGAGCGCAACGGGGTGACGGAGGTCGTCCTCGCGACGAACCCGACGATGACGGGCGAGGCGACCGCGGCGTACCTCGCCGACCGCTTGCGCGAAAACGTGCAGGTCACGCGGCTCGCGAGCGGGCTCCCGGTCGGCGGCGATCTCGAGTACGCGGACGAGGTCACGCTCGGGCGGGCGCTGGCCGGTCGTCGCGAGATGTAGGCGTCCGCGACGATTTTTGCGGAAATTGCGGCTTTCTCGTGTCCGAGGGGCTTGCACCCCGTGAACAGGCGTCATATGTTTCGCGCACTGAACCGGCGGGCCTTCGGGTCAGCCGGTTCAGTGTCTTTCTGGGGTCGTTCCGAGCTGATCCGTACACTGGCGCGATGATCGACCCGCAGCCTCGCTTGGGAGTCGTGGGCGCGACCGGCGCCGTCGGACGCGTGATGATGCAGCTCCTCGCTCGATCGCGGCTACACGAACGTTCGCGCATTCGCGTCGTCGCGCTCGGCCGGCGGGACGCATCGGCCCGTTCGAGATCGAGGAGGCGACCGCCGACGCGCTCGGAGCGGGCGATCTCGACTTCTGCTTCTTCTCGATCGGGACGCAGTTGAGCCAGGAGCTCGTGCCCGTCGCAGCCGCGGCCGGCGCGGTGTGCGTCGACAAGTCCGCCGCGTTCCGGCTCGAGGACGGCGTCCCTCTCGTCGTGCCGGAGGTCAACGGCGAGCAAGCGCTCGAGCACACCGGAATCGTGGCCAACCCGAACTGCTGTGCCATTCCGCTGACGATGGCTCTCGCTCCGCTCCACGAGGCTGCGGGCCTGCGCAGCGTTCGCGTCGCGACCTACCAGTCGGTCTCGGGCGCAGGCTCGGAGGCCGTCGAAGCCCTTCGGGCGGAGGGTCCCGACGACCACCGGCTGCGCATGGACTGGGCGTTCGACGGCGTCGAGTTCGACGAGGAGGTCAAGCTGCGCGAGGAGACGCGCAAGATCCTCGGGCTCCCCGAACTTCCGATCAGCGCATCGTGCGTTCGCGTCCCCGTCGTCGTCGGGCACGCCGAAGCCGTGTGGGTCGAGACCGAGCAACCACTACGTCCGGCAGACGCAGAGCAAATCCTGACGAGCGCTCCGGGCCTGCGGTTCGAGTCGGTGCCCGATCACGGCCACGCGGTCGGAGTCGACGACGTCCTCGTCGGCCGCGTTCGGGCCGACCCGTCGGCCGAGAACGGCCTCGCCTTCTTCCTCGTCTCGGACAACCTGCGCAAGGGCGCAGCGGTGAACGCGATGCAGATCGCCGAGATCCTCATCGGCGCCTCGCTGCCGAGCTACAACCGCCAGCTAGCCGCCGCGGAGGAGCCGGCGCAGGCGCGGGCTGGAAGGCCTCCTGCACCTTGCGGAGCACCTTCTCGCGGGCGCCCTCCTCGACCGGCTGGAGGCCACCCAGCTCCAGGCGCGCGAGCTCGATGCGGCCGGAGGAGCGCACCGTGACGAAGCCGAAGTCGGCGAGGAAGTCGCGCGGGAAGACCGTTCGGTGGACGAGGAAGCGCTCGGCCGGACGGCGCGCCCTCGCGATAGCGGTAGGCGAACGCCTCGAGCGCCCGGGCGCCCTTGTCTCTCGTCTCGCCGATCGCGGCGAGGAAGAGGGACTGCTCGACCCACGGCTGCGAATCGGTGACGAGGTACGCGCACGTGACGAGGACGGCGTCGTCCGAAGGCGGCCCCGCGGGCAGGTCGGCCGCGCGCGGGAAGAGCGGCGCGGGGCCGTACTGCATGGAGCCGAGCACGCGACCGTCATCGTCCCGGTAGATCGTCCCCCACGCCCCCCACTCGTCCTCCACGCGCTCGATCCACTTGCGCTTCTCGGCCTCCCGGTTGCCGCGGCTCTGCCACCAGACGCACGTCTGGCAAACGGAAGGAGCGGTCTCGAGTGTTGCTCCGGTGAGCCCGGCGAGCCGCGACGTCATTGCTTCGCCGGCGGCGCCCCGACGCGCTCGACGACCACGTCGACCGAGCCGACGCTCGCCTTGGCCATGCGCTCCAGGTACTCGCGCACGCGCTCCTGGACCTCGGCGCTCACTCCCCGTGCGCTGTGTCCCCACGCGAGCTCGAGGTGCACGACGACGTCGGTCGCAGCGTCCGTGCTCGTGATGTCCGGGTCCCGCGCGAGCCCACTGACGCCCTCGACCTCCCGCGCCGCGTCTCCCGCGTAGCGCGCGAGCACGTCAGTCGAGATCACGGAGTTCGCGTCCACTCGCGGTCGATCGTACAACCAGCTCTGTCACCTCCGGCCGCGCGAAGAAGCGAAATGGGACGAACGTCGTGCCGAGCCCCGACGAGACGTGCAGCAACGTCGCGCCGACCCGGTAGAGGCCGGCGACGTAGCGGGCACGCGGGTGCGCGAGGTGCAGCTTCCTGCGCGGGAGCGGCACCGTGATCTGCCCGGCGTGCATGTGCCCTGCGAGAACCAGGTGGAAGACGTCCGGGATGCGCTGGACGATCCGTGGGAAGTGGCAGAGCAGAATCCGCAGGCTCGCCGTCGAGTCGACGAGCTCGTCTGGATGTGCCTGCCGCGCGGCGTACGTCCGGGGGTCGACGCCGACGAGCTGGACGCGGCAACCTCGCAGCTCGACCTCGACGCTCTCGTCCCCCAGCAGCGTCGCGCTCTCGAGCGCCTCGATCTCCTCCATGTCGATCGGCTGCGAGAACGGATCGCGGCTGTCCGCGAAGTCGTGGTTGCCGAGCACGACGAAGCAGGGGCCGAGCTCGCGTGAGCAGGCGCTCGAGCTGCGCGAGCCCCGACGTCCTCGACACGAGGTCACCGGTGACGCAGACGAGGTCCGGGGATCGCTCCGAGACCCAGGCGACCGCCTGCTCGCACGCACGGCGGCCTCGCGACGGCGGGCCGAGGTGGAAGTCCGAGAGGTGCGCGATGCGGAGGCCGTCGAGCTCCGCCGGGACGCCTTCGAGCTCGACCTCGAGCACCTGCGTCCGCAGCCAGCCCGCCTCGAACCAGCCCCAGGCCATTGCCGCCAGCGCAGCAGCGGCGAGCGCGACGAGGAGCCAGGTCAGACTGCGAGCTTGTCGGTCACCGGAGCGACCGACACCACGTGTCGCTTGAACTTCAGCTCGGACGCATCGAGCCCGGCGGCCACGCCAACCAGCTGCGAGAGGTGCAGGATCGGCATCTGGAAGTCCTTCCCCGTCTGCTCGCGGAGCTTCGACTGCCACGCGTCGAGGGACAGGTGGCAGAGCGGGCACGGCGTCACCATCGCGTCGGCGCCTGCCTCACGCGCCTGCTCGATGGGCTGGATGAGCTCGGCGAGAGCGACGTCCTCGCGCGCCTGGATGATCGGGAACCCGCAGCACTTGATCTTCGCCGGATAGTCGATCGCCTCGCCCCCACACGCGGCGATGATCCGCTCGAGCGACTCGGGCTTGTCCGGGTCCTCGAAGCCGAGCAGCTTCGAGGGGCGCAGGATCTGGCAGCCGTAGAACGGTGCGATCTTGAGGCCCTTCAAGCCCTTGTGCGCGGCGCCCTGGAGGAGCTCGTAGCCCTCGCCCGCGGAGATGAGCCACAGGAAGTGGACGACGTCGACGCCGCCCGAGTACGGCGGCGCGCCGACCGAGACGAGGTTCTCGTTCACCCGCGCCAGGAGCTCCGCGTCGCCCTTGAGCGCGTGGTTCGCCTGCCGCAGGTTGAGCGTGCAGACGTTGCAGATCGTCATCAGCGTGTCCGAGCCGGTCGCCTCGGCGTAGGCGAGGATGCGCGCGTTCAGGTGGAGGTAGAAGTCGGGCTCGGCCTCGTGGATGTCGCCCGCGCCGCAGCAGGTCACCGCCTCGAGCTCGACGAGCTCGAGGCCCACCTTCGGGGCGAGCGCCTGCGTCGAGGTGTCGAGCTCCTTTGCCGAGAGCGAGGCGAGGCAGCCCTTGTAGTAGGCCACGGTCCTCACGCGGACGACTCCTTCTCCGGAAGCGGTTCCGGTCGCGGGAACGAGCCCTCGCCGTACGGGTCGCGGCCCTCGTGGCCCTCGGCGAACTCGAGGTGTGCGAGCGCCTTCTCCGACTGCACGACGCCCTGCGCGCCGCCGCGGTCCTGGTCCTTCACGAGGTCGTACAGCGCCCGCGCCTCGCCGACGTGCTTCGCGACGTGCGGAGGAACGGGCGGCGGCACCTTGCCGTGCTTGGCGAGCCCCATGGCGAACTTGACCTCCTTGAGCGACTTGACCACGCCCTGCGTCTTCGGCACGAGCTCGGTCTCGCGGAGCCAGCCGGTCGTCTTGGCGGAGGTGACGAACCACTTCGCGTGCTTCGCGCCCATGTCGGAGTCGATGCCCGCCTTCATGGCCTCGGCGCCGAGCTTCGCGATCGCGTCGCGTGGGTCGACGCCCTTCGGGCAGCGCTCGGTGCAGAAGTAGCAGCGCGTGCAGTCCCAGATGCCGTGCTCGCTCGGAGTACTCCTGCAGCCGCTCGACAGTCGCGCGGTCGCGCGCGTCGCCGACGAAGCGCATGCCCTTGGCGAGCGCCGCCGGCCCGAGGAAGTCGGGGTCGGCCTCCATCGAGTTGCACTCGGACACGCAGCAGCCGCACATGATGCAGAGGGACTCCTTGTGGATCGTGTCCATCTGCTCCTGGGAGACGACGTACTCCTTCTCGCCCGGATCCGAGTAACCCGGCTCGAGAAACGGCTGGACGGCGCGGATCTTGCCCCAGAACGGCTCCATGTCGACGACGAGGTCCTTGACGATCGGCATGTTCCCCATCGCAGAGATCACGGGCACGTGGCCGGACTCGGCGATGTCGACCATGCGCGTCTTGCAGGCGAGGACGGCGGCGCCGTCCATGCGCATGCCGCACGAGCCGCAGATCATCATCCGGCAGCTCTTGCGGTACGCGAGCGTGCCGTCGTAACGGTCCTTGACGATGTCGAGGACGTCGAGGAGCGTCGCCCAGTCGGGCGCGTCGACCTCGTACTCCTTCAGCGCCCGCTCGCCCTTGACCGGGTCGTAGCGCCAGATCTTCAGGGCCATCTTCATGCCCCTAGTACTTCCTCTCCTGCGGCTGCCACTTCGTCATCGTCACCGGCTTCCAGTCGAGGCTCGGAGCACCATCCTCCCAGGTCACGACGGTGTGACGGAGGTAGTTCTCGTCGTCGCGGTCTGGAAAGTCGTATGGCCGCGCGTGCGCGCCGCGGCTCTCCTTGCGGGCGAGCCCGGAGACGACCATGCAGTCGGCGAGCTCGAGCAGGAAGCCGAGCTCGAGCGCCTGGGTGAGGTCGCTGTTGAACACGTCGCCCTTGTCGTCGACGACCACCCGCTCGTACCGCTCCTGGAGCCCCTGGACGATTTCGCCCTGCTTCAGCATCTGCTCCTCGCGGCGGAAGACGCCGAAGTTCTCGTGCATCGTCTCGGCGAGCTCGTCCCGAATCTGCCACGGGCGCTCGCCTTCCGAGCGGTCGAGGAGCGAGCGCAGCTCGCGCTCGGCGTCGGTCTCGGCCGAGGCGGGAACGTCCACCGTCGTGTGCGAGAGCGCCCAGTCCGACGCGTGGCGACCCACGCGCTTGCCGAACGTGATCGTTTCCATGAGCGCGTTCCCGCCGAGGCGGTTGGCGCCGTGGACGGAGACGCAGGCCACCTCGCCGGCCGCGTACAGCCCTTCGAGGCCGGTCTGGCCCCAGACGTCGGTGTCGACGCCGCCCATGTGGTAGTGGGCACCAGGTCGGACCGGGATCGGCTCGTAGATCGGGTCTACGCCCGCAAACGTCATCGACAGCTCGCGTGTCCCGTGCAGTCGATCCACGATCTTCTCGGCTCCGAGATGACGCAGGTCGAGCAGCACGTTTCCGTCCAGGCCGCGACCCTCGTCGATCTCGGTCTGCTCGGCGCGCGAGATGACGTCGCGCGAGGCGAGCTCCATCGCATTCGGTGCGTAACGCACGAGAAAGCGTTCGCCCTGCGCGTTCAGCAGGTACGCGCCCTCGCCGCGACACCCCTCGGTGATGAGCACGCCCGTCGGCGCGAGCGTCGTCGGGTGGAACTGCATCATCTCCATGTCCTTGAGCGCGACGCCCGCGCGCAGGGCCATGGACATCCCGTCGCCCGTGCAGGCGTAGGCGTTCGTCGTGCCCGTGTACAGCCGGCCCGCCCCACCCGTCGCGAGGATCACGGTCTTGGCTCCGATGGACGTGAGCCCACCGTCCAGGAGATCCCAGGAGATCACGCCCTGGCAGCGATCGTCGTCCACGACGAGCTTCCACGCGAAGAACTCCTCGTACGTCTTTATGTCCCGTTTCATCACCTGCTCGTAGAGCACGTGGATGAGGACGTGCCCGGTGATGTCCGCGGCGTACGCCGTGCGCGGCTCGCCTGCGGCACCGAACGGCCGCTGCGCGATCCGCCCGTCCGGTGTCCGCGAGAAGACCGCGCCCCAGTTCTCTAGCTGGTAGACGTCGTCGGGAGCCTCGTTGCAGAGGATCTCGATCGCGTCCTGGTCGCCCAGGTAGTCCGAGCCCTTGACCGTGTCGAACGCGTGCTTCTCGGGGTCGTCCTCCGACGCGTTCCCGAGCGCCGCGTTGATGCCGCCCTCGGCCGCGCCGGAATGGCTGCGGACCGGGTGGATCTTCGAGATCATGGCCACGTCCGCTCCGGCGTCGAAGGCCTCGATCGCCGCGCGCATCCCCGCGCAGCCGGCCCCGACGACGACCACATCGTGCACCGCGTCCACTGCGAAGGACGCTACCTGATGGCTCCCGGCGTTCTGGGTGGAACGGTCAGGCGCGAGCGAAGCGCGCGCGGGCCGAGGTGGCCGCGCTCATCGGCACGGTGCACGTGCGCTTCGCTCCGCGGCACGCGCCACTCCACGAGCGGAACTTCCATCCCTTGGCCGGCGTCGCCGTCAACCTGACCGGCGAGTACGACGGGAACGAGGCGGAGCACCGCGGCCGACACGTGATTCCCGACCTCGAGCTTCGAACCGCGCCGCGACCCGAGACGCCGACCGACAGCCGGAAGGCCGCGGGTGCGAAGAGCGCGGAGACGGTCGTGCCGCCTCCGACCGTGACGATGCACCCGGCCGCGCCGCTACAGGCAGAGCCCCAGCGGACGAGCCGGGCTCCCGCACTCGGAGCTGCCGTCAGCGTCAGGCGTTGCCCCGCGTTCCAGGTGGTCGTGCAGCTCGTCGTGCAGAGCAGGCCGGGGACGTCCGCCGACACCGTGCCGGGGCCGGTGATCGTGAGCGCGAGCGGCGACTGCCCGTCGAGCCGCACGAGCCAGGCCGAGTCCTGCATGTCCTGAAACGTGCCGGCGTGCCCGTAATAGTCGTCCCGTCCGGGATCGAGGACCTTGCTCGCGAGCGGATCGCCGCCGATCGACGGAAACATCAGGTCGCTGCGGTCGTCGCATGTGTGGTCGGACGTGTCTCCGGTGCAGTTGTGCGGTGCCGCGCGCGGGACCGCGCCGAGCGTGTGCAGGAGCTCGTGAGCCGCGACCGCCGCAGTCGACACGCCCGCACAGGCCTGGAAATAGACGACTGCGACGCCGAATCCGGTCGGGTCGCTTCCGCCCTGGCCACAGACGTTGGCTTCCGAGACCGGGCCGTCGTAGTACACGAGATACTTGGTGAAGGGAGAGCGAAAGCTCGCGGCCTCGAGCGAATCGACGATCCCGTCGAACCGATCGTCGAGCGACGCGAGCTGAGACCCCGTCCGCGAGACGCGCACGGTCGTGAGGTCGAGCTGGGTGCCGCAAGGGAACGTCGCAACGTCGTTCCTGGGCACGCGCAGCGGGTCCTGCCCGCGCCACCAGACATCGATCTCCTCGGCATTCGTCTGCATCGTGCTCGCGACGGAAGCGAGGCGATCCGCGCCGTCCGAGGGGATCGCGTAGATCCAGTGCACGGCGTTCCCGCCGACCGGGTTGGGAACACGGTCGACCTGCGAGGCCGTGCCGCACCAGGTCGCGAGGGCGCGCGCCTGCGTGTCGGGAGACGAGGCGGCCGTGGCTCGCGTCGACGTCGCCATGACGAGTCGGTCCGCGGCGCCCGCCTCGGTTCGGGAGGTCGCTCCCCCGCCGGCGGAGACTGCGATGAGGACGAGCGCGGCGACCCCGCCCCGGATCACGGAGCGGTCACCGACACGCGAACGCGCCCGAGGGCTCCCTTCTGCGTGACGCGGACGAACAGGGAGCGCTGCCCGCACACGGAGCCTGTCAGCTGCTTCACGCGCTGGCCCGCCCATTGCGCGCGCCGGATCACCGTCTTGCGGTCGGCGCCGAGGAGCGCGATCTCGTAGTTCGCGCCGGGCGGCACGGCTGCGCTCAGGCGGAGGTCTCCGTCGAGCGGGGTCTGCACGGGGACGAGCCACACCGCGTTCCTTCTCTTGAAGACGCGCGTGAAGGAGTTCGTCGCCGGCACCGTCCACGGCTGCAGCACGTCGCGCTCGGCGGCCTGCAGCGCGGCTTCCGACGGAAAGAAGGCCGACGACACGATCTGCCACGAGGCCGTCGTCACACCGGCCTTGCGCTCGTCCATGAGGCGATAGGTCTCCGCCCAGGCCTCGCCGGGGTTGCGCGTGTAGTTCGTCCCCTCGTTCCCCGGGAAACGCCTCCCGCCGAGCGACGCGCGCGCACACGTCGGCCGCGCTCGCCCACTGCTTCGGCCCCCAGTCGATGGCCTCCCACGGCGTGTTCGACCGGTAGAGGCCGACGTGATGGCCGTACTCGTGCCGCACGATCTCCTCCGCAGTGGTGCCGTTCGGAGCCGGCTCGCCGAGCGCGATCATCTGGTTTCGCGAGTAGCACCCGAGCGCGCGGGAACCGCAGATGTCCTGCACCTCGTCGAACGTCGCAATGTACGTCGTGAGGCGGGAGAGCTCGGAACCGTGCGTGAGCCCGACGAGGAACTCGGCCCACCCCTCGGGTGTGGACTCGAGCGGCAGCGCATCCGAGACGAGGACCTCCACGACCTCGCCCGTCGACGCCGTGATCGGACCGCCGCGCCAGGTAACCGCGGCGCGCGCGAGCCGCACCGGGCGAAGCCCATCTCCCGGCGGTGCGTCGGTCGAGCGGGCTCCGAGTGCGACCCCGGCGCCGGACGAGCCGTTCGACCCCTTCGATGCCGTGGCGGCGAGCGCAACCAGGAGCACGGCGCCCGCGAGGACGACGCCGAGAAGCCGGCGGGACGGGAGCGCCACCCGGGCGTTATAGCTGCGGCAACGTGAAGGGCGCATAAGAACGGCCGCCGGCCGGCTCGGGACGAGCGCCGGCGGCCGTTCCTCCTCCCCAGCTCACGAGCGGAGCGTGGCCGACCAGCTGATCTGGCCGGACGAGCACTGAAGTGCCGTTCCCTGGTACTTGATCCCGTAGTTCATGACGATCGTCCCGGTGACGGAAGTCGCCGTGTCGAAGCGTCCAGCGATCCGGCCGTCCCAGTGCGTGAACTCGAGGTCCCCGTCGACGATCGAGCCATTCCAGCTCCCCTCGCTTCGAAAGTGCCGTCAGGCTCGACCGGGAACACGCTGTCGCCGAAGTCCGCTCCACCCGGGAGATAGCCGCCGCCCCCACACTGGGCCGGAAGATCGTTGATCCGCATCCCGGTGAACGTTCGCTCGGCAGAGACGGTCAGGAAGACGAAGTTTCCGTTCTGCGTCGCCCCCTGGTACGAGCCGGGCGTGATCGGCGTGACCGCCGGAGGCGGCGGGCTCGGCGGAGGCGGCGCGGGAGCCGGTGCCACGGGCTCAGTGGTCCGCACACCCATGACGACCTCGCAGTCCTTGCCGATCGTGACCTTCGCGTCACCTTTCGCAATGTCCAGGTGGCCGCCGCCGCAGGAGAGCCGGTCGGCCCCTGCCCCTCCGACCATGACGTCGTCACCAGGCCCACCGGCGAGGACGTCGTTCCCGGGCCCACCGACGAGGGCGTCCTCGCCGGCGAACCCGTAGAGCCTGTCGTTGCCGCCCTTGCCGTCGAGCTTGTCGGCCGCGGCCCCACCCCGCAGCGTGTCGTTGCCCGGCGTGCCCGCGATCGTCGCGGCGCCCACCGCCGCCGCAAGGAGCAGTGAGCACGCCTGCGACTGCCGGGACGATCGCATGTGCGCTTCATCAGTGTCATCTGGAGCCTCCTTCCGGCGCCGGTATTCGGCCGGCGCACTGTTGACCCCGACCGTGCGCGCGCTTCGCTCAAGGAACGCTCAACGCTCGACGAACTCGATCGCCGCACGGCTCGACAGGATCAGGCGGCCGCCGTCGTACCAACGGCCGACGAAGTCGTGCCACCCGGCGGGCAAGCCCTCTGCGAACTCCGCACTGTCGGTCTTTCGTGACGCGAGCCCCGCATCGAGGTGAACGTCCGAGCGCATGGGACGGCCGCGCCGTCCACCTCGAGCTCGAACCGCGTGGTCTCCGCGTCGAGCCCCTCGTCGAGATCGCCGTCTGCGGCGAACCCGTACCCGACCCAGAAGCTCGTGTTGGCCGCATGCATGGTCGGTGTCGCTCCGCCAGGGAAGATCTCGATCCGCGTCTCCTTGCTCCGCGAGCCGTCCGACAGGTGAGACGGCTACGACGACGAGTGCGGCCATGACGACCTCCGTGAGTCGATGTCCATGCGAAGGAGCGTGCGTGCGTGCCCTCAAGGACGGCTCAAGCCGGGGATGGAAATCCGCCTGGCGCCGTGAGAAGGTGCGACCAGAAAGCGAGGTACGCACATGGACGGAACGCAGCGGGCAGGCACCCCACAGCTCGAGCTGCGTCTTCTCGGTCCGCTCGAGGCGATCGAACGGTGGTGACGTCCTCGCCCTGGGCGGCCAGAAACCGCGTGCGCTGCTCGCCGTGCTCGCGCTCGAGCCCGGGCGGGTCGTCTCAGTGGATCGACTCGTCGAGGCGCTCTGGCCCGGCGATCCACCGGAGACCGCGGCGCACGCGATCCAGGTCTACGTGTCGCAGCTGCGGAAGGCACTCGGGGCGGAGGCGCTCGTCACACGGCCTCCCGGCTACGTCCTCGAGGTCGAGCCGGAGCACGTGGACGTCCACCGCTTCGCGCGCCTCGCTGGCGGAAGGCCGAGCCGCCCTCGAAGCCGAGGACGCAGCCGCGGCCGAAGGCAGCGCTGCGCGAAGCCCTCGCGCTCTGGCGCGGCCCCGCCCTCGCCGACTTCATCTACGAGCCGTTCGCGCAGACCGAGATCGCGCGGCTCGAGGAGCTCCGCACGGTCGCGCTCGAGGAGCGCATCGAGGCGGATCTCGCGCTCGGCCGTCATGTGGAGCTCGTCTCCGAGCTCGAGGCGCTCGTCGCCGCGCAGCCGCTGCGCGAGCGGCCGCGCGCGCAGCTCATGCTCGCTCTCTACCGCTCGGGTCGCCAGGCCGACGCGCTCGCCGCCTACCGCGCCGCGCGCGAGACGCTCGTCGAGGAGCTCGGCATCGAGCCGGGCCCGGAGCTCACGGAGCTCGAGGCCGCGATCCTGCGCCAGGACGAGTCCCTGCTCCTGCCCGAGGACGGAGCCGGCATGCCCGCGATGCAGTTCCGCCGGCTCGTCACGATCCTCTTCGTCGACGTCGTCGAGTCGATGGCGCTGGCGGAGGCGCTCGACGCCGAGGCGCTCGGCCGTGTGCTCCAGCAGCTACTTCGAGACCGTCTCGGCGGCGCTGACCCGGCACGGCGGAACGGTGGAGAAGTACGCGGGCGACGCCGTCATGGCCGCTTCGGGATCCCCGTCTCGCACGAGGACGACGCGCTGCGCGCCGCCCGCGCGGCGCTCGACGTCCGGGTCGGCATCGCCGCGCTCAACGAGCAGCTTGCGCGCCAGCACGGGGTCGGGCTCGAGATCCGGATCGGGATCGAGGCCGGCGAGGTCGTCGCGACGCCGACCGATGCGCGGCAGCGCCTCGTCACCGGCGAGGCCGTCGGGATCGCGGCGAAGCTCGAGGCAGGCGGCAGAGGCAGACGAGATCGTCGTCGGTGAGCGTCGCCGGCGGCTGATCGACCACGCCGCGACGCTCGATCCGCTCGGGTGAGCTCGAGATCAAGGGCAAGCGCGAGCCGGTGCAGGCGTACCGGCTGCGTCGAGCTGCGTCCTGTCGTGCCGGCCTTCGAGCGACGACAGGACGCGCGCTCGTCGGGCGCAAGCGCGAGCTCGCTGCGCTCCGAAGGACGCTGAAGCGCGCGGGAGAGGGCTCGGCCGTTCGCGTCTCGGTCGTCGTCGGCCCGCCGGGAGTCGGCAAGTCGCGCCTCGCCGCCGAGCTGGTGCGGCGAGCAAGGGTGTCACGACGCTCTGGGGCCGCTGCCTCTCCTACGGCGAGGGCATCACGTACTGGCCGCTGCGCGAGGCGCTCGAGCAGGCGGCAGAGAGCGAGGAGCGCGACGCCGTCCTCGCCGCGCTCGACGCCGAGACACCGCCGCCCGCGCCCGAGATCGCCTGGCTCTTCCGCCAGTTCTGCGAGGCGAGTGCGCGCGAGCGGCCGCTCGTCCTCGTCTTCGACGACGTCCACTGGGCCGAGCCGACCTTCCTCGAGCTGGTCGAGCACCTCGTGGACAAGGGATCGGGGCCGATCGCGGTCGTCTGCCTCGCCCGCGAGGAGCTGCTCGAGGACCGGCCCGCGTTCCTCGAGGGGCGCGACAACGCGATCGGATCGTGCTCGACGCGCTCTCTGCCGGAGGAGACCGACGCGCTCCTCGAGGGCCTCGGCGGGACGGTCCTCGAGTCGGATCAGCGCGCGCGGATCGTCGAGACCGCCGAGGGGAACCCGCTCTTCCTCGAGCAGCTCCTCGCGCTCGCGCTGGAGGGCGGCCTCGCCGAGCGCGCGCTTCCGGAGACGATCCAGGCGCTGCTCGCCGCACGTCTCGACCGGCTCGGCCCCGGCGAGCGGGCGGTGCTCGAGCGCGGCGCGGTCGTCGGGAAGGAGTTCACCGCCGACGATGTCGTTGCGCTGCTCGACCCGGACGCCGCGCCGACTGCTGACGCGCATCTGCAGACGCTCGCCGGCCGCGGGTTCGTGCGGCCGCGAGGCGACGGGGGGTTCGGCTTCCGCCATGTGCTCGTGCAGGAGGCGGTCTACCGCGCGGCGCCGAAGCGTCTGCGGGCAGAGCTCCACGAGCGCTATGCGGACCGGCTCGACGCGGAGTAGCCGGCCCTCGCCGAGCTCGACGAGTTCGTCGGCTACCACCTCGAGCGGGCGTATCGGCTGCGGGTCGAGCTCGGCGAGTCGGATCGGCGCACGGAGCGGCTGGCCGAGGACGGCGGGCCGACGGCTCGGCGCCGCCGGCATCCGCGCGCTGCAGGCGCGGAGACATGCCCGCGACGGTGAACTTGCTCGGGCGTGCTATCGCGCTTCTCCTCACGCGGCGACGCGAAGCGCGCGAGCTCCTGTGCGAGCTCGGCATCGCGCTGCGCATGCTGCGGGCGACTCGGACGTGTGCACTGAAGACTGCTTGCAGACGCTGCGATCGAGGCGCTCGGCGCCGCAGGGCATCGGCAAGTCGAGCTACGGGCGCGGATGGAGGACGCGTACGGGCGGGTTCTCGCAGAGCCAGAAGGAGCGGCACGGGATGCTTGCTCGACGTTGGCGTCGCAGGCGCTACCCGACGTTCGAGGCAGCTCGGCGATGACCGATCGTCTCGGGCGAGCCTGGCTCTTGATCGGCTGCGTGCGGGGCGGCATCTGCGGAGACCACGCTGCCTGGGAGGAGGCGGCGGAGACGTGCGCTCGACGTACTACCGAGCGTCAGCGTTGGCCCACCTGCGACGTGCCTTGGCAGCAGCTCGCTGCCGCCCTCTACTGGGGGCCGACGCCCGTGCCGCGACGGGATCGAGCGTTGCGAGGAACTCCTCGACGGACCACGCGGCTCGGCCACTTCGGCCGCGCGAGCGTCGATGCCGTATCCTCGGCGGGCTCCATCGCGCAGGCCGGCGACTTCACGGAGCGCGCGCCTGCTCATCGACGATGCAGCGAGCAGACTTCGACCGATCTCGGTGCCTACGATCCGCGAGGGTCCACTGCGGAACCGATCCGGGCGGAGGTCGAGCTGCTCGCCGGGGAGTTTGACTGCAGCGGAGGCGACCCTGCGCTGAGCAGTGCGACGTACTTCGAACGGACGCGGACATCGGCGCACCTGCTGTCAGCGCAGCCGAAGCTGGCCGAGGTGCTCTACCGACAAGGTCGGTTCGAGGAGGCCGAGCAGTGGGCGGGGGTCGCCGAGCGAATGCGTCGAGCGGACGATGTGAGCGCTCAGATGGTCCTGGATGCCCGTTCGAGGCGAAGCTCTCTTGCGCGACGCGGCGAGCTTTGCACGAGGCTCGCGAGCGCTCGCCGAGGAGACCGTGCGCCTCGCGGACGGCACGCGACGCGCTGAACCGGCACGCCTCGGCGCGACTTGCGCTTGGCGAGGTGCTCTGCGCTCGCCGAGCTCGTCGACGAGGCTCGAGCGTGCGTTCGCGGAAGCGATCGATCTGTTCGAACAGAAGGGAAATGTCGTCGGGGCCACGCAGGCTCGTGCACTTCGTTGAGCATCGCGGTCACGCGTGACGCAGGAGGCCCGCCGCCGCAGGCCTCTGTGCGTCACCTACCTTCGATCGTCACTAGCCGGGCCCGGGCCGGGGCCGTTGGCCTACGCGACGAGCGGGGCCGCGAGCGCGAGCAGACCGACTGCGAGCACGACGAGCGTGCGGTGCAGTGAGGTGACCTGGCGCATCGTTCCCTCCCTTCCGAGGTGATCGAGTTCCGTTCGATCACGCTCGGGGAGGGCGCTAATCGCGCAGCCACAATTCGCCAACGAACCGCCAACGAGAGCGGTTGCTCGCGCTCGAAAAGCAGACAGGTCGAATATGCCCGGGATTTCCGGAGCGATTTCGGCGCCGGAGTCCGCGTCGCCTTAGCCGCTCAGCGGCTAGAGGAGCGTCGAGCTCGAGGCGGCGCACGCCGCGGTTCCCTGCGATGTCAGACGCAGTCACGACGATCACGTCCCCTGCTGCACGCCGCGCCCCGGCGAGTCGGAAGAGGTAGCGACCCCTCAGGCCCTGTTCCTTGTCGCCGTGGAAGACCGGCCAATTCTGGTGCGTGCCGCGGGCGAACGTGGCCCAGAACCGATCGTTCTTCGGGACGGCCCGGCGAACGTCGCGGGCGACCCGTGGACCCGCGACGACGCGGCCGCTCGCCGACTCCATGCGCCACGACACGAGGGCGGGCGTCACGGGGAAGCCATGCCAGCGGCCGGGGACGGGCAGGGAAGGCATGTCGATCGCCTCGGCGACGAAAGCTCCGCCCACGATCGCGATCGCGAGCACGCGAGGCACCGTCGTGTCCCGGTACGGCGTGAGCCGCCCCGGAGCCAGCGGGTTGACCGCCCGGCCGCGCTCGAGGTGCGTCAGGTGCACGTGCTCGCGCTTCTCCTGCACGAAGCCGAGCAGCGTCCGCCCGGCGACTGCGCGCTGGCCGACGCGCGCGGCAGGTTCGATGTGCCAGTACTGGAACGTGCGCCCGTTGCCGCAATCGACGGTCACGCGATCGCCGCGAGCCCGCACCACCGTGCCCGAGGAGACGGAGAAGACGGGAGAGCCGTCCGGGGCGGAGATGTCGAGCCCCTGATGGAAGGAGAAGGTGCCGTCACCCTCGAGCACGGTTCTCTCGGAGCGTCGCCCCGCGAAGACGGTCCGGGGATCGCCGAACCCGCCGCGAATCGGGTGCGCGCGGTCGAAGGGCTTCACCGGCCAGCCGTACGCGCCGACGCAGCCGGCTCCCGCCGATTCCGCCCGTGTCGCCGAGTCGTGCACCGGCCCCACCGTAACGCCGATTCCCGGAGCGATCCCGGCGCCGACGTTCATCTCGCAGCGTCAGGTCAGGATCCGCTCAGCTTCGCGGCGAAGTCGGTGACGCCGTCATCTCCGCTCACGCGAATGCGACGAAGCTCGTACGGTCGGCCCGGGCGAGCGAGACCTTCGACGGTCGTGGTCGCGCCGAGATAGCCGGCCGCGCGGACAGCGCGGACGACACGCGAGTCGTATCTGCCCGCGGGGTAGCAGAAGAAGTCCACCGGGACGCCGAAGCGGGCGCGAAGCACAGCTCTCGAGCGAGTCACCTCGCGGGCGAGCAACCGCGTCGTCGAGGCTCGGGAGGTCGGGGTGCGTCAGCGTGTGCGAGGCGAGCTCCCAGCCGGCGGCGAGCAGCGTCCGCACCTTGAACTCGCTGAGGCCACCGGAGACACGGAGGTTCTTGACCGTCAGGTTGAGGACGCCGGGCCACGAGCGTGCCTGCAATTGGCGGCAGCGCGGCCTGGGCAACGCTCCGGTAGCCGTCGTCGAACGAGATGACGACCGGCTTCGGCGGCAGCGCAGTTCCACGGTGCCAATGGTCCCAGACGTCACGGAGTGTCACCGCGCGGTAGCCATGCCGCGCGAGCCATCGCATCTGCGCACCGAAGTCGGCCTCGCCGACGAAGAGCTTGCGGATACGCGGCCCCTGCGGGTGGATCCGCGATCACGTGGTACATGAGGACGGGAACGGGAGTGGCTGCGTGGCCCCCACTCGCTGCCGAGTGGCCGGTTGCCGCGACCGAGAGCGCGATGGCAGCGGTTGCGACGAGGGCCGGCGCAGCGCCCGACGTGTGAACGAACGTGAAGTAGCCATGGCCCGCACGGTCGGAGGGGCCTCCAACCGGCCGGCAATGGGCCGCTAACAGGCCGCCAACCGCTTCTTGAGCGGGTCTTGAGCGCGTGAGATCACCTTTGTGCCGGATGCGTGGACAGCGCAGCGGCCTGCCGATCTAAGGTCGCTCTGTGACGCTCGAGTTCCGGATCCTCGGCCCGCTCGAGGTCGCGGACGAGCCGGGCCCGTCGCGCTGGGCGGGCAGCAGCAGCGGGCCTGCTCGCCGTCCTCCTCCTCGAGGCGGGACGGGTCGTCGCCGACCGAGCGGCTCGTCGATCTGCTGTGGGGCGAGGGCGCGCCGAAGACGGCGACCGCCTCGCTCCAGAACTCGGTCTCGCGGCTGCGGCGAGGCTCGGCGCCGACGTCCTCGAGACGAGGCCCCCGGGTATGTCCTGCGCATCGAGCCCGAGCAGCGTCGACGCCGCGCGCGTTCGAGCAGCAGCTCGCGGACGCGCGCCGGCCGACCGCGGCGGAGCGGCGCGACCTGCTCGGCCAGCGCTCTCGCTCTCTGGCGCGGGCCGGCGCTCGCGGACTTCGCCTTCGAGCCGTTCGCGCAGGCGGAGATCCGGCGGCTCGAAGAGCTGCGGCTCGTCGCGCTCGAGGAGCGGATCGACGCCGACCTCGAGCTCGGCCGCCACGGCGACGTCGTCGGCGAGCTCGAGGCGCTCGTCGCGCGAGCACCCGCTCCGCGAGACCTTTCGCCGGCAGCTGATGCTCGCGCTCTACCGGTCGGGCCGACAGGCGGAGGCGCTCGACGTCGTACCAGGACGCGCGAGGCCGCTTCGTCGACGAGCTCGGGATCGAGCCGGGGCCCGAGCTCAAGCGTCTGCAGGCGGAGATCCTGCGCCACGAGGCCGGGCTCGCCGTCCGGGCCGCTCAGCCGGAGCGGACGAGGAGGCGAGATCGTGCAGGCGCTGCTCGCCGGGCGGGTCGTCCCGGTGCTCGGCCTCGACGGCGCCGGGCGATCTCGCTGCGCATCTTGCGAGCGCGTTCGAGGTGCCCGACGATCGCCCGGTCGACCTGGCCCGCGTCTCGCAGTACGTCGCGACGATGAAGGGCTCCGGCCCGCTCTACGACGAGCTCCACTCGCGCTTCGAGGCGGCGGTCGAGCCGGGGCCGCTGCACCGCTTCCTCGCGCGGCTCCCGCCGCTCCTGCGCGAGCGCGGGGCGCCCGCACCAGCTGATCGTCACGCACCAACTACGACCTCGCGCTCGAGCGCGCGTTCGAGGAGGCGGGCGAGGAGGTCGACATCGTCGCCTACGTCGCCGCCGGGCCGCACCGCGGCCGCTTCTGGCACCGCCCGCCAGGCGAGCCGCCGCGGCCGATCGACGTCCCGAACACGTACGCCACCGAGCTCTCGCTCGAGCGCGCGGACGATCCTGCTCAAGCTCCACGGCGCCGTCGACCCGCTGCCCGAGCGCGAGTGGGAGAGCTTCGTCATCACCGAGGACGACTACATCGACTACCTCGGCCAGTCGGAGCTGACGGCGGTCGTCCCGGTCGCGCTCGCCGCGAAGCTTCGACGCAGCCACTTCCTCTTCCTCGGCTACGAGATGGCCGACTGGAACCTGCGCCTCATCCTCAACCGGATCTGGGGCGAGCGGCCGGTCGCGTACCGCTCGTGGGCGGTCCAGCGGCTCGCCGAGCCCGCTCGCGCAGGCGTTCTGGCGGCGGTACGACGTCGCGCCGCTCGACGTCGAGCCCGACGTCGTACGTCGAGCTGCTGGAGCGGCGGCTGGAGGCGCGCATGAGCGCGACGTCCGACCGTCGCCGTACAAGGGACTCAACGCCGTTCGACGACTCCGAGCTCGACGCGCTGCTCTTCTTCGGGCGTGAGCGCGAGCGCGAGATCGTCGTCGCCAACCTCATCGCCTCGCGGCTGACCGTGCTCTACGGCCCGAGCGGCGTCGGAAGTCGTCGCTCCTCCGCGCCGGCGTCGCCCGGTCGCTGCGCGAGCTTCCGGAGGAGCCGCTCGTCGTCGTGTTCTCACGTTGGAGCGACGATCCCTCGGCGGCGCTCGCGGAGACGGTCGCGGACGCCGAGGAGCTCGAACGGCTCGGCCGTCGCTGCGCTCGAGAGCGCCCAGTCCGGGCGAGACGTCTACCTCGATCCTCGACCAGGCGGAGGAGTACTTCCTCTACCACGCCGACGACGCAGGCCGGGTCCTTCGCCGAGGCGCTGCCGGCGCTGCTGACCGAGCCCGCATCGCATCAACGTCCTCGTCTCGCTGCGCGAGGACTCGCTCGCGAAGCTCGACCGCTTCACCGGGCGGATTCCCGGCCTGTTCGCGAACACGCTCCGCCTCGACCGGCTCGACCGCCCGGCCGCGCGCGCCGCGATCGAGCGCCCGGTCGAGCGCTTCGCCGAGCTCACCGGCGAGGAGCCGTCGCCGTCGAGCCGGACCTCGTCGAGCGCGTGCTCGACGAGGTCGGCGCCGGGCAGATCGAGCCGGCGCTCGGAGGGCTCGGGGCGGTCGAGGGCGCGGAGGACGGCGCGCGGATCGAGGCGCCGTACCTCCAGCTCGTCATGCAGCGCCTCTGGGACGAGGAGCGCGCGGTCGGCTCCGACGCGCTGCGGCGTCGAGACGCTCGAGCGCCTCGGCGGCGCGCAGCACATCGTCGAGGAGCACCTCGAGGGCGCGCTGGCGGAGCTGACCCCGGGCAGAAGGACGTCGCCGCCCGGCTCTTCAACCACCTCGTCACGCCGTCGGGCACGAAGATCGCGCACGAGGTCTCCGACCTCGCCGACTTCGGTCAGGTCCCGGTCGGACGAGCTCCGGCCGGTGCTGGCGACGCTCGCGGACCGCCGGATCCTGCGCTCGCTCGAAGAGGGCGGCGACGTCCGCTACGAGATCTTCCACGACGTCCTCGCCCAGCCCGTGCTCGCCTGGCGCGCACGGCATCGCACCGAGCGCGACGTCGAGCGGCAGCTCGCCGAGCGCCATCAGCGCCGCTCGCGGCTCCAGCGGCTCCTTGCGCTCGGCGCTGCCGCGCTCGCGCGTCCTCGTCGTGCCGCCGGCTTCGCCATCGTCCAGCGCGAGAATGCGAACGAGGCGCCCGGGATGCCAGGCGCGCCGGCTCGATGCGACCGCCGTCGGCGCTCGAGGAGGATCCCGAGCTCAGCTTGATGCTCGCGTCGGAGTCGGCGCGGATGTCGCCGTCGGACACCGCCGAGGACATCCTTCGCGCGGCGCTGCTTCGTGCCGCGCGTCCGCGACGTCCATCGCGGGCAGGGCGCGGTCAGCGGCCGGAGTTCGCTCCCAACGGACTCCGCTTGCGTTCGCCGAGCGAGGGCGGGAGCGCAGGGTGGTCGACGCGAAGACGGGGAAGAGGGTCGTCGCCCGGCGGGTCGGCCCGGACGGCGGAGTCTCGTCTCTCGGCGGACGGCGGCTCGTCCTGCTGCACGGGGCGCGGCGCGGCCCGAGAGGTCGATCCCGCGACGGGAAGGATCGCTGCGTGCTCGGTCGACCGCGCCGCCGCCGACGCGGCGCCGGACGGCTTCGGCGTCGTCGTCCGGAACGGGAGGGCCACGTGTGGGACCTGGCTTCCTGCGAGCTCGCTCCGAACGATCGGCGATGTCGGCTCGACGGCGGTGCGAGTCGTCGCCAGCCGGGACGGCGTCGCGGCGTTCCTCTCCGGCCGGGAGGCGCGAGTCGTCGACGTCTCGACCGGGCAGATCGTCTTTCGCCTCGAGCAGCCGGGCGAGATCACGAGCCTCGCGTTCAGCGCCGACGGGCGGCGCATCGTCACGGGCGGGCGCGACAAGCTGGCCTTCGTCTGGAACGGCTTCAACTCGGGCAAGCCCATCCACGAGCTCGCCGGGCCACTCGGGCCAAGTCCTCGACGTCGCCATCGGGCCCGGAGGAACGGAGGTCGCCACCGCGAGCACCGACGGCACCGGCTCGGATCTGGGACGCGCGTCCGGGCGCGCTGCGAGCGCCCCTCTTCGGGCACACGAACTTCGTCCGCGCGGTCGACTTCAGCCCCGACGGGCAGTCGGTCGTCACCGCCGAGCCGGGACGGCACGGCCCGGACCTGGTCGCTCAACGGCACGGCCGCTGGCGCGCTCGCCGGGCACGAGGACCCTGTCGACTCGCGCGCAGTTCTCGCCCGACGGGTTCACCGTCGCCACGGGTGGCGAGGACGGCACCGTGCGCCTCTGGGACGCAGGTACGCGACCGGATCTCGCCAAGGCCGACCTGGACGTCCCCGAGCCTCCCGCTCGCGACGCGACGAGCCCGACGGCACGACGGCCACCGCCGACGGCAACGTCGTCCGCCTCGAACGGCTCGGAGGCGGCGAGAGCGAGCTGGACGGGCCATCGGCTCGTCGTCTCCAGCGTCGCGTTCTCCCCCGACGGACAGCGGCTGGTGACCGCCGGTCGCGACCACGACGTCGATCCTCTGGGACGTTCGATCCGGAAGGCCCTGCGCGTTCTTCGCGGCCACTTCGGGTCCGTCGCAGACGCGCGGTTCAGCCCGGACGGGCGCTGGATCGTCACGGCAGGGCCACGATCGGTCGGCGTCTGGAGGGCCTCCGACGGCAAGCTGATCAAGTTCTCGCCGGCCCGGAGGGCCCGTTCACCGCTGCGGCCTTCCTCCCCGACTCGCGGACGATCGTCGCGGTCACGGAGGACAAGGTCGTGAGCGGGTACGAGTGCCGCTTCTGCGGCGAGATCGACGAGCTGCTGGGGGTCGCCGAGGAGCGGCTGGCCGCCACCGGACGCGAGCTCACGCCCGAGGAGCGCGAGCTCTACCTCGGCTAGCGCAGAGCCTTAGAGTGTCGGCGACTTGACACGCGAGGTGCCGCCGCTCGAGCTGGAGCTGGCCCG
>CAWEGY010000003.1:0-79481 GCA_963808865.1 uncultured Gaiellaceae bacterium | reverse complement strand
GCCGCCGACGATCGCGGCGCCGGTCTCGCCGATGAGAGCAGCGAGCGTCCCGCCGATCGCCATCCCGAGAAAGCCGCCGGAGTCCTTCCCGAGGAGCGTCATCAGGCCGAGAAAGCCCACGCCGATGCCGAGGCGGAAGGGTCGCACGTCGAGGAGCTCGCTTCGCGCGAGGAGCAGCCCACCCGTCGCGAGCAAGGCGAGCGGGAGCACGTAGGCCGCGTTGCCGATGAGATCCTCGAGCGCGCCGGCCAGCCACGAGCCGACCGCACCACCGTCGAGACCGATGTAGAGAATCGCCGAGAGAACGAGCCCGAGCGCGAGGAGCGCGAGCCCGAGCAGCTCGTTCTCGTGCTCGGAGCGGGTCCGTCTCGTCCGCTTCTTCACGCGGGAGGGGACGCGTGGCCGAAGCGGCCGCTTCTTCTTGCGAGCAGCCATGCTCGCGCGTTTCGACGTCCACGCGCCCGCTCCTGCGGGCGGCCCGCTACGAGGCGCGCGCTCGAGCCTCGGCCACGACCAGCTCGGCGTCGGCGCGATTCCCGTACCCGCGCGTCTCGACCTTCGCCTCCTCGAGGTCCTTGTAGACCTGGAAGAAGTGCTCGATCTCGTTGCGCAACTCCGTCGGGATGTCGTGCACGTCCGTCACGCGCATCCACGCAGGATCCTTCAGGGGTACGCAGAGGATCTTCTCGTCCGGCCCCTTTTCGTCGGCCATGTGGAATACGCCGACGACCCGCGCGCGAATGCGGCAGCCCGGAAACGTAGGCTCACCGACGAGGACGAGCGCGTCGAGCGGATCGCCGTCGCCGCCCATCGTGCCCTCGATGAACCCGTAGTCGGCCGGATACGCCATCGACGTGAACAGGCGCCGGTCGAGGACGATCGCCTCCAACTCGTCGTCGAGCTCGTACTTGTTCCTCGATCCCGACGGAACCTCGACGAAGACGACGACGTGCTCGGCCACCACGTGAGGCTATCGTCCTCGGAGCCATGGCAACCGTGCGTGAGAAGGTCCGCGCGTTCGCACTTTCGCTCCCGGAGGCGGTCGAGGAGCACCCGTGGGGCGAGGACGTGGCCAAGGTGCGCGGCAAGATCTTCGTCTTCCTCGGCTCGAACGGCTCCCGGCACGTCACGGTGAAGCTCGACGAGTCGCATGCCCACGCGCTGTCGATCGAGGGCGCGCGGCCCACGGGCTACGGACTCGGCAAGGCGGGCTGGGTGACGGTGCCGACACGCGCGCCGGGCGTCTCCCTGGACGTCCTGCGCGACTGGGTCGAGGAGAGCTATCGAATCGTCGCACCCAAGCGGCTGACGGCCGACCTCTTACCTTAGGCAGCCAGCGCGCGCAGGTCGTCCACGGTCGAGCCGAGAAGCGTGTCCTGGAGGTCGAACAGGCCCGCCCAGAGCGACGAGCGATCCGGTACCGCGTCGAGTGAGGCCGCCGTCGCGAGGCCCTCGAGCGCACGCACGAGCACCGCGAGCTCGAGGTAGACGGCGGCGACGCGATTCGGGCACGCGCGCACGCCCGCGCGATCGAGCACCGGACGCCACTCGACGAGCTCCCCCGGGCCGGGCCCGAGGTACCACGAGCGTCCTTCCGCACGCTCGGGCTCGAGCTCGAGCAGGTACTGCGACAACGGCTGCTCGAGACCTGCGAGCGCAGTCTCGACGCGATCCGCCGCGCGATGCAGAGCGGCCTGGCGGGCACCGGGGGTCGCCGGAACGGCGTCTCCCCTCCCCCACCGCTCGAGCAGGCGGCAGAACGCGAGCGAGGCCGCCTCGCAGGCCCGGAGCTGCGCGACCAGCCGCCGGGCGGTCAGCTCGCTGGCGGCGTTGCGCTCGATGACGGAGTGCCAGCCGGGCAGCCGACCATCAGACCTCGATCACCACGGGGAGCACCATGGGCCGCCGCCGCGTGCGGTCGTACACGATCTGGCCGACGGCATCGTGGATGTGCTCCTGGAGCAGCTTGATCTCGGTCACGTGCTCCGCCGCCAGCTCTCGCACGACGCGATCCGCCTCCTGGCGGAGCTCGACGAGGAGATCGTCGGACTCGACGAAGCCACGTGCGATCAGCTCCGGGGGCGCGACCTCTCCACCGTCGGACGACGCCAGCGTCGTCACCACGATGAGCACGCCGTCGTCGGCCAGCCGACGGCGGTCGCGGAGCGCGACGTCCTTGACGTCCCCGACCCGGAGGCCGTCCACGAACGTGACTCCAGTCTCCACCCGGTCGACGAGCCGCGCCCCGCCGCGGGCGAGCTCGACCACCGAGCCGTTCTCGGCGATGAGGATGCGCTCCTCGGGGACGCCGGCCTCGCGCGCGAGCTTGGCATGCGCCGCGAGCATGCGGTACTCCCCGTGGATGGGCATGACGTGCCTCGGTCGAAGCAGCGAGAGCATCGTCCGAAGCTCCTCCTGGTACGCGTGCCCGGAGACGTGAACCGGCGCGATCTCCTCGTGCAGCACCTCGGCGCCGGCGCGAGCCAGTTGGTTGATGGAGTCGTGCACGCGCAGCTCGTTGCCGGGCACGGGCTTCGCGGAGATGACGACGGTGTCGCCCGGCTCGACCGAGACCGCCTTGTGGTCGCCGTAGGCGATGCGCGTGAGGGCGGACATGGGCTCGCCCTGACTGCCCGTGCAGAGGACGAGCACTTCGTCCGCGGGCAACTCGGCCGCCACGTCGGGATTCACGAGCGCGTCCTCGGGAAACGAGACGTAGCCGAGGCTGCGGGCGATATTCAGGTTCTTCCGCATCGAGCGGCCGACCACCGTGACCTTCCGCCCCAGCTCGACGGCGACGTCCGCCGCCTGCTGCATGCGATGGATGTTCGAGGCGAACGACGCGACGAGGATCTTCCCTCGCTTCAGGGGGAAGATCGCGCGGAACGCCTCGCCGACGACCCGCTCCGAGCCCGTGTTCCCGGGTCGTTCGGCGTTCGTCGAGTCACCGAGGAGAAGGTCGACGCCGCGATTGCCGATCTCGGCCAGCTTCCCCACGTCCGTCTTGAGCCCGTCCACGGGCGTGTGGTCGAGCTTCCAGTCGCCCGTGTGCACGACGCGACCGGCCGCGCACTCGATCACGAGCGCCGCCGAGTCCGGGATCGAGTGCGCGACGCGGACGAGCTCGACGGTGAAAGGGCCGAGAGCGAGAGGCGCGTCGCCGGGCTCGGCCGCGACGAGCTCGGCCTTCTGGCCCAGCCCGTGCTCGTCGAGCTTCGACTTCACGAGCGCGAGCGTGAGCGGCGTCGCCACCACCGCCTCGACGTCCACCTCGCGCAGCAGGTACGGCAGCCCGCCGACGTGATCCTCGTGGCCGTGCGTCAGGACGACGGCTCGCACGTGGCGACCCTCGAGGTAGCCGATGTCGGGCAGGAGGAGGTCGACGCCGAGATGCTCGTCGCGCGGGAAGGCGAGCCCGGCGTCCACGACGATGATCTCGCCTGCCGGACTCGTACACGGTCATGTTCTTCCCGACCTCGCCGAGGCCGCCGAGCGGGATGATTCGCAGGCTTTCGCTCACCGGCTCAGTCTACGGCCGTCGCCTGCGGGCGCTCCGGGTTACGCGGCGACGGGCGCGAGGAGCCCGAGTCGCTCGAGGCAGCCGCGCACCGCGTCGCGCTCCTCGTCGGTCGCCTCCACGAGCGGAAGGCGGTGACCGCCGACCTCGTGACCGAGCAGGTTGAGAGCGCACTTGATCGCGATCGGGTTCGTCGCCACGCGCAGGAGCTCGATCGAGGGCAGCAGCTCCTGATCGAGCGCTCGCGCCCCGTCGACGTCTCCCTCGCGGAACCGCCGCACCATCTCCTTCACCCGTGGCCCGACGACGTGCGTGTGCACGCAGACGCCACCGAGGCCGCCGAGCTCGAGGAACGGGAAGACCAGGTCGTCGTCGCCCGCGTACAGGTCGAGCCCCAGCTCGACGATCGCCCGCGCCTGCTCGAGATCGGGATTCGCCTGCTTCACCGCGCGCACGTTCGGGATCTCCGCTGAGCTGCGCGATCGCATCCGTCTCCAGATTGAGAACGACGCGGCCGGGAATGTTGTAGGCCACGATGGGCCGGTCGGAGACGGCCGCGATCTCCTCGAAGTGGCGGACGATCCCTCGCACCGGTGGTTTCGAGTAGTACGGCGTCACCACGAGGAAGCCGTGCACGCCGAGCTCGTGGGCGCGGGCGGTCAGGTGGACGGAGTGCTCCGTCGCGTAGGTCCCCGTTCCGGCGATCACCGTCGCCCGATCGCCGACCTCGTCGACCGCGGCCTCGTACAGCTGGAACCGCTCGTCGTCGGAGAGCGTCGGCGACTCGCCGGTCGTCCCGGTCACGACGACGCCGTCAGAGCCGTTCGCGACGAGGTGCGACGCGAGAGCTCGGAAGCTCTCGATATCGACCGACCCGTCCGCCTTGAAGGGCGTGACGATCGCGGTCAGGACCTCGCCCAGCACACCGAAATCCTACGACACGGTCGAGCCAGGCACCTCCCGCGTCGCCGGATTCGCGGGCTAGAGAAGGCTGTCGAGCCCGACGGTGAGGCCTGGCGGAAGCGCGCGTACTTTCTCGAGCGCGAGCAAGACACCCGGCACGAACGCCTCCCGCGACGTGGTGTCGTGCCGGATCGTGAGCGTCTCCCCCGGTCCGCCGAAGATGACCTCCTGGTGCGCAACGAGGCCGGGCAGGCGAACCGAGTGGATCGCCGGCTCGGTGCCCATGCGTGCCGCGGTCGCCTTCGCCGTGCCGGACGGAGCGTCACGCTTGGCCTCGCCGTGCAGCTCGACGATCTCCGCGCGCGGGAAGACCTTCGCCGCCTCCTCGGCGAACCGCAGCATGAGAACGGCGCCCTGCGCGAAGTTGGGGGCGTAGAAGCAGGGCACGCCGGCCGCACGAGCCGCGGCGTCCACCGCGGCGAGCTCGAATCCGCTCGTCCCGATGACGACGGGGACGTCTCGCGGCGAGGCACGCCTCGACGTTCGCGACGACGACATCCGGCAGCGTGAAGTCGACGGCTGCCTCACAGCCGCCCAGGTCGCCGTCGCGCCCGTCGACGACGTCGTGGCCGGCTGCCCCGAGAGCGGGCCCGAGGAGCGAGCCGACCTTGCCGGTCGCGCCGAAGAGAGCGACGCGCACTACGGCAGCTTTCTCGAGGAGCGCCGGGTTCACCCTCGACACGGCCTCGTTGAAGCGCACCTCGTCCGGACCGATCCCTGCCACGGACAGGCGCTCCGGAGCGAGCAGGGCCGTCGCGAGCTCCGCGACCTCGTCACCCGTCACGCGTTCGAGCCGGCGCACGATCTCCTCGGGGCGCAGCAGCGGAGTGCTCGTGACGAGGGACCGCCCGAGCCGCGTCATTCGATTCGACGTCGACTCGAGCGAGAGCAGGATGCGCCCCTTCAGGTTCTCCTTCGCGCGAGCGAGCTCGTCGGAGCGCACGTTGCCGGCTGCGAGGTCCGACAGCTCCGCGACCGCGATCTCCAGGCACTCGGACAGGTTCTCCTCCCGCGTACCGACGTAGACCCCGATCTGTCCCGCGTCCGCGTACTGCGACGAGTAGCTGTAGACGGAGTACGCCATGCCGCGCTTCTCGCGGATCTCCTGGAAGAGCCTGGAGGAGGCCGAGCCGCCGACGATCGCATCCATCAGCGAGGCAGCGAAGCGGCGCTCGTCGAGACGCGAGATCCCGGGCGCGCTCAGGCAGACGTGGTACTGCTCCGTGTCCTTGCGCTGGAAGCGCACGCCCGGAGCACCGCTCGAACGAGCCGGCTTGCGCGCGGGCAGGCTCGCACCGTTGGCCGCGCGCTCGCGTCGAGGCCGAAGCAGCGCCACGAGCTCGGCGTGGCCGACGTTCCCGGCTGCTGCGAGCACGACGCGATCCGCCCGATAGGCACGGCCGTGGTACGCGGCGAGCCCGCGGCGCGAGACGCTCGCGATGACGGGCGCACGCCCGATGACGGGGCGCCCGAGCGGATGGCGCCCGAAGACCGCCTCCGCGGCGATGTCGTGGACGAGGTCGTTCGGCGTGTCCTCGACCATCGCGATCTCCTCGAGCACGACCTCGCGCTCGGAGTCGACGTCCGTGAAGGTCGGCCTGAAGACCATGTCCGCCATCACGTCGAGCGCGCGCTCGAGCCCGACGTCCGGGATGCGCGCGTAGACGACGGTCGTCTCGCGCGAGGTGGCCGCGTTCAGCTCGCCGCCGAGCTCGTCGAAGATCTCCGCGATCTCCTGCGCCGAGTACCGGGACGAGCCCTTGAAGAGCATGTGCTCGATGAAGTGCGTGACGCCCGCGCGCGCGTCCGTCTCGTCACGCGAGCCCGCACCGATCCAGAAGCCGAGCGCGATCGAGCGGACACCCGGAACCCGCTCCGAGATGACGCGCTCGCCGCCCGCGAGCTCCGTGAGTTGGTGCTTCGACACGCCGCGGGATTGTAGCCGGGGCGCGCGTTCGGTTCTCTCGCCGCGGCAGGGATGAGATTGGAATGCCTTCGTGATATTGATCGCGCCCTCGAAGAAGTCGGGTGGCACGACCGTGTTGCCGACGCCGAGCGTCGCGTCCGCGGTGAGCCAGCTGCGTGGTGATGTCCGGTCGTTGAAGATGTTCAACCCAGAGTTGGTGGTCAGCGCAGATCACGTCTTCGGTGGGCGGCACGGCCACCGTCGTCGTCTTGCAGTCGCCGCCGGAACCGAAGGCAACGAGCGCGTTGTTACCGCCAACCCACCTGTACCCGGTGACGTTGCTCACGCCTCCACCGCTCGCCAACTCGGACACGACGTGAACGTCGCCGACCGTGTGCAGCCCGTTCCAGGTCACGGCCTCTCCGCGGGCGAAGAGGCAGCTCGGCGTTGCCCTGAAGGAACCAGAAGCCGACATCGTTGACGCCGTTGTCCTCGTTCTTCTCCATCCCGAAGTACAGGAGGCGGTCGCCGTCGGCCTCGGCGTCGCAAGGGCCGTAGGTGTTCATGATGTCGATCTTGCTGTTGACGTTGTTGTCCAGGTTGCACTGCCACCCCGAGAATGTCCAGGGTGTCCTTGCTGCCCGTCGCGAACTTCGTCGCAGTCCGCGGTGCACACAGGTTTCGTGTCCTCGGTCGACGTGAAGCTGCAGTCGGTGCGGCCGGGATCCTTCAGACCGAAGTCCCGCATGAACGTCGCGCTGAGCGAATTGCTCGGCATAGGGCCGACGTCGTACTCCCATCGGCGTTGAAGATGCTTCGATCCAACGTCGAACCGTCGGGGTTCGGCCCCGTGCCGGACGTCGCGCCGTGTTTCCGTCGAGCTCGAACGTGAAATCGTGGACTGCTTGCGCGCCGGTGAGTAGAAGAGCGCCGAGAGCGAGTCGCCGCAACGACTCGGTAGCAGCAGGTCGCACCGTCGCCGCGGGCTGCCTGTCGGCCCGATAACTCGTTCTGTCATTCCATCCTCCCACCAGTTAGGCGGTCAGAGGAGACTCCCCCTCCTCCGGTCAGCGCCGACGCCCCCCTCGGGGGTCGCCGCAGACCCACCGCAAGTGTCGGGAGTAGCTTGCGCCGCTCCAGGCCCTTCGCCCAGCGGCGGATGCCGTAATCGGACTGCGGCGATCACCCTACGGCGACCGCTTGATTTCCAGCGCTTTCGGCGCATGATCCGCACGGGAGAAAGGACTGGGGAATGCAGGACTGCGGCACGATCTTGATCGTCGACTCCGACGATGGCTCACGCCTGACGGCGGTCCAGGTCGCGGTCCGGCTCGGATACGACGCCCGCCCGACTCCGACTGCCGACGAGCTCGTCGAGCGGCTCGGCGCCGACAGGCCGGCGCTCGCGATCGTCGAGGTCGAGCTGCCCGGCGCCGCAAACGGCCTGGAGGTCATGCAGCAGCTTCACGAGGCATTCGATGACGAGTTGCCCGTCATCCTCGTGTCCGGCCTTCAGATCGACGCGTTCGACCGCACCGCGGGGCTCATGCTCGGAGCCGACGACTACCTGACGAAGCCGCTCGACGCGGCCGAGCTGCTCGCGCGCGTCAAGCGCTCGCTGCGACGCGTGACCTCGGCACCCAAGAATGGACACGGGAACGGAGCACGGGAACGGAAACGACTCCGGGCTCAGCCCGCGTGAGCGAGAGATCCTCGGGTTGCTCGCCGAGGGGCGAACGCAGAGCCAGATCGCCGACGAGCTCGTGATCAGCTCGAAGACGGTCGCGACCCACATCCAGCACGTCCTGTCCAAGCTCGGCGTGCACACGCGCGCGCAGGCCGTGGCGATGGCATTCCGGAAGGGGCTCGTCGAGCCCGACGTGCGGGCCCACGCGGTCGACCTCGCGCTACTCGTCGACGGCTGAGGTGGAGCCAGGGGCGGCAGAGCCGCCCCTGGCTGCCGTTCCTAGGCCCGCTCGCGCGAGCGGCCGCGGTCCCGTCCGCCACCGCGAGGGCGCTCCTCGCGCTCGGGGCGCGGAGGTGCGTTCTTCGCCCGCTCGATGAGCTCCTCGGGCATGACCAGCCCGCCGTTCTCGTGCTTCGCGACGAGCTTCAGCCCGATGCGGCCGCGATCGACGTCGACCTCCTGCACGACGACGTCGACGACGTCGCCGCGGCTCATGACGTCCTCGATGTGAGCGACCCGGCCCGGGCCCACGTTCGAGACGTGGAGCAGCCCGTCCGTGCCCTTCTTGAGCTCGACGAACGCGCCGAACTGGGTCGTCTTCACGACCTTGCCGGTGTACGCGTCGCCGACCTCGGGTGACTTCGTGAGGGCGTGGATCGCGGACATCGCGGCCTCGGCCTTGGTGCCCTCGGTGGCGTAGATGAGGATCGTGCCGTCCTCCTCGATGTCGATCTGCACCTCGTAGTCGCCCTCGAGTGCGCGGATCGTCTCGCCGCCCTTGCCGATGACCATCCCGATGAACTCGGGGTTGATCTTGATCGACGAGATGCGCGGAGCATGATCCGCCATCTGCGTGCGGGGCTCCGGAAGGGCGCCCAGCATCGTGTCGAGGATCGACTCCCGGGCCTCCTTCGCCTGGGTGAGAGCGGACCTCATGATCTCCTGCGTGACGCCGGTGATCTTGATGTCCATCTGCAGGGCGGTGATGCCCTCGCGCGTGCCGGCGACCTTGAAGTCCATGTCGCCGAGGTGATCCTCGGCACCCTGGATGTCCGTGAGGATGACGTAGTCGTCGCCCTCCTTCACGAGGCCCATGGCGATGCCCGAGACGGGCGCCGCGATCGGCACGCCCGCATCCATCAGCGCGAGCGTCGAGCCGCAGACCGACCCCATCGACGACGAGCCGTTCGACTCGAGCGTCTCGGAGACGAGGCGGATCGTGTACGGGAACTCCTCGATCGACGGGATGACGGACTGGAGCGCGCGCTGCGCGAGCGCACCGTGCCCGATGTCACGCCGCTTCGGGCCACGCATGAAGCCCGTCTCCCCGACCGAGAAGGGCGGGAAGTTGTAGTGGTGCATGTACCGGCGGTTCTGCTCGCGGGAGAGGTCGTCGATCTTCTGACCCTCCTTCATCGTGCCGAGCGTCAGCAGCGTCATGATCTGCGTCTGCCCGCGCGTGAAGAGCGCCGAGCCGTGCGTGCGCGGGCTCACCTGCACGTCGCACTCGACGTGCCGGATCTCCTCCGCCGCACGTCCGTCCGGGCGCCGCTTGTCGACGGCGATCTTCTTCCGGACGAGGTCCTTGTAGATCGCCTCGGCCGCCCGCTTGACGTACTGCTTCGTGGTCGAATCCTTGACGGCCGGCTCGCCCTCGGGAGGCGCAGGACCGACCGGGAAGGGAAGCTCGACCTCGTCGAGGATGCGGGTGAACAGCAGGTCGCGCTTCGCCGACTTGAGGACCTTCGAGTCCTGCTCGGCATCGGTGAGCTCGCGAAGCTCGGTGAGGAACTGCTCCCGCACCGGGCCCTCGACGGCGCTCGAACGCGCCTTCTCGAGGATCGAGCCGAAGCTCGCACGGATCTGACCCCGCTTCGTCATGTCGTCCTCGGTCGAGGCCATCGAGACCGGCGGCGAGGCCTCCTCGACGAGCGCGTCCACCGCCGCGGACGCCTCGCGGAGCCCATGGACGGCGACGGCGTCGCGAATCGCATCCCCGTGCGCGGCCTCGAGCTCGGCCGTCAGGTCGAGATCGACCCACTTCGCCTTGCCGACCTGCTCGCGCAGGCTGTCGAGGGCCTCGCAGATCTTGACGATCTCGACCTGGGCGAGCTCGAGCGCCTCGAGGATGGTCTCCTCGGGAATCTGATCCCCACCCGCCTCGACCATCGTCAGCCCCTCACTCGTGCCGACGACGATGAGGTCGAGCGTGGACTCGTCCAGCTGCTCGAGCGTCGGGTTGACGACGAGCTCGCCGCCGAGCTGACCGATGCGGACGCCGCCGATCGGCCCGAGGAAGGGCAGCGGCGAGATCGCGAGCGCCGCCGACGCCCCGTTGATGCAGAGGATGTCGTGCGGCGTCACGAGGTCGGCCGAGAGGACGGTGCAGACGACCTGCACCTCGTTGCGGAAGCCCTTCGGCCAGAGCGGCCGGATCGGCCGGTCGATCATGCGTGCGGTGAGCGTCGCGCGTTCCGTCGCGCGGCCCTCCCGCTTGAAGAAGCCGCCCGGAATCTTGCCGGCGGCGTACATCCGCTCCTCGACGTCGACCGTGAGCGGGAAGAAGTCCGCGTCCGGTCGTGCGTCGGGCCGGCCGACGGCGGTCGCGAGGATCATCGTGTCGCCGGAGCGCACGGTGACCGCACCATCGGCCTGCTTTGCGAGCTTGCCCGTCTCGAAGACGATCTCCTGACCGCCCACGTCGACGGACACCGTGGCGACTTGCCCGGTGAGTGTGCTCATTGCTTGTATCCCTTCACCTTTCCTTCGTGTGCGGAAGGTGGAGGTTTGAGTCAGCGCCGACGCGTCGGGACTGGCTCAAACTTCCACCTTCCCTGTCTTCAGGGAGCTAGCGGCGCAGGCCGAGCTCCTTGATGAGGGCGCGATAGCCCTCGATGTCCTTCCGCTGCATGTAGTCGAGGAAGCGGCGGCGGCGGCCGACGAGCTTGAGGAGGCCCCTCCGCGAGTAGTGATCCTTCGGGTGCGTCCGCAGATGCTCGGTGAGGTCGTTGATCCTTCTCGTGAGAAGGGCTACCTGCACCTCCACCGAACCAGTATCGGTTGCCGCGCGACCGTGCTTCTCGACGATCTCCAGCTTGACTTCCTTGGTGAGGCTCATGCATCTCCTCCGTCTAGACGACTCCGCAATCCCCGCCCCGCGTGAAGGAAGAAACACGCCGGAGCCGCGACTGCGGTCTCGGGAAGGGTAGCAGCGGCCATGCTTCGCGGCATCACGCGCGCTCTCGCGATCATCGTCATCGTCGCGATCGCGATCCTCGTGCTCGACTTCGCCGAGCTGCTCGTCTCGGCGCGCTCGAGGGGCTTGGCCATGGCTCCGGCGATCGCCGCCTGTGACGGACGCGTGCTCGCCGAGGGGATCACGTACAAGATCCGCGACCCGGAGCCGGGCGACATCGTCGTCGTCCACGCGGCCGAGACCGTCGCGGGCGACGTCGTCCCGGACGAGGACGCGCGGGATCGCGAGCTCATCCTCCGCGTCGCGGGCGGGCCGGGCGACGTGGTCGAGGGCCGTGACGGCACGGTGTTCGTGAACGACGTCAAGTTCGACGACATCACGACCGAGCCGTTCCTGTCCGTGCGAGTGCCGAACGAGCAGTACTTCCTCCTCGGCGACAACCGCAGCGTCGCGATCGACAGCCGGACGTTCGGCACCGTCCTCGGCGACCCGATCTTCGGGAAGGTATTCGTCACGTTCTGGCCGCTGCGCGACTTCTCGTTCCGCATGGGCCGCGAGTCCGGCGAGCCGCCGGGCGCGACCCGCCTGCGACTGAGAGCCGCTACTTCAGCAGCAGCGTGTCGATGCGGCGCGACGCGATCGCCATCCCGACGAGACCCATGATCGCCAGGTAGGCGACGTTGACGAGCTGCATGGCGCCGACAGCTGCCGGTCGTCAGCGAGCGGACGAGCTCGATCCCGTGGTACAGCGGCAGGCAGCGGACGATCCACTCCAGCACCTCGGGGTAGACGGAGATGGGATAGAAGGTCGCCGAGAACATGAACATCGGCAGCATGATCAGCTGAATCAGGTCGAAGTCCTTCCAGTTCCTCATCCACGTCACCGCCGCGATCCCCGCCCCGGCGAAGCCGAACCCGATGACGAAGCAGGCCGGCAGCGCAAGGAGCGCCCACCAGGACTCGACGAGTCCGAGCGCCACGATCACGAGCAGGAACGCGGCGGAGTAGAGCATCGCGCGCACGACGGCCCAGATCGTCTCCCCCACCGCGACGTCCTTCGGCCCGATCGGGGTCGCGAGGATCGAGTCGTAGACCTTCCCGTAGCGCAGCTTCCAGAACACGTTGGTCGCGTCGTAGAAGGCGCCGTTCATCGCCGACGACGCGAGCAGCGCAGGCGCGACGAACGCCGCGTACTCGATCGTCTCGCCCGCAGACGTGACGTCCCCGATGAAGCGCTCGAGCGGGTAGACGAAGAAGAAGAGGTAGAAGAGCGGCTCGAAGAAGCCGGAGAAGAGGATCATCCACGTCCGGCGGTAGACCATCGCGTTCCGCTCGACGATGAGCAGGCCGCCGAATGCGGGCTTCGCGGGAACGGTGAGACGCGCGCGTGCGACGAGCTCGCTCATCTACACCACCAGCCGCTTCCGATAGGTGTACGCCGCGACCGCGAGGCCGACGCCGACGCAAACGAGCAGGTACCCCAGGTGCAGGAGGTCATCGGCGAGCTGCACGTCGCCGAGCGTGAGGTCGCGGCACAGCGTCACGCCGTGCCAGAGCGGGGTCGCGTATGCGATCACCTCGAGCGGCGCGGGCAGGGTCGAGATCGGGAAGAAGGTCCCCGAGAAGAGGAACATCGGGAGGATGACGAAGCGGAAGATCGCGACGAAGGACACCTCCGTCTCCGTGTGTGCCGCCCAGGCTGCGATCGGCGCGGCGAACGAGAGCCCGACGAGCACGGTGACCGGGATGGCGAGGATCGCGAGCGGCGAGCTCACCGCGCCGAACGCGGTGATCACGACGAGATACACGGTCGCCGTCAGCAGCAGGCGGAACGCGATGAACGACTGGTGGCCGAGCAGGATGTCGCGCACGCGGAGCGGAGCGGCGAGCATCGCGTGGTACTGGCGATCCCACTTGATCGCGGAGAAGACCGGCCAGGCCGCCTCGAAGGTAGCGAGCTGCATCGCGGTCGCGGCCATCAGGCCCGGCGCGACGAACTCGAGATAGGAGATGCCGCCCTCGAGATCGGCGGAGCGGTCGACGAAGACACCCAGCCCGACCCCGAGCGCGAGCAGGTAGACGACGGGCGTCACGACGCTCGTGACGGCCGTGCCGCGCCAGACGCGCTTGTACTGCGTGAAGAAGAACTCGAGCGGGCGGAGTGCGAGGGCGAGCGAGCTCACGCTTACTCGATGAGCGAACGCCCGGTCAGGTGCAGGAAGACGTCTTCGAGCGTGCTGCGGCGCACGAGCACGCTCTCGGGGACGAGCCCACGCTCGTGGATCCCATGGGATGCGGCGTCGCCGTCGTCCGTGTACAGCAGGACGCGGTCGGGCAGCGGCTCGATGCGGGTGACGAGACCCTCGGTCCAGTACGAGAAGTCGTCGGGGCGGCTGCCGTCGTCGAAGCGGAGCTCGAGCACCTCGCGCGTCGAGTAGCGCTCGATGAGCTCCCGCGGAGAGCCCTCGGCGACGATCTTCCCCCGGTCCATGACCACGAGCCGATCGCAGAGCTGCTCGGCCTCGTCCATGTAGTGCGTCGTCAGGACGAGCGTCACCCCCTGCCGCTTGAGCCGGTACAGCCGATCCCAGACGACATGGCGCGCCTGCGGGTCGAGGCCGGTCGTCGGCTCGTCCAGGAGCATGACCTCGGGATCGTTGACGAGCGAGCGTGCGATCGTCAGTCGTCGCTTCATGCCGCCGGAGAGCGGCTCGACCTTGTCGTTCGCCCGTTCGGTGAGCTCCACGAACTCGAGCAGCTCGTCCGCTCGCTCGCCGAGGTGGCGCCGTGGAAGGCCGAAGTAGCGGCCGTAGATGACGATGTTCTCGCGCACGGTCAGCTCCATGTCGAGCGTGTCCTGCTGCGGGACGACGCCGAGGCGGCCACGGATCTGCACCCCGTCGCGAGCCGGATCGAGCCCGAACACGCTGAGACTGCCTTCCGTCACCGGCGAGACGCAGCCGATCATGCGCATCGTCGAGGTCTTCCCCGCGCCGTTCGGCCCCAGGAAGCCGAAGGCTTCCCCGCGCTGGAGGTCGAAGTCGATCCCGTCCACGGCGACGAAGTCGCCGAAGCGCTTGACGAGCCCGCGGGCGTGGATGAGCGGCGTTCCGTTCTGACCGGACACGCCTCTACGTTAGTCAGCCGCCCCCGGTCTGCGAGCCGCCCTCGTCGCCTCGACGTCCTCGGCGATCTGCGCCACGAGCTCCTCTTCGCTGGCGAACACGGCCTCGTCGCGGAGCCGCTCCCACAGCTCGACCACGAGGCGCTTGCCGTAGAGGTCGCCGTCGAAGTCCAGGAGATACGGCTCGATTCGGCGCTCCGTGCCGCCGTAGTGCGGGTTCGTCCCGATGGACACGGCCGCGCGATGTCCAAGCGCGGCGCCGGCGTAGATCCCGTACCCCGGGCACGCGAGGTCGGTCTCCGAGGCGCAGGTTGGCCGTCGGGTAGCCGAGCGTCCCACCGCGCTGGTCGCCCGCGACGACCACTCCGTCGAGCTCGAAGGGGCGGCCGAGCATCGCGGCGGCGCCCACGACGTCCCCGTCCGCGAGCGCGGTACGAATCGCCGTCGAAGAGACGCCTTCGACCTCGACCGGACTGAGCGTCTCGAAGCCGAGCTCCCGCAGCAGCTCGAGATCGCCCGAGCGGCGGACGCCGAAGCGGAAGTCCTCGCCGGCGACGACGATCTCCGCGCCGATCGCGCTGAGATAGCGCTCTGCGAACTCCTGCGGCGTCAGGCGCTGGAGCTCCGGGGTGAAGGCCGCGACGAGGCACGTCGCGATCCCCGCCTCGTCGATCAGCTCCAGGCGCCGCTCCAGCGTCGTCAGGAGCTCGACCTTGTTCCCGAGCGCGATGCGCGGGTGCGGGTCGAACGTGAGGACCGTGGGCTCGAGCCCGGTCTCGATCGCGGTCTCGAAAACGGCGCGATGCCCGCGGTGGACGCCGTCGAAGCTCCCGATCGCGACCGCCCTGGGCCGCGGCTCGAGCTCGGTCGGTTCGCGCACGACCTTCACGGCAACCTCGCCACGGCGTCGTCGGGCGTGATGAGACGATCCTCGTCGGCTTCGTCGACGCTGAACGGCCCGATCTCCGTCCGCCGCAGCGACCGGCAATGGCCGCCGAGAGCCTCCGCGATCGCCCGCACGTACGTGCCCGAGGACACCAGGAGGTCGAGCCGGGCGATGCCGCGCTCGTAGCCACTCGAGCCGAAGCTCGTCGATGCGCATCCGGCGCACGGGCATGTCTACGACGACGCCGCGACGGTGCAGCTTGTAGGCGCGCTCCCCGCCGATCTTCACCGCCGATGCGGCGGGAATCGGCAGCTCGATCTCCCCGCGCAGCTCATCCAGCCCTCGCTCGAGCTCCGGGGACGAGGGCGGCTCGTGCTCCTCGACGACCTCGCCCTCCGGATCGCCGGTCGAGGTCCGTGCGGAGAGGTCGATCTCGGTCAGGTAGCGCTTGTCGAGCCCGACGAACCGAGGCTGGAGGCGAGTCGCCGATCCGGAGAGCAGCAGCAGGAGACCGGTCGCGAAGGGGTCGAGCGTCCCGGCGTGTCCCGTGCGCGCACCCGTCCGGCGGCGCACGGCCGCCACGATCGCGAAGGACGTCGGCCCGGCCGGCTTGTCGACGAGGATGATCCCGCTCGGTGTCAGCCCTCGGGGCGGCATGGCCCGCTCACCGCTCGGCTGCGGAACCGACCTTGCCCACCTGAGCGGAGACCTCGCGCACGATGAACTCGGTGATCTCCTCCACCGAGAGGTCGCTCGAGAAGCCGGCCGCCTCGCGGTGCCCCCCGCCGCCGGACTTGCGCGCGATCGCGCTCACGTCCACCTCGTCGACGGACGAGCGCAGCGACACCTTGCGGGCGGCCGGCGCGCCGTCCCGCGGAGGCTCGCGGATCAGCGCCGAGACGAGCGAGCCCTCGACCGAGCGGAGCACGTCGATGATTCCCTCGGAGTACGGCTCGGTGGCGCCGACGTCCTCGAAGTCGCCGCGGAGGAGGTGCGAGACGACGATCTCGCCGCCCTCCAGGACCTGCGCGCGCTCGAGCGCCTTCGCGAGCAGCTTCAGCTTCGCGAACTGGACGTTCTCGTACACGCCCTGGAAGACGCGGTGGACATCGGCACCGGCCTCCACGAGGTCGGCGGCCAGGCGGAGCGCCTTCGGCGTCGTGTTCGCGTACTGGAAGCGGCCGGTGTCCGTCACCAGCGCGATGTAGAGCGCTTCCGCGATCTCCGGCGTCAGCTCGACGCCGGCCTCGCGGAAGACGTCGGCCAGCACCTCGCCCGTGGACGACGCCTCGGCCACGACGAGGTTCACGTCGCCGAAACGCGGGTTGTCGTGATGGTGGTCGATGTTGATCGTGAACGGCGCCGCGGCCACGATCCCCGGCTCGGCGCCGACACGGTTCGCGCTCGCACAGTCGACCGCGACGAGCACGCGCTGCTCGAGATCCGCGGGGCGCTCGCGGCGGAGCCCGACCTGCTCGAGCTCCAGGAACCGGTACTCGCCCGGAAGCGGTGCCGGCCCGCCCAGGAACATGACGACGTCCTTCCCCAGCTGTCCGAGCGCAAGACCGGTGGCGAGCAGAGATCCGAGCGCGTCGCCGTCGGGCGCCTCGTGCGACGTGACGGCGAAGCGCTCCTTCTCCTGGAGGGCGGTCACGACCGCCTGCATGTCAGTCGGATTCGGCATCGGGATCTGCAGGAGCGAGCTCGTCGATCATCTGCGTGAGCCGAACCCCTCGTTCGATCGCGGGATCGTATTCGAACGACAGCACCGGGGTTCGCCGTGTGCCGAGCTCGCGCGCGACCTGACTCTGGAGCACGCCGTGCGCCGAGCGGAGGCCGTCGAGCGTGCGCGCCTGCTCCTCCTCGGAGCCGAGGACGCTGACGTAGACCGTCGCCTGCGAGATGTCCTTGGTCGTCTTCACTCCGGTGACCGTCACGAAGCCGATGCGCGGATCCTTCAGCGTCGGCAGCGCGTCCGAGAGCACCTTCCGGATCGCCTCGTTCACCTTGCGTCGTCGCTCAGCGCTCGCCAGGGACGACCACCTCCCGGTCGGCCCGCAGGAGCTCGAACTCCTGCGACCCGAGATAGCGGACGGCCGCGTCGAGGAGCTCCTGCAGCTCGCGGTGCTCCCGCGCGGTGCACGCGACGGCAAGCGTCGAGCGCTGCCAGAGGTCGTGGTGGTCGACCTCGGCCACGGACGCCCCGAACCGCTCGTGGAGCTGCGCCTTGGCCGACTTCACGTACTTGCGCTTGCCCTTCAGCGACCCGTTCTCGGGGAAGTGCAGCTCGACCGTGAGGATTCCGACGTAGCCGGTCGCCACGGCCGGGACGCTACTCGTCGTCGGTGGCGGGCGGTGCGGCGGCGACGGGTGCCTGGTCGAAGTCGGTGCGCTCGACCTCGCGGGTCTCGTAGGCCTCGAGCACGTCGCCTTCCTTCACGTCGTTGAAGCCGTCGAGGAGGATGCCGCACTCGAAGCCCTCGCTCACCTCGCGCGCGTCGTCCTTGAAGCGCTTGAGCTGGGCGATCGACGTCTCGTGGATGACCGTCCCGTCGCGGACGATGCGCACCCGTGCGCCGCGGCGGACGAGGCCGGTCGTGACCATGCAGCCGGCGATCGTGCCGAGTCGCGACACCCGGAACAGCGCCCGCACCTCGGCCTCGCCGAGCGTCTCCTCCGTCTCGACCGGGGAGAGCATTCCGACGAGCGCCTTCTGGATGTCCTCGGTGAGCTGGTAGATGACGCGGTACGTCCGGATGTCGACGCCCTCGCGCTCGGCGAGTGCCCGCGCGTCGGCGCTCGGCCGGACGTTGAAGCCGATGACGAGCGCGTCGGACGCCGAGGCGAGGTTGACGTCGTTCTCGGTGACGCCGCCCACGCCCGTGTGGATGACGTTCACCCGCACCTCGGCGTGCTGGATCTTCTGGATCTCGCCCAGGAGAGCCTCGACGGAGCCCTGGACGTCGCCCTTCAAGACGATGTTGAGGTCCTGTACCTCGCCGGCCTGGAGGTCGTCGTGCAGCGTCTCGAGCGAGACGCGGCGACGCGGCCGCTGCGCGAGCTGCTCGCGGCGGAGGCGCTCCGCGCGGACGTTCGCCAGGTGCTTCGCCTGGCGCTCGTGCTCGACGACGCGGACGAACTCTCCTGCGATGGGCGGATGCTCGAACCCGAGCACCTCGACGGGCTGACCCGGCCCCGCTTCCAGCACCTTCTCGCCCCTGTAGTCGTAGAGCGCGCGCACCTTCCCGGGCGCGTCACCCGCGACCGCGGCGTCGCCGACCTTCAACGTTCCGCGCTGGACGAGCACCGTGGATACCGGGCCGCGACCCACGTCGAGTCGCGACTCGATCACGACGCCCGAGGCATCCGCGGTCGGGTTGGCACGCAGGTCGAGCTCGGCATCCGCGACGAGCAGGATCTTCTCGAGCAGGTCCCCGAGGTTCTCCTGCTGCTTGGCCGAGACCTGCGAGAACTGCGTGCTCCCGCCCCAGTCCTCGGGCTGGAGGCCCTCGGCGGCGAGCTCGCTCTTGACCCGGTCCGCGTTCGCGTCCGGCATGTCCATCTTGTTCACGGCCACGACGATGGGGACCTCCGCCGCGCGCGCGTGGGAGATCGACTCCTTCGTCTGCGGCATCACGCCGTCATCGGCGGCGACCACGAGCACCGCGATGTCCGTGACCTTCGCGCCGCGCGCGCGCATGGCAGTGAACGCCTCGTGACCCGGCGTGTCGAGGAACGTGATCTTGCGCCCGTCGACCTCGGCCTGGTACGCGCCGATGTGCTGCGTGATCCCCCCTGCCTCGGTCTCGACGACGGACGTCTCGCGAATCGCGTCCAGGAGCGTGGTTTTCCCGTGGTCGACGTGCCCCATGATCGTCACGACCGGAGGTCGCGCGGTGAGGTCGGCCTCGTCGTCGTCGAACTCCTCGGGCTCGAGCTCCTCCTCGGCCGCGTGCTTGATCGTGATCTCGCGAGCGAGCTCGGTGCCGATGATCTCGACCTCCTCGTCGGAGAGCGACTGCGTCGCCGTCCGCATCTGGCCGAGGCCCATGAGGATCTTGATCAGCTCGGGCATCGGGACCCCGAGCGCCTGGGACAGGTCCTTCACCGTTACCCCCGACTCGACCGTCGCGGGCCCGGTCGGCGGGCCGGCAGGAGCCTGGCGAGGCTGAGGCGGCGCGGCACTGCGGTCGCGCGCCTGGCGCCCGGCGCTGCGGCCTCCTCCGCCCTCGATGACGACGCGGCGCTTGCGCCCTCCGGGGCCTCCGCCGCGGGGGCGCATGGGGCGACCCGGTCCCTTTCGTCCGTCAGCCATGAGCGATCAGTCTAGAACCCTTCCGGACGCGAGGCGTCGTCGCCGGCTCCGTCTTCCGTGGCCTCCGGCTCCTGCTCCTCGACGGCCGTCGCGACGGCGACCTCCTCCGGCTCGGGCTCCGTCTCGACATCAGCGGCAACCGCGATGGCAACCTCCGCCGGCTCGGACTCGGCCTCTTCGGCGACGACGGGCGCGGCCGTGCTCTCCTCGACGCGTGCCGTCCGCGGCGCTCAACGCCTGATGCGCCGGGACGCCGCAGTAGCGCGTCCCCGGCAACGCCGTGTTCGGACAGCGCTTCCCGTTCGAGAGAACGGCAGAGCAGCGGCCGGAGAAGTCCTCGCCGTCCTCGGCTCCCCCGTAGGCGGCCTCGGCCTCGGCCTGGGCGAACTCGGCGTCGGACTGGATGTCGATCTTCCAGCCGGTCAGGCGCGTCGCGAGCCGGGCGTTCAGCCCCTCCTTGCCGATCGCGAGCGCGAGCTGGTCGTTCGGGACGACGACCGTGGCCTCCTTCGTCTCGTCGTCGATGTACACCTCGCGCACGCGCGCGGGCGAGAGCGCCTTCGCGACGAACCGCGCCGGCTCCGTGTTCCACGGGATGATGTCGATCTTCTCGCCGCGGAGCTCCGAGACCACCATGCGCACGCGTGAGCCGCGCGGGCCGACGCAGGCGCCGACGGGATCGACGCCCTGCATGTGCGACTCGACCGCGATCTTGGAGCGATACCCGGGCTCGCGCGCGACGCCGCGGATCTCGACGAGGCCGTCCGCGATCTCCGGCACCTCGAGCTCGAAGAGCGCTCGAATGAGCTCCGGGTCGCGGCGGGAGAGGATCACCTGCGGGCCCTTCGTGCCCGAGCGAACCTCGCCGATGACGGCCTTGATGCGGCTCCCCTGCTCGTACCGCTCGCCGTCCACCTGCTCCGAGCGCGGCAACAGGGCCTCGACGCGACCGAGGTCGACGAGGACGTTGTTGCGGTCTCCCGCCTGCTGGACGATTCCCGTGACGACCTCGCCCTGGCGGTCGACGTACTCCTCGTACATGATCGCCCGCTCGGCCTCGCGGATTCGCTGCTGGATGACCTGCTTCGCGGTCTGCGCGGCGATGCGCCCGAAGTCGTCCGGCGTCACGTCGGTGCGCTGGATCTGGTGCGGCGGCACCTGCGACCAGTCGAGGTCGAGGTCGTCGTCCGTGATGAGCGTGTGCTGGCGCTCGCCGGTCTCCTCCTCGAGCAGCTCGAGCTCCGTGATGCGGGCTTCGCGCGCCTCCTCGACGAGGCGGGTCTCGATGTCCTCCGGGATCTCGATCCCGTACACGCGGAACTCGCCGTCGCCGTCGAGCTTGACCTCGGCGTGGCGCGTCGCTCCCGGTGTCTTCTTGTAGGCGGCCCTCAGCGCGTCCTCGAGAGCGGCGATGAGGATGCCCTCCTCGATCCCCTTCTCCTGCTCGATCGCCTGAATGCCCTCGATGATCTCCTGGCTCATGGCTTCAACCCCTCGTCGATCAGATTGCCTCGCACGATCACGTCGTACGGGATTCGAATGGTGCCCTTGTCGGCCACGTCGAGCGTGACCGCGTCCTGGCCGGCGTCCTGCACCTGGCCTCGAAACTTGCTCCTACCGCCGATCTCCTGCGACGTGCGAACGGACACGCGCCGCCCGACGACGCCTGCGAAGTGAGCCTGCGTGCGAAGGGGCCGCTCGATGCCCGGGGACGACACGTCGATCGTGTAGTCCGCCCGGTACGCGTCGAGAACACGTGTGACGCGCTCGCAGAGCGCGTGGTCGACGCCGCTCGCATGGTCGATGTAGACGCAGAAGCGGCTCGGCGAGATCAGCTCCACCGCGAGCACCTCGACCCCGTCCACGCGCTGCTCGACCGCCGGTGCGATCTCCTCCTGCAGCGTGCGCTCTCGGGCAAAAGTGGTGCTCATTCGTCCCCTCTCACAAAGAATGGGCGCGTCGCGCCCATTTCGTGAAGCCGGTGAAATGTGGTGGGTAGAGGATAGCACCGCCTCTCGGGCGGATCGCCCGAGCGCCACCCTCATACGACGCGTGCTGCTCCCGCTACCCGAGCCGACACACTCGCGTCGCGCGATCGCCCGAACCCGACGGCGAGGAGAATACCCGTCTCGCGACACCGGCCACCGGCGCCGGCGGCGCGTGCTCGAGGCGAGCGCACGCGCTATCCGTCGAGGACGATGGTCACGGGCCCGTCGTTCACCAGCGAGACCTCCATCCTCGCGCCGAAGACGCCGGTTTGCACGGGCACGCCCTCGGCGCGCAACGCGTCGCCGAACCGCTCGCACAGCGGCTGGGCGTCTTCCGGACGAGCCGCGTCCGTGAAGCTCGGTCGACTCCCCTTCCGCGTGTCCGCGACGAGCGTGAACTGGCTGACGACGAGCGCCTGGCCTCCGACATCCACGAGCGAGCGGTCGAAGCGGCCGCCATCGTTCTCGAAGATCCGGAGCGCCGCGACCTTCGCAGCGAGCCGATCCGCCTGCGCCGGAGCGTCGCCCGACGCGACGCCGACGAGCACGAGCACCCCCGGGCCGATCGCGGAGACGACGTTCCCGTCCACGGCGACCGAGGCCTCGCGGACCCGCTGGACGACCGCGCGCACGCCTATTCGAGCGCGTCGCCCTCTGAGGACGTTCGCGGCCGCAGCGAGCGTGCGATCTTGATGTGCGGGGTGGCCTCCTCGCGCCGGCCCTGGTTGACGAGGGCGCGCGCAAGCGCGTAGTGCGCGAACTCGTCCGACGGGGCGAGCTCCACGAGCTCGCGGAACTCGGCCTCCGCCTCCGCCCACCGGCCGATCCGGAAGTACGCGATTCCGAGCGCCTCGCGGATGGAGCGCGACCGGGGCTCGCGCTTCTTCGCCTTCTCGAGCGGGACCGTCGCCTGCGCAGCCATCCCGTTCCGTAGGTTCCGGCGGCCGAGCTGGAACAGGTCGTAGGTCTCGCTCTCGCTCATCTCAGATGCCCCGCAAGGACCGAAGGGACACGAACCCCCGGAAGCGTGCCCAGAGCGAAAGCTCCCGCCGCGCCCTCTTCAGGAGCGCTCTGAGCTCGTTCCGCGCAGCCACGGCTCCCCGCCTCGCCTCCGCAGGCGGACCGAAGCGAGCGCGGGAGGCCGCGCTCGCGAAACGCGCGCCCTCGACCCCCAGCTCCCGATAGACCGACTCTTGCAGCCAGCCGAGCGTCGCAGCCCGCGGAACATCGACGCCCTGGTCGCGCAGGAAGTCCTCGAGCTCACGGCGGCTTGCCGTAGCGACGCGACGCGGATCCCGCGAGAGGTACCGGAAACGCCGCATCCCGGCCTTGCCGAGACCGACGCCGAGGATCCAGGTGCCGCCGAGGAGGAGCACCACGGCCGCGAGGGAGGGTGCGGTGTCGTCGGCGACATCGGCACCTGTCGGTCTTCCCGCGTCGCCGACCCGCCGAGGTGTCGTCGGCGAGGTCGCTCCGGTCAGGTCTCCTCTTCGCAGCGCCTCGACCGCCTGCGCGTTCTCGGACGCATACGAGTACTGGCCGGCGAAGCTCCCCCGTCCCGGTGTCGGATCGAACGCCACCCACCCATGGCCCGAGAACCAGGCCTCGACCCATGCGTGGGCATCGTGATCGGTCACCTTCCAGGTGCCGTCGTCGTACGTCCCGCTGGTGAAGCCGACCGCGACGCGCGCAGGAATTCCCAGGAGGCGCAGCATGAGCGCCATCGCCCCCGCGTAGTGCTGGCAGTAGCCCGCCTTCGTGGTGAGGACGAAGTCGATCAGCGCAGGCGTGTCGGGCGACCGAGGCGGTCGCTCGTCGTACCGGAATCCGCCCGTGCTGCGGAACCACGACTCCAGCGCGAGGACGGCGCCGTACGCCGTGCCCGCGTTCCCGACCACCTGCCGGGCCGCGGCATACAGAGGCCGGTACTCACCGAGCGAGCCGAACTGCGGGTCCGTGAGCAGCGACTCCATCTGCGCGTCACGTCCGGGCGTCCCGAAGAACGGCAGCGTGCGCCCCCAGACGGTCGTGAAGCGGCTGGCCTCGGGCGGGTAGCGAGGAGGAGAAGCCGCGAGCGCGGCCGGCGCGGGATCGGGGATGTAGCTCCAGACCCGATATCGCGTGCCGGGCGCGAGCGCCTGGCGGGCTCTCATCACCCCGCCCGAGAGGAAGAAGACCGTCCCGAGGCTCCGGGCATCGAGCGCGACCGGCGTGCCCGCCGCGACGATGCGGTCGTCGACGAGCGCTTTGACCCGCACGCGCTGCTCGACCCACGACGCCTGGTTCTGCACTCGGCGCGGGGTGAGCTCGTCTGACGGGACGACCCGGTCGCCGCGGGCGATGATCGTCGGATACAGCCCCTCGATCCAGCGATCCGTCGTGAACAGGTCGAGCGTGGACGCACGCCAGTACTCGGCGCGCTCGGGGCCCTCGATCTCGAGGACGGTGGTCTTCGTCGCAGGAAAGCTGATGCCGTCGTAGTTCGCGTCCCAGACGAAGCGAACACCGAGCGCCTTCGCCGGAAGTCCGCGGAAGTCCCATGACTCCCACTCGAGCGCCGCGCGCTCGGCGAAGGACGTGGCCGTGGACATCCACGTCGCGACCCCGACGAGGGCGACTGCGGCAGCGGCTCCTGCCGCAGCTGCGCCGAACGTGTGTGCACGGAGGGCGACGAAGATCCAGAACACCGCCGCGAGTGCGAGCACGCCGACGAAGGCGGCACCGGCGTCGAGCAAGGTCGCCGGCCAACCGCTCCCGCACGCGACCACCGCTGCCGCGCTTAGCGGCCGCCCCGAGGCAACGAGCACGGCAGTTGCCGAGACGAAGCCGAAGATCGCGAGCAGCAGCAGACCGTGCATCTCGGGATGCCGGCCCGGGTCGAAGGGCAGGACGACGCCGTAGAAGTCGCCGACCCCGATGCCGACCGAGTCGAGTAGCGGCCGGAGCACGGGCGCGTCGCGGAAGGGAGCAAGCTCCCAGGGTCGGGTCTCGAACGCGACGGCGAGCGCGCCAAGCCCGGCGGCGAGCAGAGCTGGTGCTCGCAGTCGCCAGCCGGGCAGGAACCCAGGGACGAGCGCCAGCGCGATGACGACCAGCGCCTCGTTGCGGAGGCGCGGCTCCTCCAGGCGCAACCAGGCGAACGCGATCACGAGCGTCGGGAGCGCGCACGCGAAGGCGGCCCTAGCCATGCGCCGCCGCCTGCAGCTGTGGCGCGCCGAGAGCAGCGGCGAGATCGTCCCCCCGTCGGACCACCGCAACGGGAATCCCTGCACTGACGAGCCGGAGAACATCCGCACTGGCGCGCGTCGGCCGCGCGACGAAGCTAGGCGCGTCAACCCACACGACCGAAACCACGCGGCGGCCTGCCGCTCCCAGCAGCGCATCGACGGCTCCAGGATCGAGCGCGCCCGTGACCACACACAGGTCTCCCGTCGACGAAAGCGCTCGCTGGTTCGCACGCAGCGCTCGTGCCAACGGGTCGAGCCCGTCGGGCTCGACCGTCGCGAGAGCGCGGAGAACGGCGTCGAAATCCGACGAGAACGATCTCACCTGCTGGACGACGTGCTCGCGGGAGGTCGCGACCAAAGATGCGGTTCGGCCGCGCCCCAGGTACGCGGCGAGGATCGATCCCGCCGCCCGCACGAGGACGTCGAAGCTCGAGTCGGGAGGGTTGCCTGCCGCACCGCCAGGCCAGCAGTCGAGCACGACGACGGCGTCGTCGCGCGCGGTGTCCTCGAGCTCCTTGACCATGAGCCGCCCGCGACGCGCGCTCGTGGGCCAGTGCACGCGCCGGAGCGACTCGCCCTGCTCGTACTCGCGCACCGAGTGGAAGTCGAAACCGGCCGGTCGGCGCAGGAGTAGGCGGCGCCCGCCGGCGCCGTGCCGCCCGGCGTCGGTGAACAGGCTCGAGAGGGCCACGAGACGGGGATGCACGACCAGCGCGTCGGGGTCGTCGGTCTCGACGACGACCGACGCCAGCCCGAGCACATCTCCGAGCGCGATCCGCGACTCGCTGAACGGGAAGACGCCGCGCGGGACGGCCCACAGCTCGAGGCGGCCGGATGCGACGTGGCCGCGCCCGCGCAGCGGCTGGCTGTACGAGCCCAGTCGCCCGAGACTGCCGTGCGCGACCGCGGATCCCACGGGGATGCGTCCACTCCGACTCGCGCGAATCTCGACCGTCACGTCGTCACCCTCGGTTGCGGGGGACGGCTCCGCGACGACCTCAACCGAGACGGGACCGCGGACGAGTCCCACCCACGCCCGCGTCAGCGCGGCAGCGAGCAGTAATCCGACGCCCACGACGCCGAGCGGGCGCGAGCCGAAGGCGACGGCCGCCAACGAGACGCCGGCCCCGAGGACGAGCGCGCCGCCGAAGCGCTTCATGCCGGGACGGGCGTCTCCGCGAGTGCGTGCTCCACGGCCTCCTCGCCTCGAACGCCCGCGGCCCTTGCCTCGGGGGCGACGATCACACGGTGTGCGAGGACGGAGACTGCGACGGCCTGGACATCGTCCGGGAGGACGTAGTCGCGTCCGGACGCCACCGCTCTCGCCTTCGCCATGCGCAGGAGCGCGATTCCGGCGCGAGGGCTCGCACCGAGGGCCAGGCGCGCGCTGTCGCGCGTGTGCCGGAGCACGGAGACGACGTACTCCCCGATCGACTCCTGCACGTACACCTGCGACGCCGCGCGGATGGCCGCCTGCACGTCCGCGCGGTCGGCCACCGCTTCGAGCCGGTCGAGCGGCGGCGCCGTCGTCTGCTCGGAGAGCATGAGCGCCTCCTCCGCGAACGGCGGATAGCCGAGCGACAACCGCGCCGTGAAGCGGTCGAGCTGGGCCTCGGGAAGCGGATACGTGCCTTCGTACTCGATCGGGTTCTGGGTCGCGACCACGAGGAAGGGCGGCTCGAGCCCGTACGTGACCCCGTCGATCGTGACCTGCGACTCCTGCATCGCCTCGAGCAGCGCCGACTGGGTCTTCGGCGACGCGCGGTTGATCTCGTCGACGAGCAACACGTTCGCGAACACCGGGCCGGGCTTGAACTCGAACTCACCCGACCGCTGGTTGAAGACGTTCACGCCGGTGACGTCCGTCGGCAGCAGATCGGGCGTGAACTGGAGCCGGGAGAACGACAGGTGCAGCGAGCGGGCGAGGGACTTCGCGAGCATGGTCTTCCCCACACCGGGGAAGTCCTCGATGATCAGGTGGCCCTCCGCAAGCAGGCAAAGGACGCAGAGCTCGAGGGTCTCGCGCGGCGCACGGACGACGAGCTCGAGGTTCGCGACAACCCGCTCGACGACGTCGGCGGCCACTCGAGAGGCGACGATCTCCCCCGCCCGCACGCCCTCCGTCATGTCTTCGAGAGTACCCGCTCGATCTCGTCGAGAACCTCGGCGGCGATAGCGCTCTTGGGAGCTTTCGCGACGGTGCGCTCGCCGTCGGCCGAGACCAGCACCACCTCGTTCTCGAGGGCGTCGAAGCCGATGTCCGACCGCGAGACGTCGTTGAAGACGAACACGTCTGCGTGCTTCGCGACGCGTTTCTCGCGCGCCCGCTCGAGCCCGGCCCCGGCTCCGTCGGCTGCGAAGCCGACGAGCACCTGCTCGGTCGTCCGCGAGGCCCCGAGCATCGCGAGGACGTCCGGGGTGGGCTCGAGCGCGAGCGTCCAGGGCGAGCCGTCCTTCGGCCGTTTCTCCTCGGAGGGACCGGGCAGCCGGTAGTCGGCGACGGCCGCCGCCATCACGATGACGTCGGCGTCGCGCCTCGCGAGCGTTTCTCGCTCCAGGTCTGCCGCCGTGGGCGTCTCCACGACCGTGACGCCGGCGGGGGCGGAGACTGCGAGGTTCGAGGCGAGCAGCGTCACCTCGGCCCCGCGCCGCCGCGCTTCCTCGGCCACCGCCACGCCCATTCGGCCCGACGAGCGGTTGCCGACGTAGCGCACGGCGTCGAGCGGCTCGCGCGTGCCTCCCGCGGTGACGAGCACGCGCTTGCCGGCCAGCGCGCTCGAGCTGCCTTGCCCGCTCCGCAGGAGCTCCTCGGCGCGAGCGTGGATCTCCTCGGGCTCCGCCATCCGCCCCACGCCCTCCTCGCCCTCGGCGAGCTCACCTTCAGCCGGCCCGACGAAGGCCACGCCTCGGGCGCGCAGCAGCTCCACGTTCGCCTGGGTCGCCGGGTGCGCCCACATCCGCGAGTTCATCGCCGGCGCCACGAGCACAGGCCCCGCGTGCGCCAGCGCAGCCTCGGTCAGGACGTCGTCGGCGAGCCCGTGCGCCAGTCGCGCGAGCGTGTTCGCCGTCAGCGGCGCGACCACGAGCAGGTCGGCCCTTTCGAGATGCGGATATGGATCCGCACTTTGCGGCTTCCGAGCGAGTGCGAAGAACGTCTCGGCTGTGACGAAGCGCTCGGCCCCGGCCGTGAGCACGGGATACACGTCATGGCCCGCTCGAACGAGCAGGCGGACGAGCGAGCAGGCCTTGTAGGCCGCTATCCCCCCGGTCACTCCGAGCAGGATGCGCGCCATGCGCCGGCTCTACGTCGTCGGGGCGCTGAGCGTGATCTTCCCGCCGGCGATCTCTTCCATCGCCATGGTCAAGTAGTTCTTCGAGCGGGATTCGATCAGGGGCGGCGGCGCTTCGTCGAAGCCGATGCCCTCGCCGAGCTGGTGGTGGTAGTTGTTGATCTGCCGTGCTCGCTTCGCAGCGACGAGGACGAGCGCGTAGCGCGAGCCCTCGACCTGGTCGAGCAGGTCATCGAGTCGTGGATAGATCATGGACGGGGCATGGTAGCTGGATTGCGCGCAAGCTCGCTCTCGACGAGCGCAGCGAGTGCCGCCGTTGCCCGTTCGAGGTCGTCGTTTCGCACCATGTAGCGGAACTCGTGCGCTCGCGTGAGCTGGTCGCGCGCGAGCTCGATCCGCTCGCCGATCTCGCCGGTCGACTCCGTCGCTCGCTCGCGCAGACGGCGCTCGAGCTCGTCGACGTCGGCAGCGATGAAGATCGTCGTTGCGCTCTCCACCGTCTCCTGCACTCGCAGGGCGCCTTCGAGCTCGAGCTCGAGCACGCAGACCCTGTCGTCGTCGGCGATTCGCTCGATCTCCGAGCGCAACGTGCCGTAGCGGCGGCCCGAGACGTACGGCACCCATTCGAGGAACTCGCCGGCCTCGACGCGCTGCGTGAACTCGTCGTCCGAGAGGAACCAGTAGTCGTGTCCGTCGACCTCTCCCGGCCGCTGGATGCGTGTCGTCGCGGAGACCGCAACCTCGAGCCCGGACACGCGCTCGAGCAGTCCCTTGATCAGCGTGCCCTTGCCCGCACCCGACGGCCCGGTGACGACGATGACGGGCCGCGAAGGCACCGCCCCCGCTACGCCTCAGCTGCGATGGTTGAAGAGATCGACGAGCTCGGCGCGCTGGCGCTCGGAGAGACCACCGACGGTCTTCGACTGGCTGATCCGGCACTGGTTCAGCAGCCGCGCGGCCTTCACGCGGCCGAACTTGGGGACGGCCATGAGCATGTCGAAGACCTTCGCCGTCGAGACCCACTCCGGCGGATCGAGCAGGATCGCCTCGATGCTCTCCTGCCCGGCCTTCAGGTCGCGCTTGAGCTGTGCACGCCGGACACGAACGTCGTTGGCCCGCTGGAGCGCCTCCATCCTCTGGTCGAGGGAGCGCGCCGGCGCCTGTGCGTGCGACTTCGTCGTGACCATGAGCCGGACGAGTCTACCAAGCTTGTCCTCGTGGTCAAGCGGAACCGTTTTGCCCGTTTTGCAGGTATTTTTCTGTTTTCTAGTCTGCCGACAGAATCGACGAGCGAACGAACTGTCGTCCATTTCCTCGCAACCCGGTTACAGATTCGACACCGGACGGCGACGAGGCGGCGACGACCTCCGACCGGATCCTCTCGGGAGCGAACGGGTCCGAGAACAGGATCGTGCCGAGCGCGACCGCACCCGCTCCCGCGGCGACGAGATCGAGGACGTCCTGCCCCGACGCGACTCCGCCCATGCCCACGATGGGTAGGTCCACCGCCTTCGCGCAGGCGTCCACGCAGGCGAGGGCGATCGGTCCGAGGGCAGGCCCCGAGTACCCACCGGCGCCGCGGGCGAGGACGGGGCGCCGAGACGCATCGAGAGCGAGGCCCCGGATGGTGTTGACGAGCGAGAGCCCGTCGGCGCCCGCGGCCGCCACGGCGCGGGCGGTCTCGGCGATGTCCCACGTCGCCGGCGAGAGCTTCGCGTAGAGCGGCTTGGCAGTGGCCGCGCGGGCAGCCGTAACCAGCTCCGCGGCCGTTTCCGGCGCCTCCTCGACGTTCGGGCACGAGAGATTGAGCTCGACCGTGACCACCTCGGCCCGCTCGTCGAGACTCGCGCAGGTCGTGGCGTAGTCCTCGGCGGAGAATCCACCCACGGACACCCAGATGGGCACGCCCAGGCCGGCGAGACGAGGCAGGTGCAGGTCGAGAAACGCCTCGATTCCCGGGTTCTGGAGCCCGATCGAGTTCAGCATCCCGTATGCGGTCTCGGCGATGCGCGGCGGCGGGTTCCCTTCACGAGGAAGCGGGGTGACGGTCTTGGTCACATAGGCGTCGAGCGCCTGAGCGACCTCGGGCGCTGCGAGGGCGTCGAGGCACCCGCTCGCGTTGTAGAGGGCGATGGTCACGCGGCCTCCCGCAGAACGGGCCCCTCGATGCAGAGGCGCGCATAGCGCCCGTCGACCTCGACCACGCAGCCGTAGCAACCGCCGTAGCCGCACGCCATCGGCGCCTCCCAGGCGAGTTGCGCCCCGGGGACCCGCGCGCGGACGGCCTCGAGCATCGGCTCCGGCCCGCACGCGAGCACGTCGCCCGGATCGGCCGGCAGAAGCTCCGTGACGTACGTCGGCTCGAGCACCACCTGTGCACCGGGAAGGAGTCGAGCCGCTTCCGCGTGACGCCCGGAGCGGAATCCGACGAGCGAAGGAGGGTTGCCCAGCACCGCTGCGAGGTAGGGCATCGGAGCGATCCCGATCCCGCCCGCGACGAGCAGCGGCCGTTTCACGTGGAGGTCGAAGCCGTTTCCGAGCGGCCCGAAGACATGGATCGCATCGCCCGCTCCGAGCGCGCAGAGCGCTCGCGTGCCCGGCCCGATCGGGTCGATCAGGAACTCGAGCGCGCCGTCGGGCGCCCGACAGAGGCTCATCGGGCGCGGCAGCAGGCGGCCGGGTGCCTCGAGCATGAAGAACTGGCCCGGAGTGCCAGGCTCGAGGCCTCCGCGCTCGAGGCGGAGGAGCGTGTACGGCCCGACATCCTCGGTCGCGATCACGGACAGACGCTCGCGGAGCGCGTTCACGCCTCGCTGCCGATCCGCTCCTGGAGCGACAGCGCCGACTCCGCGCGCGCGTTGCCGATCGCGTGCACGGCCGCCGCGGCTCCGGAGATCGTCGTGACACACGGAACGCGCGCGACGAGCGCGGCCTCACGGATCAGGTACCCGTCGGCGCGGGCGCCGCTCCCCTGGGGCGTGTTGATGACGAGGTCGCAGCGCCCACGGCGCACGAGGTCGACGACCGTCGCCTCGTCGTCGTCCGCATCCGCCACCTTCGCGACCTCGTCGACCTGGAGACCGGCGGCACGAAGCGTGCGCGCGGTTCCCTCCGTCGCCACGAGCTCGAACCCCAGGCCCGCGAGTCCCGCTGCGACGGCGACCGCAGCCGGCTTGTCGGCGTCGCGAACCGAGAGAAACGCGGTTCCGGAGGTCGGCAGCGGTCGTCCTGCTGCCCGTTCTGCCTTCGCGAGAGCGGTCGGCAGGTCGGCCGCACTCGCCATGACCTCGCCGGTCGAGCGCATCTCGGGGCCGAGGACGGGATCGGCGCCCGGAAAGCGCGAGAACGGCAGGACGGCGGCCTTCACGCTCACCTGTGCCGGACGGGGCGCGGGAAGGTCGAGCTCTCGCAGCGTCGCCCCTGCGGCCAGCCGGCACGCCGCATCGACCAGGTTCACGCCGATCGCCTTGCTCGCGAAGGGCACGGTCCGGGACGCGCGCGGATTCACCTCGAGCACGTACACGGCGGACTCAGCGATCGCGAGCTGCACGTTCAGCAGCCCGACGACGCCGAGTGCCGGCCCGAGTCGCTTGACGACGTGCTCGACCTCGAGCGCCGCGGCCAGCGTGAGCGACGGCGCGGGCAGCACGCATGCGGAGTCGCCCGAGTGGACGCCCGCCTCCTCGACGTGCTGCATGACTGCGCCGATGTAGACGTCCTCGCCATCGCAGAGCGCGTCGACGTCGAGCTCGATCGCGTGCTCGACGAAGCGGTCGAGCAGGACGGGGCCGTGCACCGCAGCCATCCCTGCGGCGAGCTGCTCGGCGTCGTAGCAGATGCGCATCGCGCGGCCGCCGAGGACGTATGACGGACGCACGAGCACCGGGTACCCGATCTCCTCCACCGCCTCGAGCGCCTCGTCGAACGTCTCCGCGATAGCCCACGGCGGGCAGCGCACTCCGAGCTCGGCCGCGAGCGTACCGAAGCGCTCGCGGTCCTCCGCGAGGTCGATCGCCTCGTGCGGCGTCCCGAGGATCGCGTACCCCGCGTCCTCGATGTGGCGGGCGAGCCGGAGCGGCGTCTGGCCCCCGAACTGCGTGACGACACCCACCGGCTGTTCGCGATCGCAGACGGCGAGAACCTCCTCCGGCGAGAGCGGCTCGAAGTACAGCCGATCCGAGGTGTCGTAGTCCGTCGAGACGGTCTCCGGGTTGCAGTTGACCATGACCGCCTCGTAGCCGAGGGCGCGGAACGTCTGTGCGGCGTGGACGCAGCAGTAGTCGAACTCGATTCCCTGGCCGATGCGGTTCGGGCCGGACCCGAGGATGACGACGCGCGGCGGCCCCTCGCCGGACGGTTCCGCCTCGTCCTGCTCGCCCCAGGTCGAGTAGAAGTAGTTCGAGCCCGCGACGACCTCCCCGGCGCACGAGTCGACGCGGCGAAACGAGGGCCGCAGGCCCCGTTCGTGACGCAGCTTGCGCACCTCCGCCCCGCTCAGCCCGAGCACCTCGCCGACCGTGTCGTCGCCCCAGCCGGCGCGCTTCGCGCGGGCGAGGTCGCCGCTCTCGAGCTCGTCGCGCGCCTGCCGGATCTCGGCACGGAACCACGGGTGGAGGCCTTCTGGAAGGTCGTTCTCGGCGAGGCTCGCCCATGGCGTGGGAGCGCCTCGCTCGAGCTCGCGCGAGCCGTGCGCCTTGAGCAGCGCCTCGCCGAACGTGCGCCCGATCCCCATCGCCTCTCCAACCGACTTCATCTGCGTTCCGAGCTGCTGGTCGGCGCCGGGGAACTTCTCGAACGCGAAGCGCGGGAACTTCACGACCACGTAGTCGAGTGTCGGCTCGAAGCTCGCGGGAGTCGTCTTCGTGAGGTCGTTGGGGATCTCGTCGAGCGTGTAGCCGACGGCCAGCTTGGCGGCAACCTTGGCGATCGGGTAGCCGGTCGCCTTCGAGGCGAGCGCAGACGAGCGCGACACGCGCGGGTTCATCTCGATCACCCTGAGCTCACCCGTTTCCCGGCTGCGCGCGAACTGGATGTTGGAACCACCGGTCTCGACGCCGACCGCACGGATGACGGCCGCTGCCGCGTCGCGCAGCTCCTGATAGGCCTCGTCGGAGAGCGTCATCTGGGGCGCGACGGTGACCGAGTCGCCCGTATGCACGCCCATGGGGTCGAGGTTCTCGATCGAGCACACGACGACGACGTTGTCCGCGCGATCGCGCATGAGCTCGAGCTCGAACTCGTCCCAGCCGCGCACGGACTCCTCGACCAGCACCTGCCCGATGGGCGACTCGGCCAGGCCGCGCTCGACCTGGAAGGCGAGCGTCACAGGATCTTCGGCGAAGCCGCCGCCGTGCCCACCGAGGGTGAAGGCCGGGCGCACGACGGCAGGCAGGGAGACGTCCTCGAGCTCGTCCAACGAAGTCACGATCGTCGAGCTGGGAACCTCGAGCCCGCATGAGCGCACCGCTTCGCGGAACTCCTCGCGATCCTCGGCACGACGGATGACCTCGACGGGAGCGCCGATCAGCTCGACGCCGAGGTCGTCGAGCACGCCTGCTTCGGCAAGCGAGACAGCGAGGTTGAGGGCCGTCTGCCCGCCCAGCGTCGGCAGCAGCGCATCGGGTCGCTCGCGTTCGAGCACCGAGCTCACGCTCTCGAGATCGAGCGGCTCTATGTACGTGCGGTCGGCGAAGCCGGGGTCGGTCATGATCGTCGCCGGATTCGAGTTGACGACGATCGTGCGGTAGCCCTCCTCGCGCAGGACCTTCAGCGCCTGGCAGCCCGCGTAGTCGAACTCGCACGCCTGCCCGATCACGATCGGGCCGGAGCCGATGACGCAGATCGACTCGAGATCGTGGCGGCGGGGCATCAGTCGTGGCTCCGGAGCTCGTCGACCCAGCGCTCGAGGATCGGCCAGGCGTCGTGTGGGCCAGGTCCTGCTTCCGGGTGGAACTGCACCGAGCGCGCCCGCAGCTCGGGGAAGTCGAAGCCCTCCACGGTTCCGTCGTACAGGGACACGTGAGTCGCTTCCGATCCCTCCGACGGAGCGACGGCAAAACCGTGGTTCTGGCTCGTCACGAGGACGCGGCCCGTGCTGCGCTCGAGCACCGGGTGGTTCGCGCCGCGATGGCCGAACGGCAGCTTGTACGTCTCGTGCCCGGTTGCGAGCCCGAGGAGCTGGTGCCCGAGGCAGATGCCGAGGATCGGGACGCGGCCGAGCGCGCCGCGGACGGCTGCGACCTCCTCGTGCAGCGGCTCGGGATCCCCGGGCCCGTTCGAGAGGACGACGCCGTCGTACTCCGCGAGCTCGTCCGCGCTCGCCGAGTGCGGAAGCACCGTCACAGCGGCGCCCGCGCGGGCGAGCCGGCGAAAGATCGAGCGCTTCGCCCCGTAGTCGACGACTGCGACGTGCGTCGCGCCCTCGGCGTTCCAGACGTACGGATCTCGCGTCGAGACTGCGGACACGAGCTCCTGCCCCTCCATCCGCGGCTGCTCGCGCACCTGCACGAGGGCGTCGTCGGTGGAGAGCACTTCCTCGCCCGAGGCGACACAGGCCCGCATCGCGCCCTCGTCGCGCAGTTTGAGGACGAGCGAGCGCGTGTCGAGCTCGTCGAGGCCGAGGAGACCGTGTGCGCGAAGCCAGTCGGCCCATTCCTGCCCGCCGAGCCTGCGCATCAGCGCCGCCCTTGCGTGCGGTGTCGCCGATTCGCCGCGCTCGTCCGCGACGCCGTAGTTGCCGACCATCGGCGCCGTGAAGCAGACGAGCTGGCCCGCGTAGCTCGGATCGGTGACGGTCTCCTGGTAGCCGGTCATTCCGGTCGTGAAGACCGCCTCGCCGAAGACGGCGCCGTCGGCGGCAACGGAGCGCCCGCGGAAGAGCGTCCCGTCCTCCAGGAGGAGATAAGCCGCGCTCATGCCGCGAAGACGACTCGTCCGTCGGCGACGGTCCTGGTCACTCGCCCGCGCAGGGTCTCGCCCAGCAGCCACGAGTTCGCGGAAAGGGAGCGGAACCCGTCCTCGGCGACGACCCACTCTGCATCCAGGTCGAGCTCGACAAGGTTCGCGCGGGCACCGACCTCGATCCGGGGCTCGTCGAGCCCGAACGCGCGCGCCGGCCCGCTCGACATGCGCTCGAGCACGGTCTCGAGGGCGACCTCGCCCGGCAGGACGAGGTGGGTGTAGAGCGCCGGAAACGCGGTCTCGAGCCCCGTGACGCCGAACGGCGCCTCCTCGAACGGCACATCCTTCTCGTGGCGGGCGTGCGGAGCATGGTCGGTCGCGACGCAGGAGATCGCACCACGCCGCAGCGCATCCCGTAGAGCCTCTCGGTCGCTCGAGGCACGAAGCGGCGGGTTCATCTTGGCGTTGGGATCGAGCGACCGCACCGCCTCGTCGGTGAGCACGAGGTGATGCGGTGTCACCTCGGCGGTCGCCGAGACGTCGCGCTCGAGAGCGACGTCGAGCGCGACGACCGACTCGCGCGCAGACAGATGCATGAGGTGGACGGGACGGCTCTCCGTCGCTGCGAGCGCGAGGTCGCGCTCGACCATGACACTCTCGGCGAGCGACGGATACGGCCCGACGCCGAGCTCGGCCGACATCTGCCCCTCGTGCGCGTGCCCTCCGCGCGAGAGCTCGGGGTCCTCGCAGTGCAAGGCGAGACGGAGCGGTGTAAGCGCGCTGTACTGCAGCGCGCGGCGCATGAGGCCGGCCGAGACGACGGGCCGTCCGTCATCGGTGAAGCCGACCGCGCCTGCGTCGGCGAGCTCGACCATCTCGGTCAGCTCCTCCCCATGCTGTCCCTTGCTGATCGCCGCGAAGAAGCCCGTCGGCACGACCGCCTGCTCCCGCGCTCGGTCGACCAGTGCGCCCAGCACGGAGGCGGAGTCGACCACCGGATCGGTGTTCGGCATCGCGAGGATCGCGCAGTACCCGCCGGCGGCTGCCGCCGCGGTGCCCGAGGCGATCGTCTCCTCGTCCTCCCGCCCTGGCGTACGGAGATGGACGTGCGGGTCGACGAACGCAGGCGCGATGACCATGCGACTCGCAGGAGCAGGCTCGATCGCGCTGATGACGCCGTCCGAGACGGTCAAGCGCAGAGACTCGTCGATCCCCTGCGTGGGCGCGATGACGCGCCCTTCGAGGGCGAAGGAGTCGCTCCGTCCGTTGGCGCAAGCGAGGATCACGCGACCCCCACGGCGGCGCGCGCCTCGACTTGGGCGACGGTGAGCACGTCGTAGAGGACCGCCATGCGCACGACGAGCCCGGCGCGGACCTGATCCGTCACGCGCGCCGCCGCCGAGTCCGCGACTCTGCGGATCGATCTCGACGCCGCGGTTCATCGGGCCTGGGTGCATCACGATCTGCCCGTCCCGAACCCGCTCGGGCGTCAGTCCGTAGAGAGCCGTGTACTCGCGGAGAGAGGGAACGAAGGCCTCGCACATGCGCTCGTGCTGCATGCGCAGGACGTACACGACGTCCGCGTCCTCGATCACGCCGATGTCCGTCGAGACGGTGCAGCCGAGAGCGTCGATCCCGCGCGGGATGAGCGTGGGCGGCCCGACGAGGGTGACCTGACCGCCGACGAGCCCGAGCGCCTGTACGAGGGAGCGCGCGACGCGCGAGTGCAGGACGTCCCCGACGATCGCGACCTGGAGCCCGTCGAGGTGCCCGAGCGCCTCGCGCATGGTGTACAGGTCGAGCAGCGCCTGTGTCGGGTGCTGGTGCTTCCCGTCGCCCGCATTGACCACGTGGGCGTCGGTCACGCGGGCGACGAGCTGCGGAGCTCCGATCGACGGGTGCCGCACGACGATCACGTCCGGCTCGTATGCCGCGAGCGTCAAAGCCGTGTCCTTCAGCGACTCGCCCTTGTCCACCGACGAGCCGGCCGAGCGGAGGGACATCGTGTCCGCGGAGAGCCGCTTCGCCGCGAGCTCGAAGCTCGCGAGCGTGCGCGTGGAGGACTCGTAGAAGAGGTTCACGACCGTCCTTCCGCGCAACGTCGGCAGCTTCTTCAGCTCGCGGTCGAGAGCCGCGGCGAGCGAGCCGGCCGTATCGAGGATCCGCTCGACGTCCGGCCGCTCGAGGTCGGCGATCGAGAGCAGGTGCCTGCGCGGCGCTGGCGGCGGACGGAGCTCAGCCACCGCTCTCGCCTTCCGGCTCGGCCACGAGGAACACGCCGTCGCGCTCGTCGACCTCGACGAGCTCCACCTGGATGCGCTCGGCGAGGCCGGTCGGGAGGTTCTTCCCCACGTAGTCCGCTCGGATGGGCAGTTCGCGGTGCCCGCGATCCACGAGCACGGCCAGCTGCACCCTGGCCGGGCGGCCGAACTCGAGCAGTGCGTCGATCGCAGCGCGAATCGTCCGCCCCGTGTAGAGGACGTCGTCCACCAGCACGACGGTCATGCCCTCGATCGAGAACGGGATGCTCGTGGCGCGCACGACCGGCTGCCGCCCGGGCGCACGGCCGCCGTCCCGGACGTGGACGTCGTCGCGATGGAACGTGATGTCGAGCGCCCCGACCGGAAGCTCGACGCCGCTTCGCTCGGCGACGAGCCTTCGCAGCCGCGAGGCGAGCGGCGCGCCACGAGTCTGGATCCCCACGAGCGCGACGCGGTCGAGCCCCTCCCGTCCGGCCCCTCGTTGCGCTCGATGAGCTCGTGCGCGATGCGGGAGAGGGACTTCGAGATCGCCTCGGCGTCGAGCAGGAGCTTCGCCAGGGCGTCGGGGACGTGCGTCGTCATCTCGCTCCTTTCCGGCCTCGCTGAGCCGGGCTTAAAGGGCCTGGGCGAGTCTAGCGGGACCGCTCGACAGGCACCTCCGGACGCCCCGTGACCGGATCGGCTGGCAACCTTCCGCCGGTGTCCCGCCGAGGCATCGATCGCGCGCTCGTCGCGCTGGGCGCGCTCGTCCTCGTGTCGACCGCCGTCCGCTTCGCGCTCTCACGCGGAGTGGACGCGCCCTGGATCGCCCCCGACGAGCACCTCTACGGCCTGGTCGGCCGCTCGCTCGTCCACGGAGACGGCCTGACCATCGTCGGCGGGCCTGTCCCGTACTACAGCCTCCTGTATCCACTGTTCGTCGGCCTCGCCTCGGTCGTGGCGGACACCGCCACGGCGCTCACGATCACCCAGGTCGCCCAGGCGCTGGCGATGTCGGCGACCGCGATCCCCATCTTCTTCTGGGCCCGCCCGCTCGCCGGAGCCCGGCTCGCGCTGTTCGCGTCGACGCTGACCGTGCTCATCCCAGGGCTTGCCTACAGCGCGCTGCTGATGAGCGAGGCGCTGTACTACCCGCTCGCCGTCGTCGCCGCGTGGGCTCTCGCGGCGGCCCTGCACCGGCCGACGCTTCTCCGTCAGCTGGCTCTCGTCGCGGCGATCGGGGCGGCGCTCGCGACACGCACGCAGGCCATCGGCTTCGTCGCCGCGATCGTCGTCGCCCTCGGAGTGCTCGCCGTCGCCGAGCGCTCGCGGGCCCCGTTCCGCCGACTGCTGCCGACGCTCGTCGCGTTCGCGGCGTTCGCGGCACTCTGGGTGGCGGGTCGGCTCGTGACCGGGGGAATCGGGCAGACGCTGGGCGCGTACGCGACGCTCGCCGAGGCGGGCGAGTACTCCCTCTCGGACGTCTTCAGGTACGTGGCATGGCAGACCGGGGCCGTGGTCATCGTGACGGTGGGCGTCCCGCTCCTCGCGCTCGGCGTGCTCGCATGGGACCTCCTGCGCGGGCGGGAGAGCGACGCGGGCGTCAGGGCGCTCGTGGCGACAGCGCTCGCCTACCTCGTCGTGACGGTGGTGGAGGTAGGTGTGTTCGCCTCACGTTTCGTCGAGCACATCACCGAGCGCCAGCTGCTCTCGATCGCGCCCCCGGTGTTCGTCGCCTTCGCCGTCTGGCTCGCACGCGGGATGCCGCGCCCGCAGCCCGCGACATCCCTGCTCGCCCTCGCGGTCGCCGCCTCGGCGCTGCTCCTGCCGGTCGAGCGGATCACGACCCGCGCGTCCGCGGCCGACGCGCTGTCGACCGTCCCACTCGAGCACCTGCGGCGCAGCGTGTCTGAGGTGACCTTCGAGACGATCTACGCGGGCGCCGCGGCCGCGTTCCTGCTCGTCGCCGTGCTCGTGCCCCGGCGGGCGGCGCCCGTCATCGCCGGGGTCGTCGCCCTCGTGCTGGCCACGGGCACCCTGGTGGCGTCGCACGAGATGCGGGAACGCTCGCAGTTCGACCGACAGACGCTCTTCGCCGGCGCGCCCGTGGACTGGCTCGACGCCGGCGGCGGCGCCGAGGTCGCGTATCTCGTCACCGGAGACAGGATCTGGCCGAGCGTGTGGCACCAGATGTTCTGGAATCGCTCCATCACGGACGTCGTGCGACTGCGCGACACGCGGTCGCCCGGCGTCGTCCCGCAGGAGGTCGCGACCATCCGCGACGACGGCGTGCTCGTGAACGCGGACGGACGCGTCATCGAGGCGGCGCAGCTCGCCGCGCCGACGACCATCCGCTCCGCCGGCGAGCCGATCGCCACGATCGCGTCGACCGACGAGCCCGGGATGACCCTCTGGGATGTCGAGCACCCTCTGCGCATCACGCAGCGGGTCAGGGGCCTCAGGCCGAACGGCGACCTCCACGGTGGCGCGTCGGCGCGCATCGAGGTGTTCGCGTGTGCGCCCGGCGAGCTCCAGCTCACCCTGCTCGGGAAGCAGGGCCTTTCGACCCGCATCAGGCTCGACGGACGGACGGTGGCCGAGCGGGCGATACCCGCCAACACGGTCTGGCGCCCGGCGGTGCCAGGCCCCGCTTACGCGGACAGCTCGCGCCGGTGCGTGTACGAGCTCGAGTCGGACGGGCTCATAGGCTCGACGCGGATCGAGTACGTCCGCACCGGTTGACGAGCGCTACTCGCCCGTCGGCTCGTCAGGCTCGCCGAGAGCCTCGATCGCGTCCCGCGCGTCCTCGACCTCGGACTCCGCGACGAGCACCTTGAGGGGCGGGTCGTCGAGCGCGTCGGCATCGTGCTCCCCTGCGGCCTCGAGCTGGGACTCGATCCCTGCGTCCGAGAGCAGCTCCTGGAGCTGCTCGCCCTCGGCCACGTCGCCGGCGACGGCCACCTGCACGAGTCTCGTCACGACTCAGCGGACACTACCGGAGCCCGCGACGCCCTCGCCCCGGATCGCACGAGCTCCGGCGACCCCCGTTCGGGGAACGGGATCGCGACGACGTCGAAGTCTCGCGGGACGACTGTTGCGGGGAAGACCTCCTGCGCCTCCTCGAGCACCTGATGCCCGAAGTACCGGGTGGACACGTGCGTCAGCGCAAGCAGCTTCACGCCCGCGGCACTTGCGGCGAGCGCGGCCTCGCCTGCGGTCGAGTGCGACGTCTCGCGTGCGCGCTCCCGCTCGTCGGCGAGAAAGGTCGCCTCGTGCACGAGGACGTCCGCGCCCGCGGCGGCATCGACCACGGATGCGACGGGCGCCGTGTCCCCCGTCAGGACGAGCTTGCGGCCGGCCCGTGCCGGGCCGAGCACGTCCTCGGGCGTGACGACGCGACCGTCAGCGAGCGTGACCGACTCGCCGCGCTGGAGCTTCCCGCGATCCGGGCCGTCCGGGACGCCGAGGCTCGTCGCGACGTCCACGTCGAAGCGGCCTGGGCGCGCGTCCTCCACGAGTGCGTAGCCGATCGCCGTGACACCGTGAGCGACCGCGAAGGTCTCGAGCCGGTAGGCGTTGCGTTCCACGACCGCTCCAGGGTCGAGCTCGACGGTCTCGACCGGGTAGGTGAGCCGGCCGAAGATCCGTCGGAGCGTCCCGAGCAGCTCGCCGAGACCTCGCGGGGCCGTACAGCGTCAAAGGCACCTCGCGCCCGCGCAGCGCGAACGTCTTCAGCATTCCCGGCAGGCCGAGGTAGTGGTCGGCGTGGAAGTGCGTGAGGTAGATCTCCTCGAGGTCGACGAGCCCCACGTCGCTGCGCAGGAGCTGACGCTGTGTGCCCTCCGCGCAGTCGAACAGGAGCCTCTCCCCTCCCCTGCGAACGAGCGTGGCGCTCAGGGCGCGCTTGGCAGTAGGCATGGAACCGGACGTCCCGAGGAAAACGACGTCGAGGTCCACGGCGGCCGATTGTAGGGCGTGCTCTCAAAAACCGCCTTGTGCGAGCCGATACCGAGTGCATGCGGCGACGCGGGAGTACCGCTCGTCCGGGCTGCTGCGTTCCCGGACACCGCGATGCTCCAGATCCGCGGCGGTCGCGGCAAGCAGTTCTGCCGCCGGACGCGCCTGCGGCCGTCGCGGTCGTCTAGCCCGTCGCGGGCAGGACGAGGTCGGTGTAGACCATCTCGCCCTTGAACCTCTTCGCCGCGGGGTCCCAGGGGAAGAAGATCGCGTTCTTCCACTCCAGCCGCTCGCCGGTCGCCTCATGGTGGAGCCAGCGCCCCTCGTGTGTTCCCGTGACCCGCGCCTCCTCGCACACGCCCTGCGGGCCGATGACGATGTACTCGAGGTCGAAGTGGATGTCGGGGAATGCCGTGAGGAGCTCGGTGTAGAAGCGGGCGGCGCCGTCATGGCCCTCCCAGCGCGCGTTCGGCTCACCCATGACCTCGTACACGCAGTCCTCGGTCAGCGTCGAAATGAGCCCTGGCAGGTCGCGGTTGTCCTCCGCGATCGAGTGGGTCTTCCACAGCTCGCGGATCTCCGCGTACTCGTCGACGTCGACGGGGCGACGGAGCAGCTCCAGGATGCGGTCGGACGCCATGTGCCCGTTTCATATCAGCGCCAGGTCGGCGACGTAACGGCTACGGCAGGAGAAGACGCTGGCCCGGGACGATCGTCGCGCCCGAGAGGCCGTTCGCTTCCTGCAGCTCCCACACAGCCGCCCGCGGGTCTCCCCCGTACTTCGCGTCCGCGATCGACCACAGCGTCTCGCCCGCCCGCACCGTGTGGTGGCGCGGCGTCGGCCCGGCGCCCGTGTCTCGCGCGAGCATCGCCCACAGGAACACGGCGACGAGAAGGACGATGACCAGCCGACCGAACACGTGTTCGTACTATGACACGAACACATGTTCGCTGTCAAATTAGCGCCGAAGCACCGCCTGGCGGACGAGCAGCGTGCGGCGCTTGCGGTTCGCCTCCGCGGCGAAGGCGACGTCGACCTGGACGCGGCCGACGAGGGCGACCGAGGGACGGACCGCGACGCTGAGTGGACGCAGCCCGGGCACCTTGACCGAGCGGCACCTAGAGAGCGAGGGCCTCCCGGACAGCCCTCGTACGCAGACCCGGGCGCGGGCGTCCTCTCCGGCCGCCAGGCGAGCGGTCACCGCCGCCGCCTTGCCGCCGACGGCGATCTTCGCGCCCACAACGTTCACGCCGGGCGCCCAGCGGCGCTCGTTCCCGGTGCAGCCCGAGGCGGCATCCGCGATCGCGGTCTGCACGGCGGCGGACGAAGGCCTTGGCGACCCGTCCAGGCGCTGCAGACCCGCCTGGAAGCCGGTGCGCAGTCCGTCGTCGCGGAACCCGAAGAAGCTCACCTCGGCGATATCCGGATCACACGCGGCATCGCGGATGAGCCGGCCGTAGATGGCCGCCTGCGTCAGCTCGTCCGTGACCGAGACGTTCTCGAGACCTCGGTAGCCCGAACGCCCGGTCGTGTCGACCTGCCAACCGACCTCGTCGAGATGGAGGCGCAACCCGTCCAAAGTCGTGGGCTGCGCCGTGCCGTGGAACGCGTCCCACAGCGCCTGCTTGATGCGGTCGAGATCGACGAAGCCCGCGTTCGGCCACGCGTATCCACGCTCGAGCGGATCGGTCGCCTCGTTCGGATAGGGATGGAAGCTGAAGGCGTCCATGAGCGGCTCGACGCGACCGCTCCGCCGATACCACTCGCCGAGCGCACGGAGGAACCGGACCGGCGAGGTGGAGATGTTGTTCTTCGCCTTCGGGCGGTCGTTCCCGCGCGGCGAGAGGCCCACACCCACGACCGTGAGCGCGGGGTTCACGCCCTTCAGCGCGTCGTACGCCGCGGCGAGGTACGGACCGAACGCGCCGGCAGACACGTTCCCGCCCGCCGCGGAGAACTGCGGACGCCAGAACGCGGGCTGGTTGGGCTCGTTTCCGATGACGAAGCGCTTCACCTGCGGGTAGATCGACGCCAACACGCCGACGTACGCGGCGAAGAGCGACGGCGACCCGAGGCCGGCCTCGATCTCGCGAGGCGGATACGGGTACACGGCGAGGACGACGTCGAGCCCGGCAGCCGTTGCGCTCGCGAGCGCCCGATCGATCTGCTCCTTGTCCTGGACGACGACCGACTGGCTGGGCACGAAGCGAACGCCGATCACGGTCTGGCGGAGGCCGAGCTGGGCCATCTGCCCGTACATCGCCGCCCCGCCGTCCTCCGCGTACTTCGCCGAGTCGTCGTTCGCGCCGATGTCCGCGGCGACGGCGACGGACGCCCCAGACAGGAGCGCAACAGTGAGCGTGATAGCCGCAGTGAGGAGCCGCATCGAAGTCGCTCGCGGACCCCTCTGCCCGCGGCGGGTGGGAGCCTAGAGTCGAGCCAGGACGGCGTCAAGCAGATACCGACCGCCGAAGCGGACGGGGTCGTCCGTGGGCAGCGCGGTCTCCTCCGCGACGGAAGCGATCGCCGCGCGTGCGTCATCGTCGTTCGCGATCTCCGCGGTGTTCAGCGCGACGCACGCGACCGCGGCCGGGCGGGCCGGGAGCGAGACGCGCTCGTGCAGCGCGACGAGCTCGGGGAGTGGCGGGATCGCGTGCCCCGGGCTGCCTTCGATCTCGGTCGAGCCCGCACGGTGGCAGAGCACGAACACGTGCGGGGCCGAGCCGTGGACGAGACCGAGCGTCACGCCGGAGTACATCGGGTGCACAAGCGAGCCCTGGCCCTCGACGAAGAGGAGCGCACCCGCACCTCCGCGCGCCGCGCCCTCGACGACGAGCTGCTCTGCCGCACCGGCCAGGAAGTCGGCGACGACCGCATCGACCGCAATCCCCCAGCCGGCGATCGCGATCCCCGTCTGGCCGGTCGGGACGAAGACCGACGCGAGTCCGCGCTCCCGCGCCGCGAGATCGAGCTCGACGGCGACGGTCTTCTTCCCGATCGCGCAGTCCGAGCCGACGGTCAGGACGATCTTGGCGTCGACTTCGAGGTTCGCCCCCGTCGGCACACTGAGGCCGGCCGGTGGCTTTCGCAGATCGCGCAGCTCGACGTTGTGAGCGCGCGCGAGGTTGGAGAGCTCCGCGTCCTCCGAGAGGAACTCGTGAAGGCCGCTCTCGACGTCCAGCCCGGCGGCGATGCAGCTCTTCAGGAGCTCGCGCCACGCCGGTGGGAAGCGTCCCCCCTGCGTCGCGACTCCGACGATGGCGACCGTCGGCTCGAACGCGACCGCGTCCGCGACCGATCCCACGATCGGGATGTCGCCGTGATTCTCGCCCGCGCGCGCCGAGTCGAGGATCGCCACCACCGGGTCCGGCCCGTAGCGGACGATTCCGCGCATGGTCTTGCCGTGGTGCGAATCGTGGGAGAACCCCTCCGCGAGGATGAGGATGCGCCGCGACATCGAGCCTGAAATCTAGAGCGGGCCCGCGACTCCGAGGCCCGGGGCGAGTGAAGGCGTCTGCACCCCGTCGACGAGCTCGATGCCGGGCCTGGGGTCTTCGGCGAGCAGGAGGTTTCCGTCGAGGTCGACGTGGTCGCACAGGGGTGCGACGCAGCAGCCGGCGGCGATCCCCAGCCCGGACTCGAGCATGCACCCAAGCATGACCCCGAGCCCGAGCGCCCGCGCCGCGTGCGCCATGCGTATGCCTTCGCGGATCCCGCCCGACTTCGCGAGCTTGATGTTGATCCCGTGTGCGATTCCGGCGCAGCGGGCGACGTCGGCGAGCGTGTGACAGTCCTCGTCGACGTAGATCGGAATCGGCGAGCGCTCCTTCAGCGTCTTCCCGCCCTCGTCGCCGGCAGGCAGCGGCTGCTCGCAGTACTCGACGCGGAGCGCAGCGAGCTGCGGAAGCGCGTCGAGCGCCTCCTCGAGCGACCACCACTCGTTCACGTCGACCATGAGCGGCAGCTCCGTGACTCCGCGCACCGCGCGCACGCGCTCCACGTCGAGGCCGTCTCTGCCTCCGAGCTTCAGCTTGAGACGGCGATACGTGGTCGCCGCCTTCTCCGCCCGGCGAGCCATGTCGTCGGGGTCGCCGAGCCAGATGGTCCAGGACGTCGGTGGCCCCGCCCGAGGCAGGCCGAGCAGCCGAAGGACGGGGATCTCGAGCAGCTTCCCCAGGAGGTCGTGGAGGGCTGCGTCGAGCGCCGCCTTGGCGGCCTGCTCGCCTGGGATCCCGGCAAGACGCTCGCCGATCTCCTCGAGTGCGAACGGATCGTCTCCCAGCAGCTCGCCGTGCTCGGCGACGAACACGAGCGCGGACGCGGCGGACTCGCCGTACCGTTCGATCGGCGCCGCCTCTCCGTAGCCGGTCACGCCTTCGTGAGCCACCGAGACGTGAACGACGTCGGCGAAGTCGGTCGCTTCGCGGGCGATGACGAACGTTTCGGCGAGCGACAACCGGACGATGCTGGCCTCGACCTCCATCGCGCTCAGGATGCCGAGATCGAGACGACGTACGCGACGACGTCCGCCTCGTCCTGGCCGGACACGATGCCCGCGGGCATGACCCCGCGCCCCTGTCGGACTGCGGCGGTCACTGTAGGCGCGTCGAGTCCCGCGCCGGCCAGAGCTGGTCCCACGCCACCTCCCTCACCGCTCTCGCCGTGACAACCGGCGCACTCGCGCTGGAAGACGGCGTCGCCGCGATCGAGGTCGCCGCCGGTTGCGGACGCCCCGGCCGGCTCGGACGGGGCGAAGACCTGCGCCTGCGCAACTACGAACGTGACGACGACGACTCCGGCGCCGGCGAGGACCGGCCTCCAACCCCTACCCATCAGAACCCGAACCTGACCGTCGTGAAGTACCAGAGGCTCGAGGTCAGCCAGAGCACGCCGAGCAGCGACGCGAGTGTGAGACCCGCGGTCGGAAGAGCCCAGGCGGGGAGGCTGCGATCGCGGACGACGAGCACCTTCGCGACGAAGACGCCGTACAGGAACGTGCCGACGAGCGAGTGCACGGCGACGCGCGTGTCGGGCGTTTGGAAGCCGAGGATCGTGACGCAGTGGAAGAAGATCGGCAGCGTGAGCAGGAACGCGATACGTCCCGACCAGCGGTGCATCCGGGCGATCGCCGAGCCCCGCTCGGGCAGGAAGCTCAGCCGCCCGTAGATGCGCGCCGCGGTCGTCACCTGCACGAGTGCGAGCACGAGCGCGCCTGTCGCGAACCACGCTTTCGCAGCGATCGTGGACGAGAAGACCGTCGTGACGAGGTCGGTGTACGACTCCGCGACGTCGGCGACGAGCACGCCGGGAGCCTATGACCTGTCGCGGGGAGGCGCCACAGCGCTCCCGGATACACTGGCGCCCGAGCGCCCGTAGCTCAGGGGATAGAGCGCGCGCCTCCGGAGCGCGAGGTCGCAGGTTCGATTCCTGCCGGGCGCATAGCGAGTTGGGTTGGGCCACGTCGGGCCAGGCGGGTTCACGAAGGGCCACCATCCCCCACCGGCGCTAGGGATACCGGCACACGAAGAGTCCGAATCCAAGCTTCCACTCGGAGCGCGAACAGGGTCGTTTTCGGGCCTCTGTGCCACGATTTTGTGCCACGGCGGCGGCGTGGCACACAACTGCCGCAGGCGCCGTCATCGGTCGCCACGATGGAACTGCGGCGAGGGCTACTCCCCTTCGTCGCTACGGCCTTCGGATGCTTGCAGGCGTCGCGAGGGCCAACTGTTTCGGTGCCGAATGCGAAACGCTGTTCGCAATTCGCCGCCGTGTAACTCTCCGACATGGCCACGGTCGACATCGACGTCCTCGCCCTCAAGTCGGACGTCTCCGAGCTCGCCTACTTGCGCACCTTTCGACAACATGCATGGTCGGTGACGATCACCGACTGGCGACCGTTCCTCGAGACCTTGAGCAAGGAGCTCATCGAGGCCGACGCGTACCCGGACATCCCATCCGAAGTCGCGGAATCAGGCTGGCTCGGTTTTCCGGGCGCAACGGAAGAGGAACTCGATGCCCTCGAGGCGCGGCTAGGCGTCGGCCTGCCTCCGTCGTACCGGGAGTTCCTCACGGTCTCCAACGGCTGGCGGCAGACGGGTAGCTCCATCTGGCGGATGTGGTCGACCGAGGAGATCGACTGGTTCCGCGTGCGGAACGCCGACTGGATCGATGCGTATGTCAACCCGTACGGCGGGCTCGATGGACTGTCGTTGACGGACGAGGAGTACCTCGTCTACGGCGAAACGCAGGATTCGGCACGCTTCCGGGTCGAATATCTTCAGTCCGCATTGGAAGTCAGCGATATAGGCGACTCCGCGATCTACCTGCTCAATCCGAAGGTCGTGACCCCGGACGGCGAATGGGAGGCGTGGTTCTTCGCCAATTGGCTTCCGGGAGCGATCCGCTACCGATCGTTCGCCGAGATGATGGAGGCCGAGTACCAGTCATTCCGCGAGCGGGACACGTAAGAACCGGCGCACGCGCCGGAGCCTACTCCTGCACTTGCGTCTCGTCAGCTTGCTCGTAGACTTGCAAAACGCTTGCTATGTTCTGGGCTGATGCGAACCGAGGAGCGAGTCTCGATCAGCGCGTTCGTCGATCCCGACGTCACGAGAGGCTCGTCGAGCGGGCACGTTCGGCGGATCGCTCGGTGTACATCGGAAACGGCGCCTGGCAGACGGTCAATCGGCGCAGCGTCGGCGACTAGCACGCCCCGGATGCGGCTCTACGGGAAGTCTCGGCTGATCGGGTCTAGGCTGTACACCTCGCCGGTTGTGAGGTTCGTGAGCGTCATGTCGTAGTAGTCGACATGCCGCGATCCGCATGTGCAAGGGACGTCAGTTGGAAAGTGAACGTCGCTCAGCGTTAGGGTCCCCACGACGCGGCCCTTGTCATCCGGGACGAGCCCGAGCGCGGTGACCGTAGAGTTGAAAAGCCCCGCGAGGCATTGCTCGCCTGTCACGTCACACGTCATGGCACTTGCGGTCGCATCGAGTCGATAGTCGACCGCTGTGAACTTCTTCAGGCCGCGCTCCTCGAAGTTGAGGACAAGATGACCGTTGTCGTCGACTACCTGCGTGGAGTTGAGCTTCGTTCCCGCCCCAGCAAACGGCGTACCGACGGAGAAGACGAGTACACCCGCCAGAAGAAGTGCGAGTCCAAGAATGCGTCGCATGTTCCCTCCCTGTCCCGCTCACCATGTGCCGCCCGCGATGCGAAGTCAATGACCCAATCGCCCGTCGTATGCCCCGGTCAGTGGCGTTCCGAGTGGACGACCACCCGGAGATTCGGCCGCGGTCTCGACCTCACACGCGAGCATGGTGCCGCGGACCTGGACGAAGGCGAGTGGCGTGCGCGTTGGCCTGATTGAAACCCCCGAAGGGGGTCATGTGATGCGACGCATCGAGCGATAGGACCTTCGTTGCTTGTTGTCTACACGAAGGGGAGCGAGATGCACAAGAAGCTCGCGATTTTCACCGTTCTGGCCGTCCTCGGCGTCATCGGCGCAGGCTCGGCCGTCGCCGGACAGCCCGACGATCAGGGCTGCTTCGGCGAGGACAGGTCTACGAACATTCACGCGTTGCAGGGCAGCGGAGACCCGGGCGCTTCCGAGTGGGGCGCTCTCGCCGCAGACCGCGCCGGGACGAACGGCGATCAGAACCAGGCCTGGAAGGTCTCGTGCGGCGGTAGCCCGTCGTAAGTCCGTTCTGCCAGCACGGGGATTGCGGCTCGTCCGCATCCCCGTGCTGCACTTAGCCTCCGAGTTCAGCCCGCCCGCCTCGAGCTCGCGCTCTCGTCAGACCAGCCCCTCGCGCACCCGCCCCTCATGCTCGAGCAGGAGCACGGCGCGAAGCTCGGCCAGCGCCTCGCTTCCGGCGTCGTCGAGCGCTGGGAGGATCGCCTCCCGGTCTGCGATTGTACGCGAGGACGACGACCTCGTTGTCGTAAGCCCGCTCGAGCGTCTCGGCCGTGGCGTCGAGCCCGGCATCACGGAGGCTGCGGGCGAGCTCGAGCACGTCGCGATCGGGGACGCGCAGGCCGGCGAGCATCATCCAGGCGAGCGTACACACGTTCGATGCAGCACGAAGGATCAGCGCACGGAGGAACGAAGCCGACGCTGCCGGGCCGACTTGCGTCCTCCGCTCCCTTCCCTCTCCCTGGGGAGGAGTTCCGCGGTCGGCTCGGCCTTCGGATTGCGCGGACGGGACTGCGAGCGACCGCCTGGTCACCGCGAATGAAGCGACTGACCTGACGCCGACCTGGGTATCTGTACATATGAGGCAAGGGGAGACATGACGTGCACAGAGGTGAGCTGCGGAGGGAACGCGAGTGTGCGCGTCTCGCCGTCGCGAACGCATGTGCTGATGGGTTAGTGCTCCATGGCACCACGCTTCAGCTTCATGCGCCGGCGTTTGATGCCGGTCGTTGTACTGCTAAGTGTCGGCCTAGTCGGCGTCAGTGTCGCTTCCGCCGCAGTCGAACGCATCGCGCTTACGTCCACCGTCACGGCCGGTAGGAGCGCGAAACTGACGGTTAGCGTCTCGCCCAAGGCACGCTGCACCCTCAGGGTCACGGCGAAGCACGGAAACAGCGTTCCTCGGTCCCAAGAACTAGAGCCGAAGACCGGTGGACGGGTCACGTGGCGCTGGCGCATTGGCCCGAACGTGGAGCCCGGTCGTTTGCCCGTGATCGTGAGGTGTGGCGAATCAGGCACGCTAAGAACCAGCATCGCGATCGTCGCCGCGGAGCCGCCGATGTCTGTTCGCGAAGCAGCCGACATCGTGTGCGGCCAAGAGCTCGCCAAAGCGCAAGCGACCGGTTATCAAGCCGTGAGGAGCGTGGTCACGAGGCCATTTACCGGTGCGCACCGCTGTAGCTACTTCGGATCGGACGGCCACAACTACTACCTCCGCGTGTCGCTACTGGCGCCATGCAGGTTCACTGTGCGTGTGCAGGAGGAGTGGTCTGACGGTCGCCCTATGGCCCAGCGCTCGTACATCGCGACGTGCTCGTCGCTACGTGGGTAACGCCTAACCGCCGGCCTCGAGCTCGCGCTCGTTAGACCAGCAGCACGTCACATCTGCCACTTAACGCCTTTCTTAGGGTGGTGCTCTTTCGATTTCCTGGGACGGGGTAAGCAAGAACATGAACCACACGAGAGGAGGCTAGATGCCCAAGACACTCACGCACAACGTGTGGATGTATCGCGACCCGACTCTCGCCACGAGCCTGAGCAAGCAGGAAATCGTCGGCTTCGACGTCGAGTCCATCGACGGGTCGATCGGCAAGATCGACGACGCGTCTTTCGAAACGGACACTGGACACATCGTCGTCGACACCGGGCCGTGGATCTTCGGCAAGAAGGTCATGCTCCCGGTGGGCGTGCTTCGGAACGTCGACCACGAGAGCGAGACGGTCTTCGTCAACCGTACGAAGGACGAGATCAAGAACTCGCCTGAGTTCGAGGACACGCTGAGGAATGACGAGAGTTACCGCACGAAGCTGGGTTCGTACTACGGCCCGGACGGCAAGGGTTACCGCGACTGGTGACCTCCGTCGGTCGACTCCGGATCGCCTTACTAGAAGTGGCGATGGAGTCCATGAGCCCTTGACGTAGCGGACGGGCCGGGTGAGCAACCCGGCCCGTCCTTCGCTACGGGAACCCCACCGAGAAGACTCACCACGGCTTCATCCGTGCAGCCCGCCCGCTTGAGCTCCCGCTCCTTAAGACTCGGTACGGCATCACGGTGAGGCTGGACGTAGGAGGAAGGGATAGCTGCGGCACTACCGCTCCCTCGTCGGCCCCTCTCGTGAGCCGGCCATCCTCTCTGACTACGCCCAGCCTCTCCTGATGCCGTTCCAGACTGCCACCGCCCACCGAGGCGATCCATGCCCCTTCCGTGTCACATCGCTCACACGAATGAGGGGCCGGTGACGTAGCGCCTGGGTCAGCCCGCCCACCTCGAACTCGCGCTCCTCCAGCAGCCAGAATTCCGTACCCTTTGGGCCCATCTCTTCTCGAGCACAAGGCGCCTCAACTGTCGATGATTCGCGCTCTCGCTTTAACCGTCCTGGCTGTCCTTACTCTCGGTTTGGCCGCCGAGGGTGCGACCACATCCGCGATCAAGGGCACACCCCACAGCGACGAAATCCAGGGTACGCCGGCGGGCGATGTGATCTACGGCTTCGACGGGAACGACGATCTAAATGGTCGTGGCGGATTCGATGTTGTCTTCGGCGGCTCCGGCAACGACGTAGTCGCTGGGGGTGGCGGCAAGGACTATGTGTCCGGTGAGGAAGGGGCCGACACTGTGTTCGCCGCATACGTCGAAGGTCGGCTGGTCGACTTCGTTTCCTGTGGCGCCGGCGACGATCTGGTTGTCCTCGCGGGCGTGCCTGAGGCTGATCGCGACGTTGTACGACGCCTACTCGATGGGACACCCCGCGAGTGCGAATCGGTGCGGTTTACGAGATAACCGCGCCCCAGTGTCGTCGCGATGCGCGACAAGGCGCGAGTTCTACGGCCCGAACGTCAGGCTAGTTCAGCCCACCACCACCCGCCTCGAGCTCGCGCTCCCCGATCGGGGCTGCGTACCAAAAAGAAGAGTGGCCGCTGGGAACGGCCACTCAAGCCAATACTTGGGAGGATTGGGTACCCAAGACTTCGTGGAAATCGGCGCTCGTCTCGTCCCCCTTTCGGGTACGCATTTCGCATGTTTGTGGAGGAAGGCGGTCGGGTAGCAAGCCTCGTCGAGTCCGGATGGGCCGGACTCAGTCGTCAGTTACTGGAGGGATACATGCGCAAGCTGTTCACGTTCGCTGCTGTGCTCGTCACGACGCTCGTCGTCGCCATCGCGCCGGCCGGTGCTGTCACCGACGGCGAACTCGACGGGAACCGACATCCGTACGTCGGCCTGGTCACGTTCTATGACAGCGAAGGCGTTTACCTGTGGCGTTGCTCGGCAACGCTCCTGTCGTCGACCGTGCTACTCACAGCGGGTCATTGCACGGAGGATCCTGCAGCTTCGGCCCAGGTCTGGTTCGATTCAGGCCCGATCGAGGCGGGGAACTACCCGCTGAGTCCGGTGGCAGACCGCCCGTCTTGTGAGGGCTACACGGGTTGGCCATGCACCGGTGGTGCCTCCACGGGCACTCCCTACACGCATCCGGACTACGACCCAAACGCTTTCTATCTCCACGACCTGGGAGTCGTCTTGCTCGACACGCCCGTTGAGATGGACACGTACGGTGCCTTGCCGTACGAAGGTCAACTCGAGGATCTCGCGGCGGAGAAACCGGGCACGATGGATCTGACGTTCACCGCGGTCGGCTACGGGCTGCAGAAGAGTTTTCCCGACGCAGCCTCCTGGAAGAACGAGGCGTCACGGACTCGGATGGTTTCGTATCCGAAGCTGATCCAGTTCTACGGTGACTTCTCGCTTCTGCTGACGAACAATGCAAACACTGGAGGGACGTGCTTCGGAGACTCGGGCGGACCGAACTTCATCGGTGACACGAACATCATCGGTGGCGTGACGTCGTTCGGGCGTAACGCCACGTGCGCGGGTACTGGAGGCGTCTATCGGATTGACACAGCCGACGACCTTGAGTGGCTCGCGACGTTCTTCCCAAAGCCGAAGAAGTAGTCACACTGCCGCAGCAGCAGAGGGCCCGCTTCGGCGGGCCTTCTGCTTTCAGCGGCTAGTTCAGCCCGCCCGCCAGCGCCTCGCTCCCGGCAACGTCGAAGCGCACGGAGGATTGCCTCTCGGTCGGCGATCGTAAGCGCGAGGACGACCACGTCGTTGTCGTAGGCCCGCTCGAGCTTCTCGGCCGTGGCGTCGAGCTCGGCATCGCGGAGACCGCGGGCGAGCTCGAGCACGTCGTGGTCAGGGACGCGGAGCCCGGCGAGCATCATCCGGCCGATCGTATGCTCGGTCGACGTTTTACCCATCGCTGCAAACAGGTACGCAGCGGTGCCTCGGTCGATTGTCTGGCCCGAGGCCGTTCGGGGCGAGGCCCTGCTCTGACGGCGGACGTCCGCCCCGCCTTGGATTGGGATCGCATGAGTGGGGGTTGCCGTCAGGCCTTGCGGCAAACAAGGAGCGCCTCGATGTAATCCCAGCGATAGCGGTCGGGCGCATCCGATACGCGCTCCTCAAGCTCTTTGAGGAAGGCCGCGACGAGACCGGCGGCGCGGTCCTCGCCCTCGCGGGCGAAGGCGCGGAGGAGCATCGGCCCGCCCCACGCGCTCACGCTGCGCACGTAGCCCTGCGCGAACACGGCGGGATCGTCGTCCCAATAGGGATTGTCGAGACGGAAGAGCTCGGCGCTCTCGAGCTCGAGACCGGCCACGCGCCCGCCGCTCGCCTCGAAAGGGTCCCGAATCTCGTCGAGCGTGCGCATCCACACCGGAACGACGATCGCGGCGACGGTCCCGGCGTCGATGCGCCCCGCACGGCACCAGTCGGCGAGCACCCGGTTCATGTCCCCGATAACCTCCACGTACAGCCCCGTCCTTTCGCGGCCCGGAGCGGGGGAGGCCGGGAGCGCGGCGATAAACCTGCCACCCGGCGCGAGCTCCATCGCGCGCATCTCGAGCAGCCGCTCCCACTGCCGTGCCGCGGCCGCACCCCAGGCCCGCCGCTCGCCTTCGTCCTTGTGGTCCGGGTAGCCCGGAAAGACGGACCCAGTCGAGGCCAGGCCCGCCGCGTCTGCGACCCAGTGCATCGCCGTCCCCGTGACCGCGACGTGCACGCTGCCCGACGGCAGGCAAGGCGCCTGCTGGAGGGGGATGCCCGCCATGCTGATCACCAAGGCGGGGGGCGGGCTGTGCTCGACGGCTCGGCGGCACGCCTCGCCGTGGGCCTCCGGCGAGGCGTAGTGGGCACCCGTGCCGGCATCGGCGACTCCCGGGCCGGCGTCGCCCGGCGCAGGGATAACGACGGCCTCGAGCGCGTCCGCCGCTCCACCGAACGCGCGTCGCAGGTGGTCGGCGGCGACGCCCCACGCGTTCGTCGGCAGATCGACGAGCGCGTAGATCAGCGGCCGGCCGGCGCGCTCCCGTGCGAGCTCGCGGATCAGGCCGTGGGAGTTCACGCCGTCGGCGGCCCCGAGATCGACCACGCGGAGCACCGGCTCGTCCGCAAACAACCGCGCCGCGGCCAGCACGGTCGGGTGGGTCGCCTCGAACGCGGCGCGCTGCGAGAGCGCGTACCGCGCGTAGTCGTCTGCCATGCTCGAGAGCTCGGGGCGATCTGACGGCGTGGCGCGCTTCCTTCCGGACAGCAGCGCCCGGTCTCCGCGCTGCGAAGTCAATCGTCCCACAAGATCGGCTAACGCGAAACGCCAGGTCCGTGTCGATGCGTGGAGGTCGCGCCGTCTCACATCAGAGAGTCAGCTCGATCTGATGTTCTCCGCCCTCGACTTCGCCGGTCTCGATGAACCCGTAACGGAGATAGAAGTCGCGCGGCCCGTGTTCTCCGGGTACGTAGCTCGACACAAGCGTGGTCGCACCTGGGAGGCGACGCACGTGCTCCACTACGAGGTCGAGCGCCCGGCGTCCGTAGCCGCGCACCTGCTGGTCGGCCGCGATCATGAACCGCCATAGGAAGTACTCCTCCGACTCCGGATCGATGTCGAGCATCACGAAGCCGACGGGCGTCTCGGCGGCGTAGACGGCGCGGAACCAGGCTCTCGGCTGGAAGTGCGCCTGCGCGATCGAGACGGCATTCGGGGCGACATACCCGCGCTGCTCGGGCGCTACGTCGAGGTTGCAGATCGCCCGCACGGTCTCTGCCGTGATCTCGCGGAGGGTCACCTCGTCGGCCACGCCAAGACGCTAACGGTGCGGGCCCGATTTTTGAAATGGGCAACGGGGCGCGATGCACCGCGTGAAAGAATCGCCGAGCGTGCGGCCCTGGAAGTGACCGGAAAGGAGAAGCCATGCCTAAGGCATCGAAGGAGACGGCATCTGAGAGCGCGACAATGGAGGGCTACGAGGGCCACTTCGAGAACTTCGATGGGGGCTACACCGTCGGCTTCGAGAGCTACAGCACCGACGCCGACCTTGCCCCGTTGTACAAGGGCCTACCCAACGACCAGTGTCAGTGCGAACACTGGGGCTACGTCATCAAGGGCAAGGTGAAGTTCACATCCGCCGATGGTCGCGAAGAGACCTTCGAGGCAGGTGACGCCTATTACGTCGGGCCGGGACACACGCCGAGCATCTACGACGGGACTCAGGTGGTGGAGTTCTCTCCGACAGATGAGTTCGCGAGGACGGTGGAGGTTGTCATGAAAAACGTGGAGGCAATGCGCGGCTAGCCTCGACTAGGGTGGGGGTCGGCGTCGGGGACGTGGCGAGAGTCGTGGCGTCACGGCGGGCTTGTCGGGCCGTCACGGCGTTCAGGTAGCCGACCCAAGCCGGCCCACTGATTGCAGCAGACTGCCTGTGGGTAAGAACTGATGATGATGCGCGAGTCGTCCGTCATCGTCTACGAGTGTCCTGGCTGCGGTACGCCCATTGAACCGAGTGCGGACCATGTCGTTGCACGCGAGTATGAGTCCCAACTTGACTTCGTCTTGCATATGCACGGTGGCGCCTCCACACGCGCGACACGACGGTTCCACGTCGCACACTTCCGGCGTCAGATCGGAGAGTGCGTCTACGAACTTGTTCAGAAGGAAGCGTCGGACGGGCGGGTAGACGCCACGGCCTTCGGGCCCGTGCCGTAGAGCACTAGTGCATCGCTCGGCCGAGTGCGACCGCGGCCGCTGTCGTCACCATGCCCGAACACGGTCATGGATCTCGCGATGGTTTCCCAGCCGTCGCTGGGCAGTCCATGAAAGCGGAAGACCCGCCGAAGCGGGTCTTCCGCGACCTACTGACCGGATTCCGGCGGTGCTGATGTGCCTACTTCTGGATGTACGCGGTGAACGGTGAGACGACGCCGTGTTCCTGCATCGTGGCGAGGACCTCAGGGGACGGTGACTCCAACATGGACTTGATCGCCGCAACGTCGGAAACGTCGGCTGTGACTGCGATGTTGTTGCTTCCGTCGGCGGCGACGTAGTCGGTCACGTTGCTACCCGTGCCCGATTCGATGGCCGCAGCCCGTGCTTCCTTGCCCTGCAGCCAACGGTCGATGTCTTCAACGGCATGGGTAATTACGACTTTCGGCATTCGACTTCCCTTCGTAATGGCACGTGGGCGGCCGGGCGACGAACACATCGCAAACCACCTGGGACGTGGCCACCCTACCCGGCGACACCGGCACCGCGTTGCCAGTGGGTCGGTGGGCGCAGCGGGCCATTTCTGTCACCGGAACCCGGAGCACATCGAAGTTGCCAATCAGGAGGAGCGGCCCTCGGATCAGTCCGAGCCAAGCCATGCGCCGCGGGACGAGGCCGGAGCGGTACATGAGATAGCCGAGGATCAGTCCGTTCCCAAAGGGGACGACCAATCCAGGGCCAAACAGGAACGTCCAGTCCTTGAGCGCGGCCAGCGTGAAGGCGACCTCATCCGCCCCCGGAACGTCCTGTCGCAAGCTCACGACTCCGAGCACGAAGATGATCCCGGCCGCCAGGAAGACGCACTCGATGATTCGAGCGGCGACGTAGCCGATCGCTAGCGCCTCGTTCTGCCGCCTCGCGATCGGATAGAGCACGACGGCCGTTCCGGAGCGTTTCCGCGACCTATCGAGTGCGAACATGATCATCGAGCGCTGGATGATCACGAACTCCGCGAATGGCTGCGCGAGAGACTCACCTCCGACCCCCCGAGTCTCTCGCGCAGTCACGGCGAGCCCGCGCAGGCCCCGCCTGCAACAGGGGTGCACCGAGAGCGGCAGGCTCCCAGCGCCGGACTCGCCATGCCACCACGGTAGGTGCGGGCAGTCAGGCCGAACAGGACACGATCGGGTCAACTCGCGACAGAGCTGACCTGACTTTGCTTGCGCCGTCGTTCGCGCAATCCGCCAACGCAATTGACCCAAACGAGTCCTAGCGGGCGAGGTTGAGGAAGGACATGCTCCAAGCGCGATGGCAACTCCTGTCCCGAACACGGATCTCCGAAGCCTGCGTACCCCGCCGGGGGGACGAAGTATCCGACCAGCGTCGAATACTGCGTCCATGGAGCTTTCCTTCCCTTCCGTTGAAGCTACCGCCTCCTCGACCCACTCGAGCGTGAACTGGGGCATGATCGTCGCTCTACTGGGTTGTGTCGCCGTCTGGGGCGCGGTTGCGCTCGGCATCGTCGCTGCCGTCTAAGCGACCCCTCTAACCTCACACGAGGTTCGCTACGAGGCCGGTACGACCCCGCATCAGCCGCGAGGGAAAGCCGTACCGGCGACGCTCGGGCGCCAGCCACGACCGCCGCTGCGGGATTCGTCACTATCGGGCGCGCATGACTCGCTCAGTGCACCGATACGGCTCCCATTCGAGCCAAGCTCGGGGAGCTGTTCCTGCCGGACGGGCGAGGGCCGCACCCGGTCGTCGTCGTCGTCCACGGCGGGTACTGGCGCGCGCGCTACGACCGCTCGCAGATGGATGCGCTGTGCCTCGACCTGAGCGCGCACGGGCTGGCCGCCTGGAACGTCGAGTACCGCCGCGTCGGTGCCGGCGGAGGCTGGCCCGAGACGTTCCTCGACGTCGCCGCAGCCGTCGATCTGCTCGATGCGCTGGACGCTCCGCTCGACCTCGCCCGGGTGGCGGCAGTCGGGCACTCGGCGGGTGGTCACCTCGCGTTCTGGGCGGCGGCTCGTCCCGGTCTGCCGGCCGAAGCGCCCGGTGCCGCGCCTCGGGTGCGAATCGGCGCCGCCGTCTCGCAGGCTGGCGTTCTCGACCTCACGCTCGCGGCCGGACTCCCACCCTCCGCAACGCCCACCCGGGCGCTTCTCGGAGAGCCGACCGAGGAGTACGTTCGCTACCTGCTCGCGTCACCACGCGAGCAACTGCCGCTCGGCATCCCTCAACTCGTGCTGCACGGCGACCGCGACGACAGCGTCTCCATGCGGATCGCGACGAGCTACGCCTCCGCCGCGCGCGCTGCCGGCGACGAGTGCGAGCTGGTCGTCCTCTCGCAGACCGGGCACTTCGAGCACATCGACGCGGGCTCGCAGGCCTGGCACGTCGCGCGCGACTGGCTCGTGGACTACTCGAGCGCGTCGCGCAGCTGAGCCACGAAGTGCCCGAGTGCGTGCGGGCCATTTTCCGCGGCGAGCAGCGCGGCGGACCCGACGACGACCCCGTCCGCGAGCTCGGCGGCGGCCGCCGCCTGCTCCGGCGTCGAGATCCCGAATCCCGCGTACAGCGGGAGGTCGGTGAGGGCTCGTGTTCGCTCGACGAGCGGCGCCAGCGCCGGAGACAGTTCGGTCCGCGCTCCGGTCGTCCCGGCGAGCGTCACCAGGTAGAGCCAGCCGTCGGTCCGCTCTGCTGCCAGCGCGATGCGCGCGTCGGTCGAGGTCGGCGCGACGAGCTGGATGCGCCGGAGATCCGGACGTGCGTCGACCGGGAGGTCGGCGACGATCATGGACGCCGCTCCGGCCTTGCCCGAGTCCTCCGCAAAGCGCTCCCACCCGTACGCCTCGAGCAAGGAGGCGTACGTCATGGGAACGATCGGCACGGCGACCTGCTGGCTCACCTCGCGGAGGCACGCGAGACACGCATCCGTGCGCATGCCCTCTGCCAGCGCGCGCTCGGCCGCGCGCCGGATGACGGGGCCGTCGGCGAGCGGATCCGAGAACGGGAAGCCGATCTCGATCAGGTCCGCCCCACCCGCCTCGGCGGCGCGCGCGAGCTCGGGCGTGTTCGAGCCCGCCATGAGGTAGACGACGAGTTTCTTCAGCTCGAGAGCACCTCGGCGAGATCCTTGTCGCCGCGGCCGGAGAGGCCGACGAGAACGAGCTCCGCATCCACGTCGAGCGCTCGAGCGAGCGCGTGCGCGGGCTCGAGTGCCGGCAGGATGCCTTCCGTCTCCGCGAGCCGGTGGAACGCCGCCAGCGCCTCGTCGTCCGTCGCGGTCGACGTACTCGGCGCGACCCGAGTCGCGCAGCTGCGCGTGCTCGGGCCCGACGCCGGGGTAGTCGAGGCCCGCGGAGATCGAGTGCGCGTCGGCGATCTGGCCGTCCGCGTCCGCGAGCACCGACGACCGCGCCCCGTGGAGGACGGCCGCGCGGCCCGCCCCGAGGCTGGCGGCACCCGCCGCCTCGACGCCGACGAGTCGCACGTCGGTGTCGTCGAGGAAGCCTGCGAAGAGCCCGATCGCATTCGAGCCGCCCCCCACGCACGCGACCACGACGTCCGGAAGGCGACCCCAGCCTTCGACCACCTGATCTCGCGCCTCGCGGCCGATCACCGCCTGCAGCTCACGGACTATCGCGGGATAGGGATGAGGCCCGACGCACGAGCCGATGAGGTAGTACGTCGTCTCGACGTTCGTGATCCAGTCGCGGATGGCCTCGCTGGTCGCCTCCTTGAGCGTGCGCGTCCCGAACTCGACCGGCTCGACGTGCGCGCCAAGTAGCCGCATGCGCTCGACGTTCGGATGCTGTCGGCGCATGTCCTCGGAGCCCATGTAGACGACGCACTCGAGCCCGAAGCGGGCGCACACCGTCGCGGTCGCGACGCCATGCTGGCCCGCGCCCGTCTCCGCCACGATCCGGCGCTTGCCGAGGCGCTGCGCCAGGAGGATCTGCCCGACCGCGTTGTTGATCTTGTGCGCTCCCGTGTGGCAGAGGTCCTCGCGCTTGAGGAGGATCCGACGCCCCTCGGGTGCGAAGCGCGTCGCCTCGTAGAGCGGAGTCGGCCGGCCGACGTAGCTCTCCGCGAGGCGCCCGAGCTCGTCTCGAAATGTCGGATCCGCGAGCGCCTCGTCCCAGCCTGCCTCGAGCTCGTCGAGCGCCGGGATCAGCGTCTCGGGCACGTACCTGCCTCCGTAGGCGCCGTAGAGCCCGACGCTCATGAGTCGCTCCACGGCTCATGAGCGTGGAGGGGTGGGGAACCGGGAGGTTCCCCACGTTCTCAGGAAGAAGGGGGCACGCGGGGAAGCTGGTTTCCCCCGCGACCGCGAGCCAAAGGCGAGCAGTGGTCATGCGTGCGCCGCCTCGACGTAGGCGCGGACGCGGTCGTGATCCTTGATCCCCGGCTCGTGCTCGAGGCTCGAACTGGCATCGACGGCCCACGGTCTCACGGCCGCGATCGCCTCGGCGACGTTCTCGGGGCCGAGCCCACCGGCGAGCATGACGCGACCCTTGGTGGCGCGCGCGCGGTCGAGGTGCGTGGAATCGGCCTCCTGCCAGGGGAGGTCGACGACGCGGGCGACCTCGTGCCCCGCCCGCAGGAGCACGGCGTCCCGGCCCCGCACCTTTCCCGCCTCGCGCGGATAGAGCTGGACGAGATCTGCGTGGTCGTTGCGGGATTCGCCGACCGCCACCTCCACCGAGAGCATCGTCGGCGGAACCTCGAGGACCGCCGCCGCCCGCCGCGGGCTCCCTTCGGCAAGGATGAACCCGGCCATGTCCGCACCTGCGTCGGCCGCCACGGCGACGTCCTCGTCACGCGTGAGACCACACACCTTCACGAGCGGGCGGCGCAGGAGCTCGGCCAGCTTCGCGGCCGGGTCGGGGGCGCGCATGAGCGCACTGCCCACGAGGATGGCCGTCCGCGCCCGCCAGCTCGGCCGCCGCCCCCTGAGCACGCGACTCGACGCCGCTCTCCGCCACGACGATGCGGTCGCGCGGCGCGGCCGCGACGAGCTCGAGCTGGGCGTCGAGGTCGATCTCGAAGGTCGCCAGATCGCGCGCGTTGATCCCGATGATCGGAGCGTCGAGGGCCGTCGCCCGGGCGAGCTCGTCGGCATCGTGCGCCTCGACGAGAGCGTCGAGGCCGAGGTCTCGTGCCGCTCCCAGCAGGCCCCGAGCGGTTGCGTCGTCGAGGTCGCGCAGGATCAGCAGCACGGCATCCGCGCCCGCGTCGAGCGCGGTGCGCAGGTGCTCCTCCGTCGAGAAGAAGCCCTTCGCGAGCAACGGGACACGCGAGGCCGCCCGCGCGGCGCGCAGATCGTCCCACGAGCCTGCGAACCGCTCGTCCACGAGGATCGAGACGCCCGCCGCGCCTGCTCGCTCGTACGCATGCGCGAGCGCTGCGGGATCCGCGTCCGGGCGCAGGTCACCCGCCGACGGCGAGCGCCGCTTGACCTCCGCGATCCCGCCGAGGCCGGGCGTGCTCAAGGCGTCTCGAAAACGAGCCATCAGTCGGATTGTCGACGAGAGAACGCGACGAGCTCGTCGAGGCGCTCGCCGGCACTGCCGCTGTCGATGGCTTCGGCCGCGAGCTCGATCCCTTCTCGCAGATCGGTCGCGTGGCCGGCCGCGGCGATCGCGCCGGCGGCGTTGAGCACGACCGCGTCGCGTCTCGGGCCAGGCGCTCCCGCCAGGATCTCGTGCGCCGCCTGCGCGTTCTCCCCCGGCGTCCCGCCGACGAGCTCTTCCGGCTCGCACGGATCGAGCCCGAGATCGAGCGGATCCAGAACCCACTCGCGCACCTCGGAGTCCTCGATCTCGAGAACGAGGTTCGGCCCCGCCGGAGAGAGCTCGTCGATCCCGTCCGCCCCGTGGACCACGAATGCCCTGCGGGTGCCGAGCACGGAGAGGGCGTCCGCGACGGTTCGTGCCAGCTCGGGCGAGTACACCCCGAACACGCCCGCCCGCGCGCCTGCGGGATTCGTCAGCGGCCCGAGGACGTTGAACACCGTCCGCGTCCCGAGCTCGCGCCGAACGGGCGCGGCGTGCTTCATGGCCGGATGGTGCAGCGGAGCGAACATGAAGCCGAAGCCGAGGCGTATCGATCGACTCCGCGATCCGGTCCGGCGGCTGGTCGAGCGTGAACCCGAGCGCCTCGAGGACGTCCGCGGAGCCCGAGATCGAGCTGACGGCGCGGTTCCCGTGCTTTGCGACACCAGCGCCGGCCGACGCCGCCACGAGGGCAGCAGTCGTGGAGATGTTGAACGTCCGCGCCCCGTCGCCGCCGGTCCCCACCACGTCCACGACGTCGTCGCGCGTGGGCCGGACGGGGAGCACGTGCTCTCTCATCGCCTCCGCGCAGCCCGCGATCTCATCCGCGGTCTCGCCCTTCGCCCGGAGCGCGACGAGAAAGCCGCCGATCTGAGCGGGAGTCGCCTCCCCGCCCATGATCTCGCCCATCACAACGTGCGCGTCTGCTCGCGTGAGATCGCGTCCGTCCAGGAGCTGCTGAATCGCGTGCTGGATCACGTTCCAGAGTCTTGCGCGTTCGCACTCGCCCCGTACGATTGCTCGCCGTGCCGCCCTTCGTCCCCGGGCTCGAGCTCGCCCGTGCGTACTACGAGGAGGTCGTCGCGGAGATCGTCGGCGAGACACCGCACGCCGCGGCGCGGATCGGTTGGGGCTCGGAGGTGGTCGGCTTCGACACCGAGCGCTCGACCGACCACGCCTGGGGACCGCAGCTCCAGGTGTTCGTCGCCGCGAGCGAAGTCGAGCGGCTGCGCGCGGCGGTCGAGGCCGCTCTCCCACCTCGCTTTCGCGGCTGGCCGACTCGGTTCGGCTGGGACGACACGCCCGTCACGCATCACGTCGACGTCGACGCGCTCGAAACGTGGTTGCGGCGGCACCTCGGCTTCGATCCGCTCAGCGGGGTCACCACGCTCGACTGGCTCGCGACGCCGCAGCAGACCCTCCTCGAGGTCACCGCGGGAGCCGTCTTCCACGACGCGACCGGCGAGCTGACAGCCGTGCGCGAGGCGCTTCGCTGGTACCCGGACGACGTCTGGCTCTGGCTCATGGCCTGTCAGTGGCGCCGAATCGACCAGGAGGAGCCGTTCGTCGGTCGCGCGGCGGAGGTCGGAGACGAGCTCGGCTCGACACGTCGTGGCGTCGCGGCTCGTCCGCGATGTCGTGCGCCTCTGCTTCCTGCAGGAGCGCCGGTACGCGCCGTACTCGAAGTGGCTCGGGTCGGCGTTTCGAAGGCTGGACGCGCAAGACGCGCTCGGCGCGCGGCTGCTCGACGCGCTGCAGGCGACCGACTTCGGCGCCCGCGAGGGCGCGCTCGTCGAGATCGTCGAGAGGCTGGCCGCTCGACACAACGCACTCGGGCTCACGACGCCGGTCGACGAGGGCGTGCAGCTGTTCCACGGCAGGCCGTTCCGAGTGCTCGGCTCCTCGCGCTTCGTCGCCGCGTGCCTCGAGCGGGTGACCGATCCCTGGCTGCGCGCGTTGCCCCTGATCGGCGCCGTCGATCAGTGGGTGGACAGCACCGACGTCCTCAGCGAATCCTCGGTGTTTCCTGGTGCGCGGGCGACGTATGACTCGTGGCCGCGTCCCGCGACGTGAGCTCTAGGGACGGCGGGAGCGGAGAACCTCGGCTGAAGAAGGCGCAGGATCGCCGTCGCCGGCCTCTGCCGTGACGCTGAGCACCGGGTACAGAGTCGGATCCACGGCCGCAGCAAAGACGACGCGCGACCTGCCGTCCTCATCCGGGTGGAAGGTGCCCGCGGAGATCCGGTTCGGGGTCGCCGGAGAGTCGCCCGGCCCGACGAACCAGAGCTCGTAGTACTCGCCCTTGGGAAGGATCGGCAACGACTCCGACCGGAGCTCGACGACCCGTCCGATGCCCGTCTTCCGGACCTCGATCGCTGCCTCGGCAGGGCCGCTCGGCGCAACCAGCACGGCCTGCAGCTCGAGCGTTCCCGGCGCTCCGCCTTCGCGCAGCCCTCCGCCGGCGATTACGACAGCGAGCACGACCGCAGTCGCTCCCGCAAGGGCGAACGCGAGCCGCATGCGCCGCGGGCGCCTCTCCCGGCGAACCGACTGTGACGCCGTCTCGACACCGTCGAGCGCGACCGCAGCCAGGACGCGCGACTCGAGTGCGGGAGGCGGCGTGATGGGCGCGATCGGGTTGCGCAACGCCCGCGCGAGGCGATGGTCGACGTCAGGCATATGCACCCCGCTCCTCGAGCACGAACGACAGCCGCCGGAGGGCGTGCATCGTCCGCGTCTTCACCGTTCCGAGCGGAATGTTCAGGCGCTCCGCGACCTGCGCCTGCGTGAGATCGGACTGGAACTGCAGCTCGAGCACCTCTCGGTGCGCGGGTGTGAGCTCCGTCAGCGCTTCGCCGACGGCGAGACGGAGGAGAAGCTGCTCGTATGCCTCGGTGCCGGCCGCGTCGGGTTGCTCGGGCTCCTCGAGCAGCATCGGCACGGGAGCACCGCGCCGGCGCCAGAGGTCGACGGCCGCGCGCCGCGCGAGCGTGAAGACGAACGTCCTCACCGAGCCACGCGAGGGGTCGTACGTGCGGGCGGAGCGCCATAGCCGGATGAAGGTCTCCTGGACGAGATCCTCGGCGAGCCCGGCGTCGTGCAGGAGGTGAATGCCGAGGCCGTAGATCGGTCGTCCGTAGAGGGCGTAGAGCTCCGAGAGCGCGTCATCGCGGTCGCCCCTGGCCAGCCGAGCGACGAGCTCCTGCTCGAGCTCGCGCTGTCTGCTCGTTGACTCGGCGACGGCGGTGATGCGAGGGGTTCGCACGGCCGCGTGCATCCGGTTCGGTTGGTGAGGCCGAGCCGCCGCTCGGCCCCCCACTTCAGTCCTCAGTCCTGCACCGCAGCGAGGCCGGTGATCGTCACGTTGCCGCGTCCGATGCGGCCGAGCTCGTCGGTCTCTCCGGTCGCCAGCGTCCACCTGGTAGAGACGCGCGCCGCTCCTGCCCAGCGACGTGCCGGCGACATACGCGACGTTGTCGGCTCCCGCGATGTCGAAGCCCGCGTCGACGCCGAGATCGACGTCGAGCGAGACGGGATTCAGCAACGTGCCCGCGTTGGCGGGATTCTGGAGCCAGACCCGGTCCGGGCTCGCCCCCACGTCGAGCGCGAACAGCATCGTCGCGGCCGGCCGGTTCGCGAAGGCCGCGAACGACGAGTTCGTGTACGCCGAGCCGACGACGGTCACGTCCGGCCGGCGTCAGGCTCGTGTCCTTCGCCAGCAGGCTCCCCGGATCGGGATCGAGCCGGAGGTTGTCGTCCGCGTCGCTGGTCACGCGGATCTTGTCGACCGTCGGGTTGAAGTCGAAGCCGATGCGGTCGCCGACGAGCGCGGCTGCCGTCGTCTCGAACGCAGGCCCTTCCGCTACCGCGATCGCCGTCCAGGGGTTGACGCGGTAGACGACCTTGTCGCTACCGAGCGCGTACAGGTCGCCGGTCGCCGGCCGGAAGTCGATTCCCTTCAGGACGACGCCCGCCGGAAGCCCCGTGATCTGCTTCGAGCGGGCGGCTTCCGAGCCCCTCGCCTTGAACCGGAGCAGGTTGCCCGCGCTGTCCGTCGCGAACAGGATCCGCTTCGCGGCGTCGTTTTCGTTCTTGCTCTTGCTGCCCGAACCTGCTCCCGCTGCGAGCGGGACGATCAGGGCGAGTGCGACGACCGCGAGTGCGGCACGCACGAGTCGTGAACGCTGCATGTGGGTCTCCCTTCAGAGGTTGCTGACCCCGTGCCTTTCGCAGCGGCAAGCACCCGCGGTTCAATACTCGTCAGAGAAGCGTGCGCAGCCCGAGCTCGCCGACGTCGGGACGGGCCAGCTCGGACTCCGGATCGTCTTCCACGTCCTCGCAGCCGTACGGGAATCGAGCAGTAGCGCCGACCACGCCACGCCTCGCGCCAGACGACGACGTCACCTGGTTGCCACGACACCCGTGGCTAGTGTCCCACGGTGCGCGGACTCCTCCGCCTCTACTTCCCGCCACTTCCGCGCTCGGTCACGACGCTCCAGATCGGCGGGCTCCTGAACTCGTTCGGCAACGGGATGGTCATCCCGTTCATGTTCATCTACCTGCACAACGTGCGCGGGATCGGGCTCGGCGTCGTCGGGCTGATCCTCGCGGCCCACGCGTTCACGAGTATCGTCGCCGGGCCGGTCTTCGGCTCCCAGATCGACCGCTTCGGCGGGAAGCCGATGCTCGCGCTCTCGCTCGCGATCCTGACCGTCGGGTACGCGGGCTACGCCCTCGTCCACGAGCCGTGGCAGGGCTTCGTGGTCGCGGTCGTGAGTGGGATCGGCGTCGGCGGCTTCTGGCCGTCGCAGTCGACGCTGCTCACCGGTTGACGCCGCCGGACCAGCGCCCCGCGGCCTTCGCGATGCAGCGCGTCGTCATGAACCTCGGGATCGGTCTCGGCGCGCTCACGGGCGGGCTCATCGCGGCGACCGAATCACCCGGGACGTTCACCGTGCTCTTCCTGCTCGATGCAGTGACGTTCCTCGCCTACGCGGGCGTGATGCTCGCCCTCGTTCCCGAGCCCGCACGGATGCACTCGCACGGGTCGCGTGGCTCGGGCTCGTACCGCCAGGTGCTTCGACACGGACCGTTCGTCGCCGTGATCGGGCTGAATGCGCTCTTCATCTTCGCCGGCTTCTCGGGCTTCGACGTCCTCCCCGTGTACGCGAAGAACGACGCCGGCCTGTCCGAGAACCAGATCGGCCTCCTCTTCCTCGTCAACACGCTCGTCATCGTCTTCGCCCAGCTCCCGATTGCGCGTCTCGCCCGCGGGAGACGGAGGATGCCCACCCTCGCGCTCTTCGGCGTCCTCTGGGCCGGCGCGTGGCTCCTCGTCCCGCTGGCGGGTGTCGCCACGCCCGAGGCAGCCCTGGCGATCCTGGCCCTCGTCATGGTCGTCTTCGCCGTCGGGCAGTGCCTCCACGGAGCGGTAGCGGCCCCACTCGTGGCGGATCTCGCCGAGCCGCGCCTCATCGGTCGCTACATGGCGCTGAACGCCCTTTCCTGGCAGGTCGGGTTCGCGCTCGGGCCGGCGCTCGGTGGGATCGGGCTCGCCCTGTCGTCGACGGGCGTCTGGCTCGCCGCCTCGGCCCTGTGCGCGCTCGGCGCGATTCTCGCGCTCGTCGTCGAAGGGACGCTGCCGACGCGCGCACGCCGGACTCCGGTTCCGGTCCCGCGTAGCCCTCTCGCACGCGGGCGAAAGCGGCCACGGAGCAGGCACCGGGGCTAGAATCACGAACATGGCCGTGACGAAGGACGACCCGCTGAGTACCCATGCCGAGCCTCCCCGCATCAGGCGTTCACGGACCCGCGGCACGGGGCCCGTCGTCACGCAGCCAGCTCCGCTCGTCAGCGAGCTCTCCGCTAGCGGCCTCACCTGGGTCAACGCCGTCGCGCCGGACGTCGAGACGGCGCAGGCGCTCGCCGAGCGGTTCGGGTGGCATCCGCTCGACGTCGAGGACGTCGTCTCCAAGCGCCAGCGGCCGAAGGTCGACGACTACGAGGACGAGGGCTACCTCTTCGCCGTCCTCCACTTCCCCTTCTACGACAAGCAGGTACAGCGCCTGAACGCAGGCGAGCTCGACGTCTTCATCGGCCACGACTACGTCGTCACCATCCCGAACCGGGAGCTGCACCCGGTCACCCGGCTCTTCGCCCGCTGCGAGGACGACGAGGACTTTCGCGATCAGCTCTTCCGCCGCGGCTCCGGCCGGCTGCTGTACGAGATCCTCGACGACCTCTTCGACTACTGCTTCCCGATCCTCGACAAGATCGCGCACAAGCTCGACGTGATCGAGGACGAGATGTTCGAGGGACGCTCCTACGAGGTCGTCCGCGACCTCTCGAACGTGAAGCAGGAGATCATCTCCTACCGCAAGATCATCAAGCCCGAGCGCTCGACGCTGCGGGTGCTCGAGCGGCGCGTCGAGGCCTTCCTGCCCGGAGGAGCTCGAGCTCTACTTCGACGACATCGTCGACGCCGCCGAGCGGATCTGGGACCTCCTCGACAACTACAAGGAGGTCGTCGAGGGCCTCGAGTCGACGAACGAGTCGGTGATCGCCCACAAGCAGGGCGACGTCCTGCGCATCCTCACGGTGATCGCCACGATCGCGCTTCCGCTGACGCTGATCGCGAGCCTCTTCGGCATGAACGTGCTCTTCCCCGGCGAGGGATCCGAGAGCGCTTTCTGGGTCATCCTCGGGGTGATGATCGCGACGCTTGTAGGCATGGTCGCGATCTTCCGCTGGAAGAGCTGGATCTAACTATGTCCACGGCACGCCCCTTCCCGCAGCGTGTGCTGCCAGCTTGGTTTCGAGCCCAAACGACCAGGGCACGCCCGGAGCAAGCAAACAATGAGGTGTTCCATGCCCAGAAGAGCGTTCGTGATCCGCTTTCCGAACGGTGACTTCGAGTACGACCTGACTCGCAGTGGCGCACCTGCCGTCGGCGAGACGATCCGAAGAGGTGAATCGCTGTGGTCAGTGAGGCGGGTCACGCACGAAGATGTACCGACCGCTTACGTCGAGCTCGTCAGGGGGCTTGCGCCAGACGAGCCGCGAGGGTTTGCCGGCCACCTCACCGCCGACGAGAAGCAACCGTAACAGGCGGGAAGCGCCTGGCCCGTTCGACGAGGTGCTGCTCGTCATCGTGGCCGTCCCGCTCGCGCTGTTCTACCGAGCGCCGCTCGCCGACGCCTGGAGCCGCGCCGAGCGCTAGCGAAACCCCGCGCCCTACGTGGAGCGCGAGCTTGAGGCGGGCCGCTGAACTACGCGACACTCGGAGTTTGGCGGCCCGCTGACCAGGGAGCTAGAGGGAGCCCGTTTAGAAGAGCAGTGTTCTCTGGAAACCACCGGAGATGCTTACGCTCTTCGTGTTCGACGAACAAGAGTCCAGGCGAGAGGAGGACTTGCCAGCCGCACTCAACGGGCTCGCCGACGACGCGCTGCTCTGGATCGCATTGCGCGACCCGAACGAGCAGGAGGTTGCGGCCGTGCAGGAGGCGCTCGAGCTCAGCGATGAGCAGGCACAGAGGCTGATCGAGCAGCCGAGCCGCGCGTCGCTCGTGGACGCAGGCGAGCATCTGCACGTCACGTTGTACGTGGCAAGCGGCGAGGGAGGTGAGCCTGTCCTGCGTCCCGTCGAATGCGTGCTCGGCTCCAACTGGGTCGTGACAGCTCATGAAGCGGAGATCGAGGTGCTCGAGGAGTTCCGCGAGCGTGCCGAAGGAGGCGGTCAGGTCGGTGCCCTCGACTCACCTTCGTTTGTCGCGGCGGCCGTCGAGTGGGTCGTCACCAGCTACTTTCGCGCCTTTGAGGCGATCGAGGAGGAGCTGGAGGAGCTGGACGCGAAGGTCATGTCCGACGTCCCGCAGAGCGTCTCCGAGGATCTGGCGCGACTGGTCGAGCTTCGCCGCTCCATCGGGACGCTGCGACGTGCGCTCTCTCCACACCGTGAGGTCATCGTCGCTCTCGCACATCCCGAGCTCGATCTGCTATCGACCGAGACCTCGGCAGAGCGTTTCGCCGCCATCGAGAGTCGGGTGGCCCAGGCGGTGGATGCGGCGCGGGAAGCGAAGGAGTCGACCCGCGGCTCGTTCGACCTCTTCGTCGCCCGCATCGGACAGCGCACGAACGACGTCATGAAGGTGCTCACGCTCGGAACGGTGATCCTCCTGCCTCGACCGTGCTCGCGGGGATCATGGGCATGAACTTCCAGCTCGGGCTCTTCGATCTGGTGTGGATGTTCTGGGCCGTGATCGCCGCGATGCTCGGCATCGCCGTTCTCGTACTCTCGGTCGCCCGCACTCGACGCTGGATCTAATTGAAGGGATGTCGCCAGGGGTGACGGCGAGCTCGCGCTCCGCGAGCTCGAGGCGGGCGTGCTGAACCTAGTTCGAAGACCGACCGTCACGCCGGAACCCGCTAGGCGGCGAATCGCGGCCTAGACTCTCCGGGTAATGCAGGGGCGTGACGAGCGCCGGGCGTTGAACGAGGCGCACTTCCGCGATTTCAACGAGCGCGTCGTGGAGCAGGTGAAGGACATCGCCGGCGAGCAGGCGCCCTTCAACATCGTCTGCGAGTGCTCACAGCTGACGTGTACTGAGCGCATTGTCCTCACGCCCGCCGAGTACGAGCTGCTCCATGAGGATCCGAGGCAGTTCATCGTCGCCCCTGACCATGTCGATGCCGAGATCGAGGACTCCGTGACGCGAAACGATCGCTTCGAGGTGGTGCGCAAGCGCGGTAAGGCTGGCGTCATCGCAGAGGAGACCGCGGCGGACTAGTTCGTGACCTAGCGAGCGTTCTCGCGTGGCTCTTCGACGTGTTCGTCGTGCATCGCCCGTCGCTACCGCCTAGCGAGGTCATTTCCCCGGCGACTTTCCTCGGGGGCCGAGGAGATACCCCGCACGCCTGCATCTGAACCTTGAGCGCGAAGTAGCGCGTCGCGTTTCCGGGATGTTTGCCGGCGGCTGCCCCGTGGGTACCGCTCGCCTACCTCGGGGCGACTGATGGCAAGAGGCGACCTTCGGGGCTTGTGCTTGCGGGAGAGTGGCGAGGCTACCCCCTCCGCCACTCTCCGCAAGCGCAGTCATATCCCGTCCTCTAACCGACAGGAGCATTGGCTGATGAAAGCGCTTCCCGAAGACCTTGCTGCGATGGGAGCCGCTGAGCTTTCCGAGCAACGAGCGATACGCGATGACAAGCTCGCAACGCTCTTTCGACGTTGGCCGGCTCTCAGCCGGCTGGAGCTACGCGAGCTTCGCCAGATGTATGCCGAGCGGCTACGGATCGCCCGCTACGTCGGACGCCTGCGAGCCCGCCGCGCAAATCCACGAGCCCAGCAGCCACGAGGGGAGTGAGTGCTCGGCGCTTGGCGCGATGGGTCGCTCCGTATTCACGGCGATAGGGCCGAATCCACTTGCGTTTTCTCTTTGTCGGCCAGCTAGGCATCTATCGGGGAGGGAAATCCATAGCGGGGGTCACTGCTTGAGCACCCCATCACAACAATCGACTGAGATCGGCTCATACACAGGCTTTGCGAAGCGCCTCAGCGATCCGGTTTGAGAATCGCCGATACGGGAACTGTCCGACCCAGCGCAGATCGGCATCGACCGATGCCTTTCTCCCACACAGGAACGGCGTCCCTGACATCGATGCCCGATCTGCGTCTTCTTCTCACGGCCGTCACGGGAGCTTGTAAGAAGTGACCGCCGTTGCCTGAAGGCAAGAGCGTTTGCCTGCCGATCGATCGAGGGAAGACACTCGGCGCGAAGTGCTGCGGCTTCTTGAACGTTTACTGGCACGCAAGCGCCATGGCCCCGGCGTGTACTGCGTCGTGCGCTTTCCTGATTCCAGTGAGAGTCGTTGGTTCGACCAACTTCCCACTCCCGGCATGCGGCTTCAAAGTCTTGGAGGCGATCCTTACTGGGGGAAGACGTGGGTAGTCGACGAAGTTCTTCAAAGCGGGAACGACACGTACACGGTTTTCTGCGTCCGGCGTGACGACTACGTGGACAGGCTCCGACACGGCTCGGATCACACGCCCGACCTACAGACTGAGCTCCTAGAACTGGCTCGCAGTACAGGCGAGAAGGTCGCTGGATTGCGACGCAGACGGAAGCACCGCCACTACTTGCCCTAGCCCCGCCAGGCATCTACCTGATCGTCATCTGCGGCGGCGTGAGGGTGCGACGGATCTGGCCCGTCATGACGGGCCTCCCTCGTGCGAGGGATTCGCAGCCGAACGGGTTTCTTGCCCGATGCCCCGGGGCACCGTCCAGTCACGGGAGGAGGGGACAGCGCATAGGTGGCGGTCTGGCGGCTCTTACCTGTTGTGCTCCCCTCCTCGCGTGACAACTGGGGAAGGGAGTCGGAGGCGGATGATCGACGCGCTCATGAAACGCACTACGCAAGTCTCGAGCGGGTCGGCTCATGCCCGCGGCGGCGTGAAGCACGACTCCTTCATCCGATGGCTCCGCTCGCGGCCGGTGCCCCGCGAGCTCTTGATCGACATGCTCCGAGCGTCCTCCAAGTACGACCGGGCGTCGCCGGTGGCAGACGCTCACGCGGCTCACATCCGTGCTCTGCGGCGGCGTGGACGACGCAGCGCTGCACAGAACTCGCAGTCGATACGCCCGCCGCGCCGGCGCGTTCCGACGGTCGTGGTGGACGCCGAGCAGTTCGAGTCGTTGCTCGAGCAGGTGCGGGACTTGCGCCGACTCGCAGACGAGGTCACTCGCGTAAGGGAGAGACTCGACGCGAACGACCGCGCTCTCGTGGACTGAGACGAAAGCAAAGGCGACGGCGATCACGGGCTCAGCCACGTCGCTGCTTAGCGAACCGTGACCTTCGGCGGCGTGAAGACACGACGAACCCGTCCCTGCACGACCGCTGGACTGATCCCGATGATCCGCTCACCGCTGACCCACGTCGTGCCTCGAGCCGAAGGTGGCCGCCGGTCAGAGCTCCGGCCAGCGCGCTGTTCGTGCAATGCGCGACGCGGGGTGAGTTCGCTCGAGGGTTTGGCATGATCGGCCGCGTCAAGATCTGTCGAGGATCACTTCCTCTCGGGGCTTGGCGTGTGACTGATGACGAGAGGCTCCGGACGCGCTTCTGGGGCCTCTCGTTCTTCGTAGGCGCTCGAGCGATGACCCCCGCACGGCGTGGCGAAAAGGTGATGTCACCCCGGCCGTGTGTTTGGCCGCAGGCGAGGGGCTCCCGATTCGTCCGGAGTCCCTCGCTTTCTAACCGGGTCAGGATCCCCTTCCTCGGCGTGGCCACGCAATCGGCTGTGCAGGCCGTGGACAGGTTGGCCGGCCGGTTGAGTTGGAGGTCGTGCGGTTCCTCGACGGAACAGGTCACCGCCTGTGTCGATATCGCCGCCTCCGGGGCGTTGCGGGAGATGATCATCCCCGGCTCGTTGGCGGTCGCTCTCCCGCTGCTCGTCGGCCTGATCGACGTAGAGGCTCTGGGCGGGTTGCTCGCCGGTGCCCTGGTCACCGGGTTCCTTCTCGCCATCTTCATGGCCAATGCGGGGGGCGCCTGGGACAACGCAAAGAAGTTCATCGAATCCGGGGCATTCGGGGGCAGGGCTGGGAGAGCCACCGGGCGGCGGTCATCGGCGACACCGTCGGGGACCCCTTCAAGGACACCTCGGGCCCGGCCATGAACATCGTCATCAAGGTGATGACGATCCTGTCCCTGGTCTTCGCCTCGGCCTTCGTTGGATGAGTTTTGAGCTGCACCCGCCCTACGGTGTTGGGTTCTAGCTGTGATACGCGAGTGCCCGCGTCTACCTTCGACCCCGGCCCCGAAACCCCCAACGCATGAAAGAAATCACCCTGATCCGCCACGCCGAGTCCCAGGCCAACCTCGACGGCATCTGGAACGGGCAGGTCGACGGGCCGTTGAGCGCCGCCGGGGAGGCCAGTCTCGACGCCATCGGCAAACGGCTTCACGATCGCAAGTTCGACCTCGTCGTCTGTTCTCCGCTGCAGCGGGCAAGGGACACCGCCGCTGGCCTTCACTTCGGAATTCGAAGTCTGGGACCGTCTCGCCGAACACGACATCGGTCGTTGGGAGGGCGAGCCCCGGGAGGAGATCTTTGGACGAGGACGGTGAGTACATGCGGGAAGCAATCGGGGATCGCCAATCTTCCGATGGGGTTTGACCGGGGAGAGCCTCGAGGAACGCATCGTCGGGCCATCGGCGCCATCGACGCGCTGGCGGCCGACCTGGGGGAAGAGGGGCGGGCGGCGGTCGTGACCCACAGCAGGTCATCCAGGAGGTGCTCCAGCGCTATCTCGCCGGACGGGGCCAGCCGGGTTCACACCTTTGCCGGGAACACCTCGCTGACCAGGCTGATCTGGTCCTTCGACCGACTCCGTCTTGCAGGCTTCAACGACCTCGCCCATTTCGGACCGCGTCCCACCGTGGTGAGCGAGCACCTGGAAAAGGGCGATCCGGTGCTGGCGCTGGTCAGGCACGGCCAGACGCGGGCCAACACGGAGGGGCGCTGGCAGGGACAGGGTGACTGGGGCCTCGATGAGCTGGGCCACCGCCAGGCGAGGGCGCTGCGGGATTGGTATGGCACCGCCGTCGACGGTCTACGCCTCGCCATTGGGCCGTGCCCTCTCCACCGCCGAGTACTGGCTTCGAACGGGATCACCACCCTCGATGGCCTGAAGGAGCTCGACATGGGGAAATGGGAGGGCCTCACCTCGGACGAGATCTATGAGACATGGCCCGACTTGATGGGCACGATCTATCGAGACGGGGTCGACCTGAAGCGGGGTGAATCGGTGAGAGCTGGGGCGAGTTGACCGGGCGGATTCGGGACACGGTCCATGGCCTCGAAGCCCGCGTCGACGAGCCGACCGTGGTGGTGGCTCATGGCGGCGCCATCCGCGCCTATGTCTCCTCGCTCACGGTGACCACCGACTCGCACTCGGAGTCCCTCTACACCCCGGCCAACACCGCCGTCACCCATGTCGCCCTCACCGACAGCCGGCCCGCTTCTCCTGGACTACGGGGTTTCCGCCCATCTCGAGAGCCTCTCCTAGCCTCCCTGCGATGTCCGAGTACGACTCACGCCGCTATGCGCTGGTCAATCGATGGGATCCGGCTCACCTGCGCCGCATCGACCGGCTGCTTCCCCTCCGACCGGGGGAGCGGGTCCTGGAGGTGGGATGCGGCAGGGCCATCTGACCATTCGCCTGGCCGAGCGCGGGATCGACGTGATCGGCATCGACGCCAACCCGAATGCGCCCGAGGTGTCGGGCTCCGACCGGGTGGTGCACATGATGGCCGAAGACCTCGCTTTCGACGACGGCGAGTTCGATGCGGTGGTCTCGGTACACGCCATCGAGCACATCCCGCCCCTCGACGAGGCGGCAGCGGAGATGTCGAGGGTGCTGAAGCCGGGCGGCCGCGCCCTGCACATCTACCCGGCCGAGCCCATCCAGGGCATCTATGCCATGCCCACGTCCGTGATCCTGTACGGCACCCCGTTCAAGGCGAGACAGGTCCACTGCCATTGGCTCTGGCCTTCGAAGGTGCGTCGGCTCATGGAGCCCTACGGCATGACCGAGACCCACCATGAGTTCAACCTCCTCAAGTCGCCGCAGTTCATCTCCCGGTTCGCCAAGGACGGCCGGGCCTAGGCCGTGTTCACCTGCCAGACCTGCGGCCGGGAGTTCGAGCTGAGTCAGTCGGTGCTCGACCGCTACCCGGGATGGGTGCCACGGCAATGCATGGACTGCCGGAACGGCGGGGGCCGGTCCGCCGTCCTCGTCGTCACAGCCCGCCGCAAAGAAGGCGACAACGGCGAGCCGGACCAAGTCGCGGGATCTGACCGTCGACGAAGTGCTCAGCTCATTCACCGACGGCCCCGACACCGGGATCTTCACCGACGGTGCATCGGAGGGAAACCCGGGCCCGGGTGGCTGGGGAGCCGTGTACGTCGTGGACAACGGTGAGGTGGTCGAAGAGGCGAAGGGCGCCGACGCCCACACCACCAACAACAAGATGGAGCTGACCGCCCTGATCGCGGGGCTCGGCATGGCCCCCGCCGACGTCCCGGTCGGGATCTACACCGATTCCCAGCTCATCGTGAACATCGTCAACAAGTGGGCTGACGGATGGGAGGCGAGAGGGTGGACCAAGAAGTCGTCCGGGCCCATCGCCAATCTCGAGTTGGTCAAGGAGGCCCACGCCCTCCACAAGCAGAAGCCGCTGGCCCGGATTCAGTGGATCAAGGCCCACAGCGGCTATCGCTGGAACGAGTACGCCGATGCCCTGGCCACGTCGTATCGGCGCCAGGTGCATTGATGCCCACCGCTGGTCACACGCGGAGTACATGCGGGACTGGGGCAAGCACACCCACGGCTCTCCGCTCTACGCCGAGCTGGTCGAGGTCGTGGCCGAAGACCCGAGTTGTTGCGGGTGATGAACCGCATCCGGCACTTGCCACCGCCCAATCTGATGTTCGGCGCCGTCCAGTACCATGCTCATGGACGGGGAGGACGGTGACCTCGCCACGCACTATCGCTCGATCGTGGACGATCCGGCGCCACCTCTGGAGTGGGCCCGAAATTCCGGAGCTTTGTCCTCGCCCACGAGGAGGAGATAGTTGAGATTGGCAACACCCGGTACACCCAGACCAACGAGTGCCGTCGCTGTGTCGCCCTGCTTCCGATGGTGAGCATGGCGGAGTTCCGCGCCTTTCACCTGATCGACGTGGGCACCAGCGCCGGTCTCAATCTCGGCCTCGACCGCTACGGGTATCGATACGACGACAAGGAATGGCATCCCGGCGCCGAGCCCTTGCTCGAGGCGGAATCGAAGGGCGTCGCCCCGGCATCCAGTCGAGATCGAGGTCCTCAGCCGCACCGGTCTCGATCTCAACCCGCTCGACCCCGCCGATGAGAGTGCCCGGCGATGGCTCGACGCCCTGATCTGGCCCGAGCATGTCGAGAGAAGGGCACGTCTTCGCGCCGCCCTCGACATGGTGGCGAGTCTCGACATCGACATGATTGCGGGGAACGCCCTGGAGACCCTGCCCGTAGCCCTGGACGGCTCCCCGCCGGAGAGCCAGCAGTCGTCATGAGCTCGTTCACCCTGAACCAGTTCGACGCAGCGCAGCGAGACCGTCTCGATTCGATTGTGTCCGGCGCCCGGCTTCGCGTCCGATACATCGGGTCTCGATGGGCGAGGCCCTGGACGAGCCCGACGACTGGGCTGGGCTGGTCGTCGACGACGGGAGCGGCGCGACGGTCGTCGGACAGGCCCACCCCCACGGGGAGTGGATCGAGCTCTACCGCTAGGCCCGGCCGTAGACCGGGATCTCGGCGCCGTTGATCACGCCTGACTCCTCGGTGAGAAGGAAGTGGGCAACGGCTGCGATCTCGTCCGGTGTGGGCCAGTTCACATAATCGGCGTACGGGAGTGATCGACGGGTTGCCGGCGTGTCGATGACCGAGGGGAGGAGGACGTTGGCCGTCACACCCGTCCCTTCGAGCTCCTGGGCGACCGACCTGGTGAGGGCGACCACCCCCGACTTGGCCACGTTGAACGCGGCCTGGCCGGTCGGGTAGTCGAGCGTGGCCCGGCTGCCCACGGTGACGATCCTTCCCCAGCCGGTCTCCACCAGGTGGGGGACCACGGCCCGGACCGAGTAGAAAGTGGAGCGAAGGTTGAGATCGATCATCCTCTCGAACCGGACGTCGTCGGTCTCTTCCACGTCACGGCCCCCGGCCCATCCGCCGACCAGGGCCACGAGCCCGTGAATGGATCCCCAGCTGTCGGCGACGCCCTTGATGAAGGTGTTGACGGCCTCGGCGTTGGTGGCGTCGACCCGCACCAACAAGACCCGATCCTCGTCGATCTCGAACTCCTGCTCGAACTGCTCGGCCTCATCTGGCAGCAGATAGGTGATGGCCAGCCGGTAGTCCTCGTAGATGAGCCGGCGCACCAGGGCAGTTCCCAGGCCGCCGGTGCCACCGGTGATCACAAGTGTCTTTTCCATGCTCCCGTTGCTCTATTCGCCTGGCACCCACTCTACGGGCAGCCTCATCCCCTCCGCCACAGAATCCAGAGGTCCGAGACGTTGGTGCCGGTCGGGCGGCAACGAAGCAGGTCCGAGGTGCCGGCGAGATAGCTGGCCGAGTCGAACCTCCGAAGGGCGTCCGCCGGGTCCCCACCGCGGTCGATTGTGGAGCCGTCGACGATCCCCCCCGCCGCCCCGGACCGCCGTCGACGCCGTCCGTGGCGAAGGCGCAGAAGAGTCGTTCGAGCCGGCGAGACGCTCGGCGGCGAGGAGGGCAGCGTGGGTGTTTCGGCCACCGGTCCCCGGACCGGTCACGTCGAGCACCACCTCGCCGGCTGCCACGGTCATCCCGGGCTCCACCCTGGCCAGGAATCGGTCGAGGCAGGCCCCCAGCTCCCCGCGCAGCCACTCGGCCTCCGTGACGGCGGGAGGGGCACCGCCGCCGCAGCACGGGCCGCGTCGCTGCCATCCGCCAACAGAGTGACCTCGGGGGTCGGGAGTGGCAACGGCTCGGTCCTCATTGCCTGCCACACATCGGGCGGGATGTCGATCGAAAGCCCTGCCAGGACGGCCGCAGCCGCCTCCGGATCGTGAGGGCGCAGGGATGGTCGGCCCGGAGGCAACCACCCCTAGCCCGGCGCCCGCCACGTCCGAGATGACATAAGTGTCGATCGGGCGGCCCGCGGCCCGTGCCACCCCGCCGCATTTGATCGCCGAGAGATGTGCCCGGACCAGGTTGAGCTCCTCGATGGCGGCCCCTCCGGAAATGAGCCTGTTCGTCACCTCCGAGAGAAACTCGGCAGGCACGCCCTTCCCGGGGCGCCTCGCAGAGAGCGGACCCGCCCCCGGACACAAGGGCGACGATGTCGACGTAGGAAGGCACGCTTCTGACCGCATCGAGCACAGCGGCGCCGGCCTCGAGGCTCGCCGGCCCGGGCACCGGATGGTCGCCGATCACGAGGCTCATCGTCTCCGGCACCTGCTCGGGATGGTCGGTCACGCAGACACCTCCAACCACATCGAGCACGGAGGCGGCGCCGCGGGCCATCGCCGGGGCCGCTTTCCCGATGGAGATGACCATGGTCTCGCCATAACGGCCGCCGGCCAGCGCGGCAGCTGTGAGGGCCTCCGGTTCCACCGCGGCCAGACCTGCCTCGAGCCGTCCCAGCACCTGGGCTCTGGCCTCAGGCTCGGGGAACAGGACCCCGGGGTCGAAGCGGGTGGTCACCTCAGATGAGCGAGCCAGGCCCCACGCGGGTGGCTCACGAGCGGACTCGAGGTCGGCGAAGGTGTCGATGTCGTGGAGGAGGCCCTGCCTGGCGACGATCGACCGCCGCCGGGAAGCTGCCGAGATGGCGATGGAAGCTGCCAGGGCCGTACGAGAAGCTCGCCGGCCCTTTCGCCCCAAGGGCGGAGGTCCCGCCGTCGGCCGAGGGGGCGATGACCGTCCCGGCGCTGGCCAACGCTCCTTCAGCTCCTCGAGCTCGGATACGGTGAGGAGCGGAAGATCGGTGTGGAGGACGATCCACTCGCTCGACGCCTCGGTGGCCCACCTGGTCCCCGCCAGTGCCGCCCCGTCCAGGCCTTCACCTGGGTCGGGTATCGATGGGAACCCATCATGAGGGCCCATTCGCCAACCTCTCCATCACCGGCCACCAGGATTGGGATCAAACCTGCATCGACGGCCAGGGCCGCGGTCCTCTCGGCGAGGGCGCGGCCCAGCGGATCGGGCGTCGTCGGAGAGGTGGTCCGCCATCCGCCCTTTGCCCAGTCGAAAGGACTTGACCGGGAGGATGGCGACGATGGGCACGGGACTGGCGGGTGTTGCCCTGGGGTCAGGGCACCACCATCACCGGCACCGGCGAATGGTGACACAGGCGATCGGCGACGCTCCCGAGCATGACCCGCTCCGCCAGCCCGGCTCCCCGCTTGCCGATGACGATGAGCC
>CAWEGY010000002.1:0-79527 GCA_963808865.1 uncultured Gaiellaceae bacterium | reverse complement strand
CGCCCCAGCGGAAGGAAGACGCCTGGACCAGTCGAAGAAGCAGGTCGAGTAGGTGATGCCGACGATCAGCTGAAGCTACGAAAGTCAGCCGCCGGTCCGCAGAGGACCGCGGCTCACCACCGGTCGGAAAGGGTTTGACGAGTAGGACAACGGGGAGTAGCGTCCATGGCCGTAAGAGCACGTCAGGGGAGCTCGTGATCAACGAGATCGGGCAGGGACCCCCGCAGTGCCGTGGTCGGTCGTCGAGCATGCACGGGCTCGTGCGGGCTCGCGCGTCCGTATGCCATCCTCGGCGGAGCGACTCTCATCGCGGTCGCTGCTCTCATAGCCGTCCAGTCGCCCAACGGCACGGCCGCGCCAGGGCCGGATCCAGCGCCAGATCCAGCGCCCGCGACACCGATCGCGCGGGCGCCGACTGTGAAGGCGCCGCCGACCACGACGACGCCGAGCCCCGATCCGCCTCCCGAAGCGAGAACGACTCCTGCGAGTCGAGAAACCCGCGCCGAGCTACACGCCTCCAAGCCCTGCGCCACAGCCGATCGTATCGTCGCCGGTCTCAGTGACCGCGGCAACACCTGGCGCGAAGCCGGCGCAGACGCCGAAGCCGAGCGCGAGCCGAGCCGAAGCCGAAGCCGAAGCCCACGGTCTCGGGCACCACGTGTCCTCCGCCTCGCGAAAGGCGAAGCAGACGATTCGCGCAGCCGCGACCTCGACCGCCGCGGCCGTAGCGGCATCAGGGACCCCAACGGACTCGATGGTCCTCGGTGCGCTGGCCCTGCTCACGCTCGGTCTCTCGAGCGTCGCCTTGCTGGTCGTCCTCGATCGGTCGGAGCGGCGAGGAGCGGGCGCATGAAGGGCAAGCTCGCGCTCCTGCTCGTACCGGCGGCGCTGTTCGTGCTCGCGCTTCCCGGCTCCGCGTCGTCGGCGCTCCCGCCGGCGCCGTCAGCCGAGCTGCTCGCCGGGCTCGGCACCTGCTCCGACTGGCACCAGGGCGGCCGTAACGGTCTTCTGGAACCACACGTGCGGGCCGACGACGATCTCCAGCGACACGGGCGGGACGCCGGTCTCGTGCACCGCGGCGAATGCCGAGGGATCCGACCTCGACGACCATCGTCCGCAAGGACGGCTCGCCGCCGGGCGTTCGGATTCCACTCGACCGCGGGCCGGACAGCAACGGTTGGTACAACCATGCCGTCCGGGCGGAGTTCACCGGCGACGACGGCTTGTCGGGATCGCCTCGTGCTCGCCGAGCCGCGACGTACAGCGGCCCGACGGGGGAAGTATTTCCATCTCGGGAAGCTGCACCGACGGAGCGGGCAACACGGGGTCGGGGTCCGAGCCAGATCCAGTACGACGCGACACCGCCCAGCGTCGACGCGAAGCCTGACCGCCAGCCCGACAGAAAGGCTGGTACCGGCGCGCCGTCACGGTCAACTTCCTGGGCACGGATCATGCCTCGGGAGTCCATGTGTGCTCAGCCCCCATCCTCTACAGCGGTCCGGATGCGCCCAAGACCTCGGTGTCGGGCGTATGCCAGGACAAGGCATCGAACACGAGCCAGCCCGCGGCCATCGAGCTCAGGTACGACGCGACTCCGCCGGTTCTCAATCGCGTGAAGGCCGAGATCTCACGCACGGGCATCGCTCTCAAGTGGATCGCGTCGAAGGACGCCGAGTCGTTCACGATTCTTCGTCGGCCCGGGCTGAAGGGCACAAGGTACGTCGACCGTGTACAACGGCAGAAAGCGAGCCTTCGTCGATGGTCGACTCCGCCAGGGCGTGAAGTACCGCTACTCCGTGACGGCCTACGACCAGGCTGGAAACGGTGCCGTCAAGGGCCTCGTGGCCCAGGCGCTGGCAACGGTCTCCCGACCGACAGGTCCGTCGCGACCTACAAGGCCGGCGTCGACCCTGCTCGGCCCCGCGGCCGGAGCGCGGCTCAAGGCACCCCCCGTGCTCGCGTGGTCGGCCGTGAGGAAGGCGACCTACTACAACGTGCAGCTGTTCCGCAACGGACGAAAGATTCTCACGGCGTGGCCGAGCGATCCGACGTTCCGAGTCCCGTCGACCTGGAAGTTCGGGGGCTCCGACTTTCGACTGACACCGGGCGTCTACCGCTGGTACGTCTGGGCGGGATTCGGGCCGCGTTCGGCCAACCGCTACGGGAAGCTCCTCGGAACGCGGAGCTTCGAGGTGGTTCGCGGCTAGCTCTGGGTGGTCCCCGCGAGGCCCGCCTCCGCGAGCGGCCTGCGCCCCCACGCGAAGCGCGTCTCGTACCAGTCCTTCATCGGCGTGAGTGTCGTGCCGAACCGGGAGGAGTGGACGATCCACTCGTTTCCGACGTAGATGCCCATGTGGCCGACCTCGGCGGGCGCCGAGCGGGCGCCACGGTCGCCGAAGAAGACGACGTCACCGGGCTCCAGCGCGCTCCGGGCGATTCGCGCCGAGCGCGCCACCTCGCCACTCATCTCGTAGGTCGTCCGCCCACGAAGGACTTTCGTGAGCGACGGAGCGCCGGCGTACGGCTCGAGCTTGTAGACGCGCCAGACGAAGCCGGAGCAGTCGAAGCCGCCCGGGAGCAGCTTGCCGCCGAGGTTCTGCTTGCGCTCGGAGGTTCCCGCCCAGACGTACGGAGATCCGACGAAGCGCAGAGCACGAGCCAGGACCGCGCGCTGCCAATCCGTCAGGTACGGCACCCCGAACGTGGCGACTGCTTCGCGAACGGTCTCCCGGTCGTCTTCTGTCAGCGCGAGCACGCGCGCGATCGAGTACGCCGCCTCGGCACGCGTCGCCGACTGCTCGACCTGACGTTCGAGCGTCTCGCTCACGCGCTCGTGGTTGATCCGCAAGCCGAGCATCCGCGCGACGGTCTTGGTCCCGAGCCACGACCGCGGAGCGAGTCCCGCGTTCAGCGCGGCGAGCCGAATCTGCGTTGCGGCCGGGCGGAGCCCGACGAGTGAAACCAGTCGGGCATCGAGCTCACGGACAGTCACGGGAGAATCGGGCGATGCCACGCTTACCGGAGCGCCCAGGCTCGCAAACACCGCCGCAAGCTCGCCCTGGGTGAGTGGGTCGTCGGGGCGGAAGTCGCCGACGGAAGCAGCCATCAGACCCGCATCGACGACTGCGGCGATCTGCGGTGCCGCCCAGCTCTCGGTTGCCTGCGGGCGCGCGTCGGCAGCACCGGCTCCGAGCGAAAGCGCGGCTGCTGCAACGAGGGCGGCGATTCGACGCACTACCACCGATATCGGCGGCGTGGGCCGATCACGAAAGTCTTTCGGAAACCTGAAACGGCCAGGGCCTCCCGCGGGCGTGGCTACAGTGGATCGGTGCGACGATTCGCGGCTCTCGTAGCGCTCGCGCTTGCCGCATCGCTGCTTGCCGGAGGGTGCGGAGGAGGCTCGAGCGAGGAGGAAGCCTCCGCGCCCGAGCCGGTGCCGACACAGCCGACGACGACCAGCTCGCCGTCGACTCCCGACCGTCCTCCCGCGCCCACGATCGAAGGGCTGACGGTCGACGGCGAGCGGATCTCCCTCTCCGACTTCCGTGGACGGCCGGTGCTCGTCAACGTCTGGTCGTCGTGGTGAAGCACGTGCCAGAGCGAGGCGGTCGCCTACGCAGACTTCAAGGAGGCGAATCCCGAGGTCGCGTACTTCGGGATCAACGTTGCCGACACTCCCGACGAGGCCAGGGCGTTCGTCGACCGCTACGGCTGGTCCTGGGACTCGATCCAGGACCCGGAGCGCGAGCGCGCGCGAAGCCTGGGCGCCACGTACCAGCCGCACTTCATCCTCGTCGATGCGAACGGTGGCATCGTCGACACGTGGGAAGGCGGCGGCGACTCGGAGATCTGGTCGGCCATGCTCGCGCAGCTCCCGTAAGTGGGGCTAGGCTCCGCTGGCATGTCCACGACGACCGAGAAGCAGTATCCCGATGCACTGCCCGCGACCTGGCTGGCGGCTCGCCTCGCGGTCGATCCGGCGCGAATCGACGTTCAGCGCCGCGCAGGTGAGCTCCTCGCCGTACGAGAGCCAGGATCGACGGAGTGGCTGTACCCGGCCTGGCAGTTCGAGGCTGTCGGGAAGCCCCGCAAGGGCGTAGCCCGCATCGTCACGGCCGCACGCGAGGCCGGGATAACGGACGCCCGGCTCTACGAGCTGATGACCGCGCGGCTCGGTTTGCGCGACGGCGGAGGCAGTCTGGTCGACCTGCTCCTCGACGAGCGGGACGACGACGTCGTCGCGGCGGTGCGCGCCTCGAGCCTCTAGGCCGAGAACGCCCCGGCGGCGCGCACGATCGCGACATCGCCGCTGACGGTCTTCACGTGGAGCGGGACGACGGGTCCACTCGGTGTCCGAGGCAGACCCCTCGTCCTCGAGCCCGAGCTCGGAGCCCAGGTCGCCCGAGACCGACGTCGCGTCGATCCACACTCGAGTTCCCTGGCCCACGCCCACGCCGCACATCGCCCGACACCGTCTGGACGCGAACCTCACGTGCCTCGGTACCGATCGAATCCAGGTCGACGTCGCCGGAGACGGAGCGGGCCGCGAGCGGACCGTTCACGCGCCCGACGTCGAGATCGCCCGAGACAGTGACGAGCGAGGCCTCGGCCGCGATCATCTCGATGGCGATGTCACCGCTGGCCGTCTTCGCCTCGATCGTCCCTCGTACGGATTCGAGCTTGATGTCACCGGACGCAGTTCGGACCGCGACCTCGCCGAGCTCTCCGTGCGTGCGGATATCGGTGGAGCCGCCTGAGAATTCGAGGTCTGCCCCATGAGGGCACGTGACCCGGACCTCGAAGTCGCCACCCCATGTGATCTGGATCGGTCCCCAGCGGAACTTGTTCTTCTGTTCGATCCGAACGACGTGACGACCCCCATGCTCGTCCATCGTGACGTCGATCTCGTCGATGGCGTCGGGGCCGCGACGACCGACTGGAACGAGCTCGACGCTCGTTTGCGGCTCGTCGGTCGTCGTGACCACGACGCGGCCACTCGGGAGGTTGATCCGGAGGGACACGCTCCCGGGCGTTTCGAACACCTGCATCGTCTAGCCCTTGTCCCGTGCGGCCTTGCGCCGGAGGCGGGTCCCCGTGACGCGCTTGCGCGGCGTGCGCAAGCGGTCGCCCGGATCGAGAAGCTTCGCGTAATCGAATGGGAGTGAGGTCAGCAACATCGTCCTCTCCTTTCAGCCTTGGGCGTAGCCCTGCATGCGGTTGCGACTCTTCCTCGCCGAGCGCGGCTCAGTGGTTCGCGCGATCGTGCGGACGAGCCATGCGTTCGTGGAGACGCCTTCACGGGCGGCGGCCGCTTCGACGCTCGCCTTGAGCGACTCGGGTAGGCGGAGCGTGATGCGGCCCGAGTACTCCTCCCCCGGAGCGACATCGACGTCGCCGGAGGCCTCCTCCATGTGGACGACGAGCTCGGGCTCGCGACCTGCGAGCCGCACTTCCACGCGGCCGGCGTCAAGCTGCGCCCCGATCTCGAGGGCGGCTTCGCCGAGGAGGTCGAGCAGATGAAGGTGCAGCGTCGACGCGAGCGCATCGCTCATGCGGCGAGCCGCGTCAGCAGTGGCCTCGTCGCCCATGGCTGCGGTCGCCGCTAGTTCCTGCTGGATCGCCTGGATGTGACCGTCGAGCTGCATCGCGACATCACTATGACATCATTACGATGCGATGTCAAGTCAATGCGACGTCAGACAGACGTCGCGGTGACGTCGCGGCCTCGTCGAGCGGTTTTCGAGCTTCGGAGCGCCGCTACGCGAGCTGCCAGGCGTCGCCGCGAATGATCGGTGTCGCCGAGCCGTCCGCGTCGAGTCCGTCGACCTCGACGTCGGGACCACCGACCATGAAGTCTGTGTGCACGCCCGAGACGTTCACGCCGCGCTCGAGCCAGGCTTCGGGCGCCGCCGGCTCCCCGAGCACCTCCGGAATGCCCGAGCCGAACGCGATGTGGCAGGTGGCGTTCTCGTCGAACAGCGTGTCGCAGAAGACGAGGCCGGTCTCGTTGACGGGCGAGGACCCGTCGACGAGAGCGACTTCGCCCAGGATAGCGGGCCTGGTCGTCGGCAGTGAGCTGCTCGCGGATGATGTCCGCTCCGCGCGCGGCGTCCACCTCGACGATGCGCCCGGCCTCGAACCGCACCTCGAGCTCGGAGACGGTCGTGCCAGAGGTGACGAGCGGCTTCGTCGAGCGAATGCGCCCCTCCGCGCGGCGCCAGTCCGGGCTCGTGAAGACCTCTTCGGTCGGGATGTTCGGGACGTGCTCGATCCCGGCGGCTGTCTCGAGCGCGCGGAGAGCCAGCGCGCGCCGGGGATGAGGCCGATCGTGAGCTCTGTGCCCGGGACCGCGGAACCGAACCGCGTCGAAGCCGTGGGCGTTCAGGCCGTCCGCCCGAGCCTGCAGTCGCGACGTATGTGCACGCCACGCGCCGACGAGGTCCGGCTCGTCCAGCCGAGTCGCACGCGCGACTGCCTCCCAGAGCGCTTCGACATCCGGCTTCCCGAACACCTGAGTCGCCCAGCCCGCATTGGGCGCGGCCAGAATCGTCCAGTTCACGGACCGAGCCGTGATGCACTCGAGCATGGCCGCGCGAAGCTCTTTCGGCTCGGATCGGCCGACGAGCGCAGGGTCGAGGTCGCCCAGGAGGCCGGGATCGGGATTCCCGGTCAAGGCGATGAGCGCGGGCTGCTCGTCGTGCCAACGCCTCACCCAGTCGAGCATGTACGGAGGCGACCAGCCGAGCTCCTCCTCCGGCCCCAGCTCGATCGCCGCGCGGCGCTCGTGCAGATCCGAGTAGAGGACGACGACGTGTCGCGCGCCTGCGCGATAGGCCTCGCGCACGATCTCACGCCCGATCTCGGCGTGCTCGACCAAGCACCGAACGACGACGTCCTGGCCCGGCTGCACGTTCGCCCCTACGCGAACCGCGAGCTCCGCGTACCGCCGGAGGCGCTCCTCAGGTGTCACAAAGCTTCCAGGCTCTGCGTGAAGGGGGCCTAGTCGCCCCAGTCGAAGTCACGCGGCCGCCCGGTCCAGAGCGCTTCGTCGAGCGCGGCCCCTTCGACGCTCTCCACGGTCTCCTCACCTGGCCAGGGGAGTCGCTCGGAGCTGAGCTCCGCGGCTGGCTCGCCGTCCATCGTCTCCTCGATCCGGGCCTGCTCCTCACTCTTGAACAGCGGGTGGTTGTCGAGGGGATCGCCGTCGAGATACCGGTCGATGGGCATGTCCGAGTCGAGCCCTGCGTTGCGGCTCTTCAGCGCGAGATGCTGTTTGATGGCCTCCGCGAAAGCGGATCCGGATTCCGTGTCGTTCTCGAGATGATCGTCGTTGTCCACTGGGCTCCCCTGGAGCGCGGGCAGTCTACCGGATCGACGGAAAGACCCTGCTCCCAGCCGATTCCGCGTCTAGGAAGGCTTCGGGCCCGGATCGACGCCGAGCGCTTCGCGCACGATCCGGTCCTGCTCGTACTGATGCAGCGTCGGGTAGCCCTCGCTCGTCGACGCGCGCCACGGTCGGCCCACGTACTGCACTCCGCTCACCTGCTGCGCCTGCGCCGACGCCTCTTCGAGCCGGTGTCGGATCGAGCGCCAGGCGCCCATGTTCTGAGGCTCCTCCTGCGCCCACACGATCTCGCGGAGGGTTGGATACGAGCGGACGACCGACGAGACGGCGTCCAGCGGGAACGGGTACAGCTGCTCGATACGAGCTACAGCGACCCCGGCCGCGCTGCTGTGCTCTTCGTGCCCGAGGATGTCGTAGTACAGCTTCCCGCTGCAGAGGACGAGCCTGCTGGTCGCGGTGCGATCGGCGTCGGGGTCGTCGAGGACAGGGCGGAACGCCCCGGTCGCGAGCTCCTCGAGCGTGGACGTCGCCTGCCTGAGCCGGAGGAGCCCCTTCGGGGTCATCACGACGAGCGGGCGCGCGGTCGCGTCGAGTGCCTGGCGGCGAAGCAGGTGGAAGAACTGGCCTGCCGTCGTGCAGTTGACGACTCGAATGTTGTCCTGGGCGGCGAGCTGCAGGAAGCGCTCGAGACGGGCGCTCGAGTGCTCCGGACCGTTGCCCTCGTAGCCGTGCGGGAGCAGGAGCGCGAGCCGGAGGTCTGCCCCCACTTCGACCTCCCCGAGACGATGAACTGGTCGACGACGATCTGCGCGCCGTTGATGAAGTCGCCGAACTGCGCTTCCCACACCACGAGGGCGTCCGGTGCGGCGATCGAGTACCCGTGCTCGAAGGCGAGAGCCGCGTACTCCGACAGCGGCGAGTTGTAGATCTCAAAGGACGCAGCTGCGGTCGGTAGATGCTGCAGCGGCGTGTACGTCTCGTTCGTCTCCGGGTCGTGAAACACCGCGTGGCGGTGGGAGAACGTGCCGCGCTCGGTGTCCTGGCCGGAGAGGCGGATCGGGATCCCTTCCTCCAGGAGCGACGCGAACGAAAGCGCCTCGGCGTGTCCCCAGTCGATACCTCCCTCGGCGAGCGCCTCGCGGCGCCGTTCGAGCTGGCGGGCGAGCTTCGGGTTCACGTTGAAGTCGTCGGGCACCGCGAGCAGGAGGGCGTCGAGCTCCGCGAGACGATCCGCAGCGACCCCCGTGACGACCGCCGCTCCGGTGTCCGTCCTCGTGATCGGCTCGGGCGTCGGCAACGGCTCGGCGAAGCTCGTACGCAGCTCGTCGTGTGCAGCCCGGAGCACCTCGAGCGTCGACTCGAACATGGACTCGGCCTCGCCCTCGGCGATCACCCCCTGCTCGAGGAGTCGCTGCGAATAGACCACGCGGACGGGGGGATGCTGCTCGATGCGCGCCGTCTGGAGCGGTTGCGTGTACGCGGCCTCGTCCTGCTCGTTGTGTCCGAACCGGCGAAATCCCGACGAGATCAACCACGACGTCGTGGCCGAACTCGTCCCGGTAGGCGAGCGCGAGGCGGATCGCCGTCAACGCCGCCTCGGGGTCATCGGCGTTCACGTGAATGATCGGAACGTCGAATCCCTTGGCGAGGTCGCTCGAGTACCGCGTCGAGCGCCCCTCCGTGGGATCAGTGGTGAAGCCGACCTGGTTGTTGGCGATGATGTGGAGCGTCCCACCGGTGGAGTAGCCGTCCAGCGAGTGGAGGTTGAACGTCTCGGCGACGACGCCCTGCCCCGCGAACGAAGCGTCGCCGTGGATGAGGACCGGCAAGGCGACGGTCGGGTCGTGGATGCCCGCCCCCGCTCGAGCGGTCGGTCTGCTCCGCGCGCGCGAGGCCTTCTACGACCGGGTCGACCGCCTCGAGATGGCTCGGGTTCGCTGCGACCGTCACCTGCACGTCGCCGGCGCTCGCCTTGCGGGTCATGGACGCGGCGAGGTGGTACTTCACGTCGCCCGTTCCGCCCTCCGGGTCGGACACGAGCGCGTCGATCGAGCGTTCGCCCTCGAACTCGCGCAGCAGCGCCGAGTAGGGCCGACCGACGGTGTGTGCGAGGACGTTGAGCCTGCCGCGGTGCGCGATCCCGATCAGGATCTCGTGCGCGCCCGACTCGCGCAGCGAGCTCTACGGTCTCGTCCAGCATCGGTACGAGCACGTCCAGGCCCTCGATCGAGAACTGCTTCTGGCCGATGAACGCGCGCCGTAGGTACGTCTCGAAACCTTCGACCTGTGCGAGTCGCTCGAGAAGCGCCCGCTGCTCGGCCGGCGCGAGCGGCCGGCGGAAGCGACCCGTCTCGATCGCCTGCCGCAACCAAACCCGTTCCGCGTGGTCGGAGATGTGCTCGATCTCGTACGCGATCGAGCCCGTGTAGACCTCCTTGAGCCTCGGCAGCGCCTCTTTCAGCGTCTCGCCGGGGACCGAGAGGCGCAACAGACGCGCGGGGATGCGCGCCTGCAGCTCGGGCGTGAGCGGCGGATGGAGCTGAGTCTCGTCGAGCGCCGGGTCGCCCATCGGCTCCGATCCGAGGGGATCGAGGTGCGCATTGAGATGACCGTGCATTCGATACGCCTTGACGAGCGACATGGCCGCCGCGACCCCGGCCAGAAGCTCCGCATCGGGCGCCGCGGCCGCGATTGACGGCTGCACCTGGTCGGTCGCCGACTCGACCGGGGAAGGCGTGGCCGCAACGGCCTGCTCGGGAGCGCCGTTGGCTCCGTCGCCGGCGACCGACTCCGACGGGGGCGGCGCGGCGAACACTCTCGCCGTCCGCGTCGAACAGAGCCCGCCACGCCGGATCGACAGCCTCGGGGTTGTCTCGGTACTGCTCGAGAAGCTGGCCGACGTAGCCGGCGTTGAGACCGGACGGCTCGAGAGCGGAGCCCGTTTCCTCGCTCATGCCCTCGTTAGTACAGATCGCTGTCGGTGAGGACGGCGATGACCATGCCGAAGAAGAACGCCAGAGTCGCGATGAGCACAGCTGCCGCCGCAAGCGTCCGATGCGACTTCGTCATGCGGACGGCGACGAGCGCGACCACGATCGCCGTCGTCGCGAGCAAGGCGGGGTGACGCGCCAGAGCGATGCCCGAGAGCGCGAACGAGCAGGCACAGAGGAAGCCCGAGACGCGATCGGCGTGCTGTGGCGACTCCATCGCGCTCATGCGACTCGCGCCCGCGCCCGACCGCGCGTCGCGCGCGAACGGCCGTACCGGGGGTCGTGGCCGTCGCGCCGAGCGCCGGCGCTTCCAGTCGTCCCAGCCACACGGCGTGAGCGGCCGAATCCATCCGTCGGAGTCCGCCCCGCCACTCGACTCGGGCGTCGCCCGCAGCGCCCACCAGAGGACCACGGCGAGATACACCATCGGGACTTTGAGGACGACGAGCATGAAGATCGCTTCCCAGACGGACACGTCCACGGCGCCGTCAAGTCTAACGTCAGGTGCCCCTGAGAACCTATGCGGGTTGCTTACACGGAACTCACAATCGAGCCGCTAGGGTGCCGAGAGTTCTCGACGACCTCTCGCCGCCTCTTAGGAGGACCCTTTTGAGACGTCTCGCCCGCCTCGTGCTCGCTTTGTCCATCCTCGCAGGGCTGACTGCGCCGGCCGCGATGGCCGCGGAACGGATGTGGGTCGGCTTTCACGACGACCCGAGCTTCCGCTGGGTCGGGAACCGCGACGATCGTGTTCGGCTGTCCGCACAGACCAACGCCACGATCATGCGGCTTCTGGTGCAGTGGAACCTCGCTGCGAAGACGAGGCCGTCGAATCCGTCGAACCCGTTCGACCCCGCGTACACGTTCGACGACATCGACGAGGCCGTCCGATCCGCCCAGGTCCACGACCAAGAGGTGATCCTCACGCATCTCGGGAACCCCGCGCTGGGCGAACGGCGGCAAGAACCCGAACGTGATGCCGCAGGCGCCTGTCCGATCTGACCGCGTTCTCGCGAGCGATCGCCTCGCGGTACTCGGGTCGCTTCGACGGGTATCCGTTCGTCCGCTTCTACTCGGTCTGGAACGAGCCGAACCTGCAGCTCTTCCTCAGCCCGCAGTTCGATGCGAGGAGGTCGCTCCGTCGCGCCTGCGAACTACGCGCGCATGTACGCCGCAGCGTACTCGGGGCTCAAGCTCGGAAATCCGCGCGCCCAGGTCGCGATCGGCGAAACGTCCGCGCGCGGGAGCGACAAGCCGACGGGCCTGCGCCCGACCCACACGCCCGGCAAGTTCGCCGAGCTCGTGGCGAAGGCGAACCCCCGCCTCAAGTTCGACGCGTGGTCACACCATCCGTACCCCTTCAACCCGAACTCCCCGCCGACGCAACGCGTCAAGTGGCCGAACGTGTCGCTCGCATCGCTCCCAGAGTTCAACGCGAACCTCAAGAAGTGGTTCAAGCGCAAGTCGGTTCCGATCTGGATCACCGAGTACGGCCATCAGACGAAGCCGCCGGATTCGCTCGGCGTCTCGTACTCGAAGCAGGCGGCGTACATCCAGCAATCGATGTCGATGACGGCGCGCTACCCGTTCGTGAACATGTTCATCTGGTTCGTGTTCCAGGACGACCCGGGCCAGCCGTGGGAGTCGGGTGTCTACACCGCGGCGGAGCGAAGAAGGGGAACTCCGCAGCGCGCTTCAGTGCGAGCGCGACGACCGCTCGACGCCCGGAACGCAGTCGTCAATGTGCGCGCGCGGAACGCTCACGCCGCTCGTGAATCTCAACGTGCGCCGCTACTGCGTGAACGACGCGCCCGGAACCCCAATCGGCATGACTTGGCGAGTCTTCCGGGGCAGCCGCCTGATCGCAGTCGATCAGCAGACCTCGCCGTTGAGGCAGGACTGCACGATCAGCGCCCGGCTTCGATTCCCCGTCGTCAGGGGCCAGACGTACACCGCAACGTTCGAGTTGAACGACGCGAGCGGGATCGAGCTCGACCGCCGACTGACGATCCGCGGCATCTAGCGCGTTCGTCAGCCGTCCCAGACGAGCACCTGCATCCCCTCCCACCACTGGGGAGCCCCTCGATCCTTTCCGTCGACCGTGAGGATCCGTCGAGCTCGCGGCTGCGCGGCGAGGTAGTCGTCCATGGCGCGGGCGACATCGGTCCAGTCGGTGTCGTCGACGATCATCGAGCGCGCCCGGGGACGAGCAGCGCCTCGGCGATACGTAGCCCGCGAACCTGCGACTCGTAGTCGTGGGCGGCGTCGTAGTACCAGACGCCCACTCTCGTCCCCTCGAGCGCGCCGCCGGGAACGAGCTCGAACGCGTCGCCCACCAGTAGCGTCGGGACCTCGAGCCCGTAGCGCTCGAGGTTCCGCTCCACCTTCTCGAGCGACGTATCGCGGAACACGAAGCTGTCGACGCCGACGAACGTCCTGTCTGCGTTCCCGAGCATGGCGGCGATCAGGCTCGCTCCGTGGAAGACACCCACCTCGACGTACGCCTCGTCGGATGCGAGGCACGACGCGGCGACGTTGAGCAGCGCGAGGTTGTTCTCGCGGGCGAGGTTCTCGACGTCCTCGGCGACCGGCTGGAAGCGCCGGTCGATCGGATGCTCGGACGCAGGGAACTCTTCGAAGAGCCCTCGCAGCTCCTCGAGGAAGCGGGCCGAGTCCACCGCTAGAGGTGGCTGGTGACGCCGGCGAGGCTCGGATCCTCGGACGGCGGCTCGTACCACGAGTACGCGTAGCGGCCGTCGTCGAGGTCGCGCGCCAACGTCGACAACCGTAGCGGCCGAAACGTGTCGCACATGACGGCGAGCTCCGTCGTCTCGGCGACCCCGAGCGCCTTCTCCGCGAGGCCGGGGTGCGGCCCGTGCGGCAGGCCCGAGGGGTGCAGCGTGATCGAGCCGACCGAGATGCCCTTGCGCGACCCGAAGTTGCCGGAGACGTAATAGATCATCTCCTCGGACTGCAGGTTCGAGTGGTGGTACGGGATCGGGACCGCCTCGGGGTCGAAGTCGAGCTTGCGCGGACAGAACGAGCAGATCACGAAGTTCGGCCCCTGGAACGTCTGGTGCGACGGCGGCGGCTGGTGGATGCGACCCGTGATCGGCTCGAAGTCGTGGATCGAGAACGTCCACGGATAGAGGTAGCCGTCCCAGCCGACCACGTCGAAGGGGTGGTAGTCGAGCACGTACTCCTGGTAGCCGCCGCGCACTCGGACCTTGACCAGGAAGTCCCCGCGGTCCCGGTGCGTGTTCAGCTCGGTCGGCGGGTGGATGTCGCGGTGGTAGTAGGGAGCGCCCTCGAGAATCTGCCCGTACTGGTTGCGGTAACGCCGCGGGATCTCGATCAGGCCCGGCGTCTCGAAGACGAGGTAGCGCTGGGGGCCGGTCGGCCTGAAGCGATACGTCGTCCCTCGTGGGACGACGAGGTAGTCGCCGTCGGAGTAGGGCACGTCCCCGAAGGTCGTCTCGAGCGTGCCCGTGCCTTCGTGGACGAAGATGACCTCGTCGCCCTCGCCGTTCCGGAAGAAGTAGTCCATGGACGACTCCGGGCGGCAGAGCGAGATCTCGACGTCCGCGTTCCACATGAGCGTCCGTCGACCCGAGATCTCGTCGCCGTCCGGAGGAACGTCCGCGGTGTTCATCAGGCGATGCGCGTGCGTGTCGGGGACCCACTCCTCGCGCTCGATCTCCGTGAACGCACCGAGCTCCTTGACGCGGCAGGGAGACTCGAGGTGGTACAGGATCGACTCGTTCCCCGTGAAGCCCTCGAGCCCCATGACCTCCTCGGTCAGGAGCCGGCCGTTCTCGCGGAAGACGATGTGGCGCTTGCGCGGGACGTCCCCGCGACGCTGGTAGAAGGGCATGGCCGTCCCCTTTCGATCGGGTTCAACCAGTTTCTACCAGCGCGGGCCGGCGCGCCCGGCAGCCGTGTGGGCGGCGCCCACCAGCGGCGCCGCCCCCTCGTGATCGTGACCTCTACGCGCCCGGCGCGTTCGTGTCGTTCTGCCAGAGACCGAACTCGTTGCCCTCGACGTCCTTGCAGATCGCAAACCAGCCCATGCTGGGGACCGGCATGACGTCTCCGGCCTCGCCGCCGAGCTCGCCGACCCGCGCGGCGCCGGCATTGATGTCGTCCACGTCGAAGTACACCCGCGCGCCTCGCTTGTCACCGTCTGCACCGTAGATCGCACCGCCGGTCGTGTCCGAGAAGCGCGTCATGTGGTACTCGCCCGGCGAGCCGGGATACTCCTCGAACTTCCAGCCGAACAACGACCCCCAGAACTCGCGCGCCTTGGCGGTGTCGCCGGCTGGAATCTCGAGATGAACCATCTGACCTGCCATGTGTCTCCTCCCGTGTCGGTTCGGCGGAGCCCACTGCTCCACCAGCGTCATTTGTTAGGACGACGAACGAGCCGCGAAGTAATCGACAAACGTGACGACGACTCGTGAACAGTGGAGCCAGCCGGGCTCGAACCGGCGACCTTCTGGCTGCCAGCCAGACGCTCTCCCAACTGAGCTATGGCCCCACGGAGAGAGTCAGTCTAGCGCCGACAACGCGCTAGCCTGGGGTTGTGCAGCGATGGCCCAGAGGACGGCGAGGCACGGGACCCAGGCTCTGGAAGCGCATCGTCCGTTATGTCCGCGCGCTCTTCGGGGGCGGTTCCGCTCGAGAACGGCTCGACGACGGGGAGGGCGGAGTAGGCGTGCGCGAGCCGCGGAGGCCGCTGACACCCAGTCTGAGCGGCGCCGCTGCCCTCGAGCTACCGACAGACGGAAACGACGAGCCCTAGACGGCGGCGAGCTCGACCGAGGGCACGTCGCTCCAGAGCTCCTCGAGCCGATAGAAGCCTCGCACGTCGGGCGTGAAGAGATGGAGGACGACGTCGAGGTAGTCGGCCACGATCCACGTCGCCTCCGTCGCACCGGCAGTCGACCGTGGAAGGAGTCGATGCTCCTTCTTGAGAACCCCGGCCACCTCGTCGTGGATGGCCTTCGTCTGCCGCGCATTGCGGCCGGTTGCGATGACGAAGAAGTCGGTGAAGTCGCAGACGCCCCGCATGTCGAGAATGGTGACGTCCGTCGCCAGCTTCTCCTGGCAGAGAGCGGCGATGCGGCGTGCTTGCTCGAGCGGTGTCAGATTCGGTCTCTCTCGTTCCTGTCGGGGTCCGTCGGAGTCTACTCGGGTGTCGTGTACAGACCGAGTCGCGCGATCGCCTCGGCGACCGTCGGCGGCACGAGCTCGTCGATCGCAGCGCCGCGCGCGACGCGCGCTCGGATGTCCGACGACGAGATCGAGACCGGCTCGAGCTCGAACTCGAGCACGCGATCGGGCTGCGACAGGCGCTCACGAGCGGCACGAACCTCGCTCCGCCGGAATTCCCGGCCGCACGGCGACAGCTAGCCGTACGAGCTCGAGGACGCGCTCGGGCGACTTCCAACGATCGAACCCGACGAGCTCGTCGGCACCGAGGACGAAGACGGCCTCGGCGGGCCTGCGCGCCTCGAGGGAATCGACCGTGCGCGCGTGGCGGATCGAGCTCGACCGTCGCCTCGGGGATATCCGCGAATGCGAGCTGCGTAAGCCCGAGCCTCGTCTCCGCCGGCGTTGTCGTCTCCTTGTGGCCGGGGGCGGCGACGACGAGGACGAGCAGCTCCGGGAGACCGAGCTCGGCGATCGCTGCCCGGGCTAGCGCGACATGACCGTTGTGCGGCGGATCGAAGACGCCGCCGAGGATGCCGAGCTTTCCTACCGCCATTCGAGCGTCTCGTCGCCGATCTCGACCTGCGCGCCACGCTTCACCCCGATGCGGCGCAGGGCGGCCTCCAGCTCCTCCGGTGACGGAGGCGTGCCCACGACCCGATAGCCACCATGAATCCGCATGATCTTGAACTGCGGCCTCACGGGTGCGGCAGGCCGATATTCGAGGAAGTCAGGGAGCTCGTCCTCCGCCGTGAGCGGATCGTCGACGGCCTGCGGGCAGAGCTCGAAGAGCGCGTACCTGAGGGCATCGATTCCCTCCCCCGTGGCGCACGACGTCGCGACGACCCCCGCGATCCGTTCGTCGACTACGTCGAACGCGGGCGGTCGACCGGGCATGAGGTCGATCTTGTTCAGGACGACGAGCTGCGGCCGCGCGTCGAGACCTGCTCCGTACGCCGCGAGCTCGCCGTCGATCGTGCGGAAGCGATCCTCGAGGTCCGGCTGCGAGGCGTCGAGCACGTGGACGAGGAGGCGCGCCCGCTCGAGGTGGGCGAGAAACTGGTGGCCGAGGCCCGCACCGTCGGCTGCCCCCTCGATGAGGCCGGGTACGTCGGCGACCGTGAGCTGCCGCGCATCCGGCCCGTCGACCACCCCGAGCACGGGCTCGATCGTCGTGAACGGGTAGTCGGCCACCTTGGGCTTCGCGTTCGAAAGCCGTCGCAGGAGAGACGACTTCCCCGCGTTCGGGAGTCCGGCGAGCGCGGCGTCGACGATCAGCTTGAGCCGAAGCTCGAGGTCGACCTCCTCCCCGGGCTGCCCGGTCTCCGCGAATCGTGGTGTCTGCCGCGTCGGTGTCGCGAAGCGCGCGTTTCCGCGACCGCCCTGCCCGCCCCGCGCGACGACGTGAGGACGATCCGCGCGGGTCAGGTCCGCGACCAGCCTGCCGTCCGCGTCGAGCATCTGCGTGCCGAGCGGTACCCGGACCTCGACGGTCTCGCCGTCCGCACCGTGCTTCTTCGAGCCGCGCCCGTTGCCGCCGCGCCCCGCGCGCACGATATGGACCCGCCGGTACGCGGAGAGGTCGCGCAGCACGCCGTCGGCGACGACCACGACGTCGCCTCCGCGCCCGCCGTCCCCTCCGTCGGGCCCACCCTTGGGCACGTACTTCTCGCGGCGAAAGCTGAGCCCGCCGTCACCGCCGCGACCAGCTTCGGCGTGGATGTGTGCGCGATCGTGGAACATGGCTCCCGCCGGAGCCGCGAGCCCGCTACTCCGCCGCGGCTGCGACCGAGACGAAGCGCTTCTCGCCCGACCGCCGGAACTCGACGGTGCCGTCGCGCAGCGCGAAGATGGTGTGGTCACGCCCGAGGCCGGCACCGGAGCCGGGACGGAACCTCGTTCCCCGCTGGCGCACGATGATCATTCCCGCTCGTGACCGGCTCCCCGGCGAACACCTTCACGCCGAGCCGCTTCGACTGGGAGTCGCGCCCGTTGCGCGAGGAGCCGAGACCTTTCTTGTGCGCCACTACGAATCACCGTCCTTTCTCGGCGAGTGCCGACTCGATAGCCGCGATCGCCCCCTTGCGTTTCGCGTGCGCCTGCTCGTACTCGAGCGCAGCCTCCAACATCGGCCGGTTCCACTCCGACGAGGCGGCTTTGATCTGGGCGACCGTCATTTCCTCGTAGCCCGAGGGCATGCCCTTGACCCGCTCGTCGTCGACAACGGCGGACTCGGCCGTCTCGGTCTTGTCGGCCTTCTCGGTCTTCGGCTTCGCCGCGGCTGCGGCACGCTTGCCGCCGATCGACTCGATCTGAATCTGAGTCAGCGAGGCCCGGAAACCCGTGTGGCGCCGATAGCCGGTCCGCTTCTTGTACTTCCCGATCCGGATCTTCGGGCCCTTCTGGGCACCGAGCACCGTCGCCGTCACCTTGACATCGTCCGGAGCCAGGACGGCCTCACCGTCGCCGCCGACCAACAGCACCGTCGGGGTGAACGTGGCGCCCTCGTCGTGCGCGAGTCGGTCGACGAGCAGCCGCTCGCCCTCGCGGACGCGGTACTGCTTCCCGGCAACCTTGATGATCGCGTAGGTCATGGAGTTCCTCGGAGGTCGAAGCGGACACGTGGCCCGCAGAGCCGGAGCATGATACCGGCTACGACTGCTTTTCCGGCGTCGAAGTCCTCGATCCACTCCGACATCGGGACGTACTCGGGGGTCTCCCCGTCGGCTTCCGCCGAAGGGGTGTCCGCCTCGGCCGCCCGCCGCACCGGCGACCTCGGCCTGGTCGCCGTTCGCGGCCGGTTTGCGCCGCTTGCGTCCACCACGCGAACCGCGACGCGAGCGCTTCCGCTTGGGCTGACCATCGGCTTCGGCAGCCTCGTCGTCTGCGGTCGCAACCTCGCCGTTCTCGCCGAGGGCCTCGGCCACCACCTCCTCGGCAACCGGCGGGTCGTCCTTGCCGCCCGACGCGAGCTCGACGGGCGGCACGTGAATCCTCGGGGCCGCCGGGCGTCCGTCGACATCGTCGGGCGTCGCTGCCTCCGTCTCTTCCGTCGCCCGTCGCTTCAGTCGCCGCAGCGCCGGGCTTCTTGCGGTTTCGACCGCCTCGCGTGCCTCGGCGCGTTCGCTTCTTCTTGGCCGGGGCCGCCTGGCGTCCGCCTCCTCCGCAGCGTCTGCGACGGCCTCGGTCTCCACCGCGGCAACCTCGTCCGACCGGCGTCTCGTCGAGATCGTCCAGCTCGGCCTCGGGATCGGCGACCGCCTTCTTCCGGGTTGGTGCGCGCGTCGGCTTCTCGGCCTCTGCCTCGAACGTGATCGGGGTCGGCGCGGTCGCGCCGTCCGCAATCGCCGCGTAGCCGACTCCCTGCAGCGCGCGACCGACGGTCACGGTCACCTTCTTGCCGACGAGCTTGGCCGCGTTCGCGACGACGACCTCGTAGTCGCCGACCTTGCCGACTCCTGTCGTGGAGTCGTACAGGCCCACCTCGACGAGCTTGAGCTCGAGCGACGCGTCCTCCTCGACCGGCGCCGTCGGCCGCAGGAGCTCGAGCTTCCCTTGCTGGAGCACCTCGAAGTGATCGAGGTGAACGTGCCCGTTCACGGGTGCGGGTTCGAGGTAGAACCGGCGACGCGCGGCGGCCTCGAGCTCGACCAACCGGTTACCGCCGGAACCGGCGAGGAGCGCGAGCACACGCGGATGCACGGCCACGCGGAACGCCTGCACGCGTGAGCCCTTGGCGATCGCCCGAAGCTTTCGCTCGATCTCGAGAGCATGAGTCGCGTCCGATACGACCACACCGTCACCGGAGCAGATCGGACAGCGGTTCGTGAGGATCTCGCGCGGGCCGTCGGTGACGTTCTGGCGCGTCATCTCCACGAGCCCTAGCGGGGAGATCTCGACGACGTACGTCTTCGTCCGGTCTCGTTCGAGCTCCGTCCTGAGCGCCTCCTCCACCGTCGCGCGGTTCTTCGGATTCGACATGTCGATGAAGTCGATGACGATGATCCCGCCGATGTCGCGGAGCCGGAGCTGGCGAACGACCTCCTTCACCGCCTCGAGGTTGTTCTTGACGATCGTGTCCTCGAGCCGGCCCTGGGCGCTCTTTCCGCGCGAGCCGACGAACCGGCCGGTGTTGACGTCGATGACGGTGAACGCCTCGGCGTAGTCGAAGACGAGGTACCCGCCCGAGGGCAGGTCGACTCGGCGGTCGAGCGTCGACAGGATCTCGGCGTCCACGCCGAGCGCTTCGAACACCGGGAGCTTCTCGCGATACCGATGCACGCGCTCGACCATGTGCGGCGAGGTCTTCTTGAGGTAGCTGACGATCCTGCGGTGCGTGCGGTCGTCGTCGATCTGTGCGCCGACGAAATCGCCCGCGAAGAGGTCTCGCACGATGCGGAGCGGGAGCTCGGCCTCCTCGTACACGAGTGCCGGAGCCTCAGCGGTCTTCGTCTTGGCCTGGATCGTCTTCCACAGCCTCTGGAGGAACACGAGGTCGCGCTCGATGTCCTCGGCCGACGCGCCTTCGGCCGCGGTCCGGACGATGATGCCGCCGCCCTTCGGGTCGAGGTTCTTGACGATCTCCTTGAGCCTTGCGCGCTCTGCATCCTCGAGCCGCCGCGAGACACCCGTGCCCTCCCCGTTCGGGACGTAGACGAGGAAGCGGCCCGGAGCGAGATCTCCGTCGTGAGGCGGGCGCCCTTCGACTTCATCGGATCCTTGACCGCCTGCACCAGGATCGTCTGCCCGCGTTTGATCAGGTCCTGGATCTTGCGTGCGCCCTTGCGGCCCTCGAGCTCCGGGCCCACGATCTCGTCCACGTACAGGAAGCCGTTCTTCTCGAGCCCGATCTCGACGAAAGCGGCCTCCATGCCCGGCAGGACGTTGTCGACCTCGCCGAGGTAGATGTTGCCCGCGATCGATCGCCGCTCGGGGCGCTCGAGGTAGACCTCGGCCACGCGGTCGTCCTCGAGGATCGCCACGCGCTGCTCGCCGACGTCGACGGAGATCAGGAGCTCGCGCTTGGCTGCCGGCAGCGGCGAGCGCTTGGTCGGAGTCCGGCGGCGAGTGCCCGCGCGGCTGCCGCTTGTCGGGCTTCCGCTCCGCCTTCGTGCTTCGCGCTCCCGGAGCGGCCGCTGCGGGCTCGGCCTCGGCGGCGGCGTGCCCCCGACTCCTCGGGAGCGTTACCGGCGGTGGCCGCACCGGGCTTCTTTCGCCCGCGCCCGCCGCGACTCCCTCGACGGCGTCGCTTTCTAGCTGCTTCGGTTGTTTCGGTTGTCTGGCCGGGCTCTGTCGAATCGAGCTCGGCTACCGCCGGCGCAGATGGCTCAGGCGGTGTCTCTACCTCTACTGTCGCGGCTTCCGAAGCCGCGTCTTCCTCTTGCTTCTTGCCGAAGCGAAACCAGCGTAGTGCCAAGGTTCAGTTCTCCTCGTTCGTCCGCGCGCGGGCACTGGGGAGCCACCAGCTCCTCCGGCCTCGCGCTGCGTGGATTCAAGACTGCGGTCCTCATGACCTGCGGACAGGCTATCAGCAGCCTTCCGCCCGACCCGGCACCGCGCCGGGTCACGCAGCCGCAGGCCGGAGCCGCGCGCGTCGCGCGCGAACTCCGCGCAGGCGTTGGGCGAGGCGCGCCCAGGCCCACGGCTCCACCTCCGAGTACCGGGTCTCACTCTGACCGCGCGTCGACTCCAGGTACTCGAACCAGGCGTCTGCCTCTTCCAGCTGAAGCAACTCCTCCGCGAGCTCCGTATTGGCCATCGTCCCTCCCATGCGGTCCGCGCCGCATCCTAGGACCAGGTCCGGACGGCATGGCGAGAGTGCGTCAGGCGGCGGACAAGCGCTGCTCGGCGACCTCGAGAGCCTTCGCGAGCGCCCAGGTTCCGGCGGCAGCGACGCCTGCGTCGGCGATGGGCCGCGGCAGCACCTCGCGGGCGACGCGCGCCATGCTCCGGAACACGAAGCCCGTACCTACGACCACGGCCGCCGTGCCCGCGAGCACCTGGACCGGCGTCAACCCCGCTGAGCCGCCGGAGGCCGTATGTAACCGCGCGAGCATGCCGGCCTGGACCAGCGAGATGAGCGGCCTGGCCTCCTGCCCGCGAGGAGGGACCAGCCCGAGGGCGTCGTCCGGATGAGAGCGCCCTTCACGATGTTTCGCTTCTCGAGCTCCTCGAACAGCGGGACTCTCGCGGCGAGCACCGTCTCGTCCTCGGCCGCCTCGAGAATGCGGGCGCCGATCTCCGAGACGGGAAAGCCCTCGCCCGCCTCGCACTCGACCACGAACGGCGAGAGGACGAACGGGCGGCCCCACTCGGCCTGCGGCCAGAGCTGCACGAGCACGATCGGAGTGCCGTGGGCATCGGCGGCGCGAACGAGTGCCTCGTCCTCGGCGGTGGGGTCGCCTGCGATGACGTGGACGATCACCTCGGCGTGCGCGGCGGCAGGCCGTCGGTCACGAAGGCGATCGCGCCAGGCTCTGCGTCGACTGCGAGCTGCTTGGCCAACTGCTCGGCGAGCATTCCGCTGACCACGACGGGGCCGACACGCGGCTGCTCGAGCTCGCCACGCAGCGTCGACCCGACGCTCGCCGCCTCGCGGGCGAGCATCCGGAGCGCCCCGAGGCTCATGGCTGCCCGCCCCGCGCGAGGTCGCCGCGCGCATGGATGCTCTGGAGGACGCCGATCAGGACGAGGTTCGCCACCATCGAGGAGCCGCCGACGGTCACGAACGGCAGCGGGATCCCTGTGACCGGAGCGACGCCCATGGTCATGCCCACGTTCACGAAGATCTGGAAGAGGAAGGCGACCACGAGCCCGCCCGCGACGGCAACGCTGTACAGGTCTCGCGCGCCGGTGATCACCCGCAGACCGCGCCAGACCACGAGCAGGTAGAGCAGGAGCAGGATCGCGCAGCCGACGAACCCGCGCTGCTCTGCGAGTGACGCGAACGCGAAGTCGGTCGCGTGCTCGGGCAGGTAGTCGAGCCGGGTCTGGCTCGCCTCGACGACGCCGCGTCCGGTCAGACCGCCGGAGCCGACCGCCGTGATGGACTGGCTCAGGTTGTAGGTGATGCCGCTCGGGTCGGCCTCGGGATCGAGGGTGAGTCGGGCCGTCTGGTACGGCTTCAGCACCTGGATCCCGGCCTCGGGGAGCAGCCACAGGACCGCGACGACGCAGAACGCACCGAGTGCCAGCAGCGCGAGCAGCTGCCGCCAGCGCACGCCGACGAAGAACATCACCGCGAACAGCGCGGACGCGTAGACGAGAGCAGTACCGAGATCGGGCTGCATGAAGACGAGCAAGATCGGCACGGCTCCGAGACCGATGGCCGAGAAGATCGTGTGCCAGCGGGTGACCGGTCCGACCCGGCCGACGAGGAATCCCGCGATCGCCAGCACGAACAGGACCTTTCCGAGCTCCGAGGGCTGGAACTGGATGAAGCCGAGATCGATCCAGCGCTTCGAGCCTCGAATCGCCTCGGCGACGAGGAAGACCACGATCATCAACGCGAGTGTCGAGCCGTAGACGAACTTCCAGTGACGTCGTGCAGATCGATCGGCAGCGCAGCTGCGACGAAGAGCCCGATCACACCTAACCCGGCAGCGACGGCCTGCCGAACGACGAAGTAGTTCTGATCCCCGGGACGTCGAAGCGCGTGATTCCGGATACGACCCAGAGGCCATAGCCGACGAGGCCGAAGGCGGCCGCCAGCAGGATCCAGTCGAGCCGGCGGACGAACGCGATCAGCGCGGGTTCGGTGCGCACCCTCGCTCGGCGGAGGCTCGGACGCTCGGTGGCTTCGATCATCGACTCGGGCCTTCAGTCCGTTTCCACGACCGACCGGCGGCGGCGGCCTCGACTCCGAAGTAGCGCTCGAACACCTTGAGCGCCGCCGGAGCGGCAGCGCTCGAGCCGTGCCCGCCGTTCTCGATGAGGGCGCACACGACGATCCGCGCCGCGTCCGACGGCCCCCAACCGCACCACCACGACTGATCTTCGAGGTGGTCGCTCGGATAGCCCGGCAGCTGCACGACCTTCTCCGCCGTTCCCGTCTTTCCGGAGATCGGGACGGGATAGCTGCCGAAGACGCCCGAGGACGTGCCGGTGCCGGAATGGGTCGCCAGATAGAGGCCGTCGCGGATCGCGGCGAGTGCCGCAGGGTCGACGCCCGCCGAGCGGGGAGGCGTCGGCGCGAACCGCCGGAGGACGACGCGCGGTGAGCCCTTGCCACTGGACTGCTCCACGTCGGACACGACGTACGGAGTGACGATCTTCCCGCCGTTCGCGACCATCGCGTAGAACGCGGCCATCTGCAGAGGCGTCACGAGGAGATCCTTCTGGCCGATCGAGAGCTGGATCGAGTCGCCCGGGTTCCACGCACGATCCCAGTCGCTCTCGAACGTCTTCTTCCGCCACTCCGGAGTCGGCACAAGGCCCTCGGCCTCGCCGCCGATGTCGAGACCCGTCGGGGCGCCGAACCCGAGCCGCCTGGCCCACTGCTGCATCCTTGTGCGACTCTCTCCGCCTCCGTTGTAGAAGCGGTCGCCGATCTCGTAGAAGTACGTGTCGCACGACTCCGCGAGCGCCTCGGGAAGCGTCATCGGGCGGTTGACGAACGGATTCCAGTTGCGGAATCGCTGTCGATCGAGCCCGTACTCCGCGTACGGCGAGCACTGGATCGACTCGTACGCCGACGAGACGTGCTCCTGCATGCCGGCGATCGCCGTGATCGGCTTCCACGTCGATCCCGGCGGATACAGGCCGGCGGTCGCCCGGTTGAAGAGCGGGTTGTTCGCACCCTCGTCGTAGAGGGCGTCGAGCTTCTTCGGGTCGACGCGGCCGACGAACACCGAGGGCTTGTAGGTGGGCGCCGAGGCCATGGCCAGGACAGCGCCGTCCCGCGGATCGAGCGCGACGATCGCCCCGCCGTCAGCAGCCCACTGGTCGTTCTCGTGGGCGAGGTCGATGCCGTAGCGCAGAGCCTCCTCTGCCGCTCGCTGCAGGCGTATGTCGAGCGTGAGCCGAAGGGCGTAGCCCGGCGCGTCGCGCCTGGCCACGTTCGGGCTCACCTGCCGACCCATCGAGTCGACGCGGAGCTGGTCGAGACCGCCTTCGCCGCGCAGGTACGAGTCGAACGCAGCCTCGATCCCGGTCTTGCCGATACGGTCGCCGGCGCGATATCCCTCGCGACGAAGCTGCTTGAGCTCTTCGGGCGAGATCTCGCCCGTGTACCCGAGCAGCTGTGCGGCGAGCGACCGGTACGGGTATCCGCGGAGGGAGACCTGGACGATCTTGACTCCGGGGAACTCGGCCTGGTGCTCGTACAGGTAGTTGACCTGCTCCTCTCCGACCGCGGACTTCACCGTGATCGGCGTGATGGGATCGAAGCGTCGCTCCGTCACCTCGCGCGCGAGGGCCCTCGGGAGAGACGTCCAGGACGCTCGCGAGCCGCTTGACGAGGTCGTACCGCCCCTCCTTCGGCATGTCGCCGACCCAGAGCTGCACGGCCGTGCCTGCGACGTTCGACACGACCACGCGCCCGTGGCGGTCGAGGATCGGCCCGCGGGGTGCCTCGACGCGGATCAGCCGGAGCTCGTTGTTCTGCGCGGCGTTCAGGTACGCGTTGCCCGAGAGGACCTGGAGCGACCAGAGCCGGAAGAAGAGGATCGTGAACGCGAGGAGCGCAACCCCGCCGAGGATCGCGACGCGCAGCGCGAGCTGAGGTGTGAGCCGGTGTGGCTCCTGCACGCGCGGGTCGGGCGGCAGGAAGCGCTCGGACGGCGCACGCCGCTGCTGGTACGGGCCAGAGCTCATCTAGGCGAGAACCTCGACTTCGGGCACGACCTCGTAGCGCTCGCCCTCGCCGACGATCCTCCGAACGAGCATGTAGACGGGAAGCGCGAGGACGAGGTTGAGGACGAACGCGGGCACGAGCGCGGTCACGAGTGCCTGCTCGACGACGACCTCCTCGCCGAGCAGGTAGTGGAGGACGAAGCCGAAGAGGCCGGCGAGCAGCGTGATCGCTCCCGCCGCGATCAGCGGTGCGAGCCGGCGATCGCGCCCGGTGGTCTCGGCATAGCGCCCGGCCCAGAAGCCGGCCAGCGTGAGGATCAGCGACGTCAGCCCGAGCGTGTCGAGCGTGACCAGGTCGACGACGATGCCGCCCGTGAAACCGAGCAACGCCCCGGGTATGGCACCGCGAACGAGCCCGAGCGCGACGACGACCAACAGGAGCACGTCCGGCGAGCCGCCGCCGATTATCAGCGACGACACGATCACCACTTGCAGCAGCGCGGCGAAGAAGACCACCGCGAACGCGCGCCCCCAGGCTCCTGCGCTCACGGCCGGCCCCGCTCCGTTGGCACGAGCACGAGGACGGCGTCGAGCGCACCGAAGTCGACGAACGGATCGATCTGAACCTGCTGGAAGAGGTCGGTGTCCGTCTGCCCGACGCTCGTCACCCTGCCGATCGGGATTCCCTTGGATAGAGGGAGCTGAGCGCCCCGGCGCGCCAGCCCGCCGTGACGATCTCGTCCCCGACCCGGAGAACGTCCTCCTTGCGCACACGATCGAGGACGAGGGTCTCCCGCGTCCCGCGCGCGTGTCGCACGATCCCCGGAGACCCGGTGCGGAGGTCGATCGCCGACGCCGCGGCCTCGCCGTCCGTGAGGAGCTGGACACGCGCGGTGTCGGGCGTCACGCGGGTGACGAGGCCGACGAGACCGTCGGCGGTGACGACGGGGTCGTTCACGCGCACGCCGTGATCCGAGCCGCCGGCGATCACGATCGCCTGGGCGAACGCCCCGGCCGGCCGGCCGATAACCTCGGCCGCGATCGGATCGACGTCGGACGGAAAGCGCGGCGCGTCGAGGTAGCCGAGAAGACCCCGGAGGTACTCGTTCTCCTGCAGGGCGAACTCGGACTGGATCGCGCGTTGCCGGAGCTCGCGAACCTCCTCGCGCAGCTGCTCCGCCTCGGAGCGTGCGCTGAAGAGGCTGTCGGCCCAGCTGTACGCGTCCCGGAACGGCTGAGCGACGCGCTCTAAGCCGACCGCGAACGGCCGCAGGACCGTCGCGCCTGCCGACTGCACGCTGCCGACGGCACCGTCGTCTCCCGATCTGAACGAGACCGAGATGAGGACGAGAGACAGGAGCACGAGGACGCCGACCGTCAGCCGGCGCCGAAGCGAACCACCTCCCCGGGAGGAAATCGTGGTCGCCGGAAGGCGCCGGACGGTCACGCCCAGCGCCGCCGATCGCGCGCTGCGTTGCCGGGGCATGACAGGCGAGTGTAGCTCGGGTGCGGGTGGTTTCCCGGTTGCGTGCTAGTAACGCAGCAGCCCGTTGCGGCGCGCGGCGCGGCTGCTGCGGCTCGCGCGATGGATCACGTCGAACTCCTCGAGGCTCCGGCCAGATCCCACGGCCACGCACGTCAGCGGGCTCTCGGCGAGGTGGACCGGCATCTGCGTCTCGTGGCGGACGCGCTCGTCGAGGCCCTGCAGGAGCGCCCCGCCGCCGGCGAGCACGATCCCGCGATCCATGATGTCGGCGGCGAGCTCGGGCGGAGTCTTGTCGAGGGTCGACTTCATCGCGTCGATGATCTGGGAGACGGGCTCGTCGAGCGCTCTCCGGATCTCCTCCGAGGAGATGATCACCGTCTTCGGGAGCCCGGTGAGCATGTCGCGGCCGCGCACCTCAGCCTGCAGCTCCTCCCGGAGCCGGTACGCGGAGCCGATCTCGAGCTTGATCTCCTCCGCCGTCTGCTGCCCGACGAGCAGCTTGTACTCCTTCTTGATGTGGTTGACGATCGCCTCGTCCATCTCGTCGCCGCCGACGCGCATCGACTGCGAGACGACGATGCCGCCGAGGGAGATGACCGCGACCTCGGTCGTGCCACCGCCGATGTCCACGATCATGTTCCCGGTCGGCTCGGCGACCGGCAGGCCCGCGCCGATCGCGGCCGCCATCGGCTCCTCGATGAGATATGCCTGGCGCGCGCCGGCCGACAGCGTCGCCTCCTCGACCGCGCGCTTCTCGACCCCGGTCACGCCCGACGGCACGCAGACGACGACGCGCGGGTGCGCGAAGCGGTGCTGGTGCACCTTCTGGATGAAGTGGCGCAGCATCTGCTCGGTGACGTCGAAGTCGGCGATCACGCCGTCCTTGAGGGGCCGTATGGCCGAGATCGTCCCCGGCGTGCGTCCGAGCATGCGCTTCGCCTCGACACCGACCGCGTGCACCTCACCCGTGCGCTGGTCGATGGCGACGACGGACGGCTCCGAGAGCACGATCCCGCGCCCACGCACGTAGACGAGGGTGTTCGCGGTGCCGAGATCCACGGCCATGTCTCGTCCGCCGAAGCCGGTCATCGATTTGAACCACGCCATGAGGGGAGACGAGTCTACCTGCGGGTTTGCAGCAGATTTGGCGCGTGGCGCCTCGAGCAGCGAGACGAGGAGCGCGCCCGGAAGGCCGACGACGTTCAGGTAGTCGCCCTCGATCCGCTCGACCAGTCGACCCCCGAGACCCTGGATCGCGTAGGCGCCCGCGCGCCCTTCCCACTCGCCGCTCTCGACGTACGCGGCGAGCGCGTCGCCGGAGAGCGCGCGGAACGTGACGTTCGTCGACTCGTGCTCGACGACGTCCTCGCCGGCGCCGAGCAGGCAGAGGCCGGAGACGACGGTGTGCGTCCGCCCCGACGAGCTCGCCGAGCATCCGCTCGGCGTCCGCGCGGTCCGTCGGCTTGCCGTAGACCCGGCCGTCGAGGACAACCGCGTGTCGACGCCGAGCGTGATGCGGCCCTCCGCGTGCACCGAGCGAGCCTTTCCCTCCGCATGCCGACGTACGAGCTCGATCGGCGTCGAGCGTCGGGAGCGTCGTCCTCGACGTAGCGCGGGCGCGACGACCTCGAACGGGATCGCAAGCTGCTCCAGGATCGCCCGCCGCTGCGGCGAGGTCGAGGCGAGCGTCAGGCGGGCTTGCGTGCCGCCCACAGCTCCTCCGCCGGCCACTTGCGCGCCCACTCGGCGGTCACATGTAGTAGTACTCGTGCGTCTGCGCGTCCTCCGGCGCGTACAGCTCCACAGGTCGTCGATCTCGAAGCCGGAGTCGCGCAGGACGTCGATCGACTCGCCGTGCGCGAGGTGGAACTCGACGCCGTCCTCGAGCGCCACGCGAGCCTGTGCAGGCCGCGTCTGCGGACGCAGGAGCTGTCTCGGTCGTCGAGTCCGGGCTCCGTCGAGCGACGCACAGGATCGCCAGCGGCTGCCGCGCAGGAAGACGAGGCGGCCGCCCGGGCGCAGGAGGCGCGCCGCCTCGGGCACCCAGCGCTCCGCATCGCACCAGATGCTCGCGCCGTACTCCGAGACGGCCAGATCGAAGCGCGCGTCGGGAAGCGGCACGTCCTCCGCGCTCGCCTCGACGCAGCGGGAACTCGATGCCCGGTCTCGGCCATGGACGCGGCGCGCCGTCTCGAGCTGCGCGGGAGTGACGTCGATGCCGACCGGACGTGCGCCGAGCCGGGCGAGCCAGCGCGGAGAAGTAGCCCGTTCCGCAGCCGAGCTCGACGACGTCGAGCCCGTCGACGTCGCCGAGTACGCCGACGTCGTCCTCGCGCACGCCGAAGACTCCCCACGTGATCTCGTCCGCGAGCCAGGCGCGGCTCGCGTGCTCGTCGGTGTACTCCGCGTTCGTCGTCGTCCAGAGCGCGCGGTTCTAGCGACGTAGTCCGGGCGTCAGACAAGCCCGTCGGGGAAGAACAGCGCGAGCTCGCGCCTCGCGCTCGCCTTCGAATCCGAGCCGTGCACGATGTTCTCCTGACAGCTCGATCGCGAAGTCGCCCCGCATCGTCCCCGGCGCGGAGTCCAGCGGGTTCGTCGCCCCCATCATCGTGCGGACGACCGAGATCAGCCGACTCGCCGCTGACCGCCAGCGCGAGAACCGGGCCAGAGTGATGAAGTCGACGAGGCCCGGCGAAGAACGGCTTTCCGCCGTGCTCCGCGTAGTGCTTCGCGAGCCCATCGCCTTCGTGACTTCGAGCAGCCGCGCGCCGCGCAGCTCGAGCCCGCGGCGCTCGAAGCGCGAGACGACCTCGCCGGCGAGGCCGCGGCGCATGCCATCGGGTTTGACGAGGACGAGGGTGGTCTCGCGGGCCATGCGGCCGCCGAGTCTAGATGGTCATTCCCGCGCGGCAGTTCGCGCGGGCTCAGGCCCTCGAGTGAGGGAAGCCCCGGCGGGATGTCGGTGGCGCAGTACGGGCACACCTGCCACAGCGACTCGAGCGGCTGACCGCACGACGGGCACGCCGACCTCAGGCGGGTCGTGCACACGGGACAGACGAGGTACGACCCCTCCACCTTGGCGCGACAGACGGGGCAGCGCTGGTCGAGCTGGGCGAGCCGCTCCTCCATTGCCTTGATCTCGAGCTCGCGCTCGCGGGCGTCCTGGATGTACTCGGGCGGACGGAAGAACATGTAGATGATCGGCCCGAGGAACGGCGGAAAGAGACCGAGCAGCGTCGCGAGCGCGACGAGCCACGGATCCTCGATCCGGCGGCGGGCATCCTTGAACGTCCAGTACGCGGTGGCCAGCCAGAGGACGACGACGAGGCCGATGCCGAGGTTCCGGAAGAGCGTCCAGTCGGGATCGTCGAGCGAGATCTGCAGGAGCGGCACGCCGATCGTCATAGCAGAAGCTTGCCGATCCCGTAGCCGAGCGCAAAGGCGAGGCCGATGATCGCCGCCACGATCAGCGCCGCGAACGCGAGCACCGCCAGGCGCTCCGTCACCCTCGCCATGCCGCGCGCCGCTCCTCCTGGACGAGGTCGCCGAGGAGGTACAGCGACCCGGTCACGAGCACGGGCTCTCCGAGCTCGTGGGCACGAGCCAACGCGGCCACCGGATCGTCGACCGCCTCCACGTGCTCGAAGATGCCGCGGGCTCGCTCGGCCAGATCCACTGCCGACAGCGCGCGCTCGGACGACGACCGTGTCGCCACGAAGTGCGACCCCACGCGGCGGAGCTCCCGCAGCATCGCGCCGACGTCCTTGTCGCGGAGGATGGAGGCGACGACCGTGTACTCGCCGGCGGGAAGCCGGTCGACGAGGTACCGCGCACCGTCGGGATTGTGCGCACCGTCCCGGACCTCGCCGTCACGCTGCTCGAGGCGCCCCGGCAGCGCGACGGGCGGATCGGCCGCGATCGCGTGGCCGACGAACGCCTCGGCCGCAGCGCGCGCTCCGCCGATCCGAAGCTCGCGTCCCGGCACCAGGTGGGCGTACGTGTCGTCGGGGAGGACGACCACGGCGTCCTCCGAAGCGACCGCGAGCTTCTCGGTCGCGATCGCCTCGAGCGTGTCGCCGAGAACGTCCGTGTGCTCGAGCCCGACGTTGGTGAGAAGGACGACCCGGGTGCACAGGACGTTCGTCGCATCGAGCCGACCGCCGAGCCCCGCCTCGACGACGGCGACGTCGACACGCGCTTCTGCGAACGCGGCGAGCGCAGCCGCGGTGACGATCTCGAACTGCGTCGCCCCGAGGCGCTCGGCAGCCGGGCGGACGCGAGCTACGACCTCCTCGAAGTCGGCCTCGTCGCCGTCGATGCGGATGCGCTCGCTCCACGAGGCGACGTGCGGCGAGATCGTCGAGCCGACCGAGAGCCCCTCGGAGAGGAGCAGTTGCTCGATCGTGACCGTCGCAGTCGACTTCCCGTTCGTTCCGACGACGTGGATCGCCGGGTACGCCTCCTGCGGGTCGTCGAGCTGGCCGAGGAGCTCGCGCATCCGCTCGAGCCCGAAGCCGTCGCGCGGCCAGGGGCTGAGCGAATCGAGCCACTCGACGGCGGACATCGGCCGAATCGTAGGGCGCCTGGACGGCCTTGAGCGTTCCTTGAGCGCTCCGGCCGATGCTTGCCCCTGTCCGAAGGCAATCGAGACGGCAAAGGAGCACCAGATGCGAGGAACGCACGCTCTTCTCCTGGCCACGGCGTTCGTCGTCGCCACGGCCACGCCGGCACTTGCGGCGGGTGGCGCGCCGAAGGCACGCAACGGCAAGCTCGCCTATGCGGCGGTCGTCAGCGCGTTCCAGCTCTACGCCCAGGCGCCCGGCACGGACAGCGCTGCGCGCGTCGTCGTCAGCGACTCCGTCGACTACGAGCCAGTCGCGTCTCCGGACGGAACGAAGATCGCATTCGTGTCGAGCCGCGACGGAAACGACGAGATCTACGTCGCGGGCGCCAACGGGCGCAACGCGCGACGGATCACGACTCACGCCGCGTACGACTGGGATCCAGCCTGGTCGCCCGACTCGCAGCGGCTCGTCTTCGCAAGCGGCCGAACCGGAGACAGCGAGCTCTACGCCGTCGGCGCGGACGGTCGGGGACTGACCCGACTCACACGGAGCCCCGACGACCAGGAGAACCCGGCGTGGTCTCCCGACGGAACGAAGATCGCGTTCTGGTCGGAGAGCTTCGGCGACGCCGACATCTACGTCATGGCCGCCGACGGGACGAGCGTGACACCGCTCACGGCCTCCTCCGAGAATGAAGACACGTTCCCCGCATGGTCACCGGACGGGACGCGGATCGCCTTCACCTCGGATCGTGGACCACAGGGAGACGAGGAGATCTTCGTCATGAACGCCGATGGCACAGGCGTCGTCCAACTCACCACGAACCCGGGATCCGTCGACGACTGGTGGCCTTCGTGGTCGCCTGACGGCACTCGGATCGCTTTCGTCTCCGATCGCGAGGACGACTACGAGGTCTTCGTGATGAACGCTGACGGCAAGGGCGTCGTGAACGCCACCGAGAGCGAAGCCGAGGACTTCAACCCGAGCTGGGCTCGGGACGGACGGATCCTGTTCACGAGCGATCGTGCGGCAAATCTCGGTATCGAGCTCTCCGACCCCGACGGCAGTAATCGAACAACGCTTGCCCGCGGAGCCGGAGACGAGACGACACCTGCGTTCTCGCCGGACGGTAGGCGAGTCGCATTCGCTTCCGACCGCGGGCGCGGATCCCGCATCTTCGTTGCTTCCGCCGCAGGTCGCGGATTGCGGCAACTGACGAACGACCCGCGGTTCGACGACTTCGACCCCGCCTGGTCGCCAGACGGTCGTCGACTCGCCTTCGTCCGCGTCGACGAGTTCGGAACGCGATTCCTGTACACGATGGACGCCGACGGATCGCGCGTGCGCTTCCTGCTCGAGGGCTACGTCTCCGAGCCCGACTGGTCGCCGAACGGGCGCGAGATCGCAATCGACCTGGACGGTGAGGTCATGGTCGTCCGTGCCGACGGCCGGGGACGCCGGCTCGTCACCGGCGAGGGCACCAGTCCGACGTGGTCCCCGGACGGGCAGTGGATCGCGTTCGCGTCGGGCCGAGACGACGAGGACGACGACGGCGACTCGGACATCTTCGTCGTCCCCACCCGTGGGGGCCCTGCGACGCAGCTGACGGACAACGGCGTCGAGGACGTGGGGCCGGACTGGTCGCCAGACGGACGCATCATCGCGTTCTCGCGAGGCGAGATCGACGAGCTCGACAGCTCGGTCTACCTGATGCGAGCCGACGGCAGCCGCCAGCGCCGCGTCCGCCTGCAGACGCCAGCTGCGATGCCGAGCTGGCAGCCGCTCCCGTGAAGCGTGGTCAGCCGCCGAGCGCGGCGAGCTCGCGGCGGTAGCGCTCGAGCTTCTCGCGCTCGGCGGCGACGACGTCGTCGGGCGCGTTCGAGACGAAGCGCTCGTTCGCCAGCATGCCCTCCGCGCGGGCGACCTCCTTGCGCAGGCGCTCGAGTTCCGCGTCGCGGTTGCCGTCGGACCGGGCGCGCTCGGGCCGCACGACCGCCGCGAAGATCCGCCGCTCGTCGTCCGACTCGAGCTCGACCTGAACGCCGCTCCGGCGGAAGATCTGTGCGGCCTCCTGCACGCGCTCGAGCGCTCGCAGATCGTCGGCGAACCGCTCGTCCGACTCCGGCCAGGGAGCGACGATCAGCCGCGAAGAGCGATCCGGGAGCTGCGTCCAGATCTCCTCCGTCACGTGCGGCATCACCGGATGGAGCAGCGCGAGGAGCCGCTCGAGCGCGGCGAGCGCGGTGGCGGCCGCATCGCGATCCGACTCGTACAACCGCGGCTTGATCGCCTCGGCGTACCAGTCGCAGAAGTCGTCGAAGGTCAGGTGGTAGAGCGCATCGGTCGACGCGGCGATCTCGTACGTGCTCCATGCTTCCTCGATCTCGGCGCGAGTCGCCTCGATCCGCGCGAGGACCCAGCGCTCCTCGAGGTCACGCGGCTCCGCACTCGGCGTCACACCTTCCGCGTTCTGGAGGATCAGGCGCGAGACGTTCCAGAGCTTGATCGCGAGCTTGCGCCCCTCTTCGATCGTGCCGTACGAGAAGCGCACGTCCTGCGTGGACGAGTTCTTGAGGAGCCCGTAGCGCGTCGCGTCCGCCCCGTACTCGTCGACCGCCTCCAGCGGGTCGATGCCCGTCCCGAGGCTCTTCGACATCCGCCTGCCGTCCGGCGCGTTGATCGTCGAGTGGATGTTCACGGTGTGGAACGGGGGCTCGCCCATGAGCTCGATCCCGGCCATGATCATCCGCGCCTCCCAGAGGAAGATGATCCCGCGGTCCGTCGAGCTGGCGTCGTTCGGGTACCAGGCGCGGAGCTCCGGGGTGTCCTCGGGCCAGCCGAGGGTCGCGAACGGCCAGAGCTGCGCGGAGAACCAGGTGTCGAGGACGTCCTCGTCCTGGCGCAGGTCCGTCGCGCCGCAGTCCGCACAAGCCTGCGGCTCCGCCTCGACGACGGTGAGGTGCCCGTCCGGGCAGTACCAGACCGGGATGCGGTGCCCCCACCACAGCTGGCGCGACACGCACCAGGGGCGGATCGACTCCATCCAGCGCAGGTAGACGTCGGTGTAGCGCTCGGGCCGGAAGCGGACCCGGCCGTCGCGGACGACCTCGATCGCCGGCGCCGCGAGCTCGGTCATGTCGCACCACCACTGGAGGGTGATGAGCGGCTCGATGCGCGTTCCGCAGCGGTCGCAGTGGCCGACGGCATGGCGGTACGGCTCGTCCGCCTCGAGCAGGTCGCGCTCGCGCAGGATCGCGACGATGCGCTCCTGCGCCTCGGCCTGGGTGAGACCGGCGAACTCGCCCGCATCGTCGTTCATGCGGCCGTCGAGGCCGATCACCGTCAGCTCGGGGAGGCCGTGCGTCCGCCCGATCTCGAAGTCCGTCGGATCGTGCCCGGGCGTGATCTTGACCGCTCCCGTCCCGAACTCGGGGTCGACGCGATCGTCGGCGACGACCGGGACCCGGCGTTCGACGACGGGCACGATCGCCTCCTTGCCGACCAGGTGCCTGTAGCGCTCGTCGTCCGGGTGGACTGCGACGCCGACGTCGGCGAGCATCGTCGGCGGCCGGACGGTCGCGATCGTGAGGTGGCCCGTGCCGTCGGCCAGTGGGTAGCGGATCGTGAAGAGCCGGTCGTCCACCTCCGGGTGGTTGACCTCGAGATCGGAGATCGCGCTTGCGCAGCGCGGGCACCAGTTGACGATCCGGTTGTCGCGGTAGAGCAGGCCGCGGTCGTAGAGGTGGACGAAGTACTTCAGGACCGCGCGGACGTACCCCTCGTCCATCGTGAACCGCTCGCGCGGGTAGTCGAGCGAGGCGCCGAGGCGGCGGAACTGCCCGTAGATGACACCGCCGTAGTGCTCGAGCCAGCGCCAGGTGCGCTCGACGAACGCCTCGCGGCCGAGGTCGTGGCGCGTCAGGCCCTCCTTCGCGAGGTCGCGCTCGACGACGTTCTGCGTCGCGATCCCCGCGTGGTCGTACCCCGGCTGCCAGAGGGTCGAGAACCCGCGCATGCGGTGGTAGCGGACGAGCAGGTCCTGGATCGACGCGTTCAGCGCGTGCCCCATGTGCAGCTCGCCCGTAACGTTCGGAGGCGGGACAGCGATGACGAACGAAGGGCGCTCGGAGTCGGGCTCGGCGGCGTAGAGACCCTCTCCCTCCCACGTCTCCTGCCACCGCGCCTCGACGCCACGCGGGTCGTACAGCGGTTCCATCGCGCGAGAGTCTAGGGAGGAGAGGTCGCGGCGCTCGGCAGCTAGGCGCTGCGGCGCCGCCGGGCTACCGGGGACAGCGAGGAGCCTTTGCCGTCGCGACGCATCGGCTCAGGGTAGCGCGGTAGATGGTTGATGCCACGAGATCGCCATCTCCGGGGCTCGAGCTGGCCGCTCCGGGGCGCGACGGGAGAGCGGTGGTGAGGCTCGACGCCTCGACGCCGTTCTCCCGTCGCGAAGCGCACGCCCTGGCAGAGGCCGTGAAGCGGGCTCTGTCCGGGCGGGAGCGGCCCGGACGCGCCAGATCGCGCATCCGGACGCGCGAGATCGTGGCGTCAACCATCTAGCCGCCGAGGACGAGGATCGTGCTCGTCCCGTGCGCGCAGAGCCGCCCGGCCGAATCCTCCACGCGTGCTTCGGTGGTCGCGACGCGGCGCCCCGGATGGACGATCGAGCCGATGCACCGCACCACGCCCGAGTCGACGGTCAACGCCCTCGTGAAGTTCGTCTTCACCTCGAGCGTCGTCCAGCCGACGGGCTCGTCCAGTGTGGTCACGAAGGCGAGCCCCATCGCCGAGTCCATCAGCGTCATCGCGAGGCCGGCGTGGACCATCCCGATCGGGTTGTAGTGGTACTCCGCGGGCTGGCACTCGAAAACGGCGTGCCCGCGCTCCGCCTCGACGAGCCGGAAGCCGAGCGTCTCGGCGATCGGCGGGGGCGACAGCTCGCCGGCAGCCATCAGCTGCATGAGCTGAAGTCCCGAGCGCGCCACCATCTCGTCGCGCAGCGCTAGCGGGTCCTGCCAGGAGTACGTCCGGGTGCGGGTCTCGCTCACGCGGAGGACGCTACCGGCCGACGGCGTAGCCCTGCATGCCGCGCGGGTTCGCTCCCGCACGCAGCAGGCCGTCGGGCTCCCGCGCGACCGCGGTGACGCGACCCGCCGACCACGGGGGCCACAGCGTGACCTCGTGCCCGCGGCGCTGGAGATCGCCCACGGTCCGCGAGTCGAAGCGCGACTCGAGGGCGAGCGACTTCGATTCGAAGCCACGCGGGAAGAACGACGAGATCAGATGGTCGGTGTGGAACTCGGGCGCGTCGATCGCCTCCTGCAGGTTCATTCCCAGGTCGACGTGGCGGACGAACGCGTGCAGCGCCCACTGCTCCTGCTGATCGCCGCCCGGTGTGCCCCAGGCGAGGTACGGCTCGCCCTGGCGCAGCGCGAGCCCGGGGCACAGGGTCGTCCGCGGACGAGTCCCGGGCTTCAACGACGACGGCAGGCCCTCCTCGAGCCAGAACATCTGCGCGCGGGTGCCAAGGGGCCAGCCGAGCGCCGGGATCACGGGCGAGCTCTGCAGCCACCCGCCGCTCGGGGTCGCGGAGAACACGTTCCCGAAGCGATCGGCGATGTCGAGATGGACGGTGCCGCGGCCGGGCTCGCCGGATCCGGCGGTCGCGAGGACGTCGTGGACGCGCGGGAGTCGGCCGCGGCCGGGTCGATACTCGCCGGATGCCTCATCCCCGACCAGCGCGCGGCGCTCGTCGTTGTAGGCGGCCGAGAGGAGCTCGTCGAGCGGCACGTCCTCCGCGTCGCCGTAGCACGCATCGCGATCCGCGAACGCGAGCTTGGCGCACTCGGTGACGACGTGGACGAACTCCGCGGCCGAGAGCTCGGCCAGGTCGAACCCGCGGAGCAGCGCGAGCTGCTGGAGACCCACCGGGCCGGCCGCCCACGGCTGCGTCTTGCAGACGGTGAGCCCGCGGTAGTCGAACGTCACGACCGGCTCGATCGTCGCTCGCCAGGCGGCCAGGTCGGCGCCGTTGAGCAGCCCGCCCTCCGTGGAGACGAAGCGGTCGATCTCCTCCGCGACGAAGCCCTCGTAGAACTGAAGCACGTGCCTTCTCGATCTCCTCCTCGCGCGAGCCGCCGCTGCTCTCGTCGACGATGCGCCGGTAGGTCGCACCCAGCGCGGGGTTGCGGAAGAGCGCGCCCGCCTGCGGCGCGGGGAGGTAGAGCTCGCTCGAGCCGGGCCACCCGCCTAGGAGCTCCTGGTTGAGCTCGATGGTCGCTCGGATCCGCTCGTGCAGCGGATAGCCGTGCTCCGCGTACCCGATCGCGAACTCGAGGACGTCCGCCAGGCGCCAGGTACCGAAGTCGCGGAGGAGGAGGAGCCAGCCGCCGAACGCGCCCGGGACGCAGGCTGCGAGGACGCCCGTCCCCGGGATCAGCTCGTGCCCCAGCTCGTGGAAGCGCTCGATCGTCGCGGCCGCGGGTGCGACCCCCTGGCCGCAGAGCGCGAGGGGCTCGCCACGATCGACGGACCAGAAGAGCGCGGGGACCTCGCCACCCGGCCCGTTCAGGTGCGGCTCCACGACCTGCAGCACGAAGCCTGTCGCGCAGGCCGCGTCGAAGGCGTTCCCGCCCCGCTCGAGCACGGCCATGCCGGTCTGGGAGGCGAGCCAGTGGGTCGACGCGACCATCCCGAAAGTGCCGCGCAGCTCCGGACGGGTCGTGAACGTCAGGGGCGCACCACGAAGTAGGCGTTGAACGGGTCGTGCTCGAGGAGATGCACCTCGACCGAGGTGAAGCCTGCCTCCGCGAGCAACTCGCGCGCCTTCTGCTCGCCCCACATCGCGCCGAGCCCGTCGCCGCCCTGTGCGAGCGAGACGGTCATGCAGTGCATGCACGAGATCATGTACATGAGCGGCCCTCCCGGATGGTCGAGGTTCTCGTGCACGTGGCTCGAGCCCTGGATGTCCTGCATGAGGTACGTGCCGTCGGGATCGAGCGATCGCCGGATCCCTTTCAGCAGCGCGAGTGGCCGGGCCTGGTCGTGGACCGCGTCGAACGTGGCGACGTATGCGAATGCCTCGGGCTCGGCATCGACGTCGAACGTGCTGAGGTCGCGCTGCGCAAAGCGCACGTTCTCGAGTCCGCGTTCGGCAGCCTGCTCCTTCGCATGCTCGATCGCGTCCGCGGACAGGTCGTAGCCCTGGAACGTGCTGCTCGGAAAGCGCTCGCCGAGCATGAGGAGCGCGCGGCCGCGACCACAGCCGAGGTCGAGGAGAGACGCCCCTTCCTCGAGCCGCTCGCTCATTCCGGGAACGAGCGGCAGGATGTGCGAGAAAAGGACGGAAAGGACGGTCTGCGCGCTCTCCTCCGCCATCACCTCGTGAAAGCGCGGGTAGCGCTCGTATGGCACGCCGCCCCCTCGCCGGAAGCACTCGACGATGTCGTCCTCGACGGTCGAGAGGCTCGTGATCCACTGCGCCTCGACCGCGAGGTTGTCGGGGGACGCAGCACGCGTCAGCCAGGCTGCGTGCTCCGCCGGCAACCGGTATCGAGCCGTCTCCGGGTCGATCTCGACGATTCGGCCGGCGGTCATCGCGCCCAGCCACTCGCGGACGTACCGCTCGTCGAGGTCGGCGGCGTCGGCGAGCTCCTGGCTCGTCGTGGCCGACTCTGCCGCGCCGAGCGCGTCGAAGAGGCCCGTACGGTGGCCGACGGAGATCATCACCGTGAGCGCGCCGCCGTTCAGGAGGTCGAGCATGCGCTCGGCGAAGGCCTCGGCGCGGGTCTCGTCGTACGTCGTCGAAGTCATGGTGTCTCTCCTCAGCCCTCGGGATCACGCGTCGACTGGTCGTCGCGGACTCTAGTGTTCCGGGCCGTGACAGCCTGCACGCGCTGCGGTCAAGCAGAATCCCGACGGAGCGAGGTTCTGCAACGCCTGCGGCGAGGCCCTATCGGGGCCGCGCGAGATCGGGGAGGAGCGGCGCATCATCTCCGTCCTCTTCGTCGACCTCGTCGGCTTCACACGGCAGGCCGAGACACTCGATCCGGAGGACGTGCGCGCAATTCTCACGCCCTACTACGAGCGCGTCCGCGAGGAGCTCCAGCGACACGGCGGCACCGTGGAGAAGTTCATCGGCGACGCGGTGATGGGGGTCTTCGGCGCGCCGACCGCGTACGGCGACGATGCCGAGCGCGCGGTGCGCGCCGCATTCGCCGTGCGGGACTGGGCGGAGCAGGACGGGCTCGAGGTGCGGATCGCAGTCAACACGGGGGAGGCGATCGTCGAGCTCGAAGCGCGTCCCGGCCACGGCGAGGCCATGGTCGCCGGCGACGTCGTGAATACGGCAGCGCGACTCCAGTCCGCAGCGCCTGTCGGAGCGGTCCTGGTCGGAGAGGAGACCTACGCCGCCACGCGCAACGCGATCGAGTACAGGCCCGCGCAGCCCGTTCTGGCGAAGGGCAAGAGCGCACCGGTGCGTGCGTGGCTCGCGCTGCGCGCGACCTCGCTCGCGGGAGAGCGGCCGATGGGGCCCGTGTCGCTGGTCGGCCGGGACCGCGAGCTCGACGTCCTCACCGCGCTCTGGGCGCGCGTCGTCGGCGAGAATCGGGCGCAGTTCATCACCGTCTTCGGCCCCGCCGGGATCGGAAAGTCCCGCCTGGGCGCTCGAGCTCGCACAGCTCGTCGCACGCCAGGGTGGACGCGTCGTGCGCGGCCGCTCGACGCCGTACGGGGCGAGCACGCCGTACAGCGCGTTCGCGCAGGTGGTCAAGCAGATCGCCACCATCTTCGACAGCGACGACCCCGCAGAGGCGTGCGCAAAGCTCTCGAGCGCCGTCGCGGACATCGCCGGGCCTGCCGCGGCGGAAGAGCATGCACCGCAGCTCGAGGTGTTGCTCGGGCTTGACGGAGAGCGGACGAGCGCGGATCGCGACACGATCTTCTTCTCTGCCCGCGTCTTCGTCGAGTCGCTCGCGCTGGGCGGCCCGACGATGCTTCTTTTCGAAGACATCCACTGGGCCGACTCGAGCCAGCTCGACCTGCTCGAGTCGCTCGCCTCGAGGGTGCGCGAGGTGCCCGTGCTCTTCGTCGCGCTCGCGCGACCGGAGCTCCTCACCGACCGCCCGACCTGGGGCGGCGGGCTTCCGGCATATACGGCACTGCCGCTCGATCCACTGAGCGAGAGCTCGAGCCAGGAGCTCGCCGAGCAGCTACTCGCGGCGTCGGGCACGGAAGGCGCGCCCGCAGTTGTGGAGATGGCCGAGGGCAATCCGCTCTTCATCGAGGAGCTCGCCGCCTCGATCGCCGAGAGGTCGACCAAGGGCGAGCTGCCGACAACTGTCCGCGCCATCATCGCGGCACGCCTCGACTCGCTTCCGCCCGAGGAGCGCCGCGTCGTCGTGGACGCGTCCGTCACCGGACGCGTGTTCTGGCGAGGCGCTCTCGACGAGATGTCGGCGCGGGACGAGTTGCCCGCGACCTTGAGCGCCCTCGAGGGCAGGGGCTTGATCGAGCGCGAGGCCGTCTCCCGGATCAAGGGCGACCAGCAGTTCGCCTTCAAGCACGGCCTCATCCAGGATGTCGCGTACCAGACGCTCCCCCGAGCCGCGCGACGCGAGCGACATGCCGCCGTCGCCCGTTTTCTCTCGGCGGCCACGGCGACGGGGCAGTCACACGAGGCGCTCGCACACCACTGGCGTGAGGCAGGCGACGCGGAGCATGCGGTCGAGGAGCTACTCGCCGCGGCCGAGCAGGCCGGACGCGGCTGGGCGAAGGAGCACGCTCTGGCCCTCTACTCCCAGGCGCTCGAGCTCGTCCCGGACGATGCGGCACGGCGACGATCGATCAAGCTGCGGCAGGTCGTCGCGGCGCAGGCGTTCACGCACCTCGCGCAGGCGGACGTGGGCCGGCCGCTGAACGACGGCTAGTCCGGGGCGTCGGTCAGGGGAAAGTCGTCGGGCGTGACGTCGCCGGCGATCTCGTAGATCACCTGCACGAAGTGATCCCCGAGCTGCTCAGCGTGCTCGCGGACCACCTCCTCGCTCGGCGCGGCGTACACGCAGTACGACTTCGGCGTCCCGTCGTCGGCGAGCACGACGTGGCTGTGCTCCCAGACGATCTCGGGGAACCGGTGGTGCCCGATCGCCTTGGAGCGGGTCGCCACCGTGGGCAGCGTGTCCATGTCGACGGTGTAGGTGCGTTCGATCAGGTAGCGCGGCATCGCGCGATCCTACGCAGATTCCTCTGCGAGCTCCTCGTCGAGCTCCTCGACGACGCCTTCGGCACTCGTCACGAGAGTCGGCTTCAGGCCCTTCGAGATCGTCTCCTTCGTGAGCACGCACTTCGTCACGTCGGTCCGCGACGGCAGCTCGAACATGACGTCGAGCAGCGCGAGCTCGATGATCGAGCGCAGCCCGCGCGCACCGGTCTCGCGTGCGAGCGCATGGTCGGCGATCTCCCACAGTGCGTCGTCGGTGAAGACGAGCTCGATCGAGTCGTAGCCGAAGAAGCGCTGGTACTGGCGCACGAGGGCGTTCTTCGGCTCGGTGAGGATCTCGACGAGGTTCTCGCGGGTGAGCTGGTGCACGGCCGACACCACCGGCAGACGCCCGACGAACTCGGGGATGAGGCCGAACATGATCAGGTCCTCGGGCATCACCTGCGTCAGCAGCTCGGCGTTCTCGCTGGAGTTCCGCGAGCGGATGTCGGCTCCGAAGCCGACCGTGTTCTTGCCGATCCGGCGCTCGATGATCTTGTCGAGTCCCGCGAACGCGCCGCCGCAGATGAAGAGGATGTTCGTCGTGTCGATCGAGAGGAACTCCTGGTGCGGGTGCTTGCGCCCGCCCTGGGGCGGCACCGAGGCGACGGTGCCTTCGAGGATCTTGAGCAGGGCCTGCTGCACGCCCTCGCCCGAGACGTCGCGCGTGATCGACGGGTTGTCCGCCTTGCGCGCGATCTTGTCCACCTCGTCGATGTAGATGATCCCGGTCTCGGCCTTCTTGATGTCGAAGTCGGCCGCCTGGATCAACTTCAGGAGGATGTTCTCCACGTCCTCGCCGACGTAGCCCGCCTCGGTCAGCGCCGTGGCGTCGGCGATCGCGAACGGGACGTTGAGGATGCGCGCGAGCGTCTGGGCCAGGAGCGTCTTGCCGCAACCGGTGGGCCCGAGAAGCAGGATGTTCGACTTCTGGAGCTCGACTTCCCCGTCCTCGAGCCCCATGCGCACGCGCTTGTAGTGGTTGTAGACCGCGACCGCGAGCGTTCGCTTGGACTCCTCCTGCGAGACGACGTAGTCGTTGAGGACGGAGTAGATGTCGAGCGGCTTCGGGAGATTGTCGAGGTCGAGCTGCGCCGGAGTCGTCAGCTCCTCGTCGATGATCTCGTTACAGAGGTCGATGCACTCGTCGCAGATGTAGACGCCCGGGCCGGCGATCAGCTTCTTGACCTGGCGCTGGCTCTTGCCGCAAAAGCTGCAGAGCAGCTGCTCGTTACCCTCGCTCGCCCGCGCCATCCCTGTCTCCTTTTACTCCGAAATCACCGTCGATGGAAGGGGACCGGTCACGTTCGCGCCGCTGACGACCCGGTCGATGATCCCGTACTCCTGCGCTTCCGCAGCCGTCATGTAGTAGTCCCGCTCCATGTCCTTCGAGACCTTGTCGACCGTCTGACCGGTGTGGTTCGACATGATCTCCTCCATTAGCCGCTTGAGGCTGATTACCTCCCGGGCCTGGATCTCGATGTCCGTCGGCTGGCCGGAGAAGCCCGCCGAGCCCTGGTGAATCAGGATCTTCGAGTGCGGCAACGCGCTGCGTTTGCCCTGCGTGCCGCCCGCCAGGACGACCGCGCCCATGGACATCGCCATCCCGACGCAGATGGTCTGCACGTCGGGCTTGATGAACTGCATCGTGTCGTAGATCGCGAGGCCCGCGTACACGATCCCGCCCGGTGAGTTGATGTAGATCGAGATGTCCTTGTCCGGGTCCTCCGACTCGAGGTGGAGGAGCTGGGCGACCGTGAGGTTCGCGATCTGGTCGTCGATCGGCGTGCCGAGGAAGATGATCCGCTCGTTGAGCAGACGCGAGTAGATGTCGAACGAGCGCTCGCCGCGCGACGTCTGCTCGATGACCATCGGAATCAGGGGGCTCATTCGCTCTCCTTGCTACCGGGGATCCACAACTTCGTGTCCCCCTCGGGCTTCTCCTTGTCGGGGGTCCAGGCTTGTCCCGCGCCTCGGCGAGATCGGGCGCGATCGGCTTGACGTCGGCGACGAGGCGATCGAGCGCGGCGCGGAGCCGGAGATCCTCGCGGATCGACTCCTGCTGGCCGTGCGCCCAGACGTCCTCGATGAGACCGTCGACGTCTTCCTCCCCCGCGCTCTCGGCCTCCGCTCGGAGGTACGCCTTGACGTCGTCGTCGCTCACCTCGATCCCGACTTGCTCGGCGAGAGACTCGAGCGCGAGCTCGCGCGCGATGGAGAGAGCGGCCTCGAGCACCATCTGCCGCTCGAGCTCCTGAGCGTTTCCACCGCTCGCCGCCAGGTACGTCTCGAGCGTGACGCCGCGGCGCTCCAGCGAACGCGCGAAGCCCGTGAGGAGATCGGCCGCCCGCGTGCGGACGAGCGGCAGCGCCGGCTGCACCGCGGAAGCGCGGACGAGCTCGTCGACCGCCGCCGTCCGGAACGCCGCATCGATCTCCGCGTCGAGCTGCTCCCGAGGGTGCCCTCGATCGACGCGGTGAGCTCCTCGAGCGTGTCGAACTCGCTTGCCGCGCGCGCGAGTTCGTCGTCGAGCTCCGGCAAGGTCTTCTCCTGCACCTCGCGCACGATCACCTCGACCGTAGAGCTGGTGCCGTCGGCGCGCGGGAGGGCGACCTCCTTCGCCTCGCCCGCCGACGCTCCCCCCAGGACCGCTTCGAGCTCGGGCGAGAGCCGGCCGCTGCCGAGCTCGACGATCGTGTCCCGCTGCGCCTCACCGTCGGGGTCGACGAGGTCGACGACGAGCGTGTCGCCGTCGCGTGCCGGTCGGTCCGTCGCGGGAGCGAGCTCGGCGACGGACTCGCGCAGCGCCTCGAGCTCGGCATCGACGGACTCCCTCGGGACCTCGACCTCCGCACGCGGTACCTCGAGCTGCGTCCAGTCGGCGATCTCGGGCAGGGCCTGGACCTCGACGGTGGCCGTAAAGCTCCACGACGTATCAGCGGTGTCCGGCAGCTCGAACTCGTACTGCGGCTCAGCGACCGGCCGCACGCGATTGCGCGAAGCCGCGCTCCAGAACCAGCCGCCGATGTGGCTGTCCACGGCCTCGGCGTAGATCCGGTCCTTGCCGAGACGCGAGACGAGCACGGGCGTCGGGATCTTTCCCTTGCGAAAGCCCGGGATCTTGACGCTCTCCGACAGGTCGGACATCGCGTGGTCGACCGCGTGCTGCACCTGGTCGGGCGAGACGTCGACCGTGAAGCGGACTCGATTCTCGCCGAGCTGTTCGACCGCAGTGGGCACCGAGCCATTCAACCAGCCGCGGATATGGTCACGCGGCATTGGAGCGCTACGACGTCATCGTGGTCGGTGTCGGCGGAATGGGGAGCGCGGCGCTCCACCACCTCGCCCGCCGCGGGCAGCGCGTGCTCGGGCTCGAGCGCTTCGACGTGCTCCACGACCAGGGCTCGTCGCACGGGCTCACCCGCATCATCCGGCTCGCCTACTTCGAGCACCCGGACTACGTGCCGCTCCTGCGCCGGGCGTACGAGCTCTGGCGCGAGCTCGAGGCCGAGGCGGGCGAGCAGCTCCTCCATGTCACCGGCATCGTGGAAGGCGGCCAGTCGATCGCCGAGGGAGTCCTCCGCTCGTGCGCCGAGCACGACCTCCCGCACGAGGTGTTGAGCGGAAGCGAGGTCGCCGCGAGGTTTCCCGCGTATCGGCTGCCGCCGGACCTGGAGGTCGTCTTCCAGCCCGAGGGTGGCTTCGTCGTCCCGGAGCGGTGCATCGTCGCCCACGTCTCGGGCGCACTCGCACGCGGTGGGGTGCTCTCGGCGCGCGAGCGGGTGCTCGGGTGGGAGGACACGGGAGACGCGATCCGCGTACGCACCGATCGACGCGAAGTCGAGGCCGAGCGGCTCGTCCTGACCGCGGGCGCGTGGTCACAGGACGTCGCGAGGCTCCGGGAAGGACTCGTGCACGGCGTCCGCCAAGCGCTCGCCTGGTTCCAGCCCAGCCGACCCGAGCTGTTCGCACCGTCGCGCATGCCCGTGTTCAACCTCGCCCTGGACGGCGAGCACTTCTACGGCTTTCCGGCCCACGGGATCCCCGGCTTCAAGCTCGGCCGCTACGACCACTTCGGGTCGGGAGGAGATCCGGACACGATCTCGCGCGAGCCCACGCTCGCCGACGAAGCGCCGCTGCGCGCTTTTGCGGAGCGCTACTTCCCGGAAGGTGCCGGGCCGACGATCGCCCTCAAGACCTGCCTCTTCGAGCCCACCCCGGACGAGCACTTCCTGATCGGCACGCATCCCGAGAGCGAGCGCGCTGTCGTCGGCGCGGGGTTCTCGGGGCACGGGTTCAAGTTCTGCTCGGTGATGGGCGAGATCCTCGCCGACCTCGCGCTCGACGGCTCGACCCGACACGACATCGGACTCTTTCGCCTCGATCGCTTCGCGTAGCGCGCCGTATCCTGTTACCGGCTAGCGGGCGTGGCGGAACTGGCAGACGCGGCGGGTTTAGGTCCCGTTGGGCTTCGGCTCTTGGAGGTTCGAGTCCTCCCGCCCGCACTCGAGCCGGGGCGTGTCAGGCGACGGCGAGGACGAGCGCGTTCCCGGACGGGTCGACCACCGTCGCGCCCTCGGGCGAGCTCTCGACGGACCGGCCGCTGCTCTCGACGCGCTCGACGACCCGCTCACGCTCTGACTCGTCCGGGAGGACGATCGTCGCATGCCGCAGCGCCGCGGCTCCCGGCGCTGGCGGCGACGCCCCTGCGCTCTCCCAGGTGTTCGCTCCGACGTGATGGTGGTATCCGCCCGCAGAGAGGAACGCCGCCTGGTTCCCCAGCTGCGCCATGAGGTCGAACCCGAGCGCGCCGGTATAGAAGTCGACCGCTTCCGGGACGTCCGCCACCTTCAGGTGGACGTGACCCATGACGGTTCCCGCAGGCATCCCGTCGAACGGCGCGGTCTCCGGATCCTCGAGCTCGTCGAGAACGCCGTCGATGTCGAGCGGCAACGTCGTCAGCCGGGTTCCCACCTCGCCCTCCCATGTCTCCCGCGGGCGGTCGCAGTAGATCTCGATGCCGTGCCCGTCCGGATCGGAGAGGTAGATCGCCTCGCTCACGGAGTGGTCGGAGAGGCCCGTCAGCCGAACCTGATCGCGCGCGGCGTGCGCGAGCCAGCGTGCGAGGTCCGCACGCTGCGGCACGAGGAGCGCGAAGTGGTAGAGACCGGTGTGCCCAAGCGCCGGCGGCGCGCCCGCCTCCTCGACCAGGACGAGGAGCTCGTAGCCCGCGGCTCCCAGGGACGCTCGCCCCCCGCTGTCCTCGATGACCTCGAGCCCGATCGCCTCGCGGTAGAAAATCAGGGAACGCGCGAGGTCGGCGACGGTGAGGTGAACCGGGCCCATCGTCGTCAGCGGCGAGATCCGGGCCAGCGCGGTCCCGGACGCTCGCGGTCAGGTTTTCGGGGTCGCGAGGCACTCCTCGACAGGCTAGATGGTCGGTGGGTTAGTAGCGGCCGACGAGCAGCGCGACCGTTTCGCGCATGCTCTCCGCGACGAGCCCGATCAGGCAGACGATCACGAGCACGGCCGTCGCACCGAAGACCTCTCCCGTCGCGGACAGGACGAGAAGGGCGGTGAAGCTCCCGAGCACGAGAAATGCGGTCGAAAGCGGCCGTCGCGTGTACGTGCCGAGCCCGAGCCCGACGAGGAACGCGGCGCCGAACACCACGATCCCGAGTGTCATGGGCGCGAGGGTAGGACCCGCGTCGGACGGACCGGACCGCCGCCCGTGCCGCAGGAACCTCAAGGAGCACTCGCTGCACGCCGATCCTCGTTCGAGATGCCTCGTCTCGGATGGGTACCCCTGTCGCGCGCTGCCGCCGTCGTCGGGCTCGGCGTGTTCGCAGCCGGGACCCTCCTCGGCCCCGAGACTGGACCGCTGGCCGACTTCTTCGAGATCTGGGTCTACAACGGGCTGCTGGTCCTCGCCTGTGTCATCGCAGGCTCCCACGCCAATCTCGTGGCGCGTGAGCGGGCTGCGTGGTCCGTGATCACGGTCGCGCTCGTCTGCTGGACGTTCGGGGAGATCTGGTTCGCGATCTTCGAGCCCGAGAGCTCCCCGTCGCCGGCCGACGTCGGCTTCGTCGCCTTCTACCCACTCCTGTACGTGGGCGTCGTCCTCCTGCTGCGCTCGCACGTCCGGTCGTTGGCCGACACGCTCTGGCTCGACGGACTCACGGCGGCGCTAGCCGCAGCGGCACTCGGTGCGGCGGTGATCGTCGAGCTCGTCCTCGAGACCACAGAGGGATCGTCGTCCACGATCGCGACGAACGTCGCCTATCCGCTCGGTGACGTTCTCCTGCTGTCCGCCGTCTTCGGCGTCTTCTCCCTGACCGGCTGGAGACCGGGGTACCGCTGGCTCGTGCTCGGGCTGGGCATGCTCTCCGCCGCGACCGCCGACGCCGTGTACCTCTTCCAGTCGGTCGCGGGCACCTACGTGCCTGGCACGTGGGTCGACGTGCTGTGGCCCGCCGCGATGCTGCTCGTGGCATCGTCGGCATGGCTGCCCGACAACACGCGCGAAGGACTGGAGGTCGAGGGGCGCCCACTGCTCGCCGTGCCTGCCGTGTGTGCGGTGGTCGCGACCGGGATCCTCGTATACGACCACTTCCGGACCGTGAACGTCCTGGCCATCGCGCTCGCGACCGCAACTCTGCTCCTCGTCGTCGTGCGACTGGTCGGAACCTTCCGCGAGAACAGCCGGCTCTTCGAGCTGACGCGACGAGGAGGCGACCACAGACGCCTTGACGGGCCTCGGCAATCGGCGCCAGCTCCTCGCGGACCTCGAGCGCCTGCTCCGCCGCGAGCCCGTCGCGCCGACCATCGTCATGCTCTTCGACCTCGACGGCTTCAAGAGCTACAACGACGCCTTCGGACATCCCGCCGGAGACGCGCTCCTGGCCCGGCTGAGCTCCAAGCTCTCCTCGGTGCCGGGGCCTGACGGTGCCGTGTACCGCCTCGGCGGCGACGAGTTCTGTCTGATCGCGACCGTCGGCGAGGGAGAGGCGGAGCCGCTGATCGATAGAGCGTGCGCAGCGCTCTCGGAAGGCGGCGAGGGCTTCCGGATCGACAGCTCGTTCGGCGCGGTGATGTTGCCGGACGAGACCCGTGACGCCACTCACGCACTGCAGGTGGCGGACGAGCGGCTGTACGCGCAGAAGTACTCTCGCCGCGGCGAGAGCGAGCGGGCGATGGCGACGCTCCTGGAGGCGCTCGCAGTCCACGAGCCCGAGCTGCAGGCCCGGCTCGCGGGCGCGGGCGCGCTCGCGGTCGAAGTCGCGACCAGCCTCGGGCTGCGGCGGGACGACTCGAGGAGCTCGAGCAAGCCGCACAGCTCCACGACCTCGGCAAGGTCGCAGTCCCGGACGAGATCCTCCAGAAGCCGGGCCCGCTCGACGAGCGGGAATGGGCCTTCGTCCGCCAGCACACGATCGTCGGCGAGCGCATCCTGCGGGCGTCTCCGGCGCTGCGCAGCGTCGCGAGCATCGTCCGCTCGTCGCACGAGAACTGGGACGGGACGGGATATCCGGATGGACTCGCGGGCGAGGACATCCCGCTCGCGTCCCGGATCATCCATGCCTGCAACGCGTACGTCGGGATGATCTCGACGCAGCCGTACCGAGCTGCACTGTCGTCCGACGAGGCGCTCGACGAACTCGGGCGCATGGTGGGCGTCCAGCTCGATCCGACCGTCGTCCGCGTCCTCGTCGCACACGTCCGCGACGCCCAGGAAGCCGGGCAGGCCGCGTAGCGCCGCGGAGCGGGCGGGAATTTCTCCCTTGATCCCTGCCCTCGCGGACAGCCCGGGCGAGCGCGCTTCTACGCCGAGAAGCTCGGACCAGAGCCGACCGAGGAGGGGGAGTCCGTCGGGGCGCTCTTCCATTCCGGGTACGCTGCGACCCCCGGCCCCGTAGCTCAACGGATAGAGCGGCGGTCTTCGGAACCGCGTGTGGGGGTTCGATTCCCTCCGGGGCCATGGCGTGAACCCTTCGATCGCTGTCCAGGAGCTCGGAAGAGGCAGGGATGACGCAGCTTCGGGTGATGACGTGGAACGTCGAGAACCTGTTCGACGTCGGCGACGACGACGGGCCCGAGACGGAGGCGCAGCTCGCGGCGAAGATCGAGTCGCTGCGAGCGGTGATCGACGAGCAGCAGCCGCACGTCCTGGCGCTGCAGGAGATCGGCTCGGAGAGCGCTCTCGCGCGCCTGCAGGCAGCGCTCTCGACGCCCATGCCCACCGAGCGCTCGCCGCGCCGGACGACCGCGGCATCCGCGTCGCGTTCATCAGCACGCGGGTCCTGCACGAGCCGACGGAGATCAGGCAGTTCCCCGCCGGACTCGAGCCGATCCAGGTGGGCGACGACCCTCCCGGCCCGGACGGCCCACCGCGTATGAGCCAGATGGGGCGCGCCGCGCTGCGCGTCACGGTGCGGGCAAGCAATCGCGACGTCCATGTCGTGACGACCCACCTCAAGTCGAAGCTGTTGACGTTTCCGGGCGGCAGGTTCACGCCGACCGACGAGGATCAACGAGCTCGCTTTGCGGCCTACGCGCTCTATCGGCGCGCAGCCGAGGCGACGACGCTCCGCACGCACCTCGACGAGCTCCTCGCCGGCGGAGGCCGCGAGCTGGCCGTCGTCCTGGCCGGGGACATGAACGACGAGGTCGACGCCGCGACGACGCTCGTCCTGAACGGGCCGCCCGGCTCGGAGATCGGATCGGACGGCTTCGACCAACCGGACGCGGGAGACGGGGACCGCATGTGGAATCTCGCGCCGCTGATCCCGGAAGAGAGGCGATTCACGCGCCTCTACCGCGGTCGCATGGAGCTCGTCGACCACGTCTTCGCCAGCCACTTCCTCGTGACGGGCACGAGAACGACCGACGTGACGACCGTCGTCGCACCACCGGGAATGCCCTCGATCGAGGACGACCCGACCGTGCGCGAGGGCGAGCCGGGCTCCGATCACGCCGCCGTCGTCGCCACGTTCGACTTCTGAAGGGTCGAGCGCGCCGCGAGCGCCGTGCGATCCGATCGGCCCGAGAACGGGTAGTAGACGGGTAGGACCGCACGATCGAGGTCAACCATCGAGGTCAACAGAAGGGGGACTCGAATGACTCGCCTACTCGGTCTGCTCGCCTGCGCGGCGCTCGTGTGCGTGACTGCCGCCGCCGCCCAGAACGTCTTCCCGAGCCGGATCGACCTGCCGAACGGCTTTCGGCCCGAGGGCATAGCCACCCAGGGCACGCAGTTCTACGTGGGATCGATCCCGACCGGTGCCGTCTACCGCGGGAACCTTCGAACCGGCACGGGCGCCGTGTTCGTCCAGCCGCAGGCCGGGCGCGCCGCGATCGGGCTGAAGGTCGACCGCAAGCCGGATCTTCGTCGCCGGCGGCCCGACGGGCGACGCCTTCGTCTACGACGCGAGGACCGGCGGGAACGTCGCTGCGTACGACTTCGCGTCCAGCGCCACCTTCGTCAACGACGTCGCCGTGACGAAGTCGGCGGCCTGGTTCACCGACTCGATGAAGCCGGTGCTGTACCGCGTTCCGCTCGGCCCCGGTGGCCAGCCCGGCGCGGCTTCGGCGTTCACGACAGTGCCGTTGTCCGGCGACTACCAGCACCTCGCCGGCGAGTTCAACCTGAACGGCATCGCCGCGACGCCGAACGGAAAGACGCTCATCGTCGTGCAGTCGGCGACGGGTCGGCTGTTCACCGTCACGCCGAGTGGCGTCACGCGGGCGATAACGCTCGCCAGCCGGCGAGAGCGTGCCGAACGGCGACGGGATACTGCTCGAAGGACGCACGCTCTACGTCGCGCAGAACCAGCTCAACCGCGTCGCGAAGATCTCGCTCGCGCCGAATCTGAACTCGGGACGCGTCCTCCGCCTGATCACGAATAGCGGTCTCGACATACCGACGACGCTCGCGAAGCAGGGAAACCGGCTCTACGCGGTGAACGCGCGGTTCAATACGCCGCCGACCCCGACGACGGAGTACTGGGTCACGAAGCTCGCGCAAGTAGCTCCTACGGGCTTCTCCCCGTACCGGCGGGCTCGCCGCGTCTCCCGTGCGCGGGCCCGCCAGCGGCTCTTGAGCTCGCGCTGGAGCCGCTTCGAGCTGCGCACCTCGATCGAGCGCAGCTCACGCTGCGAGCTTCACGTAGTTCGCCCAGCGCCCGTCGTCGAGCTCGCCCGGTCTCGAGCGCCTCCCGCACTGCGCAGTCGGGCTCGGACGAGTGTGCACAGTCGTTGAAGCGGCACTGCGAGGCGAGCTCGGCGATGTCGGCGAAGGCGCTGTCGATATCGCCCTCCCACACCTGCAGCTCGCGCAGCCCGGGCGTGTCGATGAGGATCGCGCCGCCCGGCATGACGAGGAGCTGACGGTGGCGCGTCGTGTGGCGTCCGCGCCCGTCGCCCTTGCGCAGCCCGCCTGTCTCCATGACCACCTTGCCGGCGAGCCGGTTGACGAGCGTCGACTTCCCCGTTCCGGACGACCCGAGCAGGACGAACGTCCGGGCCGGCTGCAGAAGCGCACGCAGATCGTCGAGTCCCTCGCCCGTGACGTTGCTCACGGCGAAGATCGGCACGCCGACTGCGACCGTCTCCGCCTCGGCGAGCTTGCCGGGGTCGTCGAGGACGTCGAGCTTCGTGAGCACGATGACCGGGTCGGCGCCGGAGTCCCAGGCCGCGGTCAGGTAGCGCTCGAGCCGCCGCGGGTTGAAATCCCCGTCGAGGCCGGCGACCAGGAGCACGGTGTCGACGTTCGCGACGAGAACGTGCTCCTCCGCCTTCAGCCACGGGGTCTTGCGCGACACCTTCGTGCGCCGCGGGAGCAGCGCCTCGATCGCGAACCGCTCGCCGGGCGCGTCGCAGACGACGACCCAGTCGCCCACGGCAGGCATGCCGCCCCAGAGCTCGTCGTCACGCAGGCGGCCGCGCGCGTGCGCGAGCCGGTCGCCGAGCTCGGAGCGGACGTAGTAGCCGCCGCGATGCTCCGCGACGACGCGAGCGGGCATGAAGCCTCGCTCGGCATAGGTTGTGAAGGCCGCCTCGAGCTCGTCGGTCCAGCCGAGGGTGGCCAGGGTTCCATCGGACAACGGAAGTCTCCTTCACTCGGTGGGTGAACCTGACCGCGGCTCGCGCCGCCCGCCGAGGAAGTGCTACCGCGAGGAGCGCGTCGAGCCGGAGAGAGATGAGGCATGCGACTTTCATGAGGTCATCTCCTTTCGCTCGACGACGGAACCGGGAGAGGGTACGCGCCCGTTCCGGAACCGTCAACCGCTTGACGTGGACCGGTCGCCATCGGTTTGATGGTCGTCGGGTGGGGACGGAACAGGTGAACACGGGGGTGGAAGCGGCCGAGGAAGGCGCGCTCCAGAGCTCCAACGGCGCGCCGATGGTGCAGATGGAGGGCGTCCGCAAGAGCTTCGGCGACAACCTCGTCCTCGACGGGATCGACCTCGAGGTCGCGCACGGCGACGTGCTCGTCATCATCGGCCCGAGCGGGAGCGGGAAGAGCACGCTCCTGCGCTGTGTGAACCTGCTCGAGCCGATCCAGGCCGGCCGCATCTTCCTCGAGGGCGAGGAGATCACCCGCAAGGGCGTCAACGTCTCGGCGATCCGCCAGCGGATCGGGATCGTCTTCCAGCAGTTCAACCTCTTCCCCCAGTTGACGGCGCTCGACAACCTGACCCTGGCCGCGCGCCGCATCCGGAAGATGCCGCGCCGAGAGGCCGAGAGCAGAGCGCGCGAGCTCCTCCACAGCGTCGGGCTCGAGGAGAAGGCCGACCAGCATCCGCATCAGCTCTCGGGAGGCCAGCAGCAGCGGGTCGCCATCGCCCGGGCGCTGATGATGCAGCCGAACGTGATGCTCTTCGACGAGGTCACCTCGGCGCTCGACCCGGAGCTCGTGGGTGAGGTGCTCGTCGTCATGCGCGACCTCGCGCGCGAGGGAATGACCATGCTCGTCGTCACCCATGAGATGCAGTTCGCTCGCGAAGTCGGCGATCGCGTCGTCTTCATGGACGAGAGGATCGATCGTGGAGGCAGGCTACCCGCAGGACGTTCTCGACAACCCGCAGGAGGAACGAACGCAGCAGTTTCCTCGCAGGAGCCTCAGCTCGCACACTCGCTGGAAGAGCTCACCATCGACGAAGGAGGAGAAACCGAATGAGACGACTCGTCGTCCTCATCGCCGTCACTGCTTTCGCAGGCGCGGCGCTCGCCGCCTGGGGCGGCGTAGCGTCCGCCCGTGAGGCGGGCACGTCGGCCACCGAGGCAGCGGCACAGAAGCGAAGCTGCCGCCGCTGCCGGCGAACATCAAGTCCCGCGAGCCGCTGGAACATCGCGGTCAAGTGCGACACGCCGCCGTTCGGCTACATCGGCGCGCGGAGCCAGAACGCCGGCTTCGACGTCGAGATCGCGCGCTGGTTCGCGAAGGTTCGCGTTCGGCAAGGCGAACCGCGTCACCTCGTCGTGCGTCACGACGCCCGCCCGCGAGCCCGCGCTGACGACCGACCGCGTCGACCTGGTCATCGCCACCTTCACCTACAACACCGACCGGGAGACGCGCATCGACTTCTCGCGCGCGTACTACAAGGCGACCGGCCGCCTGCTCGTCAAGAACGACTCGACGATCAACTCGCTCGCCGACCTCGCCAGGGAAGACGATCGCGACGACGAGCGGCTCCGTCTACGACGCGCTGGGTCAAGAACTGCCACAAGGACACGAAGCTCATCGTCACCGACGGCTTCACGAACGCGCTGCTCGCGTTCAGAGACGGCCGCGCGGACGCGCTCATGTTCGACGACACGATCCTGCTCGGCATCGCCGTCACCGATCCGACGCTGAAGCTGACCGACGATCTCTTCCTCGCTCAGCCGTACGGCATCGGGATCAAGCAGGGGAACACGGCCCTCAAGCGGTGGGTCGACTCCCGCCTGAACATCATGAAGAAGCGGGATCTGTTCTTCCCGATCCTGAAGAACACGGTGCCGCCGCGGCAGGTCGCGCCGTTCTCGAAGAACATCCTGAGGCCGAAGCAGAACGTTCGCCTACGTCCAGGGCGACATCACGACGGTGTGCTCGTAGCGGACACCTTCGTCGCAGCGACACGAGAAGCGGCCGCACACGCGGCCGCTTCTCTGCGTTCATGACCGCACTTCTCGCGCTCGACTTCTCGTCCTGGCTCTCCGACACGTGGGAGTTCGCGCAGACGTATCGCGACGAGCTGCTCGCGGCACTCCGCCGGACGCTCCAGGTGTCGGCGATCGCGATCGCCGGCGCCTTCGTCATCGGCCTCGTCCTCGGCGCCGCCCGCGCGTACCGGATCCCGGTCGTCAGCCAGCTCGCGGCGATCTACGTCGAGGTCATCCGCAACACCCCGATCCTCGTCCAGATCTTCTTCCTCTACTACGGCCTGACGCAGGTCGGCATGGCCCGGGTCGCCTCGAGGCGTTCACCGTTGCGTGGCTGGCGGTGATGATCTGGGGAGGCGCGTTCAACACCGAGAACTTCCGCGCGGGGTTCGAGGCCGTGCCCGCACGGCTACGTGAGGCGGGGCTCGCGCTCGGCTTCGGGTCGCTCGGCGACCTTCGTCAACGTCACGCTCCCGATCGGCGGCCGGATCGCTCTTCCCTCCTCGATCAACACCTACATCAGCGTCGTCAAGAACACCTCGCTGATGTACGTCATCAGCTACCCGGAGCTGACGACGACCGTGCTCCAGATCCAGGCGCTGACGCTCGAGACGGTCGAGGCGTTCACCGTCCTCGCCGTGACCTACCTGATCATCGTCTGGACGATGTCGGCGCTGATCCGGCTCATCGAGTCGCACCTGGCGCTGCCGGAGGCGCTGTGTCGTCGCTCTGAGCATCCCGGACTGGAGCAGCGACACCCTTCGCTACATGCTCGAGGAGGGTCTCGTGAACACGCTCAAGATCGCGGCGATCTCGCTCGTCGGCGCCGTCGCTCGTCGGGGTCACGCTCGGAACGCTGCTCACGATCAAGTTCGCTCCGCTGCGCGCGGTCATCCGTGCATACATCGAGGTCTGGCGCGGCCTCCCGATCCTCGTGACGATCTTCATCATCTACTTCGCGCTGCCGGCGGTGACCTCAGCCTCCGGTTCGAAGCGCTCACCGCAGCCGCGATCGGGCTCATCCTCTGGGGCAGCGCCCAGGTCGCCGAGGCGACGCGGGGGGCCGTGCAGTCGATTCCGCGCGAGCAGCACGAAGCGGCGGCCGCGCTCGGCTTCGGCTGGGTCGGCCGGCACGCGTTCGTGATCATGCCGCAGGCGCTCCGCCGACTCCTGCCGCCGCTCGTGAGCCTGCTCGTGAACATCATCCAGAACACGACCATCGCGCAGGTGATCGGCGCGAACGAGCTGCTGGAGTCGGGCGAGCGCTCGGTCGAGCGGCTGACGGCGCCGCCGCCGATCGGCCTCGGCGAGATCCATTCGTTCGAGATCTACGCGGCCGTGATGCTGATCTTCTTCTGCATCTCGTTCCCGCTCACCCGACTCGCCGCGTACCTCGAGAAGCGACTTGACCTAGAGTCTCGCCGTGGCCGCCGACAAGCCCGAGATCACCGAGATGGTCAACGCGCAGATGCCGCTCGGCACGACGCTCGGGATCCGGACGTTCGGCGGGCCGGAGGAGATCGAGGCGACACTCGAGTGGCGACCGGAGCTCTGCACCTCTGCGGGAGTCCTGCACGGCGGCGTGCTCATGGCGCTGGCCGACTCGGCGGGTGCGGTGTGCGCGTTCGCCAACCTGCCCGACGGCGCGCGAACCGTGACCATCGAGTCGAAGACGAACTTCTTCGGCGCGGTGCGCGAGGGCGAGGTGCGCGCGCGCTCGCGCCCCCTCCATCGCGGCAGGACGACCATCGTCGTCGAGACCGACCTCTTCGACGCGACGGCAAGCACGTGGGACGCACGACGCAGACCCAGGCCGTCCTCTCGGCCGACTGAGCCGGCGCTATCCTCTTTCGGGCGCGGTGGCGGTAGCTCAGTTGGTAGAGCCCCGGGTTGTGGTCCCGGTGGTCGCGGGTTCGAGTCCCGTCCGCCACCCCTTTAGGCAAGCCAAAAAGAGAGAGGCTCCCGGTTCGAGAGCAGTTGCGGCGGCCGAGCGGCTGGCACGACTGCACGCCTCGAGGGTCACGCATCTCTCGAGCTCGCGTCGGCGTCGCTCTGCACGCGGGTGGTCGAGAGCATCAGGGCGGGCGTGCCGCGAGCGCCTGCGCGTGCAGTCCACACGGTAGCGTCGCTCGGGCGGCGTCGTGCGGTGTCGTGGGGCGCGCGGCTCACGAGCGCCGCCTCGTCGCTACTGCAGGCCTCCGGCGCACGTGCGGCGTCCGAGCGGTTGACCGCGTCCCGTGGCAGCGCCAGGACACGCGGGGGTCACAGAGGCCGCGCAGGCGCGACGTCGAGCCTCGCGTTCCCGCTCCGTCGGCGCGGCGGCGGCTGCCGGTCCGGGCTCACCGCTGCTCCGGTAGGTGCGAGCAGCCAGGTCGTACAGGACACAAACGGGTCTACTCCGACGTCGGCCCACTCACTGAGGTCCCTCGCCCGCGAACCCAGTCCTCCGGGGGAAAGGGAAGACGCCATGCAGGCTCGGCCAAAAGACCCCTTCGAACTCGATGTGAGTGTGTCCCTCGCCGAAGCCAAGGGCGCGGGCGAGCCGCTACCGGCATCGGAGGGCTTTAAGCAGCCGCTCGCCGCGCATCGAAACCATTTCACATTGGGGCGGGGCGAGGCTGGATAACCCAGCCTCGCCCTACTCCTCGGTGCTACAGGCTTCCGCCGCGTAGGCGACGGTCTCAGTGATCCACGTCAGTGCTTCCTCGGTATCGACTCGATACGAGTACGTCACGCCTTTGCAGCCGCTGTTTGTCACAAACGAGTTCACGCCGATGACGACATTGGTGTCACCCAGTAGGTCTGGCCCACCCGAATCGCCGAAGCACGTCCCACCCCTGTTCGCGTGCAGCTTGATGAACTCATCGCTGATCGAGTTGTTGCTCGCGACGAGCGTCGTTGGGGCGAAGAAGCGCGTGAACGCGTCCCCGGGCACCGGCGTGCACGGACCACCACAGGGGCCACCGCCCTTGATGAAGTTCTGGACCCCGTAGCCAACAAGGTCGACGGCTGTTCCCATGGGGAGCGTGTCAACCAACCCTTCGTCGGGGAGCGCTCCGTACTCGCCAGCGGTCGCGCTCGTCGGTATCGGACCGCAGGTGCCGTTTTGTCCGGTAGGTACGACACAGCCGGTCGTCGTGAAGATCACGACGGCAACGTCATGCGTGTCGAATCCCGGCAGTCCGCCACCGCTTCCGATTTCGAACTCCGGGTCCCAGTAGTAGCTTCCGAAGTACCAAACGCGCTGTGCAGATGGCGTGTTGATCAAGTTGGGGTCGAAGGAGACGCGCACGATGGGCGCTCCCGTGACGGTATTCGTGCCCCATCCGGAGGTGCCGCCGCTGAAGCAGTGAGCCGCCGTCAACATCACGGTGGACGAGAGCAACGTCCCAGAGCACGCAGAAACGCCATTGTCCGCGTAGCCCACATACGGATGGTTCATTCCGTCGGGCTCTCCGCCCGTAATCGCACTCGCTGACGCAGGCAGTAGGCCCACGACCAACGCGAATGCCACGACCGCTAGTCGCGGTTTCATATCTCCCCTCTCGTCGAACGTCCCTTGTCTCAAGAGACGTACACGGTCAGCAGGCGTTTCAAACGTCCGCGAGGCCGCCGACGCGGGCACTGCGCTCGGCCAGACTCGCGGTGACCTTCGCGACGTCTCGCAAGCTCGGCGTCCCCTCGCTGAGGTAGCGCACGAGCCACCGCCTCGCCGCCGCCTCAGCCTTCGATGACCCTCGCTCGAAGTAGAGATGAACGAGCTGGAGCGCGTCCTCGAGCGGCAGGTTCGGGAGCTCGCGAGCAGCATCTTTGGCCAGCCACAACGCGCGGCGCTCGATTGCTCGGCGGAATCGAACGTGCGCGTGAGGCTGGGCCGTCACGAACGTATGTTCCCAGGATGACGGAGCTTGTGCCTGTACGGCGTGTTCAGAGGCGGCCCCGATTCTTACACTCGGACTGTGAGGTGGTTGGCCGTCACCATGTGTGTCCTCGTGTCTGCTGGCTGCTCAGGAGAGTCGAGTCAGTCCGAAAGCGATTCCCAGAGAGCCTTTCCCGGTGCTGGTGTGGACTGTCCAACTGCAGAGCCGAGTCCGATCACTCCCTATCTCGCTCCACCCATAGGCACCCGGCCTCCGTCGACACGATGACGAGCTCGAGCTCGGCACAAGATGTCCGTTCGGGACGTGTCGGACTGCAGCGGCTACCTGTCGGGTGCCGCGTCTTTCGGACCTTCGCGCACCTCACTTCGTAGGCCAGGTTCACGTAGTGCGGTAGTGGATGTCTGCCCGACCTGATCGGCTGTGCCACTGGTGCCCGCATCGGGCGCACCATGTGACGGAGCCGCTTGTGTCGGTAACGGCCTCCCACGTGTGTCCCCAAACGAAGCACGCCAGTCGACGAGCAGAGGTCATCGGCTGGTTTCCAGAAGCGCCTTCAGGGACAGGACGGCACCCACGACGAACACCACCGTCGCCAGGTAGACCAGCCCGAGGTGACCGAGCGTGTCGAAGCCCCAGGGATAGTGGGCGGGAAGCGCGACCGCAAGCGCGAGTACAGGCGTCGCGACCGCCGCCCCCCACGCCCACATCTGACGGCGGCGGACGCCGAACCACGAAAGCGCAACAACGGCGAGGCCTGTCGAGGCGATGAACCCCGAGAGTGCGATGTGCAGGTGACTTATGTAGTGGTAGAGGTCGTTATCGAACGCCTTGATCTCATCCTTGCCGCTCGCGACCTGACCGGACCCGATGCCGAGCTCGAGGAAGTGGCCGGTGAAGTTGCGGACGAAGAAAATGACCCCGTACCCGATGAAGGCGAGCCCCGCAACTGCCATGAGGTAGACGCCCCACTTGAGCGCTGAGGACTCTTGCGGGTACGTGCGTGCGGTGACGGCGGTCATGCGACAGGCTCCTTTTGATCGCGTCCTTCTGCTCTCCCGCAACTCTAGGCTGGGATGGCAACGTCTTGGCAACGACAGACGACTCACAGGGACGCGCGTGACGAGTCGCGTGAAGGCGAAATGGCAAGATCATGCGCTCCCGACGTGCCGGGACGATCGACGACTCATCGCGGGCAGGGTTGTGGTCCCGGTGGTCGCGGGTTCGAGTCCCGTCCGCCACCTCTTTAGGCAAGCCAAATCCGCCGCTCGCCCTTCTGCGCCGCAGGACGCGCCTGCTCAAGCGCGCGGTTCCCGACTACCTGGAACTCACGCGGCTTTCAGTCGCTCGGAGAAGAACTCGAGCGCCTTGCGGGTCTTCGTCTCCTGCGCGCCATCGAGATCCACGCCCTGCCCCGTGAGGAAAGCCCGCGTCTCCGCCGCGGCCTGGAAGGCCTCGGCCGGGGCGCACTTGGTCGACAGCTCGAGAATGCGCGAGCCGTCGGGGTAGAGCCACATCTCGGCAACGAGCCTGCGGTCGAAGTCCGTCGGGGCGAACTTCAGCTTGAGGACGAAGATCGGCCCGAGAATCGAGAGGTCGTCGAGCCCAAGTCCCTCCGGAGCGTGCTCGGCGTAGAAGGCCCGCTGCTCCTTCGAGAAGAGCTTCTGCGTCCGCCCGCCGCCCAGGACCGTCTCTCGGACGTCCGGCTTCGGTGTCCCCTTCAGCGAGCCCGAGCAGACGTAGCCTCCGGGCATCGCGTCCACCTCGACGCCGAACTCCGGCAATCGACGGACACCGCTCGGGAGCTGCGACGGGACGACGGGGCGGAGCTTGACAACGGAGTCGTCGCCCTTCTTCTGCACGCGGCGGGCGCGAACGACCACGCCTTGCTCGTACAACGTCAGGTCCGGGGTGTCGAAGAAGAACACCTGACGGATCTGGGCGTCCAGGGGATCGATCCTCAGCGCCGCGACCGTCGAGCTGTGCTCGGTCTCGGGGATGGTCAGCTTCAACTCGACGCTGTCGGAGTCCTTGATCAGCGCCATCACTTTCGCCACGTCCTCATCGGAAAGACGTGCTTCGCGCGTGCGACCTCTAGCCATCTGTGTCCTCCCTGCTCCCGGTGGTGTCACGAGCACCGTAGACCGCGGCCGCACCTGATCGCGTCATCCCGATCGGATGAACACGATCTCCGAATCGACCTTCGGCAAGCGTAGCCCGCAATCACCGAGTCTGGATGACGGCGGTGATGACTCAGGGAGCGACGAGAACAAGTACGACCGACACGGCTCCCACCGCGATCCCGACCGCGGCCAGGGCCAGCAGGAAACCCTCAGCGGTGTGCGCTTCCCGGTCCTCCCGGAGCGCGGCCTGCAGCTCTCGGTAGTGCACGATCCCGTACACCATGGCCGCCAGCCCGGAGCCAGCTAGCCCGGTTCCCAATGCGACATACGGCCAGTTCGTGCCGCCGACTACCTCGGGCAGAACACGCCCGATGGCGAATCCCGCCGCAATTCCGGCCAACCCAGTACGCCACCACGCGAGATAGGTGCGCTCGTGCGCGAGCTGCGTTCGGTGAACTTCGCCGCTCGCCACCTCAGGTGACCGAGCTAGGCGTGTCCCCGAGCCAGCTCTGAAGCCGCGTGCTGCGGCCGCGTCTCCGCGCTCTGCCCATGGGAGCGTCGTGCATCTTGACGCGACGCTACCGATTTCGGACGACGTCCTGATCGCGGGGCGGTGCCGCGATTGGACCTCGAGTTGCGACCGGCCGCTCGCGATGCTTCAGGCGCGAGTGAGGATCGTCTCGAGTCGTGTCGAACGCCGACGGGCTGGATTCGTAGGCCAGCTGGCGCTATCGTCGGCTCGAAGCTCCTTTCACGCGCGCCCGCCCTGCTGGGGGAGAAGTGACAGCCTCGACCCAGAACGCGCCTGCGTCAGCAACCACGGCCATGAGTGAGTTCGCGGTGCCGCACTCGCAGGTCCTGATCGAGACGATCATGGCTCGAGTCGCGCTCGGACTCATCGCGCTCCACGTCGTCGACGACAACTTCCTCCAGCCGCAGCCGGGCACGTCCGCGTCCGACCACCTCGTGAGCGGGCTTGTGCCGCTCGCGCTGCTCGTCATCGCCGCCTGGGCGTATCCGCGTCTGCGCGCGGGCTTTCGGGCCGTCATTGCGCTGACGCTCGGGCTCTTCGGCGTCGTTACGGGGATCGAGGCCGTCTACTACACGACCAAGGGCGGCCCCTCCGGCGACGATTTCACGGGCCTGCTGGCCATTCCGGCCGGCCTCGTGCTGCTCGTCCTCGGCGTGGTGACACTGTGGCGCGCGCGTCGAACCGACGACAGCCGCCTGTGGCGGTATCTCCGGCGATCGCTGCTCGTCGTCGCCGGGATCGCGGTCGCGTATTTCATCATCTTCCCGCTCTCCTTCGCATACGTCGTCACGCACACGGCCCGGGGGTTCGTCCCGGCAGCAGACCTCGGCGCAGCCTATGAGGAGGTCTCGTTCAAGACGAGCGACGGGCTCACACTCGAGGGCTGGTACATCCCGTCCAAGAACCGCGCCGCCGTCATCGCGTTCCCCGGCCGCGCGGGCTCTCAACGCCCGGCGCGCATGCTCGCCCGCAACGGCTACGGCGTCCTCCTCTTCGACCGGCGCGGCGAAGGCGAGAGCGACGGGGATCCCAACATCTTCGGCTGGAAGGGCGAGCGGGACGTGCACGCGGCAGTCGCCTACTTGCAGCAGCGGCCGGACGTCGACCCGGAGCGGATCGGCGGCATCGGTCTCTCGGTCGGGGGTGAGATGATGATCGAGGCAGCGGCCGCCGAGTCCAATGGCCTCAAGGCGGTCGTCTCCGAAGGAGCCGGGATCCGCTCCATCCGCGAGAGCCTCGCGGTTCCTGACACGAGGAAGCGCATCGAAGGCTCGTTGGTGCACGCGGTCGTGACCCCGGCAGTCGCGCTCTTCTCGAACGGCATGCCACCCCCGAGCCTCGAGGACCTCGCCCCCGAGATCTCGCCGACTCCGGTCTTCCTCATCTACGCCGTCCCAGGGCAGGGCGGCGAAGCCGAGCTGAGTCAGGCCTACTACGACGCCGCGCGCGAGCCCAAGGCCATCTGGCGTGTGCCCGGCGCCGGGCACACGGGCGGGATCGAGGCGGTCCCGGCGGAATACGAGCGGCGTGTCATTGGGTTCTTCGACGGCGCACTGCTCGGGGAACCGTGACCCTCTGAGCCAAAGCGAGAGCGCTCGACGGACTCGTCAGCGCCACACCTTCCCCCGCAGCATGCTGACGGTGTAAGTGGCGTTCTCGCTCTCGTTTCCTTCGCCCTGGAGCCCCTTGTACGCCTTCGTCCCGGACTCGATCGTCCATCGCGACGTTGGAGGCAATCGTGTCGCGTCGATCCTGACCACGTAGGTGATCGCGCCCTTCTTGCCCTTGGTGACATAGCGAAGCGAGATCTTCCACCCGGTGGCCTCGTCACCCTTCAGCCAGCGGTAACCGCGCGCCGTCCCGCTGTCCGTGATCGCGCCAGTGGCCTTGAACGTACCCTCGCCCGTTATCCCCCCGTCTGTGACTGGCTCGAGGGCGTCGTTCGTGCCCGCGATGACGACCTTCACCGGCTTGCGGCTCGTGGTGTCCGGTGAAGCGACCTTCGCGTCGTCGTCGCCCGACGATTTGGCGAGAGCCGCGACCAATACGACAGCGAGGACGACACCCGACGCGACAAGCGCTCCCAGCCACATCCGGCTGAAGCCCCTGACTCTCGTCATTTCGCCTCCCCTGTCTCGCGACGGACTGTCGCTCGACTCGACTCGCCGAGTACGGCGACCCAACCAGACTCGGCATGGGCATGTCAACACCCGCCACCCCTGACGCGAGCCGCGTAGGCTTCGCGTCCGATGTTCGGCGAAGGGCTCCTTGGTGCGACGAAGTTCCTCGTGCTCGCGCTCGGCGTCCTCTACGTCGCCGCGGCACTGGGCGGAGCCTGGTTGATCGACTTCGGGACGACACGCGACCTCGTGCTGTGGCTCGCCTTCCTCGGGTGCGGTGCGGTGCTGATGTTCGCCGGGCAGTTCGTCGTCCGGGCCGGGGCGTGGTACGCGGCCCTCGTCTCCGTGGGCGCCGTGCTCGGTGGAATCCCGCTCGTGTGGACGCTCATCGTCCCGCTCGCGGTCGCCGTCGTCGTGACGTGCAGCATCGCGCTCGCGCGGCGACCGCCTCCTGCTGCCGCCTGATGCGCCACACACGCCACGGCTGGTGGCTCGAGGAGGCGGGCGAGGTCACGCCGACGCGTCCGCTCGAGGGTGACTCCAGCGCCGACGTCGTCGTCGTGGGCGGCGGGTATCTCGGACTCTGGACGGCATGGCAGCTCCTGCAGCTCGAGCCCGAGGCGAGCGTGGTCGTGCTCGAGGCAGCCGTCTGCGGGCACGGGCCGAGCGGACGCAACGGCGGTTTCTGCGAGACGCTCTGGCCGGACGCCGACACGCTCCGCGAGACGGCCGGCGACGAGGCCGCGCTGGCGGTGTGCCGCGCTTCCGAGGACGCCGTGCACGGCATCGGCGCCTGGTGCGAGGCCAACGGGGTCGACGCCTGGTACCGGCAGGCGCCGATGCTCCGCGTCGCGACGACGGAGTCGCAGCTCGGTGAATCGGCCACGGTCGAAGCTGCCGCAGCGCTGGCAGCTCCGACCGAGGTCGTCTCCCTCACCGCCGACGAGGTCCGGGCGCGCTGCGACTCGCCGCTCTTCCGCGGCGGCATCGCCTATCGGCTGAACGCGACCGTCCACCCCGCGCGACTCGCCCTCGGGCTGCGCGCGAAGCTCCTCGAGCGCGGCGTTCGCATCCATGAGCGGACCGAGGTCACGCGTCTGCGCCGGGACGGAAGCGTGGAGACGCGGGTCGGGAACATGCGAGCCGGATCGGCAGTCCTTGCCGTGAACTCCGCGACGACCGGGTTCCCCGGTTACCGGCTGTCGCTCGCCGTCGCGTCCAGCCACATCGTCCTCACCGAGCCCGTCCCCGACGTGATCGAGGACCTCGGCTGGACCGGCGGCGAGGCGATCGTCGACGGCCGCACGCTCGTCCACTACACGCGGACGACGCGCGACGGCCGCATCGCCTTCGGCTGGGGTGGCGGCTCGATGGGCATCGGCGGGCGCGCGTCGACGAGGCTCGAGCGCGATCCCGGCGTGATCGCCGAGACCCAACGGGCTCTCGTCCGCTTCTTCCCGCAGCTCCGCGGACGCGCGATCACGCACGCCTGGGGCGGGCCGATCGACGTCTCCCCCACGCACCTTCCGATCTTCGGGAGTCGTGGTCGCGTCCACCACGGGTTCGGTTTCACGGGGAACGGCGTCGGCCCCTCGTACCTCGGCGGCGAGATCCTCGCTCACCTCGCGCTCGACCGGCGCGACGAGCGAACCCGGCTCGCGATCGTGGAGCCCGACCGCAAGCTGTTCCCGCCCGAGCCGTTCCGCTACGTCGGCGGCTCGCTCATCCGGCGCGCGCTCATGGCCAAGGACGCGGCCGAGGACGACGGGCGCGAGCCAGGCCCGGCGACCGCATTCGTCGCATCGCTCCCGCGCCGGCTCGGTCTCCACCTCCCGCGCTGAGCCGTCTGCGCCGCAGTTGCGGCGCGCGGAGGCGCCTATCCTGTGAGTGCCGCATGACAAGCTCGGTGAGAGGTCAACGCGTGGACGCTCCGCCGCCCTCGCTCAGCGCCACCGCGATGACAAAGCTCCTGCCCCCGGCCGCGCCAGGGTCGCTCCTGCGCCGCGAGCGGCTGCTCGCACGGCTCTCCGAAGCGCTCGACCGGCGACTGACGACGGTCGTCGCCGAGGCCGGGTACGGGAAGTCGACGCTGCTCGCCGACTGGGCTGCGGGCGTGCATTGCGCCTGGTACAGCGCCTCTCCGGAGGACGCGTCGCTCGCTGCGCTCGCCCGCGGGATCACGGACGCGCTCCGGCTCCGTGTGCCGGGACTGCCCCCGGACGCGGCAAGCGCCGTCACGGCGACCTCGGGCCCAGGCGCTGAGGAGGACGAGCCGACGCGGGCGCGTGGGTTCGCCGCGTACGTGTGCGAGACGCTGCAGGAGCAGCTTCCACGCGACCTCGTGCTCGTCCTCGACGACGTCCACGACGTCACGCACGCATCCGGCGCCGGACAGCTCATCGAAGCCCTCTGCCGGCAGGCGCCGTCACGCCTGCATCTGGTGCTCGCCTCCCGCACGGAGCTGCCCTTTCCGATAGAGCGGCTACGCGGCCGCGGCCAGGTGCTCGAGATCACCGGCGCCGACCTCGCGTTCGACGTGGACGAGACGGCCGCCCTGCTCGCCGACCGCGCGGGCGACGACGACATGGCGACCGCAACCGCGCTGCACCGCGCGACCAGCGGGTGGCCCGCGGCGGTGCGGCTCGCGGTCGAGACGCTCGGCGAAACTCCACCCGAGGGGCGAAGCGACGCGCTCGATCGCATACGCCGTCCCGGCGGCCCTCTGTTCGCGTATCTGGCCTCGGAGGTGTTCGCGCACGAGCCTCCAGAGGTGGAGGAGCTCGTGACTGCGGTCGCACCGCTCGAGCGGTTCACGCCCGAGCTCTGCGAGGCGCTCGGCATCGAGGCGGCGCGTGAGATCCTCGACTCGCTCGCGAGGCGAGGACTGTTCGTCGAGGTGCACGGGCAGGGCTCGGGCTGGTACTCGCTCGGCGCGGCGGTGCGCGAGTTCGCCCTCGCCGAGCGCCCGCCCGGCGAGGACAACGTGCGCGCCGTGCAGCTCGAGGCGGCTCGTTGGTTCGAGGCGCACGACCACCCGGAGGACGCGCTGCGCAGCTTCGCGGCGGCCGGCGAACCGGGTCGAGATCTCGCGCCTGCTCGGGACGCACGGCCCGAGCCTGCTGGCGCGCGGCTCGATCGACGCGGTTCTCGACGCCGTCGCACTGCTCCCGCCCGAGCTCCGCGAGCCGTCCATCGAGCAACTCGCAGGCGAAGCCTTCCAGGTGCGCGGAAACTGGGACGAGGCGCTGCGGTCGTTCGCACGCGCGTCGGAGGGCTCGGAGCCGATGCCCGCTGCCCTCGCCTGGCGCATCGGGCTCCTCCATCACCTCGAGGGCGATCTGGACGAGGCGATGGCGACCTACCACCGTTCCGCCGACGAGGGCGACCCCGAGGACCTCGCCCTCCTCCTCGCGTGGCGGGCCAGCGCTCACTGGCTCCGAGCGGAGGCCGACGAGTGCCGCGAGGACGCGAATCGGTCATTCGAGATCGCCACCGCGGCCGGCGACCCGCAGGCGCTGGCGGCGGCTCACACCGTTCTCGCCATGCTGGCGGCGCTCGAGGGAGACCGCGGCGCGAACGACGCGCACTACCTGCGTGCCCTCGACTACGCACAGCAGGCAGGCGACGTGCTCCAGCTGATCCGCGTGCGGACGAACCGCGGCTCGCGCCACGTCGAGGAGGGGTCGTACGAGGAAGCGATCGCCGAGCTCGATCTCGCGCTTCGCCTCGCCGACGTCGCAGGCTTCGCGGCCTTCCGGGCTCTCGCGCTGAACAACCGCGGCGAGGCCTACGCCAAGCTCGGCCGCTTCGAGGAGGCCGTGGCCGACCTCGAGAGCGCGCGCGAGCTCTACCAGCGGCTCGGCTCGCGGATGATCGCGTACCCACTGGAGAAGCTCGGCGAGGTGTACCGCGAGCGTGGCGACTGGACGCTCGCGCGAGCGGCCTACGAAGAGGCGCTCGGACGGACCGAGGCCACCGGGGACCTGCAGGGCCTCGTCCCGACGCTCGCCGGGCTCGCGCGGGTCCTCATCGCCGACGATCCGGAGGAGGCGCGCCGTGTTGCCGAGGAGGCACTCGCGCTCGGGCCGGCGATGGCCCACGTCTCGGCGCTGCTCGCGTCCGGCTGGGTCGCGCTCTCCCAGGGCGACCGTAGGCTCGCCGACGAGCGGGCGACGGAGGCGGCGGCGGCGGCCCGAACGAGACGGGATCGTGCGGCGCTGGCCGAGACGCTCGAGCTGCGGGTGCTCGCCTCGGACGAGCCCGCGCACGAGGTCGACCGCCTCGTCGAGGCCGCGTCGATCTGGCGCGACCTCGAGAACCCCCTCGGCGAGGCTCGGGTCGAGCTGATCGCGGCCCTGGTCACGGCCGACGAGCCCCGCGCACGAGCGGCCGAGGAGCGCCTACGGGCGCTCAGCGCACGCGGGACCCTCACGACGCTGTCGCTCATCCTCCCGCTCGACCGGGCCGCCCGCGTCGCCATCCAGTCGCTCGGCCGGTTCCGGGTGCTGCGGGACGGCGAGCCGGTGCCCCTCGCCGCCTGGCAGTCGCGGAAGGCGCGTGATCTCCTGAAGATCCTCGTCGCCCGACGGGGGCGCCCGACGCCGCGCGACTACCTGATGGAGGGCGCTGTGGCCTGACGAGAGCCCGGAGCCGCTCGCGAACCGCCTCTCCGTGCTGCTCAGCACGATCCGGGCGGTGCTCGACCCCGAGAAGCGGCACGACGGCGACCATTTCGTCGGAGCCGACAAGGGCGCGGTGTGGCTGCAGACCGAGAACATCGAGCTCGACGTCGAGCGCTTCCTCGAGACGGCGTCCGAGGCGCTCGAGCTCAGGCGTGCCGGGAGCCCGGACGCCCGTGCCCGGCTCACGACGGCCGAGGCGCTCTACTCCGGGGACTTCCTCGAGGAGGACGCGTACGAGGAGTGGGCGCTCGCGCTTCGCGAGGAGGCGCGCGCGACGTACATCGAGGTCGCGCGAGTGCTCGCCGACGAGGCCGTGGCCGCGGGCGACGTGGACGCCGCGACCCGCCACTACCTGCGCGTCCTCGAGCGCGACCCGTACGACGAGCCTGCGCACCTCGGGCTCGTCGGCTCCTTCGAGAGCGCGCGCCGGCACGGCGAGGCACGGCGCGCCTACCAGGCGTACTGCGCGCGCATGGACGCGATCGGCGTCGAGTCGGTTCCGTTCACGGGCGCGGGCGAAGTCGCGCCCCTAAGCGGGCTCTAAGGCCGCTCGAACCCGCCCCGCCACCATTGGTCGTCGTCAGGAGAGGATGACTCGGGGAGGGGAGTGCAGACGTTCGTCGTTCGTCTCTGGGAACCGGCCGGCGCACCTGGCGCCGACGCCGAGTTGCTCCACGGTGTCGTCGAGCACCTCGGCAGCGGCATCTCGCAGACGTTCACGAACGACGGAGAGCTGCTCATGTTCCTGCGCGAACGACCGTGGGAACGGGAGCTGGCGGCAAGGCGAGGGGAACGGGGAGGCGCGCCGTGAGGCGGCGAGGAGCGTTCGTCGTGCTTCTCGCCGTCCCGGCGGACTCCCCGCTCGCCGAAGCTGCCCGCGGGAGAGCGTCGACGAGGGTGCCGCGGTGAGCGGGACGAGCGTTGAGCCGTTCTTGAGCCGGGCGGAGCATCGTCCTCGCATGAAGCTGCCCGCGTACCTGTTCGCCTGCGGGCTCGCAGCCGCAGCCCTCTGCTTCGCGACGTACGTCGACGGCGGCGCACGGGACTCCTCCACGCCGGAAGTCATCGCGGCGCTCGGTGTGTTCTTCGCTGCAGTGGCCGCCGTCGCGGGCGTCGCGCTCGTCGTGCTCGGGTTCCTGTGGGCCGCCGAGCACGAGGGCCGTCAGCGCCAGCTCTGAGCCGTCCACGTTCGTGTGACGACAGGTCGCGCGTGTTCGTGTAGACCATCGTCGTGAGCGAAGTCAGGCACTGGGGTTTCCGGTATCGCGCCCACAACGGAGTGCCGCGCTGGGCGGTCGCCGTCGTCCCGTCGCAGTTCGGCCCCGACAATCCGCCGCCTCCGCTGCCGCTCGTGATCTCGCCGCACGGCCGCGGCGTGCGCGCGCAGACGAACGCAAGGCTCTGGAGGGATCTGCCCGCGGGCGGACCCTTCGTGGTGATCTGCCCGGGAGGGATGGGTCGCCGCCTTCCCCTGCACTCGTGGGGCTGGAAGGGCCAGATCGACGACCTCGCGCGCATGCCGTCGATCCTCCGCAACGCCCGCCCTTGGCTGCGCATCGACTCGCAGCGCCTGTACGCGGTCGGAGGAAGCATGGGCGGGCACGAGACGCTGCTCCTCGTCGGGCGGCATCCTCGACTGCTCGCGGGAGCCGTCGCGTTCGACTCGGTCACCGACTTCGGGCTGCGCTACCGCCAGTTCGCGCGGGTGCCCCGCACGCGTGCGCTGCAGGCACTCGCGCGCCTCGAGGTCGGCGGGACACCCGATTCGAACCCTGAGGCCTACCGGCTTCGGAGCCCGGCGCACTGGATCGAGGAGATCGCGGGCTCGGGCGTCCCGCTGCAGATGTGGTGGAGCGACGCCGACGAGATCGTCGTCGACCAGGCCACGCAGTCCGCGCGCTTCTTCGCCGACCTCCGCGCGCTCGAGCCGGAAGGGCGCCTGGAGCGGGTCACGGGCTCCTGGAGCCACACCGCGACGAGCTACGAAAAGCTCCAGCTGCCGGGTGCCGTCACCTGGCTCGGTCTCGGGCCCGACGTCTGAGCGCTAGAGGCCGTTGGCGATGCGCACGACGACCTCGGCGCTCGACACGTTCCCGGCGACGTCCCAGACGCGAACCCGCAGCCGATAGCGCCCGTCGGGCAGGCGCGTGGTGTCCCAGTACCTGAGCGGGAACAGGCGGAACCAGTAGACGCCGTCGCAGCGCACCGAGCGATGGAGGTTCATGCAGCCCTTCGCCGGCAGGTTCTGCTCCGTACCGGGCGCGTAGTGACGACCCGCCGCGATCCCGAGCTCCTGCTCGGCGCGGAACACCTCGCGACGCTGCACGGTCTTGCCGCTCGCCACGTCCACGATCGTGACCGCGATGCGGAAGGGATGGTGCGGCGCAGCCAGCCACGGAAGCTCCTCGAACCAGCCGAGGAACGACTGGGGATCGCTCACGCGGACACGCACGTCGACGAGGCCGACGAGGGCATCGCGATCGAGACGCCGTCCTTCCGGTGGGAGCCGCGCGACGCTCGTGTTCGGCCGCCGTCCCCAGTCAGGCTCCGCCGGCGCGTGGAAGCGAACCTCGCGGATGTCGGGAGCAGCTCGATCCACGTACGGATGGAGCTTCCCTCCCGGCCGCAGCGGGTTGACGAGGATCCGCCGCTCGCCGGCGAACACGACCTCGCTCAGGTGGACGTGCCAGTCGCCCGCGCACGTCCAGCCGATGTGCTGACCAGGCGCGACGGCCTGACCGGCGAGGACCAGCGTGTCGATGTGGCCGTACCGGAAGTGGCCGATGTGCGCGAAGCCGCGCACGCCGCGCGGCGTCGCGAGGAACACCGGCCCGCCCTCGATCGCGAACACGCGGTGCGTGCGCCCGGGAGGCGCGCCGCGCGCAGGCCGGTCGTCGCGGACGGCGATGTCCACGCCCTCGTGATAGATCGCACCTCGGCCCGGATCGGGTCGGGGGTCGAGGAACGAGCCTCGGATGGGATGCTGACGATTCCGCGGGCTCACGGGCCAGCCGCGGAACGTGTCGTTGTAGGTCTGCTGCAGTTGGAGCTGTCCGGGGATCGCCAACGGGCTACCCGGTCCGACGGACGCTCGAGACGTCCCGCGCGTAGAGCCGGATCGCGTGCATGGCTGCGCGGGCATTCTGCGCGACTGCCCTCATGCTCACGTTGGCGAGGGTGTCGCAGGCGCGGTGGTAGCACGGGTCGTACGGCTGGTCGGCGCGGCCGCCGAACGTTGCCGCCTGCGAGGCGGACTTCCGAGCGTCCGCGCCCGTGAAGAGCCCGCCGACCGGGATCCCCGCTCGTGCGAACGGCAGGTGATCCGAGCCCCCGCCGATGCCCGTCTCCTGATACTCGAGCCCCTGTGAGGCGAAGTAGCTGCCGAAGACGCGCTCGATCGCAGCCGAGCCCGGGTGCAGGTCGGCGCTGGGTCGGGACGCCGAGCCGTCCCCGTCGTAGACGAACCGGACGAAGTTCGGCGAGCCGACCATGTCGAAGTTGAGGTACAGCGCGTGTGCCCGACGCGCCGCCGCCGAGAGGCGGCCGACGTAGTGGCGCGAGCCGAGGAGACCGAGCTCCTCGGCGCCCCACCAGACGAAGCGCAGCCTGTTCCGGGGCCGCAACTCGGCGAGCTGCTCGGCGACCTCGAGGATGACGGCGGACCCGCTGCCGTTGTCGTTGAGCCCGGGCCCGTCCTGGACGCTGTCGAGGTGCGCGCCCACGACGACGAGGCGGGCGGGACTGCCTGCGCGGCTCTCGGCGATCACGTTCCGCGTGCGGCGCCGCTCGGCGACGACGTCGGTCGCGAGCGCGACCGTGACACCGGTCGGGCCGTTGCTGACTCCGCCCCGAAGCTCCTCACCGACCTCGAAGCTCGCCGCGAGCGCGGGAACGCCGACCTGCGGGGCGCCGAGCGTTCCCGAGAAGAGATCTCGCCGCCCGGGATTCCCTTCGTTGAACACGACGACCGCGCTCGCCCCGGCCGCTGACGGCGTTGTCGACCTTCACCCGGAACATGCACGTGCCGCGTTGCAGCAACGCGACCGCACCGGGCGGAAACGTCTCGAAGTCGGCCCGCTCGCAGCCGCTCGTCGAGGCGTTCGGCTCCGGGCTCGGGACGAGGAGATCGACGGCGACGACCCGCTCCTCGACCCGCCCGCTTCCCGAATAGGCGAACGTGGTGTAGTCGCGCCCTGCCCGAAAGCGCTCACTGGTGCCCAGAACGCGCAGCACCGGCGGCGTGCGGTCGACGACGAACGGGAACGAGAACTCCTGGAAGCGGACGCGGTACCCGGCGGCGCGCATCCGCCGAGCCACGTAGCCCGCGGATGCGTCGTAACCGGCCGTCCCGGCGAGCCGGTTGCCGCCGTTCCGCTCGGCGATCTCCTGGAACGCCGAGAGGTGCGCGCGGATACCCGCCGGTGTGACGCGGATCTCGGCACGTTGACCAGCCGCGAGCGGACCGGCCGGCGCTCCCGACGCAGCGCCGAGGGGAACGGCGACAGGAGAAGCGCCGCAAACCACGAGCGCCTGACCAACAGGGTCACACCCGCAGGGTACGTCGTGTCAGCGGCAAGGAGCGGGCAGATCGTGGCGAGCAACCGCGCTATCCTGGGCGGCGATGCTGCGGGCACTCGCCTGCACCGCGATCGCCGCGGCCGTCGGAGCCGGACTCGCGCTCACGGCCTCGGGGGCTCCCGCTGCCCGCTGCCAGCCGACCGTGAGCGACACGCCCGGTCCCTTCCAACAGGGCGGCGTGAACGCGCCGCGTCGCGCGAAGATCGGCACCGGGCACGTCCTGCAGGGGCGGGTCGTGCGGGCGCCCGACTGTGCTCCCGTCGCCCGCGCGCTCGTCGTCCTCTGGCAGGCGGGGCCGAACGGCTACCGGCCGAACGGGCGGGGCAGCGTCCGCACCGACCGCGCGGGGAGATTTCGCTTCGAGGGCCCGGTTCCGGCGGACTACGGCCGCGGATCGCACATCCACATGGCCGTCCTGCATCCCGAGTACGAGGAGCTCGCGAGCCGGTACGACGTGCGTCGCGGGGCGAAGACCGGACGCATCCGGCTCGTGCTGACGCCGCTGCTCTAGCGCTCGCTGGAGGCGGCCCAGATGTTGATCGCGCTGTCGGTCGCGTGGCGGTCGATCTCGGCGAGCTCGTCGCCCGAGAAGTCGAGCCGTTCGAGGGCGGCGAGGTTCTCCTCCAGCTGGGCCACGCTCGACGCGCCGATGAGCGCCGAGGTCACGCGCGGGTCGCGGAGCACCCAGGCGAGCGCCATCTGCGCGAGCGTCTGACCGCGGCCGGCCGCGATCTCGTTCAGGGCGCGGATCCGCGCGAGCGCCTCCTCGGTGAGGAGGTCGGGCGAGAGCGAGCTCGGCCAGCTGGCGCGGGAGCCTTCGGGGATGCCGTCGAGGTACTTGTCCGTGAGCATGCCCTGAGCCAGCGGCGAGAAGGCGATGCACCCGATGCCGAGCTCGCCGACCGCGTCGAGGAGCTCGGGCTCGATCCAGCGATTCAGCATCGAGTACGAGGGCTGGTGGATGAGGAGCGGCGTGCCGAGCGCGTCGAGGATCGCGGCCGCCTCGCGCGTCTTCTCGGCCGAGTAGGACGAGATGCCGACGTAGAGCGCCTTCCCTTGCCGCACGGCGGAGTCGAGCGCGCCCATCGTCTCCTCGAGCGGCGTCTCGGGATCGAAGCGGTGCGAGTAGAAGATGTCGACGTAGTCGAGGCCCATGCGCGCGAGGCTCTGGTCGAGGCTCGCGAGCAGGTACTTGCGCGATCCCCACTCGCCGTACGGGCCGGGCCACATGTCGTAGCCGGCCTTCGTCGAGATGACGAGCTCGTCGCGATACGGCCGTAGGTCGTCGCGCAGCAGCCGGCCGAAGTTCTCCTCCGCGGAGCCGTACGGAGGCCCGTAGTTGTTCGCGAGGTCGAAGTGCGTGACGCCGAGGTCGAACGCTCGGCGGACGATCGCGCGGCTCGTCTCGAGCGGGCGGTCGTGGCCGAAGTTCCACCACAGGCCGAGCGAGATCGGCGGCAGCAGGAGGCCGCTGCGCCCGCAGCGGCGGTAATCGGCGCGGTCGTAGCGCTCCGCTGCCGGGACGTACGTGTCGGTCATCGCCCGATCTTACGAGCGGCGGCCGCGACGTAAGAAAACGGTGGCGCAGTCGCGACTCGTCTCCGGAACATGTTGAGAGGAGAAGCACTGCAACCATCGGTGAAGCTGGATCACGCCGTCCTCGCGGACGAGGGTCCTGCGCGAGCTCGCCGACATCGAGCGGACGCAGTTCAGCTAAGAGGAATTGCATGAGCTTCGACCCACGCTCGTTCGTCGCCTCGGTCGAGTGGGTCTTCGCCAAGACGATGGCCCACTACAACCCTCACGAGTACATCGTCCAGAAGAACCATCGCGGCGAGGCATTCGACGCCTTCGTCGCCTTCGTCCGCTCGGGGCCGATCCGTCGCTACCGAGGCGGCCGCTACCACTGCGTCACGGTCGACGAGTTCGACTACTTCTTGACCTATGCGCGCGACGCGGGCTGGCTGGTCAACCGCAAGCCGAGCGACCGGGCGGGCTGGGACCCAGAGCCGCCGCCCACGCGCGACCCGCGCGAGCTGATCTGGCATGACGCCGAGCGCGAGCTGATCGGCCGAAACGAAGCCGAGGCGTTGATTCGCGCACTAGACGCCGGGGCTGGAAGAGCGCTAGAGCGACCTGAAGGTTCGAGGCAGTTCAACCTGTCGGACTCTCGTCGTGACCGTTCGACCGCAGTGGTTCCGGCTCGAAGAGCCCCGTCTGGTACGCGAGCACGACCGCCTGCACGCGGTCGCGGAGATCGAGCTTCTGGAGGATGTGCGTCACGTGCGTCTTGACGGTGTTCTCGCCGATGTAGAGCTCCTCCGCGATCTCCGTGTTGGAGAAGCCCGCGCGCGATCAGGCGGAAGACCTCCTGCTCACGCGTCGGTCAGCTCGTCGAACTCCTTGGGAGGCCTGGTGCGCGGGATGCGTACGAACTGCTTGATGACCCGTTTCGTGATCGTCGGTGAGAGAAGCGCGTCTCCAGCGGCGACGGTGCGGATTGCCGCGAGCAGCTGCTCGGGAGGGTCGTCCTTGAGCACGAACCCGCTGGCGCCGGCTCTCAGCGCTTCGTAGACGTACTCGTCGAGGTCGAAGGTCGTGAGGATCAAGATCCGGGCGCCGTTGTTCGTCGGCGAGGATCCGCCGGGTCGCCTCGAGACCGTCGAGCTCGGGCATGCGGATGTCCATCAGGACGACGGTCGGGTGAAAGCGGTCCGCCTTGTCGATCGCCTCGAGCCCGTTGCTCGCTTCGGCGACCACCTCGATGTCCTCGCTCGCCCGAGAGGAGCATGCGGAAGCCTGCGCGCACCATCGACTGGTCGTCGGCGACGAGGACGCGGACGCTCATGTCTCGTCGCTCTCGAGCGGGAGGCGGGCGCCGAGAACGAAGCCGCCTTCGGGTGCCGCACCCGCGGTCATCTCGCCGCCGTAGATCTTGACGCGCTCGCGGATGCCCACGAGGCCGTGACCGAGGCCGTCGCTCGCCGAGCGGCCCTCGCCGTCGTCGCGTACCTCGATCTGCAGCTCGTCGGGCGCGTAGTGGAAGGTCACGAACGGCGTTGCTGGCATGCGCGTGCTTGAGCGCGTTGGTGAGACCTTCCTGCACGATTCGATAGGCGGAGAGGTCGATCGAGCGCGGGAGCGGGAAGGGGTCGCCGTCGACGTGCAGCCGGACCGGGAGGCCGGCGCGGCCGACGTCCTCCACGAGCGAGTCGAGCCTGTCGACGCCCGGGTGCGGCGCGAGCTCGAGGTCGTCGCCGTCGCGGCGCATCGCCCCGAGTAGTCGGCGCATCTCGGCGAGCGCCGTGCGGCCGGCCCGCTCGACGCGCCCGAGGGCATCCTTGTCCTCCTTCGAGTGAGGCGCGGGAGCTTGTGCCGGACGGCCCCGACCTGGAGCACCATCACGCTGACCGCATGGGCGACGACGTCGTGCAGCTCGCGCGCGATCCGCGTTCGCTCCTCTGCCACCGCGATACGTGCAGCCGCCTCGCGCTCGCGCTCGGCCTGCGTCGCGCGCACCTCGGCCGCCTCGGCCTGCTCGGCGCGCTCGCGCAGCGCGTAGCCCGCGAGCCAGCTGATCCCGAACTCGAGCGGAACGAAGACGAGCTCGCTGGTCGTAGTGCCCGGGGATGTTGTAGACGACGACCACTGCACTGCCGAGAACGATCGGCCAGGCCGATCCGCGCCTGCAGGGCGTCGCGCAGGTTCCCGAGCAGGAACGCGGCGGCCATCCCGACGACGAAGAGGCTCTCGATGAACGGGATCAGCTGTCGCGTCGACGAACGAGATCGCCGCCGCGAGCAGCCAGTACGCCGCCGGGCCGGCGAAGGGAAAGCGCCGGCGCGCGAGGAGCGGGAGCACCAGGACCGCGACCGCCGGGTACGGCGAACCACAGCGACGTGGGCGGCGCGCCCGGCGTATCGTCGCTGACCACGAGCTCGACGCAGGCCGAGCGATCGCCAGGAGCGCGATCAGTCAGCTCGAACCAGTACTCGCGCGCGAGGTATCTGAGCCGGCTCACGTGCTGAAGGTACTGCAGGCTCTCGCGCGCCGCCTCCTACCCGAGTAGGACGCCCACTCACCGGCCGGTACGAGCCCGAATCGGCGGCCGGTACGAGGCCGAATCCGGCTTTCCGACGAGGGCGTCGCGACGCCGCGGCCCTAGCGTCGAGGCATGCAGTTCGACGCAGCGGAAGGAGGAGCGATGAGCCCTACGACAGTGGAAACACGCGAGCTCGCCGCGCGCGAGAGCGACGGCATCCAGGTGTTGCTGCTCTGGCACCCGGGCGAGAACGCGCTCACCGTCTCGGTCGAGGACGCCCGCGTCGGAGACCGCTTCCAGCTCGCGGTCGCGCCCGACAGCGCCCTCGACGCCTTCTACCACCCATTCGCCTACGCAGCCTAGGAAGGAGGAACGAGCATGTCCCGCACCACCCATACCAATCGCAACCTTGCGGCCCGCATGGGTCGCTGGAGCGCGGATCACTGGAAGACCGCCACCTTCGGCTGGCTGGCCTTCGTCGTCGTCGCCTTCATGCTCGGCGGCACGGTCGGCACGAAGCTCATCGACGACAACACGGCTGGGCCGGGCGAGTCCGGCCGCGCCGACAGGATCCTCGACGCCGGCTTCAAGCAGCCCGCCGGCGAGAGCGTCCTCATCCAGAGCAGCTCGCTCAGGACGAGCGATCCGGCGTTCACGGCCGCGATCGAGGACGTCGTCGAGGGAATCTCCGGGCTGGGAGCGGTTCAGAACGTCCGCTCGCCGCTCGCACCCGGAAACGCCGGCCAGATCGCGCAGGACCGGCACGCCGCCCTCGTCGAGTTCGAGATCCGAGGCGACGCCGACGACGCGGCCGACAAGATCGGCCCCGTCCTCGAGCGCGTCGAGAAGGCGCAGGAGGCTCACCCGGAGCTCTTCATCGGCCAGTTCGGCGATGCAAGCGCGGTCGACGGGATCAACAAGGTCTTCGCCGAGGACCTGGAGAAGGCCGGTCTCTTCTCGCTCCCGATCACGCTCATCATCCTCGTGATCGCGTTCGGAGCGCTCGTGGCGGCGGGCATCCCGCTGCTGCTCGGCGCTCACCGCCGTCATCGCGACGTTCGGCCTGGTCGCGCTGCCCAGCCAGGTGATGCCGGTGGCGGAGGAAGCCGCCGCGATGGTGCTCCTGGTCGGGCTCGCGGTCGGCGTCGACTACTCGATGTTCTACTTGAGGCGGGAACGCGAGGAGCGTGCTGCCGGGCGCAGCGAGCGGGAGGCACTCGAAGTCGCCGCCGCCACCGCCGGCCGCTCGGTCCTCATCTCCGGCCTGACCGTGATGGTGGCGATGGCCGGCCTCTTCCTGACCGCGGACGCGACGTTCGCCTCGTTCGGCCTCGCGACGATCATGGTGGTCGGACTGGCGATGGTCGGCTCGCTGACCGTCCTGCCGGCGCTGCTCTCGAGGCTCGGCGACAACGTCGACCGAGTGCACGTGCCGTTCGCCGGCCGCCTTCGCCGGGACGACGGTGAGGGACGGATCTGGGGCGCGATCATCGACCGCGTCCTGCGCAGGCCGGTGCTCTCCGTCGTCCTCGCCGGGGGCCTGCTCGTGGCGCTCGCGCTGCCGGCGCTCCAGCTCAAGCTGGTCGCGCCCGGAGTGGAGACCTTCCCGCAGGACCTGGCCGTCGTCAAGACCTACAACCGGATGCAGCAGGCGTTTCCCGGCACGCCGCTGCCGGCCAACGTCGTCGTCAAGGCGGAGGACGTCAACGCGCCGGCGGTGCGCGACGCGATCCAGCGGCTCGAGCAGCGGGCGCTCGCGAGCGGCCGGATGCACGAGCCGATCACGGTCGCCGTCAACGCCGACGCGACGGTCGCGAACGTCACCGTCCCGGTCGAAGGGAACGGAACCGACGAGGAGTCGATCGCGGCTCTCGAGGAGCTCCGCGAGGAGATCGTGCCCGAGACCGTGGGCGCGCTTCCGAACGCCGAATCCGCAGTCACGGGGGCGAGCGCGCAGTGGAAGGACAGCACCGACAAGATGAAGTCGGCGCTGCCGCTCGTGGTCGCGTTCGTGCTGCTGTTCGCGTTCGGGCTCATGCTGGTCGCCTTCCGCTCGGTCGTGATCGCGGCCAAGGCGATCGTGCTCAACCTGCTCTCGGTGGCCGCCGCCTACGGCGTGCTGGTGCTCGTCTTCCAGCACGGCGTCGGCAAGGGCCTGCTCGGCTTCAGCTCCACCGCCGGGATCGACCCCGTGGTGCCGCTCCTGCTGTTCGTGATCCTGTTCGGCCTCTCGATGGACTACCACGTCCTCGTCCTCGGCCGGATCCGGGAGACCTTCCACCGGGGCGCGACGATGGACGAGGCGATCGCGCACGGGATCAAGACCACGGCCGGCGTCGTCACCAGCGCGGCCGTCGTGATGGTCGGCGTCTTCGCGATCTTCGGGGCGCTCTCGATGCTGTTGTTCAAGCAGTTCGGCGTCGGGCTCGCGACCGCCGTCCTGATCGACGCCACGATCGTCCGCGCCGTGCTCCTGCCGGCGACGATGAAGCTGCTCGGCGACTGGAACTGGTACCTGCCGAGCTGGCTGCAGTGGCTTCCTCGGCTCGAGCATGACGAGGCCGAGGCCGCGCCGGAGATCAGGCCGGCACCGGTCTCCGCCTAGACGTGCCGTCAACCCCCGGCCGCGCCTCAGTGCGGGGCCGGGGGTTCGACCGCCCCGACCGAGGCGGGCAACTACGACGCCGAGTGCGGAACGCTCGTCGTCCCCGAGAACAGGCACGAGGCGGACTCACGCCTGATCGCGCTGCCGATGAGGCGCAGCCGAAGGACGCCCGTCCCG
>CAWEGY010000001.1:0-474694 GCA_963808865.1 uncultured Gaiellaceae bacterium | reverse complement strand
CTCCCCCGCCCCAGCCCGTTCCTTTGCGACCGAGGTTGTCGCCGGTCTGCTGCACCGAGACGCTGCCGTCCTCCGCGTGCGTGACGAGGATGACGCCCTCGATCGAGACCTTCTTCTCCTTGACGAGCGCGACCAGTGCCTCGAAGTCTTTCGTCGCCTCCTCGATGTCCTGGTAACCGGCAACGAGGACGTCCGTGGGTGTCTCAGCCATCAGGCCTCTCCTTCGATTCCGACCGCTGTCGCGGCGCACGTGTGGCGTGCTTCGCGAACATGGCAGAGAGGCGTTTGCCGAACATCGCCTTGGCCCCGACTTCACCCGGGTGAAGGCGAGCCGCGGGTGGTGTGCGACGAGCGCGCTTGCGTGAATCTCCTAAGAGACCTGCCGTGGCACCGAGAGGAGGCGGCCGATGGAATCGTTGTGGGTAACGGTCATGCATCCATGGCTCGCGGCGCAGGCGGTGGTTGCACTCGTGATCTTCAGGTGGTTCAACGCGGCGGTGGCGCGTCAGGAATCGCACTCACGAGCGTCTACGTCGAGAACCGCCGCGACCGGGCGGATGCGCCACGATCGACCCGTGACCTGAATCGGCGGACGTGCACCGACAGATGTCCAAGCGCTACGCCGGCCGCAGCGGACAAGACCGCATCCCTTACCGGATCGTGATTCGCGGCGAGCTCGGCGAGCCGCTCGTGGGACCACTGGAAGGAATGACCGTCGAGGTCGCCGGCGAGGAATCTGTGCTGGTCGGGGACCTCCTCGATCAGGCCCAGCTCCAGGGAGTCTTGAGCTGGCTGACCACGCTCGGCGTCGAGATCGTCAGCGTGAACCCGGCGGAGGGCCAGTCGCAGCCATGACCGGCGGGCTTGCCGCGAGGCAACCGATTAGAGAGGAGATGTGATGGCTATTGGACCTGTTCAGCTCATCGTCTTGGGCTTCGAGCACCCCGAGTTTCACGGGGAGATCATCGCCGAGTTGGAGCGGCTGCGGGAGAGCGACACGGTACGAGTGATCGACGCCCTCGCAGTCCACAAGGACGCAGCCGGGGAGATCGAGGTCGCGCACCTGAGCAACCTCACCGACGAGGAGGCCATCGAGCTCGGCAGCACGGTTGGTGCCCTCATCGGCCTCGGCATCGAGGGTGAGGAAGGCATGGAGGCGGGAGCCGTCGCGGGCGCGGAAGCGGCAGCCGAGCACGGCGTGCACGCGTTCTCGGACGAGGACGCCTGGGACGTGCTCGAGGAGATCCCAAACGACTCGGCCGCCGCCCTGATCCTGTTCGAGCATCACTGGGCGGTTCCCCTGCGGGATGCGATCGTGCGCGCGGGGGGTTTCCGCATCAGCGACGGCTTCATCAGCCCGCTCGACCTCATCGAGATCGGGCTGATCTCGGCAAAGGAGGCCGAGGAGCTCCACGCGCTGGAGACGAAGACCCCCGCCGCGAGCACCGCGTAGCGCCATCAAGACAAGAACGGAGGAGCAGATGCTCAGAACTCGCAGAGTCGCGCGACGCACCAGCCGTCGCACCGCTAGGCGCCGGCGCCGCTAGACCCAGTCGAGGGGGCGGCGACATGCCGCCGCCCCCCAAGGACCCTCGCGCTGCCGCCTCGCCTCGAGCACGAGCAGCGCGACGGGCGCGACTCCGTCGTGCTTCGACTGCCTTCGTTCGCGTCAGACGATCATGCGCTCGCGCCGAAGATCGCGCCGCGTCGAGCTCGCGGCTTCACGATCGCGTGATGATGGACGACGTCTTCGCAGTAACCGCAAGAACTGACAAGTAGACGGAACTGCGGAATACTTCCGTCGCCCCGTCCACCGGACAAGGAAGACTCGTGGCGGAAGGAATCAGCGCGGTTCTGACCTACGCAATCGGTGTGGCGATCAGCCCCGTACCGATCATCGCGGTGATCCTGATGCTCTTCTCGGCTCGTGCGCGGGTGAACGGGCCGCTGTTCCTTGCGGGATGGGTCGTCGCGCTCGCAGTCGTGAGCGCCGTCGTCTATATCGCGTCGGATGCGAGCGACGCCGCCACCGACAGCACCGACGAGCGACACGATCTCGTGGGGGAAGATCGTTTTCGGCGTTCTGTTCCTCCTGCTCGCCGCACGCCAGTGGCGGAGTCGCCCGGAGCCGGGAGTCGATCCTGAGATGCCAAAGTGGATGGCGGGCATCGACTCGTTCACGCCTGGCAAGTCCTTCGCCACGGGCGTTCTGCTGGCGGGTGTGAACCCAAAGAACCTGTTGCTCACCGCAGCTGCAGGCGCGGCGCTCGCGCAGGTCGGGGTCTCGACGACGGACGCCGTCGTCTCGCTCATCGTCTTCGTCGTCGTCGGCAGCATCACGATCCTCGGCCCGGTCGTTTACTACCTGCTCGGAGGCGACAACGCGAAGGCGACGCTCGACTCGATGAAAGGCTGGCTTGTCGTACACAACGCCGCCGTAATGACGGTGCTCTTCCTCGTCTTCGGCGTCAAGCTGATCGCTGACGGGCTACCCGTACTCGGCGGCTGACGGGACGAACTCGATCACGGGGCCGGGGGAGCCCCCGCGCGAGGAGCCGCAGCCCCGTCCTCGCCCCTAGGGACGTTTCACCTGGGTGAACAGGACCGGCGGGTGAGGTCGGAGACACGGAGCGGTTGGACAATGGCGCAACGGGCAAGCACAGCGATCCTGAACGTCGTCCATGAGGACTGGAGGCTGCAATGGGAATGGTGCGTCGACGAACACGCCGCCGGACGATGATGGTCGCCGGTGGAGCAGCGTACGCGGCCGGCAGAACTGCGGGCGGGGGCGGACAGGACGATACGGGTACGAACCGGAGGCCCCGCCGGCGCCGCCGCCTCCCGCCCCGACCAGCGGGGACGACCAAGCCGACGAGATCCAGCGCCTGGCCGACCTACACGCCTCCGGAGTGCTGACCGACGAGGAGTTCGCGGCCGCCAAGGCCAAGGCCCTCGGCATCTAGAAGCAACCGCTAGCAGAAGGAGGAGTGGTCATGGCTCGGAGTGGTCGTGCCAGCGTGCTAGAGAGGGCCCTCGAGGCCAGCTTCGCCGGCGAGGTCGACGTCTTGCCGGAACTGTTCACCGAGGATGTGAGCGGCTGGTCGCCGAACATGCTGGTCGCCTCGCGCGGTGAGCTGGCGGAAGTGGTCGCGGAGCGCGAAGCGAGCATCTCGAACGTGTCCCTGAAGATCGACATCGTCGACATCGTCGGGAACAAGGGCTACGCCGAGTACCGGGTGACTGCGGACTTTTCGGGCCCGTTCGTCGTCGACGAGGAGACCGTGATCGAGCCCAACGGCCGCGAGCTACTGCTCGGGGCTGCGCTCGTGGCGGAGTTCAGCGGGGACAAGATCTCTGCGTTCCGGAACTATTTCGACAACGCGGCGCTGCTGGAGCAGATGGTCGCCGCGTAGGACCGCCGCTCGCGGCTCAACCGGTGGACGGCCCCCACAGCCTCGTCGTCGAGGATTCGCCGGACCCGGCCGACCTGGCGCTGCTCGAGGAACGGGTTGCGGCGGCTGCCATCGCCGCCGCCGGCCTAGGCGACGACGAGGAGTTCGGGATCTTCGTCCGGGACGACGACGGCCGGATCGTCGCCGGCATCTCCGGCATCGTGTGGGGTGGGTGCTGTGAGCTACAGGCGATGTGGGTCGACGAGCCGCTCCGCGGTCGCGGACTGGCACGGGCCCTCATGGCCGGCGCGGAAGCCGAGGCCCGGCGGCGGGGCTGCACGCTCGTCCAGTTCCGCGCCTACGACCTGCTTGCGCCCGGCCTCTACGGGCGGCTCGGCTACGAGACCGCCGGCGTGATCGAGGGCTGTCCGGCCGGCAGCACCGCCCGCTGGTACCGCAAGGACCTGTAAGGCCGCTGTGGTCGTGTCGCTTCGAGATCCCGACCTGTCGCCGGAGACGCTCTTGCAGCTCGCGCCGGGGGTGCGAACGCGCTTCGATGCGGCGGGGCATGTCCTGCTCGATGCGCCTGACGGCACGGCCGTCGACCTCGGGCCGCGCGGATACGCAACCCTGTCGCTGTTCGCCCAGCCGCTGGCTCTCGGCGAGGCGATCGAGCGGTTCGAGCGCGAGGCACCCTCGACCGACTTCGCGCCGACGATGAACGTCCTCAACATGCTGATCGAGGAAGGCGCCCTCGTGCGGCCTGACGCCGGCCGCGGGCCGACAAGCGGCTGGGCCGACCCGGTGGAGCACGCCCGGATGCTGCACGACGATCGCAGGACTGGGGACTACATCGCCGCGCTCGTCGCGGCGGTGCGACCGGGTGACATCGTGCTCGACATCGGCACCGGGAGCGGGGTGCTCGCCGTCGCCGCAGCCCGCTCCGGCGCACGCCGCGTCTACGCGGTCGAGGCCAGCGACATCGCAGAGGTCGCCGGGCAAGGTCTTCGCCGCGAACGCGGTGACGGACAAAGTCACGCTCGTTCCCGGCTGGTCGCGCCAGATCGAGCTGCCCGAGCCGGCCGACCTGCTGGTTGCAGAGATCATCGGCAACGAGCCGTTCGAGGAGGAGATCCTCGAGACCACGCTCGATGCCCGCCACCGCCTCCTGAAACCCGACGCGCGGCTGATCCCGTACAGGCTCACACTGCTCGCGCGGCCCCTTCGCCTGCCGGACGGCGAGGCCAGGCAGCGCGCGATCGGGCGGGCCGCGGTGCAGCGCTGGCGGGGGCTGTACGAGATGGAGTTCCAACCACTGCTCGACGCCGCCGTCCCAGGCCCCGTCAACATGCCGACCGAGGCAGAGGTGGTCGCCGCCTGGCCGCCCGTCGGCCCACCGGTCACGCTCGCGGAGCTGGATCTGGCGACGTTCGCGGACTCGTCGGTGCGCGGCTGCGCCGAGCTCGTCGTCGACGAGCCGGGCACCGTGAATGCCGTCGCAGTCACGTTCCGCGCCGCCCTCTTCGAGGCGATCGAGCACACCCTCGATCCCTGGACGTGGCCGACCTCGAGCTGGGCGACGTCGGTCTGGGTGCTCCCCGACCCGTTACAGGTGGGGCCGGAGGCCGCGCTGCGGGTGCGCTACAACCGCCGCGCACACGGCGCACTCGACGGGCTCACCTGCGAGGTCGTCGAGAAAGCATGAGCGGGTGATTCTGGTTCGCGGTGCAGGATTCCGGCCGAGCTGAGTGGAGCGTCTGCGCAGTCGGAAATGCTCCGAGCTCTTGCGCGCGAGCAATCGCATCTTGGCGTGACGAGACTCGAAGCTTTTGGTAGATCGACTTCGTGTGTGAGTGGATCGTGTTGAAGGAGAGGAAGAGCTCCTTGCCGATCTCTCGCTTGGACAGGCCCTCAGCGAGGTAGCGGAGAACCTCGAGCTCGCGCTCCGTCAGGTCGCTGTCGCCCTCGATTCGCCGGTGAGCCGGTGTCAGCGTACGCGCGACGTCCACGAGGCGTACGCTCAGGACTCCTGGATCCGGGCAAGCCGCAAGGAGCTTCCTCGCTTCCTCCAGCATCGCTCGCGCAGGAGCAGGTGCCTCGAGGGCTCGGCGGACCGGGGCCGACACGAGCAATGCATCCGCAAGGTCCAACGGCTGGCCGCGCGCCCGAAGGTTCGCCAGGCCTCGATCGAGGAGCTTTCCTGCCTCCTCGAGCTCGTTTCGGCCGGCGAGCGCCGCGCCGAGTGCCACGTGCGCGATGCCTGCGCCCGGCTTGTCGGCGACGCCGTGAACCTCGAGCGTGTCCAGCGCACGCCGAGCCACCACAACGGCGAGGTCGACGTCGTCAGTCGCGAGCGAGATTCGCGCGAGCAGTGCCCTGGCGATGCCGGCGACGAGCCATTGGTTCGAGCGCGCGGCAAGGAAGGCTGCCTGCTCGAGTGGCACGCACGCCGCCTCGTCCTCGCCCCTGAGACGCCGCGCCCAGCCAAGCGCGAGGAGCGCGACCGGTCTCCCGGTCGAGAATGTGTCGCTCAGCAGCTCTGAGGCCTGTGCAGCGGCGCCCAGCATCCGCGCCGAGTCGCCCCAGGGAAAGCACGCGCGGGTCAATGCGGTCGCAGCCTCGAACGGCATGCCGCATGGCATCGGCAGTTTGACTCGGGCCGACTCCGCCGACTCGAGCGCGCCGAGCGACTCCTCGCGGCGTTTGAGGGCGCCCAGCGCCCATGCCCCGGCGATGTCGAGTCGCGCATCTCGGTCGTCCTTCATCGGGGGAAGCTCCTCGAGCTCGCGGAGGATCGACACGGCGTCGTCCTGGTCGAGCGAGGGACGCCAGTCTTCCAACACCAACGTGATCGCGCTCTCGAGCGCATGGGCGGCAACGGCGTGATGCACTGCCTCGTACCGGTGGCCCTCGTGGCCGAGCCACTCGGACGCCCGTCGGTGCACGGCAAGGGCGAGCTCGGGATCGCTCTGAAGGAGTCGGTTCCGGAGCACGTCCGCGAACAACTCGTGGTAGCGATACCACTCCCGGCGGTCGTCGAGCGGTATCAGGAAGAGGTTTGCTCGCTCGAGCTCGACCAGCACCTCTGCGGAACCCTGCCTGCCGGTGGCTGAGTCGCAGAGAGGCCCAGACATCGTGTCGAGGACCGACGTCTCGAGCAGGAACTGTTGATGCTCCTCGTCGAGCGCGTCGAGGACGACCTCGGTCAAGTAGTCGACGATGTGACGGCTGGCGCCGCCAAAGCGTGCGACGAAGCCCGTGACATCGGCCTCGTGCGTCAGCGACATCGCCGCCAGGTGAACGCCCACCGGCCAGCCTTCGGTGCGCTCGTGCAGCGCACCCAGGGTCTCGGAGGCGAGGCCGAGGTGCATGATCTCATTGAGGAAGGTGGCTGACTCGGCCTCGGTGAAGCTGAGGTCGACGGCACGAAGCTCCAGCAGTTCCTCGAGGGCGCGCAGCCTCCCCATGGGGATCGGTGGATCCGACCGCGTCGAGACGGCCAAGGTGACGTTGCTCGGCATCCGTTCGAGGAAGGAGCTGAGCGAGTCATGACAGATGCGATTCGTGATCTCCTGGTAGTCGTCGAGCACGAGGACGAGCTTCTCGCCGATTGCTTCCAGGTCGTGCAGAACCGCCGGGACGACCGCATCGACAACATCCGCGCGCGGCTCACGCAGCTCACTCAGGGCGACGGCGCCCCATTCAGGCACGGCGTGCCGGATCGCCTGGACGATGTAGCTCCAGAATGTGACCGGGTCGTTGTCCCCCGAGTCGAGCGAGACGCAGGCGAAGGCGCGGGCGTCGACCTCGCGCCACTGCGCGAGGAGGGTCGTCTTTCCGAACCCCGGCGGCGCAGCAAGCAAGACGAGTCTCGGCGCCGACTCGCACAGCACGTCTGTGCAGCGCGGACGCGCGAGAGCGTTGCGCGGAGCGCGAACCCGCTCGAACTTCGACTCGAAGAAGATCCCCGTCGTCGGAGGGGGTACCTGTGAGTCGGTCGGCCGCTGTCGCCGTTGCGGTCACGACGATTCGACCCTGATCCCGCTGCGGAATGCTGAGGCGCCTGCCTCCATGCGCTGACCTCTCCCTCTATGGAACGCCGCTAGCGTCGCTCAGGAAGGCCCGCGTGGCAATACGGCCTGCACGGAACTTTCGGTCGTGCCTGCGCCCGGGGTGCGTGCACCCCCGGCCAGCTCCGGGCGGGACGGATTTCGCAGCCAAGACCAGCGCATGCCGTCGTCGACGGCGGCTCGAACTCACCTGGGTGAAGACAATCGGCGGGTGAGGTCGGAGGCACAGACCGGTTGGACAATGGCGGAGGTTGTCCAACGCACGAGAGAGGGAGACGAGATGACGGACTACGACTCTACGCAGTCCCCGGGGCCACCGGATCCGCCGCCGGAGACGAGATGACCGACTACAGGGCAACGGGGATCAGCGAGTCCGCAGCCAGCGGCTATGTGTTCGCCGGCCTCATCATGATCGTGGTCGGCTGCTTCCAGGCGATCGCCGGCCTGGCCGCCATCTTCGAGGACGAGTTCTACGCCGTGACGCCGAACTACATCTTCGAAGTCGACACCACGACCTGGGGCTGGATCCACCTGATTCTGGGCCTCGTCGTCGCCTTCGCAGGGTACGCGCTCTTCGCTGGCAAGACCTGGGCGCGCGTGGTCGGTGTGACGCTCGCGGTGCTGAGCGCGATCGCGAACTTCATCTTCATTCCGTACTACCCGTTCTGGGCGATCCTGATCATCTCGCTGAGCATCTGGGTGATCTGGGCACTGACGCGGCATGTTTCGTCGGCGGACGAGCTGACGAGGTAGCGGCCGGATGAAGGCTTACGAGAACGGACGTCACGCGGTCGCGGCGGTCGTATCGCACGTCCGAAAGCCGCGCTTTCGCCGCCGGGTTGCACGGCGACTGGAGCGCGGGATCCATCGGCTTTCGGCGCGCTTGCCCTCCCGCCGACGCGGACTGCGGCGTTGGCTACCGCTGAGGCATTGATCCGGCGAGACGCACGCAGTGCCTGCCCGTCATCGAAGCCGATCAGCACCTGCAAGGTGATTCGGACGAAGGGAGACTCATGACCGAGCAATCCACCGAGACTCAGGTTCTCGACCTACTCGCGAGGATGACCGCTGATTCGCTGGAGGCGACCAACCTCGACGCGCAGTCGCTGATGCTCGTGCGCATCGCTGCGCTGGTCGCGGTCGACGCGCCGCCGGCGTCGTATCTGCTGAACCTCGAAGCCGCCGGCGCGGTCGGCGTCGACGAGGAGCAGGTCCGCGGCGTCCTCACTGCCATCGCGCCGATCGTGGGCACTGCGCGCGTCGCCTCGGCGGCGGGCAAGATGGTGCGCGCGCTCGGGCTCGCGATCGAGCTCGGCGAGCTCGAGGCGGAGGGAGAAACCGGCGAGGAATAGCCCCCACCGAGGAGGATCGACCATGGCCGCAACGAAGACCCCCACGCTTTCCGATCAGGATCTCGCCGAGCTGATCGCCTTGACGAAAGGCGCCGACAGCATCGAGCTCAAGCTGACGGTGCCGGTGTCCGACCGGAGCCGCGGGGCGGCGGCGCTGGGGGTGGATCCCCTCGATGCTCAGATTCGGCAGGTCTATTTCTTCGACACGCCGGAGCTCACGCTCAACAAGAGCGGCGTCGTCGTCCGTGCCCGCCGCGTCCAGGGGAAGGGCGACGATACGGTCGTGAAGCTGCGCCCGGTCGTGCCGGACGAGCTCCCGCCGGAGCTGCGGCGCTCGCCGAACTTCGGCGTCGAGGTCGATGCGATGCCGGGCGGGTTCGTCTGCTCGGGATCGATGAAGCGCGCGCTGAAGACGGCCGACGTCAGGGATGCGGTGTTGGGGAAGCGGCCGGTCCGCAAGCTCTACTCGAAGGAGCAGCGGGCGCTCTACGCGGCACACGCACCCGAGGGGCTCGAGCTGGACGACCTCTCGATCCTCGGCCCGATCTCCGTGCTCAAGCTGAAGTTCGCGCCTGAGGGCTACGACCGCAGGCTCGTTTCCGAGCTCTGGCTCTACCCGGACAACTCGATGATCCTCGAGCTGTCGACGAAATGCGCGCCCTCGGAGGCGTTCCAGGTCGCCGCCGAAACGAGAGCGTTCCTGACGAAGAAGGGCGTCGAGCTCACCGGCGAGCAGCAGACCAAGACGAAGAAGGCGCTCGAGTACTTCTCGAAGCGGCTGCAGGCAGACGGCGACTAGACTCGAGCGCCGGTCGAGCGCGCGTCGCCGGCTTCCGGCTCCTCCGACAGGAACGCAAGGGTGGCCTTGACCCGCTTGCTGACGTCCTCCGTCTCGGAGAGACCGAGCTTGAAGAAGATCGAGTGGATGTGCTTCTCGACGGCTCGTTTGCTCAGCACGAGAGACGTGGCGATTGCGCTGTTGCTCTTCCCCTGGGCGATCTGGGCGAGGACCTCGCGCTCCCGCGGAGTAAGAGCCGCCAGGGACGAGCGCTCGGCGCGAGCCTTCGACGCCACGAGCAGGTCCACGATCCTCGTGTCCACGACCGAGCCACCGTCTGCGACGGTCTCGAGGGCGGAGAGGAGCTGTTCGGGGTCGCGCACGCGCTCCTTGAGCAGGTATCCGCGGCCGTCCGAGCCCGACTCGAGCAGGGCCAGCGCGTAGAGCGGCTCGGAGTACTGGCTGAGCACCACGCACGCCAATGTGCGGGTTGGTCTCCCGCAGGAGCGCCGCGAGCCGGATCCCCTCGTCGCTGTGGGACGGGGGCATACGGATGTCCGTCAACACCACGTCCGGTGGATCGGCCTCGATTGCCTCGAGCAGCGAGGGGAGGTCTGCGTACGCGCCCACGAGCTCGATGTTCTGCTGTCCGGCAAGCACCTGCTCGAGGCCCTCTCGCACGAGCAGATTGTCGTCCGCGATCACGACGCGGATGGGCACGGGCGCACGATAACGCGCGGGCCATGGCGATCGCCGTGGACGCACCCCCATGCGAATGCAGGCGCACACCGGGCGGACACCGGCAGGCGTCATTGCGGGCCCTGTTTCCGCCGACGAGGATGGGGTACTGCGACACTGGCACCCGAATCGACACAAGAAACACACCAGATGGAGACACGAAAGCGAGCAGCCGCAGTGAATTCACTCGTTGAACGGCGAGCACGGGTCGGCGTCGGGGTGATGACGGTCGACGACCAGGCCGTGTTCCGCAGGTCGCACGGGAGGTGATCGAGGCGACCGACGGCTTCGAGCACTTGGGCGAGGCCGGCTCCGGGGAGGAGGCGCTCGCGCTCGCGGGGGAGCTCGATCCCGACCTCGTGCTGGTCGACATCCGCATGCCCGGGATCGACGGATTCGAGACAGCGCGCCGCCTCAGCGCCGCACATCCTGCTTCCACTGTCGTGCTCATCTCGACCGAGTGCCTCGAGGATCAGTCGGGGGACGAGTTGTTCGGCGCGGCGGCGTTCGTCCGCAAGGAGAACTTCGGGCCCGCCCTGCTCCGACGGTTGTGGGTCGACCACGGCCGCCGTCCGCTCGCCCCTGAAGAGATCGACTAGAAGTCAGCCGCTGCGACCCTCGGAGCGGAGCGAGGACACCAGACTCGCTGCGTGGCGGCGTCGGCGACCGGGATGTTCGCCCGGACCGTGGTACCCCGTCCCGGCGTCGACTCGACCACGAGGGTCCCTCCGAGCGCGGCGATCCGGTCTGACATGTTCGCCAGCCCTTGACCGGCGTGCGCGGGCCGATTCGACGTCGTAGCCGACGCCGTCGTCGACGATCTCGAAGGAGAGCCGGCCATCGCGCTCCCAGAGCCGAATGACAGCGGTCGCACCCAGACCGGCGTGCTTGTCGACGTTCTGGAGACTTTCCACGCAGCAGAAGTAGACGGCGGCCTCCACGTCTTCGGAGTAGCGGCCGATCGCTGCTGCCTCGAGCTTCGCCGGTGAAGCCGAACGCCGCACGGCGCTGGCCAGCGCCTCCCGGAGTCCGAACTCGCGAAGCAAAGGCGGGTAGAGGCCATGCGCGAGGTCGCGGAGCTCCTCCAGAATCTCGTCGAGCTCCTTGCCGACGTCGTCGAGTCGCTGCGCGGCCTCTGGATCCGCGAGTTCGCGGGCCAGGCCGACTCTGATGCTGAGTGCGACCAGATGCTGCTGCGCCCCGTCATGGAGGTCGCGCTCGATCTTTCGGCGCTCGGCGTCGCCCGTGGCCACGATGCGGGCACGTGTTGCGCGCAGCTCTGTGTTCGTCGACTGGAGCTCGGCCGTCAAGCGACCGTTCTCGATGGCCAGCAGCAGCGCCTGACCCGCGGCAGCGACGAGCTCCGGGTCGGTGTCCAAAGCCGCGTCGTGCCTGATCACGGCCACGGTCTCGCCGTTCCGCGTGACCGGAGTCGACGACTGGCCGGCCGGAGGCGCGGACGGAAGAGGCTCGCCGCTCGAGTCGACAAAGCCGCCGGCCTGCTCGAGACGGAACCCGAGCTCGAGCGACGGATCATCGAGTGCATCGGCCAGCGTCGTGCGCAGCTGAGCGGCGCTCGGGCTCTCTACCAGGCGGGAGACGATCCTTTTCAACGCCGTCGCGGCGAAGAACGTGCTCACCACGATCGAAAGCACAAATCCGTAGGGAATCAGGGCGCGACCAACCGTGAGGAACCAGCCGACGTCCGAGATCGTGCTGGGATCCAGATCGAGATGATGGGTGACGATGCCGTGGAAGATCAGGACGGGCACCGTGAGCATCATGGCGGGTACGTAGACGGGAATGAGCGCGCGCCTGCGCGGCCGAGTTGCCGTCGCCATGCGGTAGAACAAGAGAGCGATAGTCGCCACTCCGAGCGCGAGCGTCAGGTACGAGACGTTGCTGCCGAACCCGTCGGCGATCGTCGGACGGTCGGCGATCATGAAGGCGTTCGTGGGACACGCCGCGTTGCAGCCGGCGACCGGCCCGCCGCCGCTCACGACGGGCGAGAAGAAAAGCTGAGGAAAGAACATGTACAGAAGGAGAGCGCCCATCCCGCGAGCAGCAGCCGCTCCGGCGTGCCGGCAAGCCGTCCGTCGGGAAAGGCGAAGATGACATAGTAGGCCAGGACGAACGACGGGAAGTCACCGAACACACCGATGCTGTGGAGCAGGGGATCGGACGCCCCTTGCAGCGACATGACGACCGACGCAAGCGCCAGCGCCACGAACGCGAGGCCGAGGCGATTGCCGGGACGTCGAACCAGCCAGTAGAGCGCCGCGCTGGACCATCCCACGATGATCACGGCCCGCTGGATGCCGTACGCAATCGGATCGACGAGGTGGTCGCTCGTCGCGAGGAGCAGACCCGCTCCGATCGCGACGAGAACCCAAGCGATCGCAGCGGCGATCAGGACGCTGCGTCGAGCGAGGATCGTCGAGACGTAGGCCGCTGAAGCGGAGTCGGTGGCCGCTGAAGCGGCTGGATGCTCTGCGACGGCCGATGGACACACAACCCTCCGACTTCGTGGCGGCGAGTCTATTTAGCCACGGAGCACGCCTGCCCAGTCGTCGTCACACCGGCTCAGACGCGGCTTGAGGGCGGCCGCTTCACCCGGGTGAACGAGGCCGGCGGGTGGTGTGATGACGCCGGCCGGTGGCGACACTGGAACTCGGAACGAATGAGGGATGGCTCGCAATGTCCGTGACCGAGTCGAGCGAGAGCCGAAGCGTCGAGCGAGGTTGAGCGACCGAGTCGAGCACGGTCGAGACGACCGAGCAACGCGGGATGCGGGCGCATCCGAGGCTCGTGTGCCTACGTGGGTCTGGGTCGTCTTGGGCTCGCTGGGACTAGCGCTGGTCGTGGTGACGCTGGGTCTGTTCGTCGAGGCGCGCGACGCCTCGACGAATGCGGACGCCGCCTCCGCAGAGGCCTCTCAGCTGTTGGACGATCTCGTCGCCGACGTCAAGACGACCAACGATGAGCTCAGCACGTTCAACGAGCAGTTCGAGTCCGCCGTCGCCTCCGCTCAGGCCGCGGCGGCGGAGGCGAAGCAGAAGCAATCCGAGCGCTCGTCCTCGAACGAACGGAGCCCATGACGGCGCCAGAGCCCTCCGTAGAGAGCGGAGCCGGATGACGTCTCCGAGGCGGGCGAGAGCGAGACGCTCGCGGAGTCTCCGACCACGCAGCCGCGATGCCGAGGCGGAGCCGGACGCCGCCGCTGTCGCGGCGGAGGCTGGCCCTTCCGAGCCGCCGGCCGTCGAGTCTGCGGTCGAGCAAGCGACGCCGGAGGAGGTCTCCGACCGCTCGGCGTCGGGCTGCAGCGGCGCCCGCCTGGGCGTGGGTCGCGATCACGATCATGGCGCTGCTGCTCGCGTCGGGCCTGACGACGCTGGCAGTCGCACGCAACGCCGACCCGAGCACGCCGGAAGCCGTCGAGGACGCCCAGACGCTGGTCGTGGAGCTCGAGACGTTGAACGGCTACCTGGCGACGACGAACCAGCTGATGTCGGACGCGATCACGAACGCGGAGTACATGAGCGCGAATGTGCAGGCCAAGCTCGCGGGCCTGTCAGCACAGCTCGGCGACGCCGAAGCCGGCGTCGGACACGCGCGCTCGCTCCTTGGCAGCCAGCTCTCCGAGACGACGCGCTCCGAGCTCGGCAAGGGTCAGGAGGAGCTTCAGTCTCTCCAGCGGACTCTCGCGCAAGCGGCCGGGCAGCTCGGAGAGCGACAGCTCGCAGCGATCAGCCGGGATGTCGCGGCGATCGACAACGAGGTCGGGGTCGCAACGAGCCGGGGCTCCAGTCGCGCGAGCACTATCGAGGCTCGGATCGAGGCGCTCGAGAGCGAGCAGGCCGCGACCGACGAGCTCAGGACGCAGACCGCGCAGCTCCGGGCCGAGGCCGAGCAGCTCAGGGCGACGCTACGTGCCCAGCGGGAGCGTGCGCAAACCCTCGCCGCTCGGCTTCAGGAGCTGAGACGGGCCCAGGCTCTGCTACGGGAGCGTGTCGACACGATTGACCCCGAGCCCGTAGTCGTGGGGTCGGTGCCCGAAGCGTCCTCTCAGAGCGCAGAAGTCTCCCCATCGCGCTTCGAGGCAGGTGTCATACACGCGGTTGCAACCCGACGCGTCTTCCCCTTCCTCGTTCTCTTGACGCTGGCGGTGGCGCTGCTCGCGGGATTCGTCATGACGCTCGTCGACAAGGAGGACTTTCCATCGTTCGGTGTCGGCGCTTGGTGGGCGCTCGTCACGCTCGCCACGGTTGGGTACGGAGACGTGGTGCCCACGACTCCTTGGGGACGGGTGGTCGGGAGCGGTGTCATCCTCTTCGGCATCACCTTTCTCTCGTTCCTGACCGCAACGGTTACCTCCCTGTTCGTCTCGAACGATCAGGAACGTAAGTCGGCCGAGGAAGCTGCGACTACGGGCCGCGAGCGACGCGGAGACTCGAGCTCTCCTCGTTGGGCTTGACGAGCGTCTTGCCGCTATCGAGGCCAAGTTGGAGCGGTAGGGTCACCACGACCACCTGAGCCAGCGCAAGCCGAGCGCGACCCCGGCGATGACGGGTGCGAGAGAGCCGACCGCGACGCCGGCGAGGAAGTAGGTGGGCCTCACCAGCCGCCCCCGTCTCCCGTGCCGTTGTCCGAAAGCACTCCGGATTCCGTCAAAGCCGGGTCGGGCTGCGCCTTGAACCCGGATCGGATCTGGTACACGCGCGAGCGCAGGTCCTCGGGTGGGAGCGCCGAGTTGAAGAGCGGGCTCCCGTCGATGCCGGTCAGAAGCCGCATGCAAGCGACCGCCGAAGCCGGGTCGAGGGCGAGCCGGCGATCATCGAGGTCGCGGGCCAGGGCCTCGAGCTCGTCCGCAGCGGCCATCACCCCTGCCCTGCCGACGAGTCCAGGCTGCGGCAGATGGCTGCGGATCATTGCCGCAAAGGTCTGTCGCCGCTCGATGTCCGCTTCGTGGGACGCGTACGCCAGGACCTCCGGGATGACGTACGCATCGCGCTCCCCTGACAGCCGCTCGACGAGATCCCAGCGGCGGAAGAGGGCGCGCAGGCCCAGTACTCCGATGGCGAGACCGCCGACGAGAAGTGGCAGAGCGAGCTCCGGAAGAGAACGCCGCCGCTACGACGGCAAGGACGACCGCGAGCGCCGCCAGGCCGAAGTCCTCCCGCTTCTCGCGACGCAAGGCCCGGAGGCGCGCGGCGGCGTCATCGACAGCTCGTGCGTACATCGCGCCTAGCGGACGATCTCGAGCGCCAGCTCAACCGAGCAGCCCCGGTCGATGAGATCTGCGAGCGCGTGCCAATCGACGCCGTCTGCGAATGTCTCCGCGCAGAGGCGCGTCAGACCTAGGCGACGAAGCTGTTCCGAGCGCCACTCATGCACCAGCACCGTCTCGTCGGCTCTTCTGTCGAGGTCTTTGGCGAGCAGTGGCACGATGGATCACCTCATCCACGCGCCCGCGGTGCGTGTGTCGCGTTCATGGACTGACAGTGGCAGGTCGGAGCCGGCGCAACATCACCTCGAGCGCAAGGTCACCTGGGTGATACCTCCCGCCTCTCTATACGTGTGTGCGCGGGGATCGGACTCGCGCCCAAAGTGCCGCCCGTGAGCAGGCCCCAACGTCTTCGAACCCCCGGGGGGTGGGGTGCTGGCATTTGGGGCGGCGGCGGTGCGAACACCAGCATGCATGGTCGGAGGTCGCCCGAAATCCTCGATGAACAGATGCGTCGGTGCGTGTCAGGCCGATGTCAGATCTGAATGACGCTTCACGCGACTTCGGCGAGTGCTCGTGCGACTGTTGCGCGGACTCCGGCTCCCACCGCCCGAGTTCCGATCGCAATGCCTCTTCACCTTGATCGACGAACGCGCTGATCGCCTGCGCGTACGAGATCGCGAAGATGAACTTCATCTCGCTCCCAGCTCAGGGCATTTACCTCTGCCACGGAGCGAGGCATCCGCGGCTCGGCCACCTCCGCCTCGCCGACTCGACCGAGACCCTCGCGCAGCAGGGTCTCGACGGCCTTGATCCTCGCACCGTGATCGGGTACTGAAATCTCCTGACGGAAGCCTTTCCCGCACTCAGGACAGGTGCATGTGGCCCACGACTGCCGGCTCGTGCTTGTCGCTGCCTCGAGTAGGACGCGGCGGATTGTCTCGACTTCCTCGGCGGCAGTGAGAGCGAGCGCGGGCCGGACCGCGGATGGGCGATCGGAGGCGTGTGATCTGAGTTGGAGCGGCTCGGACTCAGCGTCGACGGGAATCCGCTGGCGGGCGCTCCGCTCCTTGGCGTGAGCGCCGTTGAGGACCGTCTCGCGTCCGAGTTCGGCGGCGAGTCGCGCGTGATGTTCGCAGAGGTCTCCAGCCGCCGGCACAGTGCGACAACTACTGCCATCGCGAAGCCTCGCGGCGCACAGCGGAGTTGCGATCTCGATGCACTAAGTGTGACACCGTCTCTTACGCGTGCGTGCGCGCGCGCGCGAGGCGATGTCTGGCTCGCGCCCGGACACGGGGCCATGAACTGCTTGAGCTGCGCTGAGACATTGCCGAAGCGGGTGGGAGTGAGTGCCGAAGGCGACCCCGTCGGCCCACTCGAGATCGTCGAGCGTTGCAACCGGCTCGTCCTCGACCTCGGAGCGGTGCCTTCCCCAGTACTGGTTCTGGGATATCAGCAGTTCGGACGCGAACTCCTCGACGTGCCGCAGGCGCACCTCCCGGCCTCGGCCGCAGCGCCCTCGGCGAGCGCGTAGGCGAGCCGATGGACGTTTCCCGTGGCGCTGTGTTAGATGACGGCGATATGCGCTGGTCTGCTCATCTCTCCTCCCGTTCTCTTCGGTATGTGCGCCTCGCTGCATCTTCTGCGGGGGCAGCGCTGTGCGGTCGGCTCGGCCCGCTAGGCGCTTGCGCTGGGACGACCGAACTCGGCGGCGGCGGTGGCGTGGAGCTGGTTCAGCTGCCCAGGGGTCGGACACCACTTCGATTCGAAGCTGCTGGTGTCCCAGCCGGAAAGGCGAGCACCCGCCTCGTACGCGCTCTGGCAGAACGCAAGCAGCGTCGTTCTTGGATCTCGCGCGCTATGCACGGTCTCGTAGGGGAGTACCGCCAACGTGCCGGCCCCGTACTCGACCAGGCGCCCGCGGAAAGCGGTTGCTCGCCGAGCCCATCGGGCTCGGGCGCGGTGTAGGAGTAATAGGTGGCATCGCCGACCGTGTCGTCGCCGGGCCAGAAGCCGAACGAGATGACCTCGTGCGAGTACGCCTCCTGCGTGACCGGATCGGCGTCTAGCGCGCCGCCAGGTCGGCCCGAGAAGCGCGTGACCGCGAGGTCGAGGCCGTGCCAGAAGAGGTGCACCGGGCTCGTCTTGCCATTGAACCAGCCGCTGAACTCTTCGAACACGGTGTCCGTCCAGTCGAGGATGCGCCCGAAACGCTCGATCGCCTCGATCCCACGACGCGTGCTCGACGTCCTCGGGAAACGGCGTCGTCATCGGCACCCCGAACGGCTGCTCCATATCTCGACGTCGATGCCGAGCTCGGCGAGCACCGCGTGGAGGCGGCCGTCAAAGTCCGCGACGGGCATCCCGTCCCCTAGCTCGAAAGCCCGGCTCCGCCCATCGGCGGTCTGCACGAGCAGGGCTTCGGGCGGACCTCAGACCCGAGCGGGCGAAGTTCTAGGCAAGGTGAGTTGCGCTCCCCGGTAGCCGTCGAGGAGGTCATCATCGTCCGCTGCCGCTCCTGCGGAGGACTGAGGGGCGTCGCGGCTAGTAACCCGCCTCACCGGACGGCCGTCATTCGATGACAGTCCTGGCGATGGCGGGTGGCTCGCGTCCCGCGAGGAGCCAGCCCGCCGCCGTCGCTGTCAGCGGGACACCGACGACGATGAGGACGAGGTATCGGATCGGCAATTCACTCAGGTAGCCGAGGTCGTCGTAATACGTCGCCATCAAGACCACGTACGCGCCCGCGACGCCAAGAAGTGCGCCTAGGAGCGCGAGCGCGCCGGCTGTGGCCGCCGTCAGCGTGCGGCGGATGTGTCCGGTCGCCCCGGTCGCGGTTAGGGTGCGGAGGTCCCCGGCGCTCTCGCTGCGGATCAACCCGACCGTCATCGCCAGGATTGCCAGGGCGAGCAGGGCACCCGCGGCGGTTGCGATCGCCATCGGCGTCCCGAGTGAGGTGCGCTTGCGCTGCGTCTCGATCTCGAGGCCGGCCTGGGCGGCGAGCTCGCGGCTCGCCGCGATCTGCTCGCTCGTGAGAGCCCGGCTGGACTCGACGAGCCAGCCCGCCGGAACTTGCTTCCAGCCGTGGCGGCGAAGACCATTGGGCGTGACGAACGAGTCCGGGGCGCGGCCGGTGTCGCCCTCGCCCGAGCCGAGAACCTGTCGGCTGGCGATTCTCTGGACGTTCGTTACTGGGAGCAGTTTCCTCGTCCCGAAGTCGAGAATGACGAGCTCGTCGGTGGGGACGGTCGGGTCGGCTAGGAAGTCCGCGCTCGGATCGACCGTCGCCGGGTCGATCCCGAGGTACCGCAGGACGGCAGGCGTCGCGACGTAGACGCCCGATCCCCGCGTGAAGTTCTTGGGATCCTCCTGCCTCGCGAGCCCTACGGAGACGAGCGCCCGCTCACCCTCGAAGGTGACGATCGGTGGCTCGCCCGGCCCCACGACCTTCCAGAGTGGGACTACCGTCGACTGGCCGAGGCCCGCCGCGAGTTGGCGGACGCGCGCGGCGCCGCGGGAGCGCTCGGCGGTGCTCTGGATCGGAAGCGCGATGAGCTCTGTGTCTCGCGTCGAGCTCGCGTACACGCGAATCTGGCGATCGGTCAGGTTGGGCAGCTCGGCAGCCATCCTCCTCGCCTCCTTCGTTTCCTCGGCCGCCGCCGTGACGACCACCGCCGCCGCGATGCCGAGGGCGAGCGTGATGGCAGCGAGTGCGGCCCCGGAGCGCGCCTGATAGCGGGCGAGGTCTCGCAGCGCCAGGCGCGGCGCGATGGGGACGTGCCCGGCAACGCCGGAGAAGATTCGAATCGCCAGCGGGCCGAGGAGGAGCGTGCCGAGGATCGTCGACACGAGACCGGCGACGATGAGCAGTGGCTTGTCTCGGTTGGACAGTGCGAGACAGCCGATGCCGACTGCGATCAGCACTGCGGCTGCGATGGCCGAATGGCGAGCCGGCCTCGGCCTGGGAGGCCGCGCCGAGAGTGCGAGCACGACCGGGACGCGGGCCACCGCACGCGCCGGCCACCAGGCGGCGGCGGTCGCTCCGATGACCGCCAGGAGGGCGGCCATGATGATCAGACCCCACGGAAGGCTGAGCCGGTCGATGCGATGGTCGACCGCGGACTCGAGTGTCGGAGCGAAGACGACCCAGAGTACGAGGCCAGCGACCGTTCCGATGAGCGCGGCGATCGTTCCGATGAGCGCGCCGTTCCACAACAGGACGAGTCGAACGTGCTTCTGGGTCGCGCCGATCGCAGCGAGCATGCCGAGCTGGCGGAGACGTCGCTGCGCGACGACTGCAAAGCCTGCGGCGGCGACTAGCGAGGCCAGGAGCAGGAAGACGGTGGCCACCGAGAACATCGCCAACGTCTCTGCCGCACCGCTTACGTCACTCCCGCGCTCCATGGAGCCCGCGAAGGCCGAGCGGGACCGGTCACCGTCACGCAGCGCGCTGTAGAACGAGTCGAGCGACGCGTCGGTCGCATGGACGAGCACGGTGACCCGATCGGAGCTCACGGACGAGGCTGCGACGAGGGCGAACTCGTCGCTCAGCTTGCCCGGGTTCTCGACGATCCCCACGACGGTTCGCCGGTGCCCGTCGATTGCCAGGGTCGACCCGATCGCGAGCTGCAGAGACTCTGCAACTCCGTCGGTGACGGCGATCTGATTGCGGCCCGCCGGGTAGCTACCGCGGCGGAGCGCGAGCAGTTCAGCGCCGTAGGCGCCGTCGGGACCTTGTGTCCGGTAATCGATGGTCTCGACTGCCCCTGGCACTCGCACCGAGCGGTGGCCGATGACGTCGATCGTTCCGAACGACTTCCTGGCGGACTCGAGCCCCGCATCGAGCTTGCGCGGGTCGGACCCGTCGAAGTTGAGCAGCAGATTCGCCGAGCCGAAGTCGCCGTCGTCGGCGGGAACCGCGTTGTAGGCGACCGTGGTGCTCCCGATCGCTGCAGCGACGGAAACGGTGAGGAGGGTCAGCACAAGAAGCTGCTGCCGCCACTCGCGGCGAAGCAGACGCGCCGACCAGCGGACGAGCGCGCGCCGGGCGGCGACACCGCCGTTTCGCGGGCCACCACCAGCTTGGCCCGGTGAGCGAGGGTGGTCATCGCCGATCGGCGGCCGCAAGGAACGACTCTGGGCCAGGAGCAGCGACCGTCTGGTCGACGACGTGGCCGTCGCGGAGGAAGACGACACGGTCGGCCCACGAGGCGAGCTGCGCCTCGTGGGTCACGACGACACCCGCGACGCCGCCCTGCGTAGCAGCGCGCAGGAGGCGCATGACCGCCTCGCCGTTGACGGAGTCGAGAGCGCCCGTAGGCTCGTCCGCGAGAAGCAACCCGCGCTCCCCGACTACCGCCCGGGCAATCGCGACCCGCTGACGCTCGCCACCTGACAGCTCGTCGGGGTAGCGATCGGCTTGCTCGGCGACGTCAAGCTCCTCCAGAGCCTCGAGGCCCGCGTCGCGTGCGCCCTTCGACGGGATGCCGTCGAGCTCGAGGGGCAGGGTGACGTTCTCGAGCGCGGTCAGCCCGGGAAGCAGGTTGAAGTCCTGGAAGACGTAGCCGATCGAACGGCGTCGCATCCGCGCCTGGTCTGCGCGCGAGACCGTCGCCAGGTCGACGCCGTCGACCACTACCTCGCCGCTAGTCGCCTCCTCGAGGCTGCCCGCGATCGTCAAGAGCGTGCTCTTGCCCGAGCCGCTCGGCCCCATGATCGCCACGAGCTCGCCCCGCTCGACCGAAAGGTCGACGTCGCGCAGCGCGTGCACCTCGGTCGGCCCGGAGCCGTAGACCTTCGAAACGTGGCGCAGTTCGAGTGCGCTGGTCACTGGGAGACCTCCATGGTGCGAGTTGGTTCGAGAGGCACTTCGGCCCTGGCGGGCGGCGCGATGGGCTGGTGCTGCTTCAGGCGGACGTCCGCGGCGTCGAGCCAGCGGATGATCGCCTCGAGCCGGAAGAGCTCGGCATCAGCCACGAGGGCGAGTGCCACGTCCTTCTCACCCGCTGCCGCTTTGACCTGGGTGTAGCTCTGCATGACCTCGATCACACGCCTGCGGTGCACTTGCAGGATCTCGTGTACGTCGGTTCCGGGAACCTCCAAGGCGACGAGCACCTTGATCACGAGCTCGTCGCGCGGGGGAGGCACCAGCTCGGGTGGAGTGCGAAGCCACGCGGCCAGCTCGCGGTCGCCTGCAGACGTGATCCGGTATCGCTTCCGCGACCGCTCGCCTTCCCCGTCGCTGGTCTCGACGAGTCCGTCCCGCTCGAGGCGCTGGAGAGTCGTGTACACCTGCCCGACGTTGAGCGGCCAGACCTCGCCCGTCCGAGCCTCGAACTCGCTCTGCAGCCGCAGGCCGTACTTCGGCCCCTCGCTGAGCAGGGCAAGAAGGGCATGCGGAACGCTCACGGCCTGCCCCTTCTGTGGTCATACTGAGTACTATACTCAGTATGGCGTTTCTGTGCAAGTCGATTCGCTGAGATGAGATCCCGCCACCAGGCCCGCCCTGAGTTCGTAACTGCTCGAGAGGTGCGTCCCGGTGCTGGCCCCGGTGCTGTCCCTGTCGTCGCGGAGATGCCCGGTTGCAGGTTGCTTCGAGCCTGCACCGCCCATAGCTTCACTAAGCCGAATCCGGCCTCCGGCAACGTCCCGAAGAGACCTGCCCAGGCGCGAGGAGCAGTTCGAAGGCCAGAACCGAGGCTGCGAGGTTGTGGAACCACGTACCAGCGGAAGCCGCACTCCCGACGAAGTACGGACCAAAGTTCCGCGAGCTGGCAACCCGCCATGCCAAACGAGCGCCGTAGCGCCTTGCGGGCGCTTCCGCACCGTCGCCTGAAGATGCGTCGACCGTCATGCGGTAGGCACTTCAGCTGCCGACTGGTCAAGGCCCGAGCGGACCACCAGACAGCGATACCAGGCCGACGTCGCTACGAGCGTTCGTCTTAGCGTGCGGTTCGCTTGCTCCGCGGAGTCCCGCCGCCGAGGGGGCTCCTCGGCGGCGGGACCTCTGCGGCTCGGTCACTACTGAGCGGGCTCGGGAAGGGCGACCGCCGCGTGCGCGGTGGCTGCCGCTCCACTGCGCACGGCGTGCGCGGGTGCGAGATGCCCGTGCGCTTCCGTCCCGTAGCCGCCGGGGACCGGAATGTAGAACTCGGGGTAGCCCCACATTCCGTGCTCGGAGACGTCGAGACCGGCGGTCTCCGCCTCCGCATCCGTCCGGATGCCGACAGTCACCTTCATGAGCCAGAGGCACGCGAAGGAGGCGGTGAACGTGAACGCCCCGACGGTCAGGAGGCCGAGAGCCTGGATCCCCAGCTGGTGGAGCCCGCCACCGTAGAACAGGCCGGCGCTCCCGGTCGCGAGGCTCTCGGCCTGCGAGGGCAGGGTGAGGAAGCCGAGCGCGAGCGTTCCCCATACCCCCGCCATTCCATGTGCCGAGATCGCGCCGATCGGGTCGTCGATGCCGATGCGCTCGACGACGAGGACGCCGAGCACGACGATCGCGCCTGCCACGAGCCCGATGACGATCGCCGCCCACGGCGCCACGAAGGCGCAGGCGGCCGTGATGGCCACGAGCGCCGCGACCGCGCCGTTCAGCATCATGGAGAGGTCGGGCTTCTTGATCACGATCCACGACGTGAGCACCGCGCCGAGCACGCCCGCCGCGGCCGCGAGATTCGTGTTCAAGGCAACGTAGGCGAAGAAGCCCACGCCGCCGAAGTCGACGCTGAGCGTCGAGCCCGCGTTGAAGCCGAACCAGCCGAACCAGAGGATGATCACGCCGAGCGTCGTGAAGGCCATGTTGTGGCCGGGGATCGCGTTCGCGCGGCCGTCGGCACCGAACTTCCCGATCCGGGGGCCGAGCAGGAGCGCACCGGCCAGTCCAGCCAGCGCGCCCTGATAGTGGACGACCGTCGAGCCCGCGAAGTCCTGCATTCCGTGCGCGAACAGCCATCCGTCGGGCGACCAGATCCAGTGCGAGACGAGCGAGTAGACGAGGGTGAAGAAGGCGCCGAAGACGAAGTACACCCAGAGCTTCGTCCGCTCGGCCATCGCGCCCCACACGATCGCGAGCGAGACGGCGCAGAAGACGACCTCGAAGAGGTAGCCGGCCGCCGCCGGAATGGCGCCGAACCAGGAGAACGGCGCCTCGCCCACGGTCGTCAGCTCGTCGATCGACGGCATGAAGCCGGAGCCGCCCACCAGCCCGTTGCCGCCGTCCCCGAAGGCGATCCCGAACCCGACGACGAAGTAGACGATCGACGCGAGGGCGAAGATCAGCACGTTCTTCGCCGCGATGTGGCCGACGTTCTTCATGCGCGTCAGGCCGGCCTCGAGGAACGCGAAACCGGCTTGCATGAACATCACGAGAATCGCCGCGAGGATCACCCACACTGTGCTCGTCGCGATGGCGAGGTCCTTGGTCGTCATCCGATCTCCACCTCCTCCAGCGGTTGTCCGGTTCGGTTGTGCGTGACGTTCTCGACCAGGCTCGTCCAGGCGATCCCGTCGCCCGAGTCGTTCCCGCTCCTCGCCGCGTCGGCGATCGCCGCGAGCACGTCGTCGGCCTGCTCGTCCCGCACGACGAACGTGAGCAGCGCCTTCGGAAGGAAGCGCGACTCGAAGACCCTCCCGCGGTACTCGTGCGTGATCCCGCGCTGACGGCCGTGCCCGATCGCCTCGACAACGGTGACGCCGACGTGGCCGGTCTGCTCCTCGACGGCGTCGATGACCGTCTCGACACGCTCGCGGATCACGACTGCCTCGACCTTGATCACTCGGCATCACCTCCTCTCGGACCAACAAAAAAGCCCCAGGGGCACACCCCTGAGGCATCGACGCCTTCGCCCGCCCCCGTCCTCGGGGGCGAGAAGGGCGGCACGTTAGCGGACGCACCCGACGGACGCAAGCGGCTAACCGTGCTCGCGCGACCGGCACTTGTTCTCGCTGCGAAAAGCCTCTAGGGTTCGGCGTTCTCCATGCCGACCGCGAGCATCCGCATCGAGCCGATTGTCGTAGCGAGCCGTGCGCTCGCAATTTTCGCGGTCATCACAGGCAGCTAGCCGGCGCCACTCCTCCCGCCTCCGCCGGACTAGCTGACAGAAGCACCGGCGGGAGAGTCCTGCTTCATCCCTTCGAAAGGGCGACGCAATGGGCGACGAGCAACGCCTCCTCCACGACCCCCGACGCGAGCGCGATGCCTGCGGCATCGGGCTCGTCGCGGACGTGCGCGGTCGCGCCTCGCGGGAGCTGCTCGACCGGGCGCTGGCAGGGCTTGCGGCGGTCGGACACCGCGGAGCTTGGGCTGCGGACGGCGTCACGGGCGACGGTGCGGGCGTCCTCCTGCCCCTCACGCCGACGATCACGGGCACGCCCGGTGCCGGGCTCGCGATGTGCTTCCTCCGGGAGGGTTGGCTCCGGCTGGCGGTCGAGAACGCGTGCCGCGCCGAGGGCCTCGAGCCTGCCGGCTGGCGCACGGTTCCGATACGCACCTCCGCGCTGGGCGTCACTGCGCTCGCCTCGCTTCCGCGCATCGAGCAGCTCCTGCTCGCTCCGTGCGAGGACGACGCCGAGCGGCGTGCGTACCGAGCGCGGCGCCGCGCGGAACGCGTGCCGGGCGTCTACGTCGCTTCGCTTTCGTTCAGGACCGTCACCTACAAGGCCCTGTGCGCGGCGGGCCAGCTCGCGCGGTTCTACGAGGACCTCGAGGATCCGGCCCTCGCCGTCTCGTTCGCGATCTTCCACCAGCGCTTTTCGACGAACACCGACCCGAGCTGGGAGCGAGCCCAGCCGTTCCGGCTGCTGTGCCACAACGGCGAGATCAACACGATCGACGGCAACGTCAGCTGGCTCGAGGCGCGAGAGAGCGCCCTTGGCGCCGAGCCCGCGCTTGCACCTGCGCTCGATCGCGACGGGTCGGACTCGGCGCTCCTGGACAACGCGCTCGAGCTGCTCGTCCGCGACCGCGGGAAGGACCTCGCCGAGGCCGTCTCGCTGCTCGTTCCGCCTGCCTGGCAGAACGACCCTCGTCTCTCTCCGGAGGTTCGCGACCTCCACCGGTACGGGGCGCTCGTCAGCGAGCCGTGGGACGGGCCTGCCGCACTGTGCTTCAGCGACGGACGGATCTCGGGCGCGGCGCTCGACCGCAACGGGCTCCGTCCCCTCCGGGTCGCCGTGACCGACGACGGCCTCGTCGCGGCCGCATCCGAGGCGGGAGCCGTGCCTCTGCCGGAGGGCACGCATGTGCGCCGCCTCCGTCTCGGGCCCGGCGGGATCCTGACCCTCGATCCGGAGCGCGGCCTGCTCCTGGACGGCGAGATCAGAGAGGAGCTCGCGCGGCGCCGTCCGTACGGCGAGTGGGTCGCGGCGAGCACGGTTCGAGCCTCCGTCGGCGATCCCATGCCCCCACCTCAACAGCCGCTCGATGCGCGCCAAGTGCTGCACGGCTATACGCGCGAGGACCTGACCTCGATGCTGCGCCCGCTCGCGCAGACGGCTCACGATCCGGTCTATTCCATGGGGGACGACTCCGCGATCGCGCCGCTCGCCGGCCGGGCTCGGCCGCTGACGACCTACCTGCGTCAGCGCTTCGCCCAGGTCACCAACCCGGCCATCGATCACCTCCGAGAGCGCCTCGTCATGTCGGTGACGACGTTCCTGGGGCCCCGTCCGGCCGCACTCGAGGTCGAAGGACCGCTCGCGGAGATCGTCCGTCCTGCCGGGATTCCTCCTCTACCCGTCCGCGCTCGACACGCTCGAGCCGGTCTACCTCGACGCGACGTTCGCGAGGGACGAGGGGCTTGCCCACGCGCTCGACCGGCTCGCCGTGCTCGCGGAGTCGGCGGTGGCCGCGGGAGCGACGCTCGTCTGTCTCAGCGACCGCGATGCGGGAGGAAAGCGCGCGCCGATGCCCGCGCTGCTCGGGCTCTCGGCGGTGCACAGCCGGCTGGCCGAGGCGGGACTGCGCACGGGGTGTTCGCTCCTCGTCGACTCCGACGAGCCGCGCGACACCCACGCGATCGCCTGTCTGCTCGGCTACGGCGCCGACGCGATCTGTCCGCGGCTCGCGCTCGAGACGGTCGCTCGTCTGGCGGCGGACGACCGGATCGGCGGCGACCGTCCCTCTCCAGCGGATGCTCAGCGACGGCTTCTCGCCGCCTTCGAGGAAGGCGTGCTGAAGGTCATGTCCAAGATCGGCATCTCCGACGTCGCGAGCTACCGCGGCGCCCGCCTCTTCGAAGCGGTCGGCCTCGATCGTCACCTCTGCCGCGAGTACCTGGCCGGCACGCCGTCCTCGCTGGGTGGCGCGGGGCTCGAGCGCTTCGAGCAGGAGGCGCTCGAGCGGCTCGCAGCCTCGCACGGGGCGCGGCCGCAGCTCGACAACCCGGGCTACTTCAAGTTCCGCAAGGGCGGGGAGGCGCACGCGACGGATCCGGATGTCGTCGCCGCCCTTCAGGACGCGGTGACCGAGGCGCACGCCCTTCGGAAAGCGGTACGCGACGGCCGCTCGGACCTGTACGAGCGCTATGCGGCGCTCGTCAACGAAAGGCCGCCTCTGGAGCCGCGCGACCTGCTCGAGCTGGTCCCGGCCGGACCAGCAGTGCCGCTCGAGGAGGTCGAGCCTGCCTCGGAGATCGTGCGCCGCTTCTCGGGCGGAGCGATGTCACACGGAGCTCTCTCTGCGGAAGCCCACGAGACGATCGCGATCGCGCTCAACCGCCTGGGCGCGCGCGCGAACTCCGGCGAGGGCGGGGAGGACCCGGACCGCTATCGCGACGAGCGCAACTGCAAGATCAAGCAGGTCGCGTCGGGCCGGTTCGGTGTCACTGCCGAGTACGCGGTCTTCGCCGAGGAGCTGCAGATCAAGATCGCGCAAGGCTCGAAGCCCGGCGAGGGAGGGCAGATCCCGGCCCACAAGGTGACCGAGGAGATCGCCCGGCTGCGGCGCACGCAGCCCGGAGTCTCGCTCATCTCGCCGCCTCCGCACCACGACATCTACTCGATCGAGGATCTCGCACAGCTGATCTTCGATCTCCGCGAGGTGAACCCGGAGGCCGCGATCTCGGTGAAGCTCGTCGCCGAGTCAGGAGTCGGGATCGTCGCTGCGGGCGTCGCGAAGGCGCATGCGGACGTGATCCACATCGCAGGCGCCGACGGCGGCACCGGCGCAAGCCCGCTCCCGTCGATCAAGCACGCGGGCGCTCCCTGGGAGGCCGGTCTCGCCGAGACGCAGCAGGCGCTGATGGCGAACCACCTCCGCGGTCGCGTTCGTGTCCGCGTCGACGGCGGGTTCAAGACGGGCCGGGACGTGCTCGTCGCCGCGCTGCTCGGAGCGGACGAGTTCTCGTTCGGCACCTCGCTGCTGCTCGCGGAGGGGTGCCTGATGGTGCGGTCGTGCCATCTCGACACGTGCCCGGTCGGGATCGCGACCCAGCAGCCCGAGCTCCGCGCGAAGTTCGCCGGAACGCCGGAGATGGTGGAGGCGTACCTGCTCTTCGTCGCCGAGGAAGTGCGCAGGTTGCTCGCGCAGCTCGGCCTCCGCTCGCTGAAGCAGGCGATCGGTCACGTCGAGTGCCTCCGCCAGCGCCGAACGGGCGACGCAGCCGCCGACTCGCTCGATCTCTCCCCCCTCCTCGGGCGCAGCGTGGGCGGTCCCTCGCGATTCACGGGTGAGCGATCTGCACATGGAGGTGACCGGCTGGGGACGCTCTTGCTCGCGCAGGGCCAGGATGCCGTGCGCGAGCCGGCGCTCATCGAGGCCCGCCATCTGATCACCAACGGCGATCGGGCGGTGGGGGCACGGCTCGCAGGGGCGGTCGCGCGAAGTGCGGGGTCAGGCCCGCCGGCCGGCCGCGTGCGAGTCCGGTTCGAGGGCGTCGCCGGTCAGAGCTTCGGCGCGTTCCTCACCCGAGGGCTCCGGCTCGAGCTCGTCGGCGAGGCGAACGACTACGTCGGCAAGTCGATGAGCGGCGGTCGCATCGTCGTGTCGCCGCCGCCCGACGATGCAGGCGATCCGTGCCTTCTCGGCAACACGGCTCTCTACGGCGCGACGGGGGGAGCGCTCTTCTGCGCGGGATCGGCCGGTGAGCGCTTCGCGGTCCGCAATTCCGGCGCCGTCGCCGTGGTCGAAGGCGTCGGTGATCACGCCTGCGAGTACATGACGGCGGGGACGGTCGTGATCCTCGGAGACGTCGGCCTGAACCTCGCAGCCGGAATGACGGGCGGCGAGGCATACGTTCTCGGCGACGCGGAGACGCTCGCCGTCGCGCTGAACGGCGACCTGGTCGTCGCCGAGGCGCCCACCGGCTCGCAGCTCGACGAGGTCCGAGACCTGGTCGAGCGTCACCTGCGCTACACGGGCTCGGCGCGCGCGGCCTCGCTGCTCGAGCGCTGGGAGGAGGATCGGCGCGGCTGCTCCGGATCGCTCCGCGAACGGAGCTGGTTGCCGCCGTGGTCGCGGTCGACGAGGCCGCCTCGGAGGCATCGTGACGGCGGGACCAGCGGAAGGCCGGGCACGCTGTCCGGCGGCCCCGACGATAGGCCTCGCTGGAATTCTGGATGGCGCACTGCCACATCGCCGAACACCACGAGAGCGGGATGATGTTCAGCTTCCATGTGGACGACGCGCTGTAGGCGTCTACGCCTCATGACCGCAGCTACCTCCACTCCGCATCGGCACGGACGCCGCGAGCACAGCCACTCCCACGCGAGGACGCACCGACACCTCCTCGCGCCGTGGAAGTCCAAGCCGATCGGTGCGGCCCATGAACACGCGCACAGCGACACAGATGCGCCAGGCGAACCGCACTCGCACGAACATGACCACGCCCATGCGCGCGGTCACTCGCACGGCCTAGTCGATCGGTCCATCGTTCGCTCACGCGCTGGCCTGAGGGCCGTTGCACTCTCGCTCGTCGTTCTCGGACTGACGGCGGCCGCGCAGGCGGTGATCTTCGTCCTCACCGGCAGCGTCGCGCTTCTCGCCGATCTGATCCACAACGTAGGTGACGCCCTGACCGCTATCCCGCTGGGCGTGGCGTTCGCGTTGCGCTCCGAGCGAGCCGAGGGCTACGCGGGTCTCGCCGTCGTACTGGCGATCTTCATCAGTGCCTGCGTTGCTGCATATGAGGCCGTCGTGCGGATCATCAACCCCGAGGCACCCGAGCACCTCGTTGCACTCGCCCTGGCAGGTGCGATCGGCTTCCTGGGCAACCTCGTCGCCGCGTTCATCCGTACACGGGCAGGCAGGCGACTCGACAGCCCTGCTCTCGTGGCGGACGGGAACCACGCCCGCGCCGACGCCTACGTCAGTCTCGGAGTCATTCTCAGTGCCGTGGTGGTCGCGCTCGGATTCGACGTGGCTGACCCTCTGATCGCCCTCGCCATCACTGCAGTGATCCTCCGCATCACCTGGCAGTCGTGGCACACGATCCGCCACGGAATCGCGCACGTCTGAGGCGCACAGCGGGCGTCACCCCTCCCCCCGCGACGTGCTCATGCGGTGGGGCCTGCTCTCCGGTGCACACCCGCCAGATGAGCGCCGAGTCGTTTCGGGCCGTGCCGTGGGTTGTGTCGAGACCATGCCCGAGGTCACGAGCGGCGATTACACGCGGAAAGGACATGTCGCCTTTCTACCGCGGCCAAGCTAGTCGATCTGGATGGCACTGATCCGGGGCTGAAAGGCGTCGATGTTGGTTACGCGAGCGCGAGTCGGGCGGTCGCGGAGGAAGCGGACGACCTTGATGACCTCGCCTACCTCGGGAAGCTCCTCCACGGGGTACTTGTAGAACTCATCGACCGTATCCGAGTCCTTCAAGGTGAGGAACACGGTGTAGTAGCTCGTCATGTCAGCTGCCCTTGGATGACGCCTGCGCTATCCAGTACTCAGCCGGACCGAAACGCGCTTGAGGAACTCAGACTCCCGGTCAGTCGGCTCTCCCGCCTCGACCGCTGCCGTGATGTCTCTCGCCAATAGCTCGTGAACCTCAAGCCGGCGGAAGCGATCCCTCGCAGCGTCGTAACGACCGTCACGCATTGCGCGAATGGCGGCCGAGAAGTTGTCGCGTGGTCGGGGCACGACTCTGACGGCCTGATCGAGCAGGCCGTCCAATGTCACGAGCAGCTTGTCAGGGCGCTCCGCGGTCGATGCCATAAAAACTCTCCTCTCGATAAGGCTCGAACCTGGCGCGACTCATCGTGAGTTCAAGCGGCGGGAGGAGGGAGCTATGTTCGAACCACGGTATCAGTGTCGGAGCCCAGCTCTGGGTCGGCGCAAGCTCGACTAGGCCAGAGATCCCTCCGAAGGGGCACGCTCGACATAACGACGAGAGCGACAACTGTGAGTGAAGAGGTCGGGCGTGGTCTGCTCCGGACGTGGGTGGAGCGACGAGGGGGCGGTATCGCCGCAGCTACCCCTCCCTCCTACGTCCGGCCTCATCGTCTCGGCCGCTCACGTTAGGCGATTGCGCCAGAGAATCGAGATCTCCGTGCGGCCCAGCTGCATCAGTCGTCACCAACAGTCCGCCGGGCTTGGACGAATGCCGCCCAGCGCCGGAACTCGTCCGGGCTCATGGCTAGCACCTCGCCCAGGGTTTTCGCATCGTCCCAGAAGACGCCGGCCTCGACGACCGGCTCCGGGGCGGGCTCCTCGGTGCGCAGTCCGCGTTCACGGAGCGCGGCACCGGTCGTGATTGCAAACTTCATGTTGCTGGGAAGCGTGTTCTGTCCCCGCCTCGCCCTGCCCGAAGCGCGCGAACGGAGCGGTTCACTTCTGCCCGCGCTGCGAGGGAAACGGACTGCTCAAGCCTCGGGCGCCCTAGAGCCTTCCTCACGACCGGCGAGGTCACGCTGCCTGCTGCGTGCGCCCTTGCCTGTGCCCTCGCACTTGCTTGTGCCTTCGCACTTGGCTGCGCCTTCGCATTTGCCTGTGCGTTCGCGCTCCGGGCACGCTCCACGCGCTCGCGCATCCGAGCGTCGATCTGCTTGCGGAGGAAGTCGCGCTGCTCGTGAGTCATGCGACCTGGGGGCCAGCCGTTCTCACGGCATCAACGGGCGATTCCGCAGGAACGAGCATTGCCTTGAACCGAGCGCCTCGCCAGGAGACGCAGTCCACTCCGACTCGCGTGATCTCGTCGTCCTTGACGCCGTACGAGCGCACGTAATCCGTAACGGCCTGTGACGCGCTGACCGAGAACTGGGTCGCCACCAACCGGCGCCCTGAGTGGATCTCGTACTTCTTATACGCACTCCTCATGTCCATCTCCCTCGGCAGCTAGCCGCCGCCGTTTGCATTCGCCAAGTAGAGGATGGAGGGAGAGGCAGGCGGTTCCCCCTCCATCCGTAGTGAGAGCGTGTCCTGTCGTCGCCTCGCCCGCTAGGACGCAATTGGGTCTATTCCTTGGCCGTCGGAAGTTGACCCGATCGTGTCCTGTACCGCCTGGCTCACCGCACCTAGCGTGGATGCCATGGCGAGTCCGGCGCCGGGAGCCTGTCTCTCTCGGTGCACCCCTGTTGGCAGGTGGGGCCTGCGCGGGCTCGCCGTCACTGCGCGAGAGACTCGATCTCCTCCGGGAGTCTCTCGCGCGCCCTCGTTCGTGCGCAGCTAGCCGCCGACGCTGCCCCGAGGGATCAAGCGCCAGGCCCAGGTCCCTCCGTGCCGGCGAAAGTCGCGAATCATCGCGACCCCCACCTTCGTCGAGGGGCGGGCCTCTGCCACGCTGAGAGCAGCAGTAATCAGGCGCGAGACGTCCGGCTCACTCCAACTCAGCCCACCGGCTGCATCGGATCGCGGCTGAGCGACACGACCGAGCTCGGTCAACAGCGTGTGGCGGCGCTTGGGCGTGAGCAGCCAGGCGAGCGTCGTCTCCTTTTCGGGGTACGCCTCGCAAAAGTGCTCGAGCGCAGCGATCGCAAACATGCGGTAGACGAGGTCTTGGGCGCCACGCCTCGTTCGAATCCGCCGGGCGTAGGAATAGCGGGCAGCCTGGCCCAGCAGCTCGTCCGAGAAGACCGGCGGGCGGCCGCGGCTCATTTCCGAATCGGCTTCGCTGCTCACACACCAGGAATCGGCTTCCGAAGCCAGCGGGAGACCCTCGGTCGGGTACAGATGGAGCGTGCGTCCGGCCTAGCCGCAGAGCTACCTGCGGAGCCCGAGGCGGGCAGGGCTTGTACTAGCTTCGACTCAGGTCTTGCTGGTGGATCGGTTGGCGACCTGAGATTCGCGCTTCCCGTACTGCGCTTCGAAGTTCGCAAGCAGGTCGCGCATCTGCGGACTGAGCGCCCTCTGCTCGCGCTTCTTGTGCAGCTAGCTCGGTCGCGGCCGGAGCGACATGCCGCATCCGACGCGCCGCGTCGCCATACGACGAGTGATACTGACCACGCATGAAGGCCTCTTCGCGAGGGTCAAGTTGAGACACGTTGCGCTCGGGCTTGTCGTGGTGGTGATTGGACTCGCTGCGGTCGCAATCGTTCTGCCGGACTCCGACGAGACTGCATCGAGCGGCCTTGTAGTGATTACCGACCCGGCCGCGCTGTACGACACCGACCCGTGGTTTCGAAAGACGTGGGTTCGAGGCTGCGTCGCGTCGGGTGACAGCCCAGCCGTCTGCCACTGTGCGATCACCGAGTACACCACGCGGCTTCAGCCGTATGAGTTCGAGATTGCCTCCGCGGTCGCTCACAGCGAAGGGTCGTTAGCCGAGCTTCCCGAACATGTGCGTGAAGTGGTCAAGGACGTAGAGCGGAAGTGCGGTTGATCAGGCCAGTGATCAGGTTGGTGCTCCGGGAGCAACCGAGACGATGTCGGCGACGCCTTCCGCAGTCGCATGGATTCGTGGCAAGCTCGCGAGGTGATCGACTCCGCGAGGCCGCAGTGAGTGTCGACAAAGCCCTTGCGCTGGATCGAGAACTGCGTGCACACGCGACGGCGCGGCCATGGCACGAGGATGGGCAAGGCCCCAGGTCGAGGCTTGTCGGTCCGCTGCCGCGCTCGACGGTCGTCGTCGATCCGTATGCGCCTAATCCGGGAGACGCGCCGTTGCTGCTCCATCGCGTAAATACCTACGAGGAGCTTGAGAAGGAGATCGAGCGACTCCGGGCGTGGCTGCGAGATGTTCGAGCGCGGCTGGATACCACACCGGGACGGGCAACGAACCTCCCAGGCGATCAGGACTTCGAGGCTCTAGCCCGCGACCTGAGAGCGAGCATCAACGCCGCGCTTGGGGACCGCAGAGTTGGCGCTGAGTTGGCGTCCTCGGCGAGAGGCCGAGGGCAGCAACGCCGATAGAACGCGAGACAGAGAGCGACGACGAGACGTCTACACGCGAGTAGGCGGACCTCTCCGGTGATGAACCGCGCTACGTCCCCTGATCCTCGTCCGAGGCGTCACCTTTCGGGTCGTCTTCCGGATCCGGTCCGTCGTACTCGTCATCCACCGGAACGTCTTCATCCGGAATCTGAGAAAGCTCCGACTCGATCGTCTCTTCCTCAGGCCTTCGCGCTTCAGACATGTGCCCGACGGTTCCCGTGGCGGAGCTGTCGCAAACCCCGCTTTGCCGCGGAGGCCGCGGATCTCAACTCACGGAGCTGGCTTCGACCAGCTGAGCGTTGGACTCTTCGGGTTCGCCGACCTTGAGGGACATGGCCAACGTCACCGCAAGTGGCGGAGGTCGACCGTCGCACGAGGACGAGCTAGGCCGATAGAGCGGCCAGGACGATGGCGAAACCCATCGCCGCCATGAGCACGTAGCCGACAAGCAAGACCGCCAGCTCTCTCACGTCGCGCATGCCCGTCAAGGTTAGCGGCCGGGAATGACGTTCCTCCTTGGAGCCGGAGCGCGAGCTCGAGGCGGGCGGGCTGAACTGAGCGCTACGGGTGGCTAACGGACGAGGGAGTCGCCACGACTCCCTCGCTCGCTGACGTTCGGGCCTAGCGGGGGCCAGAGTGGATCCTGGTTGCATCTTGAAGGCCTATAGCCGCGGGCCTGTCGGTGACTTCGAGATCTCCTCGACCATCTCTCCGACCGCCTTCTCCTTCGCCGCAACCGCGACGTCAGCCTGCGCCACGATGCCAACCAGCCTATTGTCGTCGTCTACGACAGGAAGTCGCCGCACCTGCTGGCTCGCCATCAGCTTGAGAGCGTCCGAGAGGTCATCGTCCGCGCGGACGGTGACGAGTTCACGGCTTGCAACCTCGCGCACCGGCATGCCTCGCGGATCTTTCCCATCCGCAATTGCTCGGATGACGATATCGCGATCGGTAACCATGCCCGCCAACTGCTCACCATCGAGAATGGGCAGCGAGCCGACGTCGTCGCTCTTCATGAGCTGCGCGGCCTCGGAGACCGGGGTCTCCGGGGTCACGCAGCGCGGCCGATCGGTCATTACCTCGTGGACTTTCGTTCCCAACATGATTCCTCCTTAGTCGGGTGTAGGTGGAGCAGGAGATGGCGACGCCCTCGGACGATCGATTTTTTTTTTTTTTTTTTTTTTTTTTTTTTTTTTTTTTTTGTCGTCGCGCGACGTCCGCCTGCTCTGCAGCCATCACTCTCTACTTCTCCGACGAAGCGGTCTCCAAACGCGCAAGGGCCGGCCGCGACGAGCAGGGAGCCATACGAACGAAGAGGCCCCTGTGCGGAGCCTCTTCAGTTTTCCTGCACCGCGTGTGAGACCCGCTCAGGTCACTGGTTCAGTCTCGCTGCTGCCCGTTCCGAACAGGTCCGACGTTCGCTCCGTCAGCCACGGCCGAACTCTCGGAAACGCCAGCGCCGCCGTCACAGCGCCCACGAGAACGAGCACTGCATTTCTCGCGCGATGGCTCTTTCGACGCATCCGATTTCCAGCATCGTCGAGGTCGTCGAGCATGGCGCGAAGGTTCTTTCGCAGCTTCTTGTCAGTCGCGAGCCGTGTGGAGATGCCGCCCACGTCGAGGTCTCTCTTGACCCGATCGCCAGCCTTGGCCCCGTGGTCAAGCGCGGCACGCATGTCAGCGCGTAGGCGCTCGTCGCGGACAACCTCCTGTGCATAGGAGACGACGTCCCGCATGGTGTTCTTGGCCCTGTCCATCTGGCTCTCTTTGCTTCGGCTAAGCATGTGTCTCCCTCCAGTTGACGGCGACATCGGCTCCATCGCGCAGCTCGTAGGACGCGAGCCGCGACCCGGAACCGATGTCACCGGTTCCTTCGCTTGTCAAAGAAGCGATTGCGATGATTCAGGCTCAGTCCCAGTCGCGGTATCCACGCCCGCCGCGACCGTAGTACGTACCGAGCTCCGTGCGGTACGTCTTGTCGTCGCGCATCGAGTCGTCGAACTCGGGTGAGTTCTTGATTTCGTCCTTCGTGCGGTTGACGAAGACCTTCTCGTTTGCGTGATCGACGTTCGTGATGACGCCAGCCGGGAGCATGACCTTCTTGCCGAAGATCCAGGGGCCGGTGTCGACCACGACATGCCCCGAGTCGGTCTCGAGCGTGGCGTCGTCGATCTTGCCAATCGAGCCGTCGATCGCCTCCACGTTGTAGCCGGTGATCCGCTGCTGCGTCAGGCTCGTCGCGAGATTCGGGTCACGGTACTTCCAGGTCTCGACGTAGGTGATTGTCCTACCCATCCTTGCCTCCCTTTCGAGGTGTGGTCACCGACTTGCGTACCCCTTCACCTCGAACGGAAACCGGCCGGCCTAGGAATCGGACAAAGACTCTGCATGCGATTCCAGCCGGTGTTCGCGAAGAAGGCAAGCGGCCCGCTCATATCGCGGGCCGCTTCGAACCGGTGCTCTGCGAGTGCCTAGCGGCGTACGTAGACGCCTCCGGTCAGTAGGAGAACCACCAACACGATGATGAGTACCCAAGCCCAGACTGGCACTTGCAACCTCCCTCGTCCGATTCCCCCGGCGAACTTCCTTCGGGGCCAAGGAGATACCCCGCAAGCCTGCATCTGAATCTTGCGCCAGGTCGCCATAGCCGGGAGAAGGCGCCCTCCGGCGTCTCTTCCTGTCTGAGCGCCACGAGCGTCAAACGGCGAGCTCCCGTCCTGCGGACTCACCTACGGGGAATGGCCGCCGTCGAGCTATGTGGGCGAGGCTAGCCGGCGCATCCAGCTGACGTCGAAAGGCTTAGTGGGAACTCAGATGAGAGGATGGTCGCCGGTGGAGCGCTTGGGAATGCGGTGGCCCGCGTGGATCGTCAACGCACTTGGTGTTGCCACAGCCTGCTGGTCCTCGCTCAAGCACGGCACAGCCGATCGGCGCGCACGTTGCCGCCGAAGACATCGTTCTTCGCGTGGACCGCGCGAACCTGAGCACGAAAGGCGCCCAGGCGAACGGCGCTACATTCGGGGCCGCGCTGAGCGCGAGCGGCCGCTTCGTTGCCTTCGTGTCCGGGGCCACGTCGCTCGTCCTCGGCGACCGGAATGGCGTGACCGACGTCTTCGTGCGCGACCTCGTAAATGGGCGCACCTGGCGGGCGAGCATCTCGTCCTCCGGCGCGGAAGGGGATGGGGCGAGCAAAAAGCCGTCGATCAGCGCGGACGGGCGCGTGGTCGCGTTCCCGTCTTCGGCGAGCAACCTGGTGCCCGACGATCGCAACGGCGTGGCGGACGTGTTCGTGCGCGATCGCGCAGCAGGGCTCACGAAGCGCGTGAGCACGGGAAATGAGGGCGAGGCCGATGCAGCGAGCCTTGCCGCACTCGTCAGCGCCGATGGATGGACGATCGCGTTCTCGTCGGATCCTCGAACCTCGTTCCGGCGGACGAGAACGGCACGATGGATGTCTTCGTCACCGACAGGGTCACCGGACGAACGAGACGCGTGAGCATCGGCCCGTTCGGGGAGTCCGGAGTCGCAGCGAGGCATCGTCGATCGATGCCCACGGACTTGTCGTCGCGTTCCGCTCGTACGCCACGAACCTCGTCTACGGGGACTGGAACGGGAAGGCCGACGTGTTCGTGTTCGACCGCCGCACGCGCCTGACGGAACGGGTGAACGTCTCCTCGACCGGTGCCCAGGCCCGTGCGGCCACGTTCGTGGAGTGATCAGCGGAGACGGCAGGTTTGTCGGCTTTCGTTCGCGCGCGGGAAATCTCGTCCCGGGCGACACGAATAAGGCCCTGGACGCTTTCGTACACGATCGTTGGACAGGCCTCACGACGCGGATCAGCGTCGCGTCCGACGGAGAAGAGGCGAACGCGCGCGGCTTCGATCGATCCACGCGCAGAAACGTCTTCATGTCGCGTCCTTTCCTCTCAGCGGACGGCCGCTATGCGGCGTTCACCTCCCGTGCGCCCAACCTCGTTCCTGACGACCGGAACGGAGTGTCCGACGTGTTCGTGCACGACCTCATCGCCGGCGCCACGGCCCGGGTGAGTGTTTCGGCGGCCGGCGAGGAGACCGACGCAGCGAGCTTCGTTTCGGGCATCAGCGCCGACGGCAGCCTCGTCGCATTCACGTCGCTCGCCGACAACCTCGTCGTCGCCGATACGAATCGACGGCGAGATGTGTTCGTTGCACGGCTTCGCCTTCCAGGTGCGACCTCGGCACCGTCACGGTGGACGGTGAGATGACGGTCACAGCACGGAGAGGAAGTGCAGGGTGCGCTGCGTCACCAGTGCCGCCGCGTCGGCGTCGTAGGTGGGAAGCGAGGAGTCGACGAAGAGGTGCTCGTCGCCGGGGTAGACGAAGAGTTCGGCCTGGTCCGGCCCGATCGTGGCGACCAGTTCGCGGGCAGCATCGACGTCGCCCTCGTGTGCGAAGAACTCGTCGTCCGCCTTGCCGTGGATTTGAACGGGCAGGTCGTTGGGCCATGGGCCGAAGGCGTATTCGCCGGTGATCGGGAAGCAAGCTTCATAGAGGAGCGCCCCACGCGCACCGGCGCGCGTCTGGGCGAGCCGCTGTGCAGCACCGACACCCCACGAAATGCCGGCGTACACCAGCCCCTCCGGCAGCGCGCGTGCGGCACTGTCCGCCTTCGCGTCGAGTGCGTCGCCCGCCTCCCGAACGACGGCGAAGGCCTCGTCCATCGTCGCGAACGTGCGCCCGTCGAACAGATCCGGGGTGTGGACGGTGTGCCCCGCCTGCCGCAACTCGTCGGCGAACGACCGCACTCCCTCCGTCAGTCCCTGGATGTGGTGGTACAGCACAACCTCGGTCATCTCCGATCCTCCTCCACGATTGATTCGTAAACTTGGAACATTTCGCAATGTTAGTCTATTCGCACCATGGCTGGCAACCCGTCTCCCCCTGACTACGACCTCGCCGACCGAATCGCGCTCACCGAGCCCTCCCAGGTAAAGGCGATCAGCCATCCCCTCCGCACCATGATCCTGGGCTTGCTCCACGAGCGGGCGGCGACCGTGGGTGAGCTCGCCGTCGCGCTCGAGCGGCACAAGAGCACCGTCGCCCACCACGTCAGGGTGCTCAAGGCGGCCGGGCTAGTGCAGGTGGTGAGGACCCGCCGGGTGCGGGCGATCGAGGAGCGTTTCTACGGCCGCACCGCACGGATGTTCTACGTCGGCGTCGAGCGGAGCCCGGACGACGACGAGCTGCCTCGGGACTTCAACGACTTCGAGGTCGCCGCTCGTGAGTCGTCCGAAGCCCACCATGACGGGAAGTTGTGGGGCTTCATCCGGCACGCCCGCATCTCGGAGGCCCAGGCGTCCGACTTCTGGGAGCGTATGGCGGAGTTGGTGGCGGAGTTCGACCAGCTTCCGCGGTCGGGCGAGACGGTGTATGGATTCGCGGTCGGCGTCTATCCCACCGACCATCCGACCCTACCGGGCAGCGGCAACTGAGACACGCAGCCTGGCTGGCGACTCAGGCCCGGCTAGGCTCAGCCCGCCTGGCTCTCCTCGGGACTGTGGCAGACCGCCTCCAGCTTGAATCCGTGGGGATCCAGCCAGTAGGTCGCGAAACAGTGTGGTCCGGTATTCGGGAAACTCACGGGGTTCGTCGAGAATGACGGCCTCGTGTGTTCGAGACCCACTCGTGTGCTTCGCGGACGATGACTCTGCTCGCGACCAAGAATGCGAGGTGATGAAGGCCGGTCTCCAGGCGTGAGTAGGTACCGGGTTCCTCTGCTTGGTAGAAGAACAACTGCGAGCCTCGAGCGCCGTCGGCCCGTAGTTGAGCGGTCCGTCGGACCAGTCTCGAACCACTCGCGGAGTCCGAGGATGGACATGAGATCGTCGTAGTACTTCCGGGCCACGACGAGATCCGGAACGCCAATTCCGACGTGATCGATGAATCCGGTTCGGGCCAAGAGGGTCGCCTCCGCCATGGGCGTTCGCGTTGTTCTACCGAAGACAGCTCGGCGACGCTTGGAGCCGTGCAGAGCGCTAGGGGGCAGGCGGTCTGGCCGAGCGGGCATGAGAGGAGCCGCCCGTGGTCGCCGAGTTCAAGCGAGTTGGTTTGAGTCGGAGGCCGCACGGGAACCATTGCCGCACTTCATCCTGCGGCTCCACAAATTGGGGGACTCATGGCCGATCGAACCGCCTCAAGTGGCATTGGTCTAACGCTCGGCGGAGGAATCGTGATCGCCGGAATCCTGATCGCGATCTTCTGGAGCGTTATCTTCGGAATCATCGTCGCGCTCGTCGGGCTGCTCGCCTTTGGCGGCTTCGCCCGGGGCCGCTGGTACTAGGAGGAACGGTGGCTTCGGCCGAGCAAGTGCGCCCGCAACAGGTGAGTCCGGCGCGAATGCTGCGAAGGCTCCTGACCGGCGAATGGTCGTCGATCGCACCACCGCCTACCAGCGAAGGGTCGTCCACTACTGGCTGACGATTCTGTGGTTCACGGTCGGCTTCGCCGTATGGAGTGGTTCTGCGCGATGCGCTGTGGTTCGTCGGCTTCATGTCCCTCTACGCCATCTGGATCACCCACCTCGCAGGCTGGGCCGCAGAGACGCCGGTGGAGTCGGAAGGGATAACGGGCCTCTAGAGCTCGCGGTCACCATAGGTTTCAAAGTGCACGTGGAACGTTCATAGATCTGACATGACGGTTCCCTACGTCGGACGGTGTCTTGGCTCTGGCAAGCCGCCGCGTGAAGGAACGGAGGCATCACGAGCGGGTGGCACGTCAGGGGTCTGCGTTGCCTGCTCGGGCAGGTTTGACCTCGACAACGGCACCATCGTCGAACACGAGACGGCTCCCGAGGACGAGCGCGAGCCCGTAGGCGATGCGCATGGATGACCCGAGCACAACGGGTCCGGGACCAGGCATTCCCGTGCCTGTGCCTGAGCCGCCAGGCCCAGATCTGGTTCCGGAACCGGCGCCGCTGCCGGACCCACAGCCACCAGATGTAGGCCCATCACCGGATCCGCAGCTACCGCCCGACCCGCGACCGCCTCGACCTCTACGCGCATACGAATCGAGGGAGGAACATGGCAGGCAAGGCTGACTTCACCGAAGACGAGTGGAAGGACCTCCAGCAGGGCGTCACGGGCGCGGGGATGCTTGTCTCCGCGGCCCATCGTGACTTCACGGACAGCTTCGGCGAGGCGAGCGCGGTCGCAAAGCAACTCGCTGCGATCGTGAGAGCGAGAGCCAACTCGTCCGCGAGCTTGCGGGGACACACACCACCGGCTTCGGCCTGGTCGCGTCTCCGAAGGAGGTCGTCGAGGGGACGATGAATGCCCTAGCTGCCGCCGTAGCAGTACTCGGCGCCAAGGCCCCGGACGAGCTCGATGCCTATCGTCGCCTCGTGCTCGACGTTGCGACGGCGGTAGCGGAGGCCAAGGGCGGGGTGAAGGATGAGGAGACTGCTGTGCTCGCGAAGATCACACAGGCGCTCGGAGCCATGGGCACGGAGTCGTGACTACCCTGACCGCCATGGACACGCGCCGCAAGCTGCTGAGACTCGCTCGACGAACGGAGGTGCTTCGCCATGGCTGAGAGGAAACCTGCAAGGAAGGGATCGCGCGTCCAAGGGATTCAGCGCAGCGGAGAAAGCGGCGATGAAGGAGCGCGCCAAGGAGCTGAAGGCGGAGGCGGCCAAGGCGGACGGAGAGAAAGCCCTGCTCGAGAAGGTCGCCGAGATGAAGGGGACGGATCGCGCCATGGCGAAGCGGCTCCACGCGATCATCACGGCCGCCGCGCCCGCGCTCTCGCCGAAGACCTGGTACGGCATGCCCGCGTACGCCAAGGACGGCAAGATCGTCTGCTTCTTCCAGAGCGCGGAGAAGTTCGACTCGAGGTACGCCACGTTCGGGTTCAGCGACGAGGCGAACATCGACCAGGGGGCCATGTGGCCGACCTCCTGGGCGCTCAAGGACCTGACCGCCGCCGAGGAGAAGAAGATCGTGACGCTCGTGAAGAAGGCGGTGCGCTGAGCAGCCTGAACCCTCGGGCTAGCCCCGGCTGGTCCTCTAGTCGGACGAAGTCTCGGCCAGCCAGGCACAAGGCCTCGTCACGCTCGGACAGCTCGAACAAGCGCATCTCGCCGGGAGCCAGCCAGCCGAACGCGCTCGCGCCGTGTCTGACCCAGTCCTTGTCGGTGACGAGCGCAATTCGCTGCCAGGAAGAGCGGTGCTTCAACCCGACCCAGCCGACCGCCTTGACGTCCTGAAGCAGCGCACCCAGGTCGAGTCCCTTGAAGATCGTCCGCGAGCTCGAAGTAGATGTTCAACTTCTCACCACGCTCGAGTGCAGCGTTGATCGGCTCGATCGTCTGCCAGTATTTCGTCGCTGGCGAATCTTGCCCGGAGGCACCGAAAGCCGAGCATCCCTGCAGGCAGATCCGGTCACCGTCTCAATCGCCGCGCGAGTCTAGCGCGGGGCTTTCCGCGGCGGCTACCCGGGAGCTGCTCCTGGCACAGGAGTCGAAGAGGCGGCCTGCGCCTCGGTCCTCCATCGTCCGAACACCGCCTTCGCGAGGATCACCAGGCCGACTCCGGTCGACGGCAGCGCGAACCCGACGACGATGCTGAAGATCGAGAGCATCTCCGACATGAATCCCATGTCGAGCGCGGTAGCGAGAGCGGTCTCCGTGACCCAGGTGTTGCGGGCGCTGTTCGAGATCGGCTCGCCGTTCTCGTCCTTCGCTGCCGCGGCCTCGTCGTTCGTCCCAGCTGGATCGTTCGGATTCTCGGCGGACTGGTCCCGCCCCATCTCCGCGTAAGTCAGCCCGCCCGTGCCCGAGAGAGTGTGCTCGCGCATGATCTCCGCCTGTGCGAGCGCCTTTCTGCCTGTGTCCACCGGCTCGCCCGCCCACTGCTCGAGCATGCTCCGCAACCGCCGGGTCTTCGATCGGCCCGAAGGTGATTCCCTCGCGCTCGATGTGGTCGCGGGTGAACGCGAATCCCCAGACGCCGAGAGCGACGACGGCGATCCCGAGGAAGATCAACACGCCTCCCGAGACGTAACCGCCGATCCGCAAGAACTTGCCTTCTCTCATCGTCTTCCTCCTCGCTGAGGGTGGGTTACGGACGGCCGCCGGTAGGAGGCAGCCTCTGCATCTTGACGTACCTCGTCGCGGAGTCGAGCGGTCAACAGCGCCTGCAGCTCACTTCGGCTGAAGAACGGCCCGAGTACGATCCCGGTTCGTGGCGACGGACCGCCCCTCGAGCTCGAGTCGTTCCTCGGCACCGTCCCGGGAATGATCTACCGCTCCCGTCTGTCGCCGGAGCCGTACTCGATCGAGTTCGTGAGCGACGAGATGACTTAGATCGCCGGCTACCCGGCGACCAACTTCATCGGGCCCGAACCGAAGCGGATTTGGGCCGAGTTGCTGCATCCGGAGGACAGAGAGGTGAGTCGGGCCAAACTGCTGGAAGCGCCGATCGACGGCACGATCACCGAAGTCGAATACCGCGTCCGACGAGCGGACGGCTCGTATGCCTGGATCCTGAGCCGATTCCGGAAGATCGCCGGCAAGGACGAGTCGCTCTGGGTGCACGGCGCGGCGCTCGATGTCACCGCACGCCACGAGGCCGAGAGTCTCCGCCGGCAGCTACACGGCGAGCAGGCACGAGCCGCAGCACTGGAGGAGTCTCGGGCTCGTATCGTCGAGGCGGGTGACGAGGCTCGGCGCCGCCTCGAGCGCGATCTGCACGATGGGGCCCAACAGCGAATGATCGTGTCGCTGATGATGCTCCGGCGGGCCGCGAGCGAAGCCGCCGGCACGTCTGCGTCGCCGCTCCTCGAGCAAGGGATCGAGCAGCTCGAACAGGGGCTGGCCGAGCTGCGTGAGCTCGCCCGCGGAATTCATCCGAGCCAACTCGGCGAACGCGGACTGGCGCACGCTGTGAGGCGGCTCGCCGACAGCGCGCCTCTGCCGGTGGAGGTCGATGTCCTCGACGAGCGGCTCTCACAGACGGTCGAGACGGCGATCTACTTCACGGTCGCCGAAGGACTCACCAACGTGGCGAAGTATGCAAACGCAACACGTGTTCGCATCAGCGTGGCAGTACTCGACGGCCTTGCGACGGCGGAGATCGCGGACGACGGGCGCGGCGGCGCAAGCGCAGCAGGCGGCTCGGGCCTGCGAGGGTTGGCCGACCGGCTGGAGGCAATCGGCGGGTCGCTCGAGGTGGAGAGCCCACCCGGCGGCGGCACCGTGTTGCGCGCACGCCTGCCGACTGGGCCCGCAACGGGAGGAGTGCCCGCCGAGGGGTGCTGACTCGGCCATCGTGGACCTATCGTTCGCGATCCCGGCGTCGTATGCTCGTCTCGGACGCTTGTCCCCAACTCGACTGGAGGATCTGATGACGCTCGCACGCGTTGTGACCTTCGACGGTGTCAGCAAGCAGCGGATCGACGAGATGAAGCGTGAGATGGAGGCGGGAGATCGTCCCGACGACGTGCCTGCGAAGGAGTTTCTCATGCTCCACGATCCCGAGACCGAGAAGTCCCTGGCGATCCTCTTCTTCGACTCCGAGGACGACTACGCACGCGGGGACGCGGCGCTGAACGCGATGCCTGCGGCGATACCCCCGGGCAGCGCACTTCCGTCACGAAGTACGAAGTCGCTGCTCGGATGACCGAGTAGCCTCGCTGCGTGGATGAGCTGCCGGCCGACGCCGAAGGTCTCCTCGCCGTCGCGCCCGAGGACTTCGTCGCCGAGCGGAAGCGCATCGTCAAGGAGCTTCGCGACGCGGGCCGAACGGCCGACGCCGAAGTCGTCGCCAAGCTACGCAAGCCGCCGCCGGTCGTCCTCGCGGTCAACCGGGCAGCTCGCGCGCGGCCGCAGGCGGCGAAGGATGCCGCGCGAGCCGCCGAGCGCGTGAGAAAGACGCAGCTGAGCGGAGACCCAGAGGCGTACTCCGCTGCTCTGAAGGCGCTGGACGACGCGCTCGAGTTACTGGCCGAGGTTGCCCTCGCTCACCTGGATCGACCCAGCGAGACGATGCGTCGGAGGCTGCGCGCGCTCCTTCGCAATGCCGTCGCCGCCGACGAAGACCGCGCCGCCCTCTCCCGAGGCGCCCTTCGCACCGAGGTGGAGACGGCCGGGTTCGATCCCTTCGCCGGGATGACGCCTGCCGCCACTCGCAAGGGTCGGGCGCGAAAGGACGACTCGACTCGCACCAGGGCGAAGGAGGAGGAACGCCGACGGCGCGAGTCGGCGCTGCGCGACGAGCTCCGCGCCGCGGAGGAGCGCCTGGCCGAGGCGACGCGCGCCGAGAAAGTCGCCGCGCGTCAGCGCAAGGAGGCGGAGCGGGAGCTGGCCGCCGTGCGCACGCGGCTCGATCGGCTCGACTGAGGGGCTCGGCCGCTCGGTCGAGAGCGCTACCGGCTGCGCGACTTCGGCCGGCGACGGGAACGGCGCGTTGACGTCCTGCGCGGCTTCGATGCTCTCGTCTTCGATCCCTTCGCCGCCTCGACGCTCTCGCGCAGGGCTTCGAAGAGGTCGGTCGGAGCGGCAGCCTCCACGGCCGGCTCGACGTGGATCTCCTCGCCCTTCCGTTTCTTGCGCACGACCTGCAGGAGGCGCTTTCGGTACTCGTCCTCGTACCGGTCGTGCACGAACGACGACGTGAAGCGCTCGATGAGGTTCTCCGCCATCTCGAGCTCGCGCTTCTCGACGCGTGGGCAGCTTGTCGGGCACGACGCCTTTCGTCGGGCGAATCTCGTCCGCGAAGTACATGTTCTCGAGGGTGATCACACCGTCGCGCACGCGGAGCGTTCCGAGCTGCTGCTTGTCGTGGAACACGTAACGGGCGACCGCGCTGAGACCGGAGCTCTCCATCGCCTTGACGAGCACCGCGTACACCTTTTCCGCCCCGGTGCCCGGCCCGAGGTAGTACGTGCGCTTGAACACGATCGGGTCGATCTCGTCACGTGGGACGAAGTCGAGCACCTCGATCGTTCGATAGCCCTCCTCCTCGGCCGCCCGGAAGTCGTCCTCGGTGAGGTAGACGTACTCGCCCTCCTCGGCCTCGTAGGCCTTGACGATCTCGTCGGCCGGGACTTCCTTGCCCTCCTTCTTGCACACCTTCTCGTAGCCGATGCGAGATCCGTCCTTCTCGTGGACGAGGTGCAGTTCCAGGTCGTGCTCGTCGATTGCGCTGTACATCTTCACGGGCGCATTGACGAGCCCGAAGGCGATGCTGCCGGACCAGATCGCGCGTGGCACGCCAGTTCGGTACCCGCAGACTGATCACCGGAAACGATGGCGACGTCAGCCGGACGAGGCGGTCTCGTCGTGCGGTGCGCCGACCGGCTTCGACTCGGGCGAGCCGCGCTGCCGGAGATAGATCGTGAACACGACCATGACGCCGACCGCGAGGAACTCGGACTGCCAGTTCTGCAGCGTTCGCTCCCAGAAGTCGGGGTCGAGAAGGTATCGGCCCCAGGACATCGTCGACTCGCCGTGGGCTCGGTGCTCCTCGTTGAAGACGCGCCAGTGGTTCAGCGACTGCGCGAGCCACGAGGCGAGAAAGATCGCGCCCATGACGAGGAGCAGCGAGTTCTCGTAGAGCGTCCGGCGGAAGTCGTCCGCCTTCGCCCAGCGCGGTGAGCCTCGCTTCGCGTACGCGCCCACGCGCTGCTGCGCGTCGCCCTCCGAACCTGCGCTCTCGAGCCGCTTGGACTCGTTCGACCCCTTCTGCACGAGCCACACCGTCGCGCCGATGAACACGGTGAACTGGAGGAACTCCGACTGCCAGTTCTCCATGACGGCGCCCCAGAAGTGGGCGCCAGTGACGTACTCCCACCAGGAGAGCGTCGCGCCCTCGTGTGCGAGTTGCTCGGCGTTGTACGTGTGCTGACCGGCGAACGACTGGGCCACGAGCGTTCCCAGGAAGAGCACCGCGAAGAAGACGGAGAGCCCGTTCTCCTTGAGGAACACCCTCACCCGGACGCCACCGCCACGACGATCGCGACGACCAGACCCACGGCGACGAACCCGACGTAGACGGCGAACGCTGCTCGCACACTGCTGATTTCCCGCGCTCCGACCGGGCGAAACGGAGCGACTCCGAGCGATACAGTCGCCGGCGTGCGTGTTCTCTTCGCCTCCACCCAGGGCACAGGGCACTTCGGTCCCCTGATCCCGGTCATCGACGCGTGCCAGCGCAGCGGCCACGAGACGCTCATCGTCGGACCACCCACGCTCAAGTCGCGCGGCTACGAGTTCAGGGCGGGGGCGTCGCCGCCCGACGACGTCCTCGGGCCGTTGTGGGGACGGATGCCGTCGCTGCCTCCCGGGCAGGGAGACATGGTCGTCATCGGGATCATCTTCGCCGGCCTCAACGTCGACGCGATGCTTCCTCCTCTCGAGGAGGCGATCCAGGAATGGAGTCCCGACGTGGTCTTCCGGGAGACGGCCGAGTTCGCATCCGCGATCGCAGCTGACCGCCACGGCGTTCCGCACGTTCGCGTGGCTGCGGGCGTGGCGCTCGTCGAGGAAGCCGCGCTCGCGATCGCGTCGCCCGCGCTCGAGCAGAGGCAGCCTGGGATCACGTCCCGCATCGCCGAGTCCCCCTACCTGACGTACTTCCCCGCGCCGGTCGATCCGGCGCCCTTCTCGGTGACTCGAATCAAGCATCCGGCAACCGAGGCGGCAGCGGCCCCGCTGCCGGACTGGTGGGAGGGCGACGGTGCGCCACTCGTGTACGTGAGCTTCGGCAGCGTCGCCGCGACCTTCCCGCCGGCCGCGCAGGTGTACGCGAGCGCGCTCGAAGCCGCGCGCGACCTTCCCGTGCGAGTGCTTCTCACGAGAGGTGGCAACGAGATCGACCTCGGCGATGTGCCGGCGAACGTCCACGTCGAGGAGTGGGTCTCTGAGCCGGACGTCCTCGGGCACGCGTCGGCGGCCGTCGGGCACGGGGGGACCGGCACGACCCTGAGCGCGCTGGCTGCCGGATGCCCGCTCGTGGTGGTGCCGCTCTTCGGGGATCAGCCGTACAACGCAGTGCGCGTCGCGGTCGCGGGTGCGGGTGTGGTCGCGTCGGCGGACGAGATCCGGGCGAGAGTCGAGCTCGTGCTCGGGACGATCGCTACGGCGTGGCGGCTCGACGACTGGCTGACGAGATGCGCTCCCTACCGGCGGTCGACGACGTGCTCGCGACCCTTCAGCCCGACGCTGTCGCCTGAGCGCGGGTCTCGGCGACCGCACGCCGCGCCTCGATCTCGTACGGGTTGGAGCGATATCGCGTCGTCAGGTGCTTGAACGCGACGTGCAGGGCGCGATGCTGGCCTTGCCAGACATGGCAGAGCTCGTGCGTGACGAGGTCGTCGGACGCGGTGGGCGACTTCAGCACGATCGTGCGCCAGAACGCGTAGCCGGAGTAGCGGCGGAATCCCGGGATGCGGAAGAACCAGGGCGCCACGAGAACGCGACACGGTCGATGCGGACGGGGCTCGGGTAGTAGTCGAGCCGGTCGAGCCTGGACTTCGCGCGCGCGAGTGCTGCGACGAGCTCCGGCTCAGCCACCGCTCATGGCCGGAGTGAGCACCATGACCGGGCTCCCGTCCTGGGCCTGGAGGTAGCTGTAGCCGTACAGCCGCGAGCGCGTGGTGCTGTCGATCACCCGCCGCTCGTCCTCCGGGATGTCGCCGACGCCAGGGACAAGCGGTGCCGTAAGGGTCTCGGAGAGCGGCTTGCCCAGCTCGGCGCGGAGGTCCGATCGCTCGAGGAAGACCGCCGTGGCCGCCTGTCCGTCGGGTCGCGGGGGCAGGAGGACCAGGGCCGAGTCGATGCCGTCGATGTAGCGGAAGGTGTAGAGCGCGAGCTCGAGTGCCTCTCGGCGCAGCAGCTGGCCGCGCGGGACCGTCGCCTTCCCCTCCGCGATCGAGCACGCGGACCCGAGCCCGCAGAGGGTGTACATGACCGTGTTCGCGGCAGAGACCGTGTCGATGTCCGTCGCCTCGGCGCGACCCGCCGTCGTGTCGGGCTCGATTGCGAGGGCGCGCACCTGGAACGTCGAGCCGTCAGGCCCGGTGACCGTCGGCGGGCCGGCGTAGGTGACGGCGACGAGAGCCTTCCCGCTCGGCAGGCGGTACGGGTCGCTCACGTGGTCCGCGATCTGGGCGGCGCGGCGCTCGGCGCTTCCGACCGGCTCCCAGGCCGACCACGCGGGTGCAGGATCCGGGCTTCCGCGGCCGACGAGCACCATGAGCGCGCCCACTCCTGCTCCGGCAACGATTGCGAGCAGGACGTAGAACGCAGCGAATCGGCCCCGGTAGACGAGCCGTCGTGCGCGGTCGGCGCGCGACTCCGTGCGAGCGGGTAGCGGCGCTGCGACCGCTCCGGCGGGGGGCTGCTTCGCGTCCGTCGCCGACTTGCCCATCACATCGTCGGCCACGCGCTCTCCTTCGCGAGGTCGACGTCGGGAATCGTGAGCTTCGACTCGTCGAGCAGGTTGAGGAGCTCGTCGCCGAAGAGCTCACGGCGGGCGTCGAGCACGTCGGCGATGTGCTCGACTGCCTCGCGGTTCGCGAGCGACGAGGTTGTGGGCGGCGACGTACGCCTGGCCGACGACCTGGCCGACGAGCGCGCGCTTGTCGCGGTCGCCGAGAACGGACGCGATCGGGTCTCGCGCGAACGGCCCGCCGCCGCCCGTCCTGTTCACGATCTGAAGGCCGATCTTCTCGAAGCGCTTGAGGATGCGCTCGCGCGCTTCCTCCTCGGTCTCGTCCTCGTTCGGCGTCACCTGGAACGGCTCGGGGCCCATGGCCGAGGCGCCGACCATGTAGGCGGCCTGTGCCGTCACGCTCATGACGTCGCCGCCGACGCCGTTCGAGTTCTCGCCGTAGAAGACCCGCTCCGCCGCCATCGCTCCGAGCGCCCACACGAGGCGGGCGAACTCCTCCGAGCGGAAGCGGCTGAACCGCTCCTCCTTCTCCAGCGTCTGGTGGTGGCCGAGTGCGCCTCCGCGCATCCGGATGGAGAGCCGCGTTGACTCCGCGCCTTTCATGTAGACGTGGCCGGCGGCGGCATGGCCCGCCTCGTGGATGGCGACGGCACGGCTCTCCTCCGGGATGTACTCGATGCCGACTGCGGTGCCGGCCTCGAGAGTGGTCATGGCTTCGACGAGGTCGTCCCACGTGAGCGCCTCGCGGTCGGAGTGGTGCGCGATCGTGAGCGCCATGGACGTGACCTGCTCGAGCATCGCGGGCGCGTAGCCGTTGGTCACGCGCGCGATCTCCTCGCGCTTGTGCGTCTGGTCGAGCTCGGCGGCGTGCGACACCTTCCCGAGGTAGAGATCGAGGATGTCGAGGCGATCCTGCTTCGTCGGCGTCCGGAACCAGACGTGGCGGCCCATGCGGCCTGGCCGCGTGAGCGCGGGGTCGAGCCGGTCGACGGGGACGTTGGTGGCGCCGATGAAGTAGATCTGCTCCTTGCGCGGGCGCGCCCCAGGAAGCCGGAGCGAGAGCTTCCCGATGCGGCGCGGGACGATGTAGATGCCGTCGAGCAAGGTGTTCAGCTTGTTCGTGAAGAACTTCTTGAAGAAGGGCGGGTTGTCGATGCCGTCCATGACGACGAGGAGCTGGTTCAGCGCGAGCGAGCCGCCGCCGCCCATGCCCCCGGGAAGATGAAGTTGACGAGCGCCGTTCACGCGGTTCGCGAGCCCCGACGTCATCGGGGCTGGGTGCGCGCTCCGCGAAGAGGCGCTCGCGCCACTGCCTGGTCTCGAGGATGAGGTCGCCGGTCGGGTTCAGGGCGCCGTTCGGTCCGAACCACAGGAGGTCGTGGACGTCGACTGGCCGGAAGCCGCCCGCCGCGCCGCCGAAGCCACCGGGGTTGAGCGCCTGGCGGCGCATGCCGACGGCGTCGATCTCGTCGATGAAGACGATGCACTGGCCGCCCCACTTGCGCGCAAGGCGTTTCGCCCGGCGCGCGAGCACGCGCACGACGATGGCGTCGATGCCGATGAACGTCGCCGCGAACCCCGAGCCCGGGATGGAGATGAACGGCGAGTTGAAGCCGGTCGCGAGGGCCTTCGCGAGCATCGTCTTGCCCGTTCCCGGTGCGCCCAGGAACAGTAGGCCGCGCTCACGCTTGCCGCCGGCGCGCTCGAACGCCTCGCCCGACTGCCAGATGGAGACGACGCGGCGCACTTCCTCCTTCGCCTCCGCCTGGCCACGGACGTCGGCGAGCTTCACGCCCCATTCCGCGTCCCCGGGCTCGAAACCCTGGATCTGCGAGAGGTTCATCATCAGCAGCGGGCCGAAGAGGATGACGAAGTTGAAGATCAGGAAGATCGGCAGCATCACGAGCAGCGGCAGGATCTGGACGAGCAGCGCTCCGTCGACGAACGTGACGAAGAGGAAGACGAGCACGCCGACGATCAGTGCCGTCTTGAACCAGAAACGCCAGAACCAGACGCGCCGCCGCGCGATCACGTCCTCCTCGCGGAGTTGCTTGCTCTCGAGCCCGAACAGGCTCGGCCGCGGGATCAGCCGGTGGAAGACGAGGTCGACGACGCCGCGGAAGCAGACGACGAGCCCGAGCGCGGCGAGGGTCGACCAGAACCAGCGACCAGCCCTCGGTCTGGTGGAGCCAGACGACGACGGCCGGAGCCGTGATGAGCGCGACCGCGGTCGCCGCTCGAGTCAGCCGGCGCCACTGGCTCGCGAGCTCGCTCGAGAGCTCGGTCTGCTGAAAATTGCCCGCAGGATGCGCTTCGGTCGCCACCTTTGAAGTGTAGGGACGGCTGTTCGGGGCGGTTGTTGGCAATCGGCTCAACACCTGGCTTCGTACCTCCTCCAGATTCGCTCGCTCGGCCCGAGGGGTTCGCGGGTCTCGGGCGACGGGGTTCTTGGTAGCGTCGCGGCCGTGTCCGCGGCGGTGATGACGACGAGCGAGGGGACCATCGAGCTCGAGCTCTTCGACGACGACGCGCCGAAGACCGTCGCCAACTTCACGAAGCTCGCGGGCGAGGGCTTCTACGACGGCCTCACGTTCCATCGCGTGATCCCGGACTTCATGATCCAGGCGGGTTGCCCGCGTGGGGACGGGACCGGCGGGCCCGGGTACACGTTCGAGGACGAGTTCAACCAGCACCCGGTGGCGCGCGGCTACCTCGCGATGGCGAACGCCGGGCCTGGAACCAACGGCTCGCAGTTCTTCATCGTGACCGTGGACGCGGCGCCCTGGCTCGACGGCAAGCACACGGTGTTCGGGAAGGTCACGACGGGACAGGACGTGGCCGACCGGATCTCGGCGGTCGACCGCGACGAGCGCGACCGCCCGGTCGAGCCCGTGCTCATCGAGTCGATCAGCTGGGCTCTAGGCTCCGCGCGTGGAGCTAGAGGGAAAGACCGCGATCGTCACGGGTGCCTCGAGCGGCATCGGCGCGGCGACGGTGCGCAAGCTGCGCGAGGCGGGAGTCCGCGTCGTGGGCGGCGCGCGACGTGTCGAGCGAATCGATGCGGACATCGCGCTTCCCCTCGACGTGACCGACGAGGAGAGCTCCGCGGCATTCGTCGGTCGCGCGGTCGCCGAGCTGGGCGGGGTGGACATCCTCTACAACAACGCGGGCCTGGCGCTCGGCCGCTACCCGTTCACCGAGTCGAACCTCGAGGACGAGGCGACCGTGCTGCACACGAACGTCGACGGCGCCATTCGCATCACCGGCTGGCGCTCCCGCACGTCAACGACGAGGGCCACATCCTCTTCACGGGCTCGATCGCCGGCAGGCAGGCGTACCAGAACGCCGCCGTGTACGTCGCCGCCAAGTTCGCGCTCCGCGGGTTCGTGTACGGGCTGCGCGAGGACCTGCTCGGGCGGCCGATCCGGATCACGACGGTCGACCCGGGCCTCCTCGAGACGGAGTTCTCGCTCGTCCGCTTTCGCGGCGACGAGGAGGCGGCGAAGGCCGTGTACGCCGGCGTGGATCCGCTGTCGCCGGACGATGTCGCCGACTGCGTCCTGTTCGTCCTCACCCGGCCGCTGCACGTGAACGTCGACGAGATGGTCATCAAGGCCCTGGCGCAGTCGAGCGGGGGACGCATCATCCGCGACGAGGACTAGACGCCGGATGCTGACGATCCTCGAGGGCTCGACCTTCTGCATCTGCGACGAGCGCGGGGACATCGGCACCGCGACGAGCGGGTTCTTCGCCCACGACACGCGATTTCTCTCGCGGCTCGTCCTGCGCGTCGGCGAGTCGAGCCCGCTGCTCCTCTCCTCCGGCCGGGTCGAGCACTTCAAGGCGGCGTTCTACCTTCGCAACGCTCCAACGACGACGCTTCCGCGCGACGCCATCTCGGTCGCCCGCGAGCGCTTCGTCGGCACCGGGATGCAGGAGCGCGTGAGCATCCGGAACGAGAGCATGGAGCAGCTCGACTTCGAGGTCGCGCTCGACGTCGCCGCCGACTTCGCGGACATCATCTCCGTGAAGCACCACGACTTCGCGCTCGGAGACCCGGAGCATGCGGAGCCGCTGCCGCCGCCGGCCGAGATCGCCTACGACGAGAACCGCGGCCAGCTCTCGATCGTCGATCCTCGCGGCGACCTGAGCACGCGCGTCGTGCTGTCGCGGCCCGCGCGGCTCGATGACGGCGCCGTGTCGTTCGACGTCTCGCCTCGCGCCGCACGAGCGCTGGGAGCTCACGGTCGACGTGCTCGCCTCGCTCGACGGGTCGAGCGATGGGCCTGAGGACCTCGAAGAGGAGAAGGAGGCCGCCCACGACTCCGTCGCCGCCTGGACGCTGCGTGTGCCGAAGCTCCGCGGCGGGTGGGAGAGCCTCCGGCGCTCCTTCGACCGTTCGATCGCCGATCTCGCGGCGCTCCGCATGCGCACCGGCCAGTACCCGTCGGCCGCTGTTCGCCGCCGGGATGCCCTGGTTCATGACCGTGTTCGGGCGGGACACGGCGATCACCTCGCTGCAGACGCTCCTTCTCGGCCCCGAGATCGCGGTCGGCGCGCTCGATGCGCTCACCGAGCTCCAGGCGCAGGAGGAGGATCCCGCCATCGACGCCGAGCCCGGGAAGATCGTCCACGAGGTGCGCGAGGGCCGCTGCGCCGAGGTCTGGTTCCCGCGCTACTACGGCTCGATCGACTCGACACCGCTGTACCTCGTGCTCCTGGCGGAGACGTGGCGCTGGACGGACGACGCGGCGCTCGCCCGACGACTCCGCGAGCCGGCGCTGCTCGCCCTGGAGTGGATCGACCGCTACGGCGACCGGGACGGGGACGGCTTCGTCGAGTACGGCCGGCAGGCGGAGATGGGTCTCGCCAACCAGTCCTGGAAGGACTCGGGCGACTCGCAGCGCTTCGACGACGGCTCGTTCGCCGCGACGCCGATCGCACCCGTCGAGGTGCAGGGATACGTCTACGACGCGAAGCGCGGCCTCGCGGAGATCGCGCGCGAGGTGTGGCGCGACACTGCGCTCGCGCAGCGGCTCGAGAGCGAGGCAGACGAGCTGCGCGCGCGCTTCGACGCGGCGTTCTGGGTGGAGGACGGCGGGTACTACGCCCTCGCCCTCGACGGGAAGAAGCGCCCCGTGGACGCACGCTGCTCGAACATGGGACACCTCCTGTGGAGCGGCATCGCGCTGCCGGAGCGCGTCGGGCCGACCGCCGACCAGCTTCTGTCGGACGGCCTCTGGTCGGGCTGGGGGATCCGCACGATGTCGACCGACTCCGCCGCGTACAACCCGATCAGCTACCACAACGGAACGGTGTGGCCGCACGACACCGCGCTCGCCGTCTGGGGGCTCGCGCGCCACGGCTATGCCGCCGAGACGCGTCGCATCTCGCGCGCGCTCATCGAGGCCGCCGGCCACTTCGACTGGTCACTGCCTGAGGTCTTCGCCGGCTACGACCGCACGGAGGCGCCGTTCCCGATCTCGTACCCGACCCCGACCCGCCCGCAGGCATGGGCCGCAGGGACTCCGATCCTCCTCGTTCGCCTGCTGCTCGGCGTCGAGCCCGACCGCACGCGCCAGCGGCTCGTGTCCACGGTGACGGACGAGCTACCGAGCTGGCTCGACGGCCTCAGCGTCGAGGGCATCCGCGCGTTCGGCCGCACGTGGACGGCTGCCGTCGAGCGCGGGCGTGTCACGATTGCCGAAGGTGTGTAGCTCGTGCGCATAGGCCTCGTCTGCCCTGTGTGGTTTCCCGTCCCGCCGGAGGCGTACGGCGGCACGGAACGAGTCGTGGCGCTGCTCGCGGACGGCCTCGTCGACGCGGGTCACGACGTGACGCTCTTCGCGTCGGGCGACTCGCAGACGCGCGCGCGGCTCGAGTCCGTGTTCCACACGGCGCCGAGCGAGTGGATCGGCCACACGCTACTGGGAGATGCAGCACTCGGTGCACGCGTTTCGCAAGGCCGAGGAGTTCGACGTCCTCCACGACCACACCGGCATGCTCGGCCTGGCGTTCGCGGGGCTGATCTCGGTCCCGTTCTGTCACACCGTGCACGGGCCGCTCGACGGCCAGCCCGGCCGCGATGTACGAGCAGGTGCTCGAGCTCGCGCCGAACGCGAGGCTGATCTCGATCTCGATGAACCAGCGCAAGCCGAAGCCGGAGCTTCCCTGGGTCGCGAACTGCCCGAACGCGCTCGATCTCTCGATGTACCCGTTCCGCCGCAAGCCCGGCGGCGACTACCTCGTCTTCCTCGGGCGCATGAGCCCGGACAAGGGAGCGCACCGCGCGCTCGCCGTCGCGCTCGAGACCGGGCTGCCGCTGAAGATCGCCGCCAAGTGCCGCGAGCCGCTCGAGATCCGCTACTTCGACGAGTTCATCCGACCGCATCTCGGCGGGTCGATCGAGTACGTGGGCGAGGTCGGCCACGCGGACAAGGTCGAGCTGCTCATGGAGGCGCGAGCGCTGATCTCGCCGATCGACTGGGAGGAGCCCTTCGGGTTGATGATGATCGAGGCGATGGCGTGCGGGACGCCGGTCATCTCGACCAAGCGCGGTGCCGTGCCCGAGATCGTCGACCACGGTCGCACGCGGCGTCGTCGTCGACAACTACCGCGACATGGAGGATCCGGCCGTGCTCGAGCTCGCGGACTCGCTCGATCCCGCCGTCATCCGGCAAGAGGTCGAGGACCGCTTCTCGCCGGAGCACATGGTCGCGAACTACGTCGCGGCCTACGAGAAGACGATCGCCGAGACGCCGAAGAAGTGAGGCTCCGCTCGCGGTACGACCGGGAGATCGTCCGGCTGGCGATCCCTGCGCTCGGCGCGCTCGCGGCGGAGCCGCTCTACCTCCTCGTCGACACCGCGATCGTCGGCCACCTCGGCCGCTCGCAGCTCGCAGCGCTCGGGATCGCGTTCACGATCCTCGGCGGGCTCTTCGCGATCTTCAACTTCCTGCAGTACGGGACGACCGCGCAGGTGGCGCGCGCGGGAGGCGCGGGCGAGCAGGAGGCGGCGCGGCGGCTCGGTGCGCAGGCGGTGTGGCTCTCGCTCGCGTTCGGGATCGCGGTCTCGGTGCTCCTGGCCGCGCTGGCGGAGCCGCTCGTCACGCTGATGGGCGGCGAGGGCCAGGCCGCCGAGTACGCGGTCACCTACCTGCGGATCGCCGCGATCGGCTTTCCCGCCGCGTTTCTCGCGCTCGGCGCGACGGGCTACCTGCGCGGCGTCGCCGACCTGACCACCCCGCTCGTGATCGTCATCGCGGGGAACGTCGTGAACGTGATCCTCGAGGTGCTCTTCGTCTACGGGTTCGAGTGGGGCATCGAGGGCTCGGCGTGGGGAACCGCGATCGCGCAGCTCGGCATGGGCGTCGCGTTCCTCGTCGTCGTCCTGCGTCGGCTCGAGCCCGGCGAGGCACGACTGCAGCTCGACCTGGCGCGACGCGTCCTGTCCCTCGGCAAGTGGATCTTCATCCGCACGACCGCGCTCATGGGCTCGTTCGTGCTCGCAGGCGCCGTCGCGACGAGGTTCGGCGACGCCTCGATCGCGGCGCACCAGATCGCGTTCCAGCTCTGGATCTTCCTCGCGCTCGTGCTCGACGCGGTCGCGATCGCCGGGCAGATCATCGTCGGCCGGGAGCTCGGGGCGGGCCGCAGGGAGGAGGCCTACGGCGCGGGCGACCGCATGATCTGGCTCTCGGTCGCGCTCGGTGGAGCGTTCGCGCTGGTCATGCTCGGGCTGACGAGCGTGCTCCCACGCGCGTTCACGGGAGACGCGTCCGTGCTCGACGAGGTCGCGCTCCTGTGGCCGCTGTTCGCTCTCATGCAGCCGCTCAATGGTGCCGTGTTCGCCCTCGACGGCATCCTCATCGGCGCGAGCGACGGGCCGTTCCTCGCCGTCTCGATGCTCATCGCCTTCGTCGCCTGCGCGGCGGTTCTCGCTGCCTCGCTCGCGGGCGACTGGGGAATCCGTGGGGTGTGGGCGGCGCTCGTCGTTCTCATCCTGGTGCGGCTGACGCTCATGACCGCGCGCTTCCGGCGCGGGCAGTGGCTCGTCACGGGCTGGGCGTAAGCTCGCAGGCGTGAACGTCCTCGGCGGCGAGCTCGAGCCGTGCTCCGTCGACCCGGTCACGGGCTACTTCCGTGACGGGTACTGCCACACGGCCGGCACCGACGTCGGCTTCCACGTCGTCTGCGCGGTGATGACGGAGGAGTTCCTCGACTTCTCGGTGCAGGCGGGCAACGACCTCGTCACGCCGCAGCCGCAGTGGATGTTCCCGGGGCTCAGCCCGGCGACCGCTGGTGCGTGGTCGCGGCGCGCTGGGAGGAGGCGCTCGAAGCGGGCGTCGCTCCGCCCGTCGTGCTCGAGGCGACGCACGCCTCCGCGCTCGAGTTCGTCTCGCTCGCGGATCTCGAGGCGCACGCGATGACGGAGTAGTGCGCGACGCGGATCGGCTCCGTCGAACGATCGAGAACGCACCGGCAAGTCTGTAGCTGTGGTTCCTCACTCGCGGACGCCGACGGCATAGTCTCGGCGGCGAGAATCGCAGCAACGCCGCCGACCATGCCAAAAGTGACGTCGGTAACCGTCCGCACGTGGAGCGCGCGCTATTGCGGAGGCGACCTGACCGCCGGAGGTGGAGCCTGCGTATGTGACTACCACCTTGGCCCCGTCCGTTCGCCCATCGTCTTCACAGCTGGGTCGCGCGAAGACGAAGAAGGTGCGATCAAGGAATCGGCACTCCGTCGGCGTGGCACACACGCCGCCGAGCCGCCCGGTACTCGAGCCGCTCAGCGCCTACTGGCAGCGGGCGCTCGACGCCGCGGACAATGCCTTGCAAGCGGCGACCGGATCGGTGCCGGATGCCGAGCTTCGGGAAATGAGACAGCAGCTCGTGCGGGAGCGCCAGCAGACGACCCGTCTGCTCGAGGCCGTGGCGTGCGTCGCCCGACCTCAACCGAAGCCATGGTTGTCGCCGGTTCCGGTACGGAACCCCATGCTCGGCCTCCCCGAGGACGTGCACGCTTGCATCTTCGACCTCGAGGGAGTCCTGACGGACAGCACTGCCCTCCATGCGTGGGCATGGGGTGAGGTCTTCGACGACTTCTTGTTGCGCTCCTCGAGGGAGACGGGCTGGCACTTCATCCCCTTCGACCGCGTTGCCGACTACCGGTCCTACCTCGACGGACGCCCGAGACTCGAAGGCATCCATGCCTTCCTGCGGAGCCGCGGGATCCGCCTCCCCGAAGGGTGCACCGACGACTCACCGGAGGTGGAAACCGCGAATGGCCTGGCAAACCGAAAGGGCACGACGCTGGCGAACAGGCTCGGAGAACGTGGCGTCAACGAATCTCTCGGAGCTCGGCGCTACCTCGAGGCGGCCCAGCGAGCCGGCGTCAAGTGCGCAGCGATCTCGGCAAGCGCCAACACGTCCAAGGTGCTTGAGCTCTCAGGGCTCGGGGCGCTCATCGACGTGCGGATCGACGCCGAGGCCATGCGATCCGCGTGCTTGCGCTCGCTCCCCGCGCCGGACGTGCTGCTTGCCGTCTGTCGTCGACTCGACGTGCTTCCCGTTAACGCCGCGACCCTCACCCGCAGCCCGGCCGGGTCGCAGCGGGGCGCTCGGCGGGGCTCGTGGTCATCGGCGTCGGCGACGGTGAACACGTCGAGCTCCTCGCGGGCTTCGGCGCGGAACGTGTCGTGCCGTCGTTGCGCGCGCTGCTCGATCCGCGGCTCGTCGATGCTGGAGACGGCTCGACGGACGGTAGAACCGCCCGACCCTCACCCGTAGAGCCCACGCCGGAACCCTTTCTCGCGAGCTCGTGAGTCAGCCGCGGATCGAGGAGCGCGAGCTCGAGGCGGGCGGGCTGAACTGAGAACTCACAGAGGCGAGTCTCAAGCCGGATCAGCGAAGTCCCCGATACGTGTAAGCGCTGTCCCCGATGTCTGAGCCGAGCGGGGGCGAGATGCTTGCCGTGGTCTCGATGGAGGTGGTGATGGTGACCGCAGAGATACTCACCACGAACGTCTCCGCGCGACACGCCAGCACTATCGACGCCGGGAAGGCACGCAGCTCCGAAGTGTCGGTGTTTCGCACGGCGCTTCTCGCCTGCGGCCTGTTGTACGGGCTGACGTACATGCTCGCCAACGACGTGATCGCGGCAACGATCTACGACGGCTACAGCCGCCTTGATCAGGCGATCAGCGAGCTATCCGGTACGGACGCTCCGTCGAAGGCGTTTCTCACGGCCGCGCTCCCGGTCTTCACGCTGCTCGTGATCGGTTTCGGGATCGGCGTTTGGAAGGCCGCCGAGGAGAGCCGTACCCTCCGCGTGACGGGCGGCATCCTGATCGCGCAGGGGCTCGTGTTCCCGCTCTGGCTGCTCTTCCCAATGACCTCGCGCGAGGAGATGGTCGACGGAGCCACGCGCTCGAACGACGTCGGTCACCTCGTCCTGACCGGCGCGGCAGTTCTCTTCATCCTCGCGGAGATGGGCTTCAGTGCTGCGGCACTCGGCAAGCGTTTCCGCATCTTCACACTCGCGACTGCGGCGACCACTCTGAGCTTCGGTGCCGCCACGGGGCTCATGACGTCCGGCATCGAGGACGGAGATCCCACTCCGTGGATGGGGTTCGTCGAGCGGGTCTCCTACGGAGCGTGGCTGCTGTGGATGGCAGGGCTGGCCATCGTGCTGCTTCGCCGCGAGCCGGTCGGCGATCGTGAGCGTGAGGACGACCATCTCGCTGTCGTAGGCCCGCTCGCGCCCACCTGGTCGTGAGCGCGGTCGTCCGCGAACGTCGGGCCGGCGCTCGGTCTCGCCAAGCTCGGCATCGATCGTCCTTGCGACGCTCCCATGGAAGTCCGACAACATACGGTTTCGTCCCGATCGGTCTAATGCTCCTCGTACCAATCATCGGGACGGTCCTGCCGAACGACTTCCCGCGTTCGATGACCTACGACGAACGAGGGCCAACGAGCGCCATCGGATCGCTTCCGCCGGCCGCCGCCGTGTCGGCTGCGATCCGGCGTCTCGTGTCTCGACCTCCAGGCGGACGGGAACGTCGACGGCCTTGCCGACGAGGCATCCCTCGTGCGCGACGGCCGCGATGTGCTCGACGTCGGCGCTCGCGTCCAGCGTCGGTCTCGACGTGCACGTCCAGCTCGAGCAGCACGAGCCTGTAGAGGTGGCTCTTGCGCTCGACGTAGCCCGTAGCGTCGACGCGAAGCGAGTGCAGCGGGACATTCCGATACTCCGCGACGGCGATCATCGTGAGCTCGAAGCACGTCGCCAGCGAGGCGATGAGAAGCTCCTCCGGCGTCCACACGCCTGGCACGCCGTTCTTGAACTCGGAAGGCAAGGCGACGTCCAGATGCGGCTTGCCCGGCGCCTCCAGACTCACGCGCCGACCGTCGTGCCATTCGGTGCGAACGCCGTATCGGTGACTCTTGAAGACGCTCATGACGATGTGATCGTCGCTCGTCGCTGGCGGGGCGGAGTCGGACTTGCCACGGATCCCGTTCGCGGAGAACCCGCAGCGTTAGCCCGAGTGCCGCGAGCCGTCGACGTTCGCGTCGTCGTCGACACGGCCGTGCCGTGCTGCGTACGCACGCACCTCCGGAATGACGTGAGCATCGCGGTCATCTGCGAGTCGATCGACGAGGTCCCAGTGCTGCCACAGGCAGCGGATGGCGAGGACGCCGAGCGCGACGCCCCCCACGAAGAGCGGCAGCACCAGAGGTCGGTAGACGCTCGTGAGGACGAGCGACCCCGCTATCGCCGCTGCGCTTACCGCCAGCTGCTCGATCTCCTCGCGACGAAGCTCTGCGAGCCGCGCCCGGGAGGCTTCGAGGGTCCGCGCATCCATGTCGTCACCATCGACGAGATCGAACTGTGGCTGAATCCGGGGACACGCGTAAGCGGCATGTGGGGTTCCCGCGCCGCGAAGCAGCCCTTCAGAGCAGGATGAGCACGAAGAGCAGCATTGCGACCGCGGAGCCTGCCACGGTATAGGCGACCTTCCACGGGCGCGTCGTCTGCGAGCGCCTCGGGGATGAGGTCGGCTACGACGAGCCAGAGCATCGCTCCGGCGGCGAACCCCAGGCCGAGTGGGAGGAACTCGCTGAACGCCTCGACGAACAGGAAGGCGGGAACCGCCATGAGCGGTTGGGGCAGGCTCGAGAACACGCTCCAGGCAGCCGCGGTTCGAGGCGACGCGCCGCGCGGAACGAGCACGAGGCTGATGGCAAGTCCTTCCGGGATGTTGTGCACGGCGATCGCGACCCCGATCAGGATCCCGAACGACTCCTCGACGCCGAACGCGACGCCGACGCCGACGCCCTCGGCGAAGGAATGCAGCGTCATGATCCCGACGATCAGCAGCGCCTTCCGGGCGTCCGCTCCCTCGAGCGCGCCGAGATGGAGCTCGCGGTTGCGGCCGATCACCCGGCTGGCGAGAAAGAGGAAGACGCCGCCCGCGAGCACGCCGAGCGCCGTGCGCCCGACGCCGTAGTCCGCTCCCTTCGTAGACAGGCCAACGCTCGCGCCGAGCATGAAGCCCGCCGCAAGGCTGTTGGCCGTTCCCAGCCACGAACGGTCGGGATGTCTCGCAAACGCGAACGGCAGTGCGCCGAGCCCGGTGGCGAGAGCGGTCACGAGCGCAACGGCGAACACGACGACGACGTCCATCGACGACGGAATCTGCCGCACGCGCCGACAGCCGGCACACGTAGTTGCCCGCACGATCGCTCCGCAGATCTCCCTGCGCACGCCGTGCGCCGAACCGGAAGACTTGGCCTCGTGGCGACCGCCGACGTTCATGCCGACTGCCGTCGACGTCATCCTTCGCGACGGAACCACGCTTCGACTTCGCGCGCCGGCGGACAGGCCGACGGCAGTCGCTCCTCCGGTTCTTTCGCGAGCTGTCGTCACGCAGCCTCTACCTCCGCTTCCACGGCTACCCGACCGTGGACGAGCACCTTGTGGAACCCGTGCTCGAGCCGGACTGGGCGGAGCGCGGAGCATTGGTCGGCTCCGTTGCCGAGGGCGACGAGGAACGGATCGTCGCCGTCGCCAATTACGTGCGCCTGCGCGACTTGACGACTGCTGAGATCGCGTTCACCGTCGCCGACGCGTATCAGGGGCGGGGAATCGGCACGAGGCTGCTCGAGCGGCTCGCAGCGCTGGCGGCGGGCCACGGCATCGAGCGCTTCGTCGGCGAGGTGCTCGCCGGCAACGCCGCGATGATCGGCGTGTTCGAGGGGGTCGGCTTCGAGGTCTCGCGAACGCTCGAGGGCGGTGAGGTCGAGATGACGTTCCCGATCGCCGCGACCCCGCGGTACGCGTCACGGGTGGAGGAACGCGATCACGGTGCCGTCGTCGCGTCCCTCCGTCCGTTCTTCGAAGCGCGCAGCGTCGCCGTGCTGGGCGCGTCCGCCCGCCGAGGGACGATCGGCGGAGAGCTCTTCCGCAACATCCTTGCCGGCGAGTACGCGGGCGCCGCGTACCCCGTCAACCGCAAGGCGGAGCCCGTTGCGGGCGTCCGCGGGTACGGCTCCATCGGCGACGTCCCCGACGAGGTCGACCTCGTGGTCGTCTGCGTCCCCGCGAGCGCAGTCCCGGAGGCGGTGCGGACAGCGCTCGACGTAGGCGTGCGAGCGATCTGCGTGATCTCCGCCGGCTTCGCGGAGGTCGGCTCGGAAGGTGAGGCGCGACAGCGCGATCTCCTCGCTCTCGTCCGCGTCGCACGGAGCGCGGTTGCTCGGCCCGAACTGCCTCGGCATCTCATCGACTGCGGTCCGGCTGAACGCGACGTTCGCCTCGCGCGTCGCCGGTACCCGGGAACATCGGCTTCTCCTCGCAGAGCGGCGCGCTCGGGCTCGCGCTCCTCGAGGCCAGCGTGGCGCGGGGCATCGGACTGTCGGCGTTCGTATCCATCGGCAACAAGGCGGACATCTCCTCCAACGACCTCCTCGAGTGGTGGGAGGACGACGAAGCGACATCGCCTCGTGCTGCTCTACGTGGAGTCCTTCGGCAACCCGCGCCGGTTCGGCACGCTCGCGCGGCGCATTGCGCGGAGCAAGCCGATCCTCGCCGTGAAGAGCGGCACGACCGGCGCCGGGGCGCGAGCCGCGAGCTCTCATACCGCCGCGTTGGCGGGCTCGGAAGCGGCGGTCGACGCGCTCTTCCACCACGCCGGCGTCATCCGGGCGGAGTCCCTCGAGGAGCTGATCGATGTCGCGGCGCTTCTGTCGTCGCAACCCATGCCACGCGGTCGGCGGGTCGCGGTCCTGACGAACGCGGGTGGCCTCGGGATCCTCTGCGCCGATGCGTGCGAGGCGGCCGGGCTGGAGCTTCCGCGACTCGCCGACGAGACCGTCCGCGCGCTGGAAGCGGTCCTGCCTGCCGAGGCGAGCGTCGCGAACCCCGTCGACATGCTCGGCTCGGCGACGGCTGCGTCCTATCGCGAGTCGCTGCCGGCCTTGCTTGCCGACCCCGGAATCGACGCCGTGATCGTGCTCTTCGTTCCCGCGGTCAGCGCGACTGCTGGCGCCGTGGCCGACGCGGTCGCGGACGTGAGCGCCGACGTCGACCGGCGACAAGCCGATCCTGGCTGTGGTCATGACGGCAGAGGGCATCCCAGAGCGGCTTCGGTCCGAGGCAGGCGTCGCCGCGTTCGGCTATCCGGAGTCGGCGGCGCGTGCGCTCGGTCGCGCCGCCCAGCGGGCGGACTGGCTCCGGCGGCCTCTGGGCTCGGTTCCCGCCATGGACGGCATCGACCGGCGTGCAGGAGCGGCGGTCGTCGAGAAGGTCCTGTCCACGGACGAGGATCGCTGGCTCGACCCTGCCGAGACGAGGCAGCTTCTCCTCGCCTACGGGTTCCCCCTCGTGCCCGAACGCGTTGCGACTTCCGCCGAGGACGCGGTGTCGTACGCGCGAGAGCTCGGATTCCCGGTCGTCGTCAAGACGGCGGTCGCGGGAGCCCACAAGACGGAGACGGGCGGGCATCGCTCTCGACCTCTCCGACGAGGACGCGGTTCGCGACGCCGTCCACCGGATCGGACCGCCGGTGGTCGTGCAGCCGATGATCGGAGGAGGCGCGGAGCTCCTGGCCGGCCTCGTGCAGGATCCCGGTCTTCGGCCCGCTCGTGGCGTTCGGACCGGGCGGTGTCTTCGCCGAGCTCATCGGGGAGGCGGAGTTCCGGATCGCGCCGCTCACGGATGTCGACGCGGAGGAGCTCGTGCTCGGCGGCAAGGCGGGTCGGCTCGTACGCGGATTCAGGGGCGCGCCGCCGGCGGACGTCAACGCTCTCGTGGACTTGCTCCACCGACTCGCCCGGCTGGGGCTGGATCTTCCAGCGGTCGCCGAGCTCGATCTCAACCCGGTGCTGGGTCTTCCCGATCGTTGCGTCGCCGTCGACGCGCGCGTGCGGGTCGCGCATGCCGCGATCTCGGTGCCGACCAAGACCTGGTAGCGTGCGTCCGCGTAGAAACCCGCGCGGCGATGCGGGCTTCTACAGCTGCCGCATCGTCCGGCATCGGCCAGCTCCTCCCGAACAAGGAGGTGTGCCATGAAGACCATCGTTCTCGGATACGACGACACCGAGCCTTCGATGCGCGCTCTTCGCCGCGTTGTCGAGTTCGCGAAGGCCTTCGACGCATCCGTCGTCGTCGTGAGCGTGGCGCGCGCCATGACCGCCGCCGGTCGCGGCATCGGGCCCTGTGGATCCGACGGATCCTCCCGAGCTGCACCGCGAGCAGCTGTCGCACGCGAAGGCCGTCTCGACGAACTGGGCATCTGCTGGCGTCTACGAGGTCGGCCTCGGCGAGCCTGCCGACCTGATCGTCAAGGTCGCAGACGAGCGCGACGCAGACATGATCGTCGTCGGAACCAGCGAGCCCGGGCTCATCGCCCGGCTGTTGGGGCAGAGCGTTAGCGAGACGGTTCAGCGTCGCGCGCATTGCGACGTGCTGATCGTCCACGAGGAGGCTCCCGATGAAGCGGATCCTGATTGCAACCGATGGGTCGCCGGCCGCGCAGCATGCCGTCGAGGTCGGCCTCGAGCTCGCGAAGCACGAGAATGCGGCCGTGGCACTCGTCCACGTGGTTCCCATTTCCGACCTCGTATCCAGGAACGGCTTCGGACTCGTTGGCCATGTGCCATACCAGCCCACGCCGTCGGACGAAGCCATGCTCGACGAGGCGGTTGAAGCCGCCGAGCGAGAGGAGGTGCCGGCGATCTCGAAGCTCCGTACGGGGCATGCCGTGAGCGAGATTCTCGAGTGCGCCGACCTCCTCGACGTCGATCTGATCGTCGTCGGCTCGCGAGGCCACGGGGCGATTGCTTCCGCACTGCTCGGGAGCGTCTCTCGGGGTGTCCTGGCCCGCGCGAAGCGGCCTGTCCTCGTCGTTCGGGCATTGGAAGTCCGAGAGAAGGCAGCCGCTTGAGCTGGTTGTCGAATGCGTTCACCGGGCGACTGTGACGAAGGAGGTCAGACGTGAGTCACGTGTCGCCCGGTGAGCTCGCCGCGATGGACCGCTACTGGCGTGCGGCGAACTACCTCTCCGTCGGTCAGATTTATCTGCTCGACAACCCGCTGCTCCGCGAACCTCTGCGGCCCGAGCACGTCAAGCCTCGTCTCCTCGGGCACTTCGGAACGACGCCGGGTCTGAACCTCATCTACGTCCATCTCAATCGAGCGATTCGGGAGCGTGATGTCAACGCCATCTTCGTGACCGGCCCAGGTCATGGTGGTCCAGCGAACGTCGCCCAGGCCTACCTCGAGGGGACGTACAGCGAGCTGTATCCGGAGATCGGTGAGGACGTCGAGGGGATGCGCAAGCTCTTTCGTCAGTTCTCGTTTCCGGGCGGCATCCCGAGCCATGCCGCGCCCGAGACGCCAGGATCGATCCACGAAGGCGGAGAGCTCGGGTATGCGCTCTCGCACGCATTCGGCGCCGCATTCGACAACCCCGAGCTGTTGGTCGCGTGCGTCGTCGGAGACGGAGAGGCGGAGACCGGCCCGCTCGCCGCGAGCTGGCATTCGAACAAGCTCCTCAATGCGCGCGTCGACGGGGCGGTGCTTCCGATCCTGCATCTCAACGGCTACAAGATCGCGAACCCGACCGTTCTCGCGCGCATCCCCGAGGAAGAGCTCCTCGACCTCTTCAGCGGATACGGATGGGAGCCCACACTCGTGTCGGGCGGCTTCGACGGAGAAGAGTCAATCCCGGTGCACGAGCGCTTCGCGATCGCACTCGACGATGCGCTCGACGCGATCGACGGGATCCAGCGGGCTGCACGCGCCGGAGAACCCGTGCCGGGTCGATGGCCGATGCTCATCCTTCGCACACCGAAGGGCTGGACTGGACCACGGGAGGTCGACGGCAAGCCCGTCGAGGGCACCTGGCGTGCCCACCAGGTGCCTCTTGCCGCTGTACGCGACAACGCCGATCATCTCGAGCAGCTCGAGCGCTGGATGCAGAGCTATCGGCCGGCGGAGCTGTTCGACGAATCTGGTCGCCTGCTGCCCGAGCTCGCGGCGCTCGCACCGAGCGGACGATGCGCGCATGAGTGCGAACCCGCACGCGAACGGCGGCATGCTCATGCGAGAGCTCGTCGTGCCGGACTTCCGCCGCTACGGAGTCGACGTCCCGACGCCCGGCACGACACGCGCCGAGGCGATGCGCGTTCTCGGTGGGTTCCTGCGCGACGTCGTCGTGAAGAACCCCGACAACTTCCGTGTCTTCGGTCCCGGACGAGACGGCCTCGAACCGTCTGGGAGACGTTCTCGAGGTGACAGGACGTGCGTGGTCGGCGGCGACGCTTCCAACGGACGAGGGGCTGGCTCCGGATGGACGGGTCATGGAGATCCTCTCGGAGCACCTTTGCCAGGGTTGGCTCGAGGGCTACCTCCTGACGGGCCGCCACGGCGTCTTCAATTGCTACGAGGCGTTCATTCACATCGTCGACTCGATGTTCAACCAGCACGCGAAGTGGTTGAAGGTCTCGAGCGCCGTTCCGTGGCGTCGCCCGATCGCCTCGCTGAACTACCTCCTCAGCTCACATGTCTGGCGACAGGATCACAACGGCTTCTCACATCAGGATCCCGGGTTCATCGATCACGTGGTCAACAAGAAGGCCGAGGTGGTCCGCGTCTATCTGCCCCCGGATGCAAACACGCTTCTCTCCGTCGCGGACCACTGCCTGAGGAGCAAGAACTACGTCAACGTGGTCGTGGCCGGAAAGCAACCCGCGCTCAACTACCTCTCGATCGACGAAGCGGTCGTCCACTGCACTCGCGGTCTCGGTCTCTGGGAGTGGGCATCGAATGACGAGCGAATCCGAGCCGGACGTCGTGCTCGGATGCTGCGGCGACGTCCCGACCCTCGAGACGCTGGCTGCGGCAGCGATTCTTCGCGAGGAGCTACCCCGTCTGAAGGTTCGGGTCGTGAACGTGGTGGACCTCATGCGGCTCCAGCCCGAGAGGCGAGCATCCGCACGGGCTGTCCGATACCGCGTTCGACTCGCTCTTCACCGAAGACCGGCCCGTCGTCTTCGCGTACCACGGCTATCCGTGGCTCATACATCGCCTCACGTATCGGCGCACGAACCATCGCAACTTCCACGTGCGCGGATACAAGGAAGAAGGGACGACGACGACGCCGTTCGACATGGTCATGCTCAACGATCTCGATCGCTTCCATCTGGTCATCGACGTCATCGATCGCGTGCCGGGGCTCGCCGCAGACGCCGCCCACCTCCGGCAGGCAATGGAGGACAGACGCCTCGAAGCTCGCGCGTACACGCGCGCGCACGGCGACGACGACCCGGACATCCGCGACTGGACCTGGCCGTTCTGACGCGTGCAGCCGGTTCTCGTCGTCAACGCAGGATCGACGAGTCTCAAGCTGCACCTCGTTCACGAGGACGACGCAGTCGAGTCGGTGGATGCCCTCGAGTCCGTTCGTGGCGATGAGGTTTGCGCCGTCGGCCATCGGGTCGTGTACGGCGGGCGACAGCTCGTCGAGCCGGCGCTGATCGACGACGTGCTGCGCGAGTCGATCGAGGACGCCGCACAGGTCGCGCCGCTCCACAACACGGCGGCTCTCCGCGCCATCGATGACGCCCGCGAGTTCTTTCCTACGCACGCGCACGTGGCGGTCTTCGACACCGCGTTCCACGCGAGCATGCCGGCTGAGGCTTCGACGTACGCGATTCCCCGAACGTGGCGCGAGGACTGGGGCATCCGGCGCTACGGTTTTCACGGGCTTTCGGTGCAGTGGTGCGCCGAGCGTGTGGCCGAGCTCGTGGGCGATGAAGGGGCCGATCTGCGCCTGGTCGTGTGTCACCTCGGAGGCGGCGTCGTCGGTCACGGCCGTGCGCGGCGGTCGCTCCGTCGACACGACGATGGGGTTCTCGCCGCTCGAAGGTGTCCCCATGGCGACGCGTTCCGGGTCGTTGGATCCAGGCGCCCTGCTGTACCTCCAGCGTGCGTGCGGTCTGTCGCTCGACGACGTCGAGCGTGTGCTCAACACGGAGTCGGGGCTCTGGGCACTCTCGGGTGGCCGCGAGATCGCGGACGTTGTTCTCGCCGCGCCGGATGACGAGAACGCGGACCTGGCACTGAGGGTCTACACGTACCGAGTCGCAACGGCGGTGGCGTCGATGGGAGCCGCGCTGGGCGGACTCGACGCGCTCGCTTCACCGCGGGGGTCGGCGAGCACTCGCCGACGATCCGTGCCGGCGTGTGCGCTCGCCTGGCGTTCCTCGGCGTGCAGCTCGATCGGCGCCTGAACGAGTGATCCTACGCCGGACGGAGAGATAGGCGAGACCGGCGCCGCGGCCAGAGTCTTCGTCGTCTCCTCGCGAGAGGAGCTCGTCGCAGCCCGAGCGGTCCGTGCCTTCCTCGCCCAAGCCGACGAGCCAGCCGGCGCCAGTACGTAATTCTCCGCGACCCGTACGCGGCTGAACGGCACGAACGCCGCGTGCATGTCCCGATGCCCGGTCCGCCGCACCGCTCGACACTGCGAACGTCCAATCAATTTCAGTGCTCACCGGGAGGTGGAGCGATGAAGGGCAACAAGATTTGGGAGATCGGCGGATTCGTCGCCGGCGCGGTGCTGATCCTCTTCGGTGCCGCAGCGATCTACATGGGCGTCGACGGGCGCAACACCGTCCGCGACAGCCTGAAGGACGAGCAGGTCTTCTTCAGCACGGCCGACCGACGAAGACGCGGCGACTGACAAGTACGCGTCCGAGTGGTACGGCGAGCAGGTCAAGACGGGCGACCAGGCCCGGGCGTTCGCGCAGGTCATGCGCGAGCACCAGCTCGAGCGCACCGAAGGTCTTACGTATGCGCAGATGGGCCGGTTCATCGCCGCCGACGACCCCGAGAGCGCGAAGGGGACGAGCGACGAGGAGGCAGCGCTGATGGACGAGGAGGGCAACCCGGTTGCGAACCCCGCCCGCCAGAGCTGGGTGACGGCGGTCGCGATCACGACGGCCCTCAACACGAGCTACATGGCCGAGCAGCTCTCGATGTTCGGCATGGTCGTCGGAGTGGCGCTGCTGCTGACCGGCGTCGGGCTCGTGATCCTCGCGTTCGCAGTGTTCGGCAAGGAGCCGGAGGCCGCGAAGCAGCGGGCGCCGATCACGACCCAGCCGGTGACAGGCTGATCCGGGCGAGATGACGGGAGGCACCCGGATCGAGGAGTGGCTCCGCCTCCCGGAGTGCGAGGAGGGCGGCGCGGCCGCCCTCTTCGCACGCACGGTCGATCGGAGAGGAGACTGACATGAAGGTGCAGGAGATCATGACCCGCGATGTGGTGACGATCGGGCCCGAGACGGAGCTGCGCGACGTCGCGCGGATCCTCGTCGATGCCGGCGTCTCCGGTCTTCCCGTCTGCGGGATCGGCCGCGAGCTCCTCGGGATCGTCTCGGAAGGCGACCTCCTGTGAAGGAAGGCGGCCCGAGAGCACGGAGCTCGTTCCTCGGACGAGCACGGAGATCGAACGCGACGGACGAGAGGAAGGCCGGCGCGATCACGGTTCGACGCGATGACGTCTCCGTGGTGACGATCTCGCCCTACGCGTCGGTCGCGGAAGCCGCGAGACGCATGACGGAGCTCGGCATCAGACGCCTGCCGGTCGTGAAGGACGGCGTCCTCGTCGGGATCGTCTCCCGGACCGACCTGGTCCGTGCGTTCGTTCGCTCCGACGAGGAGATCCGTCGCGAGATCCGGGAGGACGTCCTTCGCGGGGCGTTCTGCCTCGAGGCGCCCGAGGCGATCGGCGTGGAGGTCGACCGTGGCGAGGTGCGGCTCACGGGCCGGCTCGAGTCGCCGCTCGACGTCGAGCTGCTCCCACGGCTGGTGGCTCGTGTGCCGGGCGTCGTGGCTGTGGATCGGAGCTGACGGCAATCGGTCGCGAGCTGCACACGCATCGCTGACCGCATCCACGAGATGGTTCACGAGTCGACCGCGCTCCGGCGCGGTCGATGCACTTGGAGCGCGCTCGGCACTTCCCGCGCCGGCTGAGCGGCTCGCTGCCGATGACCTCGGCCACTGACCAGTAGCCGGCGTCAGTCGGTGTCGAGGAGCCCTTCTGCGATCGCGTACCGGACGAGCTCCGCGCGGCTCGACAGGGAGAGCTTCTGCATGATGTGTGCGCGGTGCGTCTCCGCCGTGCGCACCGAGATGTAGAGCTGCTGCGCGATCTCCTGGTTCGTGTGGCCGAGCGCCAGCAGTCGGAGGACCTCTCGTTCCCGCTCGGACAGAGGATCCTGCTCGGCGCGCCGCCGCTCCTCCGTCTCTGCGGCCACGAGCTTTGCTCCGAGCGCAGGATGGACGTAGCGCTCACCCGACGCGACCGCGCGAATCGCGGCGACGACCTCGGTGTCGGCGGCCTCCTTGAGGACGTACCCGCTGGCGCCGGCCTCGAAGGCCGCACGGACGTAGCGCGGGTCGTCCTGCATCGAGAGCACGAGGACCTTCGCGTCGGGAACCGCCTGGAGCACGGCCGGCATGCCCTCGATCCCGCCCTTCTCCGGCATCACGAGGTCCATCAGGACGACGTCGGGACGGCGCTCCAGCGCCTCGAACACGGCCCGGTGGGCGTTCGGCGCCTCGCCGACGGGCTCGATGTCGTCCTCGGCGTCGAGCAGCCGACGCAGACCCGAGCGCACGACTGCGTGGTCGTCGACGATCAGTACGCGGATCATCGGATCGGCACCTCGACGGCGAGCATCGTGCCCGCACCCTCGGTCGACTCGACGGTCAGCCGCCCGCCGACCAGCGCGATGCGCTCGTGCATCCCGAGGAGGCCGATGCCGCCGGAGCGCGCCTCTCCGCGTCGAAGCCGCGACCGTCGTCCTGGACCGAGAGCCTCAGCGCACCGTCCGCGTGAGTCAGGCGCACCGTGATCCGACGCGCTTCCGCGTGCTTGACGACGTTCGTCAGCGACTCCTGGACGACGCGATAGAGCGCCGTCTCGGCTCCGGTGTGAGCCGCAGGTCTCCGAGCTGCGACTGCAGCTCGACGGTGAGGCCGCTCTGTTCCGCGACCGTGTCGAGCAGCCGCTCGATCGCGGGAACGAGCCCGAAGTCGTCGAGCGCCGCAGGCCGCAGCTCGACGGCGAGGCGACGGACGTCGTGGAGCGTGGATACGACGAGCTCGCGCAGTTCGGCGACGGCCGAGCGACCGTCCTCGCCCTCGATGCGAGCGTCGAGCGACTTCAGGCCGAGGAGGATGGAGGTCAGCGCCTGGCCGGTCTCGTCGTGCAGCTCACGGGCGAGCCGCGCCCGCTCGTTCTCCTGCGCCTCGACGACGCGGCGAACCGTGTCGCGACTGACGCGCTGCGAGAGCGCCACGGCGATCGCCGCCCTCGTCGCGAGCGACTCGGCGAGCCGGACGTCCTCGTCGTTGAAGCTCGGGCTCGCTCCGAGCTTGTCGTGGACGATGGCGACCCCGATCGCGCGCGTCTCTACGATCAGCGGAACGTAGAGCGCCGAGTGCGCCCCCATTTGGCGAGCCGTCTGCTGGTCGATCTCGGGGTCGTCGAGCACCGAGTCGACGCGCTCGCTCCTCCGCGCTGGAGGACACGCCCGGTCTTCGAGCCCGCGAGCGTCGAGCTCTGTCCCGACGAGGCCATAGGCATCCGAGCCCTCGCCGTCGGCTGCAGCGATGCGGAGAACGTCGCCGGTCGTCTGTGGCAGTGCGATGAGCACGAGCCGCGCATGCACGAGCACTCGGAGCCGCCGCGCGATCAGAGCCAGCAGCGGCTCCAGCTCGAGCTCGCCCGCGAGCGCGTCGCCGATCTCCTTCAGGGACTCCAGGTGGCGCATCCACCGGGTGGACGATCTCGTACAGTCGCGTGTTCTCGATCGCGACCGCCGCCTGCGCGGCGAGGAGCTGGATGATCTCCTCGTCGTCTTCCGTGAACTCCGCACCGCCTGCTTTCTCGGTCAGGTAGAGGTTGCCGTACGCGACATTGCGAAGCAGGATCGGCACGCCCAGGAAGGTCCTCATCGGCGGGTGGTGCGCCGGGAACCCGACCGAGCGAGGATCGTCGGCGAGGTTCGAGAGGCGGAGCGGTTTCGCGTCCCTGATGAGCACCCCCAGGATGCCGCGACCCTTGGGGAGCTCGCCGATCGCCGCATGAGTCTCGCCATCGATCCCGGTCGTGAGGAACCGCTCCAGCCCTACCCGCTGTGATCGATCACGCCGAGCGCGGCGTAGCGTGCTCCCGTGAGCTCAGCGGCCGTTTCGACGAGTTGCTGGAGGAGCGCGTCGAGCGTGAGCTCCGCGCTCAGCGCGATCCCCGCGTCACGAGAAGCCGAGGCGATCGGTCGGGCCTGCTCCGACATTCGAGCTGCGAACTCGTAGTTCCCCGCAGGTACCCGACGGCCTTCAGCTCCGATGCCCGGCCCGTATCCGCCGCCGACGATGCTGCGATGACCGCCACTCTCCGAACCGACCCGACGGCCGGGAGTAGGTCCCTCTCGCGTTGCGAACGTCATGCACTGGGGCCTCGTGAGCTGCTCGGCCGACACGTCGCTCGACGCCGTCGCCTGGCGCTCATGAGCCCGCGAGCGCATCCACTGCGTCATCATCACCGGGCCCGGTCGGAGGAAGCTGCGCTCTGGGTGCTCGTCTCGGACCTCGACCTGATCGCCGCGGCTCAGTGTTCGACCGCCTGTCCGAGCAACGAGCCGGCGGCAGTGCGATGAGGCCGGCCGTGACGATCGAGCCACACAGTGGCGTCGCTCACAGCTCGCCGCGCGGACGATGACCCGCGCAGGTGTGGCCCACCCTCGTTGTGGTCGATCCCCTCGGCCGGCGGCCCGTGGGAGTCCTGTCGACCCTGGACCTCGCCGGGGCGCTGGCCTCGCCCTAACCCGTCTGCGGAAAACCCGTATCGGCGGTCCGGGAACCGCCCGATGCCCGTGTACGATCGGCCCTCCTACCGTGGAGACAGAACTCGAATCAGAGGAGGAAGCCGACTCCATGACCGAGCTACCAGGAAACGCAGCGCTACGAAGACGCACCGGCGACCGACGAGCCGAGCTCGGGGTTCGGACTACATGATCCTCGCCATCTTCCTCGGGCATCGCCGTGGCCGTTCTCGCCGTGGTCGCTGTCGTGCTCGTGAAGACCGCCGACGACGCGCGCGACCAGGCGGCTGCCGCGGTGGCGACGACCGACCATTCGTCGCACGCGTCAGACCGCGGCGGCGCGCAGTCTTCCGCTCCAGAGCTTCGCCGGCACGGTGCCCGACAACGCGGTGGAGCTCGCGGCGGCGCACCAGGCCACGAGCGCCGTGCTTCCGCCCGTTCCGGCAGGCGATCTCGTGAAGGTGCAGATGACCCTGAAGGACATGGTCGTCGAGATCGCGCCGGGCGTGAAGTACAACACCTGGGCATTCGACGGCCATGGCGCGCCTGGGCCCGTCATCCATGTGCGCGAGGGGCAGACCGTCGAGATGACGCTGACCAACGGCGGCGCCATCCCGCACTCGATCGACTTCCATGCCGCGCGCATCGCGCCGGATGTCGCCTTCAGGGACGTCGCACCCGGGCGACTCGTTCACCTTCAGCTTCAAGGCGAGCGACCCGGGCGTCTACATGTACCACTGCGGGACGAAGCCGGTCCTCGCTCACATCGCGAACGGCATGTACGGCGCGATCGTGGTCGACCCCGCGCACGCCGCTCCCGAAGGCGGACAACGAGTACGTCCTCGTCGCGAGCGAGTGGTATCTGAACGAGCGACGGCATCTCGGATCCCGCCTCGCTCGACATGGGCAAGGCGCGCGCGATGCAGCCCGACTGGACGACGTTCAACGGCTACGCGAACCAGTACGTCACGCATCCGCTCACCGCGGACCCCGGCGAGACCGTTCGCTTCTACGTCGTCGCGGCCGGTCCGACCCTCGACACGAACTTCCACGTGGTCGGCACGATCTTCGACCGGGCATGGGTCAACGGCGACATGACGCAGTTCCAGAAGAACGTCCAGACGGTCGGCGTGCCGGCCGGCGGCGGTGCAGTCTTCGACGTGAAGATCGACGAGGACGGGACGTACCCGTTCTTCAGCCATGCGTTCGCGCACGTCGACCTCGGCCAGGTCGGGATCCTCAAGGTCGGCAACCCGAAGGGCACGCACAGCCACTGACATGGCGAGCTCCGTACTTTCCCGCCTCGGATCGGCATCGACCCCGATGGCCGGCGCCCGGCTCGAGCGAGGCTCCGGGAAAGCGAACGAAGGAGGCGACCAGATGACTTCCACGTCTCGAGCGGCCCGTGGCGAAGGCGCTGCCGAAGGAGACGGCGCGAAGACGATGTACGCCGCTGTCGTTCACGACTTCGAGCGAGCCGCTGCACCTCGACGAGGTCCCGATGCCAGTCGCGGGGCCGGGCGAGATCGTCGTTCGCATCGAAGCATCGGGCCTCTGCCACACGGACATCCATGCCGCTCACGGCGACTGGCCGGTCAAGCCGACGCCGCCGTTCACGCCGGGACACGAGGGTGTCGGGATCGTCGAGGAGCTCGGTCGCGGCGTGACCGAGGTCGGCCTCGGCGACCGCGTCGCGATTCCGTGGCTCGGGTACGCCTGCGGAACCTGCGACTACTGCGTGAGCGGCTGGGAGACCCTCTGCCTCGAGCAGAAGAACATGGGCTACTCCCTCGACGGCTCGTTCGCGGACTATGTAAAGGCGTACGGCCGCTACGTCGTCAAGGTGCCGGAGGGCGTCGATCCCGTCGATGCCGCGCCGCTGACCTGCGCGGGCGTGACGACCTACAAGGCACTGAAGGTCGCCGGAACGAGGCCGTCGGACCTGGTCGCGATCTTCGGCGTCGGAGGCCTTGGCCATCTTGCGATCCAGTACGCGGCAATCGCGGGAGGACGCGTGGTCGCGGTCGATCTGGTCGACGAGAAGCTCGAGCTGGCGAGGGAGCTCGGAGCCGAGTTCACGGTGAACGCCGCCGAGCAGGACCCGGCGGAGTTCATTCGCGAGCTCGGCGGGGCCGACCAGGCGATCGCGCTGGCGGTGAGCCCTGCCTCGTTCGAGCAGGCGTACGGGTCCCTGCGCCGCGGCGGCACTCTCGTCTTCGTCGCGCTGCCGGCGGAGAACCACATCGAGCTGCCGATCTTCGAGACCGTCCTGAACGGGATCACCGTCGTCGGCTCGATCGTCGGCACTCGCGTCGATCTCCGCGAGGTGTTCGAGCTACATGCAGCCGGCAAGACGCGTGTCATCCGTGAGACGCGCTCGCTCGCCGACGTCAACGAAGCGATTGCCGACGTCGAGGCCGGACGGGTTCCCGCCCGCATCGTCTTCACACCCGAGCCGACGTCCGCTTAGTGCAGCGTCGCTCGAGGCAGGCGCGCTCGACGTGCGCCTGTCTCGAGCGCCCTAGCTTGCGACCGCCTCGCGCCGCTTGCGCCAGTAGCGTTCGATGCCGCCGAAGTGGTGCCAGTACGGCCCGGCACGCTCGTACTCGTCGACGAGGTCGGGATCGGTCTGCTCGACGTCGAAGCGCGCGGCTGCGATGAACGTGTCCTCGTCCATCTCGTGCGGACGCGCTGCCCCACCGCTCGAGAGTCGCGCGAAGCTAGGTGAGGTGCTGCTTGACGTCGCCGACGACCCCGAAGTGGATCAGCGCCAGGCGGGCAGGTGCGCGGCGCTCGATCTCGCGATCGTGCGCTCCCACGCCTCGAGGTCGAGCTCGGGCGGAGGGCACGGGCGGCATGACGAAGCTCGCGCCCTCGAGCCGCACTCCGGCCGCGTCGCCCGCGTAGAGCGTGCCGTCCGAGTCGAGGTACGACACGTGGTGCCACGCGTGGCCGGGCGTCGGGAAGCACTCGAAGCTCGAGCACGCGGTCGCCGACGACGTGGACGTTCTCGGCGGGAACGGCGCGAGCTCGCCCCACAGCGTCGTCGAAGGCGCTGCCGTAGAGACGGCGTGCGCTGGCATCCAGCTTCGAAGGATCGACGACGTGCGGCGCGCCGACCTCCGACACGTGCACCTGGAGCCACGGGTTCTGGCGGACGAGTACCCCGGCCGCGCCCGCGTGGTCGAGGTGGATGTGCGAGAGGAGGAGATGGCGGACATCGGTGAGGTCGAGCCCACGCTCGGCGAGGCCTGCCTTCAGGTGCGGGATGCAGGTGGTCGGGCCGCAGTCGAAGAGCGCAGGCCCGTCCTCCGTCTCGAGCAGGTAGCACGCCGACGACTCCTTCGGCCTGGTGGTGCAGGTCGATGGGCGTGGGTGCGGGCATCAGTCCGGCGAGCGCGGTCTCGAGGTCCGCGACGAGGTCGTCGGCCGACTCGATCCCGACCGACAGCCGGATGAGCGTCGGCGGCACGGCGAACGGCGCGTCCGCGGTCGAGGCGTGCGTCATCCGCGCGGGGTGCTCGATGAGGCTCTCGACGCCGCCGAGGCTCTCGGCGAGCTTCCAGATGCGGGTGCGGGCGACGAGCTCGACGGCCTCGGCCTCGTCCTCGAGCAGGAACGACACCATCCCGCCGAAGTCGCGCATCTGCTTCGCGGCGACGTCGTGACCCGGATGCGCGGCGAGGCCCGGGTAGAGGACCTTCTCGACCCGCGCGTGACCCTCGAGGAATTCGGCGACCGCGCGTGCGTTCGCGCAGTGGCGGTCCATGCGCACGGCGAGCGTCTTCACGCCGCGGAGGACGAGCCACGCGTCGAACGGGCCCGGCACGGCGCCGAGCGACTTCTGCAGGAACGCGAGCCGCTCTCCGATCGCGTCGTCGTTCGTGGCCACGAAGCCGCCGACGACGTCGGAGTGGCCGCCGAGGTACTTCGTCGTCGAGTGCAGGACGACGTCCGCGCCGAGCGCGAGCGGCTGCTGGAGATAGGGCGTCGCGAAGGTGTTGTCGACGACGACGAGCGCGCCGGCCTCGTGGGCGGCTGCAGCAGCGGCCGCGATGTCGATGACGTTCAGTGCGGGGTTGGTCGGCGTCTCCAGCCAGACGAGCTTCGTCTGCTCGTCGAGGTGATCCGCGAGCCCGGCCGAGATCTCGTCCGGCGAGAGGAAGGTGAAGCGGTAGCCCTTCGGCTCGTAGACCTGGGTGAACATGCGGTAGATGCCGCCGTACACGTCGTTCACCGCGACGACGTGGTCTCCCGGGGAGAGAAGGTGCATCAAGGTCGTGGCGCCGCCGAGGCCCGAGGAGAACGCGCGGCCGTGCGCGGCGCCCTCGAGCGAGGCGATGCACTCCTGGAGCGCGGTGCGCGTGGGGTTGCCGACGCGTGCGTAGTCGTAGCCCTTGTGCACGCCGACGGCCTCCTGCACGTAGGTCGAGGTCTGGTAGATCGGCGTCGTGATCGCGCCGGTGGCCGAGTCGGGCTCCTGGCCTTCGTGGATGGCCCGCGTCTCGAACTCCATCGCGGTGATCCTAGTTACGGGGTCGCGACTCTGCTCCGCGCCGAGGAAGGTCGCGAGGCTCGAAGGGCTCTCGTCCACGCGGGACGTGTCACCCCAGGCGCCGAGCACCTCGAGCGTCTTCGTCTTCCGGTCGAACCGCGGCTCGATGCGGCCGACGAGGCGGTCGCCGACGAGGATCGGCAGCACGTAGTAGCCGTACTCGCGTTTCGCCTTGGGGACGTACATCTCGAGGCGATACCGGAAGTCGAAGAGCGCCTCTGCGCGATCGCGATCGTGGATCAGGCGGTCGAAGGGGGACAGGAACGTGACGCGCTCGGGGACCGGGCCGTCCGTCGCGTCCGGGTGCGCCTCCCACCCCTTCGGCGGTGAGCCGGACGCCGAGGGCGCGGAAACGCTTCTCGGCGAGCGCGCGCTCGGCGTCCTTCAGGGAGATCTTCTCGGTCTCCGGATACCAGCGCTCCGCGATATCCCACACCCGCTGGCCGTTACGACGTCCCACGATCGCGACGGTCCCGCGCCCGTGGAGGAGGTCCAGCATGACCGCCGTGTTGCGAGTGCCGTACCAGCCGTGCGACTCCCAGGTCCTGATCGAGTCGTCGTCGAGCTCGCGGGACAGGAGCGGCCCGCGACGCTCGAGCTCGCGGAGGACGTAGCGCTTGTAGCGGGCGTTCTCGCGCAGGAACTCGCCCCGCGTCGCTCCCACGCGTAGGTCCCCCGCCTGCGCCGCATCCGTGCCTGGATGAGCGGCAGATCCTCGATCGGCCGGATGAACGCGTTCCATTCGAAGAGCTTCTTCTCCTCCCAGAGCAGCCGGTCGAGCTCGGCGAGGTCGTAGGGCCCGAGGCGGCTCCACAGCACGAGCTGCTGCGGCGGCGCGACAGTCGAGATCGGGTCCATCTGCAGGAAGCCGAGCCGCCTCACCGTGTCGAGGATCGTCGTCGCCGAGCCGTCGAGCAGCTGGGCGCGGACCGCGATCCGGCGGGCCTCCTCGACCGAGACGATCGTCATCGCACGACCCGCTCCAGCCCGATCGTGCGCCGAGCCGGTCGAGCGCGCGCTCGAACGCGTCGTCCAGCGCGGCGGAGCGTCGAACACCGGGCTCGAGTGGAACGCCTTCACCACGAGCGTGCCTTCCTTGCGCTCGGTCTTGAGGTCGGCCCGCCCGACGATGCGGTCGCGCCAGAGCAGCGGGAGCACGTAGTACCCGAACGCCCGCTCGTGGGCGCGCTTGTAGACCTCGATCACGTGGTCGAAGCCGAACACCCGACGCACGAATGCGCGATCCCAGAGCAGGTTGTCGAACGGAGAGAGCAGCACGGCGGCGGTCGGGCGCGGAGGGTCGAGCTCCGCGCCGGCGGAAACGAGCACGCCGGCCCCACCGTCCTCGACGCTCAGCCGCTCGAGCCGGCCATCATCGACGAGTGCGTCGATCGTCGGCCGTATGCGGGCGACACCGCCGCGCAAGCGCCAGTGCTCGACCACAGCGGACTCGGTCAGCACGCCGCGCGCTCGGACGGCGCGCAGGGCGAGCTCGCAGAGCCTCGTCGCCTCGTCTGGCTCGGATGCATCGAGGAGGGGCTTCGGGATGACGCGCTCGGCGAGGTCGTAGAGCCGCTGGAATCCACTGACCCGCCCGGCGATCACGATCTCTCCCTAGTTCCAGAGCGCCTCGAGCATGACCTTCGCGGGCTTCCAGTTCCACATTCCGCCGCCGCCCTTGCCGTCGAAGTCCCGTGAAGCGATCGGCCCGCGCTCCCGTACCGCTGCCCGCACCTCCTCCGCGAGGTCGGGGTGCTCGCCGATGACGTCGCCTCGCCAGGGATGCGCGTTCGCGCATCACGGGCCGGAAGAGCGGCCACTCCTCGACCGGGATGAGGCAGGCCTCGTGCGCCCAGTACTCGAAGATCCGGCCCTCGCCGAGCAGGCGGGACACGGTCTCGCGCGGGTACGCGCCCACTCTCGACCCGAGGACGATTCGGTGGCTTCGCTCGACTGCGGTGATCGAGTCGAGCTGCACGCAGGACAGGCCGCGAATCGTGTCCTCGACCTCGCGCGCCGTCCCGTTTCGCCCGCGCGCCGCGTAGCCCTGCGCTGCGATCGCGAGCCGCCGGACAGCCGTCACCGAGATCGTGCGCACGCCGAATTCCTATCGACATTCACCGGCTAGGGTCGCCGCGTGCCCGAGTGGGAAGCGGAGATCGCGATCGACGAGGGGCTGGTGCGCGCGCTTCTCTCAGACCAGTTTCCCGAGCTCGACGCTGCCTCGGCACGGCCGTTCGCTCAGGGCTGGGACAACTCGGTCTGGGTCGTGGAGGACGAGTGGGCATTTCGCTTCCCGCGCAGGGAGATCGCGATCCCGGGCGTCGAGCGCGAGCTCGAGGTGCTACCGCGAATCGCACCGCTGCTCGTAGTTCCGGTCCCCGTCCCGGTCTTCGTCGGCCGACCGAAGCGAGCGGTTCCCGTGGCCGTTCTTCGGCTGTCGGCTTCTTCCAGGGGATGAGCCGGCAGTCGTCGTCCTCGGGGAAGAAGCCCGAGCACGGCTTGGCGCCGAGCTCGGGAGGTTCCTCCGCAGGCTGCATGCGCCGGAGACGGATGCTGCCATCGACCCAGAGCGGACGTTGCCCGTCGACCCGAACCGACGGGCGGACATGACTGCTCGCGTTCCGATCGCTCGACGGTGGCTTTCGGAGCTCGAGAGCCTCGGATCATGGCGAGCTCCCGACAGTGTCGAGCGGCTGCTCGAGAGTGCCTTGGAACTGCCGCCTCCCACTGCCGAGGCGGTCGTGCACGGCGACCTCCACCTGCGGCACGTCCTACTCGATCGACGCGGCTCGCTCTCGGGCGTGATCGATTGGGGAGACGTCTGCCGGGCCGATCCGGCGGTCGACCTCTCACTCGTGTGGAGCTTGCTCACTCCGGCGGGGCGCGAGGCGTTCGCCCACGAGTACGGGCCGATCGGCGATGACGGACGCCTTCGGGCGCGCGTTCTCGCGCTCGCGCTCTGCGCTTCGCTCGCCGCCTATGGGCGTCATGAGGGCGTAGCGAGCGTCGAGCGAGAAGCGCTGGCAGGCCTCGAGCGCACGCTCGTCGAATGAGCCGCTGGCGCGAGGCGCGTGCGGTCGTACTCCTGCCGTGCACGGTGACGATCGTCGTTCCCGCACTGATCCTCTGGTGGACGGAGGATGCGAACGGCTGGGGGCTCGAGGGTGCCTTCGCCGCGCTTCCGGTGCTTCTCGGAATCGCCCTGCTCGCTGTCGGCCTGGTACTCGTCGTCTGGACGATCCGGCTCTTCTCCCAGGTCGGCGAGGGAACGCTGGCACCGTGGGATCCCACCGCGAAGCTCGTCGTCCGCGGCCCCTATCGCCACGTCCGCAACCCGATGATCAGCGGCGTCGCGTTCGTTCTCGCCGGCGAAGCGGTCGTGCTCGGCTCGAAGTCGCTCGCGCTCTGGTTCGCAGCGGTCGCCGCCGTCAATGCGGTCTACATCCCGCTCGTGGAGGAGCCCGGTCTGCACCGCCGGTTCGGCGCGGAGTACGACGAGTACCGCGTGAACGTCCCGCGCTGGCTTCCGCGCCTCCGGCCCTGGAGCTCCTAGTCGGGGACGCGGCCGCCGAGGATCGCGGCGAGCCGCGCCGCGTCGATGTTCCCGCCGGACACGATGCACACGACGCGACCTTCTCCCGCTAGGCCAGCCGTTGCAGCCGCTACCGCGAGCCCGGCGGCGCCCTCTCCGACGACGCGCGCCCGCTCGAGGAGGAGGCGTACGCCCGCAGCCGCGTCCTCGAGTGAGATCGGGAACGCGTCGGTGACGAGCGGCTCGGCGTGGTCCCACATCGCGGGCAGCAGGCCGCCCGCGCCGGCACCGTCGATGAACGAGGGCGTGAAGTCGACCGGCACGGCAACGCGTCCGTTCGCGATGGCCGCGCTCACCGGCGCTCCGGGCTCGGGCTCGCAGACGTAGACCTTCGTGCTGGGCGAGAGCGCGTGCAGCGCGCTCGCGATCCCGGTCGTCAGTCCGCCGCCTCCCCACGGGATGCACACCGCGTCGATTCCGTCGAGGTCCTCGACCAGCTCGAGCCCGATCGTTCCGTTGCCCGCGATCACCCGGTCGTCGCGCACCGGGTGGACGAAGTAGCCGTCGACGCCCTCGACTCGACCGGCCTCCATGGCCGCCCACCACTCCTCCCAGGTGATGCGCACGATCCGGCCGCCGAGCCGCTCGACGGCCGCGAGCTTCGACGACGAGGCGTTGTCGGGCGCCACGATCGTGGCCGGAACGCCGAGCTCGCGAGCCATCCACGCGACGCCCTGCGCCATGTTCCCCGTGCTCGTCGTGACGACGCCCTCAGCGAGCGCACCCGGCGGCGCGCTCAGGATCGCGTTCGACGCGCCGCGCAGCTTGAAGGAGCCGATCGGCTGCAGGTTCTCGAGCTTGAGCCAGATCTCGGCAGGAGTGTCGTCGAGGTGGAGGCGGACGAGCGGCGTGCGAGTGATGACACCTGCGATCCGTTCGCGGGCGGCCTCGATCTCGGCGAGCGCGATCAGAACTCGACCTCGACGCCCAGGCCGCGCTCGCGTGCGCGGCGCACGACGAGCTCGGCGGACGCGAGGTCCTCGACCGCGATCCCCAGCGACTCGAACACGGTGAGCTCGTCCTCGTGCTCCCGTCCGGGGTGCATCCCTGCGAGCACCTCCCCGAGCTCTGCCGCGATGTGGTCGGGGCCTACGGCGCCTTCCGCAGCCGCGAGGATGAAGTCGCCGGCCTCGTTCAAGCACGACTCGCGCCGATCGGTGAAGAAGGTCGAGTCGGCAACCGTCTCCGTGTCGAGCTCCCGCGTCGTCGGGAAGCAGGAGCCGACGGCGTTCACGTGCGCGCCGCGGGCGAGCCAGCGCTTCTCGACGATCGGCTCCCGCGCGGCCGTCGTGGTGCAGACGACCTCGGCTCCGAAGAGCGCTGCGTCGACGGAGGGCGACACCGTTGCACCGACCTCGCCGGCGAGCTCCTCGGCGGCGTCCGGATTGCGCGCCCAGATGCGTATCTCCGGGTCGTCGAGCACGGCTCGCATGGCGTGCACGTGCCCGCGGGCCTGTGCGCCCGCCCCGAGGATCGCGACCCGCTGTGCATCCGCGCGGGCGAGGGCGCGCGTCGCGACCGCGGAGACCGCCGCGGTTCGTATCTCCGTGATCGGGGAGGCGTTCATGATCGCGAGCAGCTCGCCCGTGTCTCCGTCGTGCAACAGGACGCCGCCCATGTGGGTGTCGAGCCCTCGCGCCGGGTTCGTCGGCACGACGACGATCTCCTTGAGCGCGTACGTGGGCGTGGCGCCGGCCCGATGGGCGGGCATGAGCCCGAGCAGGGTGTCCGCACCGTCCGGCCGGGCGATCGAGCGGAGTGGGTTGTAGAGCTCGCCGCGCGCGAGCGACGCGAGCACCTCGGTCATCGCCTCGATGCACGACTCCATGTCGAGGAGCTCGCGGACGTCGCGCTCCGAGAGGACGATCACACGAACAACCTTTCCAGATGCGCGTGCTCGTCCGGCGCCAGCTCGAGCGAGAGCGCCTCGCGAACGGGGTCGAGCTGCTCCGCGCGGGTCGGCCCGACGACGACCGCGGTCAGGTCTTCGACTCCGAGGAGCCATGCGATCGCGAGGCCCGCCATGGACACGCCGCGCTCCCGCGCCTCCCGCTCGAAGGCCTCGAGCGCGTCGAAGACCTCGTCGCGCTCGTAGCGGCGGTACGAGTCCGGCCGCTGGGTCATGCGCGATCCCTCCGGGTAGGTTTCGCCGCGGCGGTACTTGCCGGCGAGCCACCCTCCTGCGAGCGGCCCGTACGCCTCGTAGCCGAGCCCGTGCTCCCGACACATGGAGAAGACCGCCTCGGCGTCCGCCCGATCCAGCAACGAGAACGAGTCCTGGACGAACTCGAAGCGGGGGAGCCGCTCGCTGTTCGCGATCTCGAGCGCCTCGGCGAGCTGCTCGGACGTGAAGTTCGACGCGCCGATCGCACCGACCTTGCCGGCTTGCACGAGATCCGCGAACCCGGCCAGCGTCTCCTCCAGCGGCGTGTCGGGGTCGAAGGCGTGAGCCAGGTAGAGCGGGACGCGCTCGACGCCGAGCCGCTCGAGGCTGGTGTCGAGCTGCCTGAGCACCCGTACTCGGGCGAGGCCGCGGTCGTGGCCCGTGTCCATGGGGTTGAACGTCTTCGTCTCGATCGTGATCGCGTCCCGTACGGCGGAGCCCTTCGCGGCGAGCCACTCCCCGATCCACGTCTCGCTGCGCCCGCCGCCGTAGGCGTCGGCGGTGTCGAAGGTCGTGATTCCGAGCTCCCACGCCTCGTCCATGATCCGCCGCGCCTCGTCCCTCGGGATTCCCTGCCCGAAGAACGCGGGCGAGGAGCCGACACCGCCGAAGTTCCCGCAGCCGAGGACGATCCGCGTGACCGCGATGCCGCTGCGGCCGAGCTCCCGCTGCTCCATCTACGCGGGCTCGACGGCAGGCAGGCGGGTCGGCGCGGCGATGCGCGTGAGGAGCAGCACACCGAGCAGCGGCCCGACCGCGCAGACGACGAACACGCCGTCGTAGCCGACCGTCGAGGCGATCGCTCCGAGGCTCAGTGATCCGACGAGGAAGCCGAGCTCGGTGAAGGCCGTGAACGTCCCGACGACGGCGCTGCGTTCGCCGGACGGGGCCGCGTTCACCGCGAGCGTCATCAGCGACGGGAACGCAAGTGCGTGGCCCAGCGCGAGCACGATCGTGCCGGCGAAGAGTCCGGCAGGCACGTTCCAGAGCCCGATCGTCAGGAGCCCGGCCGAGAGCAGGAGAAGCGCGACGCGAGAGGTTCGCTTCGGGCCGAGGCGGTCCGGGACCTGCCGGGCGACGACACGTGTCGTGACGATGACGGCCGAGAAGACGAGGAAGACGGTGCCGGCGCCGTCGAGGCCGAGCTCGCGCGCATACAGGGCGCCGAAGGTCCCGAGGCCGGCGAAGCCGAGCACGGTCATGGTGAGGACGAGCCCGGGCCCGATCGCCGCGGGGTGGACGAGCCTCGCTGTCGTCGCGGGCGCCGCGAGCAGGCGTGCGGGAGCCGTCTCCGGGAGGGAGAGCCCGATGAGCGCGGCGACGAAGCAGAAGCCGGCAGCGAGCAGCCACACGGCGTCGAAGCGACCGTCACCGAGCAGGAGCTCCCCGAGCAACGGGCCGAGCGCGAGACCGGCCCAGAGGCCGAGGCTGTACAGGCTGAGCGCCTCTCCGCGTCGTGTCGCCGGCGCGAGGTCGGTGGCCATGGTCGCCGCGCCCACGAGGACGAGCCCCTCCCCGACTCCGGTCACCAGGCGCAGCGCGACGAGGAGCTCGAGCGAGTCCACGAGCGTGTACGCCGCGATGCTGACGGCTGCGAGCAGCGCTCCGGAGACGATCAGGAGGCGGCGCCCCCGGCGGTCGCCGATGCGCCCTGCGAACGGCTGACACACGAGCAGCATCGGGCTCACAGCGGCCACCGCGAGCGCCACACCGAAGCTGCCTGCGCCGAGCTCGTCGTTCGCGTACACGGGCAGGATCGCGAGCAGCATCCCGATCGACAGGCACACGCTGAACTCCGCGAGCACGGCGAGCAGGAACGGTCGAGTGAGGACGCGGTCGGGCGGGCTCATCGCTCGAGTCAATCATCTAGGCTCGATCGCATGTCCGAGGGCATCAGCCTCGAGGAGCTCCAGCTCGCCGCACGGAACCACGGGATGCCGCTCGAGGCGCTGCGCTGGGACGTCACCCCCATCGGTCTGCACTACCTGCTGACGCACTACGACATCCCGGACGTGGACGCCGGAACCTGGCGGCTCGAGGTCGACGGCCTGGTCGAGCGTGAGCTGTCGCTTTCGCTGGACGACGTCCGCTCGCGCCCTGCGCTCGAGGCGGTCGTGACGATGGAGTGCGCGGGAAACGGCCGCGCCAGGGTCGAGCCGCACGTCGTCAGCCAGCCCTGGCTGTTGGAGGCGGTCGGGACTGCGCGCTGGCGGGGCGTCTCGGTCGCCGGTCTGCTCGAGGACGTCGGCGTGCAGGAGGGCGCTGCGCACGCGCTGTTCGTCGGTCTCGATCGCGGAGTCGAGGGCGGTGAGGAGCAGGAGTACTCGCGGAGCGTCCCGCTCGAAGAGCTCGCAGCCGCCGACGCGCTGCTCGCGTACGAGGTGAACGGCGTGCCGCTGCCGCCGCAGCACGGCTTCCCGCTACGCCTCGTCGTTCCAGGGTGGTACGGGATGACGAGCGTCAAGTGGATCGGGCGCATCACGCTCATCGCCGAGCCGCACGCCGGGTACCAGATGCACCACTCCTACCGGCTGCGCCAGGACGAGGACGAGGAGGGCGTCCCGATCATGCGGATGGCCCCACGCTCGCTGATGGTTCCGCCCGGGCTCGCGGAGTTCCTGACGCGTGGTCGGGTCGTCGAAGCGGGCGCCTGCGAGCTGACGGGCCGAGCGTGGTCGGGCGAGTCCGAGATCGTCTCGGTGGAGGTGTCGGCCGACGGCGGCGAGACGTGGGCGGCTGCCGAGCTCGGTGACCGGGCGCTCGGCCGCTGGGCGTGGCGCTCGTGGCGGTTCACGTGGGACGCCGAGCCGGGCGAGCACGAGCTCTGCTGCCGCGCCCGCGACGCCGCGGGGAACGAGCAGCCACTCGATCCGCCCTGGAACGTCGGCGGCTACATGAACAACGCGGTCCAGCGGGTCAGCGTTACTGTCACCTGACCTTAGACCGAGCACACACTTCGTTGCCTATCGTTGTTGCGTGATCGCGATTCGACTCTCGGCGCTTTGCGCTGTGCTCGTTCTCGCGGCGACCGCCGGTGCGAGCGGAGCGACCTCGGCGACCACGGCCACCGCCAAGCTCACGCTCGACGGTGTCCCGTTCGAGCCCGAGCTCGCGCTCACGTCCGCGCAGCGAGCGCTCGGTCTCATGCACCGCCGCAAGGCGCCGGCCGACGGGATGCTCTTCGTCTTCCCCGACGTCACGTCCGGCGGCTTCTGGATGAAGAACACGCTCGTCCCGCTCACGATCGCGTTCTACGACGCAAGGGGAAACCGTGTTCGCAAGCTCTCGATGAAGCCCTGCCGGAGAGATCCGTGCCCGATCTACGATCCCGGCCGGCGGTACCGCTTCGCCCTCGAGCTGCGTGCGTCGGACCAACGCCGGGCGGCGACGCTGGGCCCCACCGCCCAGCTTGCGCGCCTGTCGCGTCGTGCGAGCTGACCTGGCGGCGCGGGAGTCCGCGCGACTAGATCAGGTCGAGCGACACGGCGATACCGACCGCCTGCGCCGTCGTGTTCGCACCGAGCTTCGAGCGGGTGATCGTCAACTGCTTCTTGACCGTTTCGCTCGAGATTCCCAGCTCCTCGGCTGCTTCGGGCCCGGTCCGGCCGTACGCGATCTTCCGCAGGATCCGGTACTGCCCCGGCGTGAGCGGCTGGCCTTCGTAGCGGAGGTCGCGCAGCTCACGCGGCAGCGTAGACACCACGACTCCGGTCGAAGAACAGCAGGAACACGTGATCGCACCACTCCTCGCTCTTGCGATGACGTAGCGCGTAGCCGCGGAGGCGCCGGTGCGCGGTCGCGAGAGCCTTGACGCGCGGCACCGGGCTTCGTGGATTTGTCAGCCGAGCCAGTGTCGACATGAGGCTGACGAGTTCTTGATCGGGCACGATTACCCCCTCAGGTTCGTGAGCCAATCCCGTCGAAGCGGGCGAGACTACAGCCCATTGCAGACGTGCGTCTCGTAACGATTGCGACAATTTTGCTCGCCGCCGTCCTCGCGGCGCGGGTCTCTGCGGCACCCCCTCTCGTGGTTGTCGTCGACCCCGGTCACGACCTGCGCGCGAACTCGAGCACGGAGCCGATCGGCCCCGGCTCCTCCACCCGGAAGATCAAGGACGGCGGTGGCACGCGCGGCGTCGCCTCGGGCTTGCGCGAGGCCGACCTCAACCTCCGCGTCGCCCTGCTACTCCGACCGCTGCTCCAACGCGCGGGCATTAGAACAGTCATAACCCGAACGCGGACGGCTCAAACCAGCATGGGCAACATCGCCCGCGCTCGGATCGCGAACCGCGCGGACGCAAGGCTCTTCCTGCGGATCCATGCCGACGGCTCGTCCGATCCGCGGCGCCCGCGGGACGCACACGCTCTACCCGGCGCTGCGGCCAGGGTGGACCGACGACGTCTACCTCCCGAGCAAACGCGCTGCACGCGTGGTTCAGGACGAGCTTCGGCGCGCGCTCGGCTTCCCGGACCGTGGCCTGCAGGAGCGCTCCGACTTCACCGGGTTCAACTGGGCCGACGTGCCGGTGATCCTCGTCGAGATGGGCTTCATGACGAACCCGACCGAGGATCGGCTCCTTGCAACGGCCGCCTATCAGCGTCGAGCCGCGATCGGGCTCTGCCGCGGGACGCTCCGGTTCCTGGGTCGGTCGCCGCGGTCGTGCGGGTGATCCGAGCGACGGCGCGCGGGTAGCGTGGATGCATGGGTGAGCGCGTCCTCACGCTGCGCGAGCTGAACCGCGCGACGCTCGCTCGCCAGCTCCTGCTGGAGCGCAAGCGGCTCTCGCCGACGGCGGTGATCGAGCGCCTCGTGGGCATGCAGGCGCAGTGGCCATCGGCACCGTACGTCGGTATCTGGACGCGCACGACGAGCTTCCGCCGCGAGGCGCTCGAGCGCCTGCTCGGCAGCGCCGCGGTCGTGAAGGCGACGGTGATGCGAGGGACGCTGCACCTCGTCACGCGGCGCGACTACGCGCTCCTACGGGCGGCGCTGAGCGAGACGAACTTTCCGTGGGAGTCGGCTCTTGCGAAGCGTCTCGAGCCCTCGGCTCGAGCCTGTCGCTGCGAATGGTCCCGTGACGACGGCTGAAGCGCTCGCCCATCTCGAGCGCGAGCACGGGCTCACGGGGCTGGAGGGGCGCCGCGCCTGGCGCGCGGCGCGCGTCCGCGCGCACGTCCTGCACCACCACGAGACGGCGCTCTGGCGCGGAAGGCCCGAGGGCCGATTCGTCGCGGTCGAGGAACCGGAGGCGCATGTCCCGGTCGAAGCGCGCGCCGAGATCTTCCGGCGCTACCTCGCGGCGTTCGGGCCGGCTTCCCGTCGCGACATCAGCGCCTGGAGCATGATGCACATGCCCGAGATCGACGCAGCGCTGGCGCTTCTCGAGCCGTTGCGGCAATTCCGCGACGAGCACGGCCGCGAGCTCCTCGACCTCCCTCGAGCACCGCTGCCGGATCCCGGGACGCCGTCGCCCGTTCGTTTCCTGCCGAAGTGGGACAACGTGCTCCTCGGCTTCGCCGATCGCAGGCGCGTGCTCCCCGAGGCGTATCGGAAGACGGTCATCCGCATGAACGGCGATGTCGCGCAGACGTTCCTCGTCGACGGGTTCGTCGCCGGGAGGTGGCGCGTCGAGAACGGCCGTGTCGTGGTCGAGCCGTTCGAGCCGCTCTCGCGCTCGGCGCGACTCGAGGTCGAGAGCGAAGCGGCTCGCCTGGAGACGTTCCTCGCCGACTGACGAGAATCCGCGCGTGCAGATCTTTCTCGAGACCGAGCGCCTGGTGTTGCGGCGGTTCACCGAGGACGACGTCGACCACCTCGTCGAGCTCGACGGCGATCCCGCCGTGATGCACTTCATCACCGGCGGTCGGCCGACCCCTCGCCGCGAGATCGAGACCGACGTCCTGCCGGCGTTCCTCGGCTACTACGAGCGCTTCGCCGGCTACGGCTTCTGGGCTGCGATCGAGAAGTCGACGGGCCGCTTCATCGGGTGGTTCCACTTCCGGCCCGCGAAAGACTCTCCACCGGACGAGGTCGAGCTCGGCTACCGACTGCGCCGGGCTGCCTGGGGCAAGGGGTATGCGACCGAAGGGTCCCGGGCTCTGATCGACAAGGGCTTCGCAGAGCTCGGCGTACAGCGCGTCGTCGCGTTCACGATGGTCGTCAACGTGGCCTCTCGGCGCGTGCTGGAGAAGGCGGGCATGCGGCTCGTGCGGACGTTCCACCAGCCCTGGCCCGACCCCATCGAGGGCGACGAGGAGGGCGACGTCGAGTACGCCCTGCCCAGGTCGGAGTGGGAAGAGGCTCGCGCTCGATCCGCCCCGGAGACGGGCTAGCGTTCGGGCATGGCCGGCTCGGACGACCCTGGGTCGTCCCGCCCGCTGCGGCTGGCGGAGCTCCTCGCCTCGGTGTCGCTGGCGACGGACCTGGGGACGGGTCAGCCTCTCGGCCACGCACTCCGCACCTGCACCATCGCGGTCGCGCTGGCGGAAGCGTTGGGCTGCTCTCCGGAGGAGGTCCGGACGGTGCACCAGTTCACGCTGCTCCGGTTCCTCGGCTGCACGTCCGATGCCGCGGAGGCCGCCGCGCTGGTCGGGGGCGACGACCTGGCGCTCAACGCCGCGATGGGACCGGTGCTCATGGGCTCGACCAGGGAGGTGCTGGGGACGTTCGTGCGCAGCGTCGCGCCCGGCCAGCCCCGCAGGCGGCGCGTCGGGCTCGTCGCCCGCGGGCTCGCGGACTCGAAGGGCACGGAGCGCTCGCTGTCGACTCATTGCGAGGTCGGCGTCATGCTGGCTCGCCGCATCGGCCTGCCGCAGGCCGTCCTCGAAGCGCTCGCCCACGCGTACGAGCGCTGGGACGGGAAGGGGTTCCCGACCGGGCTCGCGGGTGAGGCCATCCCACTGGCGGTACGCGTCGCGGTGGTCGCGCGAGACGCGGACCTCGCGACCGTGCAGGGCGAGGACCCCCGCACCTGGACGAGGGAGCGAAGCGGCCGGGCGTACGATCCTTCGGTCGTCGAGGCGTTCGAGCGTGCCGGACCGGACGTCCTCGCGGCGCTCGCCGGCAGCGACGAGTGGGAGACGGCTCTGGCCGGCGAGCCCGGGCGCGCGGCGACCGTCGAGCCCGACCGGCTCGATGACGTTCTCACCGCGTTCGCGGACTTCGCCGACCTCAAGTCGCCCTGGATCCGCGGCCATTCCCGCAGAGTTGCCTCGCTCGCCGAGGACGCGGGCCGCCACGCCGGGCTCGACGACGCCACCTGTGGTGTCCTGCGGCGGGCGGGTCTGGTGCACGACCTCGGCCGGGTCGCAGTCGAGAACGGGATCTGGGACAAGCCCGGCGCGCTGACGAGGGCGGAGTGGGAACGGGTGCGACTCCACCCGTACTTCACGGAGCGCATCCTGGCCCGCTGCGGCTCGCTCGCCTCGCTCGTCCAGCCAGCCTGCTCGCACCACGAGCGGCTCGACGGCACCGGCTACCACCGCTCGCTTCCTGCCGAGGCGCTCTCGCGAGCGGATCGGATCCTCGCCGCGGCGGACGTCTTCGCCGCCCTCACTGCCGATCGGCCGCACCGTCCCGCGCTCGCCGACGACGCTGCGGCTCGCGCGCTCGAGGCCGAGGGGCAGCGCGGGCTCGACGGCGAGGCGGTTGCCTGCGTGCTCGCAGCCGCCGGGCACCGTGAAGCACCGTCGCCGCGCGGGTGGCCGGCCGACCTCACCGACCGCGAGGTCGAGGTGCTGCGGCTGATCGCGCGTGGGCAGTCGAACCGCGAAGTGGCCGAGCGTCTCTTCATCTCCCCGAAGACCGTCGGACGTCACGTCGAGAACGTGTACGCGAAGATCGGCGTCTCTTCACGAGCGGCCGCCGCGGTCTTCGCGATGCAGGAGCACTTGCTCGACTGAGGCGCACCAAGATGGGGCGTTCGCCCGATGCGGCCCGCGCCGTCCCGTCGCAGACTCGTCCCATGGCGGTACGACGAAAGGAGACGTGATGGCCACGGTCGAGCCACGAACCGACGGCAGCAGGGCTCTCGTCAACGGCGTGTCGCTCTACTACGAGGAGCACGGCGCTGGACAGCCGATCCTGTGCATCCACGGCACCGGCAGCTCCTCCGTTCTCTGGCGCGACGCCGCGACGAGGCTCGCGGCGCACGGGCGCACGGTTGTCTACGACCGTCGCGGGTTCGGGCGCAGCGAGCGTCCTGACCCGTTCGTCACCGACGTGCACCAGCACGCCGACGATGCGGCAGCGTTGCTCGATGCGCTGGACGCGGCGCCGGCGATCGTGATCGGCCGCAGCCAGGGCGGCGAGGTCGCGGTCGACCTCGCGCTGCGCTACCCCGATCGCGTCCGTGCGCTCGCGTTGCTCGAAGGCGGAGGAATGTCACTGAGCCCGGAGTTCGCGCAGTGGCTGGCGGGCTTTCACGAGAAGATCTTCGCCGCCGCCGCGACCGACGTGAACACGGTCGGCGAGGCACTCCTGCGAGGTGTCCTGGGCGATGCCGCCTGGGACGAGGTCCCCGACTCGGTGAAGCAGGTCTTCGCGGCCAACGGGCCTGCGATCGTCGCCGAGGAGCGCGGCGGTGAGCTGGATCGCAGCGCTGCCGAGCTCGGCAGCATCTCCCAGCCGACGTTGATCGTGGGCGCGACGGACTCGCTACCCGCGTTCGCCGAGGTGACACGCCTCACGGCCGAGGCGATGCCTGCCGCCCGCGTCGAGTGGGTCGAAGGCAGCCATCTCATCGACCCTGCCCACCCGTCGGTGCTCGCCTTCGTCGACGAAATCCTCGCCGGCGCGTAGCCCGTCAGCGCCAGTCGACGGACACGAGCTCGATCGGCTGCCCGATCCCCTTCAGCGTCTCCGTTCGCGGTGCGGACAGCCGGTAGGCGCCGCCGACTCCGTCGAGCGTCTCTCCGCTGACGAGGATCTCTCCCGCGGCCGCAGCCCCGCCCACGCGGGATGCGACGTGCACGTCCTGCCCGCCGTAGTCGCTCGAGTCCGCTCCCGTGCGGAACGCACCGCCCGCGTGCACGCCGATGCGTACGTCGGGTGCCACGATCTCGTCCGCGAGCGCCCGCTGGATGGCGACGGCCGAGTCGATTGCGGCCCTCGTGTTCTCGAACGACGCGAAGAACCCGTCGCCCGTCTGCTTGACGACCTCGCCGCCGCTCTCGGCGATGCTCTCCCGCACGAGCTCGTTGTGGCGCGCGAGCAATCGCTTCCACTTGTCGTCGCCGAGCGTCTCGAGCAGCCTCGTCGAGTCGACGATGTCCGTGAACAGGAAGGTCCGCCGAGCCTCGACCTTGCCGAGAAGCTCCTTGGCCCGTGCCTCGTCAGGCCCTGCACCGAGTCGCTCGAACGTCGCGAGTGCCCCCTCCAGCTCGACCTCGCCGCCGTGCTCGTCCCCGCTGCGGGCGTACGCGGTGCCGAGCAGCATGCGTGCGCGCGCGGTCTCGTACGGCGCGCCGACCGCCTGCCACTCGTCGCGCGCATGCTGGAGCGCTGCGGCCGCGCCGTCCCAGTCCCGCTCCGCGAGCTGGATCTGGCCCCGTGCGAACGCGACGGTGGCGTCGAACGCCCTGGCTCGGCGGTTCGCGATCTTGTAGGAGTCCACGACCTGCTCGATCTCGTCGGCGGCCTGGCGAGCCGTCTTGAGATCGCCCGCCGCGATGGCGATCTCCACCTGTGCGGGAAGCCGGCGCAGGCGGTGGAGCGGCTCGGTGCGGTCCTGCAGCGTCCGGGTGATGCCCGCGACGGCGGCGCCGACCTTCCCCTCGGCGAGGCGCAGGAGGGAGAGCCCGGGTTGCGGGTCCCGCCCCATCTCGTTCGACGTGCGGTACGACTCCTCGGCCCCCGCGAAGTCGCCTCGCCGACGGCGGATCTCAGCGACCTCGTAGTGGCCGCTCGCGGTGATGTTGCGGTCGAAGTCCTGGAGCTCCTCGCACGCCTCCAACGCCTGCGCCTCGGCCGCCGGCCAGTCACCGCGCAGTCGAAGCGCCTCGGCGCGATGGATGCGGCACGCTCCTGGGAAGCCCGATACGTCGAGCGTGTCGCACCAACGGTTCGCGGCGTCCGTCCACTCGGCGGCGCGCCTGTAGTCGCCGAGGTCCTGGCAGGCGCTGATCGTGAGGCAGTACACGAGGCCGGCCGAGTGGGCTCGGAGGTCGCCGCACATCGCGGACGCCGTCGCCTCGTCGAGGAGCGCGAGCCCCTTGTCGATCTCTCCGGCCTTGATGAAGGCGCGCCCTTTCCCCGACAGCGCGAGCATCTGCAGGTCGCGATCGCCGACGCGCGTCGCCAGCTCGTACGTCTCGTCGAAGAGCCTTTGGGCTGTCTCGAACTCGCCCTGCGCGAACATCGCCGTAATCGCATGGGTCAGCAGCAGCCGGGCGTGCTCCGGTGCCTCCGCTTGTCCCTCGAGCAACCGCTCGGCGTTCGCGAGCCAGCCGCCGGCGACGGCGAACGAGCCGCGACCCTCGTAGTCCCAGCTGAGGGTGAGTGCCATGCGCGCGGCGGCGAGGCTCTCGGCGGCCGCGACGTACCCGGAGTAAGCGCGCTCGCGGAGAGCGATGGCCTCCTCGAGCTTGCCGCTCCACCACGCCGCCTCGCCGAAGCTCTCCAGATCCGCGGCGGTCAGCTCCTGGCGATCGACCTCGGAGTAGGCAGCGTAGGCCGCGCGCCACGCCTGGCGTCCCGCTGCTGCGCGCGCCTCGTCCAGCGAGTCGATTACCTGGGACATCTGCACATTCTGGCCGCCCGCGACCGGCGGGGGCAAACCGTCACTCTTCGAGCCGGAGATCGAAGCCCGCGGGTGCGTGCACGTTCAGGAACCGCGCGGGGGCGTCGGTGCGGTTGGCGAACGTGTGCGCCACGCCGGGAGGGACGAGCACGAATGTCCCCGGGCCGACGACGACCTCTTCGCCGTCGACCGTGAAGACCAGCTCTCCGTCGAGCATGTAGAAGGAGTCGTCCTCGTCCGTGTGCGCATGTGACGGTGGCCCGCTCCGCTGCGGCGCGATCGTGATGAGCGCGAGGTTGAAGCGGCTCGTGTCCACCGACCGGGCGAGGAACTCGACGTTCCCGACATGGTGGCCGCCGCCCGCCCGGACCACGACTGCGCGCTCGGCTCCCATGCCCTCCTAGGCTACGCCGCGGACAGCCCACGCGCGGGCGTCCAACGTGAATGGCACCGGCGGCAGGAGCTCGCGGCAGCGCTCCCGGAGAGCGTCCCGCGCGCGGTCGTCGAGCCCGGTCGCGTAGGCACCGCCGGGGCCGACGCCGAGCAGGAACGGCTCCCACCACTCGTCGAAGTTGCCGACCTCCAACGGTGCACGATGAGTCTCCTCGCGAAGGTCCCGGAGGCCGGCGGTGCCGAACAGCTCCGCGAGCTGGCCCTCGCGCGTGCCGGGCAGTTCCGACTCGTCCACGACGTCGGGATCGAGCTCACCCGCCGCCTGCCAGAACGGGCCGAGCGGACCGTGCCCACCGCCGAAGTCCCAGACGCATGCGGCGACGACGCCACCTGGCTTCGTGACTCGAGCCATCTCGCGCAGGCCCGTCACCGGGTCGGACATGAAGTGCACGACGAGCGCGGCGAGCGCCATGTCGAACGTCGAGTCGGCGAAGGGAAGCTGCTCGGCCGAGCCCTGCTGGACGTCGACACCGGGGTGACGCTCCCTCGCGGCCGCGACGAACGACTCCGAGGGATCGACGGCGGCGACCGCGTCCGGGCCGAGAAGCTCGACGAGCTTGCCCGTGAGCGCGCCGGGGCCGCAACCGACGTCCAGGGCGACCTGACCCGGGGTGACTTCGGCGAGCTCGATCAGCTGGGGTGCGAGCAGGGCCGAGTAGCGACCCATGTACCGGTCGTAGGCCTCCGCTGCGACGGCGAACGTCACCCCCGGACTCTACGACCTCCCTCCGGTAGCGTCCGTGCCCATGACCGACGAGACGAAGAACGACGAGAAGAAGGACGCCAAGCCCGACCACGAGCCCCCCGCCGGCGCCGAGACCACGGCCACCTGGGGGCGCGGCAGGAAGGCGATCGACTACACGGCCACCGCGAAGTGGCTCGTGTTGCGCAAGAAGGAGAAGCCTGCGGCCGAGATCTTCTCCGTCTCCTACGTCGCCCATGAGAGCGCGAAGGATCGTCCCGTCACCTTCATCTTCAACGGCGGGCCCGGGGCCTCGTCGGCGTACCTCCACATGGGCGCAGTCGGGCCGCAGCGGGTCGATTTCCCCGCCGACGGGACGCTCCCCGAGATGCCTCCGCGGCTCGTCCCGAACGAGGCGTCCTGGCTCGCGTTCAGCGATCTCGTCTTCGTCGACCCCGTCGGAACCGGCTTCAGCCGTGTCATCGAGCCCGAGAAGAAGGACGACGGCAAGGAGCAGCAGAAGAAGGACGAGGCCGCCGATCCGAAGGAGTACTTCGGCTACAAGCGGGACCTGGAGTCGCTCTGCGAGTTCATGGGCCGCTGGCTCTCCGACCACGGGCGCTGGGGCTCTCCGGTGTTCATCGCGGGGGAAAGCTACGGGGGGTATCGCGTTGGCCGCCTCGCGCGCGTGCTCCAGGAGAGCGCCGGGATCGGCCTGAACGGTGCGATCCTCATCTCGCCAGCGCTCGAGATCACCGGGCTCAATCCCACGGACTACGACGTCCTCGGCTGGGTCGACCGCATCCCGACGATGGCGGCCGCGGCAGCGCATCACGGGCGCTCACGAGCGTTCACGAAGCGGGCGGGCCTCGAGAAGATCCTGCGCGACGCCGAGGAGTTCGCGACCGGCGACTACGCGACGTTCCTCACGCGCGGCGCGTCCATGCCCGAGAAGGAACGCAAACGCATCCTCGCCAGGCTGGCCGATCTCATCGGGCTCCCGCAGGACATCGTGTCGCGCGCTGAGGGACGCGTCTCGATCCTGACGTTCGTCCGCGAGCTCCTGCGCCACGAGCGCAAGGTGCTCGGCCTCTACGACACGACGATCACGGCGACCGACCCCTTCCCGGACCGGGACGAGTTCGCGTGGCCCGACCCGACGCTTTCCGGGATCAGCCCCGCGTACACGATGGCCGTCAATCGCATGCTGCGCTCCGAGATCGGGGTCGAGACCGATCGCGAGTACACGCTGCTCTCGTACGAGGTCAACAACGCGTGGAAGCACGACTCGGAGCACCATGCATTCGAGGCTCCACCGGGCGCGACCGACGACTTCCGCTACGGGATGGCGCTCAACCCGCACATGAAGGCGTACATCACGCACGGGCAGTACGACCTCGTCACGCCGTACTACGCGAGCGATCGGCTTCGGAATCTCATGCGCCTCGACCCGCAGATGGCCGGCCGCCTGACCGTCAACCACTATGGCGGCGGGCACATGTTCTACGCGTGGGAGACGAGCCGGCGCGCGTTCACGGACTCGATCGCGGCCTTCGTCGCCGACGCGACGAGCTAGACCACTGAGGCGGCGGTCACGTCGCTCCGGTCGAGGAAGTCGAGGATCCGTGGCAGCACGATCTCGGGGTGCTCGGCGTGCACGGCGTGGCCCGCGTGGTTGACGATCAGCCACTCGGCTCGGGGCATCTCGCGCCTCATCGTGACCATCTGATCGAGGGTCGCGAACGGGTCGTCCTCGCCCGCGACGAGCAGCGCCGGGCATGCGATTCGGCGGAGGTCGGCCTCGGTCCAGGTCGGATTCGACGTGTTGTTCGCGACGATCTGCCGCATGAGCTCCTTCCAAGAACCGGGCTCCTTGCCCTGGTCGTGTCGGCGGGCGAACTCTGCCGCGGCCTCGGGCGCGGCTTGCTCCAACGCGTCGGGGTCGAGGGACGCGCCGTACGCTCGAATTCCTTCGTGTGTCGAGTAGTTGCTGCCGACGACGACGATGCTTCGGGTCGACTCCGGCCGGCGGAGGGCGCAGTCGAGCGCGACGACTCCGCCGTCGCTGATTCCCGCGATGTGCGCCGAGTCCAGCCCCAGCTGCGCGAGCAAAGCCGCGACGTCGTCGCCGATCTGCTCGAACGTCATCGCCTCGGCGGGGTTGTTCGTCCGACCGTGCCCCCGATGCTCGACGAGAACGACCCGATAGCGCTCTGCCAGCGACGCCGCGAAGCCTGACCAACCGCCGACGGGGTCGTCGATCGTGCCTCCCGCCCCGTGGAGGAGGACCAGGGGCGAGGCGTCGTCGGGACCAAGTTCCTCGTAGTACATGGCCAGCTCGTCGATCTGCGCGTATGGCATCGAGCGCGATCCTACGGAGGCCCGGCTGCCGTCGTCACCAATCGTCACAAGACAGCGAAGTCGAGGTCGCGCGGAGGGCGCCGTCGCGCCCTCAGTCCTGGTCGCCCACGTACGCGGCCGCGAGCCGCTTCGGTGCCTGGATGAGCCAGGCGTCCTCGAGCCGCTCACGGAGCTCCTTCCGGCCGATGCGCGCGAGCCGGATCTGGACTCCGGGATAGCCCTCGTAGTGCGGGCTCGTGAAGTACACGTCGGGGTTCGACTCGAGGATCAGCTGTTTCTCGTCGCGGTCGACGCGGATCGCGAGGCCGCCCCCGTCGCGGTCTCGCGCCTGCCAGGCGAAGAGCTTGCCGCCCACGCGAAACGTCGTGCGGCCCTCGGTGGACTCCGTGACCTCCGGGAAGCCGAGCGCGATCTCGCGTACCAGCGACCAGCTCGCCATCGCTACTCCCGCTCCGCGATGTAGACGTCCACGAGCCGCTTCGGTGCACGCAGGAGCCACGAGTCCTCGATCCGGTCGCGCAGCTCCTCCGAGCGGATTCGATCGAGGTGGACGAGCAGGATCGGATGCCCTTCGTAGTGCGGCGTGGAGAAGTAGCGGTCGGGAAACGTCTCCAGCAGCGCCGGCTTCTCGTCCGGATCCACACGCACCGCGAGCGCTCCCTCCGCTGCTCGATCCGGGCTCATCCAGACGAAGAGCTTGCCGCCCACCTTGAACGCAGGCTTCCCGTAGGTCGTCGACTCCTCGGCGCCGGGGAACGACGCTGCAAGCTCGCGGACGATCTCCCAGTCGGCCACGTCCCCGAGGCTAACGATCTATCCGCCCCTCCCCCTAGATTGCCCTGCGATGGAACCCGCCGGAACCCGGCGCGTCGAGCTCGTGCTCCCGATGCGGACGGTGCTGCTCGTCGCTGCGGCGCTGCTGGTCATGGCCGCGCTCGTGACGATCGGCGACACGTTCCTGATCGTGTTCATCGGGATCTTCCTCGCATTCGTCTTCGAGTATCCGATTCGCTTCGTGATGGAGAAAACGGGGTTGTCGCGCGGTCTCGCCGCGACCATCACGGTGCTGGGAACGGCGCTCGCGGTTCTCGCGCTCCTACTGCTGCTGCTCGTGCCCCTGGTCGGGAGTGCGCGCGACTTCCTCCAGGACCTCCCGACGATCGTCGAGGACCTGCGGGAGTCGGACGAGCTCTCGTGGCTCGGCGACTCGGGCGCGGCGGGCAACGTGCAGGAGGGTGCCGAGTCGGTCTCCGTCTCCGTCCCGGATGCGATCTCCGCCGTTCTCGGGATCGCGGGCTCGTTCTTCGGCGTCTTCCTCGCCAGCTTCACGATCATCTTCGTCTGCCTGTTCCTGCTCACGGACGTCGCGAACCTCAAGCGAGCGCTCGCGAGCATGCTGTTGCCTGGCGACGACGACCGCTGGCTCCGTGTGTGGGAGCGCGTCACCGAGACGGTGTCGCGCTGGGCAATCGGCGTCGTCGTCATCGCCACGATCGCAGGGACGATCCAGGGCACGACGGCCTGGCTGCTCGGGTCGAGCTACGCGATCGCACTCGGCGTGATCGCGGGCCTGTTCGACATGATCCCGAACATCGGCGCGACGATCGCCGGCTTCATCCTCGTCCCGACGCTGTGGGCCGAGGAGGGGCTCACCGCGGCGCTGATCATGCTCGTCGTCATCCTCGCCTACCAGCAGCTCGAGAACAACATCCTCACCCCGAAGATCCAGGGCAAGGCCGTCCAGCTTTCCGCGTTCTTCATCATCGTCAGCGTCACCCTCTTCGGGGCGCTGCTCGGCGTTCTCGGCGCGCTGACGGCGGTGCCTCTCGCCGCGACGATCCAGATCTTCGTCCAGGAGCTGACGAAGGCGAGACGCGAGCGGGTGACCGAAGCGAGGGTCGCGGCGGAGCAGACCTAGCCCGTCTACCGACAGGCACCATGCGGGCGTGGCCGAGTCGGTCTGGGACTATCCCCGCCCACCACGCGTCGAGCCGAGCGAGCGCCGGGTGCGCGTCGTTCTCGGCGGCGAGACGATCGTGGACACGACCGAGGCCGTGCGTGTGCTGGAGACCAGCCACCCGCCCGTCTTCTACGTGCCTCCGCAGGACGTCGCACGAGGGCGTGCTCGTTCCCTCGCAGGCGCCCGAGACCTTCTGCGAGTGGAAGGGAACTGCCTCGTATCTCGACGCGGTTGTCGGCGGGAGGCGCGTCGAGCGGGCGGCGTGGACCTACCGCGATCCCGTTCCGGGCTACGAGGCGATCAGCGACGCAATCGCGTTCTACCCCGCGAAGGTGGACGCCTGCTTCGTGGACGAGGAGCGTGTGGAGGCGCAGCCGGGCGACTTCTACGGAGGCTGGATCACGTCCGACGTCGTCGGCCCGTTCAAGGGCGCCGACGGCACGTCTCGCTGATAGCCGAGACGGGATCTAGGAGGCAGCGCCGAGGGCGGGCTCGCCCTCGCCGACCGCGACGACGTCCTTCGGGCTGAGCAGGAAGAACATCAGCACGGCCGCGACCGCGATCATGATCGCGCTTCCCGCGTACGCCACGTGGAACCCGTCGACGAGCGCCTGCGCCTGTCCGCCGGCTGCGGCTCTCGTCCGAGACCGGCGAGCGTCTCTTCCGTCGCCTCGACCGCGAGCGTCGCGAGGATCGCGAGGCCGAGCGCGCCTCCGATCTGCTGCGAGGTGTTGTAGAGCCCCGACGCGAGCCCTGCGTCGTCGTGCGGGATCCCGCTCGTGGCGATCAGCGTGATCGGCACGAACGTCAGGCCCATGCCGACGGACGCGAGCAGGATGCCGGGCAGGAGGTCCGTGACATACGAGCTGTCGGGCTGGAGGCGCATGAACAGGAGCATTCCCGCGATCGCCATCGGCATCCCGATCAGTGGCACCTCGCGGGCACCGAGTTTCGGCACGAGGCTCTGCGACAAACCGGCCCCGACGATTACCCCGGCGGTGAACGGGAGGAACGCGAGACCCGCCTCGAGCGCGGAGTAGCCGAGAACGCGCTGCAGGTAGAGCGTGTTGAAGTAGAACATCGCGAAGAGCCCGGCCGCGACGAGGAGCATGACGACGTTCGCGGCGCGCACCGTCCGCACGCGGAAGATGCCGAGCCGGACAAGTGGCTCGACCGACCGCCGCTCGATGACGACGAAGGCGGCGAGCAGGACGAAGGCGAGCACGAAGAAGCCGCCCGTGTGGAGGGAGGTCCAACCCTTCTCCTGGGCCTTGACGATCCCGTAGACGAGCGTGAGCAGGCCGGCAGTGACGGTTACCGCGCCGGCGAGGTCGAAGCTCTTGTGCGCGTGCTCGTCCTTGGACTCCGGGACATAGCGGAGCGATGCCAGCAACACCACGACGCCGACCGGGATGTTCACGTAGAAGATCCACGGCCACGACAGTGCCGTCGTGAGGACGCCGCCCATGACCAGCCCGACGGCAGCTCCGCCGACCGCGATCGCCGCCCACACGCCCATCGCCTTCGTGCGCTCGGCGCCCTCCGCGAAGGTCGTCGTGATGATCGACAGCGCGGCGGGCGCGATCAGCGCCGCTCCGAGCCCTTGCAGGCCGCGGAAGAGGATGAGCAGCTCGGACGTCGGAGCGAGCCCGTTCAGGAGCGAGGCGACGGTGAAGATCACGACGCCGACGAGGAAGATCTTCTTGCGGCCGACGAGATCGCCCGCGCGTCCGCCGAGCAGCAGGAAGCCGCCGAAGATCAATCGTGTACGAGTTGACGATCCACTGCAGGTCCGCGTCGGACATCTCGAGGTCTTCCTGGATCGACGGCAGCGCCACGTTCACGATGGTCGCGTCGAGAATGACCATGAATTGCGCCATGCAGACGAGCACCAGGACGAGCCACGGGTTGACGTGGTGCTCGTGCGCAGGGGCCTGCGGGACGGCGTGCTCGCTCACGAAAGCGCACCCTAGCGAGCGGCGCTACGGTGCCCGACGATGACCGAGATGCGGCTCTACGACCTGCGCGTGACGGTCGATCGGATCGAGGGCCGCTCCGTCTGCGGGCTCGAGGTCGGCGACTACTTCGAGGTCACGGAGTCGAGCCGGGTACGAATTCCGGAGGGCAAGCACTTCTGCCTCTTCGCGATGCAGGCCGTGCTGCCCCTGCTCCCGGCGAAGATGCGCCGCCTGCCCGACGAGGACTGGCTCGAGCAGGACGCATTCGTCGCCTGCCCCGATCCTGACGAGCGGCTCGTAATGCGCATCGAGCGGATCGGCGAGCGGACGCTCGTGACCGAGGAGCTGACGTAGCGCGCGAGCTCGGGATCGGGCTCCGGACGGACCTGGAGCCCGACGCGTACGAGGCCGTCGCGCGGCGCGCGGAGGACGCGGGCATCGACGTCCTCTCCGTCTTCCACGACCTCCTCTACCAGCCGGCGATCGGGCCGCTCCTGCTCATGGCCCGCGTCACCGAGCGCATCCGGCTCGGGCCGGCCGCGCTCAACCCGTTCACGCTGCACCCGTACGAGATCGCGGGCCAGATCGCGATGCTCGACTCGGTCTCGGGCGGCCGCGCCTACCTCGGTCTGGCGAAGGGCGCCTGGCTCGACCAGCTCGGGATCGAGGAGAAGAGACCGCTCGCCGCGCTCCGCGAGGCGGTTGCAGTCGTCCGCGCCCTGCTCGCGGGAGACGACACGGGGTTCGCCGGCGAGCGCTTCGTGCTGGCTCCGGGCACCACGCTGGCGTATCCCCGCGTCCGCCCGTCCGTGCCCTTGCTGATCGGGACGTGGGGTCGCGACACCGCACGCTGGGCGGGTACCGAGGCCGACGAGGTCAAGATCGGTGGCAGCGCCAATCCCGACCTGCTGCCGGTCGTACGTGAGTGGCTCGACAACCCCGACGTGAAGCTCGTCGTGGGCTGTGTCACCGTCGTCGACGAGGACGGCGACTGGGCGCGCGAGCGGGCGCGCTCCGCGGTCGAGCCGTACCTCGAGGTCGTCGCAGGGCGCGATCCGACACTCGAGCTCCCGCCCGGAGACGAGGCGCCCCTCGACCGCTTCTGCATCGCCGGCACTCCGGAGGAGGTGGCCGCGAGGGTCGTCGAGCTCTGGAATGCCGGCGCCGACCGGGTCGAGCTGGGAACCCCGCAGGGACGCACGCCGCCGCTCGGGGTCGACCTCATCTGCGAGCGAGTCCTGCCCCTCCTCCGTCGCTGACCCACGAGGGTTCGCCTAGCATGGCGGCGTGGCCGGGACGACGACCATGGCCGTCGACACGCAGCTCGAGCAGTATCGCGTCGAGCTGACGGCGTACTGCTATCGCATGCTCGGCTCTCTGGACGCCGAGGACGCCGTCCAGGAGACGTTCATCCGCGCGTGGCGCGGTTTCGACCGCTTCGAGGGGCGCTCTGCGCTGCGCTCGTGGCTGTACCGGATCGCGACGAACGTCTGTTTCGACATGCTCGAGGGACGCAAGCGTCGAGCCCGGCCGATGGATCTCGGGCCGGCCGGCGAGCCGGTCATCGAGAACCTGCGGACGCCCGAGGTCCCGTGGCTCGAGCCCATGCCCGACGAGCAGATCGTGCCCGAGGGCGACCCCGCGACGGTCGTCGAGGCCCGCGAGACCGTCAAGCTCGCCTTCGTCGCCGCCCTGCAGCGCCTCCCGGCCAAGCAGCGCGCCGTGCTCATCCTGTGCGAGGTTCTGCGCTGGAAGGCGGCCGAGGTCGCCGAGCTCCTCGACACGAGCGTCGCCTCGGTCAACAGCGCGCTGCAGCGGGCACGCGCGACGCTCGAGGCGAGCAAGGTGAGCGAGGCGACGACCTCACCGTCGGTCGACGAGGAGAACGAGGAGCTCCTCGCGCGCTACGTGGACGCGTTCCAGCGCTACGACATGGACGCGCTGACCGATCTCATCCACGAGGACGCGACGCAGTCGATGCCGCCGTACGACCTCTGGCTCTCGGGCCGCGACGACATCTTCACCTGGTGGTTCGGGCCCGGGAACGGCTGTCGCGGGTCACGGGTGATTCCGACCGTCGCGGCGAACGGCTCTCCCGCTTTCGGCCAGTACAAGCCCACTGACTCCGGGGACGGGTACGAGCCGTGGGCGCTGCAGGTGGTCGAGATCGAGAACGGGAGGATCGCGGAGCTGACGTTCTTCCTCGACACGGAGACGCTCTTCCCGCGCTTCGGCCTGCCGCTCGAATACGAGCAGCGATAGCGGATCGGTTCCCCTGAGGCGCCTGGCTCGAGCCGGCGGCCTCGTCAGCTCGCGGTCTGCTCGAACGCCGACTCGTCCATCCAGACGACCTCCCACATGTGACCGTCGGGGTCCTGGAAGCTCCGCGAGTACATGAAGTCCATCTCGATCGGCTCGTTCGCCTCCGAGCCGCCTGCACCGAGCGCGGTGTCGGCGAAGGTGTCGACGTCCTCGCGACTCGACGCCGAGAGAGCCATGATCGCCTCGGTCGCCTTCGCGGACTGGACGACCTCCTTCTTCGTGAAGTCCTGGAAGCGGTCCCGGATCAGGAGCATCACGAGCGCCTGGTCGTTGACGACCATCGCGGTGGCGGTCTCATCGGTCATGCGCTCGTCGAACGTGAACCCGAGCCGCTTGAAGAAGCTGACCGAGCGGTCGAGATCCTCGACGGCGAGGTTCAGGTACATCGTGCGGGAGTTGCCGTTGGTGCCCATCGTTACCTCCTTCGTCGATCGTGGTCTTGCCGCTGACGACCGCCGCGAAACCCGAAACTCATCGCCTGCTTGGGCGATGACGTCCGTGAGACCCATGAACGCGACGAGCGTGCGGAGGTCGTCGGACGCGTTCTGCAGGCAGACCCGGCACCCCTGACGGTTGGCCGCGAGTTGCAGACGCGCGAGCGCGTCGACGGTGACGGCGTCCGGCTCGACGCCGCTGACGTCGCAGAGCGCGACGTCGGCCGGGCTCGAGGCGAGCAGGCTGCAGACGCGAGTGCAGAGCCCCGGTAGGTCGTCACGGGCGATCGGACCGGTGATCGCGAACGCGAGCGCAGAGGACCCTGGGGGCATCGCGGATAAGACCCCTGGAGCGGGCGAAACTCAGCGGTGGTGCACGGTCACTCCGCCTGCGAGCGGGCGACCAGGCCGTCGAGCAGGACGTCGAGCCCGAACTCGAACCGCTCGTCGGGGCCGCCGGAGGTGAGCTCGCCGGCAAGCTCGGACAGGTTCGGAAATCGATCCGCCGGGAGAGAGGCGAAGTACTCGCGCAGCTGCCGTATGAAGTCGCCCGGGGAGGCGTCCTCGGGATTGGGAACGGCGAGGCCGAGGCACTCCTCGAAGCTGAACGCGCCGATGTAGAGGTAGAGCATGTCGCCGGCCAGCGCCGCGACGCGGTCCGACAGCCCGCCCGTGCGAAGGAGTGACAGGTGCCACTCCATGTACCGCACCGCGTTCGGGCCGACCGGGATCCGTCCGAACGAGAGCTGGGCAATGCCCGGGTGGCGGGTCATCATGTCCCGCTCGTCGCGCGCGCCCTGCTTGACCTGCTCCCGCCACCGCGAGGGATCGGGCTCGGGCATCGGCAGCTCGCCCATGACGCGGTCGAACACGAGCTGGAGGAGCTGCTCCTTGTTCGCGACGTGCCAGTACACGGCGCCCGCACCGACGCCGAGCTCGTCGGCCAGGCGCCGCATGCTGAAGCCCGCACCGTCCCGGTCGAGGAGGCGAAGCGCGGCGTCGACGATCATCTCCCGGCTCAGTTGCACTCGCGTGCGGGGTGCGCGCGCCGGCTTCAGCCACGGAGCCTGTGGGACCTCGAGCGGGTCGCCGTCATCAAGTGTGTCGGTCTGGTGTTCGGCCTCGGATGCCACTTGACCTGAACATCATACAGCTGCTAGAACGGTGTTCAAGCGATTGGCCGACAGATGACTTTCCAAGCGCAGGCGGGTCTTACCCGCAGCGATCAGAGGGGGTAGGACCGATGGTGGAACGCAGGAACGACGACTGGCGCACGAGCGCCTCTCTACCGGAGCCCTGGCGAGCTGGATGCGGGCGTGCGCGTCGCACCCGTGGCGGGTCATGCTCGCGTGGCTCGGCATCATCGCCGGGCTCATCCTCCTCGTCGCCACCGTCGGCGGCAGCTTGAAGGACGAGTTCTCGATTCCCGGCTCCGACACGCAGCGGGCGACCGACCTCATCGAGGCGGAGTTCGTCGAGGAACAGGGCGGTGTCCTGAACCTCGTCTTCGCCGCTCCGGAGGGCGAACGCCTCGACACTCCCGAGCGCCGCGCAGCGATCGAGGAGGCGATCGGGGAACTCCAGACGGACGAGTTCGCTCCTACAGGCGAGGCGCCGGACGGGAACGCCGGCATCACGAGCGTCGGCGATCCCTTCGACGAGAACACCTTCTCCGACGACGGCAGGATCGCGTACGCGGAGGCGCAGTTCGACCGCGTGATCTATACGGAGGATCGCCCGCAGGTCGAGGCCGTGCAGGAGACCGTTCGCGAGACGGTCGAGCCTGCAGGGATCACGGTCGAGTACAACGGCGACGCGGAGTTCCCGCCGATCGAGCAGGGAATCCAGGAGGCTCTAGGCCTGCTCGCCGCCCTCATCGTGCTCCTGATCGTGTTCCGCACCCTCGTCGCGGGAATGGTGCCCATCGCGCTCGCACTCGTCGCCTTGATGACGGCGTTCCTGCTCCTTTTCATCGTCGCGGGCTTCACCGACATCAACACGATTACGCCGCTGCTCGTCTCGATGATCGGGCTCGGCGTCGGCATCGACTACTCGCTCCTGATAGTCACGCGCTTTCGGCAACTGCTCCACGAAGGGCTGTCGCCGCGCGACGCCGCGGCGGAGGCCGGTGCTTCCGCTGGCCGAGCCACGATCTTCGCGGGCCTGACGGTCGCGATCTCCGTCTCCGGCCTGGCCTTCTTCGGCCTCGACTTCGTTACAAAGCTCGGCGTCGGCTCGGCGCTCGGTGTACTGACGACTGTCCTCCTGGCGAACTCGTTCCTCATCGCCCTGCTCGCCAAGCTCGGGCACAAGGTCGATCGGCTGAAAGTCCCTCTCCTCCCTCCGATCGACGACTCCGAGAGCGCGAGGGAGCGGACGCTCATCGCACGCTGGGGACGGTTCGTGACGCGTCACCACAAGCCGGTCTTCGTCGTCCTCCTGCTCGCCGGGCTCGTGCTCGCAGCGAGCTCGGCGCTCGTTCGCCTGGGCGCCTCGGATCAGGGGACGCAGCCGACCGAGCAGACCGCGCGGCGCGCGTACGACTTGCTCGCCGAGGGGTTCGGCCCGGGGTTCAACGGGCCGATCCCGATCGTCGTCGACACGAACGGAGATCAGCAGGCACCGCAGCGCGTCTACGAAGGCGTGCGCAACCTCGACGGCGTGGCGTCGGCCGGCGAGCCGCAGTTCAACGACGAGGAGACGGTCGCCATCGTCTTCGTGACACCCGACTCGGCGCCCCAGGACAAGGAGACGGAGGACCTCGTCGACCTGCTTCGCGGCGAGGTCGTGCCCGCCGCGACCGAGGGGAGCGAGGCGGCCGTGTACGTCTCCGGCCTGAACGCGGCGTTCATCGACATCGGCGACCGGATCATGGAGCGGCTGCCGCTGTTCCTGCTCTACATCATCGGCGTCACGTTCCTCGTGCTCGCGATGGCGTTCCGGTCGATCGTGGTCTCGCTGACCGCCGCGGTGACCACGATCCTGTCGGCGTTCGTCGGGTTCGGGGTACTCACCCTCGTCTTCCAGGAGGGGTACCTGCTCGACGTCATGGGCCTCGACCGGACCGGCCCGATCGAGACGTTCGTGCCGCCGATCGCCTTCGCGATCCTGTTCGGCCTCTTCATGGACTACATGGTCTTCCTGATGAGCCGGATCCGGGAGGAGCACGTGCACGGCCTGGAAACCCGTGAGGCAATCGAGCACGGCATCGCTGCCATCGGCCGTGTGATCGTCGCTGCGGCGCTCATCATGGGCACCGTCTTCGCGGCGTTCATCCTCACGTCCGACCGCATCTCCAAGGAGTTCGGCCTCGTGCTCGCGGTCGCGATCCTCACCGATGCGCTCGTCGTGAAGATGACGCTCATTCCGGCGTTCTTCACCTGGCTCGGCGAGAAGACCTGGTACATCCCGCGCTGGCTCGATCGGCTGCTGCCGAACATCACCATCGAGCCGCCGCACGACGGCGAAGTGCCGGTCGCGCCGGCGCCCGAGCCGCCCCGGCGACCCGAGCCGAGCGGGGCCTGACGAGGCCGATGACTTCCCTGCCTGTCGGCGGTCTTATGCCCGTTGACCGCTGACAGGCAGGAAGGAGCTTCCCGATGACCATGGACAACCGCTCCCGCTGGCTCGCACTTCTCATCGTGTGCCTCGGAGACCTGATGATCGTGCTCGACGTCACCATCGTGGGCGTCGCGCTCCCGTCCATCCGCGAGGACCTCGGGTTCTCGGAGACGTCGCTCGCATGGGTGGTGAACGCCTACCTGCTCACGTTCGGCGGCTTCCTCCTCCTGGGTGGCAGGTTCGGCGACCTGTTCGGGCACCGGCGGCTGTTCGTCGCCGGGATCACGCTCTTCACGCTCGCCTCGCTCGCGTGCGGCCTCGCGAGCTCGCAGGCCGTGCTCATCGGGGCGCGAGCCGTGCAGGGGCTCGGCGGCGCGGTCGTGTCCGCGGTCGCGCTGTCGCTGATCGTCACGCTCTTCACCGAGCCGGGCGAGCGGGCGAAGGCGATGGGCGTCTTCGGCTTCGTCGCGTCGGCCGGCGGATCCATCGGCGTGCTCCTCGGCGGCGTCATCACCGACGTGCTCGACTGGCACTGGATCTTCCTGGTCAACGTCCCGATCGGGATCGCGGTCATCGCGCTCTCGTTCGTCGTGCTTCCGGGGACACGCGGGCAGCTGGTCGCCGGCCGCCTCGACGTCGCAGGCGCCGTGACCGTCACCGCCTCGCTGATGATCGCGGTCTACGCGATCGTCAACGGGAACGAGGAGGGGTGGACCTCGGCGCAAACGCTCGGCTTGCTGGCCGTGGCCGGGGTGCTGCTGGTGCTGTTCGTCTTCATCGAGTCGCGCGTTCGCTCGCCGCTCGTGCCGCTCGCGCTCTTCAAGCTGCGAAACGTGGCGGTCTCGAACGTGGTCGGCATCCTCTGGGCGGCCGCGATGTTCGCGTGGTTCTTCCTGAGCGCGCTCTATCTCCAGCTCGTCCTCGGCTACAGCCCCTTGCAGGTCGGGCTCGCATTCCTGCCCGGGAACCTGATCATGGGCATCTTCTCGGTCGGCCTCTCGGCGAAGCTCGTCATGAAGTTCGGCATCAGGGCGCCGCTCGGCGTGGGGCTCGGGCTCGCCTCGATCGGCCTCCTGCTCTTCGCGCGCGCTCCGGTGGACGGCACCTTCGTCGTGGACGTGCTTCCGTCGATGATCCTGCTCGGGCTCGGCGCCGGGATGGCGTTCAATCCCGTGCTCCTCGCTGCGATGAGTGACGTCAAGCAGGAGGAGGCCGGGCTGGCGTCCGGTGTGGTCAACACCGCGTTCATGATGGGTGGCGCGCTCGGCCTCGCGGTGCTCGCGAGCCTGGCGGCGTCGCGGACGGACACGCTTCTCGCGTCCGGGGAGAGCGAGCTCGCCGCGCTCACGGGTGGCTACCACGTCGCCTTCCTCGTCGGCGCGATCTTCGCCGCGAGCGCGGCGGTGATCGGTGCCGCCTTGCTCCGTCCGGGTGCTGCGCTGGCCGGGCACGACGAGGGCGCCACCGACCCGGACGCCGTCCCCGAGGCCGCGTAGTTGGCGTTCGAGCGCGCCGACGCGACGGTGCGCGTCCCGGATGACCTGGTCGAGCTGCGTCAGTCGCTGGAGGGAGCGGTCATCGATCCGACGGACGCTGAGTACGACGCAGCTCGACGGTGCTTCAACGCGCTCGTCGACCGCCGCCCGGCCGTGATCGCGCGCTGCACCGGGGCGGAGGACATCGCTGTCGCGCTGGACTTCGCCCAGGCCCACGAGCTTGAGGTCGCCGTACGCGGCGGCGGCCACAACCCGGCCGGCCACTGCGTGTGCGACGACGGGCTCGTGGTCGACCTCACCGCGATGCGCGCGGTCGCCGTGGATCCGCAAACCCGCATCGCTCGCTCGCAGGGAGGCGCGACGTGGCTCGACTTCGACACCGCGACACAAGCGCACGGCCTGGTCGCGCCCGGCGGCATCGTCGGCTCGACCGGCGTGACGGGGCTCGCACTCGGCGGTGGCATCGGCCATCTCACGGCTCAGCTCGGCCTGACCTGCGACAGCATCGTCGGCGCCGAGCTGTGATTCCCGACGGCACGGTGGTCACCGCGCGAGCCGACGAGAATCCGGAGCTTCTGTGGGGGCTCCGCGGCGGCGGCGGCAACTTCGGCGTCGTCACGCACCTCGAGCTCCGCCTGCACCCGCTCGAGCAGGTGGTCGGCGGCCGGCTCGTCTACGGCGGCGGCCGCCTCGGCGACGCGCTTCGCTGCTTCCGAGACCTCGCGGCCGCTTCACCTCGGGACCTCGCGCTGCAGGCGGTGCTCGGCGTGGACGAGACGTCTGCGCCGTTCCTGCTCGTCGCGCCTTCCTACACGGGCCCAGGCTCGGACCCCGACTGGCTGCGTGCGTTGCGTGCCGCGCCGGGCCTCGTGAGCGACACGGTCGGGACGCGTCCGTATCTCCAGCAGCAGCTCGAGTTCGAGGGCTCGGCGTACGGGGAGTACCGGCACTACTGGAAGGGTCACTTCGTCCGCGAGCTCACCGACGAGCTGATCGACGAGCTGATCGCTCGCACCGGCACGTACGGCAATCCTCCGGTCGAGGTGCTGTTCGAGTCGCTGCACGGCGCGCCCAAGGACGTCGATCCGGCCTTCGGCGGCATCGGGTACCGGAATGCTGCCTTCAACGTCAGCGTCATGGGGACGTGGAGCGACCCGGCAGACGACGAGCCGTACATCCCGTGGGTCCGGGAGACGGCCGCGGCACTCGAGCCGTGGGCGTTCAGCGGGGCTACGCCAACTACATGCAGGCCGACGAGCCGCTCGAGCGCATCCGCGCCGCGTTCGGCGACGACGCCTTCGAGCGCCTGCGAGCGCTCAAGCTCGAGTACGACCCGGCGAACGTGCTCCACCGCAACCAGAACATCCCGCCGGCGGAGCAGTCGTGACTTCACACACGTGCGCGACATCGGCGTCGCCACGCACATCGGCGCCTACAGCGACGCGGTCGAGGCCGCTCCCGGCGCGCGCTGGCTCGTGTTGTCGGGAACGCCCGGGATGCGGCAGGACGGAACGATTCCCGACGGCTTCGAGGAGCAGGCGACCCAGGCCTGGCAGAACGTGTGCGACGCGCTCGCCGCGGCCGGGTTCGACGTGCACGACCTGGTCAAGATCACGCAGTACCTGACGAGCGCCGACGACATCCCGGCGCACGCCGCGATCCGCACGCGGTTCCTCGGCGCTGCCCGTCCCGCGTCGATGCTCCTCGTCGTCCCGGCGCTCCCGTGGCCGCAGATGGCGATCGAGATCGAGGCCTGGGCGGCACGGGCGCCGTCCACCTGAGACCAACAGAGAGGAAGGGACATGGACTGGAAGCTCGAGCTCGTCGCGATCCCCGTCTCCGACGTCGATCGCGCGAAGGCGTTCTACGTCGACAAGGTCGGCTTCAACGCGGACCACGACCATCTCGTCTCGGACGAGATCCGCTTCGTCCAGCTCACGCCTCCGGGCTCCGCATGCTCGATCGCGATCGGAAACGGCGTCAGCGACCAACCGCCGGGCTCGGTCCAGGGGCTGCAGGTCGTCGTGTCCGACATCGAAGCCGCGCGCGCGGAGCTCGTGGAGCGCGGGGTCGAGGTCAGCGACGTCCAGGCGTTCCCGTGGGGCTCGTTCGTGTTCTTCAGCGATCCCGACGGCAACGGCTGGGCGGTGCAGCAGCTGCCGCCGCGGCCCTAATCATCTAGAGCGAGGAGGCAGGCGATGGATCTGAAGCTCGAGCTCGTCCTGATTCCCGTCTCGGACGTGGATCGCGCGAAGGCCTTCTATACGGAGAAGCTCGGGTTCGCGCTCGACGTCGACACGACCCCGTCGGAGGGCTTCCGCGTCGTGCAGCTGACCCCACCCGGCTCGGCCTGCTCGATCACGATCGGCACCGGGCTCACCGACGCCGAGCCCGGCTCGTACCGCGGCACGCACCTCGTCGTGCACGACATCCAGGCGGCGCGCGACGAGCTCGCCTCACGAGGAGTCGAGATCAGCGAGGTCCGTCACTTCGATCGGGAGAAGGGCGAGTGGCAGCCCGGCGCGGATCCCGAGCATGGCGACTACGCGTCGTTCGCCGATTTCGCCGACCTGGACGGCAACACCTGGGTGCTCCAGGAGGTCCGTAAGGACAACCCCGGGACTTAGAGCTCGACGGGCAGCAGGTCTCCGCGAGCCAGTCCCGGACGGCGCCGGAGACGGCGTCGAGGTCGGTTCTCAGGGCGTGGTCGCCGTGAACCTTCGACGACCCTGCGACGCTCAGCCTCGGTGCGGATCCCGAATCGGTCTCGTGTCGCCCTGGACGACGAGCACCGGAACGGCGACGCCGTCGAGCTCGTCGATGCGGCTCGGCGAGACCGACCCGGAGCGACGAGGCGGAGGCTGCAACGGAAACGCGAGGCAGAGGACGCCGACTGCGTCCACGCTGGACGCCGTTCGGCAGGCCACACGCGCGCCCGCCGAGCGACCGCCGACGACGAGGGGGAGTTCGCGCAGCTCAGCTTCCCGAAGCTCGCTCGATCACCGTGACCCAGGCTGTGTCGAGTTGGTGCGCGGGAGCCGGCGATCGTCTGCCCGGCCGACGCGATAGGGCTGCTCCACGAGCGCGACGCTCACGCCTGCCGAGAGGGCCGCCTCGATGCGCCGAGACCAGGTCCCGCGAGCTCGACCCCGCCTCCTGCGCCGTGCCCGAGGACGAGCGCGGCTCGCGGCTGGTCGGCCTCGTACACGTGCACGCGCGCAAGGCCGTGGGGAGTTCGACGTCGAGTTGGTCGACGAACCGGTGCCGTCGATCGCGCCACGCGCACGTGCATGTGCCCTCCTCGCCTCGGTGGACTTCTTACGAGACTCGATTGTCTCGCGCTTCGAGGTTCGCGCTCAATCCGGAAGCACGGGCATGACGACGCCGGGGTCGCGGTCGACCAGCACCCCTCGCATCGACCGCGGCCGATCCGTAGCGGTCGCGCACGAGGTCGAGCGCGGCATCGAGTTCGTCGAGTCGCGGATCGAAGCCGAACGCGAGCTGCATGCGGTCGGCGTCCTCGAGGTTCTGCAGGGAGATCCCGATGAGCGTCAGGCCCTGCGCGCGGATGAGCGGGGTGGAGACCGCGACGAGCTCGCGTGCCGAGTCCAGTACACGCTGCGTCTGCGCGGTCGCCTGGCTCATCGTCTGCGAACGCGTCGCCCGCGAGAAGTCGGCGAAACGAAGCCGGAGGACGACCGTACGACACACGCGCCTCCCGGTGCGCAGGCGGCGCGTGACGCGATCGACGAGCGCGACGACGGTCGCGTCGATGTCGGCGCTCGACCGCGGACGACTCCCGAGCGCGCGCTGCGAGCCGATCGAGCGGCGGCGTCGGCCGGTCTGCACGGGCCGGGGATCCCGGAGGTGCGCGAGTGCGTGCAGGTGCCGCCCCGACGCCTGCCCGAGGAGGTACACGAGCATCGCCTCGTCGAGCGCGGCGACCTGCGCGACGGTCCTGATGCCGCGGCTGTTGAGCTTCTCCGCGGTGATGCGCCCGACGCCCCACAGCCGCTCGACGGGCAGCGGGTGGAGAAACCCGAGCTCGCCGTCCGGCGGGACGACGAGCAGACCGTTGGGCTTGGCCACCGCGCTCGCGACCTTGGCGAGGAACTTCGTGCGGGCGACGCCGACGGTGATCGGAAGCCCGACGCGGTCGAGCACGCTCGCGCGGAGCCGCTCGGCGATCTCGGGAGCGCGACCGGCGAGCCGTTCGAGGCCGCGGACGTCGAGGAACGCCTCGTCGATCGAGAGCCCCTCGACGAGCGGAGTCGTGTCCTCGAAGACCTCGAACATCGCCTTGCTCGCCTCGGAGTACGCCGACATGCGGGGCGACACGACGATCGCGTTCGGGCAGAGGCGACGCGCCTGGCGGCCGCCCATCGCGGTGCGCACGCCGTACGCCTTCGCCTCGTAGCTCGCCGCGAGGACGACTCCGCCTCCGACGATGACCGGGCGGCCGCGGAGCTTCGGGTCGTCGCGCTGCTCCACGGACGCGAAGAACGAGTCGACGTCGGCGTGGAGGATCGTCGGCTCCTGCACGAACATATGTTCGCACAGCTTGCGGGGCTGGTTACACCTTCAGATCGGGAATCGTCACCGTGTCCCGCTCGTCGATCTCGCGCAGAACCCGTGCCGGGTTCCCGACGGCGACGATGCCGCTCGGCAGATCGCGCGTGACGACTGCGCCTGCCCCCACGACCGTGTCGTCGCCGATCGTCACGTCGGGGCACACGACGACGCCACCACCGAGCCAGACGTTGTCGCCGATCGTGATCGGCGCTGCCGACTCCCACCGGCGCCGTCGCGCCACGGGATCGATGGGGTGAGTCGCCGTCAGGAGCTGCACGCACGTGGCTAGCTGGCAGGCGGCTCCGATGCGTATCGGCGCGACGTCGAGCATCACGCAGTCGTAGTTGACGAACGTCCCGGCTCCGATCGAGATGTGGCTCCCGTAGTCGCAGCGGAAGCTCGGCCTGATCACGACGCCGTCGCCCACCTCGGCGAGAAGCTCGCGGAGCAGGTCTGTCTCGAACCGGCTGCTCCGCGTGGCGCGTGGCGTTGTAGCGCTCGAGCAGCTCCTGTGCGCGCGCGTAGTCGGCCTCGAGCTCGCGACCCTCGAACAGATAGAGCTCGCCGCGGAGCATCCGGTCCTTCATCTCGGACATGCCGCGGACCCTAACCCCGTGCGTGCGGAAGCCGCGAGCGCTTGGCCGATCGGCCGAACCGTTGTACGCTCGAGGACGAGGTGGCCCGAGACGGTCGCAACGGAAGGCGAGCGCGCGGCGTCTTCCTCGTGGCGCTCGCCGGCGCGATGGTTGCGGTCGCGTCCGGAGTCCTCGCCTCGACGAGCAGCTCGGCGACTCCGAACGCACTCCAGCAGGTCTCGCCGGCGTTCCCCGGCGGGCCGTACTTCAACGTCGCCTGTGGGTTCAGCCATCGCAACAACGACGACCCCATCCTCTTCCCCGGCGATCCCGGGCGCTCGCACAACCACACGTACATCGGCAACCGCGACGTGAGCGCGGCGACGACGCCGGAGTCGCTGAAGAACGGTGACTCGTCGTGCGGCGAGCTCGACTCGTCGACCTACTGGGTGCCGACGCTGTTCGAGGGAACGGACCCGGTCTCGCCGCTGGGCGCAGTCGTCTACTACACGCGCCACACCTCGGGCCCCGTGACGTCCATTCCGCCCGGTCTGAAGATGGTCGCCGGGAATCAGAAGGCGAAGCGCGCGCAGCCGAAGAACGTCGTGTCCTGGAGCTGCGGGGGCGGATCGGGGAAGCGCTTCAGCGTCGTTGTCGCGTGCGCGGAGGAGAGCGCGCTCGTCTTCAACCTCCGCTTCCCGAACTGCTGGAACGGCAAGACCCTCGACAGCGTCGATCACAAGCGCCACATGGCCTACTCGGCGGCGGGAGCGTGTCCGTCGTCACATCCCGTACGGCTGCCGACGATCGCACTCGTCCTCATCTACTCGCCGACGTCGCGGCACGCGCGTCCCGCCTCGGGGAAGTTCGGCGCGCACGGCGACTTCATGAACGGCTGGGATCAGAACCTGCTCGAGCGGCTCGTCTCCGGGCTCAACTACTAGCGCCTAGGGCAGCCAGCCGTCCTCGTAGCGCGTGTGCTTTCGATGCGGGACGCGCGAGTACGCGACCTCGGCCTCGTTCGTGGCCTCCTCGACGCCGGCGTTGTGACGGAGCGCGACCTCGTCCACGGTGTAGCCGCCCCAGTCGGGACCGGTCGAGCGATCGCGCGCGCCGACGGCGAGGATCACGCACGGCCCGTCGCCGGCACCGAGGATCGTGTGCTTCGTGTCGGGCGGGCAGTGCACGAGGTCCCACTGGCGTAGCGGTCGCTCCTCGCCCTCGACGACGAGCAGGGCGTCGCCGGCGAGCACGAGGAAGTCCTCCTGGTCGGCTTCCCAGTGGTACATCGACATCGGCTCGCCCGGCCCGAGCACGAAGAGGTGGATGCCGACCTGCGAGAACTCGGTGTCGCCCTCCAGATCGGTGATCGCGCCCCGGCCCTCGGCCTTGCGCCAACGCGCTTCGCGCGCGTTCAGCACGAACCAGCCGTCGCCCTTCGCGACGAGCCCGTGCTCGGTCTGCTCGAGCGGCGCCTCCGGAACCACCTCGGGAGCCTAGTCCGGCCCGGGCCGTCTCGTGACGCAGTCGGGTCTGCGAGGATGGCGCGGTGGGCAAGTCCGTTCTCGAATCCGAGCTCGACTCGATCGCGGAGGAGACGGGCTTCTCGGGAGTCGTGCGGGTCGATCGCGCGGGCGAGGTCGAGCTCGCGAAGGCGTACGGGCTCGCGCATCGCGGGTACGGGATCGCGAATACCGTCGACACGCAGTTCGGGCTGGCGAGCGGGGGCAAGACCCTGACCGCGTCTGGCAGTCGTGAGCCTCGTGGAGGACGGCGTCCTCGAGCTCGGCGACGACGGCGCGCTCGCTGCTCGGCGACGACCTGCCCCTCATCGGCGACGACGTGACCGTCGAGCACCTGCTCGCGCACCGCTCGGGCATCGGGGACTACCTCGACGAGGAGGCCGATCTCGACCTGAGCGCGTACGCCATGCCGGTCCCCGTGCACGAGCTCGCGACGACGGAGGACTTCCTCGCCGTGCTCGACGGCTTCCCTCCGAAGTTCGCACCGAACGAGCGCTTCGCGTACTGCAACGGCGGCTACGTCGTCCTGGCGCTGATCGCCGAGCGCGCGAGCGGCGTTCCGTACCACGAGCTCGTGGACGAGCGAGTGTGCAAGCCGGCCGGTATGGGCGACACGGCCTTCCTGCGCTCGGACGAGCTGTCCGGGCCGGTTGCGCTCGGCTACGTGGAGATGGACGGCACGTGGAGGACGAACGTCTTCCACCTACCCGTGCGCGCGACGGGCGACGGCGGCGTCTACTCGACCGTTGCCGACATCCGCTCGCTGTGGACCGCGTTCTTCCAGGGCGAGATCGTGTCGGCCGGGTGGGTGCACGAGATGACGCGACGGCGCAGCGACGCGGAGCACGGGATGGGCTACGGCCTCGGGTTCTGGCTCGACGAGTCGAGCGAGGTCGTGCTGATCGAGGGGGTGGATGCAGGTGTGTCCTTCCGCTCGACGCACGACCCTCGGCTCGGATCTCACCCGCACGGTCATCTCGAACACGACCGAGGGAGCATTTCCACTGGTGCGGTTCCTGCGCGAGCGATGGGCCTAGCTCGCGGCGCGCTCGTACACGACCGAATCGCACATCGGCTGGTGATCCTGGCCGCGCTGTCGCTCGTCACTGCTGTCGGCCTCGCCCCGGCACGAGCGGCGCCGAGCACGCAGGCCCAGGTCGACGAGCTGACGCTCGCGCAGCAGGTCGGGCAGGTCCTCGTCCTCAGCTTCGCCGGTACGACGCCGCCCGAGTACGTGCGCGACGCGCTGCGGGAACGGCGCGTGGCCGGCGTGATCCTCTTCGGTGGCAACATCACCTCGAAGAGGCAGCTCTCGGAGCTGACGCGAGTCCTCCGGCGCAGCGGGAATCGTCCCATCGTCGCGGTCGACCAGGAAGGCGGTCCGGTTCGACGACTGCCGTGGGCGCCACCTTTCACGTCGGCGCCCGAGCAGGTGGCCGCGGGCACGGTGCGCGCGGAGGCTAGAGCGGGTGCGCGCGCGCTGCGTGCGGCCGGGGTCACGGTCACGTTCGCGCCGGTGGCGGACGTTCCGAGCGTCAGGAATGCGGCACTCGGGGGGCGCGCGTTCTCGCGCGATCCGGCGGCTGCGAGTCGAGCGATGCGCGCCGCAGTATCGGGCTGGCGCGCCGGCGGCGTTGCGGCGACTGCGAAGCACTTTCCCGGGCTCGGCGGCGCCCCCGCGAACACCGACCGCGCGGCAGTGACGATCGCCCGCTCGCGTGAGGAGCTCGATGCCGTCGACCTGCCGCCGTTCTCGGCCGCGATAGGCGCAGGCGTGCCGCTCGTGATGGTCGGGCACGCGCGCTATCCGGCGCTCGACCGCTCTCGCATCGCCTCGCAATCGCGACCGATCATCGAGGGCCTGCTGCGCGATGAGCTCGGTTTCGAGGGTGTCGTCGTCACCGACTCGATGGAGGCGCGCGCGTCGCTCGCGACGGGCGGCATCACGAAGGTGTCCGAGCGCGCCGTCCGGGCCGGCGCGGACCTGCTGCTGCTCACGGGGCGCGGCTCCTACGCGCCGGTCTACCGGCATCTGCTCTCGGTCGCGCGCCGGTCGGCGGCGTTCCGTGCCCGCGTCCGGGAGTCGGCCGCGCGTGTGCTCGAGCTCAAGGACGCGAGCTGAGGCGACCAGCCTCGAGCTACCCGGCGGTGCTCACCCCGAGGTCGCGCAGGAGCCCGTCTTCGAGCCCGTACACGAGGCCGTGCACGGTCAGGTCCTGGCCGCGCGCCCACGCGTCCTCGACGATCGTCGTCTGGGCGACGTTAGCGACCTGCTCGACGACGTTCAGCTCGCATAGCCGGTCGGTGCGGGCGCGGCCTGCAAGCGCGTCGAGCTCACGGTGGTGCTTCTCTGCGACGTCGATGACATGGCGGAGCCAGTTGTCGACGAGGCCGTGCCGTGCGCCCTCGAGCGCCGCCACGACCCCGCCGCAGCCGTAGTGGCCGCAGACGATTACGTCCTTCACGCCGAGGACGTCGACGGCGTACTGGAGAACGGAGAGGCAGTTGAGGTCGGTGTGCACGACGACGTTCGCGACGTTGCGGTGTACGAACACGTCGCCCGGCGGGAGCCCGACGATCTCGTTCGCCGGGACTCGGCTGTCCGAACAGCCGACCCAGAGGTACTCCGGGGACTGGCGCTCGGCGAGCTCGGTGAAGAAGCCCGGGTCGGCCGCGGTCATTGCGGCTGCCCAGGCGCGATTTCGCTCGAAGAGCTCCACGAGATCGGTCACGACGGCAGACTACGACTCGTGGCCCGAGCGTCATTCCTGAACGCGCCGCTGAGCGCACCGTGACTCTCACGCAGTACTACACGGCGACGAGCCTCGACGGCTACATCGCCGACGAGAGCCACTCGCTCGAGTGGCTGTTCACCCGCGACCAGGACCACGCCGGGCTTCTCAACTACGACGAGTTCATCGCCGAGGTCGGCGCGCTCGCGATGGGCGCGACGACGTACGAGTGGATTCTCGAACACGAGTTCGCGGACAAGGATCCGGCGGACTGGAAGTGGCCGTACGACCTCCCCTGCTGGGTCTTCACGCATCGGGAGCTCACGGTGGTGCCAGGCGCGCAGATCGAGTTCACGAGTGGAGATGTCGCCGAGGTGCATGCGGCGATGGTCAGCGCTGCCGCCGGGGGAAACGTGTGGATCGTCGGTGGGGGAGACCTGGCGGGTCAGTTCGCCGATGCAGGACTGCTCGACGAGATGATCGTGTACATCGCACCGGTCACGCTCGGTGGAGGAGCGCCGCTTCTGCCACGCAGGATCGAGCTGCGCCTCGAGGAGCTCGGACGCAACCGTGACTTCGCCGCCGCGAGGTACTCGATCGTGCGCCCGCCTGCCTGACTCTCGCTCGGCCCGCGGAGCTCATGCGTCGCGACGCTGAAATGTGGGCATGCTTGTGTGATGACCAACGCGTTCGACGACGATCGCAACGGCTTGCTCGGGATTCCGGACGCCGTCGCGCAAGCCGGGGGACAGATCGTCGGCCAGGCGATCGACCGCGTGCTCGCCTCCGACCTGCGCGTCACGAGCGCCGCAGAGGGGAAGCGGCTCCTGGCCGAGGACGACGACACGGAGGAGATGGCAGACACGGTCCAGCGTTTCGTCGGGCATCGCGACGCCGGTCGTGCGGATCGCGCTGCGCGGCGCCCGGTTCACGCGCGTGCCGTGGGTCCTGGTGGCGTCGTCGACCGTGTCGCTGAGCGTGACCGTCCGCGCGGGCGTTCGTGAGCTGCAGGTGCTCGCGGCGTTCCTGACGTACCGCTTCGAGTCGGAGACGGGGTCGCTCCCGGACCCGGCAGTCCTGCGGAAGCTGACGCTCGAGCTCTATCTCTCCCCGCGCAAGACACCGAACGTGTCGGATCTCGGGCTACCCGTAGTACGACTCGCGCGGCGCTGGATCGTCAACGGCATGCTCGGTCGGGACACGCGCGGCAAGACGGCAAAGGCGCTCGACAAGGCGGAGCGCCTCAATCTCGCGCCGTACGTCACGCGAGCGGCACTCCCGTCGGGCTAGCCCGAGCGCGGCACCACTACTTCGAGTGGCCGAGTTGTGTGGTCGGATGCGGCAGGGACGCATGCCTCGTGCAAGAGTGTCCTAACTCGAGGCATCGAGGAGGTTCGAGGATGGAAGGCCGCCCTGCCTATCCGGTTCGGCTCGAAGGTCGGCTGGATCCGCAACTGAGCCGCTGGCTCTGGGTCGTGAAGTGGGCCCTGGCGATCCCGCACTACATCGTGCTCTTCTTCCTCTGGATCGCCTTCGTCGTGCTCACGATCGTCGCCTTCTTCGCGATCCTGTTCACCGGTCGCTACCCGCGGGGCATCTTCGACTTCAACCTTGGCGTGCTGCGCTGGACCTGGCGGGTTTCGTACTACTCGTACGGGGCGCTGGGGACCGACCGCTACCCGCCGTTCACGCTCGACGAGGCATCCGACTATCCGGCGACACTCGACGTCGCCTACCCGGAACGACTCTCGCGGGGCCTCGTGCTCGTGAAGTGGTGGCTGCTCGCAATCCCGCAGTACATCCTGGTCGGTATCTTCGTCGGCGGCGCCGGGTCCGCGGTCGGCAGAGCCCAAGGATGGGGCGGGTGGCACTGGTGGTACGAAGGCGGGCTCATCCTGACCCTCGTGCTCTTCGCGGGAATCGCGCTCCTCTTCATGGCGCGGTATCCGCGTGGCCTCTTCGACTTCGTCCTCGGCCTCGACCGCTGGGTGGCGCGGGTCGTGGCGTACGCCGGTCTGATGACGGACGCCTACCCGCCGTTTCGGCTTGACCAGGGCGGAAGTGACCCAGCAGGAGCCGCGTCCGTAGCACCGGATGCGTCCGCGGCGGTCGCGGCTCCGGGAGAACCGCTCGCCGGCTGCTGCGGAGCCGACGGCTGCGGCGCGCCCCCGAGGCGGAGCAGGACGCGTCGTCCTCATCGTGGTCGGAGTCATCACAGCGCTGCTCTCGCTCGCTTTGCTCGCCGGCGGGACGACTCTCGTCGTGGTCGACCAAACGCAGCGCGACGAGGACGGTTTCCTCATGTCCCCGAGCGAGGACTTCTCCACGGCGACGTACGCAATCGTCTCCGACAGTGTCGACGTCGACTTCGGCGGCTCCGAGAGCGCCGCGCAGGCCATCCTCGGCGACGTCCGCATCCGTAGCGAGAGTGATCGGGACGTCTTCGTCGGAATCGCCCCGGACACCGACGTCGAGGAGTACCTGAGCGGCGTGGAGCACTCCGTCGTGACGGACATCGGGAAGGACCCGGAGTACTCGCACCGTCCGGGGGACGCTCCGACGTCTCCTCCCGGGGACCAGGGCTTCTGGGTCGCCTCTACCAGCGGGTCCGGCGAGAGGACACTCGACTGGGAGACGGAGGACGGGAGCTGGAGCGCAGTCGTCATGAACTCCGACGGATCGCGAGGAGTCGCATCCGAGCTGAGCATCGGAGCCGAGCTCGATGCGGCTCTTTGGGTCGGCATCGTGTTGCTCGTGGTGGGCGCTCTGCTCGCTGCCCTGGCGGCGCTCGCCATCACGGCGGGCGTGCGTCGAGGGCGTGCAACTCCACGCGCAGTCGGCTGACCCACGGCTCACTGACAGCCGTCGGGCGACACGCCTGAACACTCACGCAGCGACGGACATTCGTGCAGGCGAGAGCCGCGTCTCCGCGCGGCTCTTTCGCTGTACCGATCTGGTCGAGCGACTCTAGCTGCAGCCGGTGTTCGTCCCGCAGTCGCGGCAGGTGTAGCAGCTCCCCGTCCGCACCATGCGGCCGCCGCACTTGGCGCACTCGACGGCGTCTTCCCACTGGTTGAAGAGCGCCGTCTGGCCCGGCGGCGGGGCGCCGAGCGACTCGGCTGCTGCCGCTGCGCTCTCGCCTGCGTCCGAGTAGGCCGCCGCGAGCCGCGCCTTCACCTCGGCGGTGAGGATGCCGGCCTCCTCCTGCTGGTCGGTGGAGAGGAACTTCTTCCCCATCCAGCGGAAGATGTAGTCGACGATCGACTTCGCGACCCGGATGTCCGCGTCGTTCGTCATGCCCGACGGCTCGAAGCGCATGTGGCTGAACTTCGAGACGTACACCTCGAGCGGCACGCCGTACTGGAGCCCGAGCGAGACGGAGATCATGAACGAGTTCATGAGGCCGGCGAGGGTCGTGCCCTCCTTCGCGATGTCCACGAAGATGTCGCCGGGCGTCCCGTCGTCGAAGAGGCCGACGTGGATGTAGCCCTCGTACTCGCCGACCTTGAACTTGCGGCCGACCTCGACCCGGTCGTCGGGTAGGCGCCGTCGCTGCGGCTGCGCCGTGAACGCCGAGCTCACGGGCGCGAGCGTCGTCGCGCCGGCGTCGCCCTTCTTCGAGAGCGGCTGCGCGACCTTGCAGTTGTCGCGGTAGATCGCGATCGCCTTCACGCCGAGCTGCCACGACTCGACGAAGAGCTGCGAGATCTCGTCGACGGTGGTCTCCTCCGGCAGGTTCACGGTCTTCGAGATCGCGCCCGAGATGAACGGCTGGACCGCGCCCATCATCTTCACGTGGCCCATGTAGTGGATCGCGCGGTCGCCGATCGCGCAGTCGAAGACCGGGTAGTGCTCGGTCTTGACGTGCGGAGCGCCGACGATCGTGTTCCGCTCGTCGATGAACGCGACGATCTCCTCGACCTCGCCCGGCGCGTAGCCGAGCTTCTCGAGCGCCATCGGCACGGTCTTGTTGACGATCGTGATCTCGCCGCCGCCGACGAGCTTCTTCGACTTCACGAGCGAGAAGTCGGGCTCGACCCCGGTCGTGTCGCAATCCATCATGAAGCTGATCGTCCCGGTCGGGGCGAGCACGGTCGCCTGCGCGTTCCGGAAGCCCGAGACCTCGCCGAGCTCGAGCGCGTCGTCCCATGCGCGCCGGGCAGCTGACAGCAGATCGTCCGGCACCGAGCTCGCGTGGTCGATGTTGCCGACGGCCGCGCGGTGCTTCGCGATGACGCCGGTCATCGCCGCGGCGTTCGGCTGGTAGCCGGCGAACGGGCCCATCCGCTTGGCGACCTCGGCCGACTTGCGATAGCCGCGACCGGTCATGAGCGCGGTGATCGCGGCCGCGTAGGCGCGACCCTCGTCGGAGTCGTACGGCAGCCCGCGCGCCATGAGCAGCGCGCCGAGGTTCGCGTAGCCGAGGCCGAGCTGGCGGAACGCCTTCGCGTTGCGCCCGATCTCGGGCGTCGGATACGACGAGTAGCCGACCGCGATCTCCTGGGCGAGGAAGACGACGTCGACCGCGTGCTCGAACGCCTCGACGTCGAACTCGCCGTCCTCGCGGCGGAACTTCATGAGGTTCAGCGAGGCGAGATTGCACGCCGAGTCGTCGATGGACATGTACTCCGAGCACGGGTTCGACGCGTTGATGCGGCCCGTGTTCGGCAGCGTGTGCCAGGAGTTGATCGTCGTGTCGTACTGGACGCCCGGGATCCGCGCACTCCCATGCGGCCTCGGCCATCTGGCGGAGCAGGTCGCGCGCTTCGGTCGTCTCGACGACCGAGCCGTCGGTGCGCGCGGTGAGGTTCCACTCCTTGCCCTCGACGACGGCCTCCATGAACTGATCCGTGACGCGGACCGAGTTGTTCGCGTTCTGGTACTGGATCGAGGCCCAGTCGGGCGAGTTGAGCGACATGTCGTAGCCGGCCTGCTCGAGGACGCGCGCCTTGCGCTCCTCCTTCGCCTTGCACCAGATGAACTCCTCGACGTCCGGGTGGTCGACGTCGAGGACGACCATCTTGGCCGCGCGCCGCGTCTTGCCGCCGGACTTGATCGTGCCGGCGGACGCGTCGGCGCCGCGCATGAAGCTCACCGGCCCGGACGCGTAGCCGCCCTTCGAGAGCTGCTCCTTCGAGGAGCGCAGCCTGCGAGAGGTTCACGCCGGAGCCGGAGCCGCCGCGGAAGATGATCCCCTCGCGGCGGATCCAGTCGAGGATCGACTCCATCGAGTCGTCGATCGAGAGGATGAAGCAGGCGGAGCACTGCGGCTGCGCCTCGAAGCCGACGTTGAACCAGACCGGGGAGTTGAAGGACGCGTACTGGTTGACGAGGATCGCCTTGAGCTCGGCCTCGAACGTGTCCGCTTCCTCGTCGGTCGCGAAGTAGCCGCCCTCGCGGCCCCAGCCGCCGATCGTGTCGACGACGCGGCCGATCATCTGCTTCACGGAGCGCTCGCGCTCGGGAGAGGCCATGCGGCCGCGGAAGTACTTCTGCGCGACGATGTTCGTCGCCGTCTGCGACCAGAACTTCGGGAACTCGACGTCCTTCTGCTCGAACGTCGGGCCGTCCCGGCCGGGGATGTGCGCGTCGCGGAGCTCCCACTCGATCGCCTCGAACGGATCGACGCCCGGGAACCGTGAAGTAGCGCCGCGGCGCGACGCTCGCCTCGGCGTCGACGACCGTGTTCACGACCTCGTCGGCCGCCTCTCTCCGTGACCTGCGCCTGCTCCGCCGTTGCCATCTTTTCCTCCCGGACCGAGTTCGACATCACGTCTCCCCGCCCGGGTGAGCGATGGTCGTCATGCGAGCGGGCAGGGGATGGTAGGACGCGAGCCGGACGGTAGCGCAGACGGACAAAAATCCCTGCAAATAGGCACTAAAACGCATGAGGCCTACATTCTACCCGCGCGCGGTGCTCCGCGCGGCCGGGCGCTACGGCGTAGCCGTCGCCGTCCGGCGACGACGAACGACATAGCCCGGCTGCCAGCTCGCGAGCACGACGAGCGGCACCCGGCAGATCGAGTGCCCGCACGACGCGAGCCGGAACGCTCCGGGCACCCTGCTCCGACGGCCGTGTCGGGTCGCTCGTCTCGAACCGCGCTCGCGAGCGCGCGCGTGATCACGGCTTCGGCGTCCGTGTAGTCGCGGAGGTCCGGTCGGCAGCGCGTCGATTGCCTCCTCGTAGCACGGCAGCGAGTACTTCGCGGTCGACGCGGCCGTCCGCCGACCAGTCGCGCAGCACGCGGTCGCACAGCCGGCGCCGCGGCGGCGCGAGCTCAGAGAAGTGAGGTAACGATCGCGACGGCGACGGCAACGAGGCGAAGCAATGCGACTCAAACGGCGAGCCTCCCGAGGCGATACCTCGAGAGTAGCCTACCCGAGTCAGGCGCTTGGTACAAACTCTACGCGACGCCCTAGCGCGAGCGGCCACTCGAGCGGGTCGTCGTCGACGTCGTCGTCGGCGTGCGCGGCCTGGCGACGGCGCGAGAGGTACCCGAGGCCACCGGCCGCGAGCAGCGCGAGCGACATGCCGCCGAGCACGAGCAGCGGGATGGGCACCGACGACGGGCCCGACGTGTCGACCCCGGGTGCGGCCTGCGGGTCGTGCCGGACCCGTCCGGGTCCGACGGGGTCGTCGGAGCCGCCCGACGGGTCGTCGAGGGTTCGTCGTCGCCCGGAGTCGGGTCGGCCCCGCCGGGTGCGAGTTCGCCGTCGAGAGCGCGCCTGCAGCGCGCGGGTGATGATCTCCTCGGCGTCCGCGTAGTCGCGCAGGTCGGCCGGGATCGCGTCGATCGCCTCCTCGTAGCAGTTGAGCGGGTACAGGCGGTCGATGCGCCCGTTGTCGAACCAGTCGGCGAGCACCTTCTTGCCGCACGGGGTCGCGGCGCCGGCGGGGCTCGCGACGAGAGAGCGCGCCGACCGCGCTCAGCGCGACGACGAGCAGCACGAGGAACGTGCGAGCGGAGCGGGCGGGTTGTCACGAGTGAGATCTCACGGGGCGAGCCGGAAGCCTGGGCCGTCGGAGTCTTCCGACATCGGGGTGAGCCGGTGGTGTGGGGAGAGTAAACGATCTGTTAGACGCGACACGACCGTATACCCTGCCGTCCGGCCGGAGCAAACCCGCGGCCGCTGCTAGCGTGGCCCGTCATGGACTTCGGCGCCGGAGCCCTCCGACCGGGCGCTCCGGCGCCGGCGCTCTCGTTCTCGCCGCGCTCGTCGGCGCCGCTTCTCGCCGGGGCCATGTTCGCCGGCGACGGCTCGGACGTCGGCGGGACGCTTCCCGTCGGTGGTGCGGCGACCCTCCTGCTCGCCGTGGCCGCTCGTCGCGGTCGCGCTTCGGCTGGCTCCCGGTGCCTCGCGATCGGCGCTCGGGGCCGCTGCTCGCTCCTGGCGCTGGTCGCTCCTCGTCGCGTGGACCGGTGCGACGCGTCTGGTGGTCGATCGTCGCCGATCGCAGCTGGGACGCGTTCAACAAGAGCGTCGCGTACGCGGCGTTCCTCGGGCTCGGGATCGTGCTCGCGGCCGTCGGCCGCGGGCGTGCCGCGCGTCTCGGCGGCCTCGATGCTCTCGCTCGTCATCGGCGCCGCGCTCGTCTGGGCGCTGCTGGCCAAGGCCCTGCCCGCGCTCGATCCCGACGGAGACCGCGTCGCGCGCCTCCGCGAGCCGGTCGGCTACTGGAACGCCCTCGCCCTGCTCGCCGACATCGCGCTCGTTCTCGGGCTCTGGCTCGGCACCGGCGCCCACGCACCGCGCGAGCGTGCGCGTCGCGGGCGGCCTTCTCGTCTACGTCGCGACCCTCGCGCTCATGCTCACGCTCTCGCGGGCGGGCGTCGTCGTCGGGCGTCGGCGTGCTCGCGCTCTGGCTCGTGCTTGCGAGCGAGCGAGTGCAGGGCGGCCTCCTGCTCCTCGCGTCTGCGGTCCCGCGATCGCTCGTCGGCTCGTGGGCGTTCACGCGCCCGGCGCTGACGGAGGACGTCGCCACGCGCTCCGATCGCGTCGCCGACGGCGCCGTCTTCGGCGTCCTCGCGCTCGTCGGGGCGCGCGTCGTCGCCGGGCTCGTCGCGTCGGGGTACGACGAGGTCGCTGACGGAGACGAGCAGCCGGCGGGCGTCGCGCGGGCCTCGTGGTCATGGCCGTCGTCTGGGTCGTCGCCGCGAGCGCCGTCGTTGTCCGTCGCTGCCGGCCGACGCCGTGACCTCGGGTCGTGACTGCTCCGAGGTCGTGAACGACCCGAGCCGGCTCGGCTCGCTCGACCCCAACAACCGACTGTGCTGGTGGGAGGAGGCGTGGGACGTCTACGTCCAGCATGCGCCGGAGGGCGCAGGCGCCGGCACGTTCGAGATCGCCCGCAAGCGCTTTCGGCCCGACGTGCGGAACGTCGTCCAGCCGCACAGCGTTCCCCTGCAGCAGCTCGCGGACGGAGGCTTCGTGGCGCTCGGGCTGTTCGTCGCTCTCGATCCTGGCCGGCGCTCGCGGTCTGCGTTGCGCGCTCCGAAGGCTGTCCGGGGCCGAGCGCGGCGGCTGCTCGCGCTCGTGGCCGCTCCCGCCGCCTATCTCGTCCACGCGCTCGTCGACTACAACTGGGACTTCCTCGCAGTGACGGCGCCGACGATGGTCGCGCTCGGCGTGCTCGCCGGCGCAGGGCCGAGCTCGGCGCGGCGGGCGCGGCGGCGACCGCTCCTTGCGCTCGGGCGTCGCTGCTGCTCGCGGCTGCCGTCCTCGTCTCGTTCTCCTTCCCGCGGCTCGCCGATCGCGCGGAGCGCCGCTCGACGCGGGCGCTGGTCGCAGGAGACTTCGAGCGCGCGCTCGACCAGGCGCTCTGGGCCCGCTTCTTCAATCCGGTCTCGGTCGATCCGCTGTTCGCGCACGCCCGCGTTGCCGAGCGCCGAGGCTCCCGCGGCGCGCCGAGCGTGCCTACATCCAGGCGGTCGAGCTGCAGCCCGACAACCCGGAGACGTGGTACACGCTCGGGATCTTCGAGTTCGACGTGCGCAAGAACATGTGCGCCGCGTACCGCTTCCTCAACAACGCCTACACGCTCGACCCGGCCGGGAGCCAGTGGGCGAGGGCGGGCCGCTCGACGTCGCCCGCGACGTCGTCAACGAAGGCGGTTGTGCGCCCTGGCTCCTAGCGAGATCGAGCACGGCCTCGAGCGTCCCGGGAGGCGCGAGGTCGGGCGGCAGCTCGTCCCAGGCGAACCACGCGACCTCGCTCACCTCGGCCGAGTCGACCGGGCCGGGCTCACCGCTCTCGACAGCCGCGCAGTAGTACGCGACGTTGATGACCCCGGCGTCGGGCTCGCGCGGGTCGTCCGCGTAGACGTCCACCCAGGTGCCGACGTAGCCCGTGATCTCGACCTCGAGCCCGTCTCCTCCCGCACCTCGCGCTCGACGGTCTCGGCGGGATGCTCGCCCAGCTCCAGAACCCGCCCGGCGATCCCCACAGCCCGTGCCACGGCGCGTGAGCGCGGCGCCCGAGGAGCACCCGCTCGCCTCGGAGCACGATGCCGTTCGCGCACGGCCTCGGGTTCAGCCAGTGGCTCGTGCCGCAGTTCGTGCATGTCGTGGGCGGCTCGGATGTGAGCTCGGCTCCGCACGCCGAGCAGAAGCGGACGGGCGGCATGGCCCAGATGCTACGGGCCGAGGATGAAGACGGCGTGTGCGCGGCCGAGATCCTCTGGCGCGCATGCCGTCGAGCGGCGTGACGAGCTTCACGCCGAGATCCCGTGCCGAGTCGCTTTCCCTCACCTGCGAAGCCGGGCCTGTACATGACGATGCTTCGCGGCACCAGCTCCGGCGCGTTCGTCACCGCGCCGATCTTGTAGCCGCGCGCCTGCACGCGTGATGCCGCCGAGGCGGCCGCTCCCGTTCGTCCGTTGCCGTTCAGGACGAGGACGACGGTCCTCGAGCGCGGCCGTTTCGCCGCAGGGCGTCGGGGCCGGCTTGCGCGCAGCGGCCGGCTGCCGTCTGTCTCGCGGGCGCGAGCACGCGCTCCTTCGCGGCGAGCTCCACGCGATCCGAGGCCCAGCCGGCGAGCTTGCCTCCGCCGATGACGAGGAGAAGCAGGAGCTCGACGGCGGCGACAGCCACCGCGACGTACGCAGCGGTTCGCCACGGGCGGACGAGGGCGTCGGGAGCCGGAAGCGGATGATCCACGGGCGATCGTTTCGCCCGCGCGTGCAGCTCACTCCTTCTCGGTGGCTCGGATCCAGTCCCAGGTCGCGCGCAGTCCGTCCTCGAGCTCGACCATCGCGGTGAAGCCGAGCTCGCGCGCCGCCAGCTCCGGGTCGAGGAAGCTGCGCTGGAGCTCGCCGAGCCGTGCCGGCGCATGCTCGGCCGCCGCGCTCGGAGCCGGCGACGCGGGCGCACAGCTCGTAGAGCTCGACGACGGAGGTCTCGCGGCCCGTGCCGACGTTGAAGACCCCTCCGTCCTGACCGAGGGCTGACGTCGTCGCGCGCGCCACGTCGCCGACGTAGACGTAGTCGCGCGTCTGCAAGCCGTCGCCGAAGATCCGCGCCTGCTCGCCACGGGCGAGCGCGCCGAGGAAGATCGCAACGACGCCGGCCTCGCCGTGCGGGTCCTGGCGCGGACCGTAGACGTTCCCGTACCGGAGCGCGACGTGCCTCGTGCCGTGCAGGCGGTTGTACGTGCGCAGGTACTCCTCGCCCGCGAGCTTCGCCGTGCCGTACGGGGAGAGCGGCTCGCGCGGCGAGTCCTCGCGGGCAGGCTCCTCGCACTCGCCGTAGATCGCGCCTCCCGTGGAGCGAAGACGACCTGCGCGCCGTGCTTCCGCGCCGCCTCGAGGATGCGAACCGTGCCGAGGACGTTGACATCGGCGTCCTCGACGGGGTGCTCGACCGAGACGCGAACGTCCGCCTGCGCAGCGAGATGGAAGACCGCCTCGGGCCGCACCTCGTCGAAGAGGTCGTCGATCGGCTCGCGGATGTCGCGCACGTGGAGCTCGGCCCCGGCCGAGACGTTCTCCTCGTTGCCGTGGACGAGCGAGTCGACGACGGCGACCTCGTCGCCGCGTGCGACGAGCGCATCGACGACGTGCGAGCCGATGAAGCCGGCTCCTCCGGTCACGATCGCCCGCACGGTCGCATCCTACTGGCGACCGTAGGATGGAGCCGATGTTCGTCACGTTCGAGGGCCTGGACGGCTCGGGGAAGTCGACGCAGGCGGAGCTCCTGCGGCGCGGCTCGAGGCGGACGGGGTCGAGGTCGTCTCCACGCGAGAGCCCGGCGGGACCGAGCTCGGCGAGAGGATCCGCGACCTCGTTCTTCACGGAGACCACGTGACCCCGTGGGCGGAGGCGCTCCTCTACGCGGCCGCGCGAGCACAGCACGTCGAGGAAGTGATCCGTCCCGCGCTCGAGCGCGGCGCGGCCGTCGTCTGCGACCGCTACGTCGACTCGTCCGTCGCCTACCAGGGCGTCGCGCGCGGGCTCGGGCTCGAGCGGGTGCTCGACCTCAACCTCGCCGCCGTCGGGCGGCCTCCTGCCCGACCGCACCTTCCTGCTCGAGCTCGACCCGAGCCGGCTCCCGGCTCGCATCAGCGGCGAGCACGATCGGCTCGAGCGGGAGGCGAGCGACTTCCGCGCGCGCGCCGCCGCGGGCTACCGCGAGCTCGCGGAGCGCTTCCCCGAGCGGATCGTCGTGCTCGACGCGACACGGCCGCGCCGACGAGCTCGCCGAGGAGGTGTATGGAGCCCTTCGCGTCCGTACCTGAGCAGCCGGAGGCAAAGCGCGCTCCGACCGCCGCGCTCGCGGACGGCGCCGCTCACGCCTACCTCCTGCATGGGCCTGCGGGAGTCGGGAAGCGAACCGCTGCGTTCGCCTTCGCGGCGGCGCTGCTCGGCGACGAGCGGCGCGTCGAGTCGCGATCGCATCCGGACCTGTACCTCTTGCAGCCGCTCGGCGAGATGATCCGAATCGACGAGATCCGCGCGCTGCGCCACGACCTGCACATGCGACCGTTCGAGGCCGATCGTCGCGTCTACCTCATTCTCGACGCGGATCGCATGAACGAGGAGGCGGCCGACGCGCTGCTCAAGGATCTCGAGGAGCCGCCGCCCTACGCGGTGATCGTGCTCGTCGCCGAGGAGCTCGGCCCGCTTCCCGCCGACGATCCTCTCCCGCTGTCAGCTCGTTCCGTTCCGCCGGCTGTCGGAGCGGGCCGTTCGCGAGTGGATCGCGGAGCAGGCGCCCGAGCGCAGCGAGGAGGAAGTGCGCGTGCTGGCCCGTGCGTCGGCCGGACGGCTCGACCGCGCGCGCCGGCTGCTCGATCCCGGTGCGGCCGCCCGCCGCGAGGCGCTGATCGCCGCCGCCCGCTCCGTGTACCTGGATCCGGCGTTCGAGCCGGCGAGACGCGGCGGCCGTGCTCCTGCGGCGTCGCGGGCGAGAAGGCGGAGGAGGCGCGGGAGCGCGAGCAGACGATCGTCGACACGCTCGACCTCCCTGCGCGAGACGCAGATCAGCGCGTGAAGCGCGCGCAGCGCGGCGCCGAGCGTGACGAGCTCCTCGCCGGCCTCGAGGGGCTCGAGTCCTGGTATCGCGACCTCGTCGTCGTCGCGGCGGGAGCGGAAGGCGCGGTCGTCCACGCCGACCGGCTCGACGATCTCAGCGAGGACGTCGCCGCGGGCGCATCCGACGGCGCGGTCGAGGCGGCGGAGTCGGTGCGCGAGTCGTGGCGCGCGCTCGAGGAGTTCAACCTGAACCCGTCGCTCGCGCTCGAGGCGATGTTCGTCCGCGTCCGCCGGGCGCTGGCCGGCGCGGCACGGACGACCTCCGTCTGAGCCCGGCTACACTCACTCGGCCTCGCCGACGTAGCTCAGCTGGTAGAGCACTTCACTCGTAATGAAGGGGTCCCCGGTTCGAGTCCGGGCGTCGGCTTCGCTCAACCAAGCCGTTTGCGAGGAGGCTGGTGAGCCGGCCGGTGCATCTTGGCCCCCTTCTTGGCCCCGGTCGCGCCCAAAAACGGAAGTTTCCGTCAGCCGACGTTCTCGATGATCTCGACCAGTTCGTCCAGTCGGTATCCGTGCTTGCGACCGAGCTCGACAAGCTCGCGTGCCTTCGTCACGACGACACCGCGCTCGGGAGTTCCCGTAACCGTGATGCCTCGACCGCGACGGAAGTCGAGAAGTCCTTCGCTCCGAAGGAGTTGCAGGGAACGCAGCAAGGTGTTCTTGTTCACGCCGAGGACGGCGGCAAGATCCTTGGCCGCCGGCAGGCGCTCACCGGGCTTGGCCTCACCGTCCGCAATTGCGCGCCGTATCTCCGCCGCGACCTGCTCGTAGAGATCGGTCGGGTCAGCTTTGTTCACCTTGACACTTATCATGGTCCTAGTAATACTAGATCAATCGGACTACGGAGGTTGTCGTGACCGTCACCGCCCCGCCTCGCCCACCGCGCCCGAGCGATCCCGTCACACATGGGGAGTTCGACGCTCTCGTCGAGGCGCTGATCGAGGAGGCGAGGCAGCGTGGGCAACGGCGACGGCGCAGAAACGCGGCGGTCGTGACGCTCGTGACGCTCGTCGGAGTAGCGGTCTTCGCTCTCTTGGGTCGCAGCGCGCAGTCCCAGACAGCGTCCCCGGCGCTCTCCGTACGGTCGAGCCTTCCCGCCGCAGCGGCGACGTCGAAGATCGCCTTCATCCGCGAGCCTCCCCGCGCGGGCTATGCCGGCGTTCTCTGGGTCATGAACCCCGACGGGAGTGGGCAACGAAGGTTGGCCCCCGCTTTTCCGGGGATGCGCTGGTCGCCCGATGGCCAGAAGATCGCCTTCGTGGCCACCCGCCTCCTGCCGGATCGCTTGTCGAGCGACATTTACGTCATGAACGCCGACGGCAGCGGGCAGCGGGAGCTAACGCCTGACGACGCCCGGGAAAATTCTCCGGCCTGGTCGCCCGACGGACGGAGGATCGCATTTCTCAGTAGCGGCATCAGAGTCGTGAACGCCGACGGCAGCGGGCTGCGCAGGCTTACGCGCAAGGGGTGGGGCGACTCCGCTCCTGCATGGTCTCCCGACGGGCGGAGGATCGCGTTCGTCAGTCGGCGTGACGGCAACTTGGAGATCTACGTCATGAACGCCGACGGGAGCGGGCAGCGGAGGCTGACGCGCAATACGGTGCGAGACGAAAACCCCGTCTGGTCGCCCGACGGCCGGAAGATCGCCTTCGAGAGCAAGTGGCAGGTCTGGGTCGTGAACGCCGACGGGAGCGGGCAGCGCAGGCTTACGCGCAACGGGGCGCGCAACTTCGCTCCTGCCTGGTCGCCCGACGGGCAGAGGATCGCGTTCGAGCGCCGGGTCGGAAGAGGGGAAACGCGAGCGTGTTTTGCGTGCGGCGGAGCGTCGACCTTCCAGGTCTACGTCATGAATGCGGATGGCAGCGAGGCGCGGATGCTGGCGCAAGACGGCGCGCAACCCTTCTGGTCGCCCGATGGCCAGAAGATCGCGTTCCAGAAGCAGTCCGACATCTACGTCATGAACGCCGACGGGAGCGGACAGCGGAAGCTGACGGGGGGCGCTCATCGCGAAAGCCAGCCTGTCTGGTCGCCCGCGCAGAAGTAGAACCTAGTTCAGCCCGCCCGCCTCCAGCTCGCGGTCGGTCGGAAGCGGGGGTCGCGCAGCCGCTTCATCTTCACGCTGCCGATCGAGGAGCAGAGCTGCAATGGCGGGTGAGCGAGTCCTCGACACCGTGCAGGTACACCCTCGGATCGGGATGCTGGCACCCTGGCTATCCGCTCCGCTGACCACGATCATCGCCGGATGAAGCGAGGCAACCCAACGAGGCAGGGGAGATGTGGAAGCCGCTCATCACGAAGACACGCGAAGATCCAGCTCGGCGGCGAACAAGCAACGCGCCGCACAAACGTCTGTTACGCTCATTCCCGGAGTAGAGGAGGCCTCCATGGCCAGCCGTATGGGGTTGCCGAAGAGCGTCTCTCGGGCTTGCGGCCGGAGTCGTCTTGCTGGTCGCACTCGGGTTCTCCGTGTCGGCTGCATCCTCCCAGAACCAGGCGCCCCGAGGGACGAAGGCATTCCACGCGACAAAGGACTGCTCGGGGTTCACCGGGCTCGTCGGCGCCTACTGCACGATCAGGTCCTCGAACGTCAAGGCGCTCAAGGTGGGCTCGAAGATCTTCTACGTCCAGGAGGCGGGTAAGACCGCGCTGGACAGCGACACAGTCATCTACGTGAAGCGGGGCAGCGTCGCAACCGGCCATTGCTTCCTTCGTCACGCGACCGGGGTCGGACTGTGCACGATCTCGGACGGCACGGGAACGCTTGCCGGATTCCGACTCCGAGTGCGTGTCACGGCCGATTCGTCGATCCCGAAGCTCTTCCACTGGGACGGGACGTACAGCTTCAACCGGGGCTAGCTCCGGTGGGGAATCGGCCGGTGACCGAGCGGGTCGGCCGGTGGCTTTCGTCCCTCTCGGCCAAGTACATCGCCGTGTGCGCGCTGCTGGTCGCCGTTCCGGTGATCTGTACGAGCGTGTACCTGCTCTCCTCGTCCTATCGGGACAACAAGCGCGCGTTGGTCCGGCTGCAGCAGGAGAAGGCGAACTCGGTCGCGGTCACGATCGAGCGGTACTTCGCGGACCGGACCAAGCGCATGAAGGCAATCGACGGCCAATTACTTGTCCTTCACCGCACTGGGCTCGGCGCTTCAACCCCTGCTCGAAGATCACGCGACCACTGCGTTCTACGTCGACAGGACCGGGCGCAAGACACTCGCAAGCGCGGGCGGCGGGCTCACCGTGGTCAAGGGGAACTTCTCACACGATCGCTCGGTGAAGCAGGCGTTCGCGGCCGGGGTCTACTTCGGTCCCGTGTACGCGCCACGGCTCTTGTCCAACCCCGAAGCAAGATCGATGGAGCTCGTGGTGAGGGAAACCAGGCGCGTCGTCGGCTCTCCGGAAGGACGACACGTACCAGGAAGCGGAGTCGTCGGCGAGACACTCGATCTCGGAGTCATTCAGGACCTTGTCAGGCAGACCCGTCTCGGGACGTCCGGATACGTCTACGCGATCGACGCCAGAGGCGTACCCATCGCGCACCCGAACAGCGCTGCTTTCACGAATCGTTCCTTGGCTCTTCCCCAGGTGACGAGGGCGCTCGCCTCGTCGCAGAGCGGATCGACGGTCGGCCGCAACTTCCGCGGACAGAAGGTGCTGAGCACGTGGGCGACCGTCGGGCCGGTCGGCTGGAAGGTGTTCGTCGAGCAGCCCGAGAGCGCGGCGTTCGCGCCGGTCCGCGGAAAGATCTGGCGGACGGCGCTGCTGCTTGCGGCGTTTCTCGCCGTCGGGGTCGGCCTGAGCGTGTTGCTCGCCCGCCGCCTCGTCCGCCCTGTGAAGCAGATCCGGACGGCAGCAGCCCGCATCGGGGCAGGCGCCTACGACGAACGGATCGAACTCCGCCGCCGCGACGAGCTGGGTGGCCTCGCAGACGAGCTGAACGGAATGGCGGCGAGCCTGCAGGCATCGGTTCAAAGCCTTGAGCGAAAAGGTCGAGGAACGCACGCGGGAGCTGCAACAGGCGCTGGCAGAGCTTTCGCGGAAGGGCCGCCAACTCGAGGTCGCCAGCCAGCACAAGAGCGACTTCCTGGCCAACATGTCGCACGAGCTGCGAACGCCGCTGAACGCGATCATCGGTTTCTCGCAGGTGCTGCGTCAGCGGCTGTTCGGCCCGATCAACGAGAAGCAGGAGGAGTACCTGGACGACATCCTCTCGTCCGGCAACCACTTGTTGTCGTTGATCAACGACGTTCTCGACCTCTCGAAGGTCGAGGCCGGGCAGGTCGAGCTCGAGGTCGCCTCGTTTTCTCTGCGGGAGGCGCTCGAGCGTGGCGTCGTCATGGTGCGCGAGCCTGCTACCAAACGCGGCGTCGCGGTCTGCGCTCGAGCTCGCACCCGACGTCGACCTGGTCGAGGGCGACGAGCGGCGCCTACGCCAGGTGGTCTTCAACCTGCTCTCGAACGCCGTCAAGTTCACGCCGGAAGGAGGCAGCTCGTCGTCGCGTCGGCGCGTGTCGACGGCGAGGTGCAGGTGTCGGTGACCGACACGGGTCCGGGCATCGTTGCCGAGGAGCACGAGCGGATCTTCGAGGAGTTCCAGCAGACCGATGTCGGCGTGCAGCAGCGCGAGGGCACCGGGCTCGGCCTCGCCCTTTCGAAGCGTCTCGTCGAGCTCCACGGCGGCCGGATCTGGGTCGAGAGCGAGCCCGGGCACGGCAGCCGCTTCGTCTTCACGCTGCCGATCAAGGAGGCAAACCGAAGATGGCCGGTGAGCGGGTCCTGGTCGTCGAGGACAACGACAAGAACATGAAGCTCGTCCGCGACGTGCTGCAGGCCACGGGATACAGCACGCTCGAGGCGACGACGGGCGAAGAGGCCGTCGAGCTCGCCCTGTGCAGGAGCCGGCGCTGGTGCTGATGGACGTGCAGCTGCCTGGGATCGACGGCGTCGAGGCGCTCGAGAGGCTCCGGCAGAACGAGCGCACCGCCTCGATTCCCGTGCTGGCGTTGACCGCGCAGGCGATGAGCGGCGACCGCGAGCGTTTCCTCGAGGCCGGGTTCGACGGCTACCTCGCCAAGCCCGTTGACGTCGGCGAGCTGATCGAGGCCGTTCGGGAGCACTGCGATCGTGGCTGAGCAGCCGCCCAAGATCCTCGTCGTCGACGACGTACCCGAGAACGTCCGGGCGGTCGCCGCCTTCGACGTCGTCGCCGTCCGCTCGGCGGCGCCGGAGCCGTCTCGGCGGTAGGGCAGGCGGCCACGTTGGAGGATCGGGGGATCAAGGCGCTGGAGGAGGCGATCGAGCAGCTTCGCCGCGAGGCCGAGGAGTTGCGCGCGTCGAGGACGCGGCTCGTGCTGGCCGCCGACGCCGACCGCCGCAGGATCGAGCGCGAGCTCCACGACGGCGCGCAGCAGGACCTGGTCGGGCTCGCGGTCAATCTGCAGCAGGCCCGCCGTCTGGTCGCCACCGATCCCGCCGCAGCCGGCGCCCTCGTCGACGAGATGCGGCGCGACATCCATGAGGCGCTGGACCGGTCGCGGGCGCTGGCGCAGCGGATCCACCCGCCGCAGCTCGAGGCGGGAGGCCTGCCGCGTCGCCCTGCGCTCGGCCGCAGCGAGCGTCGGAGTTCGCGCCCGTATCGACGTCGTGGCGAACGGGCGTCTTACCCCCAGGAGGTGTCCGCGACGGTCTACCTCTGCTGCGTCGCGGCGCTCGAGCGCCTCGTCACGAGGGAACGACGGCGGCGATCACCGTCCGCGAAGAGAACGGGACGCTCGCGTTCGAGATCGTCGCCGATGACGCAGGCCTCGACCACGGCCGACGCGGATCTCGCCGCGATGCGCGATCGGGTGGAGGCGCTCGGCGGCCGGCTGACGATCGCGTCCGGGCCGGGCGGCGGCACGCGCATCGCCGGCTCGCTCCCGATCGCGAGAGACGCTAGTCGCTCTCCGCGAGGTAGAGGATCACGGCCTTGACCCGACGGTGAACCGCGGCTCCCAGTTCAGGCCGAGCTTGAGGAAGATCGAATGGATCACCTTCTCGACCGATCTCTCGGTCAGGACGAGCGATTCGGCGATGGCAGCATTGTTCTTCCCCTCGGCCATCTCGCGAAGCACGTCGCGCTCGCGCGGCGTGAGCTCGTTGAGCGGCGAGTCTCCGCTGCGGGCGTTCTCCGCGACGAGCGCTCGACGACCTTGGGATCGATCACCGAGCCGCCCTCTGCGACGGTCCGGATCGCGCGACGAGCTGCTCCACATCCTCCACCCGCTCCTTGAGGAGGTAGGCCCGACCTGCGCTCCCCCGGTCGAGGAGCGCGAGCGCGTAGCTCGGGCTCGCGTACTGGCTGAGGACGACGACCCCGACCCCTGGGTGCGTCTCGCGCAACCGCTCGGCCGCCTGGATGCCCTCGTCGGTGTTCCCGGGCGGCATCCGGATGTCGGTGACGACGACGTCGGGCCGCTCTGCGTCTACGGCGCCGAGGAGCGAGTCGAGGTCCTCGCAGACGGCGGCGACCTCGAGCTCGGGCTCCGCCTCGAGCAGGCTGCGCACCCCTTCGCGAACGAGGTAGTGGTCGTCCGCCAGGACGACCCGGATCGCCACGGCTAGAGGATACGGCGGTGCCGATTCCATCACCAGATCCGCACGGCGACGTGGAGGCAGGCCCGCTCGTTCTCATCGTCGACGACAACGCAAGGAACCTGAAGCTCGCGGGCGACGTCCTGGTCGCGGCCGGATTCCGGACCCTGGCGGCGACGACCGGCAAGGAGGGGGTGGCGTTCGCCGACGAACATCTCCCAGACGTGGTCCTCATGGACCTCCGGCTCCCGGACATGGACGGTACGGACGCCGCCAGGATGCTCGCCCAGCAGGCGCGGACAGCGTCGATTCCCGTCGTCGCGCTGACCTCGGTAACCCTCGAGGACGACCCTGTCTGGCTCCGGACCGCCGGTTTCGCCGGCTATCTCGAGAAGCCGATCGACGTCGAGCGCTTTCCGGACCAGGTGCGCCGGTACTGCCGCTGAAGTGGCGGACACCGTGCTGGCACCCGCGCGAAATCGGGGGCTGGCACCGCAGACCCAGATCGGCTCAGATGCCACGCTCGTGGCTCAACGTCTCCTCGATCGAGTGCGAGCGATCGACAACCAAAGGAGGAAAACATGATCGGGCAACGTCGATCATTCGCCGTCAAGGTCGGGGCAGCAGCCGCGGTGTTGGTAGCGCTAGTCGTCGGATCGTCCTCCGCGCTCGCCGGATCAGCGTCTCCGCGAAGCGGAGACCTCGTGGTCGCGAAGGAATGCTCTGGATTCGTTCAACGAACCATCCTCCTTACTGCACGATCACTTCCTCGAACCTGACGACGATCCCGCAAGGCTCCCGGATCGTCTATCTCGACCCGCCCGGTCTCCGGACCGCTACGGGCGGTGCCGTAGTTCTCGAGCCGCCGAAGCCGGGAGCAACAAAGCGTTCGGCACGTGCTTCCTCGGAGGCAATCCGATGCGTTGCGAGTTCTCGGGCGGCACAGGAACGTTCACCTGGTTCCACGCCAGCGTCGTCGTCACAGTCACCGATCCAGGTACGACCAATGAGCTGTGGCACTGGGCTGGGACATACAGCTTCACTCCGCACTGAGTTGACCCGAGCGCGTGCTCCCGCTGCTTCGTCACTGATTAGTCAACTAGGAAGGCCCGTCACTCGGCGGGCCTTCTTGCTGCTCATCCCTCGTTTCTCGCACCCAGATCCGCGACTTCTTCCGCCCCCTCTCATGCAACCCTTCTGCTGTTACACCTCGCTGCCTTCGCTCACCCGCTCACCCTCCAGTCGCTCCCCCGCCACTCTCCTAGCTGCCGCCGGCGGAGGCCGAGAGGAGGATCGTGTTGCCGTCGGGGTCGTCGACCATCGCGAAGCGAAGGCTCGGTGCGACGTCGTACGGCTCGCAGTGGCTCGGGTAGCCGAATCCCGTGAGCTCCTCGTACTTGGCGTCGAGTGCCGCACGGGACTCGAGGTAGAACTCGAGCACGATCCGGTAGCCGCCGGCACCGTCCGTTCTCGCCGGGTCCCACCTCGCGTTGGCCTCCTTCGTGCTGAGGAAGAACGTCAGCCCACTCATCGTGATCTCGACGTGGTCGTGTGCCTCCGCGTCGTCGGGAACGTCCACGCCGAGCCGGCGGTAGAACTCTGCCGCCCGGTGCATGTCCTCGACGATCACGCCGACCATGTAAAGCTCGAGTCCCAAGTCTCAGACTGAGACGAACACCGCGCCGAGCGTGTTGGCGAGCGTGCGGTGGGCAGCGCTCGTTCCGACGAGGAACGAGCGCGCCGGATCGACGCCGTGTGCACGTGCGAACGCGAGCGGAAGCCCCGGCAGCGGCGGGCGGCACCAGCAGATCGGCGGGCCGCCCGGGTGTGGGCAGATCGCCGCCTCGACCGGGCCGGAGACGTCGGCCGCGAGCAGTGCGACGACCTCGGCGAGGTCGTCCTCGGAGCCGCCGGGCTTCCAGTCGAAGACGAGGTGTGGCGCCGACGGCTCGGCCTTCTCGAGCGCCGGCCTCCAACCAGGCTCGCGTAGTGCAGCCGCGGCGACGAAGACGGCCGGGCCGCCGTCCGGAGGCGGTGTGCGGACGAATGGCACCCGCTCCACCGACGCGAAGCCCTCGTCCTCCGACGGCGGCTCGAGCTCGCGCAGGGCGCGCATCTGCGACGTCGGCGCCAGCAGCCACGGCTCCTTGCGGGCCGCCTCCTTGAGCTCCTCAGGAGTCGGCAGCGAGCCGAAGCGGTCGAGCAAGCGCTCGACGAGGTTGACCTGCGCCTGCGCGAGCGGAGCCTCGATCCACACGCAGCGAACCGGCACGCCGTGGCGTGACGCGCTGTCGACGACGTAGCTCCGCGCTGCGCGAGTCAGGTACGTGTTGTCGAGAACGACGCTGCGAGCACCGTTCGACAGCGTCTCGTCGAGCGCAGCCGCAAGTTCGCGCAACGAGCCGCCGCGCTCGTCCCGGTTCAGGCGCTCGTACCCCTGCGCGACGTAGTCGTCCGCGATCCGCGACTTCCCCGCGCCCGGGATGCCCATCACCACGACGACGTCGCCGCCGGACACCGCGGGCGCCGCCCCGTGCTGTCGGACCCCACCGATCCTGGCCCGCTCGGCATCGTCGAGCTGCAGCGTCGCCGCGCGCGCGGCGGAGCGCGCCGTCTCCGGACGGCGGGCACCGGGAATCGCGACGAGCCCGGGCGCAAGGCCGAGCAGCCAGGCGAGCGCGACCTCAGCAGCGCTAGCCCCGTAAGCACGCGCGGCGTCCGCTAGCGCCTCGTGACGCTCGAGCCGGGCAACTCGCCGAGGGCCGCCGAGGGGGGAGTGCGCGATCACCGTGACGTCGGCCTCGGAACAGCGTTCGACGACGCCCCCGCGTAGCGCGCGGTCGTCGAACGGGCTGAGCGCGACCTCCACGGCCGTGATCGGCGCGTGCCCGAGTGCTTCGTCCAGCTGGTCTCGCGTGACGTTCGCGAGCCCGACATGTCGCACGAGCCCATCGTCGAGGAGTCGCGCGAGCGCCCGCACGGAGGTGCGCCAGGGCGTGCGCGGATCGGGCGCGTGGACGAGATAGAGGTCGATCGGCAGACCGTCGAGAGCGACCAGACTCGCCTCGCAGTCGGCGCGCAGCGCCTTTGCGCGCCCGTCCGGGATCCACCTGCCTCCCTCACGTGACATGCCGCCCTTGGTCACGATGCGGGCACTGGACTCGGCGCCGACGAGGCGCAGGCCACGGGCGAGGAGCCGCTCGTTGTGGCCCAGCTCGGCGGGGCCGTGCCCGTACGAGCGGGCGGTGTCGAAGACGGTGATGCCCGCCTCCACCGCGGCGGCGATCGTGGCGAGCGCGTGCGCCTCGTCGCGGTCCTCGTCGGTGGACAGGCGCATGCAGCCGAGACCGACTCGCGTCTCCGTGTCCGAAATCCAGTGCACTGCAGGCATTCTGGCCTCGGCGAAGAATCAGATTCGCCCGTGCGCGTTCCGCTCGTCGCCCTCGTACTCGCCCTCGCCGGCCTGCTCGTGGTGGATCTCGAGCCCTCGGCGGCTCCGAACCGTGTCACCGCGCCGGCGCAGACACGGCCGAAACCGAAGCCGAAGCCCGACACCGTCGACGTGGCCTTCGTCCGCAACGGCTGGGTGGTGCGCGTCGAGCGCGTCGTTCCGAAGGGCGTCGTACCGGCGCTCCACGCGCTGCGCGAGCTCGTCCAGGGCCCGACGCGCCTCGAACGACGGCAGGGCATCCGGACGGCGCTTCCCGACAGCGCCCGCATCCGCTCGCTTCGGGCTCGTCCCGACCTCTGGCTCGCCAGCTTCTCGCGCTCGACGCTCGGGGCCGGCTCGGCCGAGACGCGGCGCACGCGCCTCTGGCAGATCGCAGCCACGCTCGCGCCGCTCGGCCCGCAGGAGCAGGCGGCCGTCGCGACCGAAGGGCGCCTCGTCACGACGCTCCGGCTGGGGGTCAGACCCGGCGCATGGCGCGCCGAGACCGGCGAGAACGACTACCGCTATGTCGTCCGAGGCCTCCAGCTGCGGCTGGCGGCGCTCGGGTACCTCGACGAGTCCGACGTCTCGGGCTCGCTCGACTACCTGACCGAGCAGGCGCTCCTGGCGTTCCAGGGCTGGGAGGACCTCGACCGGACCGGGACCGTGACCGGCCAGACGCAGCTCGCGCTCTTCGACGCCACCCGCCCGAAGCCGGCAGCGCGCCGGGAGGGTCGCCGCATCGAGATCTACCGTGACCTCGGCGTCCTGCTCATGGTCGAGGACGGCGAGGTCGTCCGCGCCGTGCACACCTCGACCGGCTCGGGCGGGATCACGCCCGTGGGCGACTTCAACGTGTACGCGAAGGTGCTCTACTCGTGGTCGGTTCCGTTCCAGGTGTGGATGCCGTACGCGGCGTACTTCCGCGGCGGGATCGCCACGCACCAGTCGTCCGACGTGCCGTCGTACAACGCGTCACACGGTTGCGTCCGGCTGCCCGAGGGCGAGGCCGAGCGGGTCTACGGCTTCGTCGACGTCGGGACGCCCGTCGCCGTCCGCTAGCTCGCCGCTCGCTCGCGCAGGCCCGAATCCGTGTTTGCCTCCGGCTCGTAGTGAGAAAGACGTCCCTTCGGCGGGGGTCCTAGGGGGGCCGTCGGGCGGGGTGTGCCGAGCCGCCGTCGTCTCCAAACCCGGCGAAGGAGGCGACCGTGGCAAGATCGCGTCGCCGTGGAGACGATGCGCGCCATCCGCAAGCGTGAGTCGGGGCCGGGCCTCGTTCTCGACGAGGTGCCTGTCCCGACACCGGGCACCGACGAGGTGCTCGTCCGCATCGAGGCGGCGAGCATCTGCGGCACGGATCTGCACATCCGGCGCTGGGACCAGTGGTCGTCCGAGCGTGTCGAGCCGCCGCTCATCCTCGGGCACGAGCTCTGCGGCACCGTGGTCGCGGTCGGGTCGAGCGTGCGCGACGTCGCGGAGGGCGACTACGTCTCGGCCGAGAGCCATGTCACGTGCGGGACGTGCTTCCACTGCCGCACGGGCAAGGCCCACATGTGCGAGCGGACGCAGATTCTCGGTGTCGACCGCGACGGCGGCTTCGCCGACTACGCGGCCGTGCCCGCCTCCGTCGTCTGGCGCAACGACCGCTCGAAGCTCCCGCCCGAGATCGCCTGCCTGCAGGAGCCGTTCGGGAATGCCGTGTTCGCGACCTCCACGCAGGACCTTGCCGGTCGCGCGGTCGCCGTGCTCGGCTGCGGGCCGGTCGGCCTGTTCGCGATCGCGATCGCGAAAGCGTTCGGCGCCGGCACGCTCTTCGCGTCCGATCACGTCCCGTTCCGGTTGGAGCTCGCGCAGACGCTCGGCGCCGAGGCCGTGGTGAACGTGGACGAGACCGAGGACGTCCCCGCCTGGTTCCTCGACCAGAACGACGGGCAGGGCGTGGGGGTCGTGTTCGAGATGTCGGGCGCGCTCCGTGCGATCGAGGACGCGTTCGCGATCGTGCGGCACGGAGGCAACGTCGTCCTCTTCGGCATCCCGGCCCGGCCGGCGACGATCGACATCGCCGAGTCGCTCATCTTCAAGAACCTCACCGTCACCGCCGTCAACGGGCGCGAGATCTGGGAGACCTGGTACACGACCCGCTGGCTGCTCGAGCACGGCGTGGTCGACCTCCGCCCGCTGATCACCGCCGAGCTCCCGCTCGAGCGCTTCGACGAGGCCTTCGCGCTGCTCGAGTCGGGAGATGCCTGCAAGATCGTCCTGCGACCGAACGGAGCGACGCCATGACCGCCGTCTCTCGACCAGCAGCTCGGAGCCGAGCTCGACGCGCTGCGCGAGGGGCGCACCTACAAGGAGTTCCTGACGATCGAGTCGGCGCAGGGGCCGGTCGTGCAGATGGCCGGCCGCGGCGACGTGATCGTGCTCTCCTCCAACAACTACCTCGGGCTCGCAGGGCATCCCGAGGTGGTGCGCGCGGGCATCGAGGGGCTCGAGCGCTACGGCGCGGGCACGGCGTCGGTGCGCTTCATCTGCGGCACCTTCGAGCCGCACCACGAGCTCGAACGGGCGCTGGCGGACCTCTCCGGCACGGAGGCCGCGCTCAGCTATGTGTCCTGCTGGAATGCGAACGAGGCCGTCATCCCGAGCCTGACCGACGACACGACGGTGATCCTCACCGACGCGCTCAACCACGCGAGCCTCATCGACGCCATCCGCCTCTCGCGGCCGGCGGGCAAGGTGATCTATCCGCACTCGGACATGGACGCGCTGGGTGAGGGCCTCGCCGCCGCCCCGCGCGACGCGCGGAAGCTGATCGTCACGGACGGCGTGTTCTCGATGGAAGGCGACCTGGCGAAGCTGCCCGAGATCGTCGCCCTCGCCCGCGAGTTCGACGCCGTCGTCATCGTCGACGACTCGCACGGCGTGGGCGTCCTCGGCGAGACGGGACGCGGGACCGTCGAGCACTTCGGCCTCCTCGGCGAGGTCGACGTCATCACGGGAACACTCGGCAAGGCGCTAGGAGGTGCGGCCGGCGGGTACGTCGCCGCCTCCGAGGAGGTGTGCGACGTCCTCGCGCAGCGCTCGCGCCCGCAGCTCTTCTCGAATGCGCTGCCGCCCACGGTCGCGTGTAGCGCACGCAAGTCGATCGAGCTCATGCTCGAGCGGCCCGAACTGCTTGCCCGCCTGCGCGAGAACACGCGCGTCTTCCGGGAAATGCTCACGGAGGCCGGGTACGAACCGCTCGACGGCGAGGCCGCGATCGTCCCGATCATCATCGGCGAGACGGCCGACGCGATGGCACTCTCGGCGCGGCTGCTCGACGAGGGCGTGTTCGTGACGGGGTTCGGCTTCCCGGTCGTGCCGGAAGGGACGGCGCGGATCCGGGTTCAGATGTCGGCTGCGCTCGAGCCCGAGCACCTCGAGCGCGCGATCGACGCGTTCAAGCGCGTTCGCCCAGAACGTGAGGGAGCGAGGACGAGGGCCGAGGGCTCGCCGCTGCGCGAAGATGCGGTGCCGGCGAAATGCTGCCAGTCAATCTCATAGGCCTCGGCCTGATCATCGCCGGAATTCTGTTCGCCTACTTCCTGAGTTTCGTCGGGATCATCATCGGACTGATCATGGTGGGCGGCGGCATCGTCGCTCTCTTCATGACGTACCGCCGCAAGAAGCAGCTCGCGACCTAAAGCCATATAGCTAGCGACGAGGAGTTCGGGCACGCGCGACGAACATTCGAGACATGGCTCCAAACATCATCGGCCTCGGCCTCCTCGTCGCGGGCGTCATCTTCATGATCATGGGCGGTGTCGTCCTCTGGATCCTGGGCGTCATCTGCGTGATCGGCGGAGTCGGCGCGCTGTTCCTGACGTGGCAGCGCCGCAGGCGCGCTACGGCCTAGCCGCCCTCCGGCGCGCTAGCGCTTCGTGAAGACGAAGTCGTTCGACCTCGCCTGCGCGTGGCAGCCCTGGCACGTTTGCTGGCTCCCTGGCGAGCCGGTGTACCGCGCGCCCGAGAGCTCGTACTCGACGAACCGCCAGCGGCCGTTCGCCTTCCGCATGACGGCCACCTGGTGCGGCATCCCCGTCTGACCGGCGGGTTGGATCGTCTTGACGATGACGGTCCCGTTCGGGTACTTCGATCCGACCTTCCTCTTGCTCGCGTAGACGTTCTTCACGCCGCGGTGCGCGCTCGAGAGCGGCCCGGTGCTCGTGAACGGCTTCTTGTTGATCCGCGGCCACTTCGCGTACCCGTTCGTGTACGAGGGAAGACCGGCAGCGCTGGTCGAGGCCATCGCCACGACTGCGACGGCGGACGCCAGAGCTGCAGCCACGACCGGGACGACGATCCTGCACGCGCATGCCCCGATCATGCCGCGCGCGTCACGTGCGTGGGGACCCGCGGCGCTGAAGGAATCCTTAAGTGCGCGCGGGTCGGCGAGCTAGGTTGGCTTCTCGATCGGGCAACATGCTTGCAGGGTGACCCACGCGTGAGCTCCGAGATCGCGACCCGAATCCCGAGGCGCGAAGCACTGAGACGTGCCGCGCGCCAGTCGTGGCGCACGGTCGCCGTCCAGCTCATCGGGCCGCTCACGATCCTCGCCGGCATCGCCTGGGCGGTGGCACAGCCCTACCGCATCGTGCTCCTCGATCGCGAGGGGCAGGGACTCTACGACTACCTCCTCCAGCCGCCGCTGCTCGTTGTCTGCGTCGGTCTGGTCTACGCGGTGGTGATCGCACCGGGACTCGTCGCCGACATGGAGCAGGCCGAGCGTGATCCCGAAGCCTGAGATCGCTCACTGGCTGGCGGCCTCGGTCGCGCTTGCTCATCGGCCTGCTGCTCCTGTCCGAGGTCATCGTGGGCTCGGAGGTGTTCCGCCGCCGTGCGTGGCGCGCGTACCTGTTCCCGGTGGTCGTCCTCGTCGCCGGCGTCTTCCTCTGGGTGATCACGATCTTCTCGACGTTCTCGACGATGCACCTCCTCGCGCACTCCGTGTGGGCTCAGGCCGCGATGGTTGCCGGAGCCGTGCAGGTCGCAGTCGTGCGCGGCAAGGTCTCGAGCCCGCGGTGGTCGCTCGTGCCTGCGGCCGCGCTCGCCGCCTGCGGCGCGGCGTTCCTGATCCACGAGCAGAACTCGTGGCTCTACTCCCGCTCGGCGTTCCTGCATCAGGCGATCGGATGGATGCTCGTCGCCGGAGCGCTCTTCCCGCTGGGCGCGGCGCTCCGCCCTCGGCGCGCCGTTTGGGGGACGGGCTTCGCGCTGACCTTCGTGGTGCTCGCCGTGCTGCTCTACGCCGACCGGGACTCGGCGCCGATCTTCGGTCACTTCGGCGAGATCGTCGTCCGGTGAGACGCTTCGCCGCCCTGGCGGTTGCCAGTCTCGTGGTGCTCGTCGCCCCGGCCGCGGGTCATGCCCACGTCATCCTCGACCGGGCCTCGCCCGCGACGCAGTCGAGCGTCGCTCGCGCTCCGACCGAGGTCCGGCTCGAGTTCAACCAGCCCGTCTCGATCGCCGGGAACGCGGTACAGGTGCTCGCAGCCGACGGAACCGTCGTGTCCGGAGCACCGACGCACGACGGACCGGGGCAGGGTGGTTCGCGCGCCGGTCTCGGGGCTGCGGCGAGGAGCGGCGTACACGGTCCGCTGGCGCGTGATCGGCGGCGACGGCCACGCACCGGCCGGCGTCTTCACGTTCGGTGTCGGCGTCCCGGCGCCGCCACCGACCGAAGCGGTGGGCGCCGGAGGATCCACGTGGAAGGACGACGTCGCCCGCTGGGCGCTCTTCATCGCGCTCGCGCTCCTCATCGGCCCGCTCGCCGTCCGCCTGTTCGTCCTGCGCGGAGACGTTCCGCCGGCGCTGGAGCAGCGGTTCCATCTCGTCGGCGTGCTCGCCGCCTTCCTCGTCATCGACGCGGGGATCGCGGCGTTCGTGCTCCGGGCGTCGAATGCGCTCCAGCTCCCCGTCGCGGAGCTCCTCTACGGAGATCTCCAGCCGTTCGCCGAGAAGACCCGCTTCGGTGTCGCGTTCCTCGTGATGACGGTCGGGTTCGGCGTAGTCGGGACGCTTCTGCTGGCGGCCTGGGTGTTCGATCGCGCTCGAGCTGCGCCTGCCGGCGCTGAGCCTCTCGATCGCGCTCGCCTCGGGCATCTCACTCTCGGGACACCAGGCGACCGAGCCCAACTCGTCGCTCCTGTCCCAGCTCGCCGACTGGCTCCATCTCACGGCCGCGTCCGTCTGGGTCGGCGGCCTCGTCGCGCTCGCGTTCTGCGTCTGGCCCGCCGCGCCTGCGCTCCGACGGACGGCGTTCCTCGGATTCGCGAGGCTGGCCGTCCTGCTCGTCGGCGTGCTCGTGCTCGCGGGCGGCTATCTCGCGATCGTCCGGCTGCCGCAGCTCTCGGATCTGTGGGAGACGGAGTACGGTCGCTTCCTGCTGCTGAAGCTCGTCGTCGTCTCGATCGCGCTCGGTTGGGGCGCGGTGCACCACTTCTTCGTGCGGCCCCGGCTCGAGTCGGGGGCCGAGCCTGCGATCAGGCCGAGCCTCGTAGGCGAGGTCGCGGTCGCCTTCGCCGTGCTGCTCGCTGCCGCGATGCTCACGAACGTGGCTCCGCCGCCGGTCGAGGTCGAGCCGGTGGTCACCGCCCGCGCCGCGCGGTAGAACCTCACACGTGGCGCACGACCACGATCACGGCAGGGACGCGAGCCGGCAGGCTCTCGCGCTCGCGCTCGGCCTCACCGCCTCGTACACCGTCGTCGAGGTCGTGGCCGGCTTCCTGACCGGGAGCCTCGCGCTGCTGGCGGACGCCGTGCACATGCTCTCGGACAACGTCGCGCTGGCGCTCGCTCTCGTCGCGGTCTGGCTCGCGGCGAGGCCCGCGACGCCGGAGCGGACGTTCGGCTACAAGCGGGCGGAGGTGCTCGCCGCGCTGGCGAACGGCGTCACGCTCGTCGCGCTGGCGATCTGGATCTTCGTCGAGGCGGTCATGCGGCTCCGGGAACCGGGTGACGTTCTCGGCGGCTGGATGCTGTCGTCGCCGTCCTGGGGTTGGTCGTGAACGTCGCGGCTGCGGCCGTGCTGTCGCGCACGCCGCAGCGCGGTCTGAACGTGGAGGCGGCGCTGCGGCACGTCTTCGCCGACATCCTCGGCTCGCTAGGGGTCGCGGTTGCCGCGCTCGTGATTCTCACCACGGGCTGGATGGAGGCAGACCCGCTCGTGAGCATCCTCATCGGCGTCCTCGTCCTCGTCAGCTCGTGGACGGTCCTTCGCGACGCGACGTCGATCCTGCTGGAGGCGTCGCCGAAAGGTGTCGATACCCGGCGGTCGGCGAGCGTCTCGTCGGTGCTCCGGGCGTCGTCGAGGTGCACGACCTCCACATCTGGACGATCACGTCCGGGTTTCCCGCCTTGTCGGCGCACGTCCTGGTTGCGCCGGGAGAGGACTGCCACGGCCGCCGCCGTGAGCTCGAGCGGCTCCTGCGAGAACGAGTTCGCGATCGAGCACACGACGCTGCAGGTCGACCACGCGAACGACGGCGGGCTCGTCGAGATGGGCCGGTTCTAGATCAGCAGCACTGCGGCGGCGCGGAGCGTTCCCTCCCGGAGGCGCGCGAGCGCTTCGTTCGCCTCGTCGAGCGGAAAGGTCTCGACCTCCGTTCGAATCGGGATCGCGGGTGCCAGCGCGAGGAGCTCCTCGCCGTCCCGACGAGTGAGGTTCGCGACCGAGCGGACGACGCGCTCCCCCCACAGCAGCTCGTACGGGAAGGTCGGGATGTCGCTCATGTGGATCCCCGCGCAGACGACGACCCCTCCCTTGCGGACGTGACCCAGCGCGGCCGGCACGAGGTCGCCGACCGGTGCGAAGACGATCACCGCGTCGAGCTCTTCGGGCGGGCCGGAGAGCGCGTCGCCGGCCCACTCTGCTCCCAGCGAGCGCGCGAACTCCTGCGTCTCGTCGTCCGTCGCGCGTGTCCCCGCGAACACGCGACGCCCCTCGGAGACCGCGACCTGACACACGATGTGCGCCGACGCACCGAACCCGTACAGGCCGATCTTCGCCGGGTCGCCCGCGAGGCGGAGCGAGCGGTAGCCGATCAAGCCGGCGCAGAGGAGCGGCGCGGCCTGCTCGTCGGAGAAGCCCTCCGGCAGCGGGAAGCAGTAGCGCTCGTCCGCGACGGCGAGCTCAGCGTAGCCGCCGTCGACGTCGTAGCCAGTGAAGCGTGCGCCGTCGCAGAGGTTCTCGTTGCCGGCGAGGCAGAAGCGGCATGTAGCCGTCGGTCCATCCGAGCCAGGGGACACCGACGCGAGCACCCGCCTCGAAGCGCGAGCCGCCGCCGAGCACCTCGCCGACGATCTGGTGGCCCGGAACGAGTGGGAGCTTCGGCTGCGTCAGCTCGCCGTCGACGATGTGGAGGTCGGTGCGGCACACACCGCACGCGAGCACGCGCATGAGTACCTGGCCCGGCGACGGAACGGGATCCGGCAGGTCAACGGCTCGAAGTGGCGTGCCGCGGAGTCTCGAGAAGCATTGCGCGCATGGCGTCATAGTCGCGCAGCGCGCAAGGGAGCTCTAGAGAACGACCTCGGAGCGAACCGTGCCGGCGCGCTCGTGCCGTGCGACGACACCGACGCGATCGCCTGCCTTCGCCTCGACGACCCATTCGACCAGCGTTCGCTCACTGGTCGAGTGGTCCGTGTTCCACCACGTGATCTGCCGCCGCTCCACGCGCCCGCCCAGCTGTCCGGCTTCCTCACGCGCCTTCCCGCTTGCGATCGTCGCGCCCTCCGGCAGCTCGAGCTCGACCTCGATCGGGCGCACCGCCTTGCGCTCCAGGGCCTTCTCGGAGCCGTTGGTCGGCAGCCAGCCTGCGTTCTCGAGGACGAGCCGGAGGCGGAAAGCACCTTCGGCGACCGGCTGCGACTCGAACGAGCGGATCTCGAGACGCGGCGAGACCAGCGCGAGGAACAGCGCGAAGTCGGCGTGTCGCTCGACCTCCTGCTCGAGGCGCGAGAACGGCGGGTTGAACCAGAAGCGCACGAGGTCCCAGCCGCCGAGCTCGACGGAGCCGAGCTGCGGATGGTCGAACGGGTACCAGTCGACGTACCCCTCGCCGAGCTCGTCCGCGACCTTCAGCACTGCGAGGTCGTCGTCGGCGGAGTGCTCGCGGATCCAGTCGATGAAGTGGTAGTCGGCGAGGCCGGCCTCGCGCTGCGGGCTCCAGAACTCCGTCACCCAGGCGTAGACCCCGAGGTGGTCGTAGAGCCAGTCGATGTCACCGCCCTTGATGACCAGCTTCGGGTGGTACTTGAAGTCGTGGAAGATCGAGATCGCGGGGTAGCCCGTCAGCCGCGTCGCCTCCTCGCCCATGAGCTTGAACGCGCGCAGGTCGGTCACCGGGAACTCGTCGTCGGAGCGACCTGACCACGGCCGGAGGTGCACGCCCGAGAAGGTGTGGTAGCCGACGTACGAGGTGATGTTCTTGCGCGTCGACGATCGCCTGCACGAGCGTCCGCACCTCGGGCTCGGAGGTCGGGAACGGGCCGGCGCCCTGCTGCTCCGCCTCGGGCGCCCAGTCGGCGGGCCAGTTCCGGTTCAGGTCGAGGCCCTCCAGTGGAGGCGCGATCGGGAATGGTCACCCCGTCCCAGTTGCGGATCGTCCCCTCGGGGAGGACGCGATAGAAGTCGCCTTCGATGTCGTCCGGGAGCCGGGCGACGAGCAGGCGTGGGTCGTCCGGATGCGCTTTCCACGAGCCGTTCCGGTCGGGCATGCGCATGAAGAGCACGCGGCCGTCGCCGTCCACGTCCTCCCGGTGGAGGCCGTCCTCGGGCTCGTCGCGCGGATACGGGCGCACGCTCGAGCGACGGAAGCGCCCGTCGGCGAGGCCTGCGTCGGCTCCGTCCGGGTTCACGCGCGGGACGACGTAGAACGTGCGGGTGTCGACGGCGTGGGTGACGCGCTCGTCCCTGCCGTGGCCGTGGAGCAAGCGATCGAGGAGGTGCAGCGCCGCGGTCGTGCCGGTGAACTCCATCGCGTGGATCTGCGCGTGGACGAAGACGGCAGGCTTCTCGTCGGCTGCCCCGGTCTCCGTCGTTCGTCACGGTGCAGAGCCAGATGTCGCGCCCTTCGTACGACTGGCCCACGGCCTCGAAGCGGAAGAGCGAAGGGAACTCCGCCGCCACGCTTCGAGGGTCTCCGTCAGCTCGGCGTACGTGTAGAAGCGGTCGAAGCGGACGCGCACGAGCGCGCACGCTAGTCGATTACGCTCGGCCGATGCGCGAGCTCACGGACTACCGCGCGGAGTTTCCGATCCTCGAGCGGACGACGTACCTCGCGAGCCACACGCTCGGGCCGATGCCGCGCGGCGTGGTGGATCGGCTTCGCCGAGTACACGCGGATGTGGGCCGAGCGCGGCATCCGCGCCTGGGCCGAGGGTTGGTGGGAGATGCCGATGCGCGTCGGCGACCAGATCGGGCGGATCATCGGCGCGCCGCCCGGGTCGACCGTCATGCACCAGAACGTCGCCATCGCCGAGGCGTGGCGCTCTCGTGCTTCCGCCCGGTGGATCCCGCCCGGAACCGCGTGGTGTACGAGCGCGGGAACTTCCCGTCCGTCCGTTACCTGTACCAGGCGCAGCCCGACCTCGAGGTCGTCGTCTGCGAGGACGAGACGGAGATCGTCGAACGGATCGACGAGCGGACGCTCCTCGTCCCCATCAGCCATGTTCTGTACGCCGCGGCCGAGATCCAGGACGTCGCCCCGATCGTGCGCCGAGCCCACGAGGTCGGCGCGACCGTGATCCTCGACTGCTACCAGTCGGCGGGGATCCTCCCGCTCGACGTCACGTCGCTCGAGGTCGACTTCGCCGTCGGCGGCTCGGTCAAGTGGCTGTGCGGCGGGCCGGGCAACGGCTGGCTGTACGTGCGACCCGATCTCGCGGAGCGGCTCACGCCCACCTACACGGGCTGGCAGGCCCACGCGCGCCCGTTCGCGTTCGAGCCGGAGATGGAGTTCGCCGCGAGCGGCGCTGTTCGCTTCCTCACGGGGACTCCCAATCCGGCGGCGCACTACGCGGGGACCGCGGGCTACGACCTGATCGAGGAGATCGGCGTCGAGCGGATCCGCGAGAGCTCGCTCCGCCACACGGAGCTGCTGATCGACCTCGCGGAGCAGGCGGGCTTCGGCATCCACAGCCCACGCGACCCGGCACGGCGTGGTGGAGCGGTCATCGTCGAGGTTCCCGAGGCTGCGGCCGTCTACGCGGAGCTCGAGGAGCGCGCGATCCTCTGCGACTCCCGCCCGGGTGCGGGAATCCGTATCGGCCCGCACTTCTTCTCGACCGACGACGAGATCCGGTTCGTGATCGAGCAGATCGTCGACATCGTCGAGACGGGTGCGTTTCGGCGCCACGCCGGCGCCGCCGCCCGGCACTAGATTTCGCGTGAGAACCGCCGTGCGCAGGTACCCGATCGCAGCCGTCCTCGTCGCCCTCGCCTTCCCCGCGATGGTCGCGAGCCCTGCGAGCACGGCCGTCTCGGCGGAGATCGACGTGCCGGGCGACGTGCCGACGCTCCAGCTCGCGATCGCCCGTGCGCAGCCCGGCGACGCCATCGTTCTCGCTCGAGGCACGTATCCGGGTGGGTACGTCGTGCCGCCGGAGAAGCACGACATCACGATCAAGGGCGTCGACCGGAACGAGGTCGTCCTCGACGGTGGCGACGTTCGGAGAGTGGCATCGTCGTGCATGCGGACGGCGTCTCGATCCTCAACCTCTCGGCGCACAACTTCCTCGAGAACGCTCTTTGGTGGGAGGGCGCCGACCGTTTTCGCGCCTCGTACCTGACCGTGTGGAACGTCGGGGAGTACGGGATCTACGTCGAGGACGGCGAGCAGGGCGTGATCGACCACGACTACGTCTCCGGCGCTGCCCGCGCCGCGTACTACATCGGCGAGTGCAGGCGCTGCCGCGCCACCGTCTCCGGAGTCGTCGCGACCCTGTCCGCGGTCGGGTACTCGGGGACGAACGCCTCCGGTGTCACGATCCGCGACTCGACCTGGGATCGCAATGGGGCCGGAATCGTCCCCAACACCTATGCGAACGAGGCCTTCCCGCCGCAGGCGAGGGCGACGATCGTGGGCAACACCGTCACGAGCAGCGGCCGCGCGCGCGTACCGATCCGGACTGCGCTCGCGGGCTTCGTCGGGATCGGGATCGCCGTCGCGGGCGGCAACGAGAACGTCGTCAGTCGCAACCGCGTGACGGGCAGCCAGCGCTACGGCGTCGCGATCTTTCCGACTGCGCGGCGGGTCGTCTTCGACCCCGGCGTCGCCGAGCCCGGACCTCCGTGGCGCCCGCGCGGTAACCGGGTCTCCCGGAACGTCGTCGCCGGCAGCGGCCGGGCCGACCTCGCGCTCGCGAAGGGATCGGGACGGGGCAACTGCTTCACGGCCAACGTCGCGCGGCGGACGCTGCCGCGCACCCTCCAGACGCCTACGTGCGCAGGCACGCGTCCCGCTCAGAGTGGGGACGCCTCGGTCGCGGCACAGCTCACCCGGCCGGTTCGAGTGATGGTCGATGAGACACAGCGGCGACGCCGTCCCCCGCCGTACTCGTCGATGCCCGCGCCTCCTCCGCAACCGACCATGCCGGGCTGAGCCTCCGCTCCGATCGACCATCCGTTGGTCGGGCCTGGACTCCTCGGCACCCCACGTCATACGATCCCCGCGCGGTGTCGCTGCAAACGAGCGAGAAGTTCCTGCACGAGATCGTCTCGACGGTGTCGTCATCGCTCGACCTCGCCGAGGTGCTGCGCGCCGTCGTTCGCCTCGTATCGGACGCGAGCGGCGTGCACGCCTGCTTCGTCTATCTCCTGGACGGCGACGGCAGTCGGCTCACGCTCCGCGCCGCCTCGCCGCCCTACGAGCGCCAGGTCGGCAAGGTGTGGCTCGATCGTGGCGAGGGACTCGCGTGGCACGCGGCGGAGCGGCGCGAGCCGGCGTTCATCCGCGACAACGCGCTCGCCGACCCGCGTGTGAAGTACGTCCCGGAGCTCGAGGAGGAACGCTTCCAGTCGCTGCTCGCGCTGCCGATCAGCGGTCGCACCGGAGATGTCATCGGCGTCGTCACCGCCCATACGGAGGCGCCGCGCGAGTTCTCCGACGACGAGGTCGAGTTCCTCGTCGAGCTCGGCGGCACTCGTCGCCGGTGCGATCGAGAACGCCCGGCTCTACGAGGAGACGCGGCTGCGCGTGACGGAGCTCGAGCAGCTCACGGAGCTCGCGGAGGCGATCGCGCGTGCCGACACCCTCGACGAGCTCCTGCAGACCGTCGTCACCGATGCGCGGCCGCTGCTCGCCGCCCGGGCGTGCCATGCGTACCTGCTCGACTCGGCACGCGAGGAGCTCGACCTCGAGGCGAGCGACCCCGAGCAGGGCAACGCGCGTCCGACGCTCGGTCTCGCCGAGCTCGGCCCGGAGCTGGCCCGTGGCGGCCGCAGCTCGCGTCTCGCCGTCCCGCTCGTGGCCAACGGCGAGCTCGTCGGGCTGCTCGTCGCCGAGGGGAGCGCCCGCGTGGAGCTCGGCCGCGCCGTCGCCAGCCAGCTCGCCGTCGCGATCAAGAAGATCCAGGTGATCGAGCAGCTCACCGAGAAGAACCTCATCAAGGACTTCTTCGAGGAGCTTGCGGGCGGGCAGCAGCGCGGCGACCTCGAAGGGCGCGCGACGCGACTCGGCTGCAACCTCGACCACCCGCACGTCGTCCTCGTCGCCGAGCCCGCGAGCGACGCGCTCGAGCGCGCTCTGCGCGCCGCTGCGCCGGGGTCGCTGTTCGACCGCCGGGAGGACTCGTTGCGCGCGCTCGTCAAGCTCGCGACGAGCTCGAACGCGGCCCTCCTCGAACGGCTGCGACGTCTGCACGGCGAGCACGATGGCCATCTCCATCGGCGTCTCCAGCACGTGCCAGGGCGTCGCGACGTTCGCGGCCGGTTCGCGGAGGCGCAGCAGGCGCTGCTGGGGACGGCACTGCTCGGCGGCAGTCCGCTTCTCGCCTACGAAGACCTCGGTGCGTACAAGTACCTCCTGCGGGTCGCGGTCGACGGCGGCATCCGGGACGCGACGGTCGATGCCGTCGAGAAGCTGGCCGAGTACGACTCGCAGCGAGGGGCTCAGCTCGTCGCCACGCTCGAGGAGTTCCTGCGCCGGCACGGCTCCATCAGCGCGACGTCCGAGGCGCTGTACGTCCACCCGAACACCCTCCGTCAGCGCCTGCGGAGAATCGGCGAGCTCTCCGGTCTCGATCTCCGTCGCGACGACTGGCTCGCGATCGAGATCGCGGTCAAGATGGTGAAGCTGCAGCAGGCGCTCGGCGCGGCACCCGCGTAGACCGGCGAAACCGCACACATCGCCGCGCGCGAAGGTGTGCGTCCCGCACCTTCACTCGCGCGAGCGGGGCTGGTAGGGCTATCGGCCCGACGCCCGAGGGAGGTCCGCGCAGTGCCAACTGCAGACGCGATCTGGAAGGACATGCAGACCCGCGGCATCGAGTTCGTGTTCGCGCAGTTCGTGGACATGTACGCGCGGCCGAGCGCGAAGCTGGTTCCCGTCGGCTCGCGCGAGGCGTTCGATGCCCTGCTCGACGGACGGCGCGGGATTCGCCGGCTTCGCCGCGGGAGAGATAGGACAGGTCCCGAGCGACCCCGACATCGCGGCGATCCCGGACCTCGCGAGCTACACGCCCGTCCCTGGCAGTCGAATCTCGCGCGCCTTGCGTGCGACGTGACCGTCGAGGGGGAGGAGTGGCCGTACTGCCCGCGCACGATCCTCCGGCGCGTGCTCGCGCAGGCGAAGGACAAGGGTTTCGAGTTCAAGATGGGGCTCGAGCTCGAGTACTTCCTCGTCACCCAGCGGAGGAACGGGTCGATCGCCGTCGCGGACGTGTACGACACGCTCGAGAAGCCCTGCTACGACATGGCGGGCCTCACCCGGCGGTACGAGTTCCTGACGACGGTCTCGCGCTACTGCAACGAGCTCGGCTGGGGCAACTACGCGAACGACCACGAGGACGCCAACGGCCAGTTCGAGCAGAACTTCACCTACGACGACGCCCTCGTCTCCTGCGACCGCGCGATCTTCTTCCGCTACATGGTCCATACGCTCGCCGAGCAGGCAGGGATGATCGCGACGTTCATGCCGAAGCCGTTCTCGCACCTGACGGGGAACGGCTGTCACTTCCACATGTCGCTCTGGGACGGCGACACGAATCTCTTCCTCGACGAGTCCGACCCGCGCGGGCTCGGCCTGTCCGAGACCGCCTACGGCTTCATCGGCGGCCTCCGCAAGCACGCGCGTGCGTACAGCGGCGTCACCGCGCCGACCGTGAACTCGTACAAGCGCCTGAAGCTCGGCACGACGGCGAGCGGCGCGACCTGGTCGCCGGTGTGGATCTCGTACGGCTACAACAACCGCACGCAGATGCTCCGCATCCCCGGCCCCGGACGTATCGAGGATCGCACGATCGACGGCTCCTGCAACCCGTACCTCGCCGCCGCTGCCGTCCTCGCCGCCGGGCTCGACGGGATCGAGTCGAAGCTCGACGCAGGCGAGCCGAACTCCGAGAACCTGTACGCGATCCCGCACCAGGAGCTCCGCGATCGCGGCCTCGAATCGCTGCCGGCCAACCTCCTCGAGGCGATCGGCGAGCTCGAGGGGGACGACGTCCTGCGCGCCGCGCTCGGACGAGGCCGTGACGAGGACTACGTCGACTACTTCGCGCGCGTCAAGCGCGACGAGTGGTTCCGCTACCACGAACAGGTGACGCCGTGGGAGATTCGCGAGTACCTGACGCGCTTCTGAGCGTCGTATGGAGGAAAGCTCCATACAGCCACGGCGAAGATCGTTGGAAACAGCGGACATCTCGCAAGTCCATGTGTAGATACTGACCACATGTGCGGAATCGTCGGCCTGTTCGCGAAGTCGCCCGAGATCGAGGAGCGCCTCGGCGTGCACCTGGCCGCGATGCTCGTCCAGATGTCGAGCCGCGGGCCGGACTCCGCAGGCGTCGCGGTGTATCGCGATCCGGTCCCGAGCGGCTGGAGCAAGCTGACGCTCCACTCGGCGAGCCCCCGGGAAGACTGGGCTGCGACGGCTGACGGCCTTCGGGGCGCATTCGGCGCGTGCGAGGAGCCGTCGGTCCGCGCGAGCCACGCGGTGTTCGTGGTCGACGCGGACGCCCCTGACGCCGAGGGCTGGGTGCGCGCGAACCGGCCCGATCTGCGCGTCATGAGCGCCGGCAGCGTCATCGAGATCTACAAGGAGACCGGACTGCCCAACGAGTTCGCAGCCGCGTTCGCGCTCGAGGACTTCCAGGGCACGCACGCGCTCGGCCACACGCGGATGGCGACCGAGAGCCGGGTGACGACGCAGGGCTCCCACCCGTTCTCGACCGGGCTCGACCTCTGCCTCGTCCACAACGGGTCGCTCTCGAACCACAACCGGCTGCGCGAGAGCCTCCGGCGCGAGGGGATCGCTTTCGAGACGGAGAACGACACCGAGGTCGCCGCCGGTTACCTCGCCTGGCGGCTGCGCGAGGGCGCGACGCTCGAGCAGGCGCTCGAAGGCTGTCTCGACGACCTCGACGGCTTCTACACGTTCGCGGTCGGTACGGCCGACGGGTTCGCCGTGCTGCGCGACCCGATCGCCTGCAAGCCTGCCGTCCTCGCGGAGACCGACGAGTGGGTCGCGATGTCCTCCGAGTGGAGGTCGATCGCCGTCCTTCCCGGGCGCAGCCGACGCGCGAGCGTGGGAGCCGGAGCCCGGTGTGGTCTACGTGTGGGAGAAGGCGGCGGTCGCGTGATGGCCGTTCCGCGGTCGAGAGCACCGAGCTCGAGGTCGTCGATCTCGAGTCGACCTCCGTGCGCGAGCTCAACCAGCGCCTGCACGACGTCGCGCGTGGAGCTCCGGGCCCACGGCGCTTCCGCATCGTCAATCCGAGCGGCGCCCATGCGGTCGCATGCGGGCTCGACGCCGAGCTCGAGGTCGAGATCGAGGGTCACGTCGGCTACTACTGCGCCGGGATGAACAAGCTCGCGACGGTGCGCGTGCGCGGGAACGCGAGCACGGGGATCGCCGAGAACCTCATGTCCGGCCAGGTCGTCGTCGAGGGAAATGTCAGCCAGTCCGCCGGCGCGACCGGGCGGGGAGGCCTGCTCGTCGTCCGCGGGAACGCGTCGTCGCGGTGCGGGATCTCGATGAAGGGGATCGACATCGTCGTTCAGGGCTCCGTCGGTCACATGAGTGCCTTCATGGCGCAGACCGGCTGCCTCGTCGTCTGCGGCGACGCGGGCGAGGCGCTCGGGGACTCGATCTACGAGGCACGTCTCTACGTCCGCGGCTCGGTCGCGAGCCTCGGCGCCGACTGCGTCGAGAAGGAGCTGCGCGACGAGCATGTCGACGAGGTGGCGAGGCTGCTCGACGCAGCCGGGATCGACGCCGATCCGCGCGACTTCCGTCGCTATGGCTCGGCGCGCGCGCCTCTACAACTTCTCGATCGACAACGCAGGCGCCTACTAGTGGCGCTCGACACCGAGCGCCCCTGGAACCTGCGCGAGTCGTACCTCTTCGACCGCACGGTCATCGCCGAGATCCAGCGCGCGGCCCGCGAGGGGATCTACGACATCCGCGGCTTCGGCGCCAAGCGGCGGCTTCCTCACTTCGACGACCTGCTCTTCCTCGGCGCATCGATCTCGCGCTACCCGCTCGAGGGCTATCGCGAGCGCTGCGCGACCGACGTCGTCCTCGGCACGCGCTTCGCGAAGAAGCCGCTCGAGCTCGAGATCCCGGTGACGATCGCGGGGATGAGCTTCGGCGCGCTGTCCGCTCCGGCGAAGGAGGCACTCGGCCGCGGCGCGACCGAGGTCGGCACCTCGACGACGACCGGGGACGGCGGCATGACGAACGAGGAGCGCGAGCACTCGAAGACGCTCGTCTACCAGCTGCTCCCGTCCCGCTACGGGATGAATCCGGACGACCTCCGGCGGGCAGACGCGATCGAGGTCGTCGTCGGGCAGGGAGCGAAGCCCGGCGGAGGCGGGATGCTGCTCGGGCACAAGATCTCCGACCGCGTCGCCGAGATGCGGTCGCTCCCGAAGGGCATCGACCAGCGCTCGGCCTCGCGCCATCCCGACTGGACGGGACCCGACGACCTCGAGATCAAGATCCAGGAGCTTCGCGAGATCACGGACTGGGAGAAGCCGATCTTCGTGAAGGTCGGCGCGACCCGGACGTACTACGACGTCCAGCTCGCTGTGAAGGCCGGGGCCGACGTCATCGTCGTCGACGGCATGCAGGGCGGGACGGCCGCGACGCAGGACGTCTTCATCGAGCACGTCGGGATCCCGACGCTGCCGGCGACGCGGATCGCGGTCGAGGCGCTGCAGGAGCTCGGGCTGCACCGGCAGGTGCAGCTGATCGTCTCCGGCGGGATCCGCAGCGGGGCGGACGTCGCGAAGGCGCTCGCACTCGGCGCGGATGCGGTCTCGATCGGCACCGCGGCGCTCGTGGCGATGGGAGACAACAGCCCGGAGCTCGACGACGAGTACCGCGAGCTCGGCAGTGCCGCCGGCTTCTACGACGACTGGCAGGCAGGCCTCGATCCGGCGGGGATCTCGACGCAGGACGACGAGCTCGCCGCCCGCTTCGACCCGATCCTCGGCGGTCGCAGGATCGCGAACTACCTGCGAGTGCTCACCCTCGAGACCCAGACGCTCGCTCGCGCCTGCGGCAAGTCCCACGTCCACAATCTCGAGCCGGAAGACCTCGTCGCGCTCACGATCGAGGCAGCGGCCATGGCGAAGGTTCCGCTCGCCGGCACGGACTGGATCCCGGGCTCGAACGGATCGTGATGGCGCCAACGTGGCGGAGCCGACGAGCGGACTGACGCTGCGCCTCGAGCGCACCCTCGGCGTGCCGCCGGAGACGGTCTTCGCCGCCTTTGTCGATCCCACCGGCCTCGCCGAGTGGTGGGGCCCCGCTGGGTTCACGGCACCGAGCGTCGAGCTCGACGTTCGACCGGGCGGCAGGTACCGCATCGCGATGCAGCCGCCCGAAGGAGAGCTCTTCCACCTTCGGGGTGAGTTTCTCGAGGTCGATCGGCCTGGACGCCTCGTGTACACGTTCGAGTGGGAAGAGCCGGACCCCGACGACCAGCAGTACGTGGTCACGCTCACGTTCGAGCGCGCCGGCGACGGCACCGCGTTGATCTTCGAGCAACGGCCGTTTGCGACCGAGGCCAGGCGCGAGTTGCACGAGGGTGGCTGGACGGACACCCTCGACCGGCTCGGAGCACCACCTCGGACGGCGAGCCTGAGGTACAGAGGCGGCTCGTTCCGGCTCGGTCAGTCGGTCAGACCAGTCCCGCGTAGCAATCCCGAAGATACGAGTGCTTCGCCACCTCGTCGCGCCGCGAGCAGAGGTACCGGCTCCAGGCCTGCCGCTCGTGGCAGACCGCCCCGAGCTCCCAGACGCAGAACGTCGGGCGGTGCGCGCCCCCGATGCGCCACGAGCGGAACGCGCCGTCCGCCTCGCCACCCTTCGCCCACACGGTCTCCCAGAGCTCGTTGTCGTTCCGCCAGGTGCAGAGGATGAGGAAGTAGAAGTCCGCCCCGCAGCGGTGGAGGATCGCGAACCCGAGGTCACCCGACAGGCCGAGCGCGCCCGACCTCGACGCATCACGGAGATTGCGTCGCGCCAACGCGCGCACCGCGATCGGGACCGGCTCGTCGGCAGGAGCGATGTCGTACCACTTCAGGACCGCTCCCTCGAGGGTGAGAATCGGCTCCGGGCTGACGACCTTGTCGACGTGGCTGTACTCGGCCGTGACTGCGCCGACCTCCTCGAGAGCGCTCACGCCGCCCGCTCCCGAGCCCGGGTGAAGTCCATGACCCAGTTCGTCTCCCAGGTCTGGCCGTCGTCGTCGGAGAAGGCCTGCTCCCAGCGTGGAGTCGGCGTCGTCACGCCCGTCCACGTGAACCGGACGAGGATCGGACGGCCCTCGAACGTGTCCTCGCCCTCGAAGATGCCCGTGTCGCCCGAGAACCTGCCGATGACCGGTGGGTCGAGCAGGCCGGGACGGCGCGTGTCCGCCCAGTAGATCGACCAGAGATCGGTCTCCGGGTCGTAGAAGCGGAAGGACATGCCGATGAACCCGCCGTCGTAGTCCGTCCGGAACTCGTCCTCGTTCCCGAGTCCGTCGAGCAGCGGCAGCGCGACGACGCTTGCGTCGAACTCGTCCCACTCGTCCGAGCCGACGAGCCGCTCGCGGAGCCGGCGGTTGCGCACGAGCCACGTCCCCATCCAGAAGTCGAAGTCACGGGCGCCGATTCGCGTCACTACAGCTTCCATCTGAACCTCCAGGTCGATGTGCTTCGTTCGGGACGCTAACGTGGAAATAGGGCACATCGCGCCCTCTATCTGTGGTTCACTGACGCGCGTGCTCGCCCCGACCGCACGGCTCCTCGAGTTGCTCGAGCTCCTCCAGACCCAGACGCTCACCACGGGGCAGGAGATCGCCGACAAGCTCTCGATCGACCGCCGCACCGCGAGGCGGTACGTCACTGCGTTGCAGGATCTGGGCATCCCCGTGGAGGGCCAACGGGGTGTGGGCGGCGGCTATCGGATACGGCCGGGCTACCGGCTCCCGCCGCTGATGCTGACCGACGACGAGGCCGTCGTCGTCGCGCTCGGCGTCTTCGCTGCGAGGAGGATGGGGCTGTCGGCGTCGGACGAGTCGGTCGACGGGGCGCTCGCGAAGTTGCACCGCGTGCTTCCCGACACGCTGCGGCGTCGTGTCGAGGCGCTCGAAGCGACGCTCGACTTCACCGCCCGACCGGCGCGCGGGGTGCCGGTCGGCGGAGACCGGGTTCTGCTCCTCGCCGAGGCGATCCGACGCCGCCGGCGGCTGCGGGCGACGTACCGAGCGTTCTCGGGCGATCAGACCCGGCGCGACCTCAGTCCGCACGGGCTCGTCGTGCACTCCGGCCGCTGGTACCTCGCGGCGCACGACCACCTGCGAAACGATCTCCGCACGTTCAGGGTCGACCGGATGCAGCGCGTGCGGGTGGTCGAGGAGCCTGCCGTCGCGCCGCCCGACTCGTTCGATGCGGTCGCCCACGTGACCACGTCGATCGCCCGGGTCGCCTGGCCATGGGAGGTCGAGGTGCTCCTCGAGCTCCCGGTCGACCAGGCGGCACGACGCGTCCCGGCAACGCTCGCCGAGCTCGTCGACGAGGACGGACGGACGCTGCTGCGGATGCGGGTCGGCTCACTCGACTGGATGGCGGCCGTGCTCGCGGGGCTCGGATGTACCTTCGTCATCCACAAGCCCGAAGAGCTCCGGGCGAGCGTTCGCGACCTCGGGAACCGGCTCGCCGCATCTGCCTGAGGACTCGATGGCGCGCCGTCGTCAGGTTGCTCGAAGCGCGTAGCGATGGAACACGTGGGAGCCGTGACGGCGGAGGCTCAGGAGCCGGCCGCGCGGAGCGAACTCGACGAGATCGGCCGCCTCGACCAGGCGCAGCCGCGATCCCGCTCCCGCCTCCCCGACGAGCAGCGGTGACGACGTCAGGAAGAGCTCGTCGACGACCTCCGCCTCGAGGAGGCCGCCGAACGTGTGCGGCCCTGCCTCGCACAGGATCCTGCGATGCCCCCGTTCGAGCAGTGCCTCGACGACGACGCGCGGGTCGATCTCCGTCTCGTCCGAGAGGCTGAGGAGCGTGGCGGCCGCCGGGAGCGTGCCGTCGAGCCGCGCGGCGCCGCGCGAGCTCGTCAGCACCAGTGCGCGCGACGCCAGCACGGGGATGCTCGGGGTCGATCGAGCCGCTTCCCGTCAGGATCGCGATCTCCGGGGCCTCGGAGGTCCCGAGCTCGCGTCGCAGGTCGGCGTACGCGGCCGCCGCCGGCGGGTAGATCTTCTCGGGGAGCCAGGTCCCGCGAGGCGAGGCGCGGAGCACGCCCGAGCCGATGAGCACGACGTCCGCGAAGGCGCGCAGAAGTCCCATGAGAAAGCGATCCGCGTCGCTGTCGCCGGCGACGAACTCGTTCGAGGAGGGCATGGACGGGATCGCGACGACGCCGTCCAGGGTCGCGACGAAGTTCGCGTACAGACGGGGAACGTCGAATCCGAGGCCGCCGCCGTGGAGCCGCGCGAGCTCGTCGGAGAGCTGGGTCTCGGGGAGACCCTCGCTCTCGTAGAGAAGCTCGAGCGGTTCGAGTGGTGCGCGTGCGGACATGATCGACGGACTCGGGCGCGAGCTTACGCGCGCAGCCGTACTCTTACGCGCCCGTCCAGCCGAGCTCGCGCGAGATCGCATCCGCTCGCTCGCGCACGAGCGGGAGCGCGGCCTTCACCGCCGCGGAGTCGAAGCGGGCGCTCGGGCCCTGGAGCGCGACGATCGCCTCGAGCTCTCCGCGTGCGGACAGGATCGGGGCGGCGATGGCCGAGAGCCCGGGCTCGCGCTCGCCGGCCGCCTGCGCGTACCCGCGCGCTCGAACCGTCTCGACCTCGCGCGCGAGCTGCTCGCGATCGGTGATGGTTCGTGCCGTGAATGCGCGGAACGGCCCGTCGGGCAGCTCGCGCCCGGAGAACGCGAGCATGATCTTCCCGGCCGATGTGGCGTGCGCGATCGACGGTCGCCCGAGCCGCGAGACGGGTTGGATCTGGTGCGAGCCGGGAACGAAGTCGACGGTGATCGCGTCCTCGTCGCCCGAGACGGACAACGTGGCCGTCTCACCTGTTGCTTCGACCAGCGCGACCAGATGTGGGCGCGCCACCTCCCGCACGTCGAGGCGGGCGAGGACGGCGTTCGCGAGATGCACGAGCCGGATGCCCGGCCGATACTTGCCCGATGCCTCCACGCGCTCGACGAGACCCGACGCCGCGAGCGTGCCGAGCTGGCGGGAGACCGTGCTCGGGGTCATGCCCGTTCGCCGCGCGATCTCGTTCGTGCCGAGCTCGCCCGCTTCTGCAAGGGTGTCGAGCACCGTGATGGCCCGTTCGGCAGCGCCGATTCGGCGGGTGGAAGGTTGACGAGTGCGCGACATCGGTGTAGGTTCGTTGCGGATTCTGGCACAGCGTTGCTCAAGGTGCAATTCTCGCTCTGATGTCCTTCCTCCTCTCGTGCCCCTTCTGCGGCCCGCGGCCGGTCGACGAGTACGCGTACTTCGGTGAGGTGACGACGCGGCCGTCCGGGTCGCCCACGCTTCGCGAGCTGACCGACTACGTGTACTTCCGCGACAACGTCGCGGGCGTCCAGCGGGAGTGGTGGCAGCATCGCTCCGGTTGCGGCGAGTGGTTCCTCGCCGAGCGCGACACGAGGACGAACGAGGTGCTCGACGTCTCGTTGCCAGAGTCGAGGAAGCCCGCGTGAGGCTCGAGAAGCAGCGCGGAGAGCGCATCGACCGCTCGCGTCCGGTGTCCTTCACCTTCGCGGGCTGGAAGGTCACGGGCTTCGAGGGAGACACCATCGCCTCGGCCGCGTTCGCGGCCGGGAAGCGCGTCTTCTCGCGCTCGTTCAAGTACCACCGGCCGCGCGGCCTCATGTGCTGCTCGGGGCACTGCCCGAACTGCCAGATGACGGTCGACGGCGTCCCCAACGTCCGCGTCTGCACGGAGCCGATTCGCGAGGGAGCGGTGGTCGAGGGCCAGAACGTGCGCTGGGCGCTCGACTTCGACCTCATGTCGCTGACGGACAAGATCGGCGGCCCGTTCACGCCGGTCGGGTTCTACTACCGCACGCTGATCCGGCCACGGGCGGCGTGGCCGCTGTACGAGAGGTTCCTGCGGAACGCGGCGGGGCTGGGGAAGCTCGATCCGCACGCCGGCCACTCTCGCCGCTACGACACCGAGCACCGCAGGGCGCGCGTGCTGGTCGTCGGCGGCGGCCAGGCGGGTCGGGCAGCGGCACTCGCGGCCGCGACGCTCGGACCGGGCGTCGTGCTCGTCGACGAGGACGCGCGTCTGGCCGATCTCTCGCTCGAAGGCGTCGAGGTGCTCGCTCCGGCGCGCGCGCTGGCATCTGGGAGGGCGGGCTCGTCCCCGTCGACGCGGGCACCGTCCTGTACCGCTTTCGCGCGGAGCGGATCGTCGTCGCGACGGGCGCGACCGAGCAGCCGGTCGTGTTCCCGGGCAACGATCTCGTCGGCGTGATGCTCCCGGAGGGCGTTCGCCGCCTCATCCGCGACTTCTCGATCAAGCCGGGCAAGCGCGCCGTCGTCATCGGCACCGACGACGAGAGCCTCGAGGTCGCCCACGACCTGCGCGAGACCGGCGTGGCGGTGCCGCGCGTCCTCGACCTGCGGGAGCTGCGACCGCGTGAGCTGGTCGCCGAGGGTCGGAAGGGCCGCGTGCGTCGCCTCCTCCTCGACGGCGACCCGATCGACTGCGATCTCCTCGTCGCCTCCGGCGGACGGCAGCCCGCGTACTCGCTGCTCGCGCAGGCCGGTGCGCGGGTCGAGTACGACGAGGAGCTCGGGGTCTTCGTCCCGACCGAGCTTCCGGCCGGAGTCGAGGCGGTGGGGAGCGTGACGGGCGAGGGGCTGTCCAAGGTCGCGCCCGAGCCGTCGTACGGCGGCCACGGCAAGTGCTTCGTCTGCGTCTGCGAGGACGTGACCACCAAGGACATGAAGCGGGCGATCGGTGAGGGCTTCGACTCCATCGAGCTCGCGAAGCGCTACACGACGACGACGATGGGCCCGTGCCAGGGGAAGCTCTGTCACCTCTCGAGCATCCGCATCTACGCGCAGGAGAACCGCATGTACGAGGCGGCGATCGGGACGACGACGGCGCGCCCTCCGTGGTCGCCCGTCGAGCTGGGCCTGCTCGCCGGGCGCGATCTGACTCCGATGCGGCTCTCGTCGCTGCACTGGCGGCACGAGGAGGCCGGAGCGACGATCCAGTGGGCCGGCCCCTGGAAGCGCCCGTACGCCTACGGCGACAAGCCCGAGGACGAGGTGCGCGCGGTGCACGAGTCGCTCGGCGTGATCGACGTCTCGACGCTGGGCAAGCTGTTCGTGGAGGGGCCGCAGGCCGTCGAGCTGCTCGAGCGCCTGTACCCGAACCGCTTCGGCGACATGAAGCCCGGGCGAATCCGCTACGGCGTCCTCACCTCGGACGGCGGACGGATCATGGACGACGGCACGATCGCCCGACTCGCCGACGATCTCTTCTACGTGACGACCACGTCGACGGGCGCCGACGCGGTGACCGCGTGGTTCGAGTGGTGGAACGCCGTGTGGGGCTACGACGCCGAGATCGTCAACGTCACGGGCGCGCTCGCGGCGGTGAACCTCGCCGGCCCGCAGTCGCGCGATGCACTCCAGCGCCTGACCGAGGCCGAGCTCTCCGCGGAGGAGTTCAAGTACCTCGACGCCCACGAGATCGAGGTCGCAGGCGTGCCGACGCTCGCCCTGCGAATCGGATTCGTCGGCGAGCTCGGGTACGAGCTCCACTTCCCGAGCCCTGCGGGCGAGTACCTGTGGGACAGGCTCGTCGCCGAGGGCGCGCGGCCGTTCGGGCTCGAGCCGCAGCGCGTCCTCCGCCTCGAGAAGGGGCACGTCATCGTCGGGCAGGACACCGACTCGGAGTCGAACCTCTACTCCTCGGGCATGTCCTGGCTCCCCAAGCTCGACAAGGACGACTTCGTCGGCAAGTTCGCGCTCGAGCACTTCGCGCAGCGCGACGAGAAGGAGCGGCTCGTCAGCTTCGTCATGGAGGAGAACGTCGTTCCGGCCGAAGGTGCGCAGATCGTGGTCGAGGGCCTCCCCGCCGGCCGCGTCACGAGCGCGCGGCGGAGCGAGGCGGTCGGTCAGGTCATCGGGCTCGCCTGGGTGCCGGCGGAGCGGTCGGAGCCCGGGACGCGGGTCGAGATCCAGGTCGAGCGGCTGCGCCGTGGGGCCCGGATCACGCAGGGCGCCTTCTTCGATCCGGCCGGGGAGCGGATGCGCTCGTGAGCAGGGCGTTCCTCTCCCCGTCTCGTTGCGCGCCGGAGACGACGACGTCGCCGTTGCGGCGTGCGCTCGAGGGCGCCGATCCGGCGCAGGTCCGCGACCTCTCGCTCGAAGGGATCGTCGAGCTTCGCGGGAATCTCGAGCTCGTGTCCGTGGAGTCGGGCGACGAGCTCGTCCGTCTCTCGCCGCGCCGCGGCTTCCTGTTCACGACCTCGGACGCTGCCGACGTCGCGGAGCGTGCGCGTGAGCAGGGCGTCCTCGCATACGACGCCACGGGCGCGCTCGCCGGGCATCGCGATCGCGAGCGAGCAGGTCGTGCGGCGGTTGACCGACCTCGATCTCGACCTGATCCCGACGGCGGGACCGTTCGCGCGCGTGACCGCGATCTTCCGGCGCGGGGCCGACGGGTGGTTCCACGTGCACGTGCCGCAGGAGCTCGGCCACTACGTGGCCGAGGCCGTTCTGGACACGTCCCGGGGTCTGACCCCGGGTCGGACCGCACGAGCGCGCATGATCCGCGAGATCTTCTTCCCGAAGCGGATGTGGCGGCCGCGCCAGGAGCTCAAGCGCCGCTACGAGGTCGTCATCGTCGGCGGTGGCTCGCACGGGCTCGCGACGGCGTACTACCTGGCGCGCAAGCACGGCATCAAGGACGTCTGCATCCTCGAGAAGTCGTACATCGGCTCGGGCGCGTCGGGCCGGAACACGACGATCATCCGCTCGAACTACCGGACGCCCGAGGGCGCGGCGTTCTACGGCGAGAGCGTCCGCCTCTACGAGAAGCCTGTCCGCGACGCTCGACTTCAACCTCATGTTCTCGCAGCACGGGCACCTGACGCTCGCGCACTCCGACCGGGCGATGATCACGATGCAGGAGCGCGCCGAGGTGAACAAGCTCCTCGGGATCAAGTCGAGCGTGATCCACCCCGACCGGATCCGGGAGCTCTGCCCCGAGCTCGACCTCTCGCAGCGACCCGCCTACCCGATCGTCGGCGCGCTCTATCACCCGCCCGGCGGGATCATCCGCCACGACGCCGTCGTCTGGGGATTCGCGCGTGCGGCGGACCACCACGGCGTCGAGATCCACCAGGACACCGAGGTGACGGGCTTCGAGCGCTCGGGCGATCGCATCACCGCGGTCGAGACGTCACGCGGGCGCGTCGAGTGCGGTCAGGTCGTCAGCGCGACCGCGGGCTGGTCGTCGCTCGTCGGCACGGCTCGTCGGGCTCCGGCTGCCGATCACGACGCACATCCTCCAGGCCTTCGTCACCGAGCCGGTGAAGCCGTTCCTCGACGTCGTCCTCGTCTCGTCGCAGCTGCACGTCTACGTCTCGCAGACCGACCGCGGCGAGTTCCTCATCGGCGCCGAGATCGAGCCGTACACGACGTACAAGAGCGCTGGCACGCTCTCGTTCCTCGAGTACTCGGCCGCTCACGCCATCGAGCTCCTGCCGCAGCTGGAGCGGACGAAGGTGCTGCGCACCTGGACGGGCCTCTGCGACCTGTCGCCCGACTACAGCCCGATCCTCGGCAAGACGGAGATCGACAACTTCCACGTCTCGACGGGGTGGGGGACGTACGGCTTCAAGGCTGCGCCGATCGTCGGCGTGACGCTCGCCGAGCTCGTCGCGACCGGCAAGACGCCCGACCTGATCGCGCCGTTCGCGCTCGAGCGCTTCCACACCGACACCCTGGTTTCCGAGCTGGCCGCAGCCGCGGTGAGCCATCTGATAGGCGCGTCGCCAAGAGGGGCAGAGCAGCCGCATACCTGACGGCCGACCGACGGGCAAGCGGAAGCGACTCGAGCCACCTGTGATGCCGTCTCCAGCCTCGAGATCGCGCAGAGCGCGACCCTGCGCCCGATCCTCGACGTGGCGGACGAGCTCGAGCTCCTGCCCGAGGAGGTCGAGCCGTACGGGCGCTACAAGGCAAAGGTCGATCTCTCCGTCATCGAGCGGCTTGCCGACCGCCCCGACGCGAAGCTGATCAACGTCACGGCGATCACGCCCACGCCGGCGGGCGAGGGGAAGACGACGACGTCGGTGTCGCTCACGCAAGGGCTCGGCGCGCTCGGGCGCAAGCCCGTGCTCTGCCTCCGCGAGGCCTCGCTCGGCCCCGTCTTCGGGGTCAAGGGCGGCGCGGCCGGCGGCGGCTACGCGCAGGTCGTGCCGATGGAGGACCTGAACCTGCACTTCACCGGCGACCTGCACGCGATCACCGCGGCGAACAACCTGCTCGCGGCGCTCATCGACGCGCATCTCCACCACGGCAATGCGGCCGGTCTCGACCCCCTCGCGATCACCTGGCGCCGCTGCCTCGACATGAACGACCGGAACCTCCGGAACGTCATCACCGGCCTCGGTGGCCGCGCGCACGGCGCCCCCAGGGAGACCGGCTTCGACATCACGGCAGCGAGCGAGATCATGGGGCTCGTCGCCGTCGCGCGCGACCTCGCCGACCTCAGCGAGCGACTGGGCCGCATCACCGTCGGGCAGACGTACGAGGGCGAGCCCGTCACCGCCGAGACATCAAGGCGGCAGGCGCGCTCGCGGTCGTCCTCAAGGAGGCGATCAAGCCGAACCTCGTGCAGACGCTCGAGGGACAGCCCGCATTCGTCCACTGCGGGCCGTTCGCGAACATCGCGCACGGCAACAACTCGCTCGTCGCCGACCGCGTCGCGCTCAAGCTCGGCGAGTACGTGATCACCGAGTCGGGCTTCGCCTCGGACATGGGGATGGAGAAGTTCTTCGACATCACCTGCCGCATCGGCGACATCCGGCCGAACGCCGTCGTGCTGGTCGCGACGGTGCGGGCGCTCAAGCACCACGGCGGCGACCTCGACGGCGGCCCGGCCGAGATCGAGGCGGGCGCGGCCAACCTCGCGCGCCACATCGGGATCGTGAACGGGTATGGCCTGCAGGCCGTCGTCGGGGTCAACAAGTTCCCGACGGACACGCAGGAGGAGCTCGAGCTCGTGCAGCGGCTCGCGACCGAGGCCGGCGCCTATGCGTCCGAGATCAACACGGCCTTCGAGAACGGCGGCGCGGGCGCGACGGCGCTCGCGGAGGCGGTCGTCGCCGCGGCCGAGGAGCCCAACACGTTCGACTTCGCGTATCCCGCTCGACGCACCGATCGAGGAGAAGATCCGCCTCATCGCGACGCGGGTCTACGGCGCCGACGGCGTGGAGCTGCTGCCGGCCGCGAAGAAGAAGGCCGCCGATTGGGCCGGCTCCGACCTCGCGCGGCTCCCGATCTGCATGGCGAAGACCCACCTCTCGCTCTCGCACGATCCCGCGCTCAAGAACGCGCCGACCGGCTTCACCGTCACGGTGCGCGACCTGCGGCCCTACACGGGCGCGGGCTGGATCGTCGCGCTCTGCGGCGACATGATGACGATGCCCGGCCTCGGGAAGACACCCGCGGCCTTCGCCATCGACATCGACGAGTCGGGCGAGACCGTCGGGCTGTTCTGAGCCGCTAGGCCGACGCCGACAGTCGCTCGACGGCCCGGAGCCGACGCCCAGAGAGTTCAAGGCGCGTCGATCTGCCAGTCGGGATACTGGCCGATGCACGTCGGGCACGCGCGCGCGCTCGAGCCGTTCACGGCCGGATGCTCGACGACGCGCCCGGCGGGGAGCTCGACCCGCCCCCAGGCAGCGCCCGAGATCAGCCCATCTGCCTGCTGCCTGCTGCAGATGACGCAACGAAGGTAGAGCCTCGACATCAGCGAACGTCAGGCTACCTACCCCCACGGGCCGATGAAAGGCCCGTCCAGGTCGGTCATGCAGGATGATCACGACGATGACGATGCAGAGGAGCGAGAGCCCGAGCATGAACGGCGCGACCCGGCGGTCCTCCTTCTGCAGTGGCGGGAAGTCGATCTGCTTGCCGGCCATCGTTCCTCCCTCCTAGGCTCCGGTCGCCCGGTCGATTGAGTGCGCCGGAAGCCTTGAGAGCCGCCTCCTGGCGTGCGAGCTTGCGGCTCTCGAGCATGACGAAGCCGACGAAGGCGATGAGCATCACGGTGACGCCGAGCGCCGTGAGGATGTAGGTGCCCGTGGAGTTTCCGGGGCCCCGAGGTCCAGAAGCCGGCGATGTCCTCGCTCCACTCGTCGTACGGGAAGGTGTCGAACATCGCCTAGCTCCTTTCCTCGGCGCCGGCTCCGACGGTGGTGGTCGGCTTGCCGTTGGTCTGCCAGTACGCGTCGAGCAGCACCGGCGCGCCGTCGACCTCGCGACCGTCGGGCTCGATGATGACCTCGGGAACGCGCTCGAACTCCGGGTAGAAGTCCTGGCCGAACTCGGCGAGGTCGAGACCCTCGAGCTCCACCTCGGGCGGCACGCGCAGGAGGTTGAAGCGCTTGAGGAGCCAGCTGACCGCGTAGCCCGGGGATGAACGCGAGCGGCAGGAAGGCCATCATCCCCATGAGCTGGCCGCCCATCGACGATTCGACGTTGTTGAGGCCGGTCGGGTAGCCGCCGGCGAAGATGCCGACGAGGAAGACGCCGTAGAAGCCGCACACGCCGTGCACCGCGACCGCGCCGACCGCGTCGTCGATCCGCAGCTTCTTCTCGAGGTAGTTGCCGGACCACACGGCGAGCATGCGCGCCCGAGATCGCGAGCAGGTAGGCGAGCGACGGGTGGTAGACGTCGGCGCCGGCCGAGACCGAGATCACGCCGGCGAGACCGCCGGACAGCGTCCAGAACGGGTCGCCCTTGCTCGCGAACCAGCCGCCCGTGAACCCGCCCGCGAAGCCGACGGTGATGACGAACGCGATCGCGCCGAGCGTGGTCGGCGAGCCGTAGATGTTGAGCCAGCCGGGGAACGTCGTAGGCGTGATGAAGAGGCAGGCGGCGTAGAAGCCGTAGAAGCCGGTGAAGATCAGCATCAGGCCCATCAGCGTGAGATGGGTGTTGTGGCCTCGGAAGCTTCTGGCTAAGCCGTCCGTCGTGTACTTGCCGATGCGCGGCCCGAGGTTCAGGAGCACGCCGAGCGTGAACGCGCCGGCGACGCCGTGGACGACCAGTGATGCGATCGAGTCGTGGAAGCCGAACTGGATCGTCAGCCAGCCGCCGGAGCTCCAGCCCCAGGCGGCGTCCATGATCCAGACGACCGAGCCGAGGATCGAGCCGAGGATCAGGAAGGCCGACAGCCGCACGCGCTCGATCAGCGCGCCGGACATGATCGAGGCGGTCGTCCACGAGAAGAGGAGGAAGGCGAGGAAGAAGACGGCGTTCAGGTGGTTCGCGAGGTTCGGGCCCATCTCGTCCGCCCACGGCGCCGTCTGCCCGCAGAAGCCCGGGAACTGCACCGGGCCTGCATGCCCGTCCTGCGAGTCCGGGCCCGATCGTCGGGAAGCCCTGCTCGAAGCAGCCGTAGATGTACCAGCCGACGTAGTAGAACGTCGGCGTGACGACCGCGATCGTGAGGATGTTCTTCATCGCCGTCGACATGAGGTTCTTGCGGCGCGAGGCGCCGCCCTCGTAGGCCATGAAGCCCACGTGGATGAGCCACATGACGACGACGGTCCAGAAGTAGAACTGCTCGAGGAGGACGTTCGAGTTCGAGCGCGAGCTTCTCGTCCACCTCTTCGGGTGTCACTTGGGCGAGCCAGGTCGGGACGAGCGACGAGATCATTCCACCACCCTCATTTCCTCAGCCGGATCCGCGGTCGACGATGCGGGGACCGTACGAACCGGACTGGCGCGTTGCCATGTCCGATCCGGCTGGCGTTCGGGCAGTGACTATGTGGGTTGCCTACACAGGCTCCGAGGCGTCTACGTCTTCGTGACCTGGCCGGTCTCCGCGTTGACGAGGAAGCTCTCCACCCGCGTCGGCTGACCCTCGGCGTCGATCTCCTCCGAGAGCACGACACCCCAGTAGCCGACGGGAGGAACGCCCTGCTGCAGGAAGCGCACCTGCTGGCAGATCTCCTCCGCGCACGGTTTGAACGAGGCGTTCTCGATCGCGAGCTCGACCGCCTCGGTCTGCGAGATGTCGTCGTCGCGGCTCGCGCACGACCTCGACGCGATCAGCGCCACGAGGAGGAACGAGGCCGAGGAGGACGGCCTTGCCCCAGATGCTGTCGCGCAGGTCGCGTCGCGGCGCCGGCTCCGGCGGCGGGCGGCCGTTATCCGGTTTCGGCGTGCCAGCGCTGGTAGACACGGAACGCTCTCAGGAAGAGGTAGCCGATGAAGTTCGTCAGGAACACGAGGAAGAGCCACCAGAACCACCACAGGTAGTGCGGTCGCCACTCGAGGAGCTCGACGACCGTGAGCCACATGACGACCGCGAGGGCGAGCACGAGCAGCCACGGCACGTAGCCGAGCACGAGGAAGATGAGCACGCGGTCGTTGAGGATCGTCTACGCAGCCCGGTCAGGCGCGCGCAGACCTCCACGACCGCTAGCTCCACGGATATGGCGAGCTCGAGACCGGATGCAGGTCGCCGGTCGCGAAGCGCTCGAAGCGGAACGGGTAGAGCAGCCGCGAGTGCTCGCCGACGAGGACGGCGGCGACCTCGCGACCGACGCCGATCATCTTGTAGCCGTGGTTCGAGTCGAGGATCGCGTACAGGTTCGGCCGGAAGTAGTCGAAGACCGGGAAGTTGTCGACGGTGAAGGCGCCGACCCCGCCCGAGCGCGCGACCTTGTACAGCGGCCGGCAGCCCTCGAACCGTGACATCGAGTGCGAGAGCGCCGCGCAGAACATGTCGGGGAACGACGGGTCGATGTCGGTCGTCTGCGGGTAGGGGTCGAGCTGGACCTCGCCGTCGACGACGAGCGGTGACGCTCCGCCCTGCACCGAGTGTCGGTCGCGCTTGAAGTAGATCCCCCACAGCTCGTCGGTGACGAGGTCGCCGTCGTCCGTGTACAGCGGCGCGTCCGTGTCGAGATGGATGACGGGAGGTGCGCCACCGTCGGCCGTCGCGAACAGCAGCGGGTCGACGCCGACCTCGCCCTCCTGCAGGTTCCAGTACGTCCACATCGGCTGGTCGCGCAGCGACGTCGCCCGACGGCGTGTGCACGTCGATCGTGTCGGGCAGCCCGAGCATGCTCCAGAACTGCCTCGCCCACGGGCCCGGCGCGACGACGACCTGCTCTCCCACCTCGACGCGGCCGGCCGAGGTCTCGACGGCTGTGATCGAGCCGTCCGCGCCCTCGTCGAAGCCCGTGACCTCGACGCCGCCGACGACCGAGACGCCCGCCTCGCGGCACTTCCCGTGCAGGCCCTCGACCGAGTCCATGTTGAACGCGAAGCCGCCCTGGTGCTCGTGCAGGCACACGGTCACGCCCTGTGCTCGCCAGTCCGGGAAGAGCCCCTTCATGTGCTCGTCGACCTCCGCCTCGCCGACGATCAACTCCGAGCGGTAACCGATCCGCTCCTGGCGCTCGAACGTGGCGGTGAGATCCGACTCCTGGACCGCCGCGCCGAGCGCGATGTAGCCCGACGGGGTTGTAGGCGTACGCCTCGGGATCGGACTCCCACACCTCGACGCAGGCCTGCATCAGCTCGCTCATCGCGGGCTGGAAGTAGTTGTTCCGGACGACGCCGCATGCGATTCCGGACGCGCCGGCACCGGGGTGCGACTTGTCGAGGACGAGGACGTCCTCTCCCGAGCCGAGCCCCCGCGAGGCGAGCTCCTGCGCGAGGTGGTAGGCCGTCGACAGGCCGTGGATCCCGGCCCCTACGACGACGTATTGCGCCCGTTGCGGCAGATCCATGTTATTGCCTCCAGTGGAACGCTATTGCGGTGTGGTGCACACGGACTGTAGCGCCCCGGATCAGTCGCTGGCAACCCAGACGAGGCACGGGGCGCCGTCGCGAACCTTGCGCACCGCGCGCCGGTAGCGGCGTCCGGAGATACGCGTCGGGTCCGGCCCGAGGACGAGCAGGCCGGCTCCGCGCTCGCTCGCGAACGAGAGGAGCGCCTCCACCGGACGGGTCGAGCGGAGACAGAAGCGCTCGACCTGGACGCCGAGGCTCTTGGCCAGCTCGGCCGGCGCGCGCAGCGACTCCTCGACGTCGGGAGGTGCGATGTAGTCGTAGCCGAGGACCATGCTGCACGGCGCGAGCATCGTCTCGACGGCGTTGACCACGAGCAACGGCTGGCCGGCCTCGACCGCCGAGTCCACGCCGAGCTGTGCCGCTTCCGTGACGAGCGGCGCCTCGAGCGTCGCCACGAGCACGGGTCGCGCTTCGGTTCGCGGCGCAGGCCGGTGGGACCGCGACGGTCGGGTTGCGCCGGCGCAGGGTCACCATGGCGTCACTCCGGGGTCAGCTCCCAGCGTGGTGCATTGGCGACGGCCCTGCGGACTCGACGGCGCCAGTACGGCATGTACAGGAACATCCAGGCGAGGGCGACGATGAGCCCGAGGAACAGGTACCTGCCGGACACGAAGAAGACGAGCGGCACGAAGACGAGGAGCAGAATCGCCGCGAACGCGAGGATCTCGAGGCGGAATCGGTTCATCTGCCTGTTCCGCCGCGCGTACTCGTCCTTCGGGATCTGGCCCGTGTCCCACGCTCGCCCGCAGCTCGGGCACGTCCAGCGCTCGCCGTAGGGAACCGCCTGCTCCTCGCCGCACTCGCATCGAATCGCGATCGGAGGAGGCGAGCCGGCCACACGACGATTGTAGGTCAGCGCGTATTGCCGTGAGCGCAACGGCGCTGCCGGGCGCGGATTGTATTCGTCCTCCACCGGTGTTATAGGTCCCCCGCGCGCGGCAGGTCGGCGTCGAGACGCTCCCAGGAGGTTCTCCGTGGCTGAAGCGGTTGTCGAGGAACGACATCTCCTCAAAACGCTCCGCTGGTACGACGGTTTCGTCATCGCTCTCGCGACGCCGGGGTTCCTGCTCGGCTCGCTCGGCTACTCGGTAGGTGACATCGGCGGCTGGGGCTCCGTGCTCCTGTGGGGAATCTCCGCCGGGCTCGCGTTCTTCATCATGACCCTCTACTCCGAGATGGCGGCCATGTTCCCGGACAAGCCGGGCGGCTTCCCGCTCTACGCGCACGAGGGCTGGCGCAAGTACTTCACGCTGGTCGGGCCGATCGCGACGTTCGGCTACTGGCTCGCGTGGTCGGTCGTGCTCGCGTTCCTGGGGGTCTTCAGCGGGCAGATCATCACCGCGGCGTGGTTCCCGGACGAGCCGTTCGGGAGCGCGTTCTTCGGGAGCTCGGAGGGCGAGGGGTACTTCTCGACGGGCAACGCGGAGATCGGCCTGCCGCACCTGATCGCCATCGGGCTCATCCTCGCCGTCTGGCTCTTCAACTTCCGCGGCGTTCGGGTCGCGGTCGGCTTCGGCTACCTCGCCGGGCGCGCTGCTCATGATCCCGCTCTTCGTCTTCATGATCCTCCCGTTCCTGAACGGCGACTTCGACAGCGCCAACCTCACGTGGGGAGCGCTCGACGGGACCGCCGGGGCGGGCGACGAAGCGACCTCCGTCTCGACCTGGGAGATCGTGCGGCTCTCGATGGTCTGGCTGTGGATCATGGCCTGGTCCGTCGTGGGGCGTGGACACGTGCGCGACGTTCGCGCCCGAGTACAAGGACACGGTCAACGACACGAAGCTGGCCCTCCGCTCGGCCTGCATGTTCACGCTCGCCGTGTACATCCTGCTTCCGCTCGGCCTGGTCGGGGGTGTTGGTGAGGAGACGGTGGCGGCGTTCGACTACGTCGGTGCGCTCGAGACGCTCACCGGCTCCACGGCGTTGACCAACTTCTTCGTGATCGTGATCGTCGCGAGCTTCGTCATCTCGATGAACACGGCGACGGCGGACGGGTCGCGCGCGCTGTACGGGATCGCGCGAGACGACATGACGATCAAGCAGCTCTACTCGCTGAACAGGTGGAACGTGCCGGGCGTGGCGATGACGCTCGACATGATCATCAACATCTGCTTCGTGCTCTTCATCGGGAACATCTTCGGGATCCTCGCGGCGAGCAACATCGGATACGTGCTCGCGCACTTCTTCGCGATCACCGGGTTCATCCTGCTCCGGAAGGATCGTCCCGACTGGCCACGGCCGATCAAGCTCTCGTCCGTCTGGATACCCATCGCGTGGATCCTCGCCGTCATCACGGCCGTCCTCACGTTCTTCGGCGTGGGCTGGTTCCAGACGGCGGCAGGGGGCTACGGCGGGACGACCGAGAAGCTCATCGGCTTCGGCATCCTGGTGGTTGCGGTCCTGCTGTACCTCTTCCGCCGGATCGTCCAGGACCGCGAGCGGCCGCACTGGCGCGAGGACACTCCGGCGGTGCCGGATGCGCGACAGGCCGCGATCCTCGAGGAAGCGGCCCGAGTGGTCGCCTAGCTCCTTGCGCAAGGGCGGAATCTGCGAGTGCAGATTCCGCCCGCGCGACGATCCCTAAAGGCGCCCGCTCCGCGGGCGCTGGCGCATCGCTCGGTCATCGTCAGAATCCGGCGTGATGGAAGGCTCGAAGCCCAGGGAGTTCGAGGTCTCGATCGACACTGCGATCTCCGCGCCGGAGGCATTCGGCGCGTCCTTCGACGCGGCTCCCGCTCGCCGGGCGAGCTCGAGCTCGGGAGCGGGCTCGAGGGCGATCCTGCGCTCGCGTTCCGCCGGACGCTCGGGATGTTCGCGACCGGCGTGACCGTCCTGACGACCCGCGTCGGCGAGGCCGTGCACGGGATGACGGCGAACGCGTTCATGTCGGTGTCGCTCAGGCCGCCGCTCGTCCTCGTCTCCATCGACCGTCGCGCGAAGATGGGCACGCACATGCACGAGGGCACGCGCTTCGGCGTCAGCGTGCTGGAGGCGAGGCAGACGGGCCTCTCCGACCGCTTCGCGGGCAGGGTCGCCGACGAGCTGCCCAGACGCCGTCTTCGAGGTCGTGCACGAGACACCGCTCGTCGAGGGAGCGCTCGCCCATCTCGTCGCCCGCATCGTGCGGTCGTACTGGGGCGGAGACCACTCGCTGTTCCTCGGGCAGGTGGAGTTCGCGCGCTACGGGGAGGGGCGCCCGCTCCTCTTCCACGGAGGGCGCTACGAGCGGCTGATCGAGGATCCGCGCGTGTTCTCGCTGCTTCCGCGGGAGTTGCTCGACCCGATCCTCGCGCTCGGCGAGGAGCGCACCTACGCGGACGGGGAGCCGATCATGGAGATGGGCGACCCGGGCTGCGACCTGATGCTCGTGGTCGAGGGGTCGGTGCGCGTGCAGCGGCCGGGGCTCTCCTTGACCATGGGAGCCGGCGAGCTGATCGGCGAGATCGAGGTGCTCGATCCCGGCGGCGGGCGCATCGCGGACATCCATGCGGAAGGCCCCGTCACGTGTCTCGCGATCTCGCGCGAGGCGTTGCTCGGCGCGCTCGAGGCCGACCCGAGGGCGGCCGTGGCGCTCATCGAGGTGCTCGCGAGCCGGTTCCGCGAGACGGCGTAGCTACTCGACGACTCGCGTGACCTTGCTGACTGCTCTGACGGTCCCGACCGAGTTGGACGCGATGACCTCGATCCTCAGGCTGTAGCCGCGATCGCGAGGACGTACGCGGTACGAGCGACCACGCGCGACTCGCACGCACGCCGTCTGGCAGCGCTGCCAGAACACTTCGAACCTGAGATTGGCTCCTTGCCAACGTCCTGGCATCGCGACCATCCGGGTGCCGACGCGCGGCCGCCCGACGATCGAGGGGAGCGTCTCGAACTGCGGCCTCGTCTCGACGGGCGGCGTCTGCGCCGATGCGGCCGACCCGACTCCCGCCGCCGCGACCACGACGCGGAGTCGGCGTCCGCCGTCGGCTGCGGTGGCCGTGTAGCGCGACCGAGACGCGTCGGGGATCGGCGTGCACACGCCGTCGAGGCAGCGCTCCCACTGGTACGCGACGGTCGAGGCCGGAGCCCGCCCAGATCCCCGCGAAGGCCTCGAGCTCGCGCCCTGCGACAGCGTCGCCGAGCACGGTCGGCTGTAGTCGCGGTTCCGGGCTGCCGAGAAAGCGGAGCGCGGCAGCGGCGTCGACGAGGCCGAACTGCGTTCCCGATACCGGGCGTGCGGTGCGGGCGAGCGCGTTCTCGATGTCCCCTGCGCTCGCGAACGGAGCCTGCGCGCGCAGGAGTGCGATCACGCCGGACACGAGCGGCGTCGAGACCGAGGTCGCACAACCGACTCCCTGTCCGCCTCCGAGCAGCGTGATCGGAGCGCACTCGGGCGCCGCGAACTTCACCCAGGCGCCGCGGCTGGAGAAGCTCGCGAGCGTCCCGGACGAGGTCGCCGAGGCCACCGAGATCGCTTCGGGGAAGGCGGCGGGATACTGCGGCGTCGCGTTCGCCTCGTTGCCGGCGGCCGCGACCACGAGTACGCCGGCCGCGCGTGCCCGGGCGACCGCTCCTCGAAGCTGCCTCGGTGAACGCTCGCCGTACAGGCTCACGTTCACCACGGCCGCCCCGTGGTCGACCGCGTAGTCGATCGCCTCGGCCGTGTTCGTGTTGAACGCGATGCCGCCCGGGCCGAGCACGCGGAGCGGCATGACCGTGCAGGAGAAGCACGCGCCGACGCCGCCGATCCCGTTGTTCGCTCGCGCGGCCGCGACGCCCGTGACGGCGGTGCCGTGTCCCGAGCCGGGCGGATCGGACGCGTCCGCGTCCTCGTCCACGAAGTCGTATCCCGGCAGCACCGCGCCCGCCAGGTCGGGGTGGGAGGCGTCGATCCCGGAGTCGACGACCGCGACGACAACCTTCGGCGAGCCGGTGGTGAGCTCCCACGCCTCGGGAAGCCGGAGTGCCGCGTACGCGGGATGCGTGCGCTTCGGGATCGCTGGGCGTGAACGCCCCCGCCGCGGCCGCGATCAGCACCGGCCGCGAGCCCGGCGGCGACGATCGCCGCGACGCCGCTTGTCGAGAGGACGCATCGCCGAACGGTAGCCCCGCCTCCTAGACTCGCGCCATGCGCGCCGCGCTGCTCGGTCTCGCTGTCGGGCTCGCGCTCGCCGACTCCTCGATCGTCACGCTCGCGCTCCCCGAGATCCTCGGGCAGTTCGACGTGGCGATCACGTCGGTTGCCTGGGTGCTCACGTCGTTCAATCTCGTGCTCGCCCTCGTCGTGGTGCCCGCGGCGTACGTCGCCCGGAGGCGGCCCACGCAGTCGTTCGCGTTCGGAGTGGTCGTGTTCGCGGGCGCATCGCTCGCGTGCGGCCTCGCGCCCTCGTTCGAGGTTCTCGTGGGCGCGCGCTGCGTTCAGGCAGTCGGGGCGGCGGTGATCGTCACGGCCGCCCTCGACCTCCTCTCGCAGGTCACAGGGAGCGCCGAGGGCGCCTTGCGGTACTGGGTCGCCGCAGGCGTGCTCGGTGCCGCGCTCGGGCCCGCTGCGGGCGGGATCCTCACGGAGCTGCTCGGCTGGGAGTCGATCTTTCTCGCGCAGGTGCCTCTCGCGCTCGTGCTGCTCCTCGCGCTGCGCGCGCCGCCGGCCGGGCGCGTCGCTGCTCCGGTCGGGCGGCCGTCGTTCACGGCGAACGCCGCCTTGCTCCTCGTCGCGGGCGGGCTCGTCGCTGCGCTCTTCCTCGTCGTCCTCCTGCTCGTGGACGGCTGGGGGATGTCCCCGGCTGCGGCAGGCGTCGTCGTCACGGTCATGCCGCTGACCGCGATCGTGGTCGGTCGCAAGCGACCCCGCTCGCTCGGCGTCGTCCAGGGCGTCGCGTGCGGGGTGATCCTTCTCTCGGGCGGTCTGGCAGCGCTCGCGCTGATGCCGCGCGCGGGCTGGGCGTGGACGATCCCGCCCCAGGTCCTCGTCGGCGCCGGCCTCGGCCTCACGGTCGCGGGTCTCACGGAGCTCGCGCTGCGCGGACGGGCGGAGCAGATCGTCCACGGCGGTTGGACGATCGCCGCGCGCCACGCCGGAGTCGTTCTCGGGCTGCTCCTGCTCGCCCCCGTCCTGACGACCGCGCTCGAGGAGAACCGCGACGAGGCGATCCGCGCAGGCGCCGCCGTGGTGCTCGACAGCGAGATCCCGCCGCTCGACAAGCTCGGCGTCGCCCAGGACGTCCTTGCGGAGGTCGACCGCGCGAACGAGGTCGGCGAGCTGCCCGACGTCGAGCGTGCGTTCGAGGGACGACCGGACGACGACGAGTGGAGCTCGCTCGTCTCCGGCCTGCAGGATCAGCTCGACCGGGCGGTGACGAGCGCCTTCTCCGGGCCGTTCCTGCTGGCTGCCGCGCTGACGCTCCTCGCGCTCGTTCCGGTGGCGCTGATGCGGAGGCCGGCATGAGGCGGGCGCTGCCTCTCCTCGTTGCGGTCGGCCTGGTCGCCGCGGTCGTGGTTCCGTACCTGGCGCTCGGTGGTGGCTCGTTCGAACCGACTCCGGTCGCCGATCCGTGCGACGCGCGCGACTGGCGCGACCCCGAAGGCGTGGGGGAGACGATCGAGCAGGTCGCGCTCAGGGCGGTCGACGCGGTCGCCTGCGAGCTCGATGTCTCGCGGGAGGATCTCGTGCTGGCGCTTCGTAGCGAGGACGCCTTCGAGGACTTCTCGGACGAGCAAGGGCTCGAGCGCGCGGACGTCGAGGCCGCGATCCGAGACGGACTCGTGCAGGCGGTGGACGAGGCCGAAACGGCAGGCGCACTCCCGGGGTTCCTCGCGCCGTTCGTGCGCCGTGCGGCGGAATCGGTGCCGCCATGGCTCGTCCTCGAGGCGCTCGAGCGGCTGGGGAGCTTCCTGCCGGGCTAGTCGAGGTGCGGGCAGCTCGGCGAGCCAGGGCGTGCGATAGCCGGACTCGTCCCAGACCACGGGAAAGAACGACTCGTCGAGCGAGAGGTCGCCGCGGCGCCGGTAGCGCGAGTAGGTGACGTCGACGTTGGTCTCGTGGAAGCGTGCCTCGACCGGGAGGAAGTGGGAGACCAGCGCCATGCGCGCGACCGTGCCGGAGTAGTTCGGCGCCGAGCCGTGCCAGGTGAGGCCGTGGTGGAACGAGCCGCCGCCCGGCTTCACGACGACGGGGACGAGGTCGAGCTCGCCGCCGTCGGGCGACGCCTCGCGCGGTCCCGCGAGCCAGTCGTCGGGCGCGTGGAACTCGGAGCGGGAGGGGGGCGACTTCGGCCACATGTGCGAGCCGCGCACGAACTCGATCGGCCCCGCGTCGGCCTGCGTCTCGTGCAGCGAGATCCAGCACGTGATCATCTCCGACGGGACGAGGTAGTCCGCGTACGACGAGTCCTGGTGGAACCCGATCGCCTTCGTCCCGGGCGGCTTCCAGAGCACGTTGTCCTGGAGAATCCGCACGCCGCGGTAGTCCGCCAGCTGGGCGGCCAGGCGTCCCGTTCGCTCCGAGAGCACCTGCGCCGCGACGACCGAGTCGGACTTCCATGCGTTGCAGAGCTGTCGCGTTCGATCCTCGGGATCGCGTCCGGGCACCCAGTTCACCTCGTCCGGCCGAATGCCGGTTTCGTACTCGCCCTCGAAGAGTCGTAGGTAGCGCTCGCGCAGCCTCTCGAGCGCACTCTCCGAGACCAGACCTTCCTCGACGACGAGGAATCCGTCGCGCCGGTAGGACTCGATCTGCTCGGCGGTGAGCTCGTCGACCATCGCCGTCGTGGTCATCGCAGACACGTTACTGGCTCGTCCCCGCCGGGTATCCGATCGCTGACGAACCAGTCGAAGGAGGCAGCGACATGACGACCAACGCCCTGGCGGGGATCGCGGTCAAGGACCTCGCCGACGCCGTTCCCTGGTACGAGCGTCTTCTCGACCGAGCGCCGGATGCGCAACCGATGCCCGAGGTCGCGGAGTGGAGCTTCGCGAACGGCGGCTGGATCCAGGTGTTCGAGGACGCCGAGCGCGCCGGGCGCTCTTCGGTCACGCTCGTCGAGCGCAGCCTCGACGAGCGCGTCTCCGACCTGGAGTCGAAGGCGATCGAGATCCGGAGCACGAGCGACACGGAATCGGTGAGGACGGCGATCGTCGCCGACCCGGACGGCAATCAGCTCGTCTTCGCCCAGGCCGTGGACGGCCGCATCGAGAGCAGTTCGTCGTAACTCCCGTTCAGGAACGCGGGCGAGTCTTGTCCGGGTCGTAGAACGGGAAGCGGACGACCGTCGCGGGGATCCGCTTCTGCAGCCCGTCGAGCTTGCCCACCTCGAGTGCGTCTCCGAGCTCCGCGACCTGCACCGCGACCCGCGCGAGCGCGATGTTCGTCTTCAGGATCGGGCTTCTCGTCCCGCTCGTGACCACGCCGACGCGCTGCCGGCCGACGTAGACCTCGTCGCCGTGGCCGGCCGTCTCGTTGCCCTCCAGCTCGAGACCGACGAGCACGCGCTGCGGATGCGCCTGCCGCTCCTCCAGCGCCGCGCGCCCGACGAAGTCGTCGTCCGTCTTCAGGTCGACGGCGAAGCCGATGCCGGCCTCGAACGGGTCGACCTGGTCGTCGAACTCGTAGCCGGCGAAGATCAGGCCCGACTCGATGCGGAGGATGTCGAGCGCCTCGAGGCCGAGCGGCGTCAGGCCGTGCTCCTCGCCCGCCGACCAGATCGCGTCCCACACCGCGGGGCCGTCCGAGGGGTGGCACCAGACCTCGTACCCCAGCTCGCCCGTGTAGCCGGTGCGCGAGACGACGATCGGGATCCCGTCGTACGTCCCGATGCGGCCGACCGTGAAGCGGAACCACTTGAGGTCCTCGAGCGACGTCTGCGTCGGCGGCGTCCAGACGATCTTCTTCAGCAGCTCGCGGCTCTCCGGTCCCTGCACGGCGACGTTGTGGAGCTCCGTCGTCGACGGCTTCACCCAGACCTTCAGCTCGTCCCGGTCGGCGAGCTCCTTCAGCCAGACGCCGTCGTACTCGTCGCCGCCGACGAAGCGGAAGTTGTCCTGGCCGAGCCGGTAGACGGTGGCGTCGTCGATCATGCCGCCGGTCTCGTTGCAGACCGCGGTGTAGGTGACCTGGCCGACCGAGAGGCGCCGCGCGTCGCGCGTGATCGCGCGCTGGATCAGGGCCTCCGCATCGGGTCCCAGCACCTCCCACTTGCGCAGCGGCGAGAGGTCCATGACCGCGACCTTCTCGCGGCACGCCCAGTACTCCGCGATCGCACCCTCGTTGTCGAAGCAGTGCGGGAGCCAGAAGCCGCGGTACTCGACGAAGCTCTTCGTGAGCTCGCTCGTGCGTGGGTGGAAGGTCGTCTCGCGTGTGAGGACGGGGTCGGCGTCCGCGGTCACGCGATGCGCGATCGCGACCGAGAACGTGTTGTCGGGCGCATAGACGCGCACGTGGATCGGCGTCACCTGCCAGCCGTTCGCCGGGTCGATGTCGTCGGGGCAGGAGGAGGACGCGCACACGAGGTCGTTCATCGCCTTCAGGAGCACGTAGTCGCCCGGGCGCGACCACGGCTCGTCCATGACGAACACGTTGTTCGGCGTCGAAGCCCGTGTTGTAGAAGAAGTTGAGCGCCTCCCAGCCCATGCGCGGCGCGACGCCGAAGGGCGTCACCTGCCCGTTGAAGTTCTCCGAGCAGTTGACGTGGCCTGGGTAACCCCTGTCCTCGTAGTACTTGGCCGTGCAGGCGAGGCCGAAGGTGTCGTGGCGGCCGACCGTGTCTCGCACCACCTCGACCAGCGGATCCTGGTCGACGTCGTAGAACTTCCCCTGCAGCCCCGGCTGTGGATACGCCTGGCCCATGAGCGACCGAGTCGTCGTCGCGTCGAGCCCGCGCTCCCGTCCCGACTCGAGCTTGCGCCGGTGGAACGCGAGGAAGTCCGAGCACTGCTTGCCCTCGACGTCGATGACCTGGATGAACTCGCCTGCGCGCACCTCGTACGCCAGCGCAGTCGCGGAATCGACGCGGACGTCGAGCCGGGGCTCGGCCAGCGGAGGCGGAAGCTCCTGCTGCTCGTAGCGTGCGGGGCGTGGCACGGCGCACCTCGACGAGGAGCTCGGAGGGCGGCGGCGCGCCGTCGACGATGCGTCCCGCCGGGGCGGCGACGACCACGGTCACGGGCCGCTCCGCGCGGAACGTCTGCGTGGAGCCGGCCGGCGACCACCCGTCGAAGAGCCGGATCGCGAGCGCCTCCGCGGGGTCGAGCCCACGGGAGCCGAGCTCGTGCGCGAGCAGGCTGCCGTTGCGATCGGCGAGCGCGGCCCGGATCACGGTCGCGGGCGCGTCCGCCCTCGCCTCCAGCGCGGCCGCGTCGTCGCGTCCGTCGAGCGCCGAGAACGGTCACCTCCGCCGCCTGCCCGCCGTACGCGTCGACGACCGTCACGCGCTCGTCGGCGCCGAGCGCGAACACGGTCGCCCCGCCCGGCCGGACGAGGTACGTCTCGACGAAGGGGTCCTCCGGGAGGAGGCCCCGGACGAGGCCCGAGGTCCCGGTCGTGCTCATCTCAGGTGGCGGCCGGCGCCTTCGCCTCCATCTCGGCGGCCTCGCTCATCAGCTTCTCCGCGAGCTCCCGCTTGCCGTCCGCGTCGAGCTTCTTGACCTCGTTCTCGACCGCGCGGCGGTTGTACGACTGGTTCCAGTAGTCGAGCGCGTCGAAGCCGAGCAGGACGGCCTTGCCCACGAACTGGCGGAGCACCTCGTTCGTCGGGCCCATGACCCAGCCGGCCTTCGCGTCGCGGAGGTAGCGCTCGAGCTCCATGTCGCGCTTGTAGCCCGACCCTCCGCAGGCGTGGAGCATCTTGTCGACGACGTGCGCCACGTTCTTCGCGGCCTCGAACTTGATCTGCCAGGCCCAGTGCAGGAAGTCCGCGCGGGCGAGCTCGCCGACCGCGAGTACCTTCGTGTTGTTCTCGGTCGCGTTGTCCATCGCCTGGGCGACCGAGAAGACGAACAGGCGCGACGCGTTCGTGTCCATGAGCGCCTCGCCGACGTAGTCCTGGATCGTCGGATAGTCCGCCACGCGCAGGCCCACGTCGACATGGCGCTTGCGCGTGGTGTGGCGCTTCGCGATGTCGATCGTGCCGAGCGCGATGCCGTTCCAGACGGACGACGAGCCGATGAGGAACCACGGGTCGACGGACTCGTCGTTCGAGGCGGCGCCGTCGCCGACCGGGCCGACGATCTGGTCGCCGGGGATCTCCACGTCGGGCACCTCGAGCGGCCCCGACTGGTTCCCGCGGAGCCCGAGCGCGTCCCAGAGAGCGGGCTGCGCCTCGGCCTCCTCGCCGTCGATGACGAAGACGGAGAGGTCGTCGTAGCCCGAGAAGTCCGGGCTCGTCGTCTGCACGACGTAGAAGTCGGCGAATCCGGCCGATGTCGTCCACGAGGCCTTCTTGCGCACCTTGAACCCGCCGTTCAGGCGCTCGGCGCCGGACGAGATCGGGTACCAGAAGTGCGAGCCCGTCTCCGGGTCGGAGTACGAGAGGGTGCCGATCTTTCCCGAGTTCAGCGGCCGGATGTAGCGCTCGATCAGCTCGGGCGTCGGGCGGAGCATGATCGCGTTCACCGCGCCGATGTGCATCACGTAACACATCGCGGTCGAGGCGCAGCCGTAGCGCGCGATCGTCTCGCACGTCATCGCATAGGCGACGTGGTTCTCGCCGAGGCCGCCGTACTCCTCCGGCACGGTGAGGCCGAGGAAGCCGTGCTCGCCGAGCAGTTCGAGGTTCCGGCGGGGGAAGAGGAGCTCGTCGTCCGAGCGCTTGGCGTTCGCCCGCATCTCCTTCTCGCACAGCTCGATCAGGAGCGCGCGCAGCTCCTTCTGCCGCTCGGTCAGGACCCAGTCGGGGTCCCACTCGTAGCCGAGGCCCCAGAACGGCTCGCCACCCCACATCTTCTCGGACATGCTCACCTCCGCCGGATCGGTCTTCTCTTGCGCCATCGTAGGTGGCGCCCGTCCTCCGGGGCAAGAAGTGTCGGTCGCGTCACTGCGCCCGTTCCGGGGCCGGCCGAGGCCGCTCGCCCGAGCAGCGGGAGCGAGAGCAGGCAGGCGGCGGCGGCGAGCAGGTACGGCCAGGCGTCTCGGGTCGCCCCGGCGAGCGCCGCCTCCGGCTGCGGCTCCGACGGCGAACCCGGGCGGCCAGGCGGCGCTCATGAGACCGAATCCGGCGGCCTGGTCGTACCCGCGCCGCTCGATCGTGCGCGAGACGAGCGCCATCGCGGGCGTCCAGAGCATCGCGTAGGCGGTTCCCGCGGCGACGACGATCCCGGCGTAGAGAAGCACGCGGGCATCGAGCACGAGAAGCAGCGACGCGACGCCGGAGCAGATCAGGCCGACCGCGAGCGGGAACGCGCCGCCTCGCGTGTCCGCGAGTCTTCCGACGACCGGGTTGGCCGCGCCCTGCAGGACGCCCGCGACGGCGAACACCGCGCCGATCGCCGCAGCGCTCCAGCCGAGCTCGTCCAGCCGCAACGGCGCGAGCACGCCGAGCACTCCGAGTAGGAGGCCCGTCAGCGCGATCAGCCAGATCCCGAGGACGACGACCCGGTCGTGTGCGAGCGCGCGCAGGGGCAGACCGCGGAGCTCGTCGGCTTCGGGTTGCTCCAAGGTGGCGGCGATCGCAGCCAGCAGCAGCGCGATCACGGCGACGATGGAGAAGACGACCGCGGAGCCGACGAGCTCGGCGGCCGCGCCGATCAGCGGACCGACGAGCGCGCCGGAGAAGGCCGCAGCGAACGCGATGCCGATCGCCTCGCCGCGCCTGGCCGGCGGCACGACCGCGGCGACCCACGCCAGCGCGCCCGTGTAGGCGAACGCGCTGCCGAAGCCCTGCCCGAGTCGAGCCGCGAACACGAGCCACGCCGAATCCGGAACCGTGAACGCCACGCTCGAGACAGCGAGCAGGATCAGACCAGCGAGCACGGTCGCCTTCACGCCGAATCTTCTCGCCGACCAGATGCTCGGGAACGCACCCGCGAAGGCGCCGATCGCATATGCGGAGGTGAGCAGCCCGGCGCCTGCCTTGGACAGGCCGAGGTCCTCCTCGAAGCCGGGAAGCAGAGGGACGAGGACAGCGAACAGGAGCGCCTCGACGAACCCGACCGCCGAAGCCAGCACGAGGATCCGTCGCCAGCGGAGCTCGTGCAACGCTCAGGCCGTGGCCGGGAGCGCCGGCGCGGCTTCGAGGAGCCGGCGTGTGTACTCGTGCTCCGGCGCCGTGAGAACCTGCTCGAGCGGGCCCTCCTCGCAGACCGTGCCGCGGTCGAGCACGAGCACGCGGTCGGCGATGCTCGCCACGACGCCGAGGTCGTGCGAGATGAAGAGCAGCGCGAGCCCGAGCTCGTCGCGCAGCTCGGCCAGCAGCTCGAGCACCGCCGCCTGCACCGAGACGTCGAGCGCGGAGGTGATCTCGTCGCAGACGAGCAGGTCGGGCCGCGCGGCGAGCGCGCGCGCGATCGCGACGCGCTGCCGCTCGCCGCCGGACAGCTCGCCCGGGAAGCGCTCGGCGATGCCGCGCCGGGAGGCGCACGCGCTCGAGCAAGCCGCTCGACCTCGTGGCTCGCCTCGCTCCTGCGAGAGCCCGCGCAGGACGCGTGCGGGACGCGCGATCGCGTCGGCCGACGCGCTGGCGCGGGTTGAGCGAGTCGTAGGGGTTCTGGAAGACGATCTGGATCCGGCGGCGCTCCTCGACGCGTGCGCTTGCCCGCTCTGGCCGCGAGCGGCTCGCCGTCGAGCAGGATGCGGCCCGCCGTCGGCTCGTGCAGGCCGGCGACGCAGCGCGCGATCGTCGTCTTGCCGCTGCCCGACTCGCCGACGAGCGCGACGCACTCGCCGCGTGCGACGGCGAAGCTGACATGTCGTCGCGGCGACGACGCGTCTCGTGCCGCGCCCGATGCTCGGCGTGCGAGCGCCTCGACCGCGCAGGAGTGGCGCGTCCGACGTCCGGCGCGCGCGGCTTGAGCGCAGCGCCTCGAGCTCGAGCGGCGGCGTCGCACTGCCACTCGAAGCAGCGGACGCGCGTGCGCGTGCTCGACCGGCTCGAGCGGCGGCGGCTCCGCGGCGCACCGCTCGACGCGCTGCGGGCAGCGCGGCGCGAATGCGCAGCCGGCGGGACGCTCGCCCACGCCGACCGCGACTCCGGGCATGCCGCGCAGCCGGCGCGGCGCGACGTGATCCGGGATCGAGGCGACGAGCCCGCGCGTGTACGGGTGCCGCGGCCGCGCGAGGACGCCGTTCGTCGGGCCCCTCCTCGACGATCCGCCCCGCGTACATGACGGCGATCCGGTCGGCGATCTGCGCGACGACCGCGAGGTCGTGCGCTGACGTAGACCATCGCGAGCTCGCGCTCTCGGCGCGCAGGCGGTCGACCTCCTCGAGGATGCGCGCCTGCGTGACGACGTCGAGGCCGGTCGTCGGCTCGTCCAGCACGACGACGGGCGGCTCGCAGACGAGCGCCGAGCGCGATCGTCACCCGCTGCTGCTGGCCGCCCGAGAGCTGGTGCGGGTAGCGGCGCGCGAAACGTCCGGTCGGCGACGGAAGCTGCGACGCGCCCGAGCGACGCGTTCGACGGTCGCGCCGTCGCGTCGGCGGCCGGCGATGCTCGCGAGCATGTCCGCGATCGCCGTCGCCGACGCGCAGCGCGGGATTGAGCGCCGTGCCCGGGATCCTGCGGGACGTACGAGACGACGCTGCCGCGCAGGCGGCGCGCACGTCCGCTCGTCGCGCCCGTCCAGCGCGTCGGCCGCCGACCTCGACGCGTTCCGCCGGCGATGCGCACTCCCGGCGCGCGCGTAGCCGAGCAGCGCGAGCGCGGTCGTCGTCTTGCCGCTGCCCGACTCGCCCGACGAGCCCGAGGATCTCGCCGGCGCGCAACTCGAGCGCGACGTCCTCGACGATCGGCAGCGCCGCTGCGAGCTCGACCCGCAGGCCGCGCGACCGGACGACGACGCGCGGCGGCGCTCACGGCGGCGCGCTCACGCTCACGCGCCGGAGCGCGCCGAGCGTCCTGCGCGGCGACCGCGTCGCCGACCAGGTTCACCGACGATCGTCAGCAGCGCGATCATGACCGCCGGCGCCAGCACGCCGTACGGGTTCAGGTCGAGCCCGGAGCGGTTCTCGCTGATCATCAGCGCCCAGTCGGCGGCGGGCGGCTGCAGGCCGAGGCCGAGGAAGTTGACCGAGGCGACGAGGATGATCGAGTACGTGAAGCGCAGGCCGACGTCGGCCGCGATCGGCGCGACGATGTTGGGCAGGATCTCGCGCCGCAGGATCGCGCACGTCCGCTCGCCGCGGGCGACGGCCGCCTCGACGAAGCCGCGCACCGACTGCTCCAGCGTCGCCGTGCGCACGATGCGCGCGATCGAGCGGCGCCTGGATGAGCGCGACGCCGACGACCAGCACGCCTGGCTCGTGCCGGCGCCCGTCACGAGCACGAGCAGGAAGAGGAGCGGCCGGGAACGACGAGCAGCACGTCGACGACGCGCATCAGCACGGGTCGACGCAGCGAGCGCGGTGTAGCCGGCGACCAGCCCGATCGGCGCCGCCGACGACGTACGCGAGCAGCGTCGCCAGCGCCGGCGAGCGCGAGCACGCTCCGCCCGCCCCAGAGCACGCGGCGAGAGACGTCGCGGCCGAGGAAGTCGGTGCCGAGCGGCGCTCGGCGCTCGGCCGGCCCGTAGCGGCGATGCCGATCGGCTCGGTCGGAGCGGATGCGGCGCGAAGAACGGGCCCGACAGAGCGCGACGGACGACGACGGCACGAGCAGCGCGAGCCCGACCAGGCCCGTGCCGGTGCGCGCGAAGCGGCAGCGGCGCTCATCGCATTCGCCGGTCCTCAGCTTCGGCACGAGCGAGCACGACGAGCAGGTCCGCGACGATGTTGATGACGATGTAGACGGCCGCGATCAGGATCGCGATCGACTGCACCGCGCGCACGTCGCGGATCGCGACCGCGTCGACGAGCTCCTTTCCGATGCCCGGGATAGGCGAACAGGTACTCGACGATGATGATCCCGCCGACGAGGTACTGGATGTTCTGCGCGAACACCTGGACGCTCGGCGCGAGCGCGTTGCGCAGCGCGTAGCGCAGACCACGACGCCGCTCGCGGAAGCCGTTCAGCCGCGCCATCTGCACGTAGTCCGAGCGCGAGCGCCTCGACCATGCCGGCGCGCACCATGCGGATGCGACGCCGCGAGCGTCGCCGCCGAGCAGCGTCAGCACCGGCAGCACGAGCGCTTTCGGATGCGAGAGCGGGCTCTCGCCCGGCGGGATGAGCGCGACCGGCGGCAGCAAGTCGAGCCACGTGAAGAAGACGAGGATCAGCAGCGAGCCGATCACGAACTCGGGCAGCGACGACGACCGCCAGCGAGGTCAGCGAGATCGCGTGGTCGATCGGTCGCCCGGCCCGCATGCGCCGCGAGCACGCCGAGCACGAGCGAGAGCGGGACCATGAACAGCGCGGCGACGCGCGGCGAGCACGAGCGAGTTGGCGAGCTCCCCGGTGATCTCGCCCCAGATCGGCCGCTCGCCCCCTGCGGCGTAGCCCGGCCGCGGAGTTGCCGAGGTCGCCCGTGAGCAGGCCGCCGAGCCAGTCGACGTAGCGCTGCCACGGCCGGGCGGTCGAGCCCCATCTGCTCGCGCAGCTCGGCGAGCTGCTCCGGCGTCGCCGACCTGCCGAGGACGGCGCTGGCCGCGTCGCCCGGCAGCACCTCGGTGCCGACGAAGACGAGCATCGAGACGACGAACAGCGTCAGCGAGCGCCGCGCGACCGGACGCGCGAGCGCACGGACGAACGCGCAGCAGACGGGGTGCGAACGCGCGGCCGGCCGCGGAGCGCTGCCGGCGAGGCCGCCGCGTCGAGCGCGGTCGACGACTCGGGCCGCGCTCACTTGTCGAGCCAGACGCCCCTGTAGTTCCAGCCGCCGAGGTTGAAGAACGAGCTCGGCCGCATGCCGCTGAACGTACTTGGCGAGCGCGTCGACGATGTTGATGTTCGTCCAGATGATGTAGCCGCCCTCGTCGTACTGGGTCTGCTGCACCTCGCGCCACTGCTCCTCGGCCACGCCGTCGTTCGGGGCGCCCTGCGCCTCGCGGATCAGCTTGTCGGACGACCGTCGCGCCAGTGCGTCTCGTTCCAGACGGCGTCCGAGAGCAGCGCCTGCTCGATACCACGCGCCGAGCGAGCCCGACGGTCCAGAACGACTGGGCGAAGTCGATCTTCGTGTAGAGCAGCGACGTGTCGAAGTAGGCCGTCGCCGGACTCCTTCTTGACGTTGACGTCGACGCCCGCGGCCTTCGCCTGCTGCGGCGAAGAGCGTGGCGGCCTCGACGAAGCCGGGCACGATGTCCGAGGTCTGCAGGCGTGACCTCGAGGTCCTCCTGTGCCGGCCTGCTTGAGCAGCGCACTTCGCCTGCTCCGGGTCGCGCTCGCGCCGGCAGGTCGCCGCGAAGTACTTGGGCAGCCCCGCGCCGGAGAGGTCGTTGCCGGGCGTCGCCGAAGCCGGCGAGCGCGCCGTTGATGAGCGCCTGCCGGTCGGGGATCAGCCGGAACGCCTGCCGCACCCGCGGGTCGTCGAACGGCAGCGAGGTCGACCGCCATCGAGAACACCTGGATCGTCGGTGCTCGGAGCGTTCAGGACGCTGAATCTCGCCGTCCCGTTCAGGTGCGCTCGCGCCTGCCGCGGGTCGAGCTGGCTCATGCATGTCGATCTCGCCGGCGAGCAGCGCGTTGAGCCGCGCCGACGGCGTCGTCGATCGAGATGTCCTCCCACTCGTCGACGTACGGCTTGCCGTTCTCCCAGTAGTCCGCGTTCGCGACGCAGAGGCTCCGCTCGCCGGGCGTGAACGACCGGAAGCGAGAACGGGCCCGTGCCGACCGGCTTCGAGAAGTCCTTCAGCCCGTCGGGGATGACGACACTGTTCTGGACGTTGAAGTTGTCGAACAGCCGGGCGTTGGGCGACGTCAGCGGGATCCGCACCGCGAGGCGGCCGACCTTCCTCAGCCCGCCGAGCCTGATCCCGCTCACCGACGCGTGGCCCACGTGCTTCGCGTCGCCCATCGAGCGCAGCGTGTAGATGACGTCGTCGGCGGTGAGGTCCTTGCCGTTGTGGAAGGTCACACCCGGACGCAGGCGCACGAGCCACTGCGTCGAGTCCTTGTTCGGGATCCACTCGAGCGCGAGGCCCGGGGCACTCGTCAGGTCCGGGACGGACGCGGACGAGCGGGTCGTAGAGGTTGTAGTAGCGGGACGCGTCGATGAAGCTCGACCCGCGCCCGGGATTGAAGGACTCGCTCTTGCCTGCTCCCACGTGGGCGACTCGGAGCCGGCCTCCTCGCTGCGGTCGCTGTACGAGACCGCCGAGCGCGCGCTCGGCGAGGGTTCCTCCGGCCGCGAGCGCCGCGCCACCGACCGCGGCCGCGCGGATCAGGTCGTTGCGGGTCAGGAGCGACGACTCCTCGCCTTCCGCGGCGAGTGCGTCCTCCTGCCACTTCACGTCACTCATCGTTCCCTCCTTGTGCCTGCCGGGTCGGTTGGGGTGACACTAACCGCCGCCTCGCCGCTCGGACAATCTCCGGGTCGGGCGGATACGCGAAGCAGCGCGCTGCGGCGCCGCCGTCCACGGACACGAATGCGCCGGTCACGAAGGCCGAGTCGTCCGAGAGGAGAAAGGCGATGACCGCAGCGACGTCCTCCGGCTCGCCGACCCGTCCGAGCGGGGCGAGGTCGCGCCACGACTGGATCATCGCCTCGCGATCCTCGTAGTCGTCGAGGTAGCTCTCGGCGAGCGGCGTCATGATCGCGCCGGGCTGCACGGCGTTGCAGCGGATGCCCACCGGTCCGTACTCGACCGCCACCTGGCGGGTGACGGCGTCCACGCCGCCCTTGGACGCTTCGTAGGCGAGCGCGCTCGGGAAGGCGAACGTCGACTCGACGGAGGAGACGTTGACGATCGAGCCGCCTCTCTTCGCTTCGAGCCAGGTCCTGCATGCGACGGAGCAGCCGAGCGCGGTGCCCACGAGGTTGACGCGCAGCACGCGCTCGAGCGCCTCGTCGTCGAGGTCGTGCGCACGCGTGGGCGTCCAGATCCCCGCGACGTTCACCCAGCCGGTCAGCGCTCCGAGGCCGGACGCCACGCGCGCCGCCTCGTCGTGCGACGCGCGCGCTCCGACGTCGCCCGCGACGGAGACGAACCGCTCGCCGAGCTCCTCCGCCCTCGCCGCGAGACCCGATTCGTCACGGTCGAGACCTACGACCGTGAAGCCGTCCTGCACGAGTCGCGCCGCCGTCGCGCGTCCGATACCCGACGCGGCTCCGGTGACGACGACGACGTCGGGCATCGCACGGTTGTATCGCACCTCGCCAGTCGACGCGTCAAGATCGTCCCATGCCGACCGAGACGACCGCAGCGGTGCTGCACGCGTTCGGCGAGCCGCAGCGCATCGAGCCGGTCGAGCTTCGCGATCCCGGTCCTGGCGAGGTGCTGGTTCGCGTGGTGGCGGCGGGTGTGTGTCACTCGGATGTTGGACAGGCCGACGGCGAATGGAGCTTTCCGCTCCCCGCGGTGCTCGGCCACGAGGGCGCGGGCGTCGTCGAGGCCGTCGGCGCGAATGTCACGAGCGTGTCGGTCGGAGACTCCGTCGTCCTCAGCGCCGCACCGGGCTGCGGCAGCTGTTCCCACTGTCTGGGCGGTCGACCCGATCCTCTGTCAGGACTCGCTGGACGCGATGGGCGAGGGCCGTCTCACGACGGGCGTATCGCCGATACGAGGCGAGTCCGGATCCGTCTCCACGTACTCACTCCTCGGATGCTTCGCGGGCCGCGTGGTCGTGGCGGAGAGGAGCGCGATACCGCTGCCCGAGGGCGTGCCGGCTCCCGTGGCGGCGTTGATCGGCTGCGCGGTCATCACCGGCGTCGGCGTCGCGATCGAGACCCTGCGCATCCCGGCCGGCAGCCGCGGAGCCGTGATCGGCGCCGGCGGCGTGGGTGTGAATGCGATTCAGGGCGCGCGTCTGTGCGGTGCTGCGGAGATCGTCGCGTTCGACGTCTCGGCCGAGCGGCTCGACGGCGCGCAGCGGCTCGGCGCGACCGCGACCGTCGACGTGATCGATGCTGATGCCGTAGACCGCCTCCGCACGACCGCGCGTCGTGACGGCTACGACTGGACGATCGTGACCGTGGGTCTTGCAGACGCCGTGCAGCTCGGGGTGGAGTTGACGCGGCCCGGCGGCACGACCGCCGTGGTGGGGTTGCTGCCCGAGGATTCGCCCGTGCCGATCGACATGCTCGACCTCGTGACCTTCGAGAAGCGCATCGTCGGCTCGGCGTACGGATCGATCTCACCACAGCTCCTGATTCCGCGCATCATCCGCCTCTACCTCGACGGCAGGTTGGAGCTCGACGGTCTCGCCGCCGAGCCGCTGCCTCTCGAAGAGATCAACGAGGCGTTCGACCGCTCGCGGCAGGCTGACGGAGGCCGACCGGTGCTCGCGATCTCGGACGGAGGATCGTTCGCGTGAGCACCACCACCTGCCCGATCGCCACGGTCGAGGCGATCGCCCTGCGCGCGCCGTCCTCCGACGTGGGCGACCTCGACTCCTCGAGCGAGACGGTCGTCGTCCGGCTCACCGACGAGGAGGGGCGGCAGGGGATCGGCGAGGCGGATGCGGCCGCGACCGTCGTCCGCGAGCTGGTCCTGATGGACGATGTTCACGCGTGGAGTCGCGGGCTGTCGGCTGTACTCGCCGGGCGCGATCCCTTCCCGATCCGGGCGCTTCATGCCGAGCTGTATGCATCGACGATCTGGCACGGCCGGCGCGGTCTCGGCGTCCATGCGCTCTCCGCGGTCGACGTCGCACTTCACGACCTCGTCGGCAAGCAGCTCGGGCGTCCTGTCGTCGATCTCCTCGGCGGAGCAGTGCGCGAGCATGCGCTCCCATACGCGACGATCTACCAGGGCGCGCCCGGGGACCGAACCCTGCCCAGATGATGGACGTCACCGCCGAGCTCTTCGAGCGGGCAGGCGGCTGGGCCTGCGCGCGGTGAAGATGGAGGTGATCTGGGGCGACCTCGTCACCGATCGGCAACTCGTCGAATGCATCCGCGAGGGTCGGAAGCTGCTCGGAGACGAGGTCGCGCTGCTGATCGACTTCGGCTACCGCTGGAGCGACTGGCGCGATGCGCTGTGGGTGCTCTCCCGGCTCGAGGAGGCCGACCTCTACCTCGCCGAGGCAGCGCTGCAGCACGACGATCTCGCCGGGCACAGGAAGCTGGCCGGGCGCGTGGAGACACGGATCGGCGGGGCCGAGATGGCCGCGACCGTGCACGAGTGCCGCGAGTGGATCCGGGAGGGTGGGGTGGACGTGCTCCAGCCCGACGTCGGTCGCTGCGGCGGTCTCACCGAGCTGCGGCGGATCGCGGACGCGGCAGAGCTCGAGGGCGTGCTCGTGATCCCGCACGGCTGGAAGACCGGAATCACGGCCGCCGCGGCGTGCCACTTCCAGGCTGCGACGGCGAACGCCCCGTACTTCGAGCTCCTGCACCCGCGGTTGTTCGACTCACCGCTGCGGCGCGACGTCGTGTCTCCCGAGCTCGAGCTCCAGGACGGCGGCGTCACCATCCCCGAGGAACCTGGGCTCGGCGTGGAGCTCGACGAGGGCGCCGTCGCCCGCTATCGCGTGGACGCATGAGCACAGAGAGCACGCGGCTCGACGGCGAGGTTGCGCTCGTTACCGGCGCGAGCCGTGGGATCGGTCGGGCGATCGCTCTCGAGTTCGCCCGGCTCGGTGCCGACCTCGGGCTCGTGCAGCGCGGGGATGCCGCGGACGTTGTGTCGGAGATCGAAGCGCTAGGCCGGCGGGCCGTGGTCGTGCAGGCCGATCTCCGCGATGCCGAGGCCGGCGAGTCCGCCGTCGAGACGGTGGCGGGCGCGCTCGGTCGCCTCGACATCGCCGTCTGCAACGCGGGCACGGTGCAGCGCGAGCCCGCCCTCGACGTCTCGCTCGAGGACTGGAAGCGAGTCGTCGACATCAACCTCGTCTCGTCGTTCGCCGTCGCGCGCGCCGCGGCGAGAACGTTCGTCGCGCAAGGGACGGGCGGGCGGATCGTCTTCACCGCCTCCGTGCTCGCGTTCCAGGGCGGCTGGACCGTCTCGAGCTATGCCGCGAGCAAGGCCGGTGTCGCGAACCTCGCCAGTGCGCTCGCCAACGAGTGGGCGCCGCTCGGGATCCGTGTCAATGCAGTCGCTCCCGGATACGTTGCGAACGACCAGTCGGCGCCGTTGCGGGCGGACCCGGAGCGGAACGCCGCGATCAGCTCGCGCATCCCCGTGGGGCGCTGGGCGACGAACGAGGAGATCGCCGCCGCGGCTGCGTTTCTCGTCTCTCCCGGCGCGGGGTACGTCCACGGCACGGTGCTGGCCGTGGACGGCGGCTGGCTCGGTCGCTGACGTCGCAGAGCCTCTGCTTACACTCGGCCACGTGACGGACGAGCGGCAACTGCGCAAGACGGTGACCGCGCTCTTCTCGGACGTCGTCGGATCGACCAGTCTCGGCGAGTCGCACGATCCCGAGACGTACCGACGCGTGCTGGGTCGGTACTTCGAGGAGGCCCGGGTCATCGTCGAGCGGCATGGCGGGTCGGTCGAGAAGTTCATCGGCGACGCCGTCGTCGCGCTCTTCGGCGTGCCGACGGCCCGTGAGGACGACGCGCTCCGTGCGCTCCGTGCGGCCGACGAGCTGCGGACGCGGCTCGACTCGCTGAACGAGCGCGCTCGAGCGCGCTCATGGCGTCCGCATCGCCGTCCGGACGGGAGTGAATACCGGCGAGGTCATCGTCGTCGAGACGAACGTCGACGGGTTCAGGGCCTCGGGCGACACGATGAACGTCGCCGCGCGACTCGAGCAGAGTGCGGGCGCCGGCGAGATCCTCATCGGCTCGCTCACCCGCGAGCTGGGCGGTCAGGCGATCGAGGTCGAGGCCGTCGAGCCGCTCGAGCTCAGGGGCAAGGCGGACCCCGTGCCGGCGTTCCGGCTCGTCCGGGTCCTGCCCGACACCGAGGCGTACGAGCGCTCGGGCGACGCGCCGCTCGTGGGCCGGACGCACGAGCTCGAGCTGCTCCGCGACGCGCTGCGCCGTGCCCGCGAGGGCAGCCGGTGCGTGACCTGCACGATCGTTGGTCCCGCGGGTGTCGGCAAGTCCCGGCTCGTGCGCGAGTTCCTCGCAGGGCTCGACGACGAGGTGCGCGTCCTGATCGGCCGCTGCCGCGCCGTACGGCGAGGGGATCACGTTCCTCCCGCTCGCGGAGGCCCTCGAGCCGGTGCTCGGCGACTACCCGCGAGCCGCGGTGCTGGCGCTCCTCGGGGACGAGGAGCGTGCTGAGTCGATCGCGAACGACGTGCACGCCCTCGTCCGGGCCGGCGACGCCGATGCCGGTGACTCGACGGACGACGCATCCTGGGCGATACGGCGGTTGCTCGAGGCGCTCGCGCACGAGCGGCCACTCGTGCTGCTCGTCGACGACATCCACTGGGCCGAGCCGAGCCTGCTCGATCTCGTCGAGTACGTGTCGAGCTTCTCCACGGGCGCGCCGCTGTTGCTGCTCGCGAACGCGCGGCCGGATCTCCTCGAGGAGCATCCGACCTGGGCGACTCCGCGGGAGAATGCGAACGTGATCGTCCTCCAGCCGCTGAGCGAAGGCGAGTCCGCGGAGCTCGCGGCCCATCTCGGCGACGACCCAGCTCGACGCCGGTCAGATCGGGAAGCTGGTGGATGCGGCCGACGGAAACCCGCTCTTCCTCGAGCAGCTCGTCGCGCTCAACGCCGACTCCTCGGGTGACCTGATCGTCCCACCGACGATCCAGGCGCTCCTCGCAGCGCGGATCGACCGGCTCGAGCTTCCCGAACGCCAGGTGCTCGAGTGCGCGTCCGTCGAAGGGCGTGAGTTTCGTCGCCAGTCGCTCGTCGAGCTGCTCCCCGAGAGCGATCGCGACGCGATCGACACCCACCTGCTCGCGCTCGCGCGGCGCCAGTACATCCGCGCCGCCCGGCGCTCGGGGCCTGACGACGCGTTCGTGTTCGTGCACGCGCTGATGCGGGATGCCGCCTACCAGTCGATCTCGAAGGAACGCCGGGCCGACCTGCACCTCCGGCTGGCCGACCATCTCGAGACGCAGGAGCGAGCTGCCGGTGAGATCGTCGGGCATCACCTCGCGGAGGCGTACCGGTACAGGCGCGAGCTGGAGGGCGAGGACGACTCGACGCGTGCACTGGCTCTGCGAGCGGCCGAGCTTCTCGCGGGCGGCGGTGAACGTGCGCTCGCCCGGGGCGACGATCGAGCTGCGGCGAGGTTGCTCGAGCAGGCGTGCGACCTCGTGCCGATCGACGTTCCCCTCGGGCGCCAGGTTCGCATCGAGCTTGGGCGAGCGCTTGCCGGCGCGGGAGCGCTCGAGCGATCCGCGCAGGTGTTCCAGGCGCTGCGCGGTGCCGCGCCGCGAGGCAGGCGATCTCGGGCTCGAGCGTCGTGCCGAGCTCGGGCTCCTGAGCCTCCGCGCCCAGACCGATGCGCATCTACCGATGTCGGAGCTGCTCTCGGCCTCCGACGCCGCCTTGCCGGTCTTCGAGGAGCACGGTGACGAGCGAGGCCTGGCGCGAGCGTGGTTCCTCATCCACTGGGCGAAGTTCCGGCTCGGTCGCTGCGAGGAGTCGATCCAGGCGGCTGAGCGCGTCATCGAGCACTCGGCACGGTCGGCCGACACGCGCGAGCAGCTGCGCGCGCTCGGGGCGATCGCGATGGCGACGTCCTTCGGCGCCACGCCGGTCGCCGAGGGGCTTCGTCGCGCCGACGAGCTCCTCGAGCGCGCCGGGGGAGCGCGCCTCGTCGAGGCGTTCGTACTCCGCAACCGCGGTTCGCTCCTCGGGATGACCGGGGATTTCGACGAGGCGCGCCAGGTCTGCCGCCGCGCCGTCGAGATCTACGACGAGCTCGGCCATCCGATCTCCGCCATCGGTGTCGTGATGGAGATTCAGCGCATCGAGGTGCAGGCGGGCAGGCTCGACGTCGCGGAGCGCGAGCTGCGCGAGGCGCACGAGCAACTTCGAGAGCTGACGGACGTCGGGTACCTGTCCTGGGTGGTGGCCGCGCTCGCGCGCGTGCTCGCACTTCGGGGCGAGTACGACGAGGCGCTGGAGCTCGCCCGCGTTGCGCGCGAAGAGCTCCAGCGCGATCTCGCGTACGGCCAGATCACCGCGCGCCTAGCCGAGGCCCAGGTTTTCACCGCGCAGGCACGGTTGCCGGAGGCCGAGGAGCGCGCCCGCGAGGCGCTCGAGCGCGCGGAGCAGACGGATCTGATCTCGCTCCACGCGGACACGCTGGTCGTGCTGGGCGAGATCGATCGCTCGGCAGGTCGCGATGACCTCGCCGATGAGCACATCGCGAAAGCACTCGAGCTCTACGAACGAAAGGGCGACGTCGTGTCACCCGCGCGTGTGAGGGCGCACGCCTAGAATCGCCCGATGCCGGCCGTCGTCGACGTCATGACGCGCAGCCTCCTCACGGTCCCCGCGGAGGCGACGCTGCACGACGCCGCGCAGGCGATGGCCGACCGAGGCGTTGGCGCAGTCGTCGTGCTCGAGGGCGAGTCGATCGCCGCGATCCTCACCGAGCGCGACGTGATGAAGGCGGTTGCAGCCGGTCGCGACGGCAGCGCTCCCGTCACCGACTGGATGACGCGGCATCCGGAGACGATCGAGCCCACCGATACGACCGATCACGCGGCGTCGCTCATGATCCACGGCGGCTTTCGCCACCTTCCCGTCGTCGATGAAGGCCGCGTCGTGGGGATCGTCTCGATTCGCGACCTGATGAAGGTCGCGCTCGACGACCGCTCGCCGCGCGGCGTCTAGACAGGCTCGACCACGCGGTCGAGCCAGCGCTCGAACAGCGCCCGTCCTGTCGCCCGCATCTCCTCGGCGCTCGCCTCGATCGCCGCGAGGAACTCGGGCGCGCCCTCGGCGCCGAGCGTGCGCTCGAGCGACGTGACGTACTCGGGCACCTCGGCCCACTCTCGCGCCATCTCAGCAGAGACTTCGAGATGGAACTGCACGCCGTACGCGCGCCCGAAGCGGAACGCCTGGTTCGCGTACGCCGGCGAGCTCGCGAGTCGAACGGCTCCGTCCGGGAGGTCGAACGTGTCGCCGTGCCATTGCAGCGTGACCAGGTCGCTGTCGAGCCCGCCGAAGACCGGATCGGCGCGGCCGTCGTCCGTCAGCTCGACGGGCAGCAGGCCGACCTCTGGCTCCGGTCCGGGGTAGACGCGTGCGCCCAGCGACGCAGCGAGGAGCTGGACGCCGAGGCAGACGCCCCAGAACGGGATACCGGTTCGGACGGCGTCCCCGATGAGGCGCTTCTCGGCGGCCAGCCACGGCAGCTCGGAGTCGTCGTTGACGGACATCGGCCCGCCCATCGCGACGATCGCAGCGAAGTCCTGCCAGTCCGGGAGCGGCTCGCCCTCGTCGAGCTCGACGCGATGAAGCTCCGCGCCGCGCTCGTGGAGCACGTCCTCGAAGACTCCAGGTGGCTCGCACGCGATGTGCTGTAGGACGAGCGTTCGCACGCCCGGAAGCTACTGGTCGAGCGTGAGGACGACCTTGCCCCGGGCGTGTCCCTGTCCCAGGTACTGGAGGGCATCGCCGACCTCGTCCAGCGCGTACCGCCTGTCGATGACCGGCTTCACCTTCCCGTCCTCGACGAGCTCCCGTAGGACGTGGAGGTCGTCCTTCGTGATCTTCGCAATGAAGAACTTCACGGCCTGGCTTCGGCCGAGGGCGGCCAGGCGCGTTCCGATGATGTGAGAGAGAGGTCCGAGGCCCTTGTTCGACGGGAAGCGGGCGCCGACCAGGACGATCGTCGCCTCGGGCGTCAGGGCACGTCTGAACTCGCCGAAAGAGCGGCTGCCGGCGATGTCGAGCATCAGTTCGTGACGGTCGGCGCGGCGCGTGAAGTCCTCCCTCGTGTAGTCCACGACGTCGTCTGCGCCGAGCGATCGCGCGAGATCGACGTTCTCCGTGCTGCAGACGGCGGTCACCTGCGCTCCGAACGACTTCGCGATCTGCACGGCAAACGTGCCGACACCTCCGGATGCTCCGTTGATCAAGACCTTCTGCCCGGGCTGGACACGACCGTGGTCACGCAGCGCCTGCAGGGCGGTCGTCCCCGCGATCGGTACGGCCGCGGCCTCCTCGAACGAGACGTTCGACGGCTTCGGCACGAGCCGAACCTCGCGGGCAGGCGCGTACTCGGCCCACGCGCCGAGCGTCGTGCCGAACACCTCGTCACCCGGCTGAAACTCCTCGACGTCCCGGCCGACGACTTCGACCGTACCGGCGAGGTCGCCTCCGACCAACGGGCTCTTCGGCCTGCGCAGGCCTCCCCCGAACATCCGTGTGAAGTACGGGCCTGTCACCCGGTACCACTCGGCCGGGTTGACCGAGGATGCGCGGACGCGAACGAGCGCCTGATGGTCTTCGATGACCGGCATGTCGAGCTCACGGAGCTCGAGCGCCTCGAGGCCGAACTCCGCGGAGAGGATCGCCTTCATCGCGCGGAGCCTCCGTTGATCGTCAGGACGACGTTCCCGGCCTTCTGCCACGAGTCGACGTACCTCGTCGCCTCGACGACGTCTTCGAGCCTGTACGCGCGATCGACGACCGGCCGGTACTTGCCCGCTTCGATCAGCTCCCTGAGCAGCAGGATGTTCTCCCTCGGTGGCTGCCACTCCGTCGAGAACACGACCCTCCTCCTCCTGCTCCGCCGCATCAGCAACGCGAGTGGAAGGTTGTAGAGCCGATCCGTCGCGACGTACAACCCGCCCGGCTTCAGCGCACGCCGGGAGCGGAAGAGCGAGTGCTTCCCGACTGCGTCGAGGACGACGTCGTACCTCTCGCCGCGCGTCGTGAAGTCCTCGTGCAGATAGTCGATGACCTCGTCAGCGCCCAGCGACCGCACCAGCTCGACGTTCGGCGTGTTGCACACCGCAGTGACGTGAGCGCTGAAGTAGTGCTTCGCAAGCTGCACCGCCGCGGTCCCGCAGGAGCCGGACGCTCCGTACACGAGGAGCCGCGTGCCCTCGCCCACGTTCGCCTCCCTCAGGTGCGCGAGTCCCTGGTTGAAACCGTCGCAAACGGCGGCTGCGTCCTCGAATGTCACCAGTGCAGGCATGCGTGCCACGAACCCGCTCTCGCGAACACACACGTACTCGGCGTGTGCGCCGCCTCTCATGCCGAACACACGGTCGCCGACCTCGAAGTCGCCGACAGCCGACCCGACCGCCTCGACCTCGCCGGCGAACTCCTGGCCGACGGTCCTCCGCTTCGGCCGGCGGAGCCCGAGCATGAAACGCCAGATGAGCGGTCTCGCTCGGCGCATGTGACAGTCCGTCTGGCTGACCGTGGTCGCATGGACCCTGACGAGGACCTCGTCGTCCTTCGGCACAGGCCGCTCGACATCCTCGACTCGCAGGACCTCGGGAGGTCCGTACCGGTCCTGGACCACCGCTCTCATGCCTCGATGTCCCTGACGGTCAGGACGACGTTGCCCGTCTTCTGTCCCGTTTCGACGTACCTCGTCGCCTCGACCACCTCGTCGAGCGGGTACGTACGGTCGACGACCGCGCGGTACCCGCCCGCCTCGATGAGCTCCTCGAGGACGAGGACGTTCTCCTTCGTGTACCTCGGGATCGGGAGCGTCACCCGCTTGTCTCCGATCCAGCGGCTCAGCAGGGCGAGGGGAGGGACGTGCCACATGAACCCGAGGTCGGTCTCGATGTACGTGCCACCGGGCTCCAGCGAGCCTCGACACCGCCTGAACGAGTGCTTGCCGACCGAGTCGAGGACGATGTCGTACCTCTTGCCGTTCCTCGTGAAGTCCTCCTGCGTGTAGTCGATGACGCGATCGGCTCCGAGCGAGCGCACGAGCTCGACGTTCTTCGTGTTGCAGACGGCGGTGACCTCCGCGCCGAAGTGCTTGGCCAGCTGCACCGACGCGGTGCCGATCGCTCCGGACGCTCCGTAGATGAGGATTCGTCGCCCCTCGAGAGGATCTGCCTTGCCCAGGCAGGCGAGGGCGATGATCCCTCCGTCGGGAACCGCGGCGGCCTCCTCGAAGCTCAGGCCGGCCGGCTTGTGCGCAAGCGCACCCTGCTCGCGGACGCAGACGTACTCCGCGTTTGCTCCTCCGCGCATCCCGAACACCTCGTCACCCGCCCGAAACTCGGTAACCGTCGTGCCGACCGCCTCGACGACACCGGCGAGCTCAGTGCCGGTGATCCGCTGCTTCGGCCGGCGAACGCCGGTGAAGACGCGCGAGAAGAAGGGATCGGCTGCGCGGTAGCCGCAGTCCGATCGGTTGACCGTCGTGGCGAGCACCCTGACGAGGACCTCGTCGTCCTTCGGAACGGGTCGCTCGACGTCATCGATCCTCAGGACCTCCGGCGGCCCGTAGCGGTCGTGGACGACTGCTCTCACAGGTTCCGCTCTCGCCTCGGCAGACGGCGCACGCGGGTTACTGCCGGACGCGCACGCGGCCGGGGGTCGTGCCGGTCGATGTGCCTGAGGTAGTCGAATGGAAGCGAGGTTGGAAACATGGTCTCTCCTTTGACCGCACGTAGTTTTGGTCTATGAGACTATTACCCTATCACCGAGTTATAGTCGTGTCAACCAAAACTCAGACGGTCAGGACGACGTTGCCTGTCTTCTGCGCCGTCTCGACGTACCTCGTCGCCTCCACGACGTCGTCCAGCGGGTAGGTGCGGTCGATCACCGCCCGGTACGGCCCCGCCTCGACGAGACACGGCAGCGCCGACTGCCTCGACGACTCCGGCGAACTCGAGGCCGAGTATCCGTTGCTTCGGTCGGCGGAGCCCGGTGACGAAGCGGCTGATGAAGACATCAGCGCTGCGGAGTCCGGCGTCGGTGCGGGTGACGGTCGTCGCACGCACCCGGACGAGAACCTCGTCGTGGCTCGGTACTGGCCGTTCGACCTCCTCCAGCCGCAGAATCTCCGGTGGCCCGTACCTGTCGTGGACGACTGCTTTCACGGTCCGCGGCTAGCGATGGACGGGGCTGCCGTGCTTCCACGCGGTGCCGGCGCGATAGAGCTCAGCGGGGCGGCCGCCACCCGAGCCCGAGCGAGCTCTGCGTCCGGTCGGGATCACCCAGCCGTCCTCGGCGACGATGCTTCGCCGGAAGTTCGCGGCGTCGAGCTGGACGCCCCACACGGCCTCGTACACGGCCCGTAGCTCGGCGAGGGTGAACGTCGGCCCGACGAACGCCGTCGCTATGCCCGTGAGCTCGAGGTCGACGCGGACGCGCTCGACCGAGTCGCGCACGATCCGCGCGTGATCGAAGGCCAGGTCGACCTTCCCGCGCAGCACGTCGTCCACGGGAACGAGGGCGGCGGCCGCGGCGTCCGTGCCGCCCGCGACTCCTTCCACCTCGCGCTGCACGGAGAAGTACGCGACCGTCACGACGTTCATACGCGGGTCGCGTCCGGGATCGCCGTACGCACCGAACTGACGCATCGTCGCTCCGTCTACGCCGGTCTCCTCGCGGAGCTCCCGGGTCGCCGCGTCGTCGAGCGTCTCCTCGGGACGCTTGAAGCCGCCCGGAATCGCCCACATGCCCTCGAACGGCGGCACGCCTCGACGGACGAGCAGCACCTGCAGCTCGGTCTCGGCGACGGTGAGGACCACGACGTCGACCGTCACTGCGAACGCAGGGAACTGTGAGGGGTCGTACTCCGGAGGCACGCCGGGGTCGCTAGTTTTGGTCGCCACGACCCTTACCTTAGCAAGTTACCGTCGCGGCGACCAGAACCGCGCCGCCCGGAAGACTCAGTGGCCGGCGGGCTTCTCCCAGCCCTCGAGGACGGGCGGCGTGTAGCTCGTGCCCACGGTCTTCGACTTCTCGACCCACGGTCCGAGCTCGGGCTGCGGGAACTTCGTGTGGAGCTCCTTGAGCTGGATCCCGTACGAGTTGCCGGACTGCAGGTGCTTCACGAGCACCTTGCGCGCGATCTCGTCCTCGCGGCCCGTCGGGGATCGGGAAGTAGATCTTCAGGAAGGCGTTCGAGTAGCGGTCGAAGACCGCCGGGGCGCCGTCCTCCTCGAGGAGCGCGATGTCCTCGAGCCAGTTGATGTCCTCACCTGGCGTGGCCGCGAGGAGATCGACGTCCTCGACGAGGGACAGGTCCTCCTGATACGGAAACCGGTGCCCTGCAAGGAACTCGGCGTCGATCGACTTGATCTTCTCGGGCTCGGTGTAGGCGAGGTCGTGCGAGCTCACGACTCCACCGAGTGCAGGTCCGTGACGTGCGCGGTCGGGTTCGCGACGAGCTCCTCCTCGGCCTTGATCGCGAGCAGGCGCTGCACCTCGGCGAGGATCTCCCGCTCGGTCTGGCCGACGGTGTAGGTCGTGCCCGCGAGCGGCACCCGCGCCATGGCGGAGGCCTCGATCGTCAGCGCGGCGAGATCCTCGGGCTCGAGCGAGTGCACGTTCGTCTTGCCGCATGCCCGCGCGAGCATCTGCAGCTCCATGGTCATCGCGGTCAAGAAGTTGTAGACGCGCTCGGAGGCCTCCTCGACGATGAGTCGCTTCCGGAGCTCCGGGTCCTGCGTCGTGATCCCGACGGGGCACCGGCCCGTGTGGCAGTGGTAGCACTGGCCCGCCGGGACTCCGACCGTCCCCTCGTAGTCCGTGACGCCCGGGATCTCCTTGTTGCAGTTGAGCGCCATGAGCGCCGAATGCCCGATCGCCACCGCCTTCGCGCCGAGCGCAAGGCACTTCGCCACGTCGGCGCCGTTCCGGATCCCGCCCGCGACGACGAGGTCGATCTCGTCCGCGAGGCCCACGTCCTCGAGCGCCCGCCGCGCCTCGGGGATCGCGGCCATGAGCGGGATGCCCGTCTCCTCGGTCGCGATGTGCGGGCCTGCGCCCGTCGAGCCTTCCGCGCCGTCGAGGTAGATGATGTCGGGGCCGCACTTGGCCGCCATGCGTACGTCGTCGTAAACGCGCGCGGCGCCGAGCTTCAGCTGGATCGGGATGCGGTAGTCGGTCGCCTCGCGGATCTCCTGCACCTTCAGCGACAGGTCGTCAGGGCCGAGCCAGTCAGGATGCCGCGCGGGAGAGCGCTGGTCGATCCCGGCCGGGAGCGAGCGCATCTCCGCGACCTGCTCGGTCACCTTCTGGCCCATCAGGTGGCCGCCGAGACCGACCTTGCAGCCCTGCCCGATGAAGAACTCGCACGCGTCGGCGAGCATCAGGTGGTGCGGGTTGAACCCGTACCGCGACTGGATGCACTGGTAGTACCACTTCGTCGAGTAGTCGCGTTCGGGCGGGATCATCCCGCCCTCGCCCGAGCAGGTCGCCGTCCCGGCCATCGACGCGCCCTTCGCGAGCGCCATCTTGGCCTCCAGGGAGAGCGCGCCGAAGGACATGCCCGTGATGTAGATCGGGATGTCGAGCTCGAGCGGGTTCTTCGCGAAGCGCGCGCCCAGCACCGTGGTCGTGTCGCACTTCTCGCGGTAGCCCTCGATGACGAAGCGCGTCAGCGTCCCGGGCAGGAACACGAGCTCGTCCCAGTGTGGGATCGGCTTGAAGATCGAGAAGCCGCGCATGCGGTAGCGGCCGAGCTCGGCCTTGACGTGGATGTCGTTGATGACCTCTGGCGTGAAGATGCGGCTGCGCCCGAGGACGTCCGTGGTTCCGGGTGCTCCGTTGTCGGTCGCCACTAGATCACCAGCTTCTTCTCGGAGGGCTCGAGCGAGTCGTAGTTGTAGAGGACCTTGCCGCACACGAACTTCTGGAACTCGGGCGGCGAGCCGAGCCCGTAGATCCGGAACTTGCGCTCGATGAGCTCGGTGTCCGCCTCCGTCCACTCAGCCGGGAACGCAGTCGATGCCGAGCGACTTGACCTTCCCGCGCGACGTAGATCGTGCCGTCGTACATCGAGTCGCCGAGCCCCGGGCCTGCGTCGCCGCAGATGATCTGCCGGCCACGCTGCATCATGAAGCCGGTCATCGAGCCGACGGAGCCGCCGATGATGATCGTCCCGCCCTTCTGGTCGATCCCTGTTCGCGCTCCCACGCGGCCCTTCACGACGAGGTCGCCACCGCGCATCGCCGCGCCCGTGAGCGAGCCGCCGTTCCCGTCGACGACGACGACGCCGGACATCATGTTCTCGCAGGCCGACCAGCCGACCCGGCCCGTGATGTGGATCTCGGGCCCGTCGATCAGGCCGCACGCGAAGTAGCCGAGCGAGCCGACGAAGCGGATCCTGCAGCGGCGCAGGATCCCGACTCCCAGCGAGTGCCGGCCCTGCGGGTTCTGGATCACGACCTCGTCGATGCCCTCTTCGTAGAGCAGCCGGCGAAGCTCGAGGTTGATCGTCCGCGTCGTCAGGTCGCGCGCGTCGAAGGTCGCGACGCCGTCCTCGACGACGGCCGTCCGCGGCGCCTCCGCGACAGGCTCGGCCAGTCCGCGCGCGTCGTACGAGATCTGCCGCTCACCGACGGCTGCCACGTGCATGCCTCCTCGGGGTCTTGCGGTTGATGGAGAGCGACGGCTGACGGCCGAAGGGCGATTCATTCGCCCGTAGGCCAAGCGCGCGCATGCGGAGTCGCTCCGACGAGGAAGGGGGGCTCGTCGGGGGAAACGTCGTTTCCCCCACGCAACTAGCGCTGCCACACGAGGACCTCGCGCTCGTAGGGGTCGTACGTGTCGATCTCGTGGTCGACGAGCTGGCGGATCGCGATCTCCTCCGACGCGAGCGCGACGAGATCGTCCGATTCGTAGAGGACGAGCGGCTTCGCGGCGAGCTCGTCCTTGGCGACGCCGAGCTCGTCCTTCGTGACGGCGATGTACGTGAACACGCCGTCGAGCTCGTCCAGCGACTTGTGCATCGCCTCCTCGAGCGACGCGCCCTTCGTCATCTCCTCGGCGAGGTAAACGGCGATGATCTCGGAGTCGCACTCGGACATGAAGCGACGGCCCGCGCGCTCGAGGCGGCGGCGCCACATGAAGTAGTTCGTCAGCTGCCCGTTGTGGACGACGGCGACGTCGGAGTAGGGGTATGCCCAGTACGGGTGCGCGCCGGCGATGTCGACCTCCGACTCGGTCGCCATCCGTACGTGCCCGATTGCGTGCGTGCCGTTGAACCTCGCAAGGCCGTACTGCTCGTGCACGGACTCGGCGTCGCCGAGGTCCTTCACGATCTCGAGCGAGTGCCCGAGCGAGAGCACCTCCGCCTCGGGAATGTCTTCGACGAAGTCGGCGAGGTGCTTGAGGTCGCCGTCGTACTCGAACGAGACCCTGAAGGCGTACGGCGTCTCCTCCTCGGACTCCTGGTTTCGCGCGCCGAGCGCGGAAAGCCGCGCCTCGACCTCGACGCGGTGCCGACGGAGGCGGTCCTCGAAGTCGAAGTCGCGCGGCGTGTTCGCGTCCGCGAGCTTGTAGCGCATGACGAGCGATCCGCTCGTGCCGTTGCCGTACAGCGCGTAGCCGGTCGAGTCGGGGCCGCGGTGCTTCATCGACTGCAGCATCAGCGTCATCTCGTCGCCGATGGCGTGCTCCGAGCCGTCGCGGTAGATGATCCCAGCGATGCCGCACATGTCGTGTCGTCCTCTTCTCGCTAGGGCAGCACGTCGAGGTACTCGTCGCGGTCGAAGTCGGTGACGGTTGCGCAGTAGCGCTCCCACTCGTCCCGCTTGTAGTGCATGAAGACACGGTACATCTCGCCCGGCAGCGCGCTTTGCACGACCTCGTCGGCTTCGAGCGCCTCGAGCGCCTCGCCGAGCGTCATCGGCACCCGCCGGACCTCCTTGCCGGCCTCGATCGCCTCGTAGATGTTCGCCTCCTCGGGCTCGCCCGGGTCGAGCTTCCGCTCGATCCCGTCGTCCATGACCTTGATCAGCCCCGCGAGCGCGAGGTACGGGTTCGACCGCGGAGTCGACCGACCGGTACTCGAAGCGGTCGGGCGAGGAGATGCGAAGCGCCGTGGTTCGGTTCTGGTAGCCCCAGTCGGCGAAGACCGGCGCCCAGAAGCCCGTGTCCCAGAACCGGCGGTACGAGTTGACGGTCGGCGCCGTGACGCAGGTGAGGCCGCGCAGGTGCTCGAGGATGCCCGCCGATCGCGTTCAGGCCGATCGCGCTCGGCTTGTGCACGTCGTCCGTGTCGGGCAGGAAGGCGTTCTCGTCGTCTCGCCAGAGCGAGATGTTCGTGTGGCAGCCGTTCGCGGAGACGCCCATGAACGGCTTCGGCATGAAGCACGGGAAGACGCCGAGCTCGCGACCGACCTGCTTCGCGATCTGGCGGAACGTCGAGAGGTTGTCGGCCGTCTGCTCGGCGCGATCGAAGCCGAAGTTGAGCTCGATCTGGCCGGGCGCGTCCTCGTGGTCGCCCTGGATCATGTCGAGCCCGAGCTTCTGCCCGTACTCGACCATCTTGTGGATGATCGGCTGGAGCTCCGAGAACTGGTCGATGTGGTAGCAGTAGGGCTTCGTGACGCCTTCGACGGAAGGCGCTCCGTCCGGGCCCATCTTGAGCCACATCATCTCCGGCTCCATCCCGGCCCGAAGGTGCAGGCCCGTCCGCCCCTCGAACTCCTCCTGGATGCGGCGCAGGTTCCCGCGGCAGTCGGAGGTCGAGCACCTCGCCCGGCCCTTCGCGGTCCTCGCGGTTGCGGAAGCACGTGCACCAGACCCGCGCCACGCGGGAGTCCCACGGCAACACCTGGAACGTCTCCGGCTCGGGGATCCCGACGAGCTCCCATGCCTCCGGGCCGTAGCCGATGTAGTTGCCGTGCCGGTCCGGTGAAGAGGTTCGCCGTGGAGCCGTAGACCAGCTGGAAGCCCTTCTCGGCGATGCTCTCCCAGTGGGGCGCGGGAACGCCCTTCCCCATGATCCGGCCGGTTACCGAGGCGAACTGGTAGTAGACGTAGGTGACGCCCTCGGCGTCGATCCGCTTCCGAACGTCCTTCACCAGCTCCGCACGCCCATCCGTCCCGACGAAGCGCTCCAGGTCCGTCGCCACCGCGTTCCTCCTTTGCTCTCCCGTTCCGACTCGGTCGTGCGGGAGCGTAATGGACACGCGCCGGCGCGATTAGGCTCTACGACATGAGCGAGCAGCTGACCGCAGCCCAGCGCGCGCGAGCTCGAGGCCGAGCTCGCCGAGCTCGAGGGCCCGCGCCGCAAGGCCGCGACGGAGGCGATCAAGACCGCGCGCGAGTTCGGCGACCTCTCGGAGAACTTCGAGTACCACGCCGCGAAGAACGAGCAGGGCCTCCTCGAAGCGCGGATCCGAGCGCTACGCGATCGCCTGCAGCACGCCGTCACCGTCGAGCACGAGACGGACGACCACGTCGGAGTCGGGTCGACGGTCGAGATCGAGGACGGCGACGGGGAGAGGATGGAGGTCGAGATCTCCGCGGTCGGCGGCGTGTCGCCGGACTCGCCGCTCGGGTCGGCGCTGATGGGCGCCGCTGTGGGAGACGAGGTCTCGGTCGAGGCACCGAGCGGCGCCTGGAAGGCGAAGGTGCTCGCGATCCGCCGCGCCTAGAGCTGCGACAGGAGCTCGAAGTCCGCGCGGTCCTTGAGCGCGTCGTCCTGGTCGTCGCGCGGTGCCGACTTGCCGCTCGCAGGGCGTCGAGGCTGACGAGTCGCGCACGCACGCCTTCCAGCTCGAGGCAAGTCGCTCCCGAACGCGCCGTCCGGCCAGGGCGCTTCGCGGTCGCGAAGCGGGATGACCACGCGCCCGTCGTCGCGTCGCACGAGGTAGGTCAGCTCGAGCGCGGACGCCGTCACGCTCGTAGCCGGTGCCGCCGTCTTCGTCGCGGTACGGAGCGTGCCGCCACCCGTGATCCATGAGGAGCTCGGTGATGCGCGGCACGTCGTCGAGCCAGACTGCGATGTCGACGTCGCTGTGCGGCCGCGTTGACTCGGCCGACGTAGAAGTCCACTCGCCCAGCCGCCGAAGAGCCAGTACTCGAGACGCTGCGGCAGCGAGCAGCCGGTCGACGTCCGCTGAGCGCCGCGAGCTGCCTCGATGCGGCCGTCCGTCGATACGTGACGAACGCGAAGCGCGTCCCCTCCGCCGAGAGGTGTTCCTCCCGCAAGGACTCGTCGAACTCGTCCGCCGCCACGGCGGGAACCACGTGTCGCCTGCGAACTCCGCGTCGATCTCGGTCAGCAGCGAGCTCGTCGGCGTAGGGGAGCGCCGCGGCGTAGAGCTCGGCGCCACCGATGACGTAGGCCACGCGGTTCACCGTCGAGCAGGCGAAGCGCTTCGTCGAGCGACGCCTGCCCGCTCGGCACCGTCTCGCGCTCCACTCCTGGTTGCGCGTGACGACCACGTTTCGCCGGCCGGGGAGCGGGCGGAAGCGCTCGGGCAGCGAGTCCCAGGTCTTGCGACCCATGACGACCGGATTGCCCATGGTGACCTCCCTGAAATGCGCCATGTCCTGCGGGCAGATGCCAGGGGACGGCCCCGTCCCGGCCGATCACACCGCCGCGGGCGACCGCGGCGACGAGGATGACCTTCACACGGCGACCGGCGCGCGGATCGCCGGATGGTGCTGGTAGCCGACGACCTCGAAGTCCTCGAAGGCGTAGTCGAAGATCGACTCGGGCCGGCGAGCAAGCTCGAGTGTCGGATACGGGTACGGCTCGCGCTCGAGCAGCGTCGCGACCTGCTCGCGATGGTTGTCGTAGACGTGGCAGTCGCCGCCCGTCCAGACGAGGTCGCCGACCTCGAGGTCGCACTGCTGCGCGAGCATGTGCGTGAGGAGGGCGTAGCTCGCGATGTTGAAGGGGACGCCGAGGAAGACGTCGGCGCTGCGCTGGTAGATCTGGCAGCTCAGGCGCTCGCCGCCCGCGACGTGGAACTGGAAGAAGGCGTGGCACGGCGCGAGCGCCATCCGTGGGATGTCGGCGACGTTCCAGGCGCTCACGATGATCCGTCGCGAGTCGGGCTCCTCGCGCAGCAGCCGCACGACCTCGGCGATCTGGTCGACGTGACCGCCGTCCGGAGTCGGCCAGCTTCGCCACTGCACGCCGTAGACGGGGCCGAGCTCACCGTCCGCATCGGCCCACTCGTCCCAGATCGTCACGCCGTGCTCCTGCAGCCAGCGGACATTGGAGTCGCCGCGGAGGAACCAGAGGAGCTCGTACGCGACGGACGGGAAGTGCACCTTCTTGGTCGTCACGAGCGGGAAGCCCTGGGAGAGGTCGAAGCGCATCTGGTAGCCGAACACGCTGACCGTGCCCGTGCCGGTGCGATCGCCCTTCGGGGTGCCCGACTCGAATACATGCCGCGCGAAGTCCTCGTACTGCGAGCGGGTCACGGGTTCGGGTGCATGCATCTCGGCCACCGTCTCGACGATAGCGCGACGCCCGGAGCTAGTACCGCACGCCGTGCTCGACGTAGAACTTGAGCAGGGTCAGCGCCTCGCCCCAACCCGTAGAGCAGTCCGCGAAGCCTGCCCAGCCCTCGCGCGTGTCGGGGTAGCCGTGCTCGCGGAGTCGGATGACGGTGCCGTCCAGGCGCTGCTCGAAGTCCACCTCGACAGTCGTCCCGCCGAGATCCGCCTGCCACCTGAAGGCGTAGCGCTCGGGTCGGCGTGCTTCGAGGACTGGGCCCCGGTCCTCGGCCGTCACGCGATCCGGGCCCCAGTCGACCCAGCGCCAGACCATCTCGCCGCCTTCCCGAGGATCGACCTCGGCTCCTGTCGTGAACCACGCGTCGAGATGTTGGGCCTGCGTGAGCGCATCGAACACCTGCTCCCGAGATGCCCGTACGAAGGTCGCCATCCGAATCTCGGGCGGCGGGGTCACGTGCTCAGAAGCGGTGTCCTCGAGCCTTCCTCGACGACGACCCAGCCGTCGAAGGAGTCGAACTCCCACGGTGCGTTCAGCGGCACGCTGGCGTACCCTTGGGCATCGGTGACGAAGCTTCCGCAGAGTGCGCCGAGCTCGCCCTTCCGCGTCAGCCAGAGCTCGAAGGGACGCCCACTGGAAGCGCGCGCGAGGCCGTCGACCTTCATCTCCATCGGCCAGTTCCCCGCGGCGTCGATCTCGAACACGGTCAGCGACGCCGAGGCGTTGGGCATCGTCCCAGCCCCGTTCATCTCGACGACGTAATCGACTGCTCGGCCCGACGAGCGCTCGCCGACGAGCGCGCCGACGGCGAAGACCGAGACGGCAAGCGCTGCGGCGAGCGCGAGCAGGGCCCCTCGCCGCCGATTTGGCGATCTCGGTGCTGCCGCGCCTGCAGGGCCGGTCAGCTCGGGCGGCGGCCCGGCTTCGACCAGCAGCTCGTGGACTCGGCGAAGCCGCGCGCGCTCGTTCGGCTTCGAGAGCGACGCCCACGAGCTCGTCGAAGTCGGGCGGGTGCTCGCTCATCGGAGCTCGTCCTCGAGCGCATCCGCGAGCCGCGCGAGTGCGCTCCGAGTGCGCGTCTTGACCGTCCCGAGTGGGATCGCGAGCCGTTCTGCGACCTCGCTCTGGGACAAGCCACCCCAGTATGCGAGCTCGATCACCGGTCGCTCGTGCTCGGGAAGCACCTCGAGTGCCCGGTGGACGCGCCACGCCGCCCACGACTGCTGCGCGCGATCGGCCGGGTCGGGATCCCCACCCGGCCCGTCCTCGAACTCGGCTACAGGCGTCGGGGTCCGGCGGAGCCCATCCGTGATCGCATTGCGTGCGACCGCGTACAGCCACGGCGCGCCGTTTCCACGGCTCGGGTCGTATGTGCGCGCGGAGCGCCAGATCGCGACGAAGGCCTCCTGCGCGGCGTCCTCCGCTCGTCCCCGGTCGCCGAGCCGGCGCAACGCCAGGCCGAGGACGGCTCTCGCGTAACGCTTGTACAGCTCGTCGAATGCGTCGCGATCCCCGCTAGCGACGCTTTCGATGAGGTCGCCGTCCGATGGCATTGACGGCTCGAGGCGTTCCATGGCTGCGGGTCGCATCGGGAACGAACCTGTCCGGATCGCGAGCGACGTAGCCATGCCGGTTGCTACGCGCCCGCGATCCAGGCGGTTTGCGCGTCTCCTAGCCGACGCCCTCGAAACGTGCTGCGACCGCGTCCCAGTTCACGACGTTCCACCAGGCCTCGAGGTAGTCGGGGCGCCGGTTCTGGTAGTTGAGGTAGTAGGCGTGCTCCCACACGTCGATGCCGAGCAGCGGTGTCTTCCCCTCCATCAGAGGCGTGTCCTGGTTCGGCGTCGACATGACGGCCAGACCGGAGCCTTCGGAGACCAGCCACGTCCAGCCGGACCCGAAGCGCTTGACGCCAGCGTCGTTGACCGCGGCCTTCGAGCTCGGCGACGCCGCCGAACGCCTCCCCGACCGCCTCGGCGAGCGCTCCGGACGGATCGCCGCCGCCATTCGGCCCCATGATCTCCCAGAAGAACGTGTGGTTCGCATGCCCGCCGCCGTTGTTGCGGACCGCCGTGCGCTTGTCCTCGGGAATCGCGTCGAGATTCCCGAGGATGTCCTCGATCGGGTGTCCGCCCACTCGGTTCCCTCGAGCGCGGCGTTCAGGTTGGTGACGTAGGCGGCGTGGTGCTTGTCGTGGTGGATCTCCATCGTCCGCGCGTCGATGTGCGGCTCGAGCGCGTCGAACGCGTACGAAAGGTCGGGCACGCTGAATGCCATTTCCTGCTCCTCTCCCTGCGGGCCGGTTTCCGGCAGAAGGATATGCTCCGCGACGTTCCCGCCCCGGCTCTGGAGGAAACCGGATGACCAACTTCGTCGAGATCAGGCCCCGTGACCTTCGGCCCGCGCTCCTCGAACTGGACGGGATCTCACGCACCACGATCGAGGCGCACTACCGCCTCTATCAGGGCTATGTCGCCAAGCGCAACGAGCTTCTCGGGCGCCTTGCGACGGTCGATCTCGGAGCAGCGAACCAGGTCTATTCGGACGTGCGGGCGCTCAAGATCGACTTCACGTTCGCGATCGGCGGGATCAAGAATCACGAGCTCTACTTCGACCACCTGGGCGGCGAGGGCGGCGATCCCGACGAGGCGATCGGAGAGCTGATCGAGCGCGACTTCGGGTCCGCGGACGCGTGGCGAGCGGATCTTCGGGCGACTGGGATGGCGGGACGCGGCTGGGCCTGGACGGCGTACGACTGGGACGAGCGCCGGCTCTTCAACTACATCGGCGACGCGCAGAACACGTTCCCGGTCTGGAACGCCACACCGCTCGTCGCGCTCGACGTCTACGAGCACGCGTACTTCCTCGACTACCAGACCGACCGTGCCGCCTACATCGAGGCCTTCCTACGGAACCTCGACTGGAGCGTCGTGAACGGCTGGATCGAGTCGTACTCGATTCCGGTCGAGTAGGCCCGTGCTGGACGCACTCGCCGTGCTTGGCGGGTACCTCCTCGGCTCGCTGCCGTTCGGCTACTGGGTGCCGCTCGTCCTGCGTAAGGAGGACATCCGCACCAGGGGCAGCGGCAACGTCGGCGCGTCGAACGTCTTCCGCGTGTACGGCCGCCGCCTCGGCATCCCGGTGGCCCTGCTCGACATCGCGAAGGGCTTCGCCGCAGCGGCCCTCGGGCTCTGGGTCGGTGGAGCGCTCGTCGGCGTCCTCGCGGCCGCTGCGGCCATGATCGGTCACGCCCGGCCGGTGTTCCTCCGGTTCGAGAAGGGCGGCAAGATGGTCGCGACCGCCGGAGGCGCGACGCTGGCGCTCGCACCGCTCGTCGCGTTCTGCTGCATCGGCATCTGGCTTGTCGTCTTTCTCGTGACGAGGTTCGCGTCGCTGGCGTCGGTCGTGACGGCGACGGCGCTCGCGGTCCTGGTCGTCGTGTTCGACTACCCGTGGCCGGTCGTCGCGTTCGGGATTGCCGGCGCGTGCGCCGTCATCTTCCTCCACCGCGCGCAACATCCGGCGCCTCCTCGGAGGCACCGAGCACCGGTTCGAGCTGCGCCGCGCGCGCGGCGCCTCCTAGCGCGAGAGCCAGGCGTCGAGCTTCGTCTGGGTCGAGCTCGGCTCGCCGGTCGCGAGCTCGCCGCGGAGCTCGCCCACGGTGCCGAAGCGCTCGGCGACGACGTCGTGGATGTGGATCGTCTCGAAGTTGACCTGCTTCGAGAGCAGGAAGTCGTCGTCGTCCAGCGTGGGGAGGGTCTCGAGCGCGTCGCGCAGGGCGTACCGCACGGAATCCTCGACGAATCGCGGCTGCAGGTGGGCGTGCTCGACCACGAACAGCTCGTCCGGCCGCTTCAGGAGGTCGTAGATGGGGGCGCTCATCGAGCGCTCGGCGATCTCGACCAGGAGCTCGGCGTCGAGGTCCTGTTCGGTGCCCACGAAGAGCGTCTGGCGCCCGCGCTGGTTGTGCGTGGCGATCGGGACGAGCTCGAGGATCCTCTCGACGTCTCCCTCCTCGAATCCGGCCTCGAGGAGCCGCTCGGAAGCACGATTGCGCACGAGCCCCTGCGCGCACGGGCAGGCGTTGATGCCGGTCGCCTCGACGCCGACTGCGCGCCGGGTGCCGGTCTCGGACGCGGCCGCGATTCCGCAGAGCGTCACCATCTCCTGCGTCGCGAGGTCGGTGACGGGCGTCCGTCGATGGATCGGCCACTGGGCGCGGATCCAGACCTCCGCCTTCAGCGCCCGCTGTCGCTCGACGACGCGGCTCGCGATGTGCTCGGCCAGAACCTCGACGAGCAATGCCTCGCGCTCGACGACCAGCTCGATCGCTTCCTCGAAGAGCTCCGGGAAGCGCGACATGTGGACGCCCTTCTGGTCTGCAGCGAGATCGACCGTGCAGTCGATGACGGCTGCCATGACGGTCTCGGCGTTCCCGCGCCGAATCCGAACAGCCTTCTGCACGCCGCTGACGCCGGCGCGGGAGAGCGCGAGCGAGATCTCGGGTGGCGATGCCTGGAGGTCGTCCGCGAGCTTCACGCCGTCGGCCACGCGGCCACCGTAGCAGGGTCGAATCAGCGCAAGAGCCGCGAGAGGCGGCGGTCCTTGAGCAGCCGCCCGCCCGTCTGGCAGCTCGGGCAGTAGTAGATCGTGTGCTCCTCGAAGTCGACGCGCGCGATCGGCGTCCCGCACTGCGGGCACGGCTCGCCCAGACGATTGTGGATGCGGTACACCGCTGCGTCGCCCTTGCCCTGCTCGCGGAGCTCGAGCGCGCGCGTCAGATCCTCGTGCATGGCCGCGGAGAGGCCGTCGACCTCGTCCTCCGAGAGCTCCGTCGACGCCTTGAAGGGCGAGAGCCGTGCACGCAGCAGGATCTCGTTCGCGTGTGCGCGGCCGATGCCCGCGAGGACTCGCTGGTCACGGAGGAGCGGGTGGAGCTGGCGGCGCTCGCGCCCGAGCATCTCCGCGAGCGCCTCCGAGTCCGACGTCGAGCGCATCCGGCCCGAGGTGCGCGAGGTCGGCCTCGAGCTGGTCGGGCGTCACGAGCCAGACGCCCGCGCGCTTCTTCCTGCCTCCCTCGGTGAGCACGAGCTCCCCGGCATTGGCGAAGCGGAGCCGGAACATCGGCGACTTGGGCCCCTTCGCCCCCGGAGCGCAGGTAGCGAAGGCGCCCCGCGCTCATGAGATGCACGCGCAGGACGAGATCCGTCGTCGTCGGTCGGGAAGAGGAGGTTCTTGCCGCGCCGCCGCGAGCCGGCGAACCGGCGGCCCTCGAGCTCCGCCAGCGGCGGGTCGATGGTCTTCAGCGTGGCGATGTGTGCCGGTCCCGGCTCGCTCGATCGGCGCGGTCGAGACCAGTGGATCGAGCTCTCGCACCCACGCCTCGACCTCGGGGAGCTCGGGCATGCCCTGACCGTAGCGCCTACGCGGTCGCGGGCTCGGGCACCGCCGTCGTCGATCGGCTCGGGCATCTCGCGGAGGTGGCGCTGCGGCGAGAAGATGATCCAGAGCGCCGCGAGGCTTCCACCGACAGCGCTGACGACCAGCGTCTCACGCAATCCGATCCACGTCCCGAGCGCCCCGCCGGCGAGCGTTCCCAACGGGATCGTGCCCCAGACGATGAAGCGCATCACGGAGTTCATGCGTCCCTGGAGCCGAGGCGGACAGATCGCCTGTCGGTAGCTCACCTGGACGATGTTGTACGTCACGCCGGAGAAGGTCAGCACGAGCATCCCGGCAACGAGAAAGGTCACCGCGGCGTTGCCCACCGGGGCGAAGGCGAAGAACAGGGTCGCCGGGCCCCAGAGCACGGACGCCGCGATGGTCGTCGGCCCGATCCCGAAACGGCGCGAGAGGCGCGTGGCGGTCAGCGCGGCCAGAAGGGAGCCCGCAGCGCCGATCGAGAGGGCGAGGCCGATGAGCCCCGGTGAGAGCTCGAGCTCACGGACGGCGAACACGAGGAGGACTACGAACCCGAGGCTCCCGAACATGTTCGACGTCGCGCGTGCAACCCGCCTGGGCTCGCAGGTTCGGATTCCCGAGGACGAATCGCAGGCCTTCCTTGAGCTCGACCCACATGCTGGGGCGTCCGCTCTCGCTTCGTGCCGGTTGCGGGGCTGCCTCGGCTCTCCGGATCCCGAAGCAGGAAGAACGCGGAGCCCAGGTAGCTCAGCCCGTCGACGAGAACGGCGTACGGAGCGGTGAAGATCTCGACGAGTACGCCGCTGAGACCCGGACCGCTCAGCTGCGCCGCCGAGCGGCTGATCTCGAGCTTGGAGTTACCGTCGATGATGTCGTCGCGCTCGACGAGCGACGGGAGATACGACTGGTACGCGACGTCGAAGAAGACCGTGCACGTGCCGACGAGGAACCCGACCGCGAACAACTGCGCGAGCGTGAGCGACATCGGCGATGTAGGCGGCGGGGATCGTGAGGAGCAGAACGGCGCGCCCGAGGTCGCCGGCGATGAGGATCGGGCGCCGCCGGAGCCGGTCGACCCAGACGCCGGCCGGAAGCGTGAAGAGGATGAACGGCAGGAACTCGAACGTGCTGAGAGCCGCGACTTCGAAGGCTGAGGCGTCGAGGACGAGGATGGCCACGAGCGGCAGAGCGAGCTGGGACACCTGCGTCCCGAAGACGCTGATCGTCTCGGCCGACCAGAGCTTGAGGAAGTCGCCGTGGCGCCAGAGACCACCCCGTGGCCAGAGGCGCATCTCAGGTCGGGTCGTCGACGGGCGAGAGCGAGTCGGGGATGCCGGGGAGCCGCGCGCCCGCCTCGACCGTCTCCGACGCATCAACGATCGGCTCGGGCATGTCGCGCAGGCGCCGCTGCGGCGACAGGAGGATCCAGAGGAACGAGAGCCCGCTGCCGATCGCCCCGATCGCGATCGCCTCGCGCAGCCCGAGCCACGTGCCCAGCGCGCCGCCGGCGAGCGTTCCCAACGGGATCGTGCCCCAGACGATGAAGCGCATGGCGGAGTTCATGCGGCCCTGAAGGCGGGCGGGGCAGATGGCCTGCCGGTAGCTGACCTGGACGATGTTGTAGGTCACGAGCGTGAAGCCGAGGACGAGCTGGGAGGCGACCAGGAACGGAAGCGCCGCGTTCCCTTCCGGCGCGAACGCGACGAGCAGGAACGCAGGTGCCTGCAGAATCGTGACCGCGATCGTCGTTGGCCCGATTCCGAACCGTCCCGAGACGCGCATGGCGGTGAACGCTGCGACGAGAGAGCCTGCAGCACCGATCGAGAACACGAGTCCGATCAGCCCCGGCGAGAGACCGAGTTCGCGCACCGCGAACACGAGGTAAACCGAGAAGCCGAGGCTGAAAAAGAGGTTCGAGGTCGCGGTGCACCCCGCTTGTGCGCGCAGGTTGGGATTCCCGAGAACGAAGCGGAGGCCCTCCTTGATGTCATGCCAGAAGCTCGTCTTCCTGCCGTCGATCATCGATCTCTCTGGTCGCTCTTCCGGCTTGCGGATCCGGAGGATGAGAAGGCCCGAGGCGACGAAGGTCAAAGCATCGACGAGGACGGCGTATGGCGCGGTCAGGATCTCGACCAGAATGCCGCCGAGACCGGGGCCCTGAGATCTGCGCTGCGGAGCGGCTGATCTCGAACTTCGAGTTCCCCTCGATGATCTGGTCGCGATCGACGAGCGAGGGAAGGTACGACTGATAGGCGACGTCGAAGAAGACCTGGAACGACACCGACGAGGAAGCCGACGACGTAGAGCTGCCAGAGGGTGAGCACGTCGGCGACGTACGCGATGGGAACCGTTGCGTAGAGGACCGCGCGGCCGAAGTCGCCGACGATGAGGATCGGGCGCCGCGGCAGACGGTCGACCCAGACGCCGGCCGGAAGCGTGAAGAGGATGAACGGGAGGAAGAGGACGGTGCCGAGCACGGCGACCTCGAAGGCGCTCGCGTCGAGGACGAGGATCGCGACGAGCGCGAATGCCAGGTCGTCGATCTGCGAGCCGAACTGGCTGATCGTCTCGGCCGACCACAGCTTCAGGAAGTCGCGGTGGCGCCAGAGGCCGCCGGTCGGCCAGAGCCTAGGCATCGGGCTCCGGGTGCGGCAGTGCGGCCGGCGCGGGGTAGAGGGCGGCGGCGAGCGCGTACGGCTCGCCCTCCGGGTCGTCGCTCGCATCGAACGATGCGAAGAGGCGGTTCAGGCGGAGACCGAGCCGGCGTGCGTCCGCGGCGCTCAGGCGGCGATGACCCATGTTGGCAGTGATGAGCTGGTGGTCGAAGTCGAGGGGCAGGAGCTCCTCGGATGCTTGCCTCAGCATCACCGAAGCGAGCGCGCCCTCACCCACGACGCCGTCCGTGTCCTCCGTCTTCAGCACGAAGAGACGGGCGACGCGCCCGTAGTACTTCTCGGTCATCGCCCGCACCTGGCGCGTTGCGACGACGCGGATGAGCCCGGCGCGCTCGAGCACCTTCACGTGGTGGCCGGCGGTTCCCTTCGGAACGCCCAGCGCCTCGGCGAGCTCCGTCGTGCTCGCCGCCCGCTCACGCAGGAGGACGACGATTCGCGCCCTGAGGACGCCGGCCAGCGCCCGAATCTGGTCGGGCTCGCGTACCTCCATGATCTCGGCGGCGTCGTAGTCGATGAGTTTCGAATGGTCGATGATCGCGGAACATACGAGAAATCCCGACCATTCGCAAGGGTGAGCCGGAGCCAGGCGCTGCGCCTGGCTCCGGCTCCTCCGGTTCAGGTCCCGTCTACGGGGTGAACGTGCCCTCGGGGCCCGCGGGGGCGGGCAACGGGTTCGACGGCGAGCCGGGCACCAACCGTCCCGGCACGCCGTTCACCGACTGCGTCGAGTACGCGAACGTGAGCACGGTGAACGCGATCGAGTCGGAGTTCACGTCGAGCGCGTGGTCGTTGTTGTTCGCGAACGTGTCGCAGGCGAGGTGGTAGCACGGGTCGAACTGGGCGCCCGCGGTGCCGCCCCAGATCGTCGCCTGCTCTGCCGTCTTCACCTCTTCAGCCCCGGTGAAGAGGCCGCTCGAGGGGATGTCGGCGAGGATGAACGCCTCGTAGTCGCTCCGACCGGAGAACTCCGTGTCGTCGTACGGCTCGTCCTGCATCGTGTAGTAGGACTCGAAGACGTCCTCGATCGCCGCCGACCCGGCCGGGATCGGCACGCCGGGCGGGGCCGGGAACGTCGACTGGTCGGCGTCGTACACCATGAAGATGTAGTTCGGCGAACCGACCATGTCGAAGTTCAGGTAGAGGGCGATCCGGTCGCGCTCTGCCTGCGACAGGTCGTCGACGTAGGCGTGCGAGCCGACCAGGCCCGCTTCCTCGCCGCCCCACCACGCGAACCGCAACGTGTTCTCGGGCTTCAGCTTCGAGAGCTGCTCGGCGGCCTCCAGCAGCGCGCCGGAGCCGCTCGCGTTGTCGTTGATCCCCGGCCCCTCCGGGACCGAGTCGAGGTGAGCTCCGGCCATCACGACGTTGTTGTCGTTGCGCCCGTCGAGCTCGGCGATCACGTTCTAACTGTGGGACGTTCACCACCGCGACGGTCGCGGTCGTGCCGGCCTGGGCGAGCGACTGCCCGGCGGCGAGGCTCGCGCCTACCACTGGGACTGCGATCGTCGTGAATGCCGAGCCTGCCGGCGGCTCGGCCGTGATGTTGGTCAGGGTCACGCTGCGCGCGGGCGTGTCGCCCTGGTTGAAGAGGATGACTGCGGCGGCGCCCGCGGTCTGGGCGTTCGCGACCTTGAGGGCGAAGCTGCAGCCGCCGCGCTGGATCAGCGCGATCCGGCCGGCCACGAAGCCCGCGAAGTCGTCGGGACCACCCGGGTCGGCGACGAGCGGGGCTCCGACCGCGGCTTCCGTGAACGCTCCGTTGCATCCGCTCGTGTTCGCGTGCGGAAACACCAGGTTGACGTCGACGGGTGTCACCTGGGCGGTCACCGTCGCCACGGCGCTACCCGTCACGTCGCCCGCCTCGTGGGTTGCGGGAGTCGGCGTGAGCTGCTGGATCGGCTGCGCGACCGCGAAGTTGAACTGGTGAGTCTCGACCGACCAGCCGGCCTCCTCGAGCGTGTCGATCACGTAGTCGACACTTGCGTCGTACCCGGGTGTCAGCGCGGCGCGCGTGCCGCCGTTCGCGGTCGCGATCGCCTGGAACGCGGCCTGGTGCTCGCGGACGCCCTCGAGCGTCACGCACTCGAGGAGCTTCGCGTAGGTGTTGTTGTTGCGGTTCTCGCAGGCGGTCGACTGAGCCGCGCCGGCGGCAGGAAGCGCGAACGCGACCAGCAGCACGGCGACGGCGGCGAGCGCCGCGATGATCGACGAGCGCACGACGGGCGCCCTGGACAGTTCTGGCATGTATCCCCTCCTTGTATGTAACGGCGGCCCTACCCTATTGCCCCGCGTGCCGAAACCAGGCCCCTTGCTCGTGGACGTCCACCGCAACGGCGTCGTCGAGGCCCGCCACCGCATCCACGCCGTTGCGGTTGCCGAGGGCGCGATCGTCGAGGAGGTCGGCGATTCCGGGCTCCTGACGTACCTCCGCAGCTCGGCGAAGCCGATCCAGGCGCTGCCGATCGTCCGCTTGCGCCCTGATCTCACCGAGGCCGAGATCGCTGTCGCCTGCGCGTCGCACCTTCACCGCCCCGACCAGCTCGAGCCCGTCCGCTCGCTGCTCGCGAAGGCCTCGGCGAGCGAGGACGAGCTCGAGTGCGGCCCGGAGCCGACTCGACTCGAGCACAACTGCTCCGGAAAGCACGCCGCGATGCTCCTCCTGTGCCGCGAGCACGGCTGGCCAACCGAGGGCTACCGCCTGGCCGAGCATCCATGCCAGGAAGCGATGCTCGCCGAGGTGTCGGCCGCAGCCGAGGTGGAGGCCACGTCGCTGCCGACGGCGATCGACGGCTGCGGGGTCGTCACATATGCCCTCACCCTCGAGCGCATGGCGAACGCGTTCTCCCGTCTCGAGCAGCTCGACGGCGGTTCCCGCGCGGCTGCAGCCATGCGCTCTCGTCCCGAGCTCGTCCGCGGACCGGGCGAAGCGGACACGGAGCTGATGCGCCTGGGCTCCGGGTGGGTGGCGAAAGCCGGTGCCGAAGGTCTCCTGTGCGCGGTCTCGTCCGACGGCGTCGGCATCGCGCTCAAGGTCGAGGACGGAACGAATCGAGCAATTCGTCCCGGCCTCGCTGCGTTCCTCGACAGGCTCGGGGTCGAGACGGGCGAGCTCGGGAGCGTCCTCGTCACCAACTCGCGTGGTGAGACCGTCGGCGAGCTGCGCGCTCACCAGCCGGCGGCCGCACGTTAACCAAGTGGTCCCCTTCCACAATCGTCGTTTCCGGACTAGTATCCCCGCGCTTGCAGGTGGGGGCCGGGTGCGGCAGGCGGGCCGGCTCAAGTAGTCCGAAGGTCAGTATCCGTTCGAGCGCGAGAGGAGAAAGCCCGGCCCATGCTGTCTGTCGATGTTGCCCTCCCCGAGGTAGAGGAGCTCCACCGCCTCGTCGAGCAAGGGCTCGAGAAGGGGTTCCTCACGTACGACGAGATCGTCACGGGGCTCGAAGAGATCGAGCTCACGAAGGAGCAGGTCGAGGACTTCTACGCCTATCTGATCGACCACGCGATCGAGCTCGTCGAAGGGAGCGAGCACAAGTCGTTTCCGCCAGCGGAGCCCCTGGCGGCGGAGGAGGAGAAGCTCGAGCCGAAGCTGGATCTCTCCGTCGAGCCGTCGCTGGACTCCCTGCGCCTGTATCTGCGCGAGATCGGCAAGGTGCCGCTGCTGACGGCCGATCAGGAGGTCACGCTCGCGAAGAGGATCGAGCGCGGCGACATGTGCGCGAAGCAGCACATGATCGAGGCGAACCTGCGGCTCGTCGTCTCCATCGCGAAGGGCTATCTCGGGCGCGGGCTGTCGTTCCTCGACCTGATTCAGGAAGGCTCGCTCGGCCTCATCCGGGCGGTCGAGAAGTTCGACCACCGGCGCGGGTTCAAGTTCTCGACGTACGCGACGTGGTGGATCCGCCAGGCGGTGACACGCGCGATCGCGGACAAGGCCCGCACGATCCGCATCCCGGTGCACATGGTCGAGAAGCTGAACAAGGTCGTGCACATCGAGCGCCAGCTCGTCCAGCGGCTCGGGCGTGAGCCGCTTCCCGAGGAGATCGCCGAGGAGCTCGAGATCGAGACGGAGGAGGTGCGCGAGATCCTGCGCATGTCGCAGCTCCCGATCTCGCTGGAGAAGCCGGTCGGGGAGGAGGAGGACTCCGCGCTCGGGGACTTCGTCCCGGACGAGCAGGCCGAGTCGCCCTTCGACACCGCGTCGGTCTCGCTGCGGCGAGAGGACGTGGAGTTCGCGCTGTCGGCGCTCCCGGACCGCGAGCGCCGGGTCATCGAGCTGCGGTACGGCCTCGACGGCACTCAGCCGTGCACGCTCGAAGAAGTCGGGCAGGAGTTCGGCGTCACGCGCGAGCGGATCCGTCAGATCGAGAACAACACGCTGAAGAAGCTCGAATCGCTTCCGGAGGCGCAGGGACTCAAGGACTGCGTGTAACGCTTCGCGCGTGGCGCGCATCGAGTACGTGGGTCATGCGACCGTCGTCGTCGACCTCGACGGCGTTCGTCTCCTGACGGACCCACTACTCCGTAACCGCGTCGCGCACCTCAGGCGCTCTGCTCCGGTCCCGGCACGCGCGCAGCGCGGACTCGATGCCGTGCTCATCTCGCACGCGCACTACGACCACCTCGACCTGCCGTCGCTCGAGAAGCTCGGCAAGTCGCTCCCCATGGTCGTGCCACGTGGCCTTGGCGGGTTGCTCCGCAAGCGGAAGTTCGAGAGCGTGCTCGAGATCGGCGTCGGCGAGACGCTCGCGATCGGGGCGCTCGAGATTCGCGCCGTTCCAGCCGACCACGACCGTAGCCGCGGGCCGTTCGGGGCGACGGCGGATCCACTCGGGTACGTCGTCTCAGGGTCGAAGACCGTCTACTTCGCCGGCGACACCGATCTCTTCGACGGGATGCGCGAGCTCGGCCCCGTCGACGTCGGTCTGATCCCGATCTGGGGTTGGGGGCCCGGGCTGGGAACCGGAGGACACCTCGATCCCGAACGCGCCGCAGAGGCCGTCGCTCTCGTTCGGCCGAAGCTCGTGATCCCGATCCACTGGGGGACGTACTTCCCGATCCACCTCGGCCTGCGCGGCGCGCCCCGGTTCGTCGGGCTCCCCGCGCCCGCGTTCGTCGCCGCCATGGGCAGGACCGCGCCCGATGTCGAGGTGCGCGTGCTGCAGCCGGGCGAAGGGCTGGAGCTCGACTAAGCGGGAAGGAGGTCGGCGTCGGCCAGCGCCGACACCGCCTTCTCGCGGATCTCGCTCGCGACGTTCGACACGTCGGCACTGAACGGCGCGAACGCGACGACCTGCAGCCAGGCCGTCTTCTCGGTGAGGGTCCCGACCTGCACGTACACGGAGAGGTTCTCGCCGTCCGGAACCTGCGAGGCAGCTTCGATCGCCACCTTCCGGGCCTGCTCGAGCGAGACGCCGAGCCGAACCGGCAGCTCCACCGTCACCAGCCGGCGCGGGTCGTCGACCGAGCGATTCACGAGCGTCGTCGACACCATCGTCGTGTTCGGGACGAACACGCGTCGTCCGTCGTCGGTCGCGAGCGCCGTGTAGCTCAGCGTGATCTCGTCCACGATCCCCGTCTGCTGGTCGACGGTGATCCGGTCGCCGAGCCGGACTGGCTGCGTGAACGCGAGCAGCACTCCCGACCCGAGGTTTCCGAGCGGCGTCGTGAGTGCCAGACCCGCGATGAGAGCGAGAACGGCGCCCGACGCCAGGAACGCTCTCGCGACCTCCTGGGTCGCGGGGAAGATGGAGAGGACGTTCCAGACTCCGATCAGCGCAGCCAGCGCGATGGCGATCCGCAGGAGGAAGCTGAACGTCGTGCGTCGGCTCGCCGCGACCGCCGCGTCCTTCTCCGCGAGTCGCTGCTCGTAGCGCGCGAACGCCCGGCGCAGCAGCCAGCGCAGCGCGACGACGACTGCCAGCCAGACGAGCGCCGTGACGAGCGCCTGGAGCCAACGGTTGTCCACGCGTGGGAGTTCGGCGCGTGGGCCGTGGTGCCTGCCGAGCGACTACTCGCCTGCGAGAACCCGAGCCTTGGCGGACGCGTACTCGTCGTCCGTCAGCGCTCCGCTCCGATGGAGCTCGGCCAGACTGGAGAGGCGGCTCGTCAGGTCGGTGGGCGGCGCGACGGCCGGTGTCGTGCTCGCCGCCGGAGCAGGTGCAGGGGCGGGTGCACGTGCAGGCGCGGCAGATGCGCGAAGCTCCTCCCACCACTCGGACAGCCATGCCCGCGCGTCGGTGAGGAAGGTTGGGGACTCGGCGTCGGGGAACTCGCGCATCGTCTGCCTGCGCATGAGCTCGATCCAGAGCGCGCCCAACCCGACGAGCACGGCGATGACGAGAAGCCGCGAGAAGTCGGTCACCGGGCTCGTCCACAAGAGGGCGACGGCGATGAGTGCGAGGGCCACGTACGGCCAGACACGACCTCGCAGCCACACGGCGAACGCCTCGCGAACCGCGGTCGCGCGCGGGCTCGGCCCGGCCAGCCAGGCCGCGACGAGAAAGAGGATCCCGGTCGGGATCATCGTCCAGAAGGAACCGCGGAGGAGTTCCGTGAGGATGTCCCAGGCACTCGCCGCCGCGGCGCGGTTCTCGGTCTCGCTCACGAGCGAGTCCACGATGTAGTTGCCCACGAGCCTGAGGGCGAGCAGCCCGACGACGCCGACGGCGAGCAATGTCGTGCCGATCCTCCTGACGATGCGCCGGCGATCGCGGGCGAGCCAGACGACGGCCCCGAAGGCGAGGAACGTCAGCAGTGGCAGGACCCACGCGAGCGTTTTCAGCAGCTGCGCGGCGTCCTGGGCCGTGTCGAGGTCGTCGGCCTCCAGGACCTCGATGACGCCGGCGTCCTCCGGGATCCTGTCGGCGAGATCGCCGCCGATCCCGATGCGATCCGCGGTCTCGATGACCAGCTGACGAAGGTCGAGCGTGACGACGCCGCCCTCGGTCGTGACCGTGTCCGATCCGCCCTCGAGGACGGCGACGAGCGTCCTGTGCGACTCCCGCAGGGACAGCGCCCACAACCGCTGGAAGGCCGGCCGCTCGAGCGCCCGGTCGACGATCGTGTACGAGGCTTGCTGCAGGCCCGCGGCGGCCGGCCCCGACAGGGCCTTGTAATCCGCCGGGAACCGCGTCTCGAGCTCGGCCTGGACGTCGACCCCTGCGAAGAGCTCGTCGACCGCCTTCGTCGAGACGGCACTCCTGATCTCGTCGTCCTCGATCAGCTCGCTGCTCGTGTCGACGAACACGTCGGTGTTCAGGGCGACGCGGTTCACCCACACCGCGAACGCCGAGAGGAGCAGCAGCAGCCCCGCGAGCACGAGCACGATCCACATCGCGAGCGAGCGCCCGCGGCTCTCCCGCTGGGGCGCGGATGGGGCGGGCGGCGGCGTCGGGCTGGCCGTGCTCAGTCGGCGTCGCCCAGGTTGAAGGCGGCGTGCAGCGCCTGCACTGCGCGTGCGACCTCGCTTCTCGCGATCAGGCACGAGATCTTGATCGGCGACGTCGAGATCATCCTCAGGTTGATCTTCTCGTCGGCGAGCGTTCGGAACATGCGCGGCGGCGACGCCCGGATGCGAGCGCATGCCCGCTCCCACGAGCGAGATCTTGCCGAGATCCCCGATCTCGTCGAATTCGATCGGCCCGATCGACTCCTGGGCGCGCTCGAGCGCGCGGCGCGTCGCAGGCACGTCCTCGGTCGGAACGGAGAACGAGAGGGAGGCAGAGCCGTGCACGACGTTCTGGAGGATGGTGTCGACGTTCACGTGCTCCTCGCTGACGGCGTCGAAGATCGCCGCCGCGATGCCCGGCCGGTCCGGGATCCCTCGGAGATCGAACACGATCTCGTCCTCCGAGTGCGTCACGGCGGAGACGATCGGCTGCTCCATCCCCTCGACGCCCTCGATCCAGGTGCCCGGCTCTTCCGAGAAGGTCGATCGCGCATGGATCGGGACCCCCTGGCCGCGCGCGATCTCCACGGCGCGGAGCATAAGCACGCGCGCGCCCGAGGCGGCCATCTCGAGCATCTCCTCGTACGACACCCGTTCGAGCTTGCGTGCGCCGGGGACGAGTCTCGGGTCGGCTGTGAAGACTCCTGTGACATCCGAGTAGATCTCGCACGACGCGCCCAGCGCGGCCGCGAGCGCGACCGCGGTCACGTCGGTTCCGCCCCGTCCGAGCGTCGTGATGTCCATCGTGTCCCGGGAGAAGCCCTGGAATCCCGCGACAAGGACGATTCGTCCCTGGTCGAGGGCCTCGACGACGCGGACGGGCGTGATCTCGCGGATCTTGGCCTTCGTGTGGACGGGGTCGGTGATGATTCCCGCCTGCGAGCCGGTGAAGGACACGGCCTCGTGACCGAGGTCGTGCACCGCCATGGCGACGAGCGCGCAGGCGATGCGCTCGCCCGTCGAGAGGAGCATGTCGAGCTCGCGGGGATGAGGGCGCGGCGAGACGTCATGGGCGAGGGCGAGCAGCCCGTCCGTCGCGTCCCCCATGGCCGAGACGGTCGCGACGACGCGAACGTCGCGCTCGCGCGCCTCGACGAGGCGACGCGCAACCGTCCTGATCTTGTCCGGATCGGCGACGGACGAGCCGCCGAACTTCATGACGACCGTCTGCGCCGACCGCTCGGGAGCCGCGTGCATCGGTGGATTGTGTCTTGCCGGCGTGCCGTCAGCCGAGGTCGATCGTCATTCCCTCGCACGCGGCGAGCGGACCGGGCGTGCCGTTGCGGTCCCAGAGCTCGACCGCACGGCCGACAAGGAGGTCGACCTCGGCGTCGGAGCGGTTGGGGTCGTGGTGGAACAGCACGAGGCGGCGGGCGTTCGCCTTGCGCGCGAAGCCGACGGCATGCGCGACGCTCGAGTGCCCCCACCCGATCCGGTCCGGGTACTCGTCCTCGGTGAACTGGCTGTCGTGCAGGAGGACGTCGACGTCCTGGGCGAGCGCGTGGCCCGAAACCCAGTCCGGCTCGAGCGTCGCCAGCTCGACGCCGAGGACGGGCTCGTGGTCGGGGATGAAGGCGAGCGAACGGCCCTCGTGCTCGAGCCGAAATCCGACCGTCGACCCCGGATGCGAGACCGGCAGCGCAAGGATCCGGATCCCGTCGAGCTCCCACGCCTCGTCCGGAACGTCGTGGAACACGACCGTCGCGGGAATGTCGCCGAGGTCGACGGGGAAGAGCGGCGGCGAGAACGATCTGGCGATGCGCTCCTGCAAAGAGTGGACCGGCGAGGACGGCCCCCAGATATGCACCTTGCCGTCGTCCCGCCACAGAGGGGCGAAGAAGCGGAGCCCCTCGAGATGGTCGAGGTGCAGGTGCGTGAGCAGCACGTGGATCTCGGCACTCGGATCGAGCTCGTCACCGAGGCGCTTGATGCCCGTGCCCGCGTCGAGGATCAGGGCGATCCCGCTCCGACAGCGGATCTCGACACAGGACGTGTTGCCGCCGTACCGAACCGTCGCCTCGCCCGGAGTCGGCAGCGAGCCCCGGCAGCCCCAGACTCGCGCGATCACCGCTACTCGCCTCCGGCCCCGTCGCCCTCCCAGAAGAAGGCGACCATGCCGACCACCTCCGTCGGGTGGGAGAACAGCGGGAGTGCGGTGATCGAGATGATGCGCCGCTGTCCGTCGAGGCCCATGATCCCGACGCGGGCGTGGGCAGGCCGCCGCTCGGCGAGCGCGATTCCGCCGGGCAGGTCCTCGAGGGCGACCGGAGCTCCGTCGAGATCCTCGACGCGGAAGAGCGACGGCCACTCCGACGCGGGCATCGCTCCCGCCTCGGCGAACGTGCGTCCGAGGATGTCCTCCGCCGCCTCGTTGTAGAAGACGAGATTCCCGTCGGCGTCGGCGATGAACGTCGCGGTCGCGAGCTGCGACGCGAGCTCTCGCGCGATGATCAGCGCGAGGTGCTTCTGCCGGCGAGTGGCCACGCCGTCCAACGTTAGACGACCACTATGGTTGCGCGCGTGCCGCGGAAGGTCATGCTCATCGGGCTCGACTGCGCCGAGCCGTCGCTCGTCCTCGAGCGCTGGCGAGACGAGCTGCCGACGATCTCGGGGCTCATGGAGCGCGGCGCGTACGGCCGCCTCACCTCGGTGATCCCCCCGATCACGGTGCCGGCGTGGTCTTGCATGATGTCCTCGAAGACGCCCGGCGACCTCGGCGTCTACGGCTTCCGGAACCGCGCGGACCACACGTACGACGGCAACTTCATCGCCATGGGCGACGCGATTCGCGAGCCGCGCCTGTGGGACTACGTCACCCGGGCGGGCGGCTCCTCGATCGTGCTCTCGGTCCCGGGCACGTTTCCGCCGCGGCCGCTGAACGGCGTCATGGTGGGCTGCTTCCTCACGCCGTCGGTCGAGAGCAAGTACACGTACCCGGCCGCGCTGAAGGACGAGATCGCCGATGTCGTCGGCGAATACCTCTTCGACACCAAGGACTTCCGCACGGATGACAAGGAGTACCTGCTGCGGCAGGTCTACGAGATGACCGACCGGCGCTTCCGGCTCGCGGAGCACCTGCTCGAGACGAAGCCGTGGACGCTGTTCGCGATGGTGGAGATGGGCCCCGACCGCATGCACCACGGGTTCTGGAAGTTCATGGATCCCGAGCACCGCAAGCACGAGGCGGGGAATGCGTACGAGAACGCGATCCTCGACTACCACCGGCACGTCGACGGGCTCATCGCGAAGCTGCTGGAGCACGCCGATGACGACACCGTCGTCTTCGTGCTCTCGGATCACGGCGCGAAGCGGCTCGACGGCGGCATCCGCATCAACGAGTGGCTGCGACAGGAGGGGCTGTTGGCGACGCTCGCCGAGCCGGACGGCGTGTCCTCGCTCCGCGACGTCGGCGTGGACTGGTCCCGCACGACGGCGTGGGGGGAGGGCGGTTACTACGCGCGCGTGTTTCTCAACGTCAAGGGTCGCGAGCCCGAGGGGACGATCCCGCCCGAGCAGTACGAGGCCGTTCGCGCGGACCTCGCGCGGCGGATCGCCGCGATTCCCGACGACGCCGGGAACCCGATCCCGACCGCCGTCTACACGCCCGAGGAGCTGTACGGCGAGCCGCAGGGCGTCGCGCCCGACCTCATCGTCGTCTTCGGTGACCTCCTCTGGCGCTCGGTCGGCACGATCGGCGGAGACGAGGGCATCCAGACGCTCGAGAACGACACGGGGCCCGACGACGCCAACCACGCGCAGGACGGTCTCTACGTCGTCGCCGGGCCAGGGATCGACGCGTCGGGGCGCCGCGATGCTCACCTCCTGGACATCGCCCCCACCGTGCTCGGGCTCCTCGGCATCGAAGAGCCACCCGGCATGCGCGGCGAGAGCCTCCTCGCGACACTCGAAGCCGGCTCGGGCATCGCCTAGCCCTTCGCACGATCGTCCCGGTGGGACGCGCTCCGTCTGGCGCGTTGCCCATCATCGATCGGCCCTGGCAACTCAAGCTTCCGTGGAGTCAGCGTGCTCTTTCGCCTGAGCAACGTGGAGCTCGCCCTGCTGGTCTTCGGGATCGTGCTCGGCGCCACGCTGCTCGGCACGTTGATCGGTCGCAGGCTGCGCGGGCACGCCGACACGCTGCGGGAGCCCTTCGGCGTCCTTCAGGCTGCGCTGCTCGGCCTCGTCGCGCTCATCCTCGCGTTCGGCATGACGATGGCCGTCGGGCGCTACGACGCCCGTCGCGCTGCCGTCGTCGAGGACGCGAACGCGATCGGCACCACCTACCTGCGCGCCCAGACCCTGCGAGAGCCGTACCGCACCCGCTCGCTCCGGCTGCTGAGGCTGTACACGGACGACGTGATCGCGTATTCGAAGAGGTCCCGGCAGCGCCGGCTACCGCGCCGCGCTCGATCGAGCGGGGCTCCGGCAGCGCGAGCTCTGGGGCCTCGGCGGCGAGGCGCTCGCCGAGTCGCCGCGCGACAGCGCGCCGCGCCTCTACATCGAGACGCTCAACGAGATGATCGACATGGAGACGGTGCGCGTCTCCGCATTGGGCAATCGCGTCCCGGCCCCGGTGCTGCTCGTCACGATCGTGGGTGCCGCGGCAGGCCTCGGCTTGCTTGCCCTCTACCTCGCGATGATCTCGCGTGGCGTCGTGACCGTGTTCCTGGCGGCCGTCTTCGTCTCGCTCCTCGTCTTCATGACCTTCGACCTCGACCGCCCGACACGGGGTTTCGTGCAGGTTCCCGACACGCCGCTCGTCGGCCTCCGCGCGTCCATGGAGCTTCCGCCGCCGCGGAAGGCCCGGGTAGTTCGTCCTACGGCTGATCCGCCTCAGAGGCCCGGTCCATCTCCCGGAACGCCGGATTGAAGAACCCGTAGCCGACGACGAGAGCCAGGAGCACGCCCATGGCGAGGAACGTGGCGGCGACTCCGACCGCGGCGACGATGAGCGCCGCCGAGGAGGATGCCGAGGGGGATCGCCGCCCATGCTCCCGCTCTGACCGCGCCGAACACGCGGCCGCGCAGCTCGCTCGGCACGATCTCCGTCTGGACCGTGAAGAGAAGCGGGTTGATCGGTCCCGCCGCGAAGCCCGCCACCGCGAGGGCGGCGAGCGCGATCGGGAGCGACGGCACGTCGCCAGCGCCAGGTAGCCGAGCGGCACGAACGAGAAGCAGACGAGGAAGGTGCGCCGCCGCGGCAGGCGGTGGCCGATCGCGCTGTAGACCAGCGCTCCGGCGAGCGCCGACCCGCCGAGAACACCGACCAGGAGGCCGAAGTCGGTCGCGCTGCCGTACTCCTCCTCGCGAGCACCGCCAGGACCACCGCGCCCGGAGCCTCTACGAGGTTCGACAGGAGGACCATGAACATGAGCGCCCGGACCAGCGGCGCCTCGAGATGAACCGCAGTCCCTCGGCGAGCTCGGCGAAGAAGCGACCGCGGCTCCTCACCCTCTGCCGCGACCTGCGGCCGCGCCACGAATACCACGACGAGGGCGGCGGAGACGAGGAAGGTCGCAGCGTCGATCCACAGCGCCCGTGGCGCCGAACACGGCCACGAGGACACCGCCGAGCGGCGCCCCCACGAGCTGGCGAGCCCTGCTGGATCCCGGCTCGGAACCCGCGGCCCGCTCCATCGGCACTCCGCCAGCTCGACGACGTCGGGGAAAAGCGCTGCGCGCGCGGTCGCCCCCGGAGCGTCGAGCAGGGCGCCGACGAAGACGAGGGCCATCAGCTGCCACAGCTCGATCCCGACGGTGGTGTGCAGAAGCGGGATCGCCGCCACCGCCGCCGAGCTCGCGAGGTCCGCCACGACGCTCGTCGTCCGAAACCCGAGCCGGTCGACCACGACGCCGCCGAAGAACGCTGCGAGGACGATCGGCAAGAAGTTGAGGAACACGACGAGCGCGGTGAGGGTCGCGCTCCCCGTCTCGGTCAGCACGAACCACGGGATCGCGATCTGGGCGATCGCGTTGCCGGAGAGCGAGATCGTGTCTGCGGCGTAGAGCGCGTAGAGGGGGGCCCGCCTCGTGACGGCCCCACGCTAGGCCGTCACTACAATCCGCCGCGCTGTGAACGTCATCGTCTACGTGTCCGACGCACTGCGGACGGATCATCTGGGCTGCTACGGCGCCAGGTTCCTGAACACGAAGACGATCGACGAGCTCGCGGCCGGCGGCGTTCGCTTCGACCAGGCGATCAGCGCCGCGCCGTGGACGGCGCCGTCGACGACCTCGATCGTCACCGGCATGAGCGCGCACCACCACGGCTACCTGCATTGGGATGCGCCGCTCGATCCGTCGCTCGAGACGATCTTTCGGGCTTTCTCGGCCCACGGCTACGAGGTCGGCAGCTTCGTGTTCGACACGAACTACCTGTTCAAGGACCAGCCCGAGGCGAACGTCCTCGGCACGAGTGAGTCGCTCGAAGCCGCGTTCGGGTGGCTGCGGGAGAAGCGCGACGAGCCTTTTCTCCTCTACGTCCACAACTGGGCCACGCACATGCCCTACGACATCCTCCACTCGGAGCGCCAGGACTGGCTCGCCGCCAAGCAGGAGGTCATCGAGGGGATCCAGTCGGACTCGGCAGCCGCACTCGAGCAGATGCGCGAGCGCTACCGGTCGGCGGTCGAGCGACAGTCGGAGGTACTCGTGGCGTCGTTCCTCGAGGAGCTCGAGACTCTGGGGCTGCGCGAGCGCACGGTCTTCGCGTTCCTGTCCGACCACGGCGAGTCCTGGGGCGAGCGCTTCGTCGAGAAGGAGGACGTCCAGGGCGTCTACCACATGCACGGCGCGGCTCTCTTCGACGAGATCGTGCAGGTGCCGCTGATCCTCTCGGCGCCCGGCGCGCTCGACCCGGCCGTCGTCCCGTCCCAGGTGCGCACCATCGACCTCATGCCGACGCTGCTCGAGCTGTCCGGCCTGCCCGCACGTGAGATGGACGGTGAGTCGCTGCTTCGCGTCGACGGCGACCGACCTGCCGTCATCACGGGCACTGACATGGGGGCGCTCACGCAGCTCGCGGTCCGCATGCCCCCGTGGAAGCTGATCCTCGACGTCGAGAGCGGGGAGGAACTGGCATTCCACCTCGGCGCCGATCCGCGCGAGCTCGACAGCCGGCCGGCCGATGCCCCGTCCGAGTTGCGCAGCCTCGTCTTCGCCGAGCTCGAGAGCGCCGAGCGTCACGAGCTGACGGCCGAGGAAGAGGCGACCGTCGCGAAGCGGCTCTCCGACCTCGGGCTACCTCTAGTGGTGCCTCCACTAGCGGGACCTCGCAATCTTCTACGAGCGGATGTTCTTCATCCGCCGGTTCGAGGAGACGCTCCTCGACCTCTTCTCGCTCGGCAAGCTCGTCGGGACGACGCACACCTACATCGGGCAGGAGGCGAACGCGGTCGGACTGATCGACCACCTCGAGCCCGAGCGGGACGTGATCTTCTCGAACCACCGCTGCCACGGGCACTACCTCGCGTTCACCGACGACGCGTTCGGTCTCCTCTGCGAGGTCATGGGGAAGGCACCGGGCGTCTGCGGCGGCAAGGGCGGCAGCCAGCACCTGTGCAAGGGCAACTTCTATTCGAACGGCGTTCTCGGGAGCATCGTCCCGGTCGCGACCGGGATCGCGCTCGCCGAGAAGACGAAGGAAACCGGTGCCGTATCCACGGTGTTCCTCGGCGACGGCACGCTCGGCGAGGGCGTCGCGTACGAGTCCTTCAACATCGCCTCGCTCTGGAACCTCCCCGTGCTCTTCGTCGTCGAGAACAACCACTACGCTCAATCGACGCCGGTGGAGCTCGAGCTCGCTGGATCCATCGCCGCGCGCGGCGCCGCGTTCGGGGTCGAGACCGACGAGCTGGACACGACCGACGTCGAGGAGATCCACGCGGCCGCCGGGCGGGCGATCGGCCGCATCCGCGAGACCGGCGCGCCCTTCTTCCTGGTGCTCAACACGTACCGCTTCAGCCCGCACTCGAAGTCGGACGACCAGCGCGACCCGGCCGAGATCGAGGAGCGCCGCACGCGCGACCCGCTGCGTCGTCACGGGTGCTCGGCTCGACGACGACGAGCGCGCCGCGATCGAGGCGCGCTGCGAGGAGCGGCTCGCCGAGACGGTCGAGGCTGCGGATGCCGCGCCCGCGGCTGCACCCGGGGTTGCCGCGTGAGTACGAACAACCAGCCCAAGCGCTGCGTGCAGGTGCTCAACGAGACGTTGCACGCGCTCTTCGCCGCACGCGACGACGTCTATCTCCTCGGCGAGGACGTGCTCGATCCCTACGGCGGCGCGTTCAAGGTCACGCAGGGGCTCAGCGACGCGTACCCGGACCGGGTGCTGACGACGCCCATCAGCGAGGCCTCGCTGTTCGGCGTCGCTGCCGGGATGGCGCTCCGCGGCCGGCGTCCCATCCTCGAGATCATGTTCGGTGACTTCATCGCCCTCGGCTTCGACCAGGTCGTGAACGGGATCTCGAAGTTCCGCGAGATGTACGACGACCAGGTGACGGTGCCGCTCGTGGTCCGGGCGCCGATGGGTGGTCGCCGCGGATACGGGCCGACGCACTCGCAGTCGCTCGAGAAGCTCCTGCTCGGCGTTCCCAACATCTGCGTCGTCGCGGCGAGCGAGTGCCACGACATCGGCGCGCTGCTCACCGACGCGGTCGAGGACGAGCGGCCGGTGTTCTTCGTCGAGAACAAGCTCATGTACGGGCGGCCGAACCGGCGCCCGGAGGACGGCCACATCGGCGAGCTCGCCGTTCGCGAGACCGCCGGTCCCTACCCGGCGCTGACGTTCTCGGGGACGGACTTCTCCGAGGCGTCGGCAACCGTCGTGACGTACGGCGGGATGCTCCCGGTCGCGCTCGACGCGGTGACGGAGCTCATCCTCGAGCACGAGATCTTCTGCGAGGTCGTCGCGCTGTCACAGCTGGTGCCGCTCGAGCTCGACGCCGTGCTCGAGTCGGTCGCGCGGACGGGAGCGCTGGTGACCGCCGAGGAGGGAACGCTCACGGGCGGTTTCGGCGCGGAGATCGCGGCTCGCGTGCAGGAGGCCGCGTGGAGCGACCTGCGTGCGCCGATTCGCCGTGTTGCCGCGCGCGACGGGATCATCCCGTCCGCACGCCCGCTCGAGGACGCGATGCTCCCGAGTGTCGACGACGTCGTCGGGGCGATCGCCGCGCTCGAAGGCGTCGGTGCGCTCGTGCTCGAGATCGTTCTCACGCGCGAAGACGCGAACACCGAGTACGCGCTCCTCGCGGAGTGGCTCGTCGAGGACCGCGCCGAGGTCACGCAGGGGCAACCGGTCTGCGTCGTCGAGACGACGAAGGCGACCGTCGAGATCGAGTCGCCTGGCGCGGGGACGATCGTGCAGCTGTACGCGGAGGACGTGGAGGTGGAGCTCGGCAAGACGATTGCGTACGTTGCCGAGACAGCCGAGGAGCTCGCGTCGGTCGACGCGAAGGCGGAGGAGAAGCCCGCCCCGAAGCCGGCGACGGGTGACCGCAAGGCGACGCGCAAGGCCGCGGAGCTCGCGGAGCTGCACGGAATCGATCTCTCGGCCGTCGAGAAGCGCGGCTTCATCACCGAGAAGGACGTCGAGGAGCTGATCGCCCGACAGAAGGCTGCCGAGGCGCCTGCTGCCGGCCCCGCGCTGGCGGGCGTGTCGTCGAGCGGCGTGTCGCTGCCCGCGACCTTCGACCCCGACGGAACCGACGGAACGATCTCGGCGGAGGCTCTCGACTCGCTGCGAGTGGATCCCGAAGCGTTCCGGGCTCTCGCTCCCGACGAGAAGGCCCGCGTCCTGCGTGAAGCCGGCGCAGCGATCGGTGAGGGAGTCGACCTCGGCGAAGGGTCACTCGTGGTCGCGCCGCGCATCGTGATCGCGGACGGCGTCCGGATCGGGCCGCGCGCGACGATCGTGTGCGAGGAGGTCGTCGCGATCGGAGAGCTGTCGCAGTTCGGCGCGGATCTCGAGCTTCGCTGCCGGCGCGCCTTCCTCGGTGCGGGCATCTGGGCGGGACGGTCGATCCGTTTCGGTGGCGGTGGGCACCGCGATCCGTGGGCGACGCTCGTCGTCGGCGATCTCGCGTTCGTCGGAGACGAGGCCTTCGTCAACGTCTGCCGGCCGGTCCTGATCGGCCGCGAGGTGTTCCTGACGATGAGGTCGCTGATCGTGACGCACAACATCGGCCACTCCGTGCTCGAGGGCTTCGAGAACCGCTTCGCGCCTGTCGTGCTCGAGGATCGGTCGCAGGTCGGGCTCGGTGCGGTGCTCTACGCGGGCTCGCGGATCGGAGCGGAGGCGATCGTCGCGTCGAGCTCGTACGTCGTCGGCGACGTCCCGGCCGGCGCGTTCGCCATCGGCGTCCCCGCGAAGGTCACGGGAAGCTCGAGCCACAAGCTCTCCGAGGCGCGTCGAACCGAGCTCGCGCGCAGGATGATCGACGACCTGCACGAGTTGCTCGCGCTCCGCGGGCACGCCGGTCTCGGCCGTCGAGGACGCGGCGTTCGAGGTCGAGGGGACGCGCGTGCTCTTCACGCCGAGCTATCGCGGCGGAGTCGACGGCCCCGCGGTCGTGCTCGCCCTCGGCGTCGAGGCTGACGTCCCGGACGGCGTCGCCGTGCTCGACCTCGATCGGCGCGGCAGGTCCACGGGGATGGCGGCACGGTGCTCGACTCCGTCCGCGAGTTCTGCCGCAAGCGCGGAATCCGCTTCGAGCCGGGCCCCTGGCGTTACCCGGGCGGTCTCGTCTAGGCGACTGCGGACGCAGCCTGCGCGGCGGTCGGCGGGCGCACTGCGGCAGCGCATCGAGCAGCGCCTGCGACGACTCGCGGCATCGCCCTCGACCTCACAGCGGAGAGATCGCGGTCCACGACGAGGTGGTAGAAGCCCGGCGCGTCTGCGATCACGACGGCATCCGGATCCTCGATGCCCTCGGGAAGCACGCCGCCGTCGACGAGGGACGCGACCTCGTCGCCGATGCGGAACTCCACACGTGAAGCGGGCGCGGTCGGAGGAAATGCCATCGGCAGCGCTCCGTGGAGCCATCCCGGCTCGAGATCGCCGCTCGTGGGCACGGGCATCATGCGCGCGCCCCAGTGCGCGAGCTGGTGCATCACGGCGCGCAGGCCCAGGCCGTACTCGGTCAGCTCGTACACCGTCGCCGCGGCGGGCGGGGGCAGCTTCCGGCGCGGATGACGCCGCCCGCCTCGAGCTGCTTGAGCCGCGCGGCCAGGATGTTGGTGCCGCAGCCGGTCAATCGGGCGTGCAGATCCGAGTAGCGAAGCTCGCCGTCCTCCAGCAGCTCCCTGACGATGAGGAGCGACCAGCGCTCCCCGACGAGGTCGAGCGCGGTCGCGATCGGGCAGTACTGGTTGTAGCTCTTCGACACGCCGCAGCCCACTATAGCCGGATAACTTGCAAATTGGAAGTCTTAACTTGCAAATCGCAAGCAGAATCGTGTAGCATCCCGCGCTCACATCGAACGAGAACGTCTGGGGGTTTGCATGGTGAGCTCGGACAACAAGAAGTGGTACGCACTCGCGCTGATACTCGCGGTGCAGTTCATGACCATCCTCGACATCGCCATCGTCAACGTGGCGCTGCCGTCGATCCAGGTCGACCTCGGGTTCTCGCCGGAGAGCCTGCAGTGGGTGATCAGTGCCTACGCGCTCGTCTTCGGCGGCTTCCTGCTGCTCGGCGGCCGTTCGGCCGACCTGCTCGGTCGGAGGCGCATCTTCATGGTCGGCACGGTCCTCTTCACGCTCGGCTCGCTCCTCTGCGGCTTCGCGTGGAGTGACGACTCGCTGATCGTCGCTCGGGCCATCCAGGGCCTCGGCGCTGCGACGATCACGCCGGCGGCACTGTCGATCCTCGTCGCCATGTTCAAGGAAGGCCGCGAGCGGAACATCGCGCTCGGCGCATGGGGCGCGGTCGGCGGAGTCGGCGCGGCAGCGGGCGTGCTGCTCGGCGGCGTCCTCACTGACCTGCTCTCGTGGGAGTGGATCTTCTTCGTCAACGTCCCGGTCGGTGTCGCGGCGCTCGTCCTGACGCCGTTCCTGCTCGCGGAGAGCCTCGACAAGCACGGCCAGGGGTTCGACATCCCGGGTGCGGTGCTCGTCACCTCCGGTCTCTCGCTGTTCGTGCTCGGCATCACGCAGGGACAGGGCTGGGGCTGGGACTCCGCGACAGACGATCGGGGTCTTCGTCGCCGCCGCCGTCCTGCTGCTCGCGTTCGTGGGGTGGGAGCAGCGGGTGAAGGATCCGCTGGTCCCGTTCTCGATCTTCCGGCTGCAGACGCTGACGGCCGCGAACATCGTCGGCTTCGTCCTCGGGACGGCGCTGTTCGCGATGTTCCTGATGCTGACGCTGTACATGCAGCAGGTCCTCGACCTGTCGCCGATCGAGACCGGAGTCGGCTACCTCGCCGTGGCGGGCACGGCGATCATCTGGGCGAACGTCGCCGCGGCGGCCGTCACCCGGGTCGGCGTCAAGCCCGCACTCGTCTTCGGGATGGCGCTCATGACCGTCGGGCTCCTCTACTTCACGCAGGTGTCCGTCGACGGGTCGTACTGGACGGATCTCTTCCCGGGCTTCCTCATCATCGGCCTCGGGATGCCGTTCGCGTACGTCGCGGTCACGATCGCCGCGGTCGCCGGAACGAAGCCGCGGGAGTACGGTCTGGCGTCGGGTCTCATCAACACGTCGCAGCAGATCGGCGGCGCGGTCGGGATCGCGATCCTCTCGACGATCGCGGTCAACACGACGAACGACGCGGTCGCGACGGGAACGCAGGCGCCGGTCGCCCTGACCGACGGCTTCCAGGCCGCGTTCTGGGCGGGAGCCGCGATCGCGTTCGTCGGGGTGCTCGTCTCGGTGTTCCTCGTCCGCGGACGGGACCTGCAGCCGCAGGACTCGCCCGGCGTCGAGCCCGCGTTCGAACCCACCGGTTGATGGCAAGGCACACGTAGCGGCCGCGAAGCGGACGCCTTCAGGGATCTAGCGCGACGGGAACCTGCGAGAGCAGGTTCCCGTCTTGCGCACAACAGAGCGTTCCGGCAGCCCCGGATCGGGGTACAAGGGCTTCGATGCGGTTTCGCAAGGACGCCCGGCTAGACCCGTCCCAGGTAGAGGACTACCGCGGCGCCGGCCGCGGCGGAATGCCCGGAGGAATGCCGATGAAGATCGGCGGGGGCGGCGGGATCATCGGCATCGTCGTCCTGCTCGCGTTCCTCTTCCTGGGTGGAGGCGGTGGGGGCCTCGGCGACCTCGGCTCGCTCTCCGGGCCAGGCCGTCGGGCCGGGCGCAACGCCCTCCGGCGAGCTCGCGGCCGAGTGCCGCACCGGCGAGGACGCCAATGAGCGCGAGGACTGCCGTGTCCTGGCCAGCATCAACAGCATCCAGGCCTACTGGATCGAAGGCGTTTCGTGGATACGAGCCGACGCGCACGCGTTTCTTCGAGGGCGGGATCGATACCGGTTGCGGTCCCGCGTCCTCCGCTTCCGGCCCGTTCTACTGCCCGAACGACCGCTACGTGTACATCGACCTGGGGTTCTTCGACCAGCTCCAGTCGGAGCTCGGAGCACAAGGGGGCCCGCTCGCCGAGGCCTACATCCTCGCCCACGAGTACGGGCACCACGTCCAGAACCTCACCGGAGTGCTGCAGAGAGCCGATCGTGACACCGGGCCGCAGGGTGGCCAGGTTCGCGTCGAGCTCCAGGCCGACTGCTACGCGGGACTCTGGGTCGGGAACGCCCTCGCCACGGGCTACATCGAGGACCTCACCCGCCAGGACGTCGCGGAGGCGCTCGACGCCGCCGCGTCCGTCGGCGACGACCGCATCCAGGAGCGGATGCAGGGCAGGGTCACTCCCGAGGGCTGGACGCACGGATCGGCCGAGCAGCGCCAGAGCTGGTTCGTGCGCGGCATCGAGGGCTCGGGCCCCCAGAGCTTGCGACACCTTCAGCGGTCGCGTCTGAGTCTCGCCCACTACTAGACTCGGCACGACCGATCAGCGACACGACGACGGAAGGGGTGGGCGTATGTCCGTTGCCAAGGTGGTCGAGATCTCGGCCAGCTCGCCGACGAGCTTCGAGGACGCAGTGAAGAACGGCATCGACAAGGCGGGAGAGTCCCTGCGCGGTATCAAGGGCGCGTGGGTCTCCGAGGAGAAGGTCGACGTCGTGGACGGAAAGATCACCGAGTTCCGCGTGACGCTGCGGATCTCGTTCGTGCTCGAGTAGCGCTATCGCGCGGTCGGAGATCGCTACGACAGCGGCCGCGAAGCGGACGCCTTCAGTGATCTTCGCGCGGCCGGAAGCCCGCGTTAGCGGGCTTCCGGCCTTGCGCGTGCAGCCTGGGTCGGACCGAGGTCGACCCCGAGACGGTGGATCAGCTGATGTCCCCGCAGGACGTGTACGTCGCGAGGTCCTCGTCGGACATGTGGAGATTGATCGCGTACTCGCCGCTCGTGAGCGAGTCGAGCGAGACGTCCACCGTGCTGTCCGAGCTTCCGTCGGCGACGTTCGGCAGGCCGTACGCCGGCTCGGCCGTGAGGTTGTCGCACGTTCCTTCGTGAATGTGCGCCGGCTGCGAATCCGAGATGGGATCGTCGATCGAGATGACGACGCGTGTCTGCTCGCCGTCCGCGGTCAGCGTGGCCGTACCCGACTGGCCCGAGCCGTCGAACTCGGCCAGCTCCACCGTCACCTCGTCGCTCCCGGCGTCCTCGTCGTCGTCGCCACCGCACCCGACAAGGGCGAGCGCCGCGAGTGCGACGGCGAGTGGTCCCACGATACGAACGAACCTGGGCATGCTCGATCTCCTTCCTTGGGTTTCGTCTGCTTCTTCGGCCCGACCGCCGAATCGGATCGTCCGGGCTTGGTTCGTGATAGTTCTCGCGCGATGCGAGCCGCGGAGACGAAGGCCCTCGTCACGACGGTCGTCGGGAGCTACCCCCAGCCGAGCTGGCTGATCGACCGCGACCGGCTCGGGGCGAGGCTGCCTCCACGCGTTCGCGCACATGAGCTCTGGCGTGTACCGGAGGCACATCTCGAGGAGGCGCAGGACGACGCGACCCGGCTCGCAGTCTCGGACATGGAACGAGCCGGGATCGACGTCGTGACCGACGGCGAGATGCGCAGGGAGAGCTACTCCAACCGGTTCGCGACCGCGCTCGAGGGTGTCGACCTCGACAACCCGGGCGTCGCGCTCGATCGAACCGGGCACGAGAACCCGGTGCCGCGCGTGGTCGGCCCGATCCGCAGGGCTCGCCCGGTGGAGGTGAAGGACGTCGAGTTCCTCCGCGCGCTGACGGACCGTCGGATCAAGATCACGGTGCCCGGCCCCTTCACGATGACGCAGCAGGCGCAGAACGACCACTACGCGGACGCCCGGAGCCTCGCGCTCGGCTACGCCGAGGCGGTCAACGAGGAGCTGCACGACCTGAAGGCCGCAGGAGCCGACGTCGTCCAGATCGACGAGCCCTATCTGCAGGCCCGGCCCGAGCCGGCTCGCGAGTACGCGGCTCGAGGCGATCGACCGCGCGCTCGACGGAGTCGACGGCGAGACCGTCCTCCACACGTGCTTCGGCTATGCGCACGTCGTCCACGACCGTCCCTCCGGATATCCGTTCCTGCGCGAGCTCAACGACTGCACCGCGACCCACCTCTCGCTCGAGGCCGCCCAGCCCGACCTCGACCCGGAGGTCCTCCGTGAGCTCCCGGACAAGGTGATCGTGCTCGGAGTCCTCGATCTCGGTTCGGCCGAGGCCGAGACGCCAGACGTCGTCGCGAGCCGCATCAGGAAGGCGCTCGAGGTTCTCCCGCCCGAGCGCGTGGTCGTCGCACCGGACTGCGGGATGAAGTACCTGCCGCGTCAGCTCGCGTTTCGCAAGCTGCAGGCGATGGTCGAGGGAGCGGGCATCGTGAGACGGGAGCTCGGCCTCTGATGCAGATCGGCAAGCCCGGAGAACCGGTCACGCACATCGCTCAGGCGTATCCCGATCGCGTGGACGTCCGCGGTCGCGATCTCGCGGGCGACCTGATGGGTCGGCTGAGCTTCACCGAGTTCTTCCACCTGCTCCTGACCGGCCGCGAGCCGACGGAGGATCAGCGCTACTTCCTCGACGTCCTGCTGGTGTCGATCGCCGAGCACGGGATGATGCCCACGAACGTGGCCGCGCGGATGACGCTCGCCGGCGATCCGGACTCGCTGCAGGGCGCGGTCGCAGCCGGGCTTCTCGGCGCGGGCGCAGTCGTCCTCGGCACCTCCGGCGAGTGCGCGCGGCTGCTCGAGGACGCGCAGCCAGGTCTTGGCCGGAGCCGACCCGCAGGCGGTCGCGCGGGAGACCGCACGCTCGATCCGCGAGCTCGGGAGGAAAGGTGCCCGGGTTCGGGCATCCGGTGCACCGCCCGCTCGATCCGCGCGCCGAGCGGATCCTCGAGCTCGCGGACGCCCGCGGCGTGAGCGGCGCCCACGTCGCTCCTCGCGCGCGCGCTGAGGGACGGCGTCGCCGAGGCCTGGGAGAAGCCCCTCCCGATGAACGTGGCTCTGCCGATCGCGGCCGTCATGCTCGATCTCGGCTATCGAGCCTCGGTCGTCAAGGCGGTCCCCATCCTCGCGCGCACGGCCGGTCTGCTCGCGCATCTGGCCGAGGAGCAGGAGAACCCGCTCGGCTTCCTGCTGGCGGGAAAGGCCGAGGACGCGATCGAGTACGAGCCGCCGCCGACCTGATGCTCGAGCCCGAGATCGAGGCGCGCCCGTGGGACGAGCAGGTCGCGCGCGGACGACGAGAGCTACCGCGAGCAGGTGTCGTACCTCCTCGAGCGTTCGACGTTCTATCGCGAGAAGCTGGCGGGTGCCGGCCTCGAGTCCGCCGGGGACGTAGGCGGGCTGGAAGACATCGCGCGGCTTCCGCTCACGGAGAAGGCCGAGCTGAAGGCGACGACGACGCCGGACAACCCGATCGGCACGCATCTCTGCGCGACTGCCCGGCGAGATCGTGCGCATCTACTCGACGAGCGGCACGACGGGCACGCCGAGCTACATCCCGCTCACGGCGGGCGACCTCGACAACTGGGTGACCGGATCGGCACGGAGCTACTCGGCCTCGGGGGTCTCCGCCGGGGAGCGGGTCGTGACGACGTACGGCGCCGGGCCGTTCGTCGCCGGAGCGGCGCTCGCTTCGTTTGACCGGCTCGGCCTGTGTCACATCCCGGTCGGGACCGGGAACACCCAGAGGCTCATGGCGGCGATCGACCTCCTGAAGCCGAACGCGGCAGCCCTGACGCCGTCGTACGCGGCGCACCTCGTGGAGTGGGCGAGCGAGCGCGAGATCGACCTCGCCTCCTCGAGCGTCGAGCGCTTGCTCGTCGCGGGCGAGCCGGGTGGGGGCGAGCCCGCGTTTCGGGCACAGCTGGAGGAAGGCTGGGGCGCGCGCGTCACCGAGGCCATGGGGATCGGCGACATCGGCATCTCGCTCTGGGGCGAGTGCGAGGAGCAGGACGGCATGCACCTCGGTGCGCGCGGCTTCGTCCATCCAGAGCTGGTCGATCCCGAGACGGGCGAGTCGCTGGAGCTCGCGCGACGGCGCGGAGGGCGAGCTCGTCCTCACGCATCTCCGCCACCGCGCCGCGCCGCTCCTGCGCTTTCGAACGCGAGACCAGGTGCACGTGCGCACGTCGCCCTGCGCGTGCGGGCGCACCGGGCCGCGCGTTCGCTGCATCGGCCGCACCGACGACATGCTCATCGTGCGCGGCGTCAACGTCTTTCCCTCCGCGATCCGCGAGGTCGTCGGCGCATTCGCGCCGTCGGTCAGCGGCCACATTCGCATCAGGCCCCAGGCGGCCGGGGTCAAGCAGGAGCCGCCGCTCCCGGTCGCGGTCGAGCTAGCCCGCGACGCCTCCCCCGATGCCGAGCTCGCGGACGCGATCCGTGAGAGACTGCGGGCCGTGCTCGTCGTCCAGACACGCGTCGAGCTGGTGCCGTGGGGAAGCCTGGCCCGGAGCGAGTACAAGTCGACTCTCGTGGAGCGCGAGCGATGAGGAAGCTCCAGACCCAGGGCGTCCACCACATCACGATCAACGGCGCGAACCGTCAGACGTCGATCGACTTCTGGGAGGGCGTGCTGGGCATGCCGTTCGTCTTCGAGCAGCCGAATCTCGACAACGCGGCCGAGAGCCATCTCTACTTCGACCCAGGCGACGGACGGCTGATCACCGTCTTCACGAACGAGGAACGGCAGCCGCGGCCGAACCCGACGCCGAGAGAGCCGGGCTTCGTGCACCACCTGGCGTTCGCGCTCTCGCAGGCCGTCTTCCACCAGGCCGTCGAGCGCCTCGACGAGCGCGGCATCGAGCACTCGGGCGTGAAGGACAGGGGCTTCATGGACTCGATCTACTTCGACGATCCGCTCGGTCTCCTGATCGAGCTCGCGTCCTATCGCTTCGAACCGCCCGCCGGCCACACGCACACCGACGTGCTGCTCGAGGCGCACAAGCTTCGCGTCGAGCGAAGCGACGGCAACATCGACCGGGTCCACCTGGCCGATGCCATCGAGCTCCTCGTCGCGCGCTCGCAGGCGTCCCTGTCGGAGGACCGCTCGCCGAAGCAACCGTACAACTGACCACGAGGAGGAGGACATGGCCACGCACACGCTGAGCATCCTGAAGCCGAGCGTGAACAACCTGACAACGCGGATCTTCGTGCGCGCCGCAGGGCTCGACTTCGAGGAGCAGGACGTCTGGGGCAAGAAGACGACACCGGAGTTCCTCGCGAAGGACCCTGCCGACCTGACACCCCTCCTGGAGGAGGCCGGGCTGCCGAAGGGCGCGCTCTGGGAGAGCTGCGCGATCATGCAGTACCTCTGCAACAAGCACGGCCTCGACCGCTTCTACCCGACCGATCCCGGGGAGCGCGCGATGGTCGACAGCGCGATGTTCTACTTGATCGGCACGCTCTACCCGCTCGTCGCGCGCGCCACCTACTCGAGGCTCGCCTTCGCGCAGTACCCGGGTGAGGTCGCGACCGCGGACGTCGACGACGAGCTGAAGGAGAAGGCGAGACAGGACGCCGAGGACGCGCTTGCCGGGCCACTCGACGTGTACCGCGCGTTCTTCCTCGACGGGCAGGCAGTTCATCGGCGGAGACACGCCGTCGATCGCGGACATGCGGTTCGCCGCGACGCTCGAGTTCCTGCGCGTCATCGACTACGACTTCCCGGATTGGGCCGAGGAGTACATGGCCGCGATGGAGTCGTCGCTCGGCGAGGCGTACTCGGAGCCGGCCGCGGACGTGCGCGGCTACATCGACCACGTGAGGTCGCAGGCGGCGTAGCCGCGGTCGAAGGTCACGCGCTGGCGGCGTCCAGCTGCTGGAGCAGCTTGTGAGCCGCCAGCTCGATCTCCTTGTGGCGCCACTCGGCCGCCCGGTACTGGCACGCGATCAGCCCGGTTCGGTGGAGGCGCCGGAAGTCGCCGTAGACGAACGCGTACCGCGCCTTCGTCTCGTCGGTCGCGCCTTCGGTGAGGCCGAGGTGCCACTCCGCGTACTCGTCCCAGGAGTGGGAACGCAGGAAGCGGTTCTCGTCTTCGGCCTTCGGCTGCGCGTCACCCCAGTCGCTGTCGAGGACGTACTGACGGGTCTCGATCAGCCGTCGGGCGCGCGCCACGGCGCGCCTGTTCACCGAGTACGACGCCACGGGATGAATGTGACCCCGCGCTGGCTGCGGTCAAACCGCTCATCGCTCGGGCCGAAACGACGCGCTTGACATATTCCGATATAGGTATATGATGCAGGTCGTGGCAAGGGCAGCGACGACGGCAGATGCATTCAACGCGGTGGCGGAGCCCCGCCGGCGGCAGATTCTGAACGTGCTCGCCGGCGGCGAGCGTCCCGTCAACGACCTCGTCGCGCTGCTCGGTCTGGCTCAACCGCAGGTGTCGAAGCATCTGCGCGTGCTCCGCGAGGTCGGCGCTGTCGACGTGCGTACCGAGGGGCGCCAGCGGAAGTACCGGCTGAACGGGCACGCGCTCGAGCCCATCTACGACTGGGTGAAGGACTTCGAGCAGACGTGGTCGGAGCGGTTCGACGAGCTGGACGTCGTGTTGGACGAACTCAAACAGAAGGAGGCAGGAGATGGCAGTGACGAGTAGCGGGACGGCGAAGGTGACCCTCCCGACCGACGAGCAGATCCTCATCACGCGGGAATTCGACGCGCCGAAGCACCTCGTGTTCGAGGCATTCACCACGCCCGAGCTGGTCAAGCGCTGGTGGAACGCGAAGCGCGGCGAGGTCACGGTTGCGAGATCGACCTGAGGGTCGGCGGGAAGTGGCGCTACGTGATGGTCGCCGACGGGGCCGAGGTCGGGTTCCACGGCGAGTACCGTGAGATCGTCCCGAACGAGCGGGTCGTCTCGACCGAGTTCTACGAGGGCGTGCCCGAAGGCGTGTCCGAGGACGATGCGACGACGGTGAACACCGCGACGTTCACCGAGAGCGACGGGCGCACGACGCTCACCATCCTCGTGCAGGCCCCGAGCAGGATCACCCGGGACGCCGATCATCGAGTCCGGGATGGAAGCCGGGATGCAGGACGCCATGGATCTCCTGGAGGAGGTCGCGGTCTCGCTCCGCTGAGCGGGCGAGCCCGCCGGGTCACCGGGACGATGCTCCCGGTGGCCCGGCTCCCGCAGCTGTGCATCAGACGTGAGCGAGGACGGCGTCGAGCGGCCGCGGGACGCGATCGAGATCGAGTGCGTCCACGAGCAGCGGCGCGTAGCGGATCTTCCGGTTCCACATGAAGCGCCAGAGCTGCTCCTCGTGAGGGAGCGCTCGCTTCGCGAGCTGCTTCTGGAAGGTTCGGAACGACGCGAGCTCGCCCTGGGCCTCGATCAGGTTCTCGACGACGTCGGCGCCGAGCGAGCGGACGAGCTCGTCCTCGAGGTCCGCCACGCACACGAAGAAGCCGAGCGCCTCCATGTCTGCTCGAGTCAGATCCCTGCCCAGGCCGGCGCGCTCCAGCGCCCTCTGGAAGTGGCTCTCCTCCGCCGCGTCGCAGAGTCCCGCGAGCCGGACGTCGAGACCCGGGCGACCGAACCGTTCGAGAGCAGCTCCGATGGCCTGCGCGCCCCCGATGGAGACGACCGAGATGCCCTCGGCCTCGAGGTTTCGTCCACGGCGCCTCGCGAGTGCCTCGACCGCGAGCCGGTCGCTGACCCCTTCGACGAGGATGACCGCCTGCGGGCGATGAGACGCCGCCTGGCTCATCCGGCCGCGACGAGGATGCGCGTTGCCACGCTCTTCCAGCTCCAGCGCTCGACCGCGGCCCGGCGCGCTGCTGCGCGGATCGCCTCTCGCTCGGAGGACCGAGCGCGAGGATCCCGGCCAGCCGCTCGCGCAGCGCCGCCGAGTCCCCGTTCGGGAAGCGGACGAGGTCGCGCAGAGTCGGGCGGGTAGTCCTCCTCCATGCCGTCGGCGACCTCGGCGAGCCCGGAGTGGTCGGCCACGACCGGAGGGCAACCCGCTGCCGCCGCCTCCGCGGCGACCATGCCGAACGCCTCGGGGAAGATCGACGGCACCGCACACGCGTCCGCGAGCGCGAGCAGGTGCACGAGGTGGCGGTGCTCCAGCGGCCCCGTGAAGAGCACGTCGAGACCCTCCGCCTGCGCCTCGAGCTCGGCGCGGTAGTCGCCGAAGCCGACGACGACCGCGCGCGCGTCGAGCCCGCGCAGTGCGTCGAGCAGCACCTGCACGCCCTTGTTGCGGATCAGCTTTCCGAAGTACACGACGGTCGAGCGCTCGCCCGCGAGGAACGCCGCGAGCCGGTCGGCGTTGCCCTCGTCGGGGAGGCGCTCGTTCGCGTTGCCCGGATTCGGCGGATCCTGCCTTCGCCTCCGCCACGAGCGACGCGAGCGCCTGCGCGCGCGGCTGCGGCTGCCACAGCTCGACGTCGACGCCGGGAGGAATCGTGTGGACGCGTTCGACGGTGCCGCAGACGTCCGCCACGACCTCGCGGACGTGCTCGGAGCCGACGACCGTTGCCGCCGCGCCTGCGAGCACATCGCTTCCCCAGCGGGCGAGCTCGTCGTTCCCACGCATCGAGTACTCGAGCTCGGAGCCGTGCGCCTTGACGACGTAGCGCATGCCGCTGGCCGCGCCCACGGGACCGCCGAGCAGCACGTGGTTGACGAAGACGAGGTCGGCTGGACCGTGTTCGCGCACCGACGGCTGCGTTGGCCGCGACCCAGTCGTCGAGCTCGGCTCGGGTGCAGTCCTGGACGCGCTTCACCGTGTACCCCTCGTACTCGTCCACGACGAACACGGGCAGGAGGCCGTTCACGTCCGGCCGCACGGTCGTCGCGCCGCCGAGGTCGAAGCGAGCCGGATCCGGATCCTGCGAGAAGACGGTCACCTCGTGGCCCTCGCGGCTCCACTCGCGCGAGAGCTGTCGCGCGTAGATGTTCGAGCCGGTCCCCGCGAGCAGGTACCCGTGCCAGAGGTCGATCCTCATGCGTGTTCGGCGGCTCGCGCGACGTGCGCACGCTGCGAGCCACGACGAGCGCCAGACACCCTCCGGATCGGCGGCGATGTCTGCGATCCACTCCTCCGCGCTGCGCGTCGACGGTGCTTGACTCTGCATGGCGACAGCTTGCTCGTCGGGACTCAGGTCGCGCCGCACGAGCGGGAGTGCGAGCGCCGCCTCGTCACGTGTGAGGAGGACGTCGAGCGCCTCGACGCCGAGTGCACGGCGGGCGCCCTCGCCGTGCTCCGCGACCCGCACGGCCTCGCGGATCCGTCTGCCGTGACGCAGCGCGAGCACGGCGATCACCAGCCGCCGGGCAAGGTCGATCTCGTCCTCGAGCGCGCGGACGAGTGCGCCGTTCTGCTCGGCCAGCACTGCCCGGGCAGCGAGGGCTCGTGCAGCGAGACCGCTGGCGTCTCGGAGCACTCCGTCCAAAGCCTCGGGTGGGACGAGATCGCCGTGGCCGGCGGCGTCGAGGGCGTCGAGCGCAGCGAGCGCCACGGTTCTGTCGGGATCGTCGAGAGCGAGCGCGACGATCCCGACTCCGTGCTCGTGTTGCGGCCGCAGCGGCGGCCCGCACGAGCGACGCGCGCCGGGGCGCGTCCTCACGAGCGAGCGCGGCACGGAGATACGGTGCCGCGCCGTCACCGAGTCGCCGGACCGCTGCGGTCGCCCGTCCGGTGGTGCGGGCGTCTCCCACGGCCGCGATGACCCGGGTCACGACCTCCGGATCGTCTGCATCCTCGACGATGACGGCGTCGAGCGCAGCGGCTCGCACCGAGACGTCCGTGTCGTCGAGGAGTGCGACGAGCACGCCCGGGTCGACGTCCACGAACTCGCGGCTGACCACGGCGACGGCCACTGCTCTGCGGTCGGTGTGGTCGTCCGACCGGGCGAGGTCGAGCGCAAACGCTGCCGCGTCACGTGCCGCCCGTGCGTCTCCGCCCGCCGCGAGCTGTCCGAGCGCTCGCATGCGGACCTCCGGGTCCGGATGCTCGGCGAGCTGGCGGATCAGCCGTCGGCGCAGGCGAGGCGACGCCGGCGAGCAGATCCAGGCCGAGCCGCACGTCGCGGGAGTCGTCGGATCGGAGCAGCGCTCCGGGCCGCGGCGATGTCGTCGCCTGCGACGTCGAACTCGCCCACGACGAGCGGGCGGCGGCGCACCTCGTCGGCGAGCGCGCGCTTGTACGACCGGTACACGCCCGACCGCGATCACAGTCCAGATCGCGCCCAGCACGAGCCCGAAGACGATCACCGCGCCGACCCCGAGGTCGAAGGCCTCGAGGGCGAGGAGGAACACACCGGTCGCGCCCATCGCGACCGGGACCCCGATGCCCTCCACGACTGCCTGCACCGCGAGCCGTTCCCCGACCGGGACGACCTGGTAGGCGGCGTTGATCGACGTGCGCGTCGTGCCGTCGGTCGCCGCGATGTCGGCGATGCGCAGGAGGCCGGCCAGCGCGAACAGGGCGAACGACGCGGTACCGGGCCCCGCGGCGACGAGGGCCATGGGAGCGAGCACTCCGACGACGACGGCCGGGTTCAGGACCAGGCCCAGCCGTAGCCCGAAACGCCGCATCAGCGGGCCGGCGAGCAGCGCCCAGGAACAGGATGTCGGCGAGGTTGAGCACCGCCGTGTACGTCGGACAGGAACTGCGTCAGATCCTCTCCGCTGTACCGCGCCGCTGCTCGGTCGAACAGCAGGAAGTCGACGACCTGCGACCCCATCGCCGACAGCACCTGTAGCCGAGCAGCAGCAGAGCCAGGCCCGACGCGAACAGCGTCCGCAGCGGCGGTCGCACGACCGCTGGAGCACTCTCGACCTGGGCGGCACGCACTTCGGGGTACCGACGCTCGGTCACGATCAGGAGCCCGAGGAACGCGAGCTGGGCCGCGGTCGTGCCGAGGAGCAGGTTCTCCGTCGAACCGAGCAGCGCGAGGAGGGGCACGCCGAGGAGTCCACCCACGAGGAATCCGACCGCGAACCCCGACACGACTCGTGGGAACAGCGCCTTCATCTGGCGCACGTCGAGCAGGCGCCCCGCCTGCCCGCCGACGAACACGAACCCGGTCTGGAGCGCGATCGGGAAGAGGACGAGGAGCACCGCGGACACCCAGAGGCCGCCCGCGAGGAGGATCGCCCAGGACACGCCGTACAGCACTGCGAGCGCACCGAGCGTCGCCGTCGCGATCCGCACGAGCCGGGTCCGGCGCGCCGCTCTCGCGATGAGCGCCGAGGCCCCGCTTCCGAACACCGCGATCGCGATGTACGTCAGCGGGAGCCACTCCGAGCCGTATTCGTCGAGGAACAGCGAGTTCGCCGGGATGATGAGGAGCGCGAGCGTCACCCCGAATGCGAATGCCTGCGCGGTCAGCAGGCCCACGACGCCGCGCGTGGAGCGTGCTGCTCACTGCGTTCGGCCGGCCTGATCGGCGATCGCTCCCAGCCGGGTGACGAGCGCCGTGATCACACCGTGTGCGAGCTCGGGCCAGTTGGCGAGGAGATCGTCGAGCACCGCCTTGTCGAGGCGCAGGACGAGCGTCGGCTCGAGCGCAGTCACCGACGCCGTGCGCGGTTGCGGAACGAGCGCGGCCAGCTCACCGACGGTGGTACCCGGACCCAGCTCGACGAGCGTCTGACCGTCGCGGTGCACGCGGACGCGACCGTGCACCACGGCGTAGAGATGCGCCTCGATCGCACCCTCTCTCGATGAGCGACTCGCCGGCTGAGCACGCACCTCGGTGGCGACGTCCGCGACCGCGGCGAGCACGCGGCCCGGCACGTCGGCGAAGAGGTCGACGCGGTGCAGCGCGGCGACGCGCTCGACGAGACCGAGCGTGATCGGAGCCGGGTCGGGCATGGCCGTGCCAACGTAACCCAGCGGCGCAGCGTTTTCGACCCGGGCCGATGCCTGCGTAGACTCGACGCGTGCACAGCTGCCAGGCCTGCGGTGTCGAGAATCCAGAAAACGCGCGCTTCTGCAACGCCTGTGGCGAACCGCTCGAGGAGCAGTCCTCCGAGCGTTTCCGCAAGGTCGTCACGATTCTGTTCTCCGACGTCGTCGACTCGACGGGTCTCGGCGAGACGCTCGACCCGGAGACGCTCCATCAGGTCCTGACCGACTACGTCGAAGGCGTCAAGCCGGTCGTCGAGCGACACGGCGGCGTCCTCGCGAAGTTCATCGGCGATGCGGTCATGGCGGTGTTCGGCCTGACCGAGCTCCACGAGGACGACGCACTGCGCGCCGTCCGCGCCGCCGTCGAGATGCGAGAGACGCTGGTACTCCTGAACGAGGACTTCGACGAGCGCGAAGTCGTCGTGCTGGCGACGCGAACGGGGATCAACACCGGCACGGTGGCGGGAAAGGGCTTCGTCCCGGATCGCAACTTCGTCGCCGGAGACACGGCGAACAGCGCGGCGCGTCTGCAGCAGAGCGCAGAGCCGGACGAGATCCTCCTGGCCGAGCCCACGTTCAGGCTCGTCCGCGAGTCGGTCGAGGCCGAGCCCCTGGCTTCGGTGGAGCTGAAGGGGAAGCGCGAGCCGGTCGCGGTGTACAGGCTGCTCTCGATCGGGGGTCGATCGGACGCTGGCACCTCGGCTCGAGGCGCCCCTCGTCGGCCGCCAGGACGCCCTCGCGCAGCTCGAGTGGGCGCTCGAGCGCACGGTCGCGGAGCGAGGCTGCCGCCTCGTCACCGTCGTCGGCGCGCCGGGGATCGGCAAGTCGCGACTCACCGATGAGTTCGTGTCTCAGGTCGGTGAGAGGGCGACCGTCCTTCGGGGGCGCTGTCTTCCCTACGGCGAGGGGATCACGTTCTGGCCGCTCGCGCAGATGGTCAAGCAGGCGGCGGGCATCGAGGAGAGCGATGGGGCCGACGATGCGCTCGCGAAGCTCGGAGCGTTGCTGGAGCCCGACGAGGATGCGCGGACGATCGCGGAGACGATTGCGCGCCTGACGGGGATCGAGGAGACGCGAGGACTCGTCGAGGAAGGCTTCTGGGCGGTGCGCCGACTGTTCGCGAGCCTGGCAGGTGCGAAGCCGCTCGTCGTGTTGCTCGACGATGCGCACTGGGCAGAAGCGACGCTCCTCGAGCTGATCGAGAACGTGGCGCGTCACGCGGAGTCCGTCCCGATCCTGTTGCTCTGCGCCAGCCGGCCGGATCTCCTCGAGCGTCGCCCGAACTGGGGCCAGAGCCCCGCGCCGGCCCCAGCACGACGGTGATGCTCGACCCGCTGGACGATGCGGCCTGCGACCGCCTGATCGCGGAGTTGCTCGGCGAGTCCCAGAGCGACCTGGACATCCGGGATCACGTCGCGGCGAGGGCTGAGGGCAACCCGCTGTTCGTCGAGCAGATGATCTCGATGCTCATCGACGACGGGCGGCTCGAGCAGGTGGACGGACGTTGGGTTGCCGTGGGCGATCTCGAGAACGTCACCGTTCCGCCCGGAATCCATGCCTTGCTGGCCGCGCGTCTCGAGCTCCTCGGCGCCGACGAGCGTGCGGTGCTCGGCCGGGCCGCGGTGATGGGCCAGGTCTTCTACGTGGGCGCACTCGAGCAGCTTGCGACCCCCGGGCTCGAGGGCCGCATGCCGACCCTGCTGCTCGAGCTGGTGCGCAAGGAGCTCGTCCGGCCGGGCCGACCGGACTTCGTCGACGAGGAGACGTTCGAGTTTCGCCACCTCCTGATCCGCGACGCCGCCTACGATGCGCTCTCCAAGCAGTCCCGGGCGGAACTGCACGCAGGCTTCGCCGACTGGCTCGAGGGCAGGAGCGGGGATCGCCTGATCGAGACCGCGGAGATCGTCGGCTGGCATCTCGAGCAGGCGCACCGGTATCTCTCCGAGCTCGGGCCACTCGGCGAGCACGGGAACGAGCTCGCGAGACGCGCGGCCGACCAGCTCGCGGCCGCTGGCTGGACCGCCTCTGCACGCGGGGACGTCTACGCCGGCGTGAAGCTTCGGTCGCGTGCCCTCGTCCTGATGCAGCCGGACGATCCGCGGCGCCCGCAGCTCCTGGGTGACCTCGGCGACGCGCTTCTCTGGAGCGGTCGCTTCGACGAGGCGGATCGTGCGCTTGCCGAAGCGTTCGAGCTCGCCGATCGCGCCGGCGACGAGCGCACGCGCGTGCGTTCCAGGCTCGCGCAGCTGCGGCTCCGCTTTCAGGTCGATCCGGACGTCGACTACGCGGAGCTCGAGGCCGAAGGGCTGCGCACGGCAGCGCTCTGCGCCGAGAACGGCGACGACTTCGGGCGGCTCGCGCCTGGCGTCTGGTGAACTGGGCGCGTTACGGCCTCTGTCAACTCGAGGGCATGCGCGAGCCGGCGCTTCGCGCCTACGAGCTCGATCGTCGAGCGAAGGACCCGCACTACCCGCAGGACGACCTGATCGGAGTCCTGGTCTCGCTCACCTACGGGCCGACGCCCGCCTCCGAGGCACTCCAGCAGGGCGCGGAGATCGTCGAGCGCGTTCGGGGCCATGGCGCGCGCCGAGGCCTATGCGCTGTGCTTCCTGGGCCAGCTTCGCGGGATGCTCGGCCAGCGAGATGTCGCGCGCGACATGATCCTGAAAGGCGTCGCGGATCGGCAGGTGTTGGGCGACCTCCCGGGCGCGGCGATGAGCCGGGGGGAGGGGCTCGGCTGCTTCGTCGAGATGGTCCGCGGGGACTGGCAGACGGCAGAGCAGGAGCTGCGCCAGGCGTACGAGGAGCTGTCGTCGATGGGCGACAAGAGCTATCTCGCTCTGACCGCAGGCTGGCTTGCGCACTGCCTGTACCAACTGGGGCGCTACGACGAGGCCGACGAGTGCGCGGTCGTCTCCGAGAACGCGACCGCCAGGAGCTGGGTCGCCGCACAGGTCTCCTGGAGGGGGGCGCGAGCGCTGCTGCTCGCGCAGAAGGGCGACCGGAAGGCAGAGGCGCTCGCGAGAGAGGCGGTCGAGCTCGCGCTCCGCACCGACCGCGTCGACACGCAGACGGCGGCACTCATGGACCTCGCCGAGGTGCTGCGGGTGACCGGCCGCGGGCCCGAGGCGGTACCGGTCGTCGCGGATGCGCTCCGTCGGTACGAGCGAAAGGAAGTTCTGCCCGCGGCCGCCCGCGCGCGGGCACTCCTCGACGAGTTGGCTCCCAGCGTGGCCGAGGGGACACACGCGTAGCCGGCCATCCGCCTGTTCAGGACCTGTTGGCGGGAACAACCCGACCTTCGTTCGTTTCGGTCGGCGAGCCGGCGCCATAGGCTTCTCACGTTCGTCCTATCGGCTAGGGGAGATGTAGATTGCAGAGGTTCGTGCTTCTGGCGGCCGCAGCGATTGCGGCCGCTTTCATGTCGTTCGGCGCTCACGCAGCGGGCGCAGCGTCGAGCGTCGAGTCCGGCATCGTCGCGTCCGTCTACGACGGCGACACGCTGACCCTGACGAATGGGCAGCGGGTCCGGCTGCTCCAGATCGACACGCCCGAGTTGGGCTCCGGCGAGTGCTATTCGCGCGCTGCGCGTACCGCGTTCCTCGGCCTCGTTCCTGTTGGAAGCCGTGTCACGCTCGAGGCCGACCCCCGGCTCGATCGGATCGATCGCTACGGGCGGCTCCTGCGCTACGTCCATCGCGGCTCGCTGAACGTCAACCTGGAGCTCGTCAAGCGGGGCGCCGCGGCACCGTACTTCTACGGAGGCGACACGGGCAGGTACGCCGGCCGTCTGCTCGCGGAGGCGCAGCGCGCGAAAGCGGCGAAGCGAGGCCTCTGGAGCGCGTGCCCGCGCACCGTGCTCGACCCGTACCGGGCGATCGACACCGGACGGAGCGGTCCTCCGGCGGTCACGCCTCCGACTGCTCCGCTGCCCCTCGTGCCGCCTCGGAACGGCTCGTGCGACCCGAACTACTCGGGCTGCGTCCCCAGTGTCTCCCACGATCTCGACTGCAAGGACATCGACGGACCGGTCAGGGTTCTGGGAGTCGACGTCCACCGGTTCGACGGCGATGGTGACGGCTGGGGCTGCGAGTAGCTGCGGCACTGCCCGGCTGGCATCTCCGATGATTTGATCGCGCTCGCGTCGTCCTAGTGGATGACGGAGGCTTCAGCGACCGAGGAGGAGCTCATGAGGAAGATCATCGCCGGCCTGTTCATCTCGCTTGACGGTGTCGTCGAGGCGCCTGACCAGTGGCACTTCCCGTACTTCAACGACGAGATGGGTGCCGCCGTCGACGCCAGCCTCGGCAGGTCCGACACCATGCTCTTCGGTCGCAAGACCTACGACAGCTTCGCCGGGGCCTGGCCCGAGCGGGAGGCGGCGGGTGGCGAGGACGCGCACTTCGCCAAGGTGCTCGGCGACGCGCGCAAGATCGTCGCCTCGAACCAGCAGCTGGAGCTCACCTGGCGCAACTCCGAGCAGCTGCAGGGCGACCTCGTCGAGGCCGTCACCGCGCTGAAGAACGAGCCCGGAGACGGCACCATCGCCATGAGCGGCTCGGTCTCCGTCGTCCGCCAGCTGCTGGCCGCAGGGCTGCTCGACGAGCTGCACCTGCTCGTGCACCCGATCGCCGTCCGCAAGGGCATGCGGCTGTTCGACGAGGGCGAGTCCCCGATTCCGCTCACGCTGGTCTCGTCGGAGACCTTCGAGACCGGCGTGCTGAACCTCGTCTACACGCCGGCCGAGTCGGTCGGCGACGCCGGCTACGAAGAGGCGGTAGCCCACATCCCCAAGCCCGAGAAGTAGGCTGGGAGTTACGCGCGTTGTCGGTCCGAAGAGAACGTCGCTTCCTATGATCTGGCGATGGTTCCCGAGGCTCCGCTACAGGAGACTGAGCACGGACGCATGCCCGCCGGGCAGGGCTGGTTCGTCCTGAACGCCCGCGATGCCCGCTGGGCCGACCGCGCGGGCTGGGGACATGAAGCCGCCCTCCAGGGCCAAGCGGACTTCGCCCAGCTCGGGGTCGCCCTCTACGTGCTCGGAACCGGTGAGCCGATGGCGATGTACCACTGGGAGGCCGATCAGGAGGACTTCCTCGTCCTGGCGGGCGAAGCTCTGCTCGTCGTCGAGGGCGAGGAGCGACCGTTGCGGCAGTGGGACTTCGTGCACTGCCCGCCGGGAACGAAGCACGTGATCGTCGGAGCCGGAGACATGCCGTGCGTCGTCTTCGCGATCGGAGCGCGCGAGCACCAAGGGGGCGACGGCTGGGGCGCATACACGGTCGACGAGGCTGCGCTTCGTCATGGCGCAGGCGTCGAGGAAGAGACGAACGACGCCGAGGTCGCGTACGCCCGCGTCCCGGCGTTCGAGCTGATGCGATACCGCGAGGGCCTGCTGCCCGGCTAACCGGCTCTTGAACGCTGCCGGGCTGCTATTCGGGTTCGGCCTTCGTCTCGGTCATCTGCAGCCTCCCGGCTCGTTGGGCTCGGCACTCTAGCCTCTGGTCATGGCCGCAGCGCTTCGCGATCGGGCCCTCTCCATCGGCGCGGATCCGCGCGACACGGCCGACGAGCGCTTTCGCAAGCGCCTCCTCGTCGGAGTGGCGCTCCTCATCCTCCCGGTCGCCTTCGCCTGGGGCTGTATGTACTGGGCCTTCGGCGAGCGCGGAGTCGCGCTCACGCCGTGGGCCTACGTCGCCGGGTCGGTGATCAGCCTCGCAGTCTTCGCGAGGACTCGCAACTTCGCCTTCCTGCGCACGGCGCAGTTCCTACTGATCCTCGTCGCACCCGCGCTGGGGACGATCATGGTCGGCGGCATCGACGAGTCGAGCTCGGTGCTCATGTGGTCTCTGCTCGCGCCGCTCGGGGCGGTTGCGTTCGACCGCCCCGGCCGGGCCTGGCCGTGGTTCGGAGCCTTCGTCGCGGTGATCCTGCTCTCGGTCGCTCTCTCCGAGGTCGTTCGGCCGGACGGCGCCGATCTCCCCGACGCTTTCGTCCGCACCTTCGACGTGCTCAACATCGTTCTCGTCTCGTTCGTGGCGATGCTGTTGCTCGTCACCTTCGCGCGAGGGCGGGAGACCGCGCAGGCACGAGTCGAGGCACTCCTGCTCAACGTCCTCCCGGCCGAGATCGCGGAGCGCCTCCAGTCGGATCCCAACTCCATCGCCGACCACTTCGACGACGCGAGCATCCTGTTCGCGGACGTGGTCGACTTCACCCCGCTCTCGAGCCGACTCGACGCGCGCGAGGTCGTCGAGCTCCTCGATCGCCTGTTCACGAGCTTCGACGAGCTCGTCGACCGCCACGACGTCGAGAAGATCAAGACGATCGGCGACTGCTACATGGCTCGCGGCGGGCGTCCCCAGGCAGCGGCCGGATCACGCTCACGCGCTGGCCGGGCTCGCCCTCGAGATGCGCGAGTGCGCGAAGAACTGTCTTGCCGACGGCACCGAGCATGACCTGCGCCTCCGCATCGGCATCAGCTCGGGGCCGGTCGTGGCCGGCGTGATCGGGCGCCGGCGCTTCCTCTACGACCTCTGGGGCGACACGGTGAACATGGCGAGCAGGATGGATCCCACGGGACCCCGGACGCGATCCAGATCACACGCCCGACGTGGGAGCTCCTCCGTGACGACTTCGAGGCCGAGCCGTTGGGGCTCGTCGACGTGAAGGGCAAGGGCGCGGTCGAGACCTGGCGGCTCGTGGGCCCGCGTGCGGGAGCTCTCCGTGGACCGCATTGACGCGGTCGTGATCGGGGCCGGGGTGGTGGGCCTCGCGGTGGCGCGCGCCCTGGCGCAGGCCGGACGTGAGGTCGTGATCCTCGAGGCCGAGGACGCAATCGGCACGCACACGAGCTCGCGCAATTCGGAGGTCGTCCACGCCGGGATCTACTACCCACAGGGCTCGCTCAAGGCGCGCACCTGCGTGGAGGGACGGGAGCGCCTCTACGCCTACTGCGCCGAACGCCGAGTGCCGTACCGGCGCTGCGGCAAGCTGATCGTCGCCACCGACGCCGCGCAAGAGGTCGAGCTGGAGGGCATCCGACGGAAAGCGCACGCCAACGGCGTCACCGATCTCGAGCGCCTGAGCGCATCGCAAGCTCGCGAGCTGGAACCGGAGGTGCGTTGCGTCGCGGCCCTGCACTCGCCATCGACCGGGATCGTCGACAGCCACGCCCTGATGCTCGCCTACCTGGCCGATGCGGAACGTGCGGGTGCGATGCTCGCGTTGAAGAGCACGCTCGCGAAGGGCGTGGTGCGCACCGGCGGCATCGAGTTGCACGTCGCGGGCGCCGAACCGATCCTTGCGGCGCAGGTGGTGAACAGCGCAGGACTCCGTGCGCCGAGCGTCGCGCGGAGCATCGACGGCTACCCCGCCGAGCTCGCGCCGCCCGAGCTCTACGCCAAGGGCAACTACTACACGCTGGCGGGGCGTTCGCCGTTCTCGCGCCTCGTCTACCCGGTGCCGGAGCCGGGTGGTCTGGGCGTGCACGTGACGCTCGACCTCGGCGAGCGCGCACGCTTCGGCCCGGACGTGGAGTGGGTCGACAGGATCGACTACACCGTGGATCCGCGGCGCGCCGAGGCTTCTACGCAGCGATCAGGCGCTACTGGCCCGGCCTGCCCGATGGCGCGCTCGAGCCCGACTACGCAGGCATACGTCCCAAGATCGCGGGCCAGGACGCTCCCGCGGCGGACTTCGTCGTGCAGGGCCCGCGCGTGCACGGTGTGCCGGGCCTCGTGAATCTGTTCGGCATCGAGTCGCCTGGGCTGACCGCCTCGCTGCCGCTCGCCGACGAGGTGCTCGGGCTACTGCGGTGACTGCCGTCGCGGCTGGGCCGTCGTGTCGATGGTTCACATCCAGCGACTGACCACGAGAAGTAGGCTCGACGAGATGCGCAAGGTTGTCGTCCAGCAGTTCGTGACGCTCGACGGCTTCGCCGCGGGCCCGAACGGCGAACTCGACTTCATCGCCGAGACCGGGGCGGCGGCGGACCCGACCGTCGGTCCGTTCGTCGAGAACCAGCTTGCCTTCATCGAGAGCCTCGACACGATCCTTCTCGGCGCCGTCACGTACCGGATGTTCGCCGAGTACTGGCCCGAGCAGACCACGGAGACGCAGCGCATCGCGGATACGCTGAACGCGACCCCGAAGGTCGTCTTCTCGAGCACGCTCGAGAGCGCTCCCTGGGGGAACTGGGAGCCTGCGCGTGTGGTCGCCGGGAGCCCCGCCGACGAGGTCCGGCGGCTGAAGGCCGACTCCGGGAAGGACATGGTCGTCTGGGGCAGCCTGACGCTCAGCGACTCGCTCATGCGAGAGGGCCTCGTGGACGAGTACCGCCTCCAGGTCTGTCCCGTCGTGCTCGGTCGCGGCAAGCGGCTCTTCGAGGACGGCCTCGCGCCGCAGTGGCTGACGCGCCTCGAGACGAACACGTACGACGAAATGGTCGCGGTCCGCTACGCGTCCAAGTCGTAGACGACGATCCACCAGGCGTTTCGCGAACTCGTTGACGCCCGCAACGGAAGGACCCTATTTGCAGGAACTTTCTTGAGCCGATGACTCGACCGCGTCTCCTGCAGACGTGTCGGAACGAGGCGGAAGACGTCCCGGTGCGTCGCGCGTAACGCAGATGTGACGGAGCCGTCGGAGGGATGTTCGTCCTCAGCCTTGCGGACATCGTGTGGACGCCCACTGGCTTAGATCGACCCAACCGACGATGCTCTGCGATCGGCGAGACTCCGTCTGAATGGGGCTCACGTTGCGGGAGGTACGGGACGAGGATCTGCCGCTGCTGTTCGAGCAGTGGGCGGATCCGGTCGCGATACACATGGCCGCCTTTACGGCGCCCGACCACATGGACCCGGACGCATTCGAGCGTCGCTGGTCGAGGCTACGAGCCGACGAAACGGTGCTCAACAGGGCTATCGTCGTCGACGGCGCGGTCGCCGGAACGATCGGGTCCTGGGGGGAGCCCGGTGAGCGCGAGGTGACGTACTGGATCGGCCGCTCCTACTGGGGAAAGGGATCGCAACCGATGCCCTCAATGCGTTCTTGGCAGTTGAACGTTCGCGGCCGCTCCACGCCCGCCTTGCGTCCGACAACGTCGCGTCGCGCCGCGTCCTCGAGAAGTGCGGCTTCCGCGTAATCGCGACCGAACGGGGCTTCGCCGAGGCGCGGTCAGCCGAGATCGAGGAATTCGTGCTGCGGCTCGACGAGCTCGCTCCCACGGGAATCGCACGCGGCGCGAAGAGCACATGGTCACGCCGCGGCAGCGGTCAGCGTTCAGGTCTGTGGATGAACACACCGCCTACCGGTAGTCGAGATGAGGCCGGCTTCAGGTCTTCCGGCGCCTGGCAACACGCCCCCATCTGGTTCCTTACCATCGAACACGTGACTATCCAACGGATGGACCGCGTCGACACGTGGTCGACGACCTCGCGGCCGCGACTGAGTTCTTCGTCCAGCTCGGACTCGAACGGCAGGGCGAGGGGTCGGTCGAGGGTCCCTGGGTGGATCATCGGCTAACGGGTGTACCGACATGACCGGCCCCCGCGACCACAGACGCACGTACGGAGCCTGATGGCCGGTAACGCTCAGTCGGCCGGGCCGGTGACGTCGCCTTCCCTCCGGCGACCGATCCACCACCTTGGGTTCCACGTGCCGGATCTTCGGGACGCCATCGACACGTGGGCAACCGTCTACGGGGCGGGGCCGTTCTACGTGCTCGAGCACGTTGCGTTCGACGAATGCTCGTCGCGCGGGAACCCGGCGGTATACGACCACAGCTCGGCGTTCGGCCAGTGGGGGGCGGTGCCGGTGGAGTTGCAGCAGGTCCACGACGTGCGACCGGCGGAGCTGGCCCTCCGGCTCGCCGCCGACGCCCGCGCCGCGGTGAACCACGTTGGGGTCACCGCCGACGATCCTGCTGCCGAGAGCGCCCGGCTCGAATCTCTCGGCTTTGGGCTGAGTATGTACGCCCGCCTCGGCGAGTTCGAGTTCTTTTGGCATGACGCGACGGCGCCGTTCGGCTTCTGCATCGAGATCATCACCGCGGGGCCGGAGCTCGACGCCTTCTGGGCCACGGTGGCGGGCGGCGCGCGCGAGTGGGATGGGCGCGACCCAATCCGCAGCTTCTAGTCGGCAAGAGCCGCCGCGGCGGCTCCACTCGCGAGGAGGACCGTCGTTGCGAGCGTCGCCATCAGCTTCTGGAGAGCCATGGGACGGGATTATCGGCGCTTGTCGAATCTGCTTCTGTGCAATCCATCGGGCGGAGGGCGATCTCAGCGCCGCACCTCCCCACACGCCCGCGCGACAGACCATCGTCGGGCGCCGGCTCATCGCTTAGGGCATGTCGTCATCGTCGAAGATCCGCATTGTCGGACCGCTTGCCCGGTACGAGAACCAGGTCACGGTGGGAGTGGTGACCGGCTCTTTGTGGGCGATGAGGTACGCGCCGAACGCTCGCACAAACTCGTCCCCATAACGTCCCTCGGCGATAAGCGCCGCGCGATTGTCGACCGTTACCCGTCTCAGCTCCAGGGATGCGGCGTCTGTGCCCTCCTCCAGCTGGTGGGCCAGCCTCTGCCGCGAGGCTCGATCCCGACTGGCTCTCGTTCCAGTCCCGTGGTGCTCCTCGGAGCAGGCTCGACTGCAGAAGGGGTCACGCATCCGCACGGAGACGTCGGGGAGCCCTCCACCGCAAACAGAGCACCGTGTAAGTGTTGCCGCGGTCAGTGAGTTGCTCCTGCGTTACTCGGATCCATGACCCGAGTATCTAGAAGTGCCCGGTAGTCACCGCCTGACGATGTTGCGCGGAGCTACCCACACGCCCGCGCGACCGACCGTCCGTTCGGCGCCAGCGCGCGCTCCGGCGTGGGTCGAACTACGACTTCGGGAGAGGAAGTCGATCCTCCACGTAGCTCGTGAGCAACCTTGGAGTGAAGTCCGGACGTGCTAGAGGGCGCGCGCAGGCACCGACTCGCAACCGCGGCCACAAGTGCGCAACACTTCGGACGTAAACGTTCCGGATGTGACGTACGCCCGTGATGTCGCCATCGCGTACGAGGTGATCGGCGACGCCCCGACGCTGCAGCTCACCGCGCGTGCGACGTCGAGGTCATGCGCCTCGGTCACCAGGTGTGCGAGGCGCTCGCGAGCCTCTGACGCGGACGCGGCGGTCGAGGTCCCGCTGCATGCACACCGAGGTCGCACTGTCCTCGTACGGCGCGAAGCGCGGGACCTCCACGAACCCGTGCCGGCGATAGAAGCCGATCGCCGCGTACTGCTTGTCACCGGTCTCGAGCCGGACCGTCGTGACGCCCTGGCTCGTCGCGTGGTCGAGAAGAGCGGCGATCATGGCGTCCGCGATCCCTGTCCCGCGGCTCGCGGGGACGACGTAGAACCGCTTGAGCTCGGCGACCCCACCGCCCAGTAGCTCGATTCCGCCGATCCCGGCAAGTGCTCCGTCTACCCGCACCCCGACGAGGCGGACACCCTTCGCCGCGAGCTGCTCGACTGAGTACCCGAACGTCTGCTCGGGGAGATACTCGCCGGTCGCGAGGTCAACGGTCAGCGCTTCCATCAGAGCACCGACCTCCGGGTCCCGGGCGCTTACGATCTCGACGGTGTGGCTGCTCACGCGCCGGACCCTAGTGCGGCATCTCACGACGTTCGATTCGAGCCGAGCGGCCCAGGTTCACCTCGGGTTGACGCGACAGCATGCGCGTGCGCCGACGCGCCGTCCGCCTCGACAGGCTCAAGCTGTCATAGAACCCCTAGAAAGGCTCCGACCCTGGAGCGAACCCGATGACGCATGTTGAGGCGTCGTCCCTCAGTACTGGAATGAAACCGCCTGCGGGCTCGTCGACTCGCGCGACGGAAACTCCCCAACGAAAGGGGGGTTGATCGATCACGTTGTCCCGCGTGTGCTCAGCCATGAGGCGGGCAATTCGGCTGCCGAGCTCCTCAGCCTCATCGATGCCGGCCCAGAAGAAAACCTGGATCCGAATCAACGGTGTCTGGAGGGAAGGAGTTGGTGGCTGAGGATCCTCACCAACCCGATGCTGGGTGCGCAGATGAACATGCGCGCCAGTCTTGCGACAACTTCGGAGCCCGGACTTCCGCAAATTGGGGAGATCGGCGCCTCGACACGCAGGGCTTCCGCCGACGTGCTTCGCGTTGTGGAGCCAAGAGCGCGGAGTCGCGAGACCAGATTTGAGTCGATCCGACCCACGTCGAATCAGACGTGTCTACGCCGCTGCAAGTGCGTGCAGCTACCCACACGCCCGCGCGACCGACCGTCTTGTCTAGTGCCCAGCGCGGAGCGTTCCGGCGGCCTCACGCATCGGTCGGCGTATCGTTGAGCAGCTCGGACGTTGCTCAGAGCGGAAGCGGAGGGGGTCGTGGCGGAACTGGCAGAGTTGCTCAGTCGGTTAGTCGAGATCGATTCGGTCAATCCCTCCCTCGTGCCGGGCTCGGCGGGAGAGGGGGAGATCGCGAGGTTCGTGGCGGAGTGGCTCGAACGGGCCGGGCTCGTGGTTGCGCTGCAGGAGACGGCAAGCGAGCGACCGAACGTGGTTGGCCGGGTGCGCGGTCGAGGAGATGGGCGATCGCTGATGCTGAACGCCCACACCGACACAGTCGGTCTCGGCGGTCCGGACGGCGCCCTGCGTGCACGGGTCGAGGGGAACCGGCTTCACGGCCGGGGCTCGTTCGACATGAAGGGGAGTCTGGCGGCGACGATGCTCGCGGCCGCCGAGCTGGCGGGCGATCCACCCGCTGGCGACGTGATGGTGACCGCGGTCACGGACGAGGAGTACGCCAGCATCGGCACGCAGGCGGTGGTGCGCGACTACCGAGCCGATGCGGCGATCGTCACCGAGCCGACAGGACTCGCGGTCACGGTCGCGCACAAGGGGTTCGTCTGGCTCGACATAGAGGTGGCCGGGGTAGCGGCGCACGGATCGCGGCCCGACCTCGGGGTGGATGCGATCGCGAAGATGGGGCACGCGCTGGTCGGGCTCGAGGCTCTCGATCGGCGCTTGCGCGTATCGGCGGGCCATCCCCTCCTAGGGACGGGATCGATCCACGCGTCGCTGATCGAGGGTGGCACCGAGCTCTCGACCTATCCCGACCGCTGTCTGGTCCGGATCGAGCGGCGGACTGTGCCGGGTGAGGGTCCCGATCTCGTTGCCCGGCAGATCGAGGAGCTACTCGACGGCATCGCGGCGCATGACGATGCGTTTAAAGCCACGGCAACATGCGGACTGGTTCGGGACACATTCGAGGTGTCGCTGGGCGAGCCGATCGTGGACGTGGTACGGCGAGCGGCGTCGGGGATCGTCGGGTCGGAGCGGCCAGTGAGGGGGGAAACGGGGTGGATGGACTCCGCGTTGCTCTCGACGGCGGGAATCCCGACGGTGATCTTCGGGCCGGACGGCGAGGGGGCGCACGCGGCGAGCGAATGGGTTGATCTCGACTCAGTGGATCAGTGCCGGCGGGTCTACCTGGCGGCAGCCCGTGAGTTCTGTTGCAGAGAGGAGCCTCTGAGGGACACGCCCGCCTCGCAATGACCCGGGCGGGCTCGCCGTGCCGGGCGAAACCAGATCGTCGCGCCGGCGTCGCGATCAACGACGAGACAGGCGTGAGGGATGGTCGCGCCGTGCCTTGGCCGGGCATGTCGCACGCGTCCTGCACTCGCATGTGCGAGCGTCCTCTTGCTTGAGCCTCGCCGGCGGAGCTACCCATCCGCCTGTGCAACCGACCGACGATGGGCGACGTGCGGGCTAGTCCGTGGGTCGAGCTGAGTCTTCGTGAGGGAGCCGACCCTCCGTCGCGCTCCTCGACGGCTCGCCCGTTTCCAAAACGGTTCCATAACGGGCGCATTGATCCCTCGCCCCACGACCACCGATCCCGCAACCCCAGCAACCATGCGGGATCCCGCCAAGCCCTCTGACGGACTCGAACCGTCGACCCCCTCCTTACCATGGAGGTGCTCTACCGACTGAGCTAAGAGGGCGCGCTCCGGACTGTAACTCAGCCCGGTCGATGCAGGGAGGAGGATTCGAACCTCCGAAGGCTGAGCCAGCGGGTTTACAGCCCGCCCCCTTTGGCCACTCGGGAATCCCTGCGCGGGCGGGCAATTGTAGCCTCGGCGGTCACAACCACCCTGGAGAGCCACCTGGCCGCATGACCCGGATCCCGAGATACTCGACCGCCGCCCTCTTGGCGGTCTCGCTCCTGGCCGCCCCCGCGGGTGCTCGTCCGGGAGCGACGAGCGTCCCGGAACCTCCGCTCGCCGTGATCGTCGCGGTCGGCGCCGAGGCGACGCATGCCGTGCTGGCTGACGGGACGTGGGACGTGGAGCTTCCGTGGCTTCTGCCGGGAGACGCGGATCCTGCGGTCGCCCCGGACGGCCGCCGCATCGCGTTCGTCTCGGCGCGGGACGGGAACGAGGAGATCTACGTCGCAGACACGCGTACGGGCGAGGTCAGGCGGCTCACCCACACGGCGGGTGTCGCCGATCGCCGGCCGGCGTGGTCGCCGGGCGGCCGCAGGATCGTCTGGGAGAGCGGGCAGCCGGGAGCGGCCGATCTCCACGTCATGCGGGCCGACGGCACGCGCAAGGCGGTGCTCGTCGGAGGTCCAGGCGACGACGCCGATCCGGCGTGGTCGCCCGACGGAGCTCGCATCGCGTTCTCGTCGAACCGAGGCGGGCGGCGCCAGCTCTGGGTGGTTGCGGTGACCGGCGGCGAGCCCGAGCCCCTTGCGGAGGTTCCGGGTCGAGCACGCTCCCCGGCCTGGTCGCCGGGAGGACGACGCCTCGCCTTCACGCGCGAGTCGGGCGGGGACTCGGACCTGTGGGTGCTCGAGCTCTCCGACGGAAGCACGCGCAAGCTCACGCGAGGTACCGGCCGCGACTCACGGCCCGACTGGTCGCCGACCGGGGAGGACATCGCGTTTGCGCGCGCAGCGGCGGGGGACTCGTCCATCTGGGCCGTCGGCGCCGAAGGAGCGGCTCCCGCCAGGCAGATCGAGGGGACCCAGGGCCTGACGGATCCGGACTGGGCCCGGACGCACCGCGAACTCGTCCCTCGCCCCGACGAGCTGCTGCCCGACCTCGACCAGCGCGCTCCAGCGGAGATCCTCGTTGTCCAGTCGGGCCGAAGGTTCCAGCTCGGCTTCGCCTCGTCCACGGAGAATCGCGGTCGCGGGCCGCTCGTGATTCGGGGCCTCCGGTCGCCCGGACAGCCGATGATCGCCCACCAGGTGGTGGAGCTGCGTGGCGGTACGACGCGAGTGGTGCGCGATGTCGGGCGTCTCCACTACGAGCTCCATCGACCGCACCACCACTGGCATCTCGAGTCGTTCGTCCGCTACGAGCTGCGGCGAGCCCGCGACTTCGCCCTGCTCGTCCGCGACCGCAAGAGCGGGTTCTGCCTCATCGATCGCTGGGGACAGGTGTCGCCACGGATCGCAGGCTCCGGCCCACCGCGCTTCGTCGGCGACTGCGGGGCGGGGCAGCCGGACGCGCGACGCGTGCACGAAGGCACGTCCGTCGGTTTCGTCGACCGCTATCCCGCGTTCTTCCACGGCCAGGAGCTCGACGTCACGGGACTCCCGGCGGGTCGTTATCTCCTCGTCCACCGCGCGAATCCGGATCGCGCCATGCGCGAGCTCAGCTACTCGAACGACGCTGCTTCGGTCCTCGTGCACCTGACCTGGCCGAACGGGAGGTCGTCGGCGCCGCGGATCTCGATCCTCCGCCGGTGCGAGGCGAGCGAGCGCTGCCCGTCGCGGTGACAGGTCGACCCTACAATCGCCTCGTGGAGCGCTTCGACGTGCTCGTGGTCGGAGCAGGGCCTGCCGGATCCGCCGCGGCGATTCACCTCACCCGCTCAGGAGCGCGCGTCCTCCTCGTCGACCGAGCGAGGTTCCCTCGCGACAAGCCGTGCGGCGGCGGGCTCACGGGCCGTGCCCTGCGGCACGTCCCCTGCGACGTCGAGCCAGTCGTCGAGCACCTCGTCGATGGGCTCGTGCTGCGCTCGGGCTATCGCCATCCGTTTCGGCGTCGAAGCAGCGCTCCGCTCGTCCGGATGACCCAGCGCCGCCGGCTCGATCTCCACCTCGCCGAACAGGCCGCCGCACTGGGAGCGGACTTTCGGGACGGCGTACGCGTCGAGGATCTCGTGTCCGACGACGAAGGAGTCGACGCACGGATCGACGGCTCGTCCGTACGCGCCGACTATCTCGTCGGAGCCGACGGAGCGAACGGGATCGTCGCCCGCTCGGTCGGGCTCGGCGACGGGATCGTCCGCGGCGTCGCGCTCGAGGGGAACGTCGCGTGGGGGACGCTCGATCCCGATCCGTATCGAGGCACGGCCTGGGTCGAGCTGGGCGTCGTGCCCGGAGGCTACGGCTGGGTGTTCCCGAAGGGAGACCACGCCAACCTCGGCGTCGGAGGCTGGTCGACCGAGGGCCCGCGACTCCGCGCCCACCTCGACCGGCTGGCGCGCGCACACGGCCTCGATCCGGGCTCGCTCACCGACGTTCGAGGCCATCGACTCCCGATGCGCCGACGCGGTGCGCGCGCGGCGAGCGGACGAACGCTGCTCGTCGGCGACGCGGCGGGGCTCGTCGATCCGCTTTCGGGCGACGGCATCTACGAGGCGTTCGTCTCCGCCCGGCTCGCCGCTGAGGCGATCGCCGCTGATCGACCGCAGACGTACGAGGATGCGCTCGCGGCGGCTCTCGACTCGCACATGGCCTCGTCCTGGAAAGCGAAGCGTGCGGCGGACCGGTATCCGCGTGCCTGCCTCTGGGCCATGCGGGCGCCGGGTGTCTTCGAGACGGTCTCTGGCCTGCTGCGTGGCGACCTTCGCCATCCGAGCCAGGCACGCCGACTCGCGCGCCCACCGTTGCGGCTGTTGGCGACGATCGCGCGCACGGCTCCTCCCGCTCCGTGAGCTCGTGAAGAGGCGCGGTCGTCCGCGCCTCTTCGTCCAGCTCGTGCCGCGCCGACTACGCGCAGTCTTCGTTGTTCTTGAAGTCTGCGCTCGACGGGCCTGGGCCGAGCACGCTCCAGGTCATCTGGTTCACGGTGTTCGCGAGGCAGTACGACTCCTCGCTCGCGAGGCTCACGGTCACGCTCGACTCGACGCTCGGGTCGAGCGCCATGAGCTGCGTCGTCGTCATGCCGATGTACGTGCCTCGGTCGCGGTAGAAGGCCTCGGCTGCCGGTAGCGCCTCGCGCAGATTCGCCTTCGCTGCGTTGTTCGCCGCGCGGTCGCGGAACCCGAGGTACGAGGGGACGGCGATTGCCATCAGGATCCCGACGATGATCAGCACCGAGAGGAGCTCGATCGAGGTAAAGCCGACCTCGGAGTTCCCGTCGACGCGGTTGCGAATCCGCTTGAACATGCCGCAGTCTCCTTCTGCAGTCCGCGATCGATGGGAGGCGGATGCCGACCAGACATCGGCGCCACCGCGCGGCCTGACCACCCCACAACGGGTGATTCGGGCTCCTCGTGCGGGTGGGCGCTAGCGGCCGTAGCCGGCGAGCGACGCGTCCACGACGAGCACCGTGCGTGCGCCCTCGCCGCGGCGAAGGCGGTCGAGCGCGTCGTTCACCGCTTCGAGCGGCTCGACGCTCGTGACGACTCCGGCGAGGTCGAGCTCTCCGGCGAGGGCGTGCTCGGCGAGCCCCGGTGAGCTCCGCTGCTGCGTCGCCCGAGCCGTAGTACGTGCCGCGAATCGCCTTGTCGGAGAGGAACTCGATCGCCGGCAACGCGACGTCGGCACCCTTCGGCGCGAGCCCGACGACGATCGCCGTTCCCCCGGGACGCAGGCAGTCCCAGGCAAGCCGCATCGTCTCGGGCCGGCCGACGACCTCGAATGCGTGGTCGACTCCTCGGCCCGCGATGCGTGTTACGCGTGCGGCGGTCGTCGCCGAGCCGCTTCGACGGCGTGGGTGGCGCCGCGTGCGCGGGCGAGCTCGAGGTTCTCGCGATCGAGGTCGACGGCGACGATCGGCGCCGCGCCTGCGAGACGAAGCGCCGCGACGACCTGCAGGCCGACCCCTCCGCACCCGATGACCGCGGCCGACTCGCCGGCTGCGACGCGGGCGGCGTTGCGAACCGCGCCGAACGCCGTCACGACCCCGCAGCCGAGCAATGCGGCCTGCCAGAGCGGCAGCTCCTGCGGAAGCGCGAACCGCTCCGGCCGCGGCGATCACGGTCCGCTCGGCGAAACAGGCCGTCATGAGGGCGTGCTGCAGCTCGTCCCATCGGTCGCCGTGAGGCGCGACGTCCCGTCCAGCAGCTTGCCCTGGACCGCGTTGTCGCCTGCAGGGATGCACAGGTTGCGGCCTCCCGGCCACGGCACTAGCCGCACGCGCGACACGAGGGGACGAAGCAGAAGCCGACGTGGTCGCCCGGCCGGACGTGAGTGACCCCGGCCCCGACCGCCTCGACGACCCCGGCTCCCTCGTGCCCGAGGACGATCGGCCAGCGGCCCTCGCCGAGCTCGCCGTCCGCGAGCCTGACGTCCGAGTGGCAGACGCCCGCTGCGGCGACCCGCACGAGGACCTCCTTCTCCTTCGGCGGGGCGAGCTCGACCTCCTCGATCGTCAGACGGGCGCCGAGGCTCGTGCAGCACCGCCGCGCGCATGCGCATCAGCCGATCCGGCACTGCTCGAGCGCGTCGAAGTCCGGGTACGACGCCGAGCCCGGGGCCGGCGGGCGGCGCGATCGTGCCGTCGCTGCGCGATCTCGAGCGTCACGGGCAGCAGCCAGTCGCGCCGCTCGGGCGACCACGCCGGCGGGTCGTACGGCACCTCGAGGAACGGGCACGTCGAGAACGCGAGCGCGGCGTGGAGGTTCGCCACCAGCCCGTAGCCGTTCGACCACGTGTGCGGGCTCCACCAGCGGCCGTGCTCGCGCGCGACGCGGCGATGCGCCGGCACCCTCGATGCCCGCCGACGAGCACGACGTCCGTCTGCACGACGTCGACACCGCCGCGTCGCACCAGATCGCGCGCCTCCGCGCGCCGACCGCACCAACTCGCCGGCTGCGAGCCGGAGGTCGACGCTGGCGGCGCAGCGCGGCGTACCCGTCGAGGTCGTCCGTGGGGAGTGGCTCCTCCAGCCAGTAGACATCGAGCCGCTCGAGCTCCCGCGCGAACGCGAGCGCGGTCGTCGACTCCCAGCGCGGAGTCAGGTCGCCGGGCATGCGCCAGCCCTGATTCGCGTCGACCATGATCTCGAGGCCGTCTCCCACGGCGTCGCGAACGGCCTCGATCACGGGCAGATCGAGCCGCCAGTCCTGCGAATGGAGACGGATCTTGACGGCGCGCGACGCCCGATCGCGCAGCGCGAGGCACCGCTGCGCACGCTCGTCCGCCTCGACCAGCTCGCCGCTCGACGCGTACGCGACGATCCGCTCGCGTCTGCCGCCGAGCAGCTTCCAGACCGGCTGCCCGAGCGCCCGCGCCGACGAGGTCCCAGACCGCCACCTCGAGGACCAGTTGCGACCGTGGTGCAAGTCGACGGTCTCGCAGATCCCGTGCACTGTCGCCGGTCGGCCGGGTCGACGCCGACGAGGAGGCGCTCGAGGAGCTCGCGGTCGGGCAGCGCGTCCCCGCTCGCGTAGCCCTCGACGCCGTCGTCGGAGCGCACGATCGCGACGGTCGCCTCCTGGTGCGTCCGTGGCACGGGGTCCCAGGCGACGCGGATCGGGCGGATCGAACGGGTAGCGGTAGCGCCGCGCCTCGATCGCCGTGATGCGCACCGGCTCACTCGCCCGAGTAGAACGGGCTGCGCAGCGAGTCGCGGCGCTCGACGAGCGCGGCGGCCGCGCTCGGGTCCCGACCCTCGACGCAGATGCCGATCGCCTTGCGCGTCGCCGCGCGGCTCGCGACCCGGAGCGCAGTCTCGTCGTCGGCGCCGGGGTCGACCCAGAACGCGACGAGCACGAGCAGGTCGCCGCTCGCCTCGACGCAGCCCGTCCGCGACCGCGTCCAGCACACCCTGAGCGATCCCGAGCTGCGCGGCGCCCCACGTGAGCGTCTGATGCCGGTCGTCGGTCGCCGTCGCCTTGTTCATCATCAGCGTCGGCGGCCAGACGGGCTCGTAGTCGGCCTGCGTCGGCCCGACGCACACGAGGACCGGCGTGTGGCCCGGCGCCGGGTGGGCGAGCATCGAGATCGCGGCGGCGGCCGTCGGGCTGCCGCGGCGCGCGAGCACGACGTTGACGTGCCAGCCGTTCGGCGCCTCGCCGCTCCAGCCCTCGCCGATCCGGCCGTCGAGCTCGTCGAGGTTCATCAGTCTCCAGAGCACCACCCGACCGCATCGCCGGAGTGCATGAGCTCGAATCCGCGCTCGGCCTCCTCGAGCGGCAGCCGATGGGAGACGAGGCGATCGAGCGGCAAGCCGCCCGTCGCGGTAGAGGTCGAGCGCGTGCGAGAAGTCCCGCTCGGGCTTCGTCGAGCCGTAGATCGAGCCGAGCACGCGGCGCTCCATGCGCGGGATCGTCAACGCCGGGAGGGTCAGCACGGCGTCGGCGCGGGGAATCCCGATCAGCACGGCGGCGCCGCGGTTGCGGGTGGAGAGGAAGGCCGCCTCCATCGCCTCCGGTCGGCCGGTCGCCTCGATCGCGTAGTCGACGCCTCCGCCCGACACCTCGCGGACCGCCTCCGCGGTCGCCTCCGGCGCTCCCGCGCCACTCGACGCCGTCCGTCGCCCCGAACGCGCGCGCGACGTCGAGCTTCTGCGGGCCGCGTCCACCGCGACGACGGGCTCGGCCCCCACGGCGACCGCGGCCATCAGCGCGGACAGCCCGACGCCGCCGCAGCCGACGACGGCGACGCGGTCGCCCTCCTGACGCCCGCCGTCCGCCACACGGCGCCGATGCCCGTTGCGACCGCGCAGCCGACGAGCGCGGCCACGTCGAAGGGCACGTCGGTCGCGATCGGGACGCACGAGCGCTCGGGAACGACGCACGCGTCCGCGAAGGTCGAGAGGAACGAGTAGTGGTAGACCGGCTCACCGTCGCGCGAGAGCCGCGGCGTTCCGTCCATCAGCCCTCCCGTGCCCATCGCCGGCCACACGGTCGAGCAGAGCTGGGCAGGCCGCGCGCGCACTCCTCGCACGTCCCGCACGACGGCGTCCACGAGAGGGCGACGTGATCGCCGACGCTCGACGCGCGTGACGCCGTCGCCGACCGCCTCGACGACCCCTGCGCCCTCGTGGCCGAGCACGGCAGGGCAGAGCGTCTCCGAGGTGCCGTCGATCGCGTTGTAGTCCGAGTGGCAGACGCCGCTCGCGCGCAGCCGCACGAGCACCTCCTCCGGGCCGGGCGCGGCGAGGTCGAGCTCCGAGACGGTGAGCGGTCCGCCGGTCTCGCTCGAGGACGACACCGCGGATCCTCACGCCGTGCGCCGTCTCCTTGCCCTGCAGCTCGCGCAGCTTCGTCGATCGGGATGTGGCAGCGCATCAGGTGGCCGTCCTCGACCTCGACGAGCGGCGGTTCCTGCTCGACGCAGATCGGTCCGAGGAAGCGGGGGCAGCGCGTGTGGAAGACGCAGCCGGACGGGGGCGAGGCCGCGCTCGGGATGTCGCCCTCGAGCCGGATCCGGTCGCGGCCGCCGCCGTCGATCGTCGGCACCGCCGAGAGGAGCGCCTCGGTGTACGGGTGGTGCGGCCCGTCGAAGACGACGTCGGCCGGCCCGAGCTCCTGCAGGCGCCCGAGGTAGAGCACGGCGATCCGGTCGGAGATGTAGCGGACGACGCCGAGGTCGTGGGAGATGAAGACGTACGCGACCTGCTTCTCGGCCTGGAGCTCGACGAGCAGATTGAGGATTGCCGCCTGCACGGAGACGTCGAGCGCCGAGGTCGGCTCGTCGCAGACGACGAGGCGCGGTTCGCCTGCAAACGCGCGCGCGATCGCGACGCGCTGCTTGAGGCCGCCCGAGAGCTGCACCGGCTTCTGCGTCAGCGTCCGCTCGGTCAGCCGTACGCGAGAGACGAGATCCTGCATCCGCTCCTCGGCCGCACGGCCGGTGACGCCCGCGAGCTTGCGCAGCGAGCGCAGCAGGATGCGCCGGACCGAGTGCCGGCGGTTGAGCGCCGAGTCCGGGTTCTGGAACACGATCTGGAGTTCGCGCAGTTCGCTTGCGGGTGCGCTTCTGGTACCTCTCGGGCAAGAGCGTCCCGTCGAGCGTGGCGCTCCCGGCTGTCGGCAGGGACGATCCCGAGCAGCGTGCGCGCGAGCGTCGTCTTCCCGCTGCCGGACTCGCCGACGAGACCCAGCGTCTCGCCCGGCCAGATCGCCGCACTGACGCCCGTGAGCGCGTGCACGTCGTGGCCGTGCTGCTTGAAGACCTTCGCCAGCTCGTCCAGCTCGACGAGCGGCGGCTGGCGAACGGTCGACGCGCGGTAGCTCGAGGTCGGCCGCCTCCGCGCGCGGAAGCTCCCGCGCCCGGTCGTGGTACCAGCACCGGCTCTCGTGCCCCGACGCGACGACGAAGAACGGAGGCTCCTCGGCGTGGCAGCGCTCGTCGGCCAGCGCGCAGCGGTCGGCGAAGACGCAGCCGGGAAGCTCAGCGCCGAGGGGCGGCAGGAAGCCGGGAATCGTGTCGAGCCGGCCGTGGTCCTTGCGGACGCCTCCACGCGGGATGCAGCGCAGCAGGCCGACCGTGTACGGATGGCGCGGGTCCTGGAGGACCGTCTCGACAGGGCCTTCCTCGACGAGGCGCCCGGCGTAGAGCACGCCCACGCGGTCGAGCACATCTTCGAGATGACGCCGAGGTTGTGGCTGATGAAGAGGACTGCGGTGTCGAGCTCCGACTGGAGCTGGCTGACGAGGTCGAGCACCTCTGCCTCGACCGTCGCGTCGAGCCCGGTCGTCGGCTCGTCGAGGATCAGCAGCTCGGGGTTCTTGGCGAGCGCCATGGCGATCACGACGCGCTGCTGCATGCCTCCGGAGAGCTGGTGCGGATAGCGGGCCAGCACGCTCGACGGGTCGGCGATCTGCACGGTCACGAGCGCCTCTCGTGCGCCCGCTCGCGCGCCTCGCTTGTCGGGACGCCGAGCACGGTGAACGCCTCGGCGACCTGCGCTCCCACCCGCAGCGACGGGTTCAGCGCCGCGCCGGGGTTCTGGTAGACCATCGAGACGGTCCGCGCGTGGTACTCCCGTAGCTGCGCGCGCTCCGAGCCCGAGGACGTCTCGCCCGGCCACCGAGATCGACCCGCCGGAGACGCGCCCGTTGCGGGGCAGGTAGCTGACGATCCCGAGTGCGGCCGTCGACTTCCCGCACCCCGACTCGCCGACGAGGCCGTACGAGCGCCCGCGCTCGATCGTGAACGTGACGCCGCGCAGCACCGTGCCGGTCGATCCCGCGGACGCGGTACACGAGCTCGAGGTCGGAGACCTCGAGCGCGGGCGCCGCGTCGCTGCCGCTCACCGCTCGTACACCTCCCGGATGCCGTCGGCGACGAGGTTGACGCGATGACGAGGCTCGCGATCGCGAGCGCAGGGAACAGCGTCATCCACCAGTACGGGTCGATCAGCGTCCAGTACTGGTTGATCTGCGCCGCCCAGTCGGGTGAGGGCGGCGCGACGCCGAACCCGAGGAAGGCCAGCGAGGCGACCGCGAAGATCGCGTACCCGAGCCGCACCGTGAACTCGACGACGACGAGCGGGAAGACGTTCGGGAGGATCTCGGAGAACATGATGTACGGCGCGCGCTCCCCGCGGAGCCGAGCCGCCTGGACGTAGTCGAGCTCCGTCTCGGCGAGCACGGCCGCGCGAACGGTGCGTGAGACGACCGGCGTGAAGATCAGTCCGATCGATGAGCGTGACCACCCACGCGTCCGAGCTGTCCGACCGCGGTCACGATGAGGATCGCGGTCACGATCAGCGGAAGCGCCAGGACGGCGTCGACGAGCCGGCTGATGACATCGTCCGACGATGCCGCGGAAGTAGCCGGTGACCAGGCCGATCGCCGTCCCGAGCACGGTTCCGATGAGCGTCGCCGCCGGGGCGATCACGAGGATGTCCGCGCGGCCCGGCGAGCACGCGGGAGAGCATGTCCCGTCCGTTCGTATCGGTGCCGAACGGGTAATCGCCAGCTCGGCGGCAGGCTCGTGCGGGAACTGGTTGTCGAAGATCGGGTCGTACGCGTCACGAGTCCGGGAAGAGGGCGCAGAAGACCCAGAAGGCGACCACGATGGCTGCCGATCACGACCGTCGGCGAGCGGAGGAGCAGTCGGACGCGCTCGGAGCGCGCGGCCCGCGATCTCGCGGAGCAGGCGCTGTCGTCGGCGCCTCGGATCGCCGACCTGGTCACTCGGCACGCTCCCGAGCCGGATCCGGGGGTTGAGGACGGCGTAGAGGATGTCGGCGATCAGCGTCACCACCAGGTAGACGATCCCGATCACGAGGACGCCCGCCGTCAGCAGCGGGAGGTCCTTCTGTCGGCCGCCTCGAGCACGAGCAGGCCGATCCCCTGGTAGTTGAAGAGCACCTCGACGGCGACGAGGCCGCCGACGAGGTACCCGACCTGCACGGCGACGACGGCGATCGTCGGCGGCAGCGCGTTCCGCAGCACGTGCCTGCGAACGACGACGCCCGACGGCAGCCCCTTGAGGTAGGCCGTCCGCGTGTAGTCGCTGTCGAGCGCCTCGATCACCCCGGCGCGCGTGACGCGGGCGATGTACCCGAAGAGGACGAGCGTCAGCGTCAGCGCCGGCAGGAGGAGGTACTTGAGCTGCGTCAGCGCGCTGGCGCCCTCCTCCGCCTGCGCGGTCACCGGTAGCCAGCCGAGCCAGATCGCGAACACGAGGATGAGGACGATCCCGGTAACGAACTCCGGCATCGCGGCCAACGAGATCCCGGTGATCGTGATCGACTTGTCGGTGAGCCTTTCCGTAACGGAGGCCCGCGACCACGCCGCCGAGGATCGAGAGCGGGATGCAGATCACGAACGCGACGAGCGCGAGCTTGAACGAGTTCTCGAGCGCCGGGCCGAGCAGGTCCGTGACGGCAACCTGCTTCGTCAACGAGGTGCCGAGATCGCCCTGGAGGATCCCGCCGGCCCAGTCCACGTACTGCGACGAAGACCGGCCGGTTCGTCCCGAGCTGCTCGTTGAGTGCGTCGACCGACTCCTGCGTCGCGAACGGCCCGAGCACGGCGCGTCCGACGTTGCCCGGGAGCACGTTCGAGATCGAGAACACGATCACGCTCAGCAGGAAGAGCGTGATCAGCGCGAGTCCGAGGCGCTTGATGAGGAAACGGGTCACCGAGGCCTCGGCGAAGGGGAGGGCGGGCGGCGGCCGCGCCGCGGGCCGTCGCCCGCCCTCCATGTAGCTCGCTAGCGAAGGCCGACCTTCGCCAGCCGGACCTGCGAGATCGCCTCGGGGACGTAGTTGCGTACCTTGAGGAGCTCGCGGTGACGTAGTTGTTGAAGTAGTCGATGATGACGGGAGTGTCGCGCGCGAGTATGCCGGCCATCTGCCTGACCGCACGTCGCTGTGCCGCGATCTCCGGGGCCGCGAGGTACGTCCTGGCGATCCGGTCGAACGCGGGATTCTTGTAGTGCGACGCGTTCCAGTCCCCGTCGGACATGTAGCAACGCGTGATGTAGATGTTCGGCACGCCCCGCGCAGCCGTACTCCGTCAGCGTGCGGTCGGTTCAGCCACGGCGTGGTCGTGGCGTAGTCCGCGCCCGGCGGCTCCGAGTCGTAGTACGTTGCGACGCGACCTCGATGCCCATCTCGATGCCCGCCTGCCGCGCGTAGACCTGGAGGACGCGGCGTGGTCCGGTGCTCGAGGAAGTCCCAGGTCGTGAGCGTGAACTTGAGGTCCTCCGCGTTGGCCGCCTGAGCAGCGACCTTGCCTGGTCCAGGTTCTGCCTCCGCTGCGGGATCCCCCGGGGGGTCGAGAGGAACCCATTCCAGAACGGGTTGTCGTTCCCGAGCGTAGCGTCCCCGAGCATGACCCTCGCGATCTGCTGCGGCCGGTTGATCGCGAGCGCCATTGCCCGGCGTACCCGCGCGTCCCGGAACAGGTCGATGTCGGTCCGCATGCAGACCTGACGGTGCCGCGAGGCCGGCTGTGAGTAGTAGATGTACCGCCTGTTGTTCTTGAACGGCCGCGCCTCCTGCGACGACAGCTGAAACGCAAGGTCGATCTGTCCAGACCGCAGTGCGAGCACCATCGGCGCGGTGCCCTGGTAGAAGGTGATCCGCACCCCGTCGAGGGGCGGGCGGCCGCCCCAGTACCTGTCGTTGCGGACGAGCTGCGCGCTTCGCTTCTCGCGGTAGCTGCCGGGCACGAGCCTAAAGGCGCCCGTCCCGATCATCCCGCTCGCGACCCACGTGTCGGGCTTCGCGACGATCGACGCCGGCTGGATGATCGCCTGATACGTCGTCTGGCTGAGCAGATACGGGAACGTGCCGAGCGGCGCCTTCAGGCGGAAGACGACGGTGTACTTTCCCCGGGCGGATACGCCGCCGGCGGCGAAGTACGGCGAGAGGCCCGCGTTCGAGCCCTCGCTGACGTAGTGCTTCATGCTCGCGACGACGTCCCTCGACGTCATCTCCTGGCCGTTGTGGAACCTCACGCCCCTCCGCAGCTGGAAGGTCCAGACGGTGGCGTCCCCGTTCGGCCTCCAGCTCGTCGCGAGCGCTGGCCGGACCCTTGCCTGCGGGTCCGTGAACGTCAGGTACTCGCCGGGGATTCCGGCGAACGCGAGCGACCCGCCCTCGTTGAGCTTCCACGGCTCGAGCGAGCTGCCGGGGGCCGTAATGCCGAGCCGAAGCGTGCCGCCCGCCTGCACCTGCTCCAGCTGCGCCCCGAAGGCGACGTCGGCTTCGCCCACGTAGCGCAGGAGCGTGCCGATAGTGCCGGCACCGAGCCCGAACATTGTCGCGCGGCGCAGGAACTCCTCGCGGTCGAGGTCCCCGCCTACCAGCTCGTCGATGACGTTGTTCTCGAGCGGACCTGCTTCGTTCCGGCGATATTCCTCGATCTCTCGCCTCGTCTCACGATCCATCTCTCGGTTCTCCCTCCGGTCGTGTCGTCTCGGCGATCACGGATCGAGCCGCCGGCGGATCCACATCTGCAGTGAGTAGGACGTTTATGCCACTCCTTGGTCAGCCACGTCAAGCAGCCCTTACCGTACGCCCGGTGGACGGCCAGGAAGCTCGAGATCCTCTTCGTGTCCGGGGCCGACGTGGATCAGCTGGGGCTCGCGGCCGACGGACGTGCTCGGTGCCGTCGAGGACGCGGTGCGTGCGCAGGGCGAGGGAACGGTCGCCCTCGACGAGCGCGTGCAGCACGTGCCGGACCCGTCGTTCCCGGGCCACTTCAACGTGCTGCGGGCGACGGTCTGGCCGCTCGAGGCGACCGGCGTCAAGGTGGTCGGCGACTTCGTCGACAACTACACGCGCGGCCTGCCCTCTGAGCTTGCGCTGGTCACGCTGTACGACCCGCGGACCGGCGTGCCGCACGCGATCGTCGACGCGACCGAGATCACCGAGCGGAGGACGGGCGCGCTGACCGCGCTCGGGGCGCGGGAGCTCGCGCGCCCGGGCTCGAAGGTTCTCGCGCACATCGGCGCGCGCGGCACCGCGTTCTCGAACGTCGAGCTCCTCGACGCCTATTCGACTTCGACGAGATCCGGGTCACGAGTCGCCGCGCGGAGTCGCGGGAAGCCTTCGGCGCGCGGCTCGAGGCGGCGCTCGGAAAGCCCGTGCGCGTGACGGACACGATCGAGCAGGCGGTGGTCGGCGCCGACATCGTCGTCGAGGCGACTCGGCTGCTCGAGCCGGAGCCGATTCTCCGGACCCGCTGGCTCGAGTCGTGCACCCTGCTCGTCCCGTATGGGACGAAGAGCGCGCTCGAGCTCGACGTGCTCGACGGGATGGACAAGGTGGTCGTGGACGACTGGGCCCAGTGCCGACGCGACGACGAGTTCGGAGCACTGCGGCCGCACGTTCGCGCGGGGCTTCTCTCCGATGAGTCGCTGCACGCCGAGCTCGGCGAGATCCTCACGGGTACGAAGCCGGGGCGCGAGCGGGACGACGAGCGCATCCTGTTCTGGCACCGCGGTCTCGGAACGACCGACGTCGCAGTCGCGCACATGCTCTGGCAGCGGGCGGTCGAGCAGGGAGTCGGCACGCGAGTGCGGTACCGCTGATGCTCGAGCTCGATCGTCATGATTCCCTCGACCTCGATGCCTACCGTCGGGTGGTCTCGGACGGCGAGCCGGTCGCGGTGACCGAGGCGCTCCTCGAGCACGTCGGCCGCCGACGCGAGGCGCTGCTCCGTCACCTCGCCACCGGCGTTCCCGCCTACGGAATCACCACCGGCCTCGGCTATCTCGCGAGCGAGACCGATCGCAGACGACGACCAGCCGGCGCTGCAGCGCTCGCTGCTGACGGCCAGGGCCTCGGGCCTCGGCCCTCCGCTCCCGCACGACGTCGTCCGCGGCGCGATGCTGCTCAGGCTCGTCGGCTTCCTGAGCGGGTTCCCGCGTGCATCTCCCGCGCTGTGCCGGTTCCTCGTCGAGCGGCTGAACGAGCGGCTGGAGCCCCGTCGTGCCGTCCGGGCCATTCGGGGCGAGTGGCGAGATCTCGCCGCTCGCGCACCTCTTTCAGACCTTCATCGGGGAGGGCTCGTCGAGATCGACGGTGAGCACGTGCTTGCCCAGGAGGCGCTCGGTCGCTCAGGGGTGCAGGCGTACGAGCCGGAGCTGGGCGAGGGCGTCGCGCTGCTGAACGGCTCGCCCTTCGCGACGGCCTGGGCAGTCCGGCTCGGCGACCTCGGCGAACGGCTGCTCGAGCAGGCGACGGTTGCGGCGGCGCTCTCGGTCGCGCTCGTCGACGCCTCGGCCCGCCCGTTCACGTCGCGCCTCGGCGTGCTCGGGGCCGGCGACGCAGAGCAGGCTGTCGGCCGCCGATCTCTCGAGCTGCTGGGCGGGGAGGCGGTCTGGGACTATCGAGCGCAGCCGCCCGTGTCGTTCCGGGTGATCCCGCAGGTGCACGGCGTCGCTGCGGCATGCCCTCGACGAGCTTCGGACGACGAGCGAGCAGCGGCTGCGCTCGGTCACGGACAGCCCGCTCCTGCTCGAGTCGCAAGGTGCCGAGCCCGAGGGTCTGTATCCGCTCGGGCGCTTCCACGGGATCGACGTGACGCTGCGGCTCGAGGCCGTGGCTCTCGCGGCCGCGCAGGTGACGAACCTCGTCGAGAAGCGCCTCCACCGCCTGCTGGACGCCCGCTTCTCGGGTCTCCCCGAGCAGCTCGCAGGCACGCCCCGGCGTCCAGGCCGGGGCGGTGGCCCTGCACAAGGCCGTCGTCGGGCTCGTGGCGGAGAACCGGCTGCTCGCGGCACCCGCGTCCGTCCACGCTATCGACACGTCGACGGGACAGGAGGACGTCCAGGCGTTCACGTTCCTCGCCGCGGGTCGGCTCGAGCACCATGCTCGACAATCTCGAGGCGGCGCTCGCCTACGAGCTCGTGGCGCTCCGTCAGGCGGCGCACCTGCGCGGCGGGCCGCTCGACTCGCCTCTGCTGGCGCAGGTCGTCGCACGAGTGTCCGAGGTCGTCGAGCCGATCGACGAGGACAGAACGCTCTCGCCCGACGTCGCGCGTGTCCAAGAGCTGCTTCGCGCCGGGGAGCTCTAGCTCCAAGCCGTCCTAGACTTCAGCCATGCCCAGGCACATCGCCGGACCGACGCAGATCGAGGCCGCGGGTCACCCGCCGAAGCGGATCGAGGAGTTCTTCGGCCGGGTCAACTCGCACACCGAGGCCGTAAGCGTGGCCCGCATGGTGAGCCCTCCAGGCTGGGAGGAGCCCGCGCAGACGCCGGAGTTCGACGAGTACACGCTCGTGCTCGGCGGCCTGTTGCGCGTAGAGCACGACGGCGGGGTCGTGGAGGTGCGAGCGGGCGAAGCGATCGTCACGGCGAGAGGCGAGCGGGTCGCGCTATTCGACTCCCGGCGAGGGTGCCGAGTACATCGCGGTCTGCCTCCCGGCGTTCTCACCGGACACGGTCCACCGCGACTGAGCGGGCGATTTCCGCCGCCGGATCAGACGAGCGAGACGCCTCGGAGCCCGATCGCCCCGAGACCCTCCGGCACGTAGCCCTTGACGTTCGCCCGGCCTGCGGCGATCCAGTCGAAGAAGTAGGCGACGACGACAGGCGTGTCGGCGAGGAGGATCGTCTGGATCTCCTTTGCACGCGCCCTCTGCGTCTTCAGTGAGGTCGCGCCGACGAAGCCCCTGACGGCGCTGTCGAGCCGCTTGTTCGAGTAGCGCGCGGCATTCCACTCGCCGCCCGTGGAGAAGGAGCCCGTGAGGTAGACGTTCGGGATCGGCCGGTGGCCGTAGTCGGTCAACGTCGCCTCGCGGTTGAGCCAGGGCGTCGTGGTCGCATAGTCCTGGCCGGGCGGCGCGCCGAAGTACTCGCTTCCCGGGAGCACCCTGAGCGTCACACGGATCCCCGCGTCGCGCGCCGAGCGGCGGATTTGCTCCGCGTAGTCCGGGATCTCGAGGTTCTGCCAGGTCGTGAGCGTGAAGGCGAGCCCCTTTTGTCCCGAGGCCTCGAGGAGAGCCCTCGCCTGCCGGATGTTGCGCACCCGCTGCTCGACGCCGCGGTTCGTCGACGGGAAGAACGGAGCGAAGGGAGAGTCGTTCCCCACGCTGCCGCGGCCGCCTGACAGCGTGGCGACGAGCTCCGGCCGGTCGAGGGTGAGCGCGAGCGCCCGACGCGTGCGTGGGTCTCGGAACTTGTCCATGTCGCCGCGCATGTGCAGCTGGCGATGGTTCGCGGTCTTGACGGCGAGCAGCTTGTACCTCGAGCTCCCGGCGAGCGGCGCCGCAGCCCGCGCGGAGAGCTGCTGGACGAGGTCGACCTGTCCCGCGCGCAGGGCGACCACCTGCGGTGTCGTGCTCTCGTACATCGTCACGCGGACGGCGTCGAGCGGCGGCTCTCCGCCCCAGTACGCGTTGTTACGCACGAACGTCGCGCTGCGCCCGTCCTGGTAGCTCTGGAGTCGATAGGGGCCGGTCCCGGGCATCTTCGATGCCACCCACGTACCGACCTGGTAGTCCCTCGGGAGGATCGCGCCCCAGTACGTCGACTGCCCGACGAGGTACGGGAAGAACCCGTTGGGGGCCTCGAGCTCGAAGCGCACGGTGTGGGAGCCGACGGCTTCGACGCCCGCCGGCGTGAGGACACCTTGCAACGCCGCCTGCGCCGCGGAGTCCTTGGCGGCGAGCGTCTTCCACGTCGCAACGACGTCCTCGGCAGTCAGCTGCTGACCGGTGTGGAACGTGACGCCCCGGCGGATCTGGAACGTCCATACGGTGGCGCTGTCGCTCGGCTTCCAGCTCGTCGCGAGCCATGGCCTGAGCTGGCCCTGTGGATTCGAGTACGTGAGGTACTCGCCGACGATGCTGACCAGCCCGACGCCACCGACCGAGTCGAGCTTGCTCGGCTCGATGTGCATGCCCGGGCGGGTGATCGCGACGCGCAGCGTTCCGCCGGCCTGGAGGACGGCGGGTGCGGCGTGCGCGACCTCCGCTTCTCCCACGTAGCGGAGGAGAGCGCCGATCGTCCCGGCGCCCAGGCCGAACGCCGCAGCCCGGCGTAGGAAGGCCTGCCTGTCGAGCTCCCCGCCGACGAGTTCGTCGATCAGGGTGTTCTCGATCGGCCCGGCTTTGTCGCGGCGAAATGACTCGACCGCCCTTCTCGTCTCGCGATCCATCGCGCAGCGACAGTGCCTGCGCGTAGCACGAACGGTCAAGGAGCGAGGCCCTCCCTAACGTGATCGTCAGAATCACTCCCGTGCGAGCGTCGGCCGCGAAGTCATGAGCGCGAGCAGCTCCGTGGTCGTCGTCGGCGGCGGTGTCGTCGGGCTCGCGTGTGCGTGGGAGCTGCAGCGCCAGGGCGCCGACGTCACCGTCCTCGAACGCGGGGCGCTCGGCGGCGGCGTCTCTCGCGGGAACACGGGCTGGGTCGTTCCGAGCATGACGTCACCGCTGCCGGCGCCCGGGATGGTGCGAGAGGGAGTTCGCCAGCTCGTCACCCGCGGCGGTGCCTTCGTGCTTCACCCGACGCCGGATCCTTCGTTCGTTCGTTGGCTGTGGCAGTTTCGCCGCAGCTGCTCGCCGGCACGATTCGACGCGGGCGTTCGCGCTCTCCTGGCGCTGAATGCGCGCACCCTCGACCTCTTCGACCGCTACCGGGACGAAGGCGTCCGGTTCGAGATGCACTCGACCGGGCTCGTCATCGTCGCGCGCAGCGTCGAGGGTCTTCGCTACTACCGTGGACTGTTCCGGCGCATGCGCGAGCTCGGCTACGAGGGTGGGGAGCCGGACGAGCTCGACGGCGACCAGCTCGCGGCGCTCGAGCCCGCGGTCGACCGGGGGGCTGTCGCGGCGGGCCTGCACGCGCGCGTGGACCGGTACGTCAGGCCGGAAGACCTCGTTGCCGGCCTCGCGGAATCCCTTCGCGCTGCGGGCGCGCGCATCGTCGAGAGCTGCGGCCTCGTCGGGCTCGAGCGTCGGAACGGTGAGTGGAGGCTGACGACGACGTCCGGGGACGAGCGCACCGACCGCGTTGTCGTCGCAGCCGGCCTCGAGACCGACCGGCTCCTTCGCGGCCTCGGCTCAAAGCTGCGCATGCGACCCGCGCGCGGCTACAGCGTCACCCTGGCGGGAACGGGTACGCCGCCGCGCCATGCGCTCTACCTCGCCGAGGCACGCATCGGGCTCAGCCCCTACGAGCACGGCGTGCGGATCGCGGGCGTCTTCGAGCTCGGTGCCTCCAAGCCGATCGCTCCTGCGCGCGCCGGGGAGAAGCTGATCGAGGCGACCCGACCCTATGTCGCCGGGTGGAAGCCGGACCCGGACGGCGCGCTCTCGACCTGGGCAGGGCTTCGGCCCATGACCGCCGACGGCTTGCCCGTGATCGGCGAGCTGCCGGGGAACCCGGGGCTGTACGTCGCCGCCGGCCACGGGATGCTCGGCGTGACCCTCGCGCCGGCAACGGCGTCGGCCCTTGCGCCGCTCGTCCTCCACGGACGCGCGGCGCCGGAGCTCGAGCCGTTCGCGCCGGGGCGACGCATCTGACCTAGAGCCCGATTCAGAATGACCAGCCATGTCGCCGAGCCGCGCTGGGCAGCGCGATGCTGCGTCCTCGGTCGCGCCCATATCGGCTTGATATGGGCGCTCCCTGCGTCCTTGCCTCGCACCACCCAGCGCGCCCCGTCGACGGGTGATCATTCTGAACCGAGCGCTTAGTACCGCGGGAGCGACGGGCCTCCGTAGAAGTCGTACGCGCCGAGCCGGGAGAACCGCTCGACGCAGCGTGCGAGGGCCGCCTCGTCGAGATCGACGCCGAGCCCGGGCCCGGACGGAACGGAAACGACCCCTCGCTCCGGCGTGAACGGGCCGTCCTGGATGACGTCGTCCGTCGTCCAGCGGAGCAGCGACTGGCTCGGGCGGTCGAGATACGGCGTCGCCGCGGCGAGGTGGAGATACGCGGCAGTCGCGATGCCGAGGTCGCCGCTGTAGAACCAGAAGCCGATGCCGCCCTCCTCGCAGGCGGTGATGAGCCGCCGCGTGCCCGCGATACCGCCGCACGGGCCGAGGCCGACGACGATCGTGTCCGGGACGCCGAGCGCGGCCGCACGCGCGACGTCGGGCGTGTGCGCGGAGAACGGGATCGGCGTCGACGTGCGCAGCGCTGCGAGGTCGGAGAAGGACGCGACCGGCTCCTCGACGTTCGCGATGCCGTACGGCTCGAGGGCGGCGAGCGCGCGTCTTGCCGTCTCGACGCGCCAGCCCATGTTCGCGTCCAGCCGCAGCTCCGCTGTCGGGCCGATCGCCGAGCGGATCTCGCCGACGAGCCGGACGTCCTCCTCGACCGGACGCACCGCGACCTTCCCCTCGAACACCGCGGAGCCGTGCTCGTCGGCCATGCGCGCGCAGTAGCGGGCGACGTCGGCCGGGGACTGCTCGAGACCGGCTCGATACGCGAAGTACTCGCTGAACGCGACCTCGGTTCGCGCCTGCTCGCCGAGGACGGCGTGCAGCGGCACCTCCGCCTCGCGCGCGGCGATGTCCCAGAGCGCGATCTCCACGCCGGTGAGCGGGCGGTCGATCACGACCTTCCCGTCCACGCGGTGCTTGGGCGCCGGAAGCAGGCCCGAGCCGAGCTCCGAGCGGAGCTCGTCCATGTCCCTCCCCACGAGCTCCTGACCCAGCGGTCCGGCGAGGACGAGCGCGTCGTCGGGCGACGGCGACTCCCCGAGCCCCACGATGCCGTCCTCGGTAGTCACGCGCACGATGGCGCGGTGGATCCCGGCGACGATCCCGGGCGCCATTTCGTACGGCGCCTCGAGCGGGACGTTCACGGGCCAGGCCTCGACGCGTGCGATGCGGCTCACCCCGCGATCGTGTCACTATCCGCCCGTGCTCGACCGCTCCAGCCTCGACGCGCTGACGACCTCGGACCGCGACCTCTCCCCCGAGGAGTGCGCGAGACTCGCGCGTCGGGCTGCCGACCTCGTCGACCTCGCCGCGCTCGACCGAACGGGCACGGGCTCGTTCGAGCTCCTCTGGCGAACCGAGCACTCCGAGGCGTGGCTGAACACGTGGTGGGAGTCGCGCGACACCGGGTTCCACGACCACGGGGGCTCGTGCGTCGGAGTCCACGTCCTCGAAGGCACCGCGAGGCAGGAGGCGCTCGTCGTGAACGGTCCGCGGCGAGTCCAAGAGGTCGGCTCCGGCGAGTCGTTCTCGTCTCCCGTCTTCGGGATCCATCGCATGGAGCACGATCCGGGTGCGGTCACCATCCACGTCTACTCGCCGCCGCTCCGCGAGATCGGCCATTACGACGTCGTCGACGGCGAGCTCCGGCGCGAGCCCGGGCCGGCCGACGAGGTCTCGCGCGCCCAGCCCCGGCCTGGCGCACCGTCCACGCTGCCCTAGACGCTTCGGCTAGCCGGAGGCGGCGAGCTCGTCTGCGTACGTGATCGAGATGCGCCCGAGCGCGCCGGTCGCGCCCATCTCGTAGTGGCCCATCCGCCACAGGGCCGGGGAGTACGCGTGCAGCGACGTCGCCGGCGGCCCACCCGCGTGCCGAACACCGTGGATATAGGAGGAGTCGAAGTCGAACACCGATCCGGGCGCTGTGCTCCCGGGTCTTCTCGCGGATCCAGCCGTCCTCGTCCCGCGCGAAGTGGTCCTCGTGGAGCGTGCCCTCCGCGACGTACACCGCTCCGGACGACTGATCGTGGTCGTGGTAACCGGTGTCCTGCGCGTCGAGCCAGCAGATCAGCCAGAGATCGAGGTGTGGGTCTCGATAGAGCTGGACGAAGTGCCGCGTGCTCGGATCGTGACGGACGAATTCTCCCCAGAAGCGCGGCTCCTTGCCGAGATCGGTCGCCAGACGCGCGAGCGCCGGACGATCGAGGTCGGAGTCCTCGGGAACGCGGTGGTGCACCCACTGCGCAAGGTCGATCACGGAAGTAGACGCTTCGGATTCACATCGCACAGTGCAGTAGCGACAGCATCGCCGAACCCTCGGACGGAGTCGAGCGTCGTCGCCGGCTCGATGACCGGCGCATCGCTTCCGAACACCACGCTCTCGACGCCGAACGTCGAGAGGCACAGCTCGATCGCCCGCCGGCCGTACGACGACGTCTCGAAGAAGACGTTGCTCGTGCAGGAGCTCTCGTCCGGACGGTCCTCGCGACACGAGCCGCTCGAACTGGAAGGGGCCGCCTCCGGCCAGCATCGCGAACACGACCTTGAGCTCCGGCCAGCGGGCCGCGCCTGCCGCGAGCCACGAGGCGTACGCCGCTTGCATCTGCGCGGTGTAGTCGACGACCGCCGCCCACCAGTCCGGGGCTCCCGCTGGCGGGTGGGCGGCGCCCGGATGGACGAAGAGGAACGCGCCGCGGGTCGCGAGCGCGTCGAGCCGTCGGTGCGAGCGTGTCGAGTTCCGCGAGCTCGGATGCGGCGACGCACGTCCCGACGAAGCCGTCGCGCACTCCGTCGGCGGCAAGGGCGAGGAGCCGGCCGTCCGAGGAAGCGACGAGCTCGAGGATCCCGCTCTCGTACGCGGCCGTCAGGCTCGCGGGCTCCTTCTCCTCGGAAGTCTCGGAGCAGCCGAATGTCGGCGCGAGCGAGATCGACCGCGACGTCGATCTCGTTGCGGTCGAGCAGCGCGATCCTCGTGTCGACGTCGTGAGCACCGAGGTCGACCGCGCAGGCGCCCTCGCCCTGCAGCTCGAGCGTCGATGCCCGGAGCCGCGCAGGCGGTGCGGTTGCTCGCGGCGGGCGAGCGCCTGATCGAACGGCTGGGCCAGAGATGCTGGTGGACGTCGATCGTGGGCATCGTCCCGCCCGCGCCCGTCGGCGGCTACAGGTCCTTCGCGAACTCGACGTTCTCGGCCTGCAGGCTCTCGTCGCTTCCGAGGTACGCGTGCTTCGACATGTCCGGTGAGTACACGCTCGCGGGCGGCGTTCGGCCGAGTGCCTCCGCGAGGCTGCGGAGGTGGTGAGGTCCGGCGCCGCAGCAGAGGCCGAAGTAGTCCACGCCGAGGCTCTGCGCCTCCCGCGCGAACTCCGCGATCTCGTAGCGGGTGCACACGAACGGGTCGAGAGCGGTCGGGAAGGGCATCGCCCCGTCGGCGCCGCCGTCCTCGCGCAGCGCCTGGAACGTCGGCTGGTCGTCGTGGGTTCGATACGGCACCGGGAGTGCCGCGAGATGACCGGTCACCGCGTCGCGAATCGGCCCGAGGAGAGGCAGCATCGTCGCCGGCCCGCGGCAGCAGTTGAGGCCCACGACGTCCGCTCCGGCCTCCTCGAGACGACGACAGGCCTCGGCGAGCTCGAGCCCGTCCCGCGTCAACGGCGACTGGTGCACGGTGAGCGTGATCACAGCGGTGAGCCCGGCCTCCTTGATCACCTCGAGCGCGACGAGCGCCTCGCCGAAGTGGGAGAAGGTCTCGGCGATGACGTAGTCGACCTCCGCCTCCGCCGCCCAGCCGACCTGCTCGCGGAACATCGCGCGCACCGTGGCTCGCCGAGCTCTCGTCCAGGTACAGGTTCGTGTTGCAGGTGTTCCCGGCGACGAGCGTTCCGGTCTCGACGGCGACGCCCTTCGCGATCTCCAGGGCCTGACGGTTGAGCGCCTCGAGGAGGTGCTCCTTGCCGACGATCCGCATCTTCTCGCGGTGGCCGTAGTAGGTGAACGCCTCGACGACGTCCGAGCCCGCATGGACGAAGTCGCGGTGCAGCTGCGCGACCACGTCGGGGTGGTCCAGGACCACCTCCGGCACGAACGCGCCCGCCTGCACGTAGCCGCGCCGCTCGAGCTCGAACAGATAGCCCTCGGCGCAGATCACGGGGCCGCGCTCCAGCCGCTCCAGGAGGCCGTCGGTCACGTTCGCCATCTTGTCAGAGTCGAGCGAACGAGCTCGCGGACCGGCTCGAGGTCGGAAGGCACGGTCATCCCCTCGGCGGTGAAGGGCACCCGCTCACGCACGAGCTGGAACGCGCGCTGCGTGCCGACGCCGAGCTTTCGCGGCGCACGAAGCTCCACGGCCTGTGCCGCGACGACGAGCTCGATGGCGACGATCCGCTCCCCGAGCTCGACCATCTCGGCCAGTCTGCGCGCAGCGAGCGGCGCCATCGTCATGCGGTCCTCGATGCCTTCTGCTTGCGTCGTCGACACGAGCTCGAACGAGACGGGCTGGGCGAGCAGCCGCGCCTCCGCCGTCAGTGCCTGCCCCGCGTTCCCGAGCTCGGCGAGCCCGGCCTCGTGGAGGCCCGAACGCGCGGCGAGCCCGTCCGGCAGGCCCGAGAGAGGCGCGCTCAGGAGCTTCAGCGCGCGCTCGTTGGCCGCGGTCAGCGCGGGGGCGAGCGCGATCCTCAGGAAGTCGAGCGCCGTCGCGAGTGGCGCGATCTCGAAGTTCGCCGCAGAGAAGACGCGCTGCTCGGCCGCGATGACGAGCGGGTTCGAGCTCGAGGCGTTCAGCTCCAGCTCGACCTGCCGGACCACGTACTCGAGGGCATCACCCAGTGCTCCGAGGAGCTGAGGCAGACCGCGATACGTCAGCGGGTCCTGGAGGTTGCGGGCGGCTTCCGGATCCCACAGCGAGCTCTCGGCGAGGTGGTCCCGCAGCGCGGAGGCCGAGGCCTGATGACCGGGATGCGGACGCGTGCGCGCCACGTGCGGGTCGAGGATGGAGAGGTTTGCGGCGAACGCTTCGAGATCGAGCGCACCTGCCACGTGGAGCGCGTCGTGCAGCCGTCGCGCGTCCGCGACCGCGAGTGTGGCGAGCCCGGTCGAGAAGGCGTTGTGATTGACGAGCCAGACCGCCTCGCCGGCGGCGAGAGAGACATCTCCGAAGAGGGCATGCGCGAGGTCGGCGTTCGGGGCGAGGTCGGCCTGACCCAGGGAGCCGAGCATGCGGACAGGCGGAGACTCGCCGTCGTTCAGTGCGGCGACGATGCGCTCGGCGCGCTCGGGCCGGACACCAGTCGTCCCGGATGCGAGCCCGTTCGTCAGGCGCAGCATGGACGCGCGCACCACGTCGTCGGGCGCGTCCCTCCCTTGGCCGATCAAGTGGCTGGGGACGAGGCTCCGATTGAACTCCGCCCGCTCGTCCTCGGCGACGGTGACGCGCTTCCGCGATGCGAGACCCGTCGTGACTCCGTACACGCGGGTGCCCTGCTCGACTGCCTCTTCGACGACCGCTCGTGCTTCGGCCATGCGTTCGAGAGCGACCGAGGACAGCTCGACGGGCTCGCCGTCACGAGCGACGCGTACGACGTCCTCGATCGTGAGGTCCTGGCCCGTGAGGACGACGGTCATGCCCAGACCGACTCGGGCTGTCTCGGCGATCGTCTCGAGCTTCGCCCGCTGGTCCTCGAACGTGAGCGCGTTCCCGACGATCGACGTACCGAACCCGCATTGCGGTGACAGCGCGAGGCGTTCGAGCGGGCAATAGGCGCTCGCCTCCTCGATCCTCGAGCTGAGCTCGTCGACCGTCTCGCGACGGCCGCTCTTCGTCGTGACGAGCCCGAGGACCGCGACCTTGTCCTCCGGAACGGACCGCAGCGGCTCGAACGAGCCCGAGCGCGCGTCGTCGTACTCGAGCAGGAGTCGCTGCGCCTTGACGCGGGGGAACAGCTTCTCGGCGATCCAGTCGTAGCCTCCCTCGACGAGCCAGCGACTCCCCTGGTTCCCTCGGCACAGGTGCATCGAGAACGTGACGCCCTCGTGGTCGCCGTAGACGTGGTTGTCGAGCTCGAGGCCCAGGTCGAGCCAGCTTTCGGCGGGCCAGCCGCGGCTCGCATAGAAGTCGCGGTACCCCGGGTCGAGGAGGAGGGGATAGTGCGGCGCGTCGAGCTGGATGTACGTCGCGCCCAGGCGGACGAGCTCGTCGACCTCCTCCCGCAGGATCTCGGCGACGTCGCCGAGAAACTCCTCCAGGTTCGCGTACGCGGCTCGCGAGCGCTCGGGATCCCAGAAGTTCGCGAACAGGCTCGGGCTGGGGAGCGTCACCTTCAGCACCCGGTCGGTGCGACCACGCGCATAGGTGAACTCCTCGGCCGAGAGGAACCTCCGCCGCCGGAGCTTCCCCTCGACGGCCAGCGACGGTCGTTCGATGCTCTTGTCCCCGACCTCGTCGCCCTGCCAGTCGCCCCAGAGAAACGCGTCGAGATCCCACTCGCCGAAGCCCTCGACCGCCTCGGTCATCTGGCTCTGGAACGAAAGCCGCCGCATCTCGCCGTCCGTCACGACCTCGAGACCCGCATCCGTCTGGAGGCGGAGAGCGTCGTCGACGGCCGCGTCCTCGACCTTCTTGAACTCGGCCGGGCTCAGCTCGCCGCGTGCCAGCTGCTCGCGCGCGGCCAGCAGCCCTGGCGGTCGGAGGAGGCTGCCAACGACGTCTGAGCGTGCGTCGAGCACGCGGCGCACTCTAGTTTCGCCCTAGCCGCGGCAGTCGTCGCACGCTCCACGAAGGACGACGTCGTGGGCGGCGACGGAGTATCCGCGGCCGACGGAGACGCGCTCGATCGCCGCTTCGAGCGCGTGATCCTCGAACGGCTCCACCTTGCCGCAGTCGTCGCAGATCAGGTGGTGGTGGTGCTCGCCTCCGGCTTCCGCGCGCTCGAACCGCGCGACGCCGTCGCCGAGGTCCACCCGTTGTGCGAGCCCGAGCTCGTCGAGCCCCTCCAGCGCGCGGTAGACGCTGGCGATCCCGAGCCTGCTCCCGGTGGCCCGGACTCCGTCGTGGATCTCCTGCGCCGAGAGACAGCAGTCCTGGTCGCCGAGGAACTCGACGACGAGCCTGCGCGCGCCACCGCTGCGGCCCCTCGTCTCGCGAAGTCGCGCGAGAGCGCTTTCGCTCCATTGTGTCCCACGAAGATAATGATACCCGTTCTCAAAGACGTGCTACGTTCTGGCGATGTGGAGCCGAGCGCTGGTGCTCGTCGTCGTCGCTCTCGCCGGCTGCGGCGGCGGCGGCGGATGAAACCGAGGCAGCGCAGGTCGTCGCCGCGTTCTATCCGCTCGCCTGGGCGGCGGAGCGCATCGCGGTGGCGGACACGGATGTCGTGAACCTGACGCCGGCCGGCGCCGAGCCACACGACCTCGAGCTGACACCGCGCGACGTCGACGTCGTCCGCGAAGCGGAGCTCGTGCTCTACGCGGGTGCCGGCTTCCAACCGGCGGTCGAGGACGCGGTGCGCGAGCGGACAGGCCCAACGCTCGACGTCGCCGGAGCAGGCGAGGTCGATCCGCACGTCTGGCTCGACCCGGTGGCGTTCGCCGGCGTCGTAGAGGAGATCGGGCGTGCGCTCGGTCGAGACGAAGCCGGCGGCGCCCTGGCCTTGGAGCTGCGGGAGCTCGATGCCGACTTTCGCCGGGGGCTCGGTTCCTGCGAGCGCGACACGCTCGTCACGACTCATGCCGCTTTCAGCAGGCTCGCCGCCCGCTACGGACTGAAGGAGCTCGCGCTCGCGGGTCGGGCGCCCGAGGCGGAACCGGGCCCTCGCGAGCTCGAGGAGCTGATCGCGTCCGTCGAGTCGTCCGGAGCGACGACCGTGTTCGCCGAACCGCTGGTCTCCGACCGGCTCGCGCAAACGGTCGCCCGCGAGGCCGGTATCGACGTCGCCGTCCTGGACCCGCTCGAGGGCTTGAGCCAGGAGCGGCTCGACGCGGGCGAGGACTACGTCTCCGCCATGCGCTCCAACCTCGAGGCACTCCGCGAGGCGCTGGGATGTCGCTAGCGGCCGAGCTCGACGGTGTGTCGTTCGGCTACAGGCCGGGGCAGCGCGTCCTCGAGGGGATCGATCTGGCCGTCGGCCAAGGAGAGTTCGTGGCCGTCGCGGGACCGAACGGCGGGGGAAAGACGACGCTCGTCCGGATCCTCCTCGGTCTCGAGCGCCCGACGGAAGGTCGAGCGCTCCTGTACGGCGAGCCCGCTCATCGCTTCTCGCGCCGGCGGGTGCTCGGGTACCTCGCGCAGAGATCGTTGCTCGGCGGAGACGCACCGGCAACGGTCCGGGAGGTCGTATCGGCCGGGCGTCTTGCGGCAGGAGGGCTCGTCGGGCCGCTGCGAAAACGCGATCGGGCGTCGTCGCAGAGGCGATCGAGCGCGTCGGGCTCGGCGCGAGCGCCGACGTCGCCGCTACGCACGCTGTCGGGCGGCATGCAGCAACGCGCGTTCATCGCGAAGGCGCTCGCCGGCGAGCCCTCGCTGCTCGTCCTCGACGAGCCGACGACGGGCGTCGATGTGGAGGCGCAGGATTCGCTGGCGGCGCTGCTGGACGCACTGCACTCGGAGCTCGGCGCGACGATCGTCTACGTGTCCCACGAGTTCGGCGCAGTCGAGAGCTTCGTGCAGCGCCTCGTTCTCGTCCGCCGCACGATCGTCTTCGACGGGAGGCCGCAGGACCTCCCTGGGGTCTGGCACGACCCCTCGCACGTCCATGCTCGAGAGTGAGTTCATGCGGCTCGCGCTCGGCGCGGGCGCGATCGTCGGCGTGCTCGCCCCTGCGGTCGGGTTCTTCCTCGTCCAGCGCCGGCAGTCGCTGACGGGCGACGGGATCGGGCACGTCGCGTTCGCGGGCGTCGCAGCCGGCATCCTGCTCGACGTCGAGCCCGTCGCTCACGGCGCTCGTCGCTCGCAGTCCTCGGGGGAGTTGCGATCGAGCTTCTGCGCTCCCGTGGCGGCACCGCGGGCGACCAGGCCCTCGCGCTCGTCTTCTATACGGGCATCGCGCTCGGCGTCGTGCTCGTCGTCGGCGCGGGCGCGTTGAACGTCGATCTCTTCCAGTACCTGTTCGGGTCGATCCTCACCGTTACGCGCTCCGACCTCGCGCTCATCGCCGTGCTCGGCGCGGCCGGGCTGGCGCTCGTCGGCTTGCTCTACCGCCCGCTGGCCGGAATCGTGATCGACGAGGAGGGCGCGCGCGTGGCAGGCGTGCCGATCAGCGCGTTCAACATCGCGCTCGCGGCGCTCGCGGCCGTCACCGTCGCCCTCTCGATGCGGGTCGTCGGGATCCTGCTCGTCGCCGCGCTCATGGTGTTCCCCGTGAGCGCCGCCGGCCGCGTGGCGTGGAGCATGCGCTCGACGCTCGTTCTGGCCATGGGGATCGGGCTCGCGTCCGCCCTGGCCGGGCTCACGATCTCGTACTACGGCGACCTGCCTCCCGGCGGGACGATCGTGCTCGTCGCGGCAGGGGCGTTCGCGGTGTGCGCCGGCGTTGCCGCACTGCGCGGGCGCTAGGCGGCGACCAGCGAGGCGGCGCCCACGCCGGCCTCGTGACACCCGCGACAGCGGGCCTCGTACTGCTCGGCAGCCCCGACGACGACCGTCTCGCCGGAGTAGGGAGCGGGGAGGCCGTCGACCAGGCGCTGCGTCGTCGTCGCCGGCCCGCCGCAGCGATGGCAGACGGCCTGCAGCTTGTCGACGAACTCGGCATGAGAGAGGAGCTCCGGCATCGGGCCGAAGGGGAGTCGCCGAAAGTCCTGGTCGAGCCCCGCGACCACGACGCGCACGCCACGCTCGGCGAGGTCGAGCGCGCAGGCGACGATCTCTCGCCTCGAAGAACTGGACCTCGTCGATGCCGACGACGTCGAAGCCCGCCGCCTGCTCGACCACGTCTCTCACACACGTCACGGGCTCGGCCTGCATTCGCGCGCCGGCATGGCTGACGATGTCCGTCGCGTCGTAGCGGTCGTCGATCCACGGCTTGAAGATGCGGACACGCTGGCCGGCGATCTCCGCGCGGCGGAGTCGGCGGATCATCTCCTCACTCTTGCCGCTGAACATCGGCCCGCAGATCACCTCGAGCCAGCCACCCCGTTGCGGAGGGATGCGAATCACGGCGGCGATGCTAGTGAGGGGGTCGGCGGACATCGTGACGGCTGCGCCGCGGCCGCTCGGGACCCTTGCTACACTCTCGCCCGCGCGGCGGCGTAGCTCAGTTGGTTAGAGCAGCGGAATCATAATCCGCGTGTCGCAGGTTCGAGTCCTGCCGCCGCTACTCGAACACCCTTTTTCGTCACACCCCGAATCGAAGAAGAGAATGGCAACCGGAGTCCGAGTCGCGATCACGCTCGCCTGCACAGACTGCAAGCGGCGCAACTACCAATCCGAGAAGTCGAAGCGGAACTCCCCGGACCGGGTCGAGTTCCGCAAGTACTGCCGCTGGTGCGGCAAGCACACCGTGCATCGGGAGACGAGGTAGATGGCCGGCGAGACGCGCAAGCAGCGCCGGGCCGCGCGCGCTGCGGCAGGCGAAGGCGCCGCCCCGACCTCACGTCGCGGGCGCGCAGCACAGGTCAGGCCGTCCCAGCAGCCCGTCAAGCAGCAGACCGGACGCAAGACCGAACAGCAGCGCGGGCAGTTCGTGCGCGAGTCCTACGCCGAGCTCCGCAAGGTCGACTGGCCGAGCCGCCGGCAGACGTTCCAGGGCGTCGTCGTCGTGATCATCGCCTGCGTCATCGTCGGTGCGTACCTCTGGGGCCTCGACCAGGTCTTCCGTCCCTTCGTCGACCGCGTTCTTCTCTAGGGGTCGCTGATGTTCCTCTGGTACGTGATCAACACCTACTCCGGGCACGAGAACAAGGTGAAGACCAATCTCGAGCACCGCATCGTCTCGATGAACCAGCAGCCGGCCTTCCGGCGCGTCGTCGTTCCGACCGAGCAGGTCATCGAGACGAAGGACGGGCAGAAGGTGCAGACCGAAAAGCGCGTGCTTCCCGGCTACGTGCTCGTGAACATGAACATGTCCGACGAGTCGTGGACGGTCGTGAAAGGCACGCCCGGCGTGACGGGTTTCGTCGGCGCCGGCACGAAGCCCGTCCCGCTCTCGCAGCCCGAGGTCGACCGGATCCTCTATCACGGTGCGCCTGCCGGCGGCGGGCCCGCGGTGAAGTCCCAGGTCGAGTTCTCGCTCGGAGAGTCGGTGAAGGTAACGTCCGGGCCCCTCTCCGACTTCGACGGCGAGATCGTCGATGTGAACGCGGACGCGCAGAAGCTGAAGGTGCTCGTCGACATCTTCGAGCGGCAGGTCCCCGTCGAGCTCGGCTTCGACCAGGTGAAGAAGATCGACTGACGGCCTAGCCTAGGTGCCGTAAAGACAATGCCCAAGAAGGTCTTGACACTCATCAAGCTGCAGATCCCGGGCGGGCAGGCGAACCCTGCGCCGCCGGTCGGCCCTGCGCTCGGTCAGCACGGCGTCAACATCATGGAGTTCTGCAAGGCGTACAACGCCCAGACGGCGCACGAGAACGGTCGCATCATTCCGGTGGAGATCACCGTCTTCGAGGATCGCTCGTTCACGTTCATCACGAAGACGCCTCCTGCCGCAGTGCTCATCAAGGAGGCACTCGGCCTCGCGTCGGGCTCGGGCGAGCCGAACAAGGCCAAGGTCGGTCGGCTGACCGAGGCGCAGCTGCGCTCGATCGCCGAGACGAAGATGCCCGATCTCAACGCCCGCGACGTCGACGAGGCCATGAAGGTGATCGCGGGCACCGCCCGCTCGATGGGGGTGGACACGCCTAGGGTTGTAACCCATGAGCGCGCACGGCAAGCGCTATCGCACGGCGTTCGAGACGATCGATCGCGAGCACGCATACACGCCGCTCGCCGCGCTTCGACTCATCCTGGACAGCCCGGCGGCCAAGTTCGACGAGACGGTCGAGGCGCACTTCCGCCTCGGCCTCAACGTCCGGCACGCCGACCAGCAGCTGCGCGGGACGATCATGCTCCCGCACGGAATCGGGAAGGACGTGCGCGTCGCGGTCTTCGCCGACGGCGAGAAGGCCCGTGAGGCGGAGAACGCGGGTGCCGACGTCGTCGGGACCGCGGATCTCGCGACCAAGATCGAGGAGGGCTTTCTCGACTTCGACGTCGCCATCGCCACGCCGGACCAGATGAGCGTTGTAGGCAAGCTCGGCCGCGTCCTCGGACCTCGCGGCCTCATGCCGAACCCGAAGACCGGAACGGTCACGATGGACATCGGGAAGGCGGTCTCGGACGCCAAGGCAGGCAAGCTCGAGTACCGCACCGATCGCGGAGGCAACGTGCACGTCCCGATCGGGAAGCGCAGCTTCGACGAGCGTGCCCTGCTCGAGAACTACGCCGCGCTCCTCGACGAGATCGTGCGAGCGAGGCCTTCCGCTGCGAAGGGGCGCTACATCAGGCAGATCACGCTCACCACCACGATGGGTCCCGGCGTGCACGTGGACTCGACCATCACCCGGGACGTCGCGGAGGAGCTGGAGGCCGCTACAGTCTCGGCCTAGCAACCGTCGAATCCCGCCGCAGACAACCGGCAGCCCGCGATCACTCCGGGCGTAGGTCCGGTCGAGGCAGGTTCCGTCAGTGCGTGCCGCGCACGATCGAACCCGCCTCGCGCGGGTTTCGTCGTTCGAGAGAGGAACATGACGTGCTGAAGACGGACAAGGAGAAGATCGTCGCCGAGGTGGCCGAGGAGCTTCGCTCGGCGGACACGCTCATCGTCGCGGACTACCGCGGCCTCACGAACAAGCAGCTCGAGGCGCTGCGCGACCAGCTCATCCCGCACGGAGCGCGCTTCCGCATCGTCAAGAACACGCTCACGCGGCGCGCGGCCGAGGAAGCTGGCGCAGACGCGCTCCTCGTCATGCTCGAGGGTCCGACGGCGATCGCGTTCGTGGAGGCATCGGGCGACCCCGCCGCGGTCGCCAAGGCGCTCGCGACGACGGCGAAGGAGACGAACGTCCTCACCCTGCGCGGCGGCATCCTCGAAGGGAAGGCCCTCTCGGGCGAAGAGGTCGACCGGCTCGCGACGCTGCCGGCGGTCGATGTCCTCCGAGGTCAGCTCGTCGGCGCGATCGTCGCGCCGCTGACCCAGCTGCTCGCACTCGTGTCCGCGCCGCTGCAAGACCTCCACGGCCTCGTCGAGGCACGCATCAAGCAGCTCGAGGCCGAGGGCCAGGTCGTCGAGCCTGCCGCGGAAGCGGTCCCCGAGACCGCAGAACCGGCTGGTGACGAAAACGACTCGGACGCAGCTGTAGAGCCGAGCCCCGCTTCGGCACGAGGGCCCTGCCGCCGTTGCGGACACCGACGAGGCTGAGGCACCGGCAGATTCGGCCTCAGCCGAAGCTGCCGCCCCAGAAGACGACGCAGCTCAAGAACAAACTGAGGAACTAGAGGAGGAAGACGATGGCAACTGACGTGAAGACGGTTCTCGACTCGCTCGGGAAGATGACCGTGCTCGAGCTCGTCGAGCTCAAGAACGCGATCGAGGAGGAGTGGGGCGTCACCGCCGCCGCTCCGGTCGCGGTCGCGGCGGCTCCCGCTGCCGGCGGTGATGGTGCCGCGGAGGCCGAGGAGAAGGACTCGTTCGACGTGATCCTGACCGGCGCAGGCGACAAGAAGATCCAGGTGATCAAGGTCGTGCGTGCCGTGACCGGCCTCGGGCTCAAGGAGGCGAAGGATCTCGTCGACGGTGCACCCGGGCCGGTCAAGGAGGGCGCCGCGAAGGACGAGGCCGAGTCGATCAAGGCTCAGCTCGAAGAGGCCGGCGCCGGCGTCGAGCTGAAGTAGACCGGTCGTTCAGCGAGGAGGTGCGGCGCACAAGCGAGGCCGCACCCCCTCGCATGCTTGACCCGTCCGCTATCCTGTCCCGAGACGCATTCCACCCGCTCCCGAGCGGTTGCGGTGGAGTGTGCTCGTGCGCTACCCTTCGGGGTTCCGCCGAGGCTTCGTCGGTACAACCCTGCCCGTTCACCTGCACGCAGTTAAGGGAGGCTTTCGCACTTGAGCAGCGTTGCTGTCGCGCCACGCGCGCGCAAGAACTTTTCGCGCCTGAAGCATGTCCTCGACCTCCCCGACCTAATCGATATCCAGAAGGCCTCGTTCGACTGGTTCCTGAAGGACGGCCTGCGCGAGACGATCGACGACATCTCGCCGATCGAGGATTACACGGGGACGCTCGCGGTCGAGTTCGCCGAGTACGAGTTCGGTGAGCCGCAGTTCTCGATCCAGGAGTGTCGCGAGAAGGACCTGACCTACCAGGTCCCGCTCTCGATCACGGTCCGCTTCGTCAACAAGGAGACCGGTGAGATCCGCGAGCAGCGGGTCTTCATGGGCGACTTCCCGATGATGACGCCCTGGGGCACGTTCATCATCAACGGCACCGAGCGCGTCATCGTGACGCAGCTCGTGCGCAGCCCGGGCGCCTATCTGATGGAGCCCAAGGACGCCACGAAGCAGGTCTTCATGGCGAACCTGATGCCGTCCCGCGGCTCGTGGCTCGAGGTCGAGGTCGACAAGAAGGGCCTGGTCTTCGCCCGGATCGACCGCAAGCGCAAGCTGCCGATCACTACGCTGCTGCGCGCGCTTCCCGCGGAGGATCCGTCGACGGGGTTCAAGCTGGACACCACCTCGAACGAGAAGATCCTCGAGCTGTTCGGCGGGTCGATCTACATCGCCAACACGCTCGAGAAGGACCCGACGACGCGCGAGGAAGAGGCGCTCATCGAGGTCTTCAAGAAGCAGCGGCCGGGTGAGCCGCCCACGCTCGACAACGCTCGCAACCTTCTCCGAGCGCTGTTCTTCGATCCCAAGCGCTACGACCTCACGAAGGTCGGCCGCTACAAGCTCAACCAGCGCCTCGGCGTCCAGGTTCCCGAGGACACGCGCGTGCTCACGACCGAGGACATCCTCGCGCTCGTCAAGCGGCTGGTCGATCTTCCGACGAAGCTCGGTGTTCCCGAGGACTCCAAGGACTTTGCCGCCGAGGCCTCGCTTCTCTCACGCGATCCGGTCCGTGGCGAGCTCGACGAGTACGAGGACTTCGGCAACCGCCGTCTCCGCACCACCGGCGAGCTCATCCAGGAGGCGTTCCGCGTCGGCCTGTACCGGATGGAGCGCGTCGTGCGGGAGCGCATGACGACCGAGGACGTCGACACGATCACGCCGCAGACGATCATCAACATCCGGCCCGTCGTCGCTGCGCTGAAGGAGTTCTTCGGCTCCTCCCAGCTGTCGCAGTTCATGGATCAGACGAACACGCTCGCGGGCCTCACCCACCGACGCCGCCTGTCGGCGCTCGGTGCGGGTGGCCTGACGCGCGAGCGCGCGCCGATCGAGGTGCGCGACGTGCACCCGACGCACTACGGGCGGATGTGCCCGATCGAGACGCCGGAGGGCCCGAACATCGGCCTCATGGGCTCGCTCGCGTCGTTCGCGACCGTCTCCGAGTTCGGCTTCATCCAGACGCCGTACCGCGTCGTGAAGAGCGCGAAGGTGACCGACGAGATCATCTACCTGGACGCGGCCGAGGAGCGTCAATTCACGATCGCCCAGGCGTCGGAGCCGGTCGACCCGAAGACGGGGAAGTTCCTGAACGAGCAGGTGCTGTGCCGCTCCCGTGAGGGCGAGGCCGTCATCGTGTCGCCGAAGGACGTGGACTACATGGACGTCTCGCCGGCCCAGATCGTGTCCGTGGCGACGGCGCTCATCCCGTTCCTCGAGCACAACGACGCCAACCGCGCGCTGATGGGCGCGAACATGCAGCGCCAGGCCGTTCCGCTCATGATCCCGCAGGCACCGCTCGTGGGCACCGGCCTCGAGTTCAGGGCGGCGGTCGACACCGGCGATGTCGTTCTGTCGAACAGCGACGGCACGGTGATCGACGTCGATGCCGAGCGCATCGTGGTCGAGGGCCGTGGCTCACGCGACGAGTACCCGCTGACCAAGTTCATGCGGTCGAACCAGGGCACGCTCATCCACCAGAAGCCCGTGGTCACCCTCGGCGACAAGGTGAAGAAGGGAGAGGTGATCGCGGACGGCAGCTCGACCGACGGCGGTGAGCTCGCGCTCGGGGCCAACCTCCTCGTCGCGTTCATGCCGTGGGAGGGCTTCAACTTCGAGGACGCGATCGTCATCTCGGAGCGCCTCGTCAAGGACGACGTGCTGAGCTCGATCCACATCCACGAGTACGAGATCGACGCGCGGTCCACGAAGCTCGGTGACGAGGAGATCACGCGCGACATCCCGAACCGCTCGGAGGAGTCGCTCGCGAACCTCGACGAGCGCGGCGTCGTCCGCATCGGTGCCGAGGTCGGCTCCGGCGACCTCCTGGTCGGGAAGGTCACGCCGAAGGGCGAGACCGAGCTGACCGCCGAGGAGAAGCTGATCCGCGCGATCTTCAAGGAGAAGGCGCGCGAGGTCCGCGACACTTCCCTCAAGGTCCCGCACGGCGAGGGCGGCAAGGTCATCGGAGTCAAGACCTTCTCGCGCGACGGCGGCGACGATCTGCCGCCGGGCGTGAACGAGCTCGTTCGTGTCTACGTCGCCAAGAAGCGCAAGATCGCCGAAGGCGACAAGCTCGCCGGGCGTCACGGGAACAAGGGCGTCATCGCCAAGATCGTCCCCGAAGAGGACATGCCGTTCCTCGAGGACGGTCGCGCAGTCGACGTCGTCTTGAACCCGCTCGGCGTGCCGAGCCGGATGAACATCGGCCAGATCCTCGAGACGCACCTCGGCTGGGCCGCCGCGCACGGCGTGTTCGGCGAGGGCGATCCCGTCAATCTGCGTGCTCCGATCAACGCGCCCGAGCCGCGCTCGGTGGCGACCCCGGTCTTCGACGGCGCGACCGAGGGCGACGTCGACGACGCGCTGGTCGACCTGGCGAAGGCCGCCAACGGCGCAGTCGGGATGGTCGTCGACGAGAAGGCCGCCCGCGGCAACCGGTGCTCGGGGAAGGTTCAGCTGTACGACGGCAAGAGCGGCGAGCCGTTCGCCCAGGAGGTCACGGTCGGCTTCATGTACATCCTGAAGCTGCTCCACCTCGTCGACGACAAGATCCATGCGCGTTCGACCGGTCCGTACTCCCTCGTCACGCAGCAGCCGCTGGGCGGAAAGGCCCAGTTCGGCGGGCAGCGCTTCGGCGAGATGGAGGTCTGGGCGCTCGAGGCGTACGGCTCCGCGTACACCCTGCAGGAGATGCTCACGATCAAGTCCGACGACACGATCGGACGGGTGAAGGCATACGAGGCGATCGTCAAGGGCGAGAACATCGCCGAGCCGTCGATCCCCGAGTCGTTCAAGGTGCTGCTCAAGGAGATGCAGTCCCTGGCGCTCGACGTCCAGGTGCTCTCGGACGAGGGCCGCGAGGTCGAGGTTCGCGAGGAGGACGACGAGCTCCTCCGCGCCGCCGAGGAGCTCGGCATCGACCTGTCGCCGGGCTCCCTGCGCGCAGCTGCTCGCCAGCCGACGGCCGAGGAGGTCGAGGAGGGCGAAGAGCATGCTGACGAGGGCGGAGAGCTGGTGCTCGCCGCCGACGAGGAGCTCGGGGACGTCGAGGAGACGGCGGCGCCGGTCGAGGCGGATCTCGCCGACGTCGAAGTCGACGAGTAGTCGCTCACATCACGCACTGAAGAGACTGAAGAGAGAGAGGTTCGAGAAACTCGATGGAACACGGCAGACGCGGTCCTGACATCAACGACTTCGACTCGATCCGGATCGGCCTCGCATCGAGCAAGCAGATCCGCGACTGGTCGTCGGGTGAGGTCACGAAGCCCGAGACGATCAACTACCGCACGCTCAAGCCCGAGCGCGACGGTCTCTTCTGCGAGCGCATCTTCGGCCCGACCAAGGACTGGGAGTGCTACTGCGGCAAGTACAAGCGCGTCCGCTACAAGGGCATCATCTGCGAGCGCTGTGGCGTCGAGGTGACGCGCCAGAAGGTCCGGCGCGAGCGCATGGGCCACATCGACCTCGCAGCGCCCGTCTCGCACATCTGGTTCTTCAAGGGCGTCCCGAGCCGCATCGGATACCTCCTCGACATCGCTCCGCGCGAGCTCGAGAAGGTCCTCTACTTCGCGGCCTCGATCGTCACGCAGGTCGATCGCGAGCAGCGGCAGTCCGATCTCGCCGACCTCGAGGACAAGGTCGCAGGGGAGAGCGAGCGGATCTACCTCGATCGCGACGAGGCGCTGTCGGGGCTCGACGATCGCCTCGCCCGCCGGCGTGACTACTTCGCCGCAGGCAAGGAGCGCAACTTCGACGAGGACGACGACTTCTGGGGCCGCGGTCTCTCGAACTGGGCCGAGGAGGCCGCGCTGCCTCCGCTCGAGGAGATCCGGAGCTTCGGCGGTGGCGTGTTCGTCGAGCTCGCGAAGACGCTGACGAACGAGGATCCTCGCCGCGTGCGCGAGCTGGTCCGGCAGACCGCGACCCGTGACGACCGGCGCCTCGCGCCGCGCGAGGTCGAGTCGGTCGCCGCCGCCGCAGTCCAGATCGAGACTGCGCTGGAACCACTTCGCAACGACCTGGCCAAGGCGAGCGGGTCGAAGAAGGGCGCGATCACCAAGCACCTGAAGAAGATCCAGGAGGAGCTGCTCTCGGGCGCCGAGCTGAGCGGTGACGACGCCGAGCTGACGGCCGAGGTCGAACGGAAGAACCTCGAGCGCGCCCGCGCGGCGGGCAACGGCCTCCTGGCCGACGTCCTCGCCGGGTTCGACCCCGAGCTGGACGCAGCCGCCGTACGCGAGCTTGCGTACGACCTCTGCCTGGTCGAGGGAACGCGCAAGGAAGACCTCGACGCGATCAGCCAGTGGGCCCTCAAGGTCCGGGAGATGGTCGCCGACATGGAGCTCCGGCGCGAGGACACGCGTGAGGCTGCCGTCGACGCCGTGCGCCGGCTCGAGCAGACGTGGGTGCTCTTCAAGGAGCTCGAGCCGAAGATGATCGTCGGCGACGAGCAGATCTTCCGCGAGCTGAAGGATCGCTTCGGGTCGCCGTACGGCTTCGGGATCTACTTCAAGGGCGGCATGGGTGCCGAGGCGGTGCGCGATCTGCTGCGCGATCTCGACCTCGACGAGGAGTCGCTGTCGCTGCGTGAGACGATCAAGACGTCGAAGGGCCAGAAGCAGCAGCGCGCGATCAAGCGGCTGCGCGTCGTCGAGGCGTTCATCAAGTCCGGAAACAAGCCGGACTGGATGATCCTCGAGGCGGTTCCGGTCATCCCGCCGGAGCTCCGGCCGATGGTGCAGCTCGACGGCGGCCGGTTCGCGACCAGCGACCTCAACGACCTCTACCGCCGCGTCATCAACCGCAACAACCGCCTCAAGCGGCTGCTCGACCTGGGTGCGCCGGAGATCATCGTCAACAACGAGAAGCGGATGCTCCAGGAGGCCGTCGACGCACTCTTCGACAACGGCCGGCGCGGCCGCGCGGTGACGGGCCCGGGCAACCGGCCCCTGAAGTCGCTCTCCGACATGCTCAAGGGCAAGCAGGGTCGCTTCCGCCAGAACCTGCTCGGGAAGCGCGTCGACTATTCGGGTCGCTCGGTGATCGTCGCCGGACCGAACCTGAAGCTGCACCAGTGCGGCCTGCCCAAGCTGATGGCGCTCGAGCTGTTCAAGCCGTTCATCATGAGCCGGCTCGTCGAGCGCAAGGCGGTCCAGAACATCAAGGCCGCGAAGAAGATGGTCGAGTCGATGATCCCGGAGGTCTGGGACGTCCTCGAGGAGGTCATCGCCGAGCATCCGGTGCTCCTGAACCGCGCGCCGACGCTCCACCGTCTGGGTATCCAGGCGTTCGAGCCGGTGCTCGTCGAGGGCAAGGCAATCCAGGTGCACCCGCTCGTGTGTCAGGCGTTCAACGCCGACTTCGACGGCGACCAGATGGCCGTGCACCTTCCGCTCAGCGCCGAGGCGCAGGCGGAGGCCCGGGTGCTCATGCTCTCCTCCAACAACATCCTGTCGCCCGCGAGCGGCAGGCCGCTCGCGACGCCGAGCCAGGACATGGTTCTCGGCGCCTACTTCCTCACCTACTGCACGCACGATCTCGCAGCGATGAGCTCAGCGCAGGCTGCAAAGGCAGCCAAGGTGAAGGGGCTCAAGCGCTTCCGGACGGAGGAGGACGTCGAGTTCGCGCTCGAATCGGAGTCGGTTGGCTACCAGGACCCGATCGAGTACACCTGGAGCGGGGAGCGGATCGTGACCACGCCAGGGCGGGTCATCTTCAACGCCGAGGTCGAGCGTGCCCTCGACGAGGCCACGGGCGGCGACTTCGAGGACCACGCGTTCCTCAACCGGACGCTTACGAAGCGCGAGCTCGACTCCTTCATCGGCGATCTGGTCGAGCACTACGGGCCGAACACGATTGCTGCGGCCCTCGACGTCATCAAGTCGGTCACGTTCCGCTTCGCGACGCGGGCCGGGATCACGATCTCGAAGAACGACATCGTCATCCCGGACGACAAGGAAGAGGTGCTCGCGGGCTACGAGGAGGAGGTCACCAAGGTCGGGCGTGAGTACGACCGCGGCCTCATGACGGAGGAGGAGCGAGACGAGAGGATCATCGCGATCTGGACTCGAGCCACGGACGACGTCGCCGATCGGATGATGAACAACCTCGAGCAGACGAACCCGATTTACATGATGGCCAACTCCGGAGCGCGCGGATCGTTCAACCAGATTCGCCAGCTCGCCGGGATGCGCGGCCTGATGGCCGATCCGAAGGGACAGATCATCCCCCGGCCGATCAAGGCGAACTTCATGGAGGGGCTCAGCGTCCTCGAGTACTTCATCTCGACGCACGGCGCCCGCAAGGGTCTCGCCGACACGGCGCTCCGAACCGCCGACTCCGGCTACCTGACGCGGCGTCTCGTCGACGTGTCGCAGGACGTCATCGTCCGCGAGGAGGACTGCGGGACCGAGGACTACATCGAGGTCCCGCTCATCCTCGACGACGCGCCGAACAAGAGCGTCGCCGGACGTGTAGCGGCACTCGACATCCGCAAGCCCCTCAAGGACGGCAAGCCCGGCAAGACGGTCATCGTCGCGAAGGGTGCCGAGATAACGCCGAGGGAGCTGCGACGGCTCGTCGACGAGCTCGCCGAGAGCGCGGAGTCCACGGTCGTTCCAGTGCGCTCGGTCCTCAAGTGCCGCAGCGAGTACGGCCTGTGCCGGATGTGCTTCGGCACCTTCCTCGCGACGGGCGGGATGACCGAGATCGGCGATGCGGTCGGCATCATCGCCGCGCAGTCGATCGGCGAGCCGGGTACGCAGCTGACGATGCGCACCTTCCACACGGGCGGCGTCGCCGGCGACGACATCACGCACGGCCTTCCGCGTGTCGTCGAGATCTTCGAGGCCCGGAACCCGAAGGGCGCGGCCACGCTGGCGGAGGTCGCCGGAAAGGTCGACATCGAGGACGGCGAGCGGACGATCAAGGTCTCCGTGGCGCCGACCGAGCTCGATGCGGACGGCGAGCTGCCGAACGCGAAGGAGTACAGCTTCCCGCGCCGCACACGGCTGCTCGTGAAGAAGGGTCAGATGGTCGAGGCGGGCACTCCGCTGAACGAGGGGTCCCTGAACCCGGCAGATCTGCTCCTGCTCAAGGGCGCCACCGAGATCGAGCTGTATCTCGTCGCCGAGGTGCAGAAGGTCTACAAGTCGCAGGGAGTCGAGATCCACGACAAGCACATCGAGCTCATCGTCCGCCAGATGCTGAAGAAGGTGCGGATCGAGAGCGCCGGGGACACGGCGTTGCTTCCCGGACAGCTCGCGGACAAGGTCGTCCTCGAGCGGGAGAACGCCCGCGTCAAGAAGGAGAAGGGCGAGCAGGCGACGTTCGAGCCGATCATCCTCGGCATCACGAAGGCGTCGCTCGCGACCGAATCCTTCCTCTCGGCGGCCTCGTTCCAGGAGACGACGAAGGTGCTCACCGACGCGGCGATCGAGGGCAAGGTCGATCGGCTCAACGGCCTCAAGGAGAACGTGATCATCGGCAAGCTGATCCCGGCGGCGACGGGCCTCAAGCAGTACCGCCAGATCGGCATCGAGCCGACCGAGCCGCTGCCGGTGACGTTCGCGCGCCCCGAGGCCGAGGCGGAGTTGCTGGCCGCGCTCGAGGAGATCGGCGAGGGCGAGGGATTCGACTTCGAAGCCTTCGATCGCCAACTCGGCGCAGAGCCGTCGCTCGACGCCGACGGCGGCGCTGCCGGGCTCGACCCGCCTGCTGAGGACGAGTAAGGGACACGAGGAAGGGGTCAGGGGCTCGAGAACCCTGGCTCCTTCCTCGTCTTTCTGCTACCTCTGATGCGCGTGTGCAGGGCTTTCATCGCGGTCGCGGCCGCAGTGGTCGCGATCCTCGCCTGGCCGTCGAGCGGCACCGCGGCGATCTCGTGTGGGCTCTCCGAGGCGCAGCCGGTCTGGATCGACTTCGCTGACGGCTCCGTGACGTTCTGGCGCGAGCGCTTCGCGAAACCGGGCGTCGTGGTGGCGACCGGCGGCACCGGTGTCGCCACGGAGGCGCGCCAGTCGGGCGCCGCGACGGTGCACTGGGACATGTACCTGCGCAAGCGCGTCGGCACCCCGTCCGAGCCGGCCGACGCAGCGCTGATCGAACGGCGGGCGGACTCGCTCTTCGACTACGCCGTGTCGGTGAGCGGTTGCCAGCAACCTCTCATCGCGCTGAACGAGCTCTGGGGCGCGTCGCTGCCCACGCCGTTGACGCCGACCGCGGAGCGCTACCGCGCGAACGTCCTTCGTTTCGTGACTCGTCTCAACGAGCGGGGAGGAAGGCCGGCCCTGCTCGTGTCGAGCACGCCTTTTACCGGCGGCGACGCGGCAACCTGGTGGAAGTCCGTCGCGGCGGTGTCCGATCTCGTCCTCGAGAACTACGCGAACGCGAACCTCATCTGGCGCGACGGGCCGATCAACGGCTCGCGCCGGCTGCGCGTGAGGTACCGGCAGTCCGCTGCACGCTTGCTTGCGCTCAACATCCCCCCGTCTCGCATCGGGATCATGGTCGGGTTCCAGACCGGGGCGGGCTCAGGTGGTCGCGAGGGGCTGCAGCCACGGTCGCGCTGGTTCGACGTTGCGAAGTGGCAGGCCCTCGCGGTGCGCGAGGTAGCCCGCGAGCTCAAGCTCGCTCATCTGTGGTCGTGGGGCTGGGCCCAGCGCAACGAGCGCTCGAACGATCCGGACAAGACATACGCGGCCTGTGTCTGGTTGTGGGCCCGCGATGCGAGTCTGTGCGACGCGCCGGCGACGCTTGGTGACGAGCTCGATGCCGATCTCAGAACGGGGCAGCTGAACCTCGCGGCAGGCACGCGCTGCGTCTACGGCAAGACGCCGCTCACCGCAGGCGGAGTGGCCGCGCTCTCGAAGGTCACGGGAGACCGCGAGCTCGCGCTCACAGCGCTCGTAGTGCGAGCGGTAGAACGAGAGCGTGCTTCCGTCTCGCCGACGGACGTGCTCGCGTTCGAGCAGCGAGTCGTCGGCGCACGCTTCAGAGGCGACGAGGCTGCCTACCGCGCGGCGCTCGCGAGCGCTGATGCGAGCCGCTCCGTTGCCAGAGGGATACTCGGCGACGAGCTGAGGTTCGCAGAGTTGATCGAACGGCTCACCACGTCGCGGATCGGCGACGCGGACGTGAACCGCTTTCGGGCGACCTTCGCACCGGTTCTCGCGCGCGAGGTGACCGTCTCTCCCGCTCCGAGCTGGCTCCCGGAGGGCACGGGCGTCGCGTTGGCGACGTCTGCCCCGGAGACGGTCTTCCGAATCCCGACCGGACGCCCGATCGCGATCCGAACGGCGGAGGGACGGTTCACGGTCACGGCCGCCGACGACTCGACCGCGCTCGCCGCCCTGCCGCTCCAGAGCAGCCGGCCCGCGATCGCGCGCGAGCTTCGGGCCGAGCGGCGCGCAGACGCCTACGGAGCCTGGACGATCCGGATGCAGAAAGCCGCGGCGAGCAAGCTCGTCTGCGAGCGCGATCGCCTACCCGAGCTCGGCGTCGTCACGCTGTCCGCGTACGCGCCGTTCCTGTCGCTGCACGAGGCACCGTGGATGGCCTGGGCAGCGAGCCGGCGAAGCGACTAGCTCCAGCGTTTCGCGGCCGTGACGACCATGTCGCGGCCGGAGCTCTTCGCGAGGTCGAGGGCGGCATCTGCACGGACGATCAGCCCGATCGCGTCGTCGGCCGGGAGCAGCTCGGCCACGCCACCCGAGACGGTGATGACGCCGACGTCCGGGATGGGTCGCTCGCGCAGAGCCGACTGCATGCGCTCGAAGAGTCGCTCGGCGTCACGACTGTCGCCCTGCGACACGACGACGCCGAAGCGCCCGCCGCCCACGCGACACGGAAGATCTCTCGGTCCCGCGACATCGTTCAGGACGCCGGCGATCTTCGCGAGCACGCCGTCGGCGGCGAGCTGGCCGAGCTTCGCGTTGAGCTTGGTCAGGCGGTCGACGTCGAGCATGAGCAGGCCGAGTACCTCGCGCCGTCCCCGCGCGCGGCCGATCTCGCGCTCCAGGAGAGCGTGAAAGGCGGGCCGGTCGTACAGCGATGTCAGCGGGTCCCGCTCCGGCACCGGGTCGGGCTCGCGCAGCTCGAGCGTGGTCTCGAGGCCTGGCCGCGTGACGCTGAGCACGTCTTCGAGCGACGTGATGTCGATCTCGCTGAAGCGGCGATTCGGCGTCCGCGTGAGGACCGCCAGCATTCCCGGGTCGTTCGGCGAGTCGAGCAGCGGGACGGCGAGACCGGAGCGGATGGGATCGCTTCGCGACGGCGAGTCGTCCCCCGCGAACGAGACCTGGATCGCCCGCGCGCCGCGATAGTCGGGAACGCCGAGGCCGCCGACCTGTGCCGCCTCCGTCTGCGACAGACCGACGGTCGCGAGGATCGGCTCGCTCGCGGTTCCGACGACTGCGACAGCCGCGTCCGCCGAGGTTCGTTCCCGCGCGAGCTCGAGGACACGCATGACGCTCGAGTGATCGGGAATCTCGTTCTCCGGCTGGGATGCCAGCGGCGCTCCGGAGATGGCGGCGAGAATCCGCGCGGGAAGCGTCTGATTGAGCGCATCGTTGAGCGTCTGAGCGAACTCGGCGAGACGCTCGTCGTAGCGGTGCATCATCACCGTCACCACTTCTTCGTGGCGGCTGAGCATCCGCCGGAAGGCGAGCACGAAGAGGGTGAGACAGAGGAGCCCGAGCGCGAGAGCGCCGGAGTAGAGCGCGACAGTGATCTCGTCCTGTGGCACGCCGGCTAGTTCTAGCGGGGGCGTCGGTCGGCGCCCGTGCGCCGACAGGACCGGTCGCTAACGTGACCGCGACCGATGGCTGGGACGCCGGAGACGCCTGCGATTCGCGCGCTCGACCTCGAGTCGATCGTCCCAGCGGGCATGTCGCTCTCCGACCCGGAGCCCGTTGCATCGGCAGCGCCGGAGGTCCCCGACGGTGCTCGCGGCGCTCGCTCTGCTCGCGGGCCTCGGAGCGATCGTGCTCGGTGGTGCCGCGGTCGTGTCCGCGGGGCGCGAGGACGACGACTCCGTCGTCGCGCAGCCGACGCCCGCGCGGGCGAATGCTCGCACGACGCGAATCGATCGTGGGACCGTCCTCTTCCTGGCGAAGCCGAGCACGCAGCGGATTCCGTTCTCGGGCACAGCCGGCCGTCTCGTGCTGGCAAGGGGCAGCGGTGGTCGCGCGGCGATCGTGATACGCAGCGGTTGGCGGGCTCCCGCAGGGAAATCGTATGGCGCATGGGTCGCGCGCCGTGACGGGAGCCTCCGACGAGCCGCGGTGTTCACTGCGTCCAAGCGCGTCGTCCCGCTGTCGAAGCCGCTCCCGCGGCCGGCGACAGTAGTGGTCGCGCCACAGCGCTCGGACGGATCGCCGACCGTAGCGCGGCTACGCCTCGTGGCACGAGTCGCGCGCTAACCCGGCTCGGCCGTCCGGCCCTCGGTTCCGCGGGCGACGTCCGCGCGGTCCTTGCCCATCTCCTTGGCGCGGTAGAGGGCGGTGTCGGCGCGCTCGAAGATGCTCGCCGGCGTGTCTCCGTGCTGGAGCTCGGCGATCCCGCACGAGAGCTTCAGGCGCTCGTCGTCAGCGCCGAGCGCCGTACCTCGCATCGAGTTGTGCACGCGCCGGAAGAGCTGCTCGCCGTCCTCGGCGGACGACTCGGGCATGATCACCGCGAACTCGTCGCCGCCGACCCGGCAGGCGACGTCGACCGAGCGAACGGCCTCACGGAGCCGGTCGGCCGCCTGAGCGAGGACGCGATCCCCGGCCAGGTGCCCGATCTGGTCGTTGATCGACTTGAAGTCGTCGAGGTCGAACACCATGAGCGTGAGCCTGCGCTGGTAGCGGTGCGCGCGTGTCACCTCACGGCGGAGCGTCTCGTTGAAGAAGCGCTGGTTGAAGAGGCCGGTCAGGGCATCCGTCTCGGCGAGCTTGCGCGCTTCGCCGTACCGCCGCGCGTTCTCGATGGAGGGTATGGCGCTCGCCGCCAGGCTCTCGACCTGCTCGATTTCCTCCGTGCTCGGCTCGTGGTCGGCGTCCCGCCAGAACAGCGAGAGCGTGCCGACGGGACGAAGCTCGCGACCCATGAGCGGGACGAACGCGCCGCCACGGATGAGATCCGTGTCCGGGGGCTCGCGATCGCGTCCGTAGCGGTAGCTGACGGTGATCGTCCCGGGCAGCGCGCCCGAGACGCCCGATGTCGGCGGTCGGTCGGACTCCTGTGGCGTCATCCCTCTGGTGACGACTGCGGGAGCCCCGTCCTGGCGTTCGACGACCATCATCGCCGCGTCGATGCCGGGCATCTCCATGGCCGCGTCGAGCACGCGATCCATCAGCTCCTCGAGGTCGATCGAGCCCCCGAGCTCGCCGAACAGCCGGTTGCGCTTGCTCTCGCGCTCCGCGCGGTCGAGCGCCATCGACAGATCCTGCGAGAGCTCGTCCATCTTCACGCGCATCTCGCTGACCACCTTCACGAGCTCCTGGCCGTCGTCCTTCGGCGGGCGCCGACGCAGAGCCACGATGCCCACCAGCACCAGCACCGCGGCTACGACAGCCACGGCGACGATCACGACCGTCGTCACCACGCCGACAACCCACTCCTCCCAGGAATCCCACTCACCTTGTACTCACGCAAACGGGGGATGCAAGCCTCGATCGAGGTACCCCGGCGCACTGTACTCACGAAGCTGGACGCCGACCCAGTACTTTCGGCCTGACTAGGAGGAGTTGCCGGGATTCGTCATCGCGATGACGACGGTTCCCCGCCCGGCCTGCTTCGCCTGCCAGAGCGCCTGCTCCGCGCGACCGAGGGCGCTGCCCGCATCGTCCGTCTCCGTGAGCCCCGTGATCCCTGCGGACAGAGTGATTCGCTCGACGTCCGGAGGCGGTCGCTCGTGGAGCGACGCCTGGACGGCTCCGAGCAGCGCCTCGGCGTCGTCGACAGTCGCTCCGGAGAGGATCACCGCGAACTCGTCGGTGCCGATACGGCGAACCTTGCCCTCACCGAGGCTCTCCGTCAGCCGGCGCGACAGGTCGGTGACGACGACGGCCGCTGCATCGCGGTCCGTGGCGGTCGGCGACGGCCGCGAGGTCGTCGACGTCGAGCACGAGGAGTGCCAACGTCCGGTCGTGCCGGTGTGCCTCGTCGACGCAGCGAGCGAGAGCCTCGAGAACGTCCGGGCGCGGTGTGACCTCGACGGGCTCGAGCGCTTCGGCCTCGCGCAGGCGGGGCGGTTGCTGCAGCGTGACGGGCGTAGCCGCGCCTTCGAGCGCGGCGGCCGCACGCGCGTCGAGCTCCTCGATCGACTCGCTCGGCCGCCACTCGGCGATGCCGACGGCGAACGTGGGCTGCGACCCGCCGTCGAGAGCGTGCTGGGTCCCGGCCCGGAGGCGGGATGCGAAGCGCTCGGCGCCCGCTCGCTGTGTCTCGGGAAGCAGGACCGCGACCTGGCGCTGGTCCCGGCGGCAGGCGACGTCGGTCGTGCGCGCCGTGCGGGTCAGTCGGTCGACGAGGGCGGCGACGCCGCCGCCGTCAGAACCGGAGGTCGACATCGTGCCGTTCCCGACGGAGAAAAGGATCAGCGAGAGCGGACGGCCCGTGCGGCGTGCGCGGGCGACCTCGCGAGCGAGCTCGACCTCGTAGCCCCGTCGATTGGGAACGCCGGTCGCAGGGTCGACGAGGACACGCGACTCGACGTCGGAGAAGCGTCGAGCCTGTGCGAGCATCGGGCCGGCCTCCTCGGAAAGGCTGGTCAGGGCTCGCTTGATGTCGGGGCTGACCGCATCGCGGGTGGTGGAGAACGCTGCGATCCCTCCTGTGACCGCGTCGCTCTCGACGATGGGGACCACGAGCGCGGACCTGAAGACACCGTCCTCGGCCTCGTCGGGCGCATCGTAGGTCCATTCCATCGTCGTCGCTCGAGACGGTCGCGCTCCCTGCGGTCCGAATGTCGTCTCGAGCAGCGCGTCATCGACCCCCGCGCCGTAGGCCGAGGTGGCCGGTTGCCCGCCTGGCCCGTCGACGCGAACCACGACCGCCGCAGCTCGGGCGCGAGTCGCCGCCTCCGTGACGAGCGCGTCCACGAGCTCCCCGAAGTCGAGTGTGAGCGGGAGAGCTCGGCGGCGTTCCTCGCGAATCTCGACCGAGCGCTCCACCGCCGTCGACACGCTTCGAGAGATCGCCCCCATGTGCTCGTCGACGCGTGTGAGCAGGGCGTCCATCCGCCGGTCCGCGCGCAGGCGCAGGTACCGGGACGCGATCAGTGCGATCGCGACGCCGAGAGCCGCGGCAGATGCCGCGACGATCGCAGTCACCCTCTCGTCCCCAATACTCCTCCCGGCGCACCATAAGCGGCCGGATGCCGCTTGGCTACGGGCGCGGGAGAAGAGGCTTTGCTACCATCCTGCGGCCTGTCGGCGGGCTCCGCCTGTCTGCCGGCAAATCCTTCAGAAGTCCGACGACCACGAGTAGGAGCAGCGCGTGCCCACAGTCAACCAGCTCGTCCGGAAGGGCCGGAAGACCCCGAAGGCGAAGGCGAAGACGCCCGCCCTCCGGGGAGCGCCGCAGAAGCGCGGCGTGTGCACGCGCGTCTACACGACGACTCCGAAGAAGCCGAACTCCGCGCTGCGCAAGGTCTCGCGCGTCAGGCTCACCAACGGGGTCGAGGTCGGGGCATACATTCCGGGCGAGGGTCACAACCTCCAGGAGCACTCGGTCGTCCTCGTCCGCGGCGGCCGCGTCAGGGACCTTCCGGGCTTCCGGTACAAGGTCATCCGCGGTGGTCTCGACTCCGCCGGAGTAACCGAGCGTCGCCAGGCGCGCTCGAAGTACGGCGCGAAGAAGGCGTAACCATGCCCCGCCGCGCAGAGATCCAGCCTCGCCAACTCGAGCCCGACGCCGTTCACGGGTCGGTGCTCGTCACGCAGCTCGTGAACCGGCTGATGCTGAACGGCAAGAAGTCCGTCGCCGAGAGCATCGTCTACGACGCGCTCGCGATCTCCTCCGAGAAGACGGGCAAGCCGCAGCTCGAGATCCTCGAGCAGGCGGTCAAGAGCGTCACGCCCGTGCTCGAGGTGCGGTCTCGCCGCGTCGGCGGCGCGAACTACCAGGTGCCCGTCGAGGTGCCCCAGCGCCGAGCGCGCACGCTCGCGCTTCGCTGGATCGTGCAGAACGCACGCGAGCGACGCGAGAAGGGCATGCCGGCCAAGCTGTCGGGCGAGCTCGTCGACGCGCTGAACCAGCAGGGCGGCGCTTTCAAGAAGAAGGACGACATCTACCGGATGGCGCAGGCCAACAAGGCCTTCGCGCACTACCGCTGGTAGGCACGTCGTGTCCGTCGTAGCCACACCGGTCGGCCTCGACCGTGTCCGGAACATCGGGATCATGGCCCACATCGACGCGGGCAAGACGACGACGACCGAGCGGATCCTCTACTACACCGGTCGCACCCACAAGATGGGCGAGGTGCACGAGGGCGCCGCGACGATGGACTGGATGGCGCAGGAGCAGGAGCGCGGCATCACCATCACGTCGGCGGCGACGACCGCGGAGTGGCGCGACCATCGGATCAACATTATCGATACGCCCGGGCACGTGGACTTTACCGTGGAAGTCGAGCGGAGCCTCCGCGTCCTCGACGGCGCAGTCGCCGTCTTCGACTCGGTGGCCGGCGTGCAGCCGCAGTCCGAGACGGTCTGGCGGCAAGCCGACCGCTACGCCGTTCCGCGCATCGCGTTCATCAACAAGATGGATCGCACCGGCGCAGACTTCGACGCCGCCGTGCAGTCGATGCGGGACCGCCTCGGCGCGACGCCCGTACCCGTTCATCTCCCGATCGGGAGCGAGGAGCACTTCTCCGGGATCGTCGACCTCGTCGAGATGAGGGCGATCACGTACGCGAACGTCCTCGGAACCGAGTTCACCGATCGAGGAGATCCCGGCTCAGCTCGTCGATGCCGCCCAGGCGGGGCACCACTCCGTGATCGACGCGATCGCCGAGTTCGACGACGAGCTCATGGAGACCTATCTCGAGGACGAGAGCGCGGTGACGCCCGAGATGATCAGGCGCGCGCTCCGTGCGGGAACGCTCTCCGGTCGCGTTACCCCGGTGCTCGCAGGCTCCGCGTTCAAGAACAAGGGCGTGCAGGCGCTCCTCGACGCGATCGTCGACTACCTGCCGAGCCCGCTCGACGTTCCGCCCGTGCAAGGGCCTCGATCCCAAGAAGGACGAGGAGGCGACCCGCGCAGCCGACCCGGACGCGCCGTTCGCCGCGCTCGCCTTCAAGGTCATGAGCGATCCCTACGTGGGCCGGCTGACCTACTTCCGCGTGTACTCGGGGCAGGTCAAGGCGGGCGACCGCGTCCTCAACACGACCAACGGCAAGACCGAGCGCATCGGCCGCATCCTCCAGATGCACGCGAACCACCGCGAGGAGCGCGAGGAGATCGCCGCCGGCGAGATCGCCGCGGCCGTCGGGCTCAAGGCGACCACGACGGGAGACACGCTGGCCGTCGATTCCGCACCGATCGTCCTCGAGTCGATGTCGTTCCCGGACCCGGTCATCTCGGTGGCCATCGAGCCGAGGACGAAGGCGGACCAGGACAAGCTCGCGCAGGCACTACAGCGGCTCGCCGACGAGGACCCGACGTTCCGTGTCTCGTCCGACGAGGAGACGGGACAGACGCTCATCGCAGGGATGGGCGAGCTGCACCTCGAGATCATCGTCGACCGCCTCCAGCGCGAGTTCGGCGTCGACGGCAACGTCGGCCGGCCGCAGGTCGCCTACCGCGAGACGATCACCCAGCCCGCCGAGAAGATCCAGGGCAAGTTCGTGCGCCAGACGGGCGGCTCGGGCCAGTACGGCGACGTGATCATCCACCTCTACCCGAATCCCGGCGAAGGCTACGAGTTCGTGGACAAGGTCGTGGGCGGGAAGATCCCGAAGGAGTACATCCCGGCCGTCAACCAGGGCATCGCCGAGGCGATGAGCTCGGGCGTCCTCGCCGGCTATCCGGTCGTCGACATCAAGGTCGAGCTCGTCGACGGGTCGTACCACGAGGTCGACTCGAGCGAGCGGTCCTTCAAGATCGCCGGCTCGATGGCGTTCAAGGACGGCATGAAGCGGGCAAGGCCGAGGCTCCTCGAGCCGGTCATGGCCGTGGAGGTCGTGACGCCGGACGACTACCTCGGCGACGTCATTGGTAACCTGAACGGCCGTCGCGGCCGGGTTGCAGAGCTCGAGCCGGTCGGCGGGTCGCAGTCGATCCGCGCGAGCGTTCCGCTCGCGGAGATGTTCGGTTATGCGACCGACCTGCGCTCGATGAGCCAGGGACGCGCGACGTTCAGCATGCAGTTCGATCGGTACGAGGAAGTTCCGGCCACGATCGCGGAGTCGATCGTGGGGGGCGAGAAGACACCGTAATCATGGAAGACGAGCTCGGAGGATAGGAGCAGATGGCCAAGCAGAAGTTCGAGCGCACCAAGCCGCACGTCAACGTCGGCACGATCGGCCACATCGACCACGGCAAGACGACGCTCACAGCCGCGATCACGAAGGTTCTCGCCGAGTCCGGGACGGACACGGAGGCGACGTCCTTCGACCAGATCGACAAGGCACCGGAAGAGCGCCAGCGCGGGATCACGATCAACACGGCGCACGTCGAGTACGAGACCGAGAACCGCCACTACGCGCACGTCGACTGCCCGGGTCACGCCGACTACATCAAGAACATGATCACGGGCGCCGCCCAGATGGACGGTGCCATCCTCGTCGTCTCCGCAGCCGACGGCCCGATGCCGCAGACGCGCGAGCACATCCTGCTCGCTCGCCAGGTCGAGGTCCCCTCGATCGTCGTCGCGCTGAACAAGGCCGACATGGTCGACGATCCCGAGCTGCTCGAGCTCGTCGAGATGGAGGTGCGCGAGCTCCTCTCCAAGTACGAGTTCCCGGGCGACGACATCCCGGTCATCCAGGTGTCCGCGCTGAAGGCGCTCGAGGGCGACGCCGAGTGGACTCCGAAGATCCTCGAGCTCATGGCTGCGGTCGACTCGTACATTCCCGAGCCGGTCCGTGACGTCGACAAGCCGTTCCTGATGCCGATCGAGGACGTGTTCACGATCACCGGTCGCGGCACGGTCGTCACGGGGCGCATCGAGCAGGGCAAGCTCCAGGTCGGCGAGGAGATCGAGATCGTCGGCATCCATCCGGAGACGCAGAAGACCACGGTCACCGGGCTCGAGATGTTCCTGAAGACGCTCGACTACGCGCAGGCCGGCGACAACGCGGGCGCACTGCTGCGCGGGGTCAAGCGCGAGGAGGTCGAGCGTGGGCAGGTGCTCGCGAAGCCGGGCTCGATCACGCCGCACACGCACTTCAAGGCCGAGGTGTACGTCCTCTCCAAGGACGAGGGCGGCCGCCACACGCCGTTCTTCAACGGCTACCGGCCGCAGTTCTACTTCCGCACGACGGACGTCACCGGCTCGATCGCGCTGCCCGAGGGGCAGGAGATGGTCATGCCCGGCGACAACACGAACATGGAGATCACCCTCATCCAGCCGATCGCCATGGACCAGGGCCTCCGCTTCGCCATTCGCGAGGGCGGGCGCACGGTCGGCGCCGGCGTCGTCACGGAGATCATCGCGTAGGGGCGAGGCAACTCGCCCCTACTCATTCCAGACACATGGCGCAACAGAAGATCCGAATCCGACTGAAGGGCTACGACCACCAGCAGGTGGACCGCTCGGCATCGCAGATCGTCGAGACGGCGCAGCGCACCGGGGCCACGATCACCGGCCCCGTGCCGCTGCCGACCGAGAAGAACGTCTACTGCGTGATCCGCAGCCCGTTCATCGACAAGGACTCGCGTGAGCACTTCGAGGTGCGCACGCACAAGCGCCTGATCGACATCCACAGCCCAACGCCGAAGACGGTCGACTCGCTGATGCGGCTCGACCTGCCCGCCGGCGTCGACATCGAGATCAAGCTCTAGGCGATCGGGACGATGAAGGGGATCCTCGGCAAGAAGCTCGGCATGAGCCAGGTCTTCGACCCGGACACCGGCGTGATGACGCCGGTCACCGTGATCGAGGCCGGCCCGTGCCCGGTCGTACAGGTGAAGACCGCCGACGTCGACGGCTACGAGGCGGTTCAGCTCGCCTTCGACGCGGTGGCGGAGAAGAAGCTCTCCAAGGCCGAGGTGGGGCACCTGAAGAAGGCCGGAGTCGCGCCGCACCGGCATCTCGTCGAGCTGCGCGGCCACGTCGACGCCGCGGTCGGCGACACGGTGACCGTCGAGTCGTTCGAGCCCGGCGACAAGATCAAGGTCTCGGGCATCTCGGTCGGCAAGGGCTTCCAGGGAACCATCAAGCGCCACGGGTTCACGCGCGGGCCCGTCTCCCACGGCTCGCACAACGTCCGCAAGCCGGGGTCGATCGGCGCGTCCGCGTATCCGTCGCGGGTGTTCAAGGGCATGAAGATGTCCGGCCGCATGGGCGGCACGCGTGTCACGCAGCCTGGCCTCGTCGTGCACGAGGTGGACGTCGAACGCAATCTGCTCCTCGTCAAGGGCTCGGTTCCGGGCCCGGCGAGCGGCATCGTCGAGATCCGGAGCGCGTGATGGCAGCTCCCAAGGCATCCGTGCTCGGCGGCTCGAAGTCGCAGGAGATCACGCTCGACGCCGACGTGTTCGCCGTCGAGGTGAATCCGCACCTCGTGCACGAGACGGTTCGCGCCGAGCTGAACGCCGCGCGCGCGGGCACGAAGGGCACCAAGAGCCGCGGCCTCGTCGCCGGCGGCCGCTCCAAGCCGTGGCGGCAGAAGGGCACGGGACGTGCTCGCGCCGGAACCACGCGCGCTCCGCACTGGACGGGAGGTGGCGTCGCCTTCGCGCCCGGGATGCGCAGCTTCGAGGTCAAGGTCAACCGCAAGGCACGTCGCACCGCGCTCCGGGGTGTGCTCTCGCAGCATGCGACGAACGGCACGCTCGCGATCCTCGACGGCTCCGGCTTCGACGCTCCCGTCCACCCGGAAGGCTGCCGAGCTGCTCGCGGGCTGGGGCGAGCGCCCGACCCTCGTCGTCGTGACGGAGGACGAGGAGCTCGTGGTCAAGTCGTTCCGCAACCTCGAGAAGGTGCTCGTGACGGTCCCGGGCGAGCTCGAGGTCGCGTCGCTCCTGTGGGCGAAGTCCGTGCTCGTGAGCGAGGCGGCGATGCCGCTCGTGCTCGGTCGCGCGGGCGCCGGCGCACCGGTGGAGGAGGAGAGCAGCGAATGAGCCTCCATCCGAACCAGGTCCTCCTCGCCCCGGTCGTGTCCGAGAAGAGCTACTCGCTCATCAACGACCGCAAGTACACGTTCAAGGTGCACGAGGACGCGCACAAGACCCAGATCCGCCAGGCCGTCGAGGAGCTCTTCGACGTCCAGGTGCAGAGCGTCAACATCATCAAGGTGCAGTCGAAGCCCAAGCGGCGCGGCTTCACGCAGGGCAGACGGCCCGGCTGGAAGAAGGCGATCGTCCAGCTCAGGGAAGGGCACGAGATCGAGATCTTCGAAGGAGCGGCCGTCTGATGGCACTGAAGAAGTACAAGCCGACGAGCCCCGGTCGCCGCTTCATGGCCGTCTCCGGGTTCGAGGAGGTCACGAAATCCGAGCCCGAGAAGTCGCTGCTCGAGCCGCTGACGAAGAAGGCCGGCCGCAACAACAACGGCCGGATCACGACCCGGCACAAGGGCGGAGGGCACAAGCGGCGCTTCCGGACGATCGACTTCAAGCGCACGAAAGACGGCGTGCCCGCGAAGGTGGCCGCGATCGAGTACGACCCGAACCGGTCGGCGCGGATCGCGCTCCTGCACTACGCCGACGGTGCGAAGTCGTACATCCTCGCGCCGGCTCGCCTGCGCGTCGGATCGGTGCTGGAGTCGGGGCCCGAGGCGGACATCAAGCCCGGTAACGCATTGCCGCTGGCCAACATCCCGACGGGCACGCTCGTGCACGCGGTCGAGCTCAAGCCCGGCCAGGGCGCCCGCATGGCGCGATCCGCCGGATCAGCCATCCAGCTCGTGGCCAAGGACGGGCCGCATGCGGTCCTCAGGCTCCCGTCGGGTGAGCTACGGCGCGTGCTGCTCACCTGCCGCGCGACGGTGGGCCAGGTCGGAAACAGCGACCACTCGAACCAGTCGAGCGGCAAAGCGGGCCGCAGTCGCTGGCTCGGCAAGCGACCGACGGTGCGCGGCTCTGCGATGAACCCGGTCGACCACCCGCACGGCGGCGGCGAGGGCAAGTGCAAGGGCGGGCGGCACCCGGTCACGCCGTGGGGCGTCCCCACGCTCGGCAAGCGCACGCGCCGGAAGCACAAGGAATCGGATCAGTTGATCGTCCGCGGCCGTCGCCGCGGGAAGGAGAAGAGGCGGTAGATGAGTCGTAGCTCGAAGAAGGGGCCTTTCGTCCAGGACCGGCTGTTCAGCCGGATCGAGACCATGAACGCGAGCGGTGAGAAGCGCATGATCCGCACCTGGTCGCGCTCCTCGACGATCTTCCCGGAGATGGTCGGGCACACGATCGCCGTCCACGACGGCCGCAAGCACGTGCCCGTGTTCGTGACCGAGCAGATGGTCGGCCACAAGCTCGGCGAGTTCGCACCGACGCGGACGTTCCGCGGCCATGCGGGCGACCGCCAGACGCAGGTGAGGCGCGGCTGATGGCGACGACCGACGACAGGATGACCGTGCGCGCGCAGGCCAAGTGGGTGCGCACCTCGGCGCGCAAGGCGCGCCTCGTGCTCGAGCACATTCGCGGGCGCAGCGTGCCCGAGGCGAGGACGATTCTCGCCTTCACACAGCGCGCCGCTGCGACCGACATCGAGAAGGTGCTGCGTTCGGCCGTCGCCAACGCCGAGGCGAACCACGGCCTCGACGGAGACGAGCTCGTCGTCGAGGCCGCCTACGCCGACGAGGGACCGACGCTGAAGCGGTGGAAGCCTCGCGCCCGCGGCCGCGTCAACCGGATTCGCAAGCGCACCTGTCACGTGACGTTGGTCCTCGCCGAGCGCCCGGAGCCGACGACCAGGAGACGACGACCCAAGCAGGAGAAGGAGGCCGTGGCGTAATGGGCCAGAAAGTGCATCCCGGCGGGTTCCGCGTCGGCGTCATCCACGACTGGAAGTCGAACTGGTGGACGGGGAAGCCCGAGTTCGCCGCCTACCTGCTCGAGGACGTCCGCATTCGCGAGCACATCCTCAAGAAGCTCTCGCACGCGGGGCTGTCGGACATCCTCATCCGCAAGGACAAGCAGCGCATCACCGTCGACATCTACACGGCACGGCCGGGGATCGTGATCGGCAAGTCGGGCGTCGAGGTGGACGCGCTCAGGCGCGAGCTGCACGCGATCACCAAGAAGAACGTCCACATCAACATCAACGAGATCAAGCGTCCCGAGCTCGACGCGAAGCTCGTCGCGCAGTCGATCGCCGAGCAGCTCGAGAACCGGGTCAGCTTCCGGCGCGCCATGAAGCGCTCGCTTGCGTCGGCCATCCGCTCGGGCGCGCAGGGCATCAAGATCAAGGCCGCCGGCCGGCTCGGCGGCGGGGAGATGAGCCGCCGCGAGATGTACTCGGAGGGCCGCGTGCCGCTGCACACGATCCGCGCGGACATCGACTACGGGCAGGCCGAGGCCAGGACGACCTTCGGCGCCATCGGCGTCAAGGTCTGGATCAACAAGGGCGAGATCATGCCCGAGGGCTACGAGGCGCCCGGCGGCCGCGACAACAGGCTCGGCGACCAGGATCAGGCGCGCCGTCGACGCGGTGCCTCGTCGGAAGGGCTCGGTGCTTCTCGCGAGACCGGCCGCCGCGGCCAGGATCGCGAGGGTCTCGGCATCGTGTCGCGCCGGCGCAAGGGTCAGCGTCCCGGAGGAGGCCCGGGCGGCGCAGAGCGCGGGCGCAGAAGGCGGCCCGACACACCTGAGGCGGCAGCGACTCCGGCGACCGAGCCCGACGCTCCGGTTGTCGAGACCGAGACCCCGGTCGTGGAGCCGGACGTCCAGGAGCCGACCGCCCCAGAGGCGACTCCCGAGGCGGAGGGCGAGAGCTGATGTTGATGCCGCGCAAGACGAAGTTCCGTCGGCATCATCGTGGTCGCCGGCGCGGAGCCTCGACGGGCCAGACCGCGGTCCAGTTCGGCGAATACGGGCTGAAGGCGCTCGAAGCCGGTTGGGTGACCAACCGCCAGATCGAGGCTGCCCGCATCGCGGCGACGAGGAAGATCCGCAGGAGCGGGAAGGTGTGGATCAACCTGTTCCCGGACAAGCCCGTCACGAAGAAGCCCGCCGAGACCCGCATGGGCTCCGGCAAGGGCTCGCCCGAGGGCTGGGTCGCCGTCGTCAAGCCGGGCCGCGTCATGTTCGAGCTCGCCGGCGTCGACGAGCCCCTCGCGAAGGAGGCGCTCCGCCTCGCGGGCCAGAAGCTTCCATTGAAAACGAAGTTCGTCCGCAGGGAGGCCGATCTCTTTGAGAGCTAGGGAGCTGCGAGCCCTGACCGACGACGAGCTCGGCCGCAAGATGGCCGAGACGCGCCAGGAGCTCTTCAACCTGCACTTCCAGACCGCGACGGGGGTGCTCGAGAACAGCGCGCGCTTGCGCCACGCAAAGCGCGAGATCGCGCGCATCCTGACCGTCCAGAACGAGCGTGAGCGAGGAACCGTAACGCGATGACAGACGAGACCGAGAACATGAACGAGACCGAAGAGACGCAGGCCGACGAGCCGACCACCGAGGCAGAGCCCGAGGCGACGGACGAGCCGACGCAGAGGTCGAGGCGGAGGTCGCAGCCGAGGCGGAGGTCGTCGCCGAGGACACGAGCGACGTCGAGGCCGAAGCCGAGCCCGAGGCTGTCGAGGCCGAGGAGCCGGAGACCGAGCAGGTGGCAGAGGCCGACGACGCCGCACCGGCGGAGCCCGAGACCGACGCTGCGGACGAGGACTCCGGGGCCGCCGCCGAGGAGGCGACAGCTGCCGCGCCCGCCGTATCGATGCCGAAGCAAAAGAAGAAGCGGCTCCCGCGCACGCAGCGTCCGGCAGCGCACTCGCGTGAAGCGCGTGCCCGCGAGCGAGCGGAAGCCGATCACGCGCCTGCCGAAGCCCGAGCACGAGCGAGGGCGCCGCCAGGTACGCCAGGGCAAGGTCGTCTCCGCCGCGGCGGACAAGACGATCGTCGTCCGCGTCGACGTCGCGAAGGTGCACCCCAAGTACAAGAAGGTCATCAAGCGCTCGACGCGCTTCCACGCGCACGACGAGGAGCAACCAGGCGAAGCTCGGCGATGTCGTCCGGATCGTCGAGACCCGGCCGCTCTCGAAGTTGAAGCGCTGGCGCCTCGCGGAGATCGTCGAGGCAGCGAAGTGATCCAGCAGGAATCCCGTCTTCGGGTCGCGGACAACACGGGAGCGCGCGAGCTCCTGTGCATCCGCGTGCTCGGCGGCTCGCACCGGCGCTACGCGCGGGTGGGCGACGTGATCATTGCTACCGTGAAAACGGCCACGCCTCAGGGTGCGGTCAAGAAGGGCGAGGTCGTGCGGGCGGTCGTCGTGCGCACGAAGAAGCCCTACAGCCGGGACGACGGCACGCTCATCGGTTTCGACGAGAACGCCGCCGTCCTCATCGACCCGCAGTCCAACCCGCGTGGGACGCGCATCTTCGGGCCCGTCGCACGCGAGCTTCGCGAGAAGAACTTCATGAAGATCGTCAGCCTTGCTCCCGAGGTGCTCTGAGAGATGGAAAAGATGAAAGTGAAGAAGGGCGACACGGTGCAGATGCTCACCGGCAAGGACCGCGGCAAGCGCGGCCGGGTCCTCGAGGCGCGCCCGTCCGAGCGGCGCGTCGTCGTCGAGAACCTGAACGTCGCCAAGCGGCACACGAAGCCGCGCCCGATCCGCGACTCCTCGCGCATGGGCGGTGCGCAGATCGTGCCCGGGGGAATCCTCGAGAAGGCGCTGGCGGTCTCGGTCTCGAACGTCATGGTCGTCTGCCCGGTATGCGGGACGCCGACCCGCGTCGGCATCGTCGAGAAGGAGATCAAGGGCGAGATCGTGCGCGTGCGCGTGTGCAAGCGCGAGGGCTGCGGCGAGGAGATCGACAAGTGACCACGGCCCCCACCGCAGAGACGTATACGCCACGCCTCAAGGACCGGTACGAGGAGGAGATCCGCCCGCGGCTCAAGGACGAGCTAGGCGTCTCCACGGTCATGGACGTTCCACGTGTCACGAAGGTGACGCTGAACATGGGCGTGGGCGAGGCCAAGACCGACGCGAAGGCCCTCGACGCCGCCATCGACGAGCTCACCGTGATCGCCGGCCAGCGCGCGCAGGTGCGCCGCGCGACCAAGTCGATCGCGAGCTTCAAGCTCCGCGAGGGGATGCCCGTCGGCGCCCGCGTCACGCTCCGCGGTGCGCGCATGTACGAGTTCCTCGACCGGCTCGCCTCGATCGCGCTTCCGCGCATCCGCGACTTCCGTGGGCTCGATCCCGGCTCGTTCGACGGTCGCGGGAACTACTCGATCGGCATCCGCGAGCAGATCATTTTCCCCGAGATCGACTACGACAAGGTTCCGTCGATCCGCGGCCTCGACGTCGCGATCACGACGTCGGCGAAGTCGGACGAGCAAGGGCGCGCGCTCCTCGGCGCGCTCGGCCTCCCCTTCGCCGCCTCCAGAAGGGAACAGGTTTAGACACATGGCCAAGAAGTCTCTCGTCGTCAAGCAGAAGCGGAAGTCGAAGTACGCCGTGCGCGAGTACACGCGCTGCAACCGCTGTGGGCGTCCGCGCGCTGTGTACCGGAAGTTCGGCGTATGCCGGATCTGCCTCCGCGAGCTGGCGCACCAGGGTGCCGTTCCCGGGATGACGAAGTCGAGCTGGTAGGAGGAACGAACGTGCTCACCGATCCCATCGCCGACATGCTGACCCGCATCCGCAACGCGAATCGCGCGTTGCACGACCGCACGTCCATGCCGACCTCCCGCGTCAAGGAGGAGATCGCGCGCATCCTCAAGGACGAGGGCTACATCAAGGACTTCGAGGTCGTCGAGTCCAACGACGAGAATGGCCAGCCGCTCCCCTACAAGCTGCTCGTGGTCGAGCTGAAGTTCGCGCGCGACCGTCGCCGCGTCATCACCGACCTGAAGCGCGTGTCGCGGCCCGGACGCCGCGTCTACGCCAGGAAGGATCGGCTTCCCCGCGTCCTCGGAGGTCTGGGGACGGCAATCATGTCCACCTCGAGCGGTATGATCACCAACCGCCAGGCCGCCGAGCGCGGCGTCGGCGGCGAAGTGATCGCCTTCGTCTGGTAGCGATGTCGCGGATCGGCCGCAAGCCCATCGAGCTCCCCGCCGGTGTCATGGTGGCGATCTCCCCTGGGCGCGTGCAGGTCAACGGGCCGCTGGGCGAGCTGTCCCAGAACGTCCCCGCGCGCATGCAGATCGAGAAGTCGGAGACGGAGGTCGTCGTCACGCGCCCGACCGAGCGCGGGGAGGACCGTGCGCTGCACGGCCTCACGCGCACGCTCATCGCGAACATGGTCGAAGGCGTGACGAAGGGTTACGAGAAGCATCTCGAGATCCAGGGCGTCGGCTACCGCGCGCAGCTCAAGGGATCGGACCTCGAGCTCTCCGTCGGCTACTCGCATCCCGTGCTCGTGAAGCCGCGCCAGGGCATCACCTTCGACGTGCCCGCCCCGACCCAGGTCGTGGTCAAGGGCATCGACAAGCAGATGGTCGGGCAGACGGCCGCCGAGGTGCGCAAGGTCCGCCCGCCCGAGCCGTACAAGGGCAAGGGCATCAGGTACGCGAACGAGCAGGTGCGCAGGAAGGTCGGGAAGCGCGCATGACGACCTTGACGAAGCGCCAGGCGCGCATCAGGCGGCATCGCCGCGTGCGCGCAAAGATCTCGGGAACGGCCGAGCGGCCGCGCCTCGTCGTCTTTCGCTCCAACCGCGGTATCTCCGCGCAGCTCGTCGACGACCAGGCGGGTCGCACGCTCGCCTCTGCGAGCTGGAAGGGAGTCAGCGGATCGAACAAGTCCGAGCAGGCGAACGCGGTCGGCAAGGCGCTCGCTGACGTGGCCAAGAAGGCCGGAATCGAGCGCTGCGTGTTCGACCGCGGCGGCTACCTGTACCACGGACGCGTGAAGGCCCTCGCCGAGGGCGCCCGCGAAGGAGGGCTTCAGTTTTGAGCAACACCGACGTCGCCGAGTCCCGCGAGCTCAAGGAGCGGGTCATCGAGATCAACCGGGTCGCGAAGGTCGTCAAAGGCGGCCGGCGCTTCTCGTTCACCGCACTCGTCGTCATCGGCGACGAGGTGGATCGCGTCGGCCTGGGGTACGGCAAGGCGCGCGAGGTGCCGCTGGCGATCTCGAAGGCCGTCGAGGACGCGCGCAAGAACCTCTTCACCGTCCCCAAGCACGGTCAGACGATCACGCACGAGATCGTCGGCAAGTTCGACGCCGCGCGCGTCGTCCTGCGGCCGGCCAGCGAGGGAACGGGTGTCATCGCGGGCGGAGGCACGCGAGCGGTGCTCGAGCTCGCAGGCATCCGCGACGTCCTCGCGAAGAGCCTCGGCACGACGACGCCGATCAACATGACGCGCGCCACCGTGGACGGGCTGAAGCGGCTTGTCCGACCCGAGGACGTCGCGCAGCTCCGTGGCAAGACGATCGCCGAGGTGTTGCCGTTCCCGCGCGCGGGCGCACGCAAGGACGCAGACGAGCAGCCCGCCGAGTCCGAAGACAAGGCCGAGACGGCCGAGCACCGCCGACGTCGTCGAGGAGAGCACGGAGGCCGAGGTCTCCGAATGAGCGCTCTCAAGATCACCCAGGTGCGCAGCACCATCGGCCAGTCCGACCGACACTCGGGCACGCTCCGCGCGCTCGGCCTCGGGAAGATCGGGCGCAGCGCCGAGCACAAGGACTCGCCCGAGCTGCAGGGCATGCTCAGGCAAGTCCGGCACCTCGTCACCGTCGAGGCGAAGTAGGCACACATGAGCGACGACCTGAACCTCTCGAACCTCTCGCCCGCGCAGCCGCGGAAGAACCGCAAGCGCGTGGGCCGGGGGCTCGGCTCGGGCAAGGGCCGCTACTCGGGCCGTGGCATCAAGGGCCAGAAGTCCCGCGCCGGCTCGCACTACATGCCCGCCGGCTTCGAGGGCGGTCAGATGCCGATCGACATGCGCATGGGCAAGCTGCGCGGCAACACGTCCGCGGACGCGATGCCGGTCGGCCCGTTTCGCACGTACAGCCAGCCCGTCAACGTCCGCGACCTCGAGCAGCGCTTCGAGGCCGGCGCGGACGTAACCCTCGAGACGCTGAAGGCCGCGGGCCTCATCAGCAAGCTCTCCGTCGACGTCAAGGTTCTGGGCGACGGCGAGCTGACGAAGAAGCTGTCCGTGACCGCGCACACGTTCTCGAAGTCGGCAGTCGAGAAGATCGAGGCCGCCGGCGGTTCGGTGACGCGGCTCCGCGAGCCTGTCGTGCGGAAGCGCAAGCGGCACAAGGTCTCCGCGCCCGTCGCCGACGAGCTCGAGGAGACGACGGCCGACGAGACTGCTTCCGACGAGGGAGAGGAGTCGGCTCCGGAGGAAGAGGCGGCCGAGTAACGCATGTTCTCGTGGCTCACCAACGCGTGGCGGGTGCCGGAGCTCCGGCGGCGCGTCCTCTTCACCGCGATGATCCTCGCGTTCTACCGCCTGGGCTCGTGGATTCCCGGCGCCCGGCGTCGACTCGCAGACGATCGAGGACTTCTTCTCCGGCCAGGGCGGCACCGTCCTCGGCCTGCTCAACCTCTTCTCGGGCGGCGCGCTGTCGCAGTTCTCGCTGTTCGCGCTCGGGATCATGCCGTACGTCACGGCGTCGATCATCGTCCAGCTGATGACCGTCGTCATCCCGCGGCTCGGCGAGCTGCAGCGGGAGGGCGAGGCCGGCTACGCGAAGATCACGCAGTACACGCGCTACCTCACCGTCGTCCTGGCCGCCGCCCAGGCGACCGGGTACGCGTTCCTGTTCCGCAGCCAGGGCGCGCTCGACGCGGGCTCGGGCGAGCTCGTGCTCATCGTGACGTCACTCACTGCCGGAACCGTGCTGCTCATGTGGATGGGCGAGCTGATCACGAAGCGCGGCGTCGGGAACGGCATCTCGATCCTCATCTTCGCCTCGATCCTCGTCGGCGCCCCCATCGGCATCGCGGCCTGGTGGAACGGCGGCCCGATGGAGAAGCTCTTCTTCCCGCTCATCGCCGTCGGCATCTGTGCGGCCGTCGTGTTCGTGCAGGAAGGTCAGCGCCGTATCCCGATCCAGTACGCGAAGCGGATGGTCGGTCGCAAGATGACCGCCGGCGGCTCGACCTACCTGCCGCTGCGCGTCAACATGGCGGGCGTCATCCCGATCATCTTCGCGGCCGCGATCCTCGCGTTCCCGCCGACGATGGCGCAGTACTTCCCGGCGACGAGGGACTTCGTCAACGACTACTTCCAGCCGGGCGACTGGATCTACCTCGTGATCGAAGGCTTCATGATCGTCGTCTTCACGTACTTCTACACGGCGGTCCAGTTCAACCCGGTCGACCAGGCGGACAACCTCCGCCGGTACGGCGGCTACATCCCGGGAATTCGGCCGGGGCCTCCCACGGCGCAGTACCTGGATCGCGTCCTCTCACGCCTGACGTTGCCGGGAGCGCTCTTCCTCGCGCTGGTGGCGGTGCTCCCGAGCCTCTTCATCGCCTACGGCGGCTTCTCGCAGGCGAGCGCCGGTGCTCTCGGCGGCACGTCCGTGCTGATCGCCGTCGGCGTGGCGCTCGACACGATGCGGCAGATGGAGTCGCAGATGATGGCGCGCTCCTACGAAGGCTTCCTCAAGTAGCGGGAAGGCGCCCGTGCGCATACTCATTCTCGGCCCGCAGGGCTCGGGCAAGGGAACCCAGGCGAAAGGGATCGCCGCCGCCCATGGCATTCCTCACGTCGCGACCGGAGACATCCTCCGTGTCCGCGATGGCCGCCGCCACCGAGCTCGGTCTTCGCATCAAGCCGATCTACGATCGTGGCGATCTCGTCCCGGACGACCTCATGGTCGGCCTCATTCGCGAGCGGCTCGCGGAGGAGGACGGCTTCGTGCTCGACGGCTTTCCCCGCACGGTCCCCCAGGCGGAGGCTCTCGACGCGATGCTCGAGGAGATCGAGAAGCCGCTGGACGCGGTGATCCTGCTCCAGGTCTCCGACGAGGTCGCCAGCTCGCGCCTGCATGCACGCTCGGACGCCGAGCACCGCGTCGACGACTCCCCGGAGGCGATCCGCAACCGGCTTCGCCTCTACCACGAGCAGACGGAGCCGGTCGTCGAGCGCTATCGCGGGGAAGGCACGCTCGTCGCGATCGACGGAGACCGGCCGATCCCCGACGTCGCGGCAGCGATCGAGGACGCCCTCGCGCAGGTGGGGGCTCGCTCGTGATCATCCGCAAGAGCCAGCGCGAGATCGAGAAGATCGCGGCCGCGGGCGAGCTGGTCGGCGAGACCATCGGCCACGTCGGGTCGGTCTTGAAGCCGGGTGTCACCGAGGAGGTGCTCGACGCGGCGGCTGGTGCGTTCATCCGCGAGCGGAGCGGGATCCCGACGTCGGAGGGCTACGGCCCGCGCGGGCGGGAGTACCCGAAGGCGATCTGCATCTCGACCAACGACGTCGTCGTCCACGGCATCCCCGGCCCGAACGAGGTGGCCGAGGGCGATCTCGTCACCATCGACGTCGGCGTGACGCTCGACGGCTACATCGCCGACAGCGCCTACACGTTCGGCGTCGGCGAGATCGAGCCCGAGTCGCAACGGCTCCTCGACGTCGCCCAGGACGCTCTTGCCGCCGGGATCGCCGAGGCCGTCGTCGGTAACCGCGTCGGCGACATCTCCCACGCCGTGCAGGCCGTCGTCGAAGCCGCCGGCTTCTCGGTCATCCGCAGCCTCGTCGGCCATGGCGTAGGGCGCTACTACCACGAGGACCCGCACATCCCGAACTTCGGCGAGCGGGGCCGGGGCCCGCGCTGTCGGAGGGCATGACGATCGCGATCGAGCCGATGATCACGATCGGGGACCCGGAGGTGGTGCAGATGGACGACGGCTGGACGATCCGCACCGCCGACGGCTCGATGTCGGCCCACTTCGAGCACACGGTCGCGATCACGGCTGACGGGCCGCGGATCCTCACTCCGCGCGTCGGAGTGCCAGGAGGCGTCAGGGTTTAGGCGCAAGGTCTCTGCTACGATGTCCCGCCGCGGTGCGGGCCTTCGTTCGCGCCGCTCTACTCACAAGAAAACCGCCAACCGAGAGGGTTTGCTCAGCGCGCGAAGTGGCAGTCAAGGAAGAGAAGATCGAGATCGAGGGCGAGGTCGTCGAAGCGCTCCCCAGCACGATGTTCCGGGTGCAGCTCGACAATGGTCTCAGCGTCCTCGCGCGAATCTCCGGGAAGATGCGCAAGCACTACATCCGCATCCTGCCGGGCGACCGCGTCAAGGTCGAGCTCTCTCCCTACGACCTCACCCGCGGCCGCATCACCTTCCGGATGAAGTAACGAACTCGATGAAAGTACGCCCATCCGTCAAGCCCATGTGTGAGCGATGCCGCGTGATCAAGCGGCACGGTCGCACGATCGTCATCTGCACGAACCCCCGGCACAAGCAAAGGCAGGGCTAGCCACGTGGCACGCATCGCAGGCGTCAACCTTCCGACCCAGAAGCGGCTCGAGATCGGGCTGACCTACATCTACGGGATCGGCCAGTCGACCGCGCAGAAGATCATCCGCGACCTGGAGCTCGATCCGGATCAGAAGGTGCGCGACCTCACCGACGAGGAGGTCACGAAGCTCCGCACGCACATCGACGACCTCGAGGTCGAGGGTGACCTCCGTCGCGAGCGCGGCCAGGCGATCAAGCGGCTCACCGAGATCGGCTGCTACCGCGGGATCAGGCACAGGCGCGGACTGCCGGTCAACGGTCAGCGGACGAAGACGAACGGGCGCACGCGCAAGGGGCCGAAGAAGACCGTCGGGCGCGGTAAGAAGGCCAAGTAGTCGTGGCACCTCCTCGCAGAGCCGCGGCCCGCGGCCGCACGCGCCGCCGGGTCCGGAAGAACATCGCCATCGGTCAGGCGCACATCAAGACGTCGTTCAACAACACGATCGTCACGCTGACCGACGCCGAGGGCAACGTCATCGTCTGGGAGTCCGCCGGCTCGGCCGGGTTCAAGGGCTCGCGCAAGTCGACGCCGTTCGCCGCGCAGGTCACCGCGGACAACGCCGCCCGCAAGGGCATGGAGCACGGCCTCCAGAAGGTCGAGGTGTTCGTCAAGGGCCCCGGCTCCGGTCGCGAGACCGCGATTCGCTCGCTGCAGGCCGCCGGCCTCGAGATCCTCGGCGTAAGGACGTCACGCCGCAGGCCCACAACGGCGTACGCCAGCGCAAGCGGAGGAGGGTCTAGCGTGGCTCGCGATCTCGGGCCCAAGTGCCGCATCTGCCGCCGCGAGGGCGTCAAGCTCTTCCTGAAGGGCGAGCGCTGCCTCACCGAGAAGTGCGCGGTCGAGCGCCGCAGCTATCCGCCGGGCGAGCACGGACGCGGACGCATCAAGCAGAGCCAGTACCTGATCCAGCTGCGCGAGAAGCAGAAGGCGCGCCGCTACTACGGCCTGCTCGAGAAGCAGTTCCGCTCGACGTACGAGAAGGCGACTCGCGGCCTCGGTTCGCCGGGCGAGAACCTCTTGCGCATGCTCGAGACGCGCCTCGACAACGTCGTCTATCGGCTCGGCTTCGCCGGCTCGCGCGCGCAGGCGCGCCAGCTCGTGCGGCACGGCCACTTCACCGTAAACGGCCGCCGCGTGAACATCCCGAGCTTCGGCGTCCGGCCGGGTGACGTCGTCGCCATGAAGCAGGGCAGCCCCGTCGAGCAGCTCGTGCGCGACGCAACCGACCTCACGGCCTCCGTCGCCCCGTGGCTGCAGGCCGACCACGAGGGGCTGAGCGGCACCGTCCTCAAGTGGCCCGAGCGCGAGGAGATCGACGCCCCCGTGCAGGAATCTCTCATCGTCGAGCTCTACTCGAAGTAGCAGTCGCACCACCAAGGAAAGGATCCAACTTGGCAGTTCGAACCAGCCTGATGGAGTTCCAGGTTCCGAAGATCGTCCACGAGGACGCCGACGACCATCGCGGCGTCTTCGCGATCGAGCCTCTCGACCGCGGCTTCGGCCACACGTTCGGGAACTCGCTTCGACGCGTCCTGCTCTCGTCGCTCGACGGGGCAGCCGTGACAGCGGTGAAGATCGAGGGCGTCGCCCACGAGTTCACGACGCTGCCCGGAGTCGTCGAGGACGTCACGGACCTCATCCTCAACCTCAAGAACCTGATCGTCCGCCTGCACGGCGCGTCGCCCGAGATCGAGGTCTACATCTCGAAGAAGGGCCCCGGCGTCGTGACGGCAGCGGACATCGAGGCGCCGGCGGACCTCGAGATCCTGAACCCGGACCTCGAGATCGCGCACGTCTCCGACAAGGGCAAGCTCGAGATGACGCTCACGGTCGGCCGCGGTCGCGGCTACGTCCCGGCCGAGCAGAACCGTGGCCCCGAGACGACGATCGGCGTCGTTCCGATCGACTCGATCTTCTCGCCCGTGCGCCGCGTTGCGTACGAGGTGGAGGCAGCGCGCGTCGGTCAGCGGACGGACTACGACAAGCTCGTCCTCGACGTCACGACGGACGGATCTCTCGACCCCCGCGATGCGATCGGGCAGGCCGCGGAGATCCTCATCCGGCAGCTCGCCATCTTCACGGACATCGACGCGATCGAGGGCTTCGCGGAGACGGCGGCAGAAACGGCGGCCGAGGCTCCGGTCATGCACGGGATGGAGAACTTCCCGATCGAGGAGCTCGAGCTCGGCGTCCGCTCGTACAACTGCCTGAAGCGTGTGGGCATCGAGACGATCGGCGACCTCACGTCGAAGTCCGAGAACGAGCTCGTCGCGATTCCGAACTTCGGTCGCAAGTCGATCGAGGAGGTCCGCGAGGCGCTCGCGTCACGCGACTGGCCTTCCGCTGCAAAGGGCGAGGACAGCTCGGTCCGCGGCGAGCAGGACGCGCAACACCTGGAAGCACTGATGCGTCACCAGCGATCCGGCAAGAAGCTCGGGCGGGACTCCGCCCACCGCAAGGCGCTCTACTCGAATCTCGCGGGCGCTTTGATCGAGCACGGCCGGATCGAGACGACCGAGGCCAAGGCGAAGGCGGTCAAGCCCTTCGCCGAGAAGATGATCACCCTGGGCAAGCGCGGCGATCTCCATGCCCGCCGGCAGGCGCTCGCCGCGCTTCGCTCGAACAACGTCGTCCACCAGCTCTTCGCCGAGGTCGCTCCGCGATTCGCGGACCGGCCGGGCGGCTACACGCGGATCGTGAAGCTCGGCCCGCGCCAGGGTGACGCCGCAGAGATGGTCTACCTCGAGCTCGTCGACTTCGAGCCGACGGTCAGCCCGCTCGCCGCTGCGCGAGCGCGGCAGCCACAAGAGGCTCAGCCGCAAGAAGCGGCCGCGGGCGCGTAGAGCCCCGCGGCTTTCCAGGGGTACCCTCCGAAGGTGCTCCTTCTTCTCGCGATCCTGCTCGCGGTCTTCATCCTGCCCGCGCCCTGGAACTACGTCGCCGTCATCGTCGGCGCGTGTCTCGAGGTCGCAGAGACGTACTTCTTCGTCAAGTGGTCGAAGCGTCGCAAGACGTCGGTCGGCGTGGAGACGCTCGTCGGCAAGGCGGGGGTCGCCGTCGGCGATCTCTGGCCGGTCGGCCAGGTGAAGGTCGACGGAGAGATCTGGCAGGCGCGTTGTGAGGGAGGCTGCGACGCCGGCACCGAGGTCGTCATCCGGAGCATCGAAGGCCTCATGCTCGAGGTGGAGCCGGCCTGAGGTGAGGCTCGCGGCTCCCGTCGCCCTTCTCGCAGCCCTGTGCCTGGGCTTCGCAGCGGGTGGAAGCGGGAGCCCGGCGCAGTGGGAGAGTCGCGCGCCGCTGCCGCTGCCGCGGACGGAGGTCGCGGCCGCGCGGGTCGGATCCGAGATCGCCGTCTTCGGGGGCTTCGAGGCAGATGGGAGCGCGTCGAATCGAGCCGACGCGTACTCGCCCGCCGGGAACTCGTGGCGCCGCCTCCCCGATCTGCCGGTGGGCGTCCATCACTCGATGGCGGTCGGCGAGGGCGGGCGGCTCTATGCGCTCGGTGGCTACGCGGGTGACGGCACCGTGCTCCGCACGTTCTTCGTCCTCGAGAACGGCAGGTGGCGTGCACTACCGCGGCTGCCGTTCCCGCGCGCGGCAGCCGGAGCTGCGCTTGCAGGGCGAAGGATCGTCGTTGCCGGTGGGATCGGCGAGGGTCGGCGGCTGGCACGAAACGCGCTCGTCTTCGATCTCCGGACGAGGCGCTGGTCGGTCGCTCCCGGGCCGACACGGCGCGAGCATCTCGGCGTGACGTCCTTCGGAGGAGTCGTCTACGCCGTCGCCGGGAGGACGGCCGGGCTCGATACGAACCTGCTCGACTTCGAGAGCTTCCGGACCGGCGCTCGCGCCTGGCGACGGCTCCAGCCCGTGCCCGACCCGCGCGGCGGCACCGGCGCCGCTGGGCTGTCCGGTGTCGTCGTCTCGGTGGGCGGCGAGGAGCCCGCGGGCACGATCCGCGAGGTGCTCGCCTACCGGATCCGCGACGGACGCTGGACCCGGCTCGACGACCTGCCGACTCCGCGGCACGGAGTGGGTGTCGCGGCTCTCGGCGGTCGCGTGTACGTCATCGGCGGCGGCCCGGAGCCGGGGCTGACGGTCAGCTCTGCGAACGAGGCGCTGCTCGTCGCTCCGTAGCGGTCGCTAGACGTCCCAGGCGACAGGCAGGGACGCGAGGCTGCGGAAGAGCGGTATCGGCCTCCACCAGAGGTCGCCCTCGGCGATCGTGAGACGCAGGCTCGGGAGTCGTTCGAGCAGCGTCGTGAGGGCGATCTCGGTCTCGAGGCGCGCGAGCGGTGCACCCAGGCAGTAGTGGCTGCCGCGCCCGAAGCCGAGGTGCTTGACGTCCTCGCGGCCGAGGTCGAGCGTCTCGGGATCGGGAAAGCGCGCCGGGTCGCGGTTGGCACTGCCGATGACGGCGATCACGAGCTCGCCGCGGCGGATCGTCTCGCCGCCGAGCTCGACGTCCTCTGCCGCCCAGCGCGTGATGGCTCGCTCGACGGGGCTCTCGTGGCGCAAGAGCTCCTCGACGGCCGCGGGGATCAGCGAAGGATCGGTGCGGAGCGCGGCGAGCTCCTCGGGATGCGTGAGCAGTGTGTGGACGGCGTTCGTGATCAGGCTGACCGTGGTCTCGTGCCCGGCGACGATGAGCAGGACGACCATGCTGTAGAGCTCGTTCTCGCTCAGGTGGTCACCGTGTTCCTCGGCTTGCACGAGTGCGCTCACGAGGTCCTCGGTCGGGTTCGAGCGACGTTGCGCGAAGAGCTCGTCCAGGTACGCGACGAACTCGTTCGTGTGGCGCACGAACTGCTCCTGCAGCTCCTCGGTGACCGGAGGCAGCACGAAGCTGTTCGACCAGGTGCGGAAGCGATCCTGGTCCTCGACCGGAATGCCGAGGAGCTCGGCGATGACGGTGATCGGGAGCGGGAAGGCGTAGTCGTCGACGAGGTCCATCGCGCCCTGCGCTCGGACCCGGTCGAGAAGCTCGTCCGCGATCGCCTGGATCCGCGGTCGAAGCTGCTCGACCATCCGCGGGGTGAACGCCTTCGTCACCAACCGCCGCACGCGACGGTGGTCGTCTCCGTCCATGCTCAGGAGGTTCGTGTTCACCCGCGGGTCGTTCGCCAGCGGGCTGGCGGCCTCTCGCTCCCTCAGCTCGTCCTCCGTCAGCGCGAGCGACGCATCGAGCACGAAGCGCTTGTCGTCCGTGAGCACCGCGACGACGTCGGCGTATCGCGTCACGAACCAGATCGGCGTCTCGCCGTCGAGCCCCGGCTGGACGTGAACCGGGCTTTCCTCGCGCATCCGCGCGTACGTCTCGTGCGTCGTCGCGCGAAACTCGGGGCTGTAGAGGTCGTACCGCTGGGTGGCCGACATCCGCGCGCCATGATGTCACTTCGTGAAGCTCCGACTCACGCTCGAGTACGACGGCACGGGCTTCCGCGGCTGGGCTCGTCAGCCCGGGCTGCGAACGGTGGAGGGTGTTCTGCGCGATGCGCTCGGAAGCGTCTTCCCGACCTGGGACGGGCTCGGCGTCGCCGGGAGGACGGACACCGGGGTGCACGCGCTCGGGCAGGTCGCGAGCCTCGACGTCGAAGGTGGGCCGCCGCCCGCGGGTGCGCGCGAGGCCCTGAACGCGATCCTGCCCGACGACGTCGTCGTGCTCGACGCGGACGAGGCGGCGGACGGGTTCCACGCGCGCTTCTCGGCGCGCGCGCGCTCGTATCGCTACCGCGTCCTCGCACGAAGGACGCCGTCGGCGCTCGATGCCAGGCGCGCGCTCTGGTGGCCGCGTCCGCTCGACGTCGACGCGCTCGCGGCCGCCGCCGCCGTGTGTGTCGGTGAGCACGACTTTCGCGCGTTCACGCCGACCGAGACGCAGCACGAGGTCTTTCGGCGCAGCGTCACCGCGGCCGCCTGGGAGCGCGACGGCGAGCGTCTCGACTTCACGATCACGGCGGACAGCTTCCTCCGGCACATGGTGAGGACGCTGGTCGGGACGATGCTCGAGGCGGGGCCTGATGCGCCCGGGCGGATCGCACCTCTGCTCGAGGGCGCCGAGCGTGCCGACGCCGGCCTCACGGCGCCGCCCTGGGGTCTCTACCTGGAGCGCGTGACCTACTGACTAGCATCGGGAGCGTGCGTTTCCGCATCGTCCTCTTCGACCTCGACGGCACGCTCATCGACTCCGGGCCGATCATCCTCGCGTCGATGCGGCACGCCGTGACGACGGTGCTCGCCCGCGAGATTCCCGACGAGGAGCTCGCCCTCACCATCGGAGGCCAGGGGATCGTCGCGCAGATGCAGGCGATCGACGCCGAGCGCGCGGACGAGCTCCTGGAGGCGTACAAGGAGCACAACGACGGCCTGCACGAGACGCTCGAGGCCTTCGACGACCTGCTCGCGGTGCTCCCGCGGCTCAAGGCGCAGGGCCGGACGCTCGGCATCGTGACGGCGAAGAGGCATCGCACCGTGACGCTCGCGTTGCAGCGCTTCCCGGCTCTCGACGACGACTTCGACCTCGTCGTCGCCCACGAGGACACCGAGCGGCACAAGCCGGAAGCGGATCCCGTCCTCTTCGCGGTCGAGCGCCTGGGCGGCAAGCCCGAGGAGGCCGTGTACATCGGCGACTCGCCGTTCGACATCCAGGCGGCGAAGGCGGCAGGCGTGTTCTCCGTCGCGGTCGCGTGGGGCGGCATCCACCCCGACGAGAGGCTGCTCGCCGAGGAGCCCGACGCGTTCGTGCGGACGCCCGAGGAGCTCCTGGATGTCCTCTAGGACCGTCTCGCCGGCCAAGCGTGTCGCGGAGCTTCGGCGGCTGGTCGAGCATCACAACTATCGCTACCACGTCCTCGACGACCCGGAGATCCCGGACAGCGCGTACGACGCGCTCTTCGACGAGCTGACGGAGCTCGAGGCCGCCGACCCGGCGCTCGTCACTCCCGACTCGCCGACGCAGCGAGTCGGCGCGCCACCGGCGGAGGGCTTCCGCAAGGTCGAGCATCTGTCGCCGATGGGGTCGCTCGAGAAGGTGACGACGCGTGAGGCGCTCGAGCGGTGGGAGCAGGACATGCGCAAGCGACTCGGTGCCGACGAGGAGTTCGCGTACGTGGTCGAGCCCAAGATCGACGGCTCGGCCGTCTCGCTCGTCTACGAGCGTGGCGTCTTCGTGCGAGGCGCGACACGCGGCGACGGGTCGCGCGGCGAGGACGTCACGGTGAACCTGCGCACGATCGAGGCGATTCCGCTCCGCATGCGGGAGTCGGGCGACGGTGACGCGCCCGAGGTGCTGGAGGTCCGCGGCGAGATCTACTTCCCGCTCGACGGGTTTCGCGCGCTTCAACGAGAAGCAGCTCGAGGCGGGCAAGAAGCCGGCTCCGAATGCCCGCAACGCCGCCGCCGGGTCGCTCCGCCAGCTCAATCCCGCGATCACGGCCGAGCGGCCGCTCTCGATCTTCGTGTACGGCCTCGGTGCGGCACGCCCGCGGTCGCGACGCAGTGGGAGGCGCTCGCCTGGTTGCGGGAACGCGGATTCCGTACGAATCCGCAAGCCCAGCGGCTCGAGTCCATCGACGACGTGGCCGCAGCGTGCGAGTCGTGGGAGGCGCGACGGGCAGACCTCGGCTACGAGATCGACGGGATCGTGATCAAGGTCGATTCGTTCGAGCAGCAGGAGCGACTCGGCTCGCTGCACGAGCGCCCGCGCTTCGCCCGCGCCTTCAAGTGGGCGCCGACATCCGCGGTCACGCGCCTCCTGAAGATCCACGTCCGTGTCGGTCGCACCGGTGTGCTGAACCCGCTGGCCGAGCTCGAGCCGGTGCACGTCGGTGGCGTCACCGTGTCGAGCGCGACGCTCCACAACGAGGACGACATCCGGCGCAAGGACATCCGCGAGGGCGACCTCGTGATCGTCCAGCGGGCCGGCGACGTGATCCCCCAGGTCGTCGGGCCGGCCGGCGAGCACGAGCCGAAGACGAAGCCGTGGCGGATGCCGAAGCGCTGCCCGCTCTGCGGCGCGGACGTGGTGCGACCGGAGGGCGAGGTGATGCACCGCTGCCCGAACCGCGCCTGCCCTTCCCGCGGGCTCGAAACGCTCTACCACTGGGTGAGCGCGGCGCTCGACATCGAGAACGTGGGAGGGAGCTCGATCAAGAAGCTCTGGGACGAGGGGATCGTCCGCTCGCTGCCCGATCTCTACCGGCTCACCGTGGAGCAGCTCTCGTCGCTCGACGGCTTCGCCGACATCTCGGCCACGCGCGCGATCGAGTCCATCCAGCGCTCGAAGGAGCAACCGTTCTCACGCGTCCTCTTCGGGCTCAACATTCCCAAGGTCGGCTGGGTGATCGCGCGGAGCCTCGCGCTGCACTTCGGCTCCGCCGAGCGCCTCGCCGAGGCGTCGCTCGAGCAGCTGGAGGAGGTCGAGGGCATCGGCCCGGAGCGCGCCGAGCTCATCGCCGAGTGGTTCGCGGATCCCGAGAACCGGGCGCTGGTGGACGAGCTGCGCGCGCTCGGGCTGCAGCTGGCGACGAGCGCGTCGGAGCGGCCGGCGGAGGGCGTGCTCACGGGCAGCCAGTACGTCATCACCGGGACGCTCGAAGGCTGGACGCGGGAGCAGGCCAAGGCCGCGCTCGAGGAGCTCGGCGCGAAGGTCGTCGACTCGGTCTCGAAGAAGACGACGGGCGTGATCGTCGGCGAGAGCCCCGGCTCAAAGGCGCAGAAGGCCGAGAAGCTCGGCGTGCCCGTGCTCTCGGAGGCCGATCTCCGCGAGCTGCTAGCGACGCGCTAGGACGTGGACGAAGCGGTCCTGCGCCGAGCGGGCGGACCAGTAGTCCACCGGCCTCCCGTTCTGGAGGATCGCGAAGACGTACCGGCGCCGGACGAACCCGGCGAGCGCTGACGCGCGGCGCGTCGTCCCCGTCTTCGCGAGCACACGCCCTCGTGTCGGTCGCGTGCTGAGCCGGTTCCGCATCGTTCCCGAGACCCCGGCGACGGCGAGGGAGGACACGAATGCGTTGCGGATGGTGCGATCGGCAGCGCCGGCGCGGAGGATCCCGACGAGAGCAGTAGCCGTGAACCGGTCGAAGCGCGAGAGTCCCGACCCGTCCGCGATGCGTACGCCCGCCAACGAGACGCCCGCCTCGGACAGGGTCGAGCGGACGACTCGCGCTCCCGCCGCCGTCGACCCGCGTGCCGCGATGGTCGCGCCGAGCTCCTTCAGCACCATCTCGGCGACGAAGTTGTCCGAGTCCGCATTCAGGCGGCGAACGACGATCGCGAGCGGGTCCGAGAGATCGAAGACGATCGAGAGCGCGTCCGTCGGGGCACGGCCTGATCTGGCACGTCCCGTGACCGCGATGCCGCGCCGGCGAAGCGCGTCGGTGAACGCGAAGGCAGCGGCCGAGGCCGAGCCGTTCGCACCGACGAACTCGACGCCGGCCACGGCGAGGGCCGAGAGCGGCCGCGACTCGATTCCGAGATAGGACGGCTTCCAGCCGGGCGCGTCACGCCGCGAGTCGAAGTGTGTGTCGTCGCCGAAGACGCGGCCTGCGACACGCCGGATCCCGGTCGCGGCGAATCGGCGTGCGAGTCGGTCGAGGTCGGCGATCGTGAGCGTCGGATCGCCGAAGCCGACGAGCCCGAGGTCGCCCGTCCACACGCGGCCCGAGCGCGAGCCGACGCCCACGACCTCGGTGCGGAAGCGAAAACGTGGGCCGAGGACGCGGAGCGCCGTGAACGAGACCGCGAGCTTCTCGGCGGAAGCCGGCACCAGTCCGCGGTCAGCGTTCGAACGGAACACGACAGCCCCCGTGGAGAGGTCGACGGCGAGCGCACCGGTGCGAGCGGGGTCGACGTACGGAGTGGTGAGCGCACGGCCGAGCGCCCTGTCGAGGGCCGGCGTCGCCTGACGCGTGGGCGTCGCCGTCGGTGCGAAGACGACGGCGACAGCCACGGCGAAAGTCGCAGCAAGAACGCGTCTCATCGAGCAGCTTGTACCGAATGCCGCCGACGGCGGCGTGCGCCTACTGGTGAACGGTGATCGTCACCGTCCGCCGACCCCACTCCCGCGCGAGCGCGGTCGACGGGAACCAGAGGTCGATGATGCGGCCCTTGATGGCTATGCCGACGTCGGCGGCCACGCCCGGTCCGTAGCCCGGAACGTGCAGCTTCGTGCCGAGCGGAATGAGGCGCGGGTCGACGGCGACGACGCCCTTTCGGACAGGGATGCCGAGGGCGGTACGCCCGGGAAGGTAGTACGCGACGGCATCGACCTTGAGCCGGTACTGGGTCGGGCCACCGGGCTCGGCGAGTGCAGCTCCGCCGGTGCTACCGAGTACTCCGGCGAGGACCGCAGCGATTGCGAGCCCCCACCTGCGCTTCCCCCTCCGCACGAGGCGAGGACCCTAACACAGGCCCGGTTCGTGACGAGGTCGTGCGGCCCTCTTTGCGGAATTTTGGCTCTGTTGCAGCTTGCAGGCATCCGGACAGGCTGCTAGGGTCTCCGACTTGTGACGGGCCAGACCGCCACGGGCGAGTCTGTCTGGGATCGAATGCGAGCCACGCTCAAGGGGGGCTCGAAGACCGGACGGGCGCCGATAGTGTTTTCGATTGTGGCGGCCGCCGCATGGCTGCTGCTTGCCGCCGGCTCGGCGTCCGCGGACCCGATCGAGGACAAGCAGGCACAGGCCCACGCGATCCTCGCCGAGGTCGAGGCGCTGAACCACGAGCTCGAGCAGACGGTCGAGGCGTACAACTACGCGACGATCCAGCTCGACGAGATCGACGACGACCTCGTCGTGAACGGGCGCCATCTCCAGGCCGCCCGCAAGAGTCTCGTCGTCGCCCAGAGGCGGATCTCTCAGCGGCTTCGCGACCTCTACGTCAACGGCGACGGGGACTCGACGCTCGAGGTCCTGCTCGGGTCGAGCAGCCTGGACGACATCATCTCCCGCCTCGACGCGATCGAGCGCGTCTCGAGCCAGGACGCGGGGATCCTGAAGTCGGTGAAGCGGTACCGCAAGCGAGGTCGAGGCGAGCCGCGAGAACCTGCAGGAGGCGCGCGAAGAGCAGGCCGAGCTCGTCGCCGAGCGGGCCGCGCAGAGGCAGACGATCGAGTCGTCGATCGGCGAGCAGAACGCACTGCTCGCGTCGGTCAAGGACGAGATCGCCAGGATTCGGGCCGAGGAGCAGCGGCGCCAGGCGGCTCTCGCCGCGCAGGCGCGCGCCGCGGCGGCGGCCCAGGAGCAGGCCGCGCTCTCCGCCCAGCAGGACGTGTACGACTCCTCGTGGGAGCAGGCCGCGCCCGCTTCGGACACGGCGTACGACCCGAACGTGCCGGCACCGCGCTACGGCGGGGTCGTCGGCATCGCGCTCCAGTACCTCGGCGTCCCGTACGTCTGGGGTGGCTCGAGCCCGTCGACGGGTTTCGACTGCTCGGGCTTCACGAGCTACGTGTTCGCCCAGATCGGCGTGTCGCTTCCGCACCACGCGGCGTCGCAGTTCAGCTACGGAACGCCGGTCTCGTACGATCAGCTCGCGGCCGGCGACCTCGTGTTCTTCAGCGGCCTCGGCCACGTCGGCATCTACATGGGCAACGACCAGTTCGTGCATGCCCCGCACACGGGCGACGTCGTGAGGATCTCGAGCCTGTCCGAGCGCGGCAGCTCGTTCTACGGCGCCCGCCGCCTGTAGCTCTCTCGAAGAGAACTAGCCGGAGACGTCCGCGTCGTCGGGGAGGTCCGCGCGCGCGTAAGGCTCGGCGTACAGCGACTCGATCTCGTCGGCGAAGTGGTCCTGCACCGCGCGCCGCCGGAGCTTCAGGGTGGGCGTGATCTCGCCCTCCTCCATCGTGAAGTCGCGCGGGAGGACCGCGAACCGCTTCACCTGCTCGAACCGTGAGCGCTCGCGATTCGCCTCGTCGACGACCTCCTGCACGAGGTCGCGGACGCGCTCGTCGCTGGAGAGCGTCGTGAGGTTGCCGTCCAGACCCTGCTCCGCCGCCCAGCGGCCGAGCTCGTCCGCGTCGAGCGTGATCAAAGCGGCCACGTAGGGGCGCTTGTCGCCGACGACGAGTGCCTGCGAGACGAGCTGCGACGTCTTCAGCTCGTTCTCGATGTTCTGCGGTGCGACGTTCTTGCCGCCGGCGGTGACGAGGATGTCCTTCTTGCGGTCGGTGATGTGGAGGAAGCCGTCGGCGTCCAGCGAGCCGATGTCGCCCGTCTTGAGCCATCCGTCGGGGCCGAGCACGGCTGCGGTCGCCTCGGGGTCCTTGAAGTAGCCCTGGAAGACGGTCTCGCTCCGCACCTCGATCTCGCCGTCGTCGGCGATCCGGACCTCGAAGCCGGGCAACGGCTTCCCGACGGACCCGAACCGGTAGTCGTCGGGGCGATTGGTGCTGCAGGCGGTCGTGCACTCGGTGAGGCCGTAGCCCTCGGCGATGCGCAGGCCCACGGAGTCGAAGAACTCGATGATCTCCTTCGACAGCGGAGCGCCGCCCGAGCCGGGCATGCGGAGTCGTCCGCCGAACGGTTCGCGGACCTTGCTGAAGACCAGCCGGTCGGCGATGCGATGCTTGGCGCGCAGCCCGGCCGGGACAGCCTTGCCCTCACCCTCCAGACGGCTGACCTCGCGGCCGAGGGGGAGCGCCCAGTCGATGAGCCGCCGCTTCGTTCCCGTCGCGGCGTCGAAGCGGGCCTGCACGACCGAGTGCACCTTCTCGTAGACGCGAGGGACGCTCGGCAGCAGCGTCGGGCGCACCTGGGGGAGCGCTTCTGCGACACGGAGCGGGTCCGGCAGGAACGCGATCGCGAAACCGACATGCGCCCCGAGCAGCAGCATCAACCGCCCGTAGTTGTGGGCGAGCGGGAGGAAGAGCAGCATGACGTCGTCCTCGCGGTAGTACGTGGTCTCCATGCGGTCGACGACGCAGGCCATCTCGAAGTAGTTCCGATTGCTCAACATGCAGCCCTTCGGAGGGCCCGTCGTTCCCGACGTGTAGATGATCGTGTAGAGGTCGTCCTCGCCGATCGCGGCCGTCGCCTCGTCGAGCGCGGCCGGGTTCTGTGCCGCGTAGTCGACGGCCGTGCGCCGCCAGGCCGTCGAGGTCGTGGTAGGTGAGCACGTGCTCGAGCGCGGGAGTCTCGTCGGGCGCGGACTCGACCTTCGCCAGCTGCTCGGCGTCCTCGCAGACGATCCCGACAGCCTCGGAGTGCGCGAGGAGGTAACCCACGTCACGGGCCGAGCTCGACGCGTAGATGGGGACGCCTACCGCGCCGATCCGCGCGAGCGCGAAGTCGAGGAGCGCCCAGTCGAGGCTGTTGCGCGCGAGCAGCGCGAACGTGTCTCCCTTCCGAATGCCGCGGGCGAGCAACCCGTTGGCGTACGCGCGCACCTTCTCGTCGGCCTCGTCCCACGAGACCTCGCGCCAGCCGTCCTCGTCCTCGACGAGATACGCGGGCGTCGGGCGCGCCGCGGCAACGGAGTCGCGCCACAGCCGCGCGATCGTGCGACGTGCCCCGTGTGGCGTGGTCAGGGCGGAGGTTTCGGCGGTCTCGGTCATTCCTCTGAGCTTAGACGTCGGAAGGGGTTACGACGTACGCGCCGAATGTTGCTGGTCCCGAACCCCGACGACGATACCCTTCTGCCCATGCGTACATCCTGGAACGGCTCACTCAGCTTCGGCCTCGTCTCGATCCCCGTCGGGCTCGCCCCGGCGACGAAGCCTGCGGCACGCCAGTCGGACGTCTCCTTCCGGCTCCTGCACCGCGAGTGCTCGACGCCCATCAAGCAGAAGCGCTGGTGCCCGACCCACGACCGCGAGGTCACGCAGGACGAGATCGTCCGCGGCTTCGAGGTGGCGAAGGGCCAGTTCGTCATCGTCGAGGACGCCGAGCTCGAGGCGATCGAGCGCGCGGACGACTCCCGCTCGATCGAGATCACCCGCTTCGTCAAGCTCGAGGACGTCGACCCGATCTTCTTCGACCGCACGTACTTCCTCGTTCCCGCATCGACCGAGGCGCAGCGCAGGCCGTACGTGCTCCTGCTCGAGGCGATGCGCCAGACGGAGAGTGCCGCGCTCGGGCGGTTCGTTCGCTCCGGTCGCGAGAGCCTCTGCCTCGTGCGCGCGAAGGAGGACGCGCTGGCACTCGAGACGCTCTACCTCGCGGAGGACGTGTACTCCCAGGCCGAGATCGCCGAGGCGGTCGGGGACGCCAAGGTGAAGAAGTCGGAGCTCGACCTCGCTCTGCAGGTGATCGCGAGCCTCGAGGGCGAGTTCGACGCGGCGGACCTCTCCTCCGAGTATCGGCGCGACCTTCGCGCCCTGCTCGAGGCGAAGGTCAGTGGCGAGGAGATCACGATGCCGGAGCCCGTCGAGGTCGCACCGGTGATCGACCTCATGGAGGCATTGAAGGCGAGCGTCGCCGCGGCGAAGAAGGACGGCGAGCCCGAGGCCAAGAAGCCGGCTCGCTCCCGCAGCAAGGCCCGCAGCAAGGCGAGCTAGCTCGGTTTTCGGTCGGCCGTCGTCAGGACTGCGACGCGGTGCCCGCCGCGACGCTCTCGTGCGACGCCTGGAACAGCGTCTTGTCGATCTTCCCCTGGTAGATCGGCACGCCCTCCTCGATGCAGATGCGGATGACCTCTTCGCGATCCATCCCCATCTCCTTGGCGAGCTCTTCGGGCGTCAGGTGGTTTGGCATCGAGGTATTCCTCCTTCGGGTGATCGACTCAACGCAACAAAAAAGCCCGTGCCGCAGGTTCGCGGGCGCCGGGCTCGGTCTTCTGTTCCGGGGCGGGGGTCAAGCGCCCCGCCTCTCGACAGCTTCCGTCATCCCTCTGAGCATACTGCGGGCCGCGGCGCCTGCGCAACGCCGATGTCGCTACGCTTTCCCGCGCTCGGGGTGTGGCGCAGCCTGGTAGCGCGCTCCGTTCGGGTCGGAGAGGCCCCCAGTTCAAATCTGGGCACCCCGATGAGCGTGGGGGAACCCGTGGTTCCCCCACGAACCTAGCCCGGAACGCCGATCTTCTCGTCGACGACGTCTGCTGCCGACGGCTCGGCAGTCGCCTGTGCTGCGCCCGTCCCGCCCGCCTGGAGCTCTTGCCGCCAGGCCGCGAGGATCCCGTGCACGCTGGCGGCCCCGAGGATCGGGCCCTCGGGAACTTCGAGGCGCGCCGGGTGGAGGATGAACGGCCGCGTCTGCAGACCACCGATGCCGCCGTGGAACGAGATCAGCTCCTCGAACGCACAGCCCTCGTCGAGATCCGGGTCGTAGAAGCTCCCGACCATGATGTCGCCGACGTGCTGGAAGCCGTCGGTGCGGAGCAGATGCTGCGGTGCGTGGGGCGAGAAGTGCGCGAGCGGGTCCTCGCCCTCGATGCGGCCCTCCGTCAGAAAGTGGGTCCCATTGGCGCCGAGCGCGACCGCTCCGTGCTCGGACGAGCGGACGAGCAGCCAGCCGACGTGGGGGTGGGCGCGGAGAGCCGGCAGGAGCTCGGGGTGCCGCTCGTCGATCTCTTCCATCGTGAGCCGTCGGCGCTCCTCCATGAGGTAGATGAGGCCGAGGTTGCCGGAGCCCATCACGACGACGTCGCGATCGGAGACGTCGTTCTTGGGCTTCTTCTTCTTCTCCGACGTCGTGCCCGTCGCCTCGGTGACGGCGAGGCTCACCATGGAGTGCTGCTCGTCCCCGCCCGCGATGCCTGAGACGTCGCCGCTTGCGAGCGACCGCTCGACGAACTCGTCGAGGCCGTAGCCGTTCCGCTGCTTGAAGGTCGCGCCCTGGGTCTGCCCGTGATCGGAGAGGACCACGATCTCGTACGGCCGCGGCGCGTAGTGGCACGCGCGCTCGATGTGACCGAAGTGGTCGTCGAGCTTGCGCAGCGCCTCGAGCGTGTCGGCGCGTTCGAGGCCGGAGTGGTGCGCGACCTCGTCGTAGCTCGAGAACGTCGCATAGACGGCAGGTCGCCCGCGCATGATGTCGGTAAGGACACCCGACACGATCAGGTCGCGCACGAAGACGCACAGCGCCCCTCTCATCAGCGGGTAGATGCCGCCACGGTGGCCGCGCGGACGGACGTCCCGGCGGATCGCCCTCAAGGCTGCGGTCCACTCCAGGATGACCTCCCACCCGAAGAGAACGAGCGTGCGCGTCGCGTTGTCGCCGTTCGCGAAAAACGCCCGGTAGCCGGGGTTCGACCTCTTCTCGGCGTCCATCCGGCTGACGGTGAGGATCACGTCCTCGGCCTCGCCGGAGAGGAGGTTGCCACGGCTCGCGCCGCCGTTCGTGAGGAGGCCGATGCCGGTCCCGAGCCGTCGCTCGAGCTCTGCGCAATCCGGAGGCGCGGAGCACGTCATCGTCGTCGCGGTCTCCTTCTCCACCCAGCGAAAGGCGGAGATGTCCTCGTTGGATCCCAGGAGGATGCCAGCCTGGCTGGCACCCGTCTGCGAGGAGAGATCGGTCTCCCACTCGGCTAGCCGGTGCGTCTCGCGCGCCCAGCGAGCCATATTGGGGGCGTTGCCGTCGCGCATCGCGCGCTGGAGCACGGGCTTTGCGAGACCGTCGATCTCGAGGTAGATGATCCCGGGGACGTCCGTCGTGGCGATGATTCCCTGCCGCTTCGCGATCCGGTGCGCGGTGCGGATCGACCCCATGTCGTCCGAGCCGAGAACAACCGCGAGCACGACGCTCACCGCAGCCGACGATGAGCGCGGCAAGGAGAGCCCAGCCGAAGTTGTCGACACTGAACACGCCGTCGGTCACGTCCAGCCCGGCCGATCTGAAGGATCAGAGCGTCCGCAATCAGGACGAGGAGAAAGCCGAGGACGAGCGTGAGCGGCAGGCGCAACGCGGCGAGCACAGGCGGGATGACCGCGTTCAGCAACGCGACGATCGCTGCGACGACGAGCGCCCCCCAGAAGCTCCCGATGTCGACACCCGGGAGAAGCCACGAGGCCACAATCAGAGCGACGCCCGTGGCAAACCACGCGGCGAGGAGCGGGAACACCTTCAGGCGCGGGCGCTCGGGCCGCCAGGAGTGGCCGTAGGTCGGCCCGTGGTCGCTACTCGTCATGCTCTCCTCCTCCGCTCACCGATGATGAAGCATGCCGACGGCTCGTCGTCGCGGCGGTAGAACAGGCCGCGTCCTCCGACGTGTGAGCAAGGCTTGCGTGTCACGGGCCAGTCGACCGCGCCTGACAGGAGGCCACAGTGAATCCGGAAAGCGCGATGCCCCCCGAAACGCAAACCAGACGAGACTGGAACGGCGCCTCGAGCGTGCTGTGGACCGAGCTGTCACACCGCGTGGTGCCGCCATCGTGATCGCCGTTGCGACGATCGCCATCACGCTCGTGTCCGGCATCGTGATGACGCTCCTCGACCGTGGCAACTATCCGTCGATCGGAGAGGGTCTCTGGTGGGCCGTCCAGACCACGACGACGGTCGGGTACGGTGACAACGTCCCGACGACAGCCGCGGGACGGTTCCTCGCAGCGCTCGTCATGCTCTTCGGGATCGGCTTTCTGACGGTCATCACTGCCGCCATCACGAGCACGTTCGTGGCCCGCGCACGCAGCGAGCAGCTGCGCTCGGGCGACGAGCCTGCGACGGCGAAGCAGTTCCGTGAGCTCGACGAGCGGCTCGAACGAATCGAAGCCGCCCTGACGCGTCTCTCGTAGCGCTCGAAACGAAGGCGGGCGCCGGCTAGCTCGGCTGTGGCGCGTCTCTCAGGACAATCCGGCGGATTGCCTCGACTCCGGCGACGATGAGCGCGATCAGCAGGACCGCGCTGGCCCAGCCCCGGGCGACCTGCGGAGCGACCAGAACGAGCGCGAGGAGGGCAGCTGCGGCGATGCCATATGTCGTCGGGCGGCTCGCGAGGACTGGCGCGACAGCACTGCGCGCCTGCGCGGCACGTCGGGTCTCCCCGACGAACCAGACGCCGACGAGCGTGATGACGCCGAGGATGATCCATACCCAGGCGCGGTCGGCCAGAACCTGGGTCAGGATGCTCCACGCGTTATGCGCGGCAGGCTTGACCGCATCGTCCGTCACGAGCTCGTCGACGAGGTAGTCGCCGGCGAATCGGCGGACGGCCAGCATGAGGAGGCCGACGACGAGCAGACCCAGGGCGATGGCGCGGAGCTCGAGCCTGCGACGCCCGCGCGCGAGCCAGACTGCGAGTGCCGCGACCGCGAGTGCCACGAGCCACATCCAGTCGGCGACGGCGCGCAGGACCTTCGTGGCCGTCTGCGCCGCCTCGAGCTGACTCTCTTCGATGATCGCGATTTTTCCCGAGGACTCCGGAATCCTCTCGGCAACCTCCCCGATCACCGCCACCTGGTCACCGAGCTCGATCACGATCGGACGGAGATCGAGCACGACCGCGCCGCCCTCGGTCTGGATGAACGTCGTCTCGTCGTCCAGCAGCCGCACGAGTTGGCGCTGCGTCCTGGTCGTCACCTCCACCCACACCGTCTGCACGCGCGGCCGCTCGAGGGCGGCGTCTGCCGCCCGATCGGCGCCCGAGCGCGCGAGCCCGGCCAGGACCGGAGCGAGCCCCTGCTGCGCGGGAGGCAGCCGCTCGGCGATCGCCGCCTCGACGTCGACGTTCTCGAACAGTGTGTCGACCGACTTGGCCGCGACCTGTGTTCGGATCTCGTCGTTCTCGATCATGTTGCGCGAGATCGTCTCGAAGCCGTCCTCGTCGAGCGCGGTGTGCTCGACGTAGAACGCGACCATCCCGACGAGCGCGAGCAGGATCGCCAGGACGGTCAGGACACGCGCACCGATGATTCGCAGCCGGGACGGCCCTGCGGCTTCGGACTTTCCTCGGGGACAGGGCTCTCCGCGTCGCTCACGGATCGAGACTCTACTCCCGTTCCGGTCAGGGCCACGGTGCGATCGTCATCGATCGGGCTCTCCAGCGCCCCCGGTTATCCTCGATTTGAATGCTGAGGGCTGTTCTGTTCGACGTCGACTTCACGCTCTTTCGACCCGGTCCGGAGCTCGGGCCCGAGGGGTATCGGAGGGTCGGAGAGCGCCACGGGCTGACGCTCGACCCGGATCGGTACGCGGACGCGCGGCGTGCATCCATCGAGGCGCTGTCAGGTGAACGCAGGCTCGTCCACGACGAGGAGGTCTGGGTCGCGTTCACCGAGACGATCATCCGCGGGATGGGTGGCGACGCGGACGGTGCGCATGCATGCGCCGTCGACATGGTCCACGAGTGGGAGCGACACGAGAACTTCTCCCTCTACGAGGATGCCCTCCCGGTTCTCGACGAGCTGCGCGCGCACGGCATCAAGATCGGGCTCATCACGAACGGCCAGCGCGACCTCGACGAGTTCGTGGAGCACCACGCGCTCGAGGTCGACGCAATGGTCGGCTCGAAGGCGCACGGGAGGATCAAGCCGCACCCGTCGATCTTCGAGGCCGCGCTCGCCGATCTCGGCGTCGGGCCGGCCGAGGTGGTCATGGTCGGGGACTCCTACGAAGACGACATCGCGGGCGCGCGTGCGCTCGGCATCCGGGCGATCCTGCTCGACCGGGACGGGCTGCATCCGGAGGAAGAGGAGCGGATCGACACGTTGCTCGCGCTCCCGGCCGCGCTCGGGCTCGCGCACGCGTAGATCGCGTCATGGGTGAGCGGTTGCACGCGCGAGGAGCCGTGGCTCTATCCTCGGTCGCGTTGACTGAACGTTCAATCGCCCTGGAGGACAAGCGCACGCTCATCCTCGACGCAGCCGTGCGCGTCTTCGCCCGGCGCGGCTACCACGGCTCGCGTGTCGGTGACATCGCCGAGGAGGCGGGCGTCGCCCACGGCCTCCTGTACCACTACTTCGCGTCCAAGGAAGCCGTCCTGCAGGCGATCTTTCGGGAGAACTGGGGGAGCTGATCGCGCGCTTCCGCGCGGTCGAGGAGGCCGACGAGCCGGCGGACGACAAGCTCGAGGGGCTCGCCAAGATCCTGCTGCGCACGTGGCGGAACGACCCGGACCTGGTCACGGTCATGGTGCGGGAGGTCGCTCGCAGTCAGCTGCTCCAGGGTCAGGTCGAGGAGGTGGGGGAGGCCTTCGCCATCTTCCAGCGCGTGATCGAGCAAGGGCAGGGGGAGGGCGTGTTTCGAGCGGATCTGGACGCTCGGCTCGCGAGCTGGGTCGTCTACGGCGGGCTCGAGGAGCTGCTCACCGGCTGGGTGCTCGGCCGGCTTCCGGACGGCGAGGACGACGTCGCCGAGGCGGAGAGGACCGCGATCGAGGTCACGCTCGGCGGGCTGAGCGTCGACTGACCGGTCGAACCATGGCCTCGGCTCGCGCCATCCACGCCGATCTCGTCACTCCGTTCGGCGCGTACCTCCGACTCCGTGCGGGAGCCCACGGAAGCTTCCTCCTGGAATCGGTCGAGCGAGGGCGGCTCGGTCGCAACTCGTTCATAGGCGCGGGCTCCCGGCTGGTCGACTTCGAGGAGGCCGAGCACCTGGGTGCGCCCGTCGTCGGCTACCTCGCGTACGACCACGCCGCCGTGCTCGAGCCGACGGTCCCGCTTCCCGAGGACGGGCCGCCGTTCGCGGAGAGCCGCTTCCTGGTCGCCGAGACGCTCGTCCGGTTCGATCACGGTGCCGGCGTCGCGGAGGTCCTTGCGGGAGACCCTGCCGAGATCGGGCGGCGTCTCGAGGAACCGGTCCCGTCCGACCCGGTCGTCTCGCCCGGCGCCGAGACGGCGCCGTCGGTGCCCGTCTCTCTCCGCAGATCTCCGTCGCGCGAGCGCTACGAGGCGATGGTGGCGCGTTGCCAGGAGCACATCAGGGCCGGCGACGCGTACCAGATCGTCCCGTCGCAGCGCGCCGAGCGGACGACCTCTCGCGTCGCCGCTCGCGCTCTACCGCGCGCTGCGGAGGGTCAATCCGTCGCCGTATCTCTTCCTGCTCGAGCTCGGTGACCTGGCGCTCGTCGGCTCGAGCCCCGAGCGGCTCGTCGCCTGCGAGGACGGCCGGGCGAGCGTGTGCCCCATAGCCGGCACGACGACGCCGGATGAAGGCGACGCCGAACGGCTCCTGTCGTCCGAGAAGGACTGCGCGGAGCACGTCATGCTCGTCGATCTCGGCCGCAACGACCTCTCACGTGTCTGTCGAGCGGGAACGGTGCGCGTGACGCGCTCGTTCGAGGTCGAGCGCTTCTCGCACGTGTCGCATCTCGTCTCCGAGGTCGTGGGCGAGCTGCGGCCGGGCGTGACGCCCTTCGACGTGCTGCGCGCGTGCTTCCCGGCGGGAACTGTCACCGGTGCACCCAAGGTGCGAGCCATGCAGATCATCTCCGAGCTCGAGGGCTATCGCCGGGGCCCGTACGCCGGCGCGGTCGGCTACGTGCTGCCGGACGGGACGATGGACACCTGCATCGCGCTGCGCACGATGGTGGTCGCCGGCGGCGTGGTCCGGATCCAGGCGGGAGCCGGTGTCGTGGCAGACTCGGATCCGGCGGCGGAGCATCGCGAGTGCCTCGCGAAGCTCGCCGCACTCGAAGCCGCGATCGACCTCGCGGAAGCGGAGTACGCGTGAGAGGTCCTCGTGCTCGACAACTACGACTCGTTCACCTGGAACCTCGTGCACCTGTTCGAGGAGCTCGGCGCGGAGGTGCTCGTCCACCGAAACGACGCGATCACCGTCGACGAGGCGGAGGAGCTCGCCCCCGATCGCCTGGTGATCTCGCCCGGGCCGGGACGGCCGGCGGACGCGGGGGTCTCCGTCGAGCTGATCCGCCGCCTCGGCCCTCGAACGCCGACGCTCGGCGTCTGTCTCGGCCACCAGGCGATCGTCGAGGCGTTCGGCGGCGAGGTCGGGCAGGCGAAGGCGCTGCTGCACGGGAAGGCGAGCGTGGTCAGGCACGACGGCAAGGGCGTCTACGCAGGGCTGCCGGAGGAGCTCGAGGCGGGTCGCTACCACTCGCTCGCGGCAGTCCGGATGCCGGAGGAGCTCGTCGTCACCGCGCGCACCGAGGACGGCGAGGTCATGGGCGCGAGGCATCGGCGGCACCCGATCGAGGGCGTCCAGTTCCACCCCGAGAGCGTGCTGACACCGCACGGGCCGGAGATGGCCCGCAACTTCCTGCGCTAGTCGTCGCCCGACACCTCGCGCTTCGTCAGCGCGAGCACCTCGTGGAACAGCTGCCGCAACCCGTCGTCGGACAGCGGGCCTGGATTCGCAGCGACGAGCCCGTCGAGGAGCTCTCGCTCGCGGTCGGGATCGACGAAGGGGACGCCCAGCTCCTCCTTGTGCTGCTTGAGAGCGCAACGAGCTCGAGGCGGGCGTTGACGGCGTCGAGGATCGAGCGGTCGACTCCGGAGATCTCGTCGCGCAGGCGCTGGACGGTCGGGTCGGAGCCGGGATCGGTCATGTCTCCCCGTGGGCGGGATAGGAGCCGAAGACGCGCACGAGACGGGTGCGCGCACGGAGCTCGGCGAGCGTCTCGCGAACGATCGCGTCGAGCGGGTGCCCTGCGAGCACCGCGTCGAACCGGTAGCGCCAAGGCGACTGCGGGATCGGGCGGGAGACGAGCTGCAGGAGATCGATCTCGTGCCGGGCGAACGGCTCGATCGCGCGGTGGAGCGCGCCAGGCTGGTGATCGGTCACGAACGAGAACGCCGTGCGCCAGGCCGCGCCGTCCGCGTCCAGCCGCATGTAGTTCGCGACGGATACGAAGCGCGTGTACGCCTCGGGATGGTCGCCCACGTCGCTCAGTATCACGGTGAGCCCGTGCAGACCGGCAGCGCGCTCGCTCGCGATCGCGACCTCGGCCGGATCCCCGTGCTCGGCGACCTGAGCGGCTGCGTCGGCGGTCGTCGCAGCCGCGATCCCGGTCGCCCACGGCATGGACGCGAGCAGCTGCCGGCACTGATCGAGTGCCACCGGGTGAGAGCGGACGACCCGGATGTCCTCGAGCGGAAGTGGGGCAGGCCCGACGAGGTAGTGCCGGATCGGCAGCACGGTCTCCGCGCTGATCGCGAGCGGCGAGTCGTAGAGGAGGTCATGCGTCTCGTTCACGGGGCCCGAGAGCGAGCTCTCGATCGGGAGCACGCCGAACAGCACCGATCCGTCGGCTGCCGCTTCGGCGACTGCCGCGAAGCTCGGAAGCGGGACGAGCTCCGCGCCGTCCGGGAACAGTCGATCGCACGCCGCGGCGCTGTGGGCGCCGTCCCGGCCGGGGTACGCGACGGTGGTCGGGAACGTCACGGCGACGAGCGTACCGCCGGATCTGCGCTCGTTCGCTGTTGTAACGTCCGCCGTTTCTGCGACCGGGGAGGATGATGCCGTGGGCGCGATTGCGAACCCTGGCCTGGCCGAGAGCCTCGAGCGGCTCGGCACCGAGACCGCGTTCAGCGTGCTCGCCCGCGCGCGTGAGCTCGAGCGCCAGGGCCGCGAGGTCATCCATCTCGAGATCGGCGAGCCGGACTTCGACACCCCGCTCCACATCTGCCGGGCCGCCGCCGAGGCGCTCGAGGCCGGCCAGACGCATTACTGCCCGTCGGCCGGAATCCCGGAGCTGCGCGAGGAAGCCGCGCGCTACCTCTCGCGCACGCGTGCAGTCGAGATCGATCCGGCGAACGTGCTCGTCGGCACCGGCGCGAAGCCGTTCCTCTTCTTCACCATCCTCGCCACCTGCAATCCCGGCGACGAGGTCGTCTACCCGGATCCCGGCTTTCCGATCTACGAGTCCGCGATCCGCTGGGCGGGCGCGACTCCGGTGCCGCTGCCGCTCCTCGAGGAGCGCGACTTCGCCTTCGACCTCGACGATCTCGCCTCGCGCCTGAGCCCGCGGACGAAGCTCGTCATCCTGAACTCGCCGCACAACCCGACGGGCGGCGCGCTCTCGCCGGAGGAGACCGCCGCCGCGGCGGCGATGCTGGCCGACAGCGGCGCCTGGGTGCTCTCCGACGAGGTCTACTCGCAGATGCTGTACGACGGCGAGTTCGCGAGCGTCGCGTCGCATCCAGGGCTGCTCGAGCGCACGGTTCTCCTCGACGGGCTCTCGAAGACGTACGCGATGACGGGCTGGCGCTGCGGGTTCGCGGCGGTGCCGGAGCGCGCTCGTCGACCCGCTCGTCCGCTTCTTCGTCAACTCGACGTCCTGCGTTCCGCCGTTCGTGCAGCTCGCCGGCGTGACGGCGCTTGACGGGCCCGCAGGACGAGCCACGCGCGATGGTCGAGGAGTTCCGCGCCCGGCGTGAGCTGATCGTGGACGGGTTGAACGCGCTCCCCGGCGTCTCGTGCCGCATGCCGCGCGGCGCGTTCTACGTCTTCCCGAACGTCTCCGAGGTCCCGATCGGGGCGGACGAGCTCGCCGACCGCCTGCTGCAGGAGTCGGGAATCGCCGTGCTCGCGGGGAGCGCGTTCGGTGACGTCGGCAAGGACAACCTGCGCATCAGCTACGCGAACTCGCGCGAGAACCTCTCGCTCGCGCTCGCCCGGATGCGCGACTTCCTCGAAGCCCTGTGACGGCATCCGCACGGCCGCGGGTCCTGCTCACGCGGCGCGTGCCCGAGGTGGTGGTGGACGAGCTCGCACGACGGTTCGAGCTGGAGCTGCACGACGCCGAGACGCCGCTCCCGCGGGACGAGCTGTTCACGCGCGCGGCGGGCAAGGACGGCGTCGTCGCGATGCTGACGGACCGGATCGACGACGAGCTGCTCGAGGCGGCCGGTCCACAGCTCCGGGTCGTCGCGAACTACGCCGTCGGCTTCGACAACGTCGACGTCGAGGCGTGCACGCGGCACGGCGTCGTCGTGACGAACACGCCAGACGTCCTGACCGCTGCGACCGCCGAGCTGACGCTGGCGATCATGCTGGACGTCGTCCGCCGCATCAGCGAAGGCGATCGCGGGATCCGCGCCGGGACGACCTGGATCTGGTCGCCGACCTACATGCTCGGCGCGACTCTCGAGAATCGGCTGCTCGGAGTCGTGGGGCTCGGGAGGATCGGTCGCGAGGTCGCACGACTCGCCGAGGCCTTCGGGATGCGGGTTGCCTATACGAAGCCCTCCGGACCTGTGGAGGACGTCGACTACGAGCACACCACGTTCGACGATCTCGTCGCGCGGGCCGACGTTCTCTCGCTCCACTGCCCGCTCACACCCGAGACGCGACACCTCGTCGACCGTGAGGTGCTGCGCGCGATGAAGCCGACCGCTTACCTCGTGAACACGACGCGCGGGCCTGTCGTCGACGAGCTCGCGCTCGCCGAAGCGCTCGAGACGCGTGAGATCGCAGGTGCGGCGCTCGACGTGTTCGAGCGCGAGCCGCTGGTCGAGGAGCGCCTGCTCGCGTGCGAGAACGTCGTCCTCGCGCCGCATCTCGGGAGCGCGGCCCTCGAGACGCGCGAGGCGATGGGAATGCTCTGCGTGGCCGGCGCGAGTGCAGTGCTGCTCGAGGATCGACTCCCCGAGAACGCCCTCAATCCGGAGGCGTGGGCCTCGTGACCGCACCCTCCGACGCGGACGAGACGAGGGCGGCGTACTTCGCGAACACGCCGGCGGTGTAGCGCGGCGGGGGCGGGCTCCAGTCGCGCAGCCGCGCCTCCAGCTCGTCGTCCGAGAGCTCGACCCGCAGCTCGCGGCCGTCGACGTCGATGACGACCGTGTCACCTTCTCGAAGCGCCGCCAGCGGTCCTCCATGGACCGCTTCCGGCGAGACGTGGCCGACCATGAGGCCGCGCGTCGCGCCCGAGAAGCGCCCGTCCGTGACGAGGGCGATGTGGTCCCCGAGCCCCTCGCCGACGAGCGCGGCGGTGACGTGCAGCATCTCGCGCATGCCAGGCCCTCCCGCGGGGCCCTCGTAACGGATGACGACGACGTCTCCGGCCGCGAGCGTTCTCGCCTTGACCGCGGCGAAGCAGTCCTCCTCCGAGTCGAAGACGCGTGCGGGGCCGCGATACAGCGAGCGCTCGTGTCCCGCGAGCTTCACGACGCAGCCCTCCGGGGCGAGATTGCCGCGGAGGATCGCGAGCCCGCCCGTCTCCTTGAGCGGTGTCTCGATCGGGACGACGACCTCCTGGCCCGGGCGCTCGACGACCGCGGCCGCGATCTCGCTCGAGCGTCCGCCCGTCGACGTTCGGCGCGTCACCGTGGACGAGCCCGGCCTTGACGAGCTCACGCGCGACGAGTGCGACGCCGCCGGCCTCGTGGACGTCCGTCGCGACGAACCGCCCGCCCGGCTTGAGGCTCGCCACGACCGGTGTGCGCGCCGCGATCCGGTCGAAGTCCTCGAGCTCGAACGGGATCCCGAGCTCGCGTGCGATCGCGAGGACGTGGAGCACGCCGTTCGTCGAGCCGCCGGTGGCCGCGACCGACGCGGCCGCGTTCTCGAGCGATTCGCGCGTCACGATCTGCGAGGGACGGATGTCGTTGCGGACGAGCTCCATCACGAGCCGCCCCGTCTCCTCGCCCGCTTTGTCCTTGTCGGGATGAAGCGCGGGGATGCCGTTCAGGCCCGCGGGGCTGATCCCGAGGAAGTCGAGCGCCGTCGACATGGTGTTGGCCGTGAACTGGCCGCCGCAGGCGCCCGCGCCGGGACACGCGACGCTCTCGAGCTCGTGCAGCTCGGCTGCGCTCATCGTCCCGGCGGCGTGCGCTCCGATTGCCTCGTACACGTCCTGGATGGTCACGTCGCGCCCGCGAAAGCGCCCGGGGGCGATCGAGCCGTTGTACAGCACGAGCCCCGGCAGATCGAGCCGACAAAGAGCCATGACCGCGGCGGGAATGGTCTTGTCGCAGCCGACGAGGCAGACGAGCCCGTCGAAGAGGTGCCCGCGTGCTACGAGCTCGATCGAGTCGGCGATGACCTCGCGCGAGACGAGCGACGCGCGCATCCCGTCCGTTCCCATCGAGACCCCGTCCGAGACCGAGACGGTGTTGAACTCGAGCGGCGTGCCGCCCGCGGCCCGGATGCCCGCCTTGACGCGCTGGGCGAGCGCCCGCTGGTTGAGGTTGCACGGCATCGTCTCGATCCAGCTCGTCGCGACGCCGATGAACGGCTTCGCGAGATCGTCGTCCGTCAGGCCGACCGCCTTCAGCATCGCGCGGGCACCCGCGCGATCCGGGCCGTCGGTCAGTGCGGCGCTGCGCCGCTTCGCAGGGTCCGATGGGCGTGAGTACGGGTCGGCGGTCACAGGGCGTGTGCTCCTTCCGGTGTGACGTTCAGGGTCAGGACGGAGATCTCAGGGAAGCGCGTCTCGAGCTCCTGCGCGCACGCGAGCGCCGACTCGCGTCGCGCCCACACGACGACGCTCGGGCCTGAGCCCGAGAGCGTAACGCCGAGCGCCGCCCGCGGCAGCTCCTGGCGGATCGCTGCGAGCAGCGGGGCCGCCGCCGCACGGTACGGCTCGTGCAGCCGGTCGTCGAGCGCTTCCACGAAGAGGTCGGACGAGCCGGATGCGAGGGCGGCGCCGAGCAAGGCGGCGCGCGTCACCGTGAACGTCGCGTCGTCGTGGCTGATCCCGGACGGGAGTGAGGCGCGCGCGCTCGCCGTCGACACCGTCGCGTCGGGGACGAGCACGATCGGCACGGCGGGCGCGTCGTCGGCCACGCGCGCGACCTTGCCGTTCGAGGTGAGGCAGACGCCGCCACACAGTGCCGCGGCGAGGTTGTCCGCATGGCCTTCGAGGGCGACGCCTTCGGCCAGCAGCTCCTCCGCGCTCGCGTCGATGCCCTCCGCGGCCGCGGCCGCGGTGAGACCGAGCGCGATCACTGCGGCGCTCGAGCCGAGACCCCGCTCGCGGGGAATCCGGTCGACGAACGAGAAGCGCCTGCCTTCGACCGAGGCGAGGCGCGCGAACGCCTGCACGCCGAGGTGGCCGCGATCGGCCTCGCCGTCGCCCTCGCTCACCTCGAGCTCGTTCCAGAGGTCGAGCGCGATCGCCGCGCAGTCGAAGCCCGGGCCGACGTTCGCCGTGCTCGCGGGAGCTCGCACGCGCGCGAGCACGCTCACTGCGAAGCCTCCGCGATCGCGTCCGGATCGGCGTCGACGACGATCGGCGGTGGGCTCAGGCTCGAGCCCGTCTCGGTGTCCTTCAGGCCGTGGCCGGTGACGACGCAGACGACGCGCGCACCCGGCTCGAGCTCGACGGCTGCGAGCGCGGCCAGCCCGGCGGCCGAAGCGGGCTCGCAGAGGACGCCTTCCTCGCGCGCGAGCTCGTGCCAGGCGGCCAGGATGGCGTCGTCCGTGAGGGAGACCACGGCGCCGGCGGAGGCATGCACCGCGGCCGCGGCGTGCTCGGCATGCGCCGGGTCCGCGATGCGGATCGCCGAGGCGAGGGTCGTCGCGCGCTCGGCGGCCTCCCCGGCAACGAAGCGCGGCCCCGGCCCGAGCTCGTCGAAGCCGAGGGCGTACGCGCGGAGGTTGCCTCCACCCCCGTAGGGCAGGGCGAGCACGTCCGGTGCCGAGCCGAGCTCCTCGACGATCTCGAACGCGGCCGTCTTCTGTCCCGCGAGCCGGTCCGGGTTCAGCGAGTTGACGAGGACGTGAGTGCCTCGGGCGGAGAGCTCCCGCGCGGCAGAGAGCGCCTGGTCGAAGGTTCCTCGTACTTCGAGCACGCGCGCGCCGAGCGCGCGCGCCTGCGCGAGCTTGGCCGACGCGACCGCGCCCTCGGGCTGGAGCACGACGGCAGTGAGGCCCGCGCGAGCCGCGTAGGCGGCCGCCGACGCGGCGGTGTTCCCCGTCGACGCGCAGATGACCGCGCGCGCACCCGCTTCCGACGCCTTCGAGATCGCGACCGTCATCCCGCGGTCCTTGAAGCTCCCGGTCGGGTTCGATCCCTCGCACTTGAGGTACACGTCGGCGCCCAGCCGCTTCGAGATCCGCGGCGCGTGCAGGAGCGGCGTCGACCCCTCGCCGAGCGAGACGACCGGTGTCGTCGCGCTCACGGGCAGCCGCTCGCGGTAGCGGTCGATCAGCGAGTGCATGCCGCTTTCTAGCGTGTCACGACCAACCGAGCTCGGCGACGCCGCGATCCGAGATCACGGGCAGGAACGTCGGTGGCGCGTGCAGGTGGGACAGCTCGGCGACGTCGGCGAGCGCAGCCTCGAGCGCGCGCTGCGCGGTTTCGTGCACGACGACGTGGAGGACGGCGCCTCGCTCCGCCGGAACCTGGATGAGGCGCGCGACGGAGACGTCGTGGGCGCGAGGCTGTGTGCGACCTCCGCCAGCACGCCGGGGCGGTCCTCGACTTCGAGATGGACGTAGAACGGCGAGCGGATCTCGCCGCGTGGGAGCAGTTCGAGCGTTCGCCAGCAGGCGTCGTTCTGGAGGAAGCCGCCGGCCGCGGTCCCGACGACGCCGACCATGTCGGCGACGACCGCGGACGCCGTCTCGATCCCGCCGGCTCCGGGGCCCTCGAGCGTGATCTCGCGGATCGCGTCTCCCTGCAGCATGACCGCGTTGAACGCGCCCTCGACCGCGGCAAGGGGGTGGTGTCGGTCGACGAACGCGGGCCGCACCCGCACGTCCAGGCGCTCGTCGACGAGGGTCGCGGCTCCCACGAGCCGCACGACCATGTCGAGCTCGCGCGCCGCAGCCGTGTGCAGCGGCGTCACGTCCTCGATGCCCTTGCAGTCGACGTCCGCAAGCGTGACGCGCGAACCGAAAGCAACGGTTGCGAGGATCGCCATCTTCGCGGCTGCGTCCGCGCCCGAGACGTCGTCCGTCGGATCGGCCTCCGCGAAGCCGAGCCGCTGGGCCTCGGCGAGCGCCTCGTCGAAGGTCGAACCACGCTCCATCTCGGTGAGGACGAAGTTCGTCGTCCCGTTCACGATCCCGAGCACGCGGTGCACCTTCGTCACGACGAGCGCTTCGCGGAGCACCTTGATCACGGGGATCGCGGCGCAGACGCTCGCCTCGAAGCGGAGCTGCACGCCTGCTGCCGCGGCTGCGGCGAAGAGCTCGGCGCCGTGCTGCGCGACCAGCTGCTTGTTGGCGGTGACGACCGGCTTCCCCGCGGCGAGCAGCTCGAGCACGAGGGTCTGCGCCGGCTCGACGCCGCCCATGACCTCCGCCACGACGTCGATCGCCGCGTCGTCGAGAATGGCCGCCGCGTCGGTGGTGAGGACTCCAGGCTCGGGCGTGAACCCACGTTCGCCGTCGAGATCCCGGACGAGCGCGCGGACGACGCGGAAGCGGTGTCCCGTCGCCCGCTCGATGTCGTCGGCGTTCTCGACCAGCAACCGGTTGACGGCGGAGCCGACCGTCCCGTACCCGAGGAGGCCTACGCCGACCTCAGCGCCGGCCAGCCGGTGCCTCTGCTTCCTCACGCCGCATCAATGCTCGCAGCTCCTTGCCCACGCGCTCGATCGGCTGCTCCGCCGCGGCTCGCACGAAGCTCCGCCAGGCGCGGCTCGCCCGCGTCCATCTCGGCGATCCACTCCCGCGCGAACGCACCGGACCGGATGTCGGCCAGGATCGTCTGCATCTGCTCGCGAACGAGCTCGTCGATCACGCGCGGCCCGCGCGTGAGGTCGCCGTACTCGGCCGTGTCGGAGATCGAGTGGCGCATCCCGGAGAGACCACCTTCCCAGATGAGGTCGACGATGAGCTTCAGCTCGTGGAGACACTCGTAGTACGCCACCTCGGGCTGGTAGCCGGCGTCGACGAGCGTCTCGAAGCCCGCCCGGACGAGCTCGGTGACGCCGCCGCACAGCACCGCCTGCTCGCCGAAGAGGTCGGACTCCGTCTCCTCGGCGAACGTCGTCTCGATCATCCCCGCCCGCGCGGCGCCGATGGCGGCCCCGTAGGCGAGGGTGAGATCGAACGCGCGGCCGCTCGCGTCGCTCTCGACGGCGACGATCGCCGGCGTTCCGAAGCCCTCCTCGAACAGGCGCCGGACGATATGGCCGGGGCCCTTCGGGGCGACCATGACGACGTCGTGGCCGGCGCGGGGGGCTGATCCGCCCGTAGTGGACGTTGAAGCCGTGCGCGAAGAGCAGCGCCGCGCCCGGCGCGAGGTTCGGCGCCACGTCCGCTTCGTACACCCGTGGCTGCACCTGGTCCGGGAGGAGGAAGGAGACGACCTGCGCGTCCCGCACGACCTCCGCCGGCGTGCCGACGGTGAGACCCGCCTCCTCGGCGGCTCGCCGTGACGGGCTTCCCTCCCGCAGTCCGACCTCGACCTCCACGCCGGAGTCACGGAGGTTGAGCGCGTGCGCGTGGCCCTGGCTTCCGTACCCGAGCACCGCGACCTTGCCGGAGAGGAGCTCGACGTTGCCTTCGCGATGGATGACGGCCATGGGATCTCCTTGGTTCGGTGTCAGGTGAGCACGTGCTGGCGTCGCCGTTGTCTTGCCGGAGCGGCGCGCGGCCGAGCCCGATCCGGCCGGTGCGGACGAGCTCGCGGAGGCCGTGCGGGCGGACGAGCTCCTCGAACGAGTCGATCTGCTCGGGATGGCCGACGACCTCGAACACGATCGAGTCGGGCCCGAGATCGGCGACCCGCGCGTCGAATGCCTGCGCGAGGGCGATGAGCTCGCTTCGTCGCTCCGGAGTGGCCTCGACCTTCAGCAGCGCGAGCTCGCGCTCGACCGCCTCGCCCGGCTCGAGCTCGCTCACGCGCAGGACGTTCACGAGCTTGTGCATCTGCTTCTCGATCTGCTCGAGCGAGTGTCGCGCGCAGTCCACGCGCAGCGTGATGCACGACACGTCCGGGCGCTCCGTCGGGCCGACCGCGAGGCTCTCGATGTTGAAGCCGCGGCGCGCGAACATGCTCGAGATGCGCATCAGCGCACCCGGCTTGTTCTCCACCAGGACGGAGAACGTGTGTCTCACGCCGCCGCGACCGCCTCCTCCTCGACCTCGTCCGGGAACTCGACGAGATCGAGTGCCGCCGCGCCGGCGGGGATCATCGGGAAGCAGTGCTCGCGCGCGTCGACGCGGGCGTCGACGACGGCCGTGCGGCCGCACGTCAACGCCTCCTCGAGCACTGCCTCGAGCTCTTCGGGCCGATCGACGGTGAAGCCGGCCGCGCCATAGGCCTCGGCGAGACGCGCGTAGTCCGGCACCTGGTGCGTCAAGTGAACCTGCGAGAAGCGTTCGTCGAAGAACATGTCCTGCCACTGGCGGACCATCCCGAGGTAGCCGTTGTTGACGATCACGACCACGATCGGCAGTCCTTCGAGAACCGACGTCGCGAGCTCCTGCCCCGTCATCTGGAAGGAGCCGTCGCCGTCGACGCAGACGACGGTGGCCTCGGGGCGGGCGGCCTTGGCGCCGATCGCGGCGGGGACGCCGTAGCCCATCGTCCCGAGGCCTCCGGAGGTGATGAACGAGCGCGGCCGATCGCAGAGCAGGTACTGCATCGCCCACATCTGGTGCTGTCCGACGCCGGTCGTCCAGACGACGTCTCGGTCGACGGTGAGTGCCTGGAGCGTCTCCAGCACCAGCTGGGGCTTGAGGACGTCCTCGCTTCCGCGGTAGCGCAGCGGGAACTCCTCTCGCCAGGCGGAGAGCTGGCGCAGCCATGGCTTCGTGCGGGACACGGGGCCCGCACCGCGGATTGCGCGCAGCTCCTCCGTGAGGTCGGCAAGCGCCTGCTTCAGGGGCCCGACCACAGGGAGATCCGCCTGACGGAGCTTCGAGATCTCGGCAGAGTCGACGTCGAGGTGGACGACCGTCGCACCGGGGGCGAAGGCCGAGAGCTTGCCGGTGACGCGATCGTCGAAGCGCGCACCGACCGCGACCAGGAGGTCGCACTTGTTCATGGCCCAGTTCGACCACTTCGGCCCGTGCATTCCGGGCCAGCCGAAGTGGAGCTCGTGGGATCTCGGGGAAGGCGCCCTTGCCCATGAGCGTGGTGACGACCGGGAGCTCTCCGGCCTCGGCGAGCCCGCGCAGCTCGTCGCACGCGTCGGCGTTGAGCGTTCCGCCGCCGACGTAGAGGACGGGCCGTTCGGCCGCGGCCAGGGCCTCCGCAGCTCGCCGGACCTGACCGGGCTCTGTGACGTGCGGCGGGTTCCAGCCGGGAAGGTCGAGGCTCTCCGGGTAGGCGAAGTCGAGCTCCGCCTCCTGGACGTCGCGTGGGACGTCAACGAGAACCGGACCCGACCGCCCCGTCCGCGCGACGTGGAACGCGGCCTTGAGCGCGTGCGGCAGCTCCTCGACGTCCTGGACGAGCCACGAATGCTTGACGATCGGGATGGTGATCCCGGTGATGTCGCACTCCTGGAACGCATCCGTCCCGATCAGGTGCGACCGCACCTGCCCGGTGATGCACACGAGCGGCGTCGAGTCCATCCATGCGTCGGCGATCGGCGTCACCAGGTTCGTCGCTCCCGGCCCCGAGGTGGCGAGAGCGACGCCGACCCGCCCGGTTGCGCGTGCGTAGCCCTCCGCCATGTGCCCGGCGCCCTGCTCGTGCCGCGCCAGCACGTGGCGGACGGTGGTGCCCCGGGCGAACGCGTCGTACGTGGGCAGGACAGCGCCGCCCGGGAGCCCGAAGACGACGTCGACGCCCTCGGCCTCGAGGGAGCGGAGGATGGCGTCGGCGCCGTTGATTCTCATGCGAGTGCTTCTCGGTAGAACTCGGCGTTCGTCAGCGAGAGCGGCAGCTCTGCGAGCACGACGTCGGCGAACTCGCGCGTCGTGGCGCCCAGCCCTCTCGAGAGCATGTCCGGCGTTTGCGTTCCGTTCGAGCACGCGCCGAGGACGGCGCCGGTCAGCGTCTCGGCTGCGCCCGCGCTCACCGAGCCCCTCGCCGAGCATGAGCGCGGCGGCGAGCAGCATCGAGGCCGGGTTGGCGACGCCCTGCCCTGCGATGTCCTCGGCGGCGCCGTGCGTCGGCGCGAAGACGCCCGGCCCGGTGCCGGCGAGCCGACCGGAGGCAGCGACCCGCGGGGAACGGCCGTGCGCGACGAATCCGACGAGCACTTCCGCGTACGGCCCGGGGGTGACGACCACGTCGAATCGGTCGGGCTCGAACGCGAGGCCCTGAACTGCCGACTTGACCGATAGCTGCTCCGCGTGGACGCCGTCGTGCCTCGCGGCCTCCTGCGCAAACGCGGAACGCCAGGTCGTGTCGCCGCCGACGGCCGCGACGTTCGCGCTGCTCGAGCGCGCGATCTCGAACGCGCGCGCCAGCGTCCACTCGGAGCGCGTCGTCCTCGAGCGGGCTGACGAGCGTTATCGCTCCCCGGGCCGAGAAGACCACTCGATCCATACGCGCGCGCAGGTCGAGCTCGGACTCGACACCGTCGAGCGCGGGCTCCGACTCCGACGCGACGAGGATGGACTGCGCAGCGAGCACGACGCTCCGAGTCGCATTCGGCAGCGCATGGCCCGACTGCGTGACCGCGGCTCCGCCGAATGCGGGGTGGGTCTCCTCGATTCGAGAATCCGTGCAGCGACGAGACGTGAGCGAGCGCGCGGCTCGCCTCGGCCATGACCTCCGGGCCGATTCCGTGCCCCGCCAGGCAGGCGACCCTGTAGGTCTGCCTGCGCGTCATGTTCTGGTGCTCCTGCGGCGATGTGCCACTGTCTCGCTCCTCCTCTGCGGGCCGCCCTCGAGGCGTACCGGTGGTGTGCTTCGGTCGACGTGTGCGCCGGTTGCGGCGCGTGAAGCGAATCTCCCCTAGGAGGGGAGAATCAGGAGAAGCTCGATGCCGGCACTCGAACCGGGTACCGCCACGGCAGTGGCGTCCACGGATACGAACGGTGTGGCTCGGTGCAGCATCGAACGTCCAGTCTGCTGGCGCGCTCGGGTGTTGTCAAGACACGCGGCTCTACACTCAGCAGTCGATGACGCTCACCGAACCGACCTGGACGCCGTCGTCCTGGCGGGAGCTCCCGGCCGCGCAGCAGCCGGCGTGGCCGGACGAGGCAGCGCTCGCGGCCGTGCGTGAGCGCCTTCGCGGACTTCCTCCGCTCGTCTTCGCCGGAGAGGCGCGGGCGCTCCTCGCGGCGCTCGGCGAGGTCTGCGAGGGACGCGCGTTCCTGCTCCAGGCCGGAGACTGCGTCGAGTCGTTCGACGACGTCTCGGCCCCCGCGATCCGCGAGCGGCTCAAGGTGCTGCTGCAGATGTCGGCGGTCCTCACGTACGCGGCGACGCTGCCCGTGGTGCGGGTGGGACGGATCGCCGGGCAGTTCGCGAAGCCGCGCAGCGCTCCGACCGAGGTCGTCGACGGCGTGGAGCTGCCGTCGTTTCGGGGTCACATCGTCCACTCCGACGCGCCGACGCCCGAGGCACGCGTGCCCGATCCCGAGCGGCTCGTGCAGGGCTACTACCAGGCGGCCTCGACGCTGAACCTGCTGCGCGCGTTCACGAAGGGCGGCTTCGCCGACCTGACGCACGTCCACACGTGGAACCGCGAGTTCGTCGCCAGCTCGCCGGCCGGCCAGCGCTACGAGGCGCTCGCAGGCGAGATCGAGCGCGCCCTTCGCTTCATGCAGGCGATCGGCATCGACCTCGAGACGCGAGCACACCATCCACGAGGTCGACGTGTGGACGAGCCACGAGGGTCTGCTGCTCGACTACGAGGAGCCGCTCAGCCGCACGGACTCGCTGACGGGGCTTCCCTACGACTGCTCCGCGCACATGCTCTGGATCGGGGACCGCACGCGCGACCTGGACGGCGCGCACGTCGAGTTCTTCTCGGGCGTGCACAACCCCATCGGCGTGAAGCTCGGCCCGAGCGCGACGGCTGCCGACGCGGTCGGACTCGCCGAGCGCCTCAATCCCGCGCGTGTTCCGGGCCGTCTCACGTTCGTCGCCCGGATGGGTGCGGACAACGTGCGCGAGGCGCTTCCACCGCTGATCGAGGCGGTGCGCGAGTCGGGGGTTCCCGTGGCATGGGTCTGCGACCCGATGCACGCGAATCTCGTGCGGACGCCGTCCGGCGTGAAGACCCGCCACTTCGACTCGATCATGGCGGAGCTCGAGGGCTTCTTCGCCGCACACCGTGCCCTCGGGACCTGGCCGGGCGGGATCCACATCGAGTTCACGGGCGACGACGTGACCGAGTGTCTCGGCGGCTCCGAGGCGGTCCAGGAGGAGCAGCTCGACCACCGCTACGAGACGCTCTGCGACCCCCGGCTGAACGGGCGCCAGTCGCTCGACCTCGCGTTCCGCGTGGCCGAGCTCATGCGCTCCGCGTGAGCGCGGAGGGACTGTGCGGCTAGCCGTCGTCGGGACCGGGCTGATCGGGGCCTCCGCCGCTCTCGCTGCGCGGCGGGCGGGCGGGTTCGACTCGATCCTCGGGCTGGGACGAGGATCCCGCGACGCTCGAGCTCGCAGGCGAGCGCGGCGCGATCGAGGTCGCTCCCACACTCGTCGACGCACTCCACGACGCCGACGTCGCTCTCGTCGCCGTACCCGTGGCCGAGCTGCCGGCCGTCGTCCGGAGCGTGCTCGCTGCGGCACCGGCCGACTGCACGGTGACCGACGTCGGGTCGACGAAGGGGTCGCTGTGCGCGGCGGTCGGTGACGATCCGCGCTTCGTCGGGGGACATCCGATCTGCGGCGCCGAGGCGCGCGGCCCGGGTCGAGCCAGCGCCGACCTGTTCGACGGAGCGACCTGGTTCCTGACGCCGCTCGCGTCGACGGAGCCGGAGCGCTACCGCACGGCGCACGCCTTCGTCGTCGCGCTCGGCGCTCGCCCGGTGGCCATCGATCCCGAGACCCACGACCGCCTCGTAGCGGTGACGAGCCATCTGCCGCACGCCCTCGCGAATGTTCTCCTCAACCAGGCCGGCTCGGCGCGCGTGGAGGGGCACGAGCCTCTGGCCGCGGCCGGCGGGTCGCTTCGAGACATGACGCGAATCGCCGGAGCGAACCCGCGGATCTGGGTCGACATCTTCCTCGAGAACCGCGCCGAGCTCAGCGCGGCGCTCGGGGAGCACCGCCGCCGCGTGGAGCAGCTGGAGTCCGCCCTCGCAGCGGGTGACGCGGGCTATCTCGCCCGCTGGATCGGCGAGGCGAGCGGGAACCGCCGCCGGATGCTCGAGACGGCGTACGAGGATGCGGGCGCGCTCCATCGCCTACGCGTGCACGTCCCCGACCGCCCGGGCGTGCTCGCGGGGATCTTCCAGGCGCTCGGCGCGGACCGGATCAACGTCTCGGACTTCGAGCTCGAGCACCTCTCTCCCGAGCGCGGCGGGACGCTCACGATCCTGGTCACCGGCGAGGCCGATGCGTCCCTCGCGGCGAGCATCCTCGAAGCACAGGGTTACGGCGTGATCGTTGCGCCCGTGCTGGACGAGTGAGCTCGCCCGGGCGTTAGTCTCCGTGCGTGCAGGTCTTCAACCTCAACGGGGACGAGTGGGACCGCGTCGAGGACAGGGACGGCTGGAAGAGCAAGGACGCCTGGGTCGGCGCGCACGTCGGCGCCGAGCTCATCGGCGGCAGCATGTACGAGCTCGAGCCGGGAAGTCGACTGTGGCCGTACCACACGCACCACGGAAACGAGGAGTGGATGATCGTGCTGCGCGGGCGGCCGACGTTGCGCACGCTCGAGGGCGAGGAGCAGCTCAGCGAGGGGGACGTCGTCGCGTTTCGCCGCGGGAAGGACGGGGCTCACCAGGTGCGGAACGACACGGACGCGCCGCTTCGGGTGTTGATGCTGTCGACCCTGCTCGCGCCCGACATCGTGGAGTACTTCGACTCCGGGAAGGTCTCGGCCGTCGATGCGAAGGGCGAGCGGTTGTTCCGTGAGTTCCGCGGCCGCGACGCCGAGTACTGGGAAGGGGAGTAGGCCGCCCGCCTACCGGAACGCGTTCTCGCCGGTCAGCGCCTGGCCGACGACGAGCGTGTGCACCTCGTGCGTGCCCTCGTACGTGAGCACCGACTCGAGGTTGTTCACGTGTCGGATCACCGGGTACTCGAGGGTGACGCCGTTGGCGCCGAGAATCGTCCGCGCGCTACGGGCAACCTCGATCGCTCCGCGCACGTTGCCCATCTTCCCGAGGCTGACCTGCTCCGGGCGCAGCGTCCCGTCGTCCTTCATCCGCCCGAGATGGAGCGCCACCAGCGTGGCTCGGTTGATCTCGAGCGCCATCTCGGCGAGCTTCTGCTGCGTGAGCTGGTAGCCCGCGATCGGCTTGCCGAAGACGATTCGCTCCTTCGCGTAGTCGAGCGCGCACTCGAAGCACGCGCGGGCCGCGCCGACCGAGCCGAACACGATCCCGAACCGCGCCTCGTTGAGGCACGAGAGCGGGCCGCGCAGCGTCGTAGACGCCGGGGAGGACGTTCTCGTCGGGAACGCGCACGTCCTGGAGCACGAGCTCCGAGGTGACGGAGGCGCGCAGCGACAGCTTCTTGTGGATCTCGGGCGCCGAGAAGCCGTCCATTCCCTTCTCGACGATGAACCCACGGATCTCGCCCGCGTCCGTGCGCGCCCAGACGATCGCGATGTCGGCGATCGTCCCGTTCGTGATCCACATCTTCGCCCCGTTCAGGATCCAGTCCGAGCCGTCGCGGCGCGCATGCGTACGCATCGAGGCCGGGGTCCGAGCCTGCGTCCGGCTCGGTGAGCCCGAAGCAGCCGACGACCTCACCGGTGTGCATCGGCGGCAGCCAGCGCTCCTTCTGCTCCTCGGAGCCCGAAGCGCCAGATCGGGAACATCGCGAGGGAGCCCTGGACCGAGATCGCGCTGCGCACCCCTGCGTCGCCCGCCTCGAGCTCCATGCAGGTGAGCCCGTACGCCACCGAGCTCGCCCCCGGAAGGCCGTAGCCCTCGAGGTGCATCCCGAGCAGGCCGAGCTTCCCGAGCTCGCCGATGAGCTCGCGCGGGAAGATCCCCTGCTCGAACCAGTCGCCCACGTCGGCGAGCACGTTCGCCCGCACGAACTCGCGAACGGTGTCCCGAATCGCCTTCTCCTCGTCGTCGAGGAGGGCGTCGATCGCCAGGTAATCGAGGGGATCGAGAGCGGGCCGCTCGGTCGTCGTCGCCATGGTCACGACATCCTACGGAAGCCGAGTTCGGGCTTGACCGGCGCGCGCGCGGGCGCCTACACTCCTGGTTGACTGACTAGTCAATCGAACGAGGAGCGAGGACCATGACCCAGCTCGAGGCCGGCGTCGCCGGCGGCGTCTCGTTCGGGCTGACGCCCGAGCAGCGGGAGCTCCGCGCGCTCGCGCGCGAGTTCGCCGAGAAGGAGATCCGCCCCAAGGCGGCCGAGTACGACGAGAACGCGACCCATCCCGCCGACGTCATCGCCAAGGCGCACGAGCTCGGCCTGATGAACCTCCACGTGCCGGAGGAGCTCGGCGGGCTCGGGCTCCCGGCCTTCGACGGCATGCTCGTCGGCGAGGAGCTCAACTGGGGCTGCTCGGGCATCGGCAGCGCGATACTCGCCAACGGCCTCGGCGCCGGCCCGGTGCTCATCCCGGGCTCGGACGAGCAGAAGGCGACGTGGCTGCCGCCGCTCCTCGAGGAGCCGATCCTCTGCTCCTTCGGGCTCTCCGAGCCGGACGCAGGATCCGACGTGGCGCGCATGAAGACGACCGCCGAGCGCCGCGGCGACGAGTACGTCCTGAACGGCTCGAAGACGTTCATCACGAACGCGGGCCAGGCGACGTGGACGGTCGTCTTCGCGAAGACCGATCCGAGCAAGGGACACCGCGGGATCAGCGCCTTCATCGTCCCCATGGACACGCCCGGCGTCCAGATGGAGAAGCACCTCGACAAGATGGGACAGCGCGCGACCGACACGTCCGCATTCGCGCTGACGGATGTCGTCGTTCCCGCCGCGAACCGGATCGGGGAGGAGGGTGAAGGCTTCAAGATCGCGATGAAGACGCTCGACTTCACGCGCCCGGGCACGGCGGCGGGCGCGGTCGGTGTCGCGCAGGCCGCCTACGAGTACGCCGTCGAGTATGCGAAGGAACGCGTCACCTTCGACGTGCCCGATCGCGATGCACCAGGGGATCAACTTCATGATCGCGGACATGGCGACCGAGATCGAGGCGGCGCGCCTGCTCGTGTGGCAGTCGGCGTGGCTCCACGACCAGGGCGAGCGCGCGACGCTCCAGTCCTCGTTCGCGAAGCGGTTCTCCGCGGACACGGCGATGAAGGTCACGACCGACGCGGTGCAGGTCTTCGGCGGCTACGGCTACATGAAGGAGTACCCGGTCGAGAAGCTCATGCGCGACGCGAAGCTGTTCCAGATCTACGAGGGCACGTCGCAGATCCAGCGGCTCGTGATCGCGAAGGAGATCTTCCTGCCGCGCGGCGACTGATGCAGTCCTAGGACGCGAGCGCTCGCTGGAACGGCGGGAGGAAGCCGGGGCTGATCCGCACTTCGCCGATCCAGGCCGCGATGCGCGCTGCCTCCTGCCTGCACGGCGCTCTCGGCCTCCGAGCCGACGTCCTCGAGCAGCCGATAGACGACCTCGCCGTCGCGGCGCTGCGACCAGCCGCCGACGACCCGCCCGTCCCACCAGATCGTCGGGCCGGCGTTGCCGTTGCGGTCGAAGAGCGTGCGGGCCGTGGCTGCGCCGAGGTACCAGTCGCGCTCCTTCCAGGCCATCGTCGTCGGGTCGAGCGTCGAGAGCAGCGCGACGCACGGCGTCGGCGGCTCGACCTCCTCGAGATCGTCGGCCAGCACGAAGCCCGTCGCGCCGTCGAGGTCGACCTCGACTGCACCGACCGCTGCCGAGCGCCGTGCGGATCGGCGCGCGCGCCGAGCCGGTCCACCAGCGGAGATCGATCTCTGTCGCCGGGCCGTTGGCGCGCAGCCAGCGGCGCACGAGCTCGACACGTGCGTCCTCCACCGTCGGCAGCGGCTGCTCCTCTCCCAGCCAGGCGCTCGTCGGGACCCAGTGGTGCTGCCCGAGATCCACGTGCCGCGAGGCCGGCCGCGAAGAAGTCGTCCCTGGGCCGCGAGGCGGGGGAGGACACGCGAGCCCACGCTCACCGGGTGCGTCCACTTGCCGGCCCCGACCTCGGATCTTTCGTCGCGAGGAACGGCACGCTGCGGATGAGGTCCGCCGTCGACGCCTCCCCCGCGGCCTCGAGCGGCTGCCAGCGCGGCCGCCTCCGCCTCGGCGAGCCAGGCGCCGGCCGTCGTCGAGATGCCGTCGGTCTCGCGCCAGCAGCTCCTCGAGCCTGGCGCCGCTCACGCGCCGCGACGTCGTCGCGTGCACGCCGCGCTGGACGATCGGCCGCGCGTCCCGCGGGACGACGAACAGCGTCCGGCGCATCCCGAGCATGCGCAGGACCGTGCGCTCCTCGTAGAGCTCGCGCTCGATCGCCGGCGGGTCAACGCCGTTCGTGCGCGCGCGAACCGACAGGTAGACGGTCGACGGAGTCCGTCGCGTGGAGCGCACCCAGCGCCCGGCGACCTCGCGCGGCGCGTGCGCGCCCGCGCGGCGGGCGTGAGCAGATGACGCCGGACGAGGCGGGCGCGGCGTTCCTCGATCCCGATCCGTCGCACCTGCGTCTTCTACCAGCGGCGTCTGCATAGGATTTCGCGCGCGTGGCACTCGAGATCGACCTCTCCGGCCGCGTCGCCCTCGTCACCGGCGGCTCGCGGGGCTCGGGCGCGCGGACGCGCTCACGCTCGCCCGCGCTGGCGCGGACGTCGCGATCGCCGACATCCTCGTCGAGTCCGAGCTCTCCGAGGAGACGGACAGCTGGGGCGCGCTCGCGACGGTCGCGCGCACGCAGGGCCTCGTGCACACGGAGGAGACGGTCGAGGAGATCCGCGGGCTGGGCCGGCGCTCGCTCGCCGCTCCGCTGCGACGTCACCGACCGCGAGCAGGTCGCGGCCGCGGTCGCGCGGACGGTCGAGGAGCTCGGCTCCGTCGACATCCTGGTCAACAACGCCGGCACGCTCGACCACGTCGGCCAGTTCCACGACCAGAGCCCGGAGCTCTGGGAGCGCGACCTGCGCGTCAACCTGACGCGGCGCGCTTCAACTGCGCGCAGGCCGTGTGGCCGCACATGAAGGAGCGCGGCTGGGGGCGAATCGTGAACATGGCGTCGGTCGCGGGCACGCTCGGCGGCTTCGGCCAGGCGAGCTACTCGACGACGAAGTCGGGGATCCTCGGGCTGACGAAGACGCTCGCGATGGAGGGCGGTCGCCACGGGATCACCTGCAACGCGATCGTCCCGGGCGTCATCGGCACCGAGGCGTTCAACATGGCGAACGCCGGCGATGAACGAGCGCATCGTCGGCGCGCACGGTGTTCAAGCGGCCCGGCGAGCCGCAGGACATCGCGAATGCGATCGCGTTCCTCTGCTCCGACCTCGCCGCGTACATCACCGGCGTCGGGCTGTACGTCTCCGGCGGGGTCGAGCTCTTCGTCTTCTGAGTTCGTGAGGATCTGGAACGACGGCGCCGACGCCAGCGGTTAGGAGATCGGTCGGGCGCGCTAGGATGCGCGGTTCCGATGCACGCCGAGTCGCCGTTCTGCACAACTCGCAGCTCGGTGCGCGACGTCGCGCTCGTTCTCACGACTCGTCGCTCGTCGTTCGTCGCGGTCGCTCGGCATCCTCGCGCTGCTCGGCAGTCCTGCTCGGCCTCGCGTTCGCGGGCTCGCCGCAGGAGCTGGCCGAGGGAACCGAGGTCGCCGGCGTCGACGTCGGCGGGCTCACGCAGCGGGAGGCCGTCGGCGACGCTCGAAGCGCGGTTCGACGCGCGTCGCGGACGAGCCGGTCGTGTTCGTCGGCGGGCGACGAGTCGCTACTCGTTCGCGGCCGAACCAGCTCGGCGTCGAGCCGGACTGGAGCGGCGCGGTCGCCGCGGCCGGCCGCGCGAGGCGACGGGTTCGGGCCGATCCGCGGGTTCCGGCGCCTGCACACGCGGTTCTTCGGCGCGGAGGTCTCCCGCAGCTCGCCGTCTCGAACGGCGCGCTCGAGTTCGCGCTCGAGCAAGATCGCCGCGGACGTCGAACGCGACGCCGCGCGACGCCGCGCTCGCACGTCGCGGGCCTCCGGATCCGAGATCGTCGCGGAGCGCACGGGCCGGCAGCTCGACCGCGAGCAGACGCTGGCGAGACGTCGATCGTGCGCGCGCTCGGCTCGCTCGAGCGCTCGCGGGCGGCGACCGCGCTGCCCGTCCTCGGTCGACGGCGCCGAAGGTGACCTCGCGAGATGCTCGCTCCGGCCGCGCGCCGCGCGCGACGCGCGGTCTCGGCGCCCGGTCGTCCTCCGAGGCGACGAAGCGACAGCTGGCGGCTCCCGCGCTGGCGGATCGCCGAGCTCCTGGCCCTCCCGCGTGAGCGGCGCGACGCGGCTCGCCATCGGCGGGCCCGCGCGCGGACGCGTACTTCCGGCGCTCGTCGCGAGCGCGTCGGCACGACCGCCGCTGGACGCGGACTTCGCGGTCTCGGGCGGCAGCGATCCAGATCATCCCCTCGCGGAACGGGACTCGAGCTCGATGTCCCGGCGACCGCTCGCGCGCTCCTGCGCGCCGCGACGTCGGCCGACGAACCGCGTCGCGCAGCTCTCGGTCGTTCGACGCCGCTGCCCGAGCGCACGACGACGGACGCGCTGGCGATGGGGATCGACACGCGCGATGTCGCGCATACAAGACGTACAACTCGGGGACCTCGGACCGCATCACGAACCTCCGGCTCGGCGTGCAGCTCGCTCGACGGCACGCTCGTCGCGCCGGGAGGCACCTTCTCGCTCAACGAGGCGATCGGCGAGCGAACGGAGGAGCGCGGATTCCGCCCGGCGCCGGTCATCATCGGGAACGAGTTCGCGGAGGAGGTCGGCGGCGGCACCTCGCAGGTCGCGACGACCGTGTTCAACGCCGCGTGGGAGGCCGGGCCTCAGAATCACCGAGCGCAATCCGCACTCGCTCTACATCAGCCGCTACCAGCTCGGCCGCGACGCGACGGTCTACTGGCCGTCGCTCGACCTCAAGTTCGTGAACGACACCGAGCGCTGGGTGCTGGTCAAGGGCTTCGGCGAGGTCTGGCGGCATCACGGTCGCGATCTACGGCGGCGAGGCGCGCCGCGTCGAGAGCTCCGACGGGACGATGCCGTCGTCACCGGGCTCGGTCGCCGGTCCGGCGCGTCGACGGATCCGACGCTCGCCGGGGCAAGACGCGTGGTCGAGGAGGAGGGCTCGCCGCCGAGCAGGACGTCGGTCACGCGCGACGATCTACGCAGCGGACGGGGCGAGCTGATCCGCTCGGAGACCTGGAACACGTCGTACGAGTCGGCGAGACCGCGTCGTCCGCGTCGGGACGAAGGCGACCGCCGAAGCCCGGAGCCGCGAAGAAGCCGGAGCGCCGGGTGCCCGAGCGCCGCCGAGAGACCAGCCGGCCGAAGCGTCCTAGCTCGGCGGCCGGGCCCGGTCGCGACTCAGCCGTGGCGATCGCGTCGCGCCAGCCACTCGGGCACGCGCGTCGGGCGGTAGGTCTCGCGGTCGACCGACGGCGTGACTCGTGTAGCCGTCGGCGACGAGCTCGCCGTCCCGCTCGACGCGGTACTCGTAGCGGAAGCGCGCGCCGCGCACGTCGACGCAGCGTGTCCAGACGCGTCAGCCGCTCGTCGAAGTAGGCGGCGCGGTGGTAGCGCAGGTGCACCTCGGTCGTGAGCGCCTCGATTCCGCTGTCGCGGATCGCCTGGTAGCCGCCGCGTAGCGCTCGAGGTACGCGACGCGGGCGACCTCGAGCCAGACGAGGAACGACGCGTGATGCGCGATGCCCTGCGCGTCCGTCTCCGCGAAGCGGATCCGTGACCTCGGTCGAGAACGAGAAGCCGTCCACGTGGCGCAACCCTAGAATCCGCCGCGTGTCCGCCGCCGCGCTAGCCGCGCTCATCCGCGAGCGGCAGCCGTGCGTCGTGCTGACCGGAGCCGGGCATCTCGACGGAGAGCGGCATCCCGGACTTCCGCTCGGCATCGGGAATCTGGGCCGAGGTCGACCCGTTCGAGGTCGCCTCGATCCAGGCCTTCCGCCGCGATCCCGAGCGCGTGTGGAGCTTCTACCGCGCAGCGGATCCACGTCCTGCTCGACGCCGCAGCCGAACGCGGCGCACGTCGCGCTCGCCGAGCTCGAGCGGCGCGGCCTCGTGCAGGCGGTCGTGACGCAGAACATCGACACGCTGCACTCGCGCGCCGGAAGCCGCGACGTGGTCGAGGTGCACGGCTCGATCCGCTCGGCGGAGTGCCTGCAGCTGCCTCTGGACCGGAGCCGCCGACGGCGTTCTCGCGCAGCTCGAGGAGCACCCGCGCCGCTCTGCGTCCACTGCGGCGAGGTGCTGAAGCCCGGCGTCACGCTCTTCGGCGAGCTGCTGCCGGCGGGTGCGATGGAGCGGCGACCGAGCTCGCGCGCGGCGGCGGGCTCATGCTCGTCGTCGGCTCGTCGCTCGAGGTCTGGCCCGTCGCCGGCCTTCCGCTCGAGGCGCGCGCGTTCGCGATCGTCAACCGCGGCCCGACGGCGCTCGACGACCGGGCGCTGCTGAAGGTCGACGCGTCCGCGGGCGAGACGCTCGCCGCGGTCGTGGCGGCGCTCGGCCGAGAGTGATCGAGAACCGCTTGCTGAAGCGGGCGCAAGTGCAAGACCGCCGCTCGGGTGGTATGACTAACGCATGACCGAGAGCACAGCAAGAAGAAGGCGGCCGCGGACGCGAAGATCGGCGAGAAGGACTTCGTGACCGCCTCGCCGATGCGGGCGAGGAGGCGCTCCAGCGGCTCTCCGAGCTCCCGGGGGGTCAGCGGGCGGTCACGGCGGTCAACGACCTCCGCGACCGGGTCGACGACCTCGCCAAGAAGGTGCGCGGGATCGACGCGCTCGAGGCGCGGGTCGCGAAGCTCGAGAAGGAGCTCGCGGCGCTGAAGAAGGCCGAGCGCCGCCGCGCCGGCGCCCGGCTGCGCGCAAGCCCTCCTCGAGAGCCCGGCCGGCACGCGCAGCCGCAGCGCTCGCGGAACGACCTCGAACCGCGCCGGCGTCGTCCCGGGCTGCTCGCCGTCGAGCTCGATCGGCAGCGGCTCGTCGGCCGTCGACGTGACGACGCGGCCGCGGAGGAGCTCGAGCCGCGGATGCGGGAGATGCTTGCCCCGGTACGTCTTCGGGAGCACGAACGGCAGGTCGCGCTTCGTGACGTCGCCGATCAGGAGGACGTCGAAGAGACCGTCGTCCGGCTCGGCCTCGGGGCACATCATCATCCCGCCGCCGAGGTAGCGGCCGTTGCGACCATCGCGTCGATCATCCTCCCGCTCGCGGATCTCGTCGTCGACGGACACGCGCATCTCGCCGGTCTGCCAGCCGACGAAGACGGCGAGCGTCGCCCAGTAGTAGGAGACCTTCCCGCCGAGCGCCTTCGACGACTCGTTCGCGCGCTTCGCGATCGCGCCGCTGATGCCCGCGCTGCGCGACGTTCGCGAAGTACGCGTGGCCCTCGCCACCCGCCCAGGTCCGGTAGGGCACGCGGCCCAGGTCGATGGTCGCGGACGCGCCCGCTCGAGCGCGATCGTCGATCGCGCGCGTCGAGGTCGCGCGGGATTCCGTACGTGCGCACGAAGTCCCAGCCCGTCCCGCGCGGGATCACCGCGAGCTCGACGCCCTCGGCCTCGGCGATGCCGTTGACGACCTCGTTCACGGAGCCGTCGCCGCCGACGACCACGAGCAGCTCGCGCGCCCGTCGCCGACGGCCTTCGCGGCGAGCGCCGTCAGCTGACCCGGCTCCTCGGAGATGAGCGCGTCGCCCGTCGAGCCCGCGAGCGGCGGCACGATGCGCGATCTCCGGCCAGCGGCTTGCCCGTCGAGCCGCCCGCCGAGGCGGGGTTGACGAGGAAGACGGTGCGCCCGGGCTAATCGCCGTCGGACCTGCCGTCGCCGTCTCGAGCGCGATCCGCGTCATCCGGTCGACCGCCGCGCGGAGCTCGTCGTCGGAGATCCGCACGAACTCGCCCTCGACGACGATGTCGCTCACGGTGAGCAGGCAGCCGCCGTGGACGCCGCGGAGCGCGGCGAGGGTGAACAGCGCCGCCGCCTCCATCTCCACCGCGAGGATTCCGCGCTTCGACCAGCGCTCGTACTGGCCCTCGTCCGGGTTGTAGAAGAGGTCGCTGGAGACGATCGGCCCGACGCGGATCGGCTCGCCTGGCGTGCTTCGCGACGTGCACGGCCTCGTGGATCGAGCTCCCAGCTCGCGGTCGGGCAGTGCGGCTCGCCGCCGACGAGGTGCGTCGCGGTCGAGTCGGCGGGCACCGCGGAGAGCGCGACGATGAGGTCGCCGAGCGCGTGATCGGGCTGCAGCCCGCCGCACGTGCCCACGCGCAGCAGCCGCTTCACGCCGAGCTGGATCAGCTCCTCGAACACGATCGTCGCGCTCGGGCAGCCCATGCCGGTGCCCTGCACCGAGACGCGGCTTGCCCTCCCAGCGCCCGGTGAAGCCGAGCAGCCCGCGCTCGGCGTTCACCTGCACGACGTCCGTCGAGGAACGTCTCGGCGATGTACTGCGCGCGCAGCGGGTCGCCCGGGAAGAAGGCACGCGTCCGCGTAGTCGCCGGGTTCGGCGCGCAGGTGGATCGGCACGCGCGGAACCCTACGGGTTCCGGTCGGCGCGAACCGTCTCGAACCGCGCAGCTCCTAGAGTTGCCGCGCTTGCCGGGAAGCTCGATCGAGCCCGAAGCGCGAGCAGATCCTCCGCTTCTGCGCCGAGGATCCCGTCGAGCGCGTCTTCCTCGAGGACGTCGCGCGGCGCGGCCTGGGCCGCTTCGTCGGCGCTCGCCGACGGACGCGAGCTCCGCGCGCTGTGCCACGTCGGCGTCAACGCCGTCCCCTCGGGCGACGGCTGCGGCGCCTTCGCCCGACGAGGTCGCGCGCGCGGCGACCGCGCATGCTGATCGGCGAGACGCGCGCGGTATCCGAGCTCTGGGACGAGGCCGCTCGCGCCTGCCGCAGCCCGCGCGAGGATCGTCCCGGCCAGCCCGTGTTCGTGATCCGAGAGCCGCCGCCCGCGGGCGGCACCGGGCTCCGCCCGGCCGCGCTCGACGACCTCGAGCTGCTCATGCCGGCGTGCGCGGCGGCGCACGAGCAGGAGCTCGGAATCGATCCGCATGCGCCGCGACGCCGAGGGCTTCCGCTGGCGTACGCGGAGCGCAGATCGAGGAGGGCCGGTCGTGGCTCTGGGAGGAGGACGGCGTCATCCTGCTTCAAGGCCGAGGCGTCCGCCTGGACGCCGGCGGCCGTGCAGCTCCAGCAGGTCTGGGTCGATCCTGCCGTGCGTCGCCGGGGTTACGGGGCGCGTGGGCTGCGCCGACCTCTGCCGGCTCCTGCTCGAGCGCGTGCCCGACGGTCTGCCTCTTCGTGCGCGCCGACAACGTGCCGGCGATCCGCCTCTACGAGACGATCGGGATGGAGCACGTCCTCGACTACCGCTCGCTGCTCTTCTGACGCGTGGTCGAGCTCGTCGTCGCTCGGCACGCGCTCGCCGTCTCGAACCGCGACGGGCTCGCCTCGTGCACCGTGCCCGGCGACGGCCTCACGCCCGAGGGAGTCGAGCAGGCGCGTCGCTCGCGGCCGAGGCTCGCCGGCGAGAGATCGCGCTCGGCGTCGCCACCGAGCTGGCACGGACGCAGGAGACGCTCGAGCTCGCGCTCGAGGGCGCGGCGTCCCGCGCTCGTCGTCCCCGAGCTCAACGAGATCGACTTCGGCTGCTTCGCGGACGGGCCTCTGCTCGAGTACCGCGCCTGGGCGGCCGCGCATCCACCGGACGTGGACGCGCCCGGCGGAGGCGAGAGCCGGCCGCGGCCGCCGCCCGTTTCGCCCGCGGGCTGCGCGATCGTGCTCGCGCGTCCCGAGGAGGTCGTCGCTGCTCGTCGGGCACGCGCTGGGCGTCCGCTACCTGCTCGACGCAGCGGCAGGGCTCGCTGCCCGCGGCGCTGATGCACGCCGGTCGAGCACGCGACGCCGCACCGGCTGGACGCTCGAGCCGTCGAGACGCGCCGCGGCGCTGCTCGAGGCCTGGAGCCTGCGCCCGCGCTTCCGGTCCGACGTAGACGCGGCACAATGCGCCGCATGGCCGAGACCGTCGCCGAGCGCGTCGAAGAGACGATCCGCCACCACGATCTCGATCGACGCCGGGCGGGAGCGTCACGTGCCTCGTCTCGGGCGGCGCGGACTCGACGTGCCTCTGGCACGTCCTCGGCAGCCTCGGCTACGGCGTCTCCGCCGTCCACGTGAACCACGGCCTGCGCGGAGCGGAGTCCGAAGCGCGACGCCCGCTTCTGTGCCGAGCTGCATGAACGCGGAGGTGCTGGATCCGCGCGGCCGAGCGCCAGGCAGGCAATCTCGAGGCTGCGCTCCGAGCGCAGCGGTACGAGCTCACCGCCGGCCGCGGGCTCCGGGCGACGGGGCACACGGCGTCCGACCAGGTCGAGACCGTCCTCTACCGCCTCGTCTCCTCGGGGAACGCGAAGGGGATCAAGCCAAAGCGCGAGGACGGCGTCGTCCGGCCGCTGCTCGCGCTCTGGCGCGAGGAGACCGAGGCGTACTGCGACGAGCACGGGCTGCCGTTCCGCAGCGACTCGTCGAACGCGGACACGAAGCGCGGCCTCATCCGCGACGAGATCCTCCCGCTCCTGCGCAGGCTCCACCCGGCCGCGGAGCGAAACCTGCTCGCACTGGCCGAGGAGCGGCCACGTCTGCCGCGTGGCCTCGAGCGCACGCTCGCCGACCTCATCGCGTGCGACGGACGGCACCAAGTCGGCGGATCTCGGCCACGGCGTGCGGGCGGTGCGGGAGTACGACGTCGTTCGCCTCGAAGGAGAGGTCAGCTTCGGGCCGTGGAGGCTCGAGACGGCGCGTCCCGGCCTGGTCGTCCGCACGCGGCGCCCGGGCGACCGCCTCGCGGGCCGGCGCAAGAAGGTGCAGGATGTCTTCGTCGACGCGAAGGTCCCGAAGGGCGAGCGCGACGCCTGGCCGCTCGTCGTCGACGGGGACGAGGTCGTCGCGGTTCCGGGCATCGCCGAGGCGCCTGGCTGGGAAGGCGCCGTCCGAGCATGGAAAGATGACGACCGATGACGCAGGCGGAGCTCGAGAAGGGAGTCGGCGAGGTCCTCATCGACGAGGAGACGCTGCAGGCGCGGATCGGCGAGCTCGGTGTGGAGATCTCCGCCGACTACGCGGGCCGCGACCTCCTGCTCGTCGGCGTGCTCAAGGGCGCGGTGTTCTTCATGGCCGATCTCATGCGCGAGCTGACGGTGCCGTGCGAGATCGACTTCATGGCGATCTCGAGCTACGGCGCCGCGACCGACTCCTCGGGCGTCGTGCGCATCCTCAAGGACCTCGACATCAACGTCGCGGGCAGGGACGTGCTCGTCGTCGAGGACATCATCGACTCGGGGCTCACGCTCTCGTACCTCATGCGGAACCTGCGAGCGCGCAAGCCCGCCTCGCTCGAGGTGGTCACGCTCCTCACGAAGCCGGAGCGGCGCGAGATCGACGTCCCGGTGCGCTACGTCGGCTTCGAGATCCCGAACCGGTTCGTGATCGGGTACGGGCTCGACTTCGCGGAGCGCTACCGAAACCTGCCGTATGTCGCGGTCCTGCACGCGGACCTGATTCCGCCAGCGCACTGACGCACGCGCACGAGGCTCGGGTCGAAACAGTCAGTGCACTGGACGGCCGCATGGCCGAAGCGGGATTTACTCCCGCGATAGGCACGCCTCGATTCGTGGGTGCTCGCCGTGAAGGAGGGGGCTCGTGGGGGAACCATGGGTTCCCCCACGTACCGAACGCGACATAGTCCTGCAACTGGACCGTAACGAGGGACAGGGGATCCCGGCCTGGGTGCCGAAGAAGCATGGTGGTACCCTCCGACAACTGCCGTGAATCGCTTCTTCCGCAGCGCACTCTTCCCGCTCATCATCATCGTCCTGCTCGTCTATCTGGCGAGTCAGACGCTGTTGCCGGGCAAGCAACGAGGCGCGGAAGATGACCTACTCGGAGCTGATCGGAGAGGTCAAGAACGGCGCCGTCAACGACGTCCTGTTCACGCCCTCGCGGCAGCAGATCTCTGCCACGCTCGTCGACGGCGACAAGGTCAAGGTCAACTACCCGACGCCGCAGTCGGCGACGGAGTTCCAGAACCTCCTGCAGCGGCAGAACGTCAAGTTCGACTCGAAGGGCACGGGCTCGTCGGCGTGGTGGGCGATCCTCATCAACTTCCTGCCGTTCGTCCTCCTGATCGCGTTCTGGATCTTCCTCATGAACCAGATGCAGGGCGGCGGCTCGAAGGTGATGAGCTTCGGCAAGAGCCGCGCGAAGCGCATGTCGCCGGACTCGCCGAAGGTCACGTTCAAGGACGTCGCGGGCGCGGACGAGGCGGTCGAGGAGCTGCACGAGATCAAGGAGTTCCTCGAGAACCCGAAGAAGTTCCAGGCGCTCGGCGCGCGCATTCCCAAGGGCGTCCTCCTGTACGGGCCGCCCGGTACCGGCAAGACGCTGCTCGCGCGCGCCGTCGCCGGCGAGGCGGGCGTTCCCGTTCTTCTCGATCTCCGGCTCCGACTTCGTCGAGATGTTCGTCGGCGTGGGCGCCTCTCGCGTCCGCGACCTCTTCGAGCAGGCGAAGCAGGCGTCGCCCTGCATCATCTTCATGGACGAGATCGACGCCGTCGGCCGACACCGCGGAGCGGGTCTCGGTGGCGGCCACGACGAGCGCGAGCAGACGCTGAACCAGCTGCTCGTCGAGATGGACGGCTTCGAGATGAAGGACAACATCATCCTCATCGCCGCCACCAACCGACCCGACATCCTCGACCCGGCGCTCCTCCGTCCCGGGCGCTTCGACCGACAGATCGTCGTCGATCGCCCCGACCGCCTCGGCCGCAGGAAGATCCTCGAGGTGCACGCGCGCGGCAAGCCGCTCGCGCGCGAGATCGACCTCGACACGCTCGCAGCCGGCACGCCCGGCTTCACCGGCGCCGACCTCTCGAACCTGATCAACGAGGCGGCGCTGCTCGCCGCCCGCAACGGCAAGAAGATGATCGAGCAGGACGAGCTCGAGGAAGGGATCATGCGCGTCATCGCCGGGCCCGAGAAGAAGGCCCGCCTGCTCTCCGAGAAGGAGCGCAAGATCACGGCCTACCACGAGATGGGCCACGCGCTCGTCGGCCACTACCTCGAGAACACGAACCCCGTCCACAAGATCACGATCGTCTCCCGCGGCCAGGCGCTCGGTCTCACCATCTCGCTCCCGACCGAGGACAAGTACCTGACGACGAAGTCGGCGCTCATGGACGAGCTCGCGATGACGCTCGGCGGGCGCGCGGCGGAGGAGCTGGTCTTCCACGAGGTGACCACCGGCGCAGCGAACGACCTCGAGAAGGTCACCGCGACCTCGAAGCAGATGATCATGCGCTTCGGCATGAGCGAGAAGCTCGGCCCGCGTGTTCTCGGCCGGCGCCACGATCTTCCCTTCCTCGGCCGCGACATGGGCTCGGAGCCCGACTACTCGGACGAGATCGCGAAGGAGATCGACGACGAGATCCGGCGCACGATCGAGGAGGGCCATCAGTCCGCCCACCGCGTGCTCCGCGCGCACATGGACGAGCTCCACCAGCTCTCGGCGATCCTCATCGAGCGCGAGACGATCGACAAGGACCAGTTCGAGCGTCTGCTCGCAGGCGAGGCCGAGGAGTCCGTCTTCGCCGAGCCCGAGCCCGCGATCCCCGCTCCGGAGCCCGAGGCCGAGGCGAAGCCCAAGCTCAGGCCGCAACCGCGTCCGATTCCCGGCGCGGCGATGCAGCCGCCCCCGCCGGATCCCGCGGCCTCCTAGCTCTCGTCCGCGACTCGCGGGCGACGGGTGACGAGGACGATCACGCGCGAGCGCGCCAACGGCGGCCACGGCGCCGACGACGTCGAGCGCGATGCCTCTCGCGCGGAGGACATCGGCGACCACGAGCGGCAGCCACGTCACGAGCAGCGCGCCAATCCCGAGCAGGGCGACGAATCCCGCGCGGCGGAGCGTCTCGCCCGGCTCTCCCACGATCCGCTCGCGCTCTTCGAGCGACCAGTAGGCGAGCTCGGCGGTCAGCAGCAACGCCGCTGCGACAGCGCGGCGCCGCGAGATCCAGGCGGGCGTCGTCGACGGCCAGTTGCGCTCCGTAGAGGCCGCCCGCGCCGACGACGGCGACCGGCGACGAGGACGGGCCAGTCGAGGACGAGGGCGGCGACGAGCACGACGAATGCGATCGCCGCGACGCGCAATCCCGCCGTCCGGAACGTGTCGTCGCCTCGCGCGAGCGCGAATCGCGGCGACCGCGCTCAGCAAGACGAGTGCGCCTCCGCCCGTGGCTAGACGCGTGCCAGACGCGCGTACCGCCTGAATGTCCTCACCTCCTCCAGAACGCGACTCGAGGTCGTCGTCGCCCCAGCGTCGCGATGCGCGATCCCGAGCCCCTCGAGCCGCGCGCGGAGCGACCTGCGCTCGAGCAGCCAGAGTCGGTAGGCGAGGCGCTCGGACCTCGCTCGAGCCGGCCTGGACGAGCCCGATCGGGTCGACCTCGACCACGGCGACGTCGAATCGGCGCGCCCGCAGGTCCTCGAGCGCGGCGACGAACCGTGGGTCGACGAGCGGTGTCAGCGCGAGCACCAGGGAGGCGGAGGGAGGACCTTCGCCGGGATGAGGCTGACGTCCCGCCACGTGTACGTCGGCTCGACGCCGGTCTCGAGCAAGGTCTCGATGAGGCGATAGCGCTGGGTCGTGCCCGATGCCCGGCCGCAACCAGCGCAGGACGCCGCCGAAGCCGACGAGCCCGACCCGGTCCCGGCGCTCGAGGTACCGCGTCGCGAGCGAGGCGGCCGCGCGAACGGCCTCCTCGAGGTGCTCCTCCCGTCCGCGCGCACGTCGGTGAAGCTGTCGACGAAGAGCACGACGTCGGTGTTGCGCTCCGGATGGCGCTCGTTGACGACGAGCCCCTGACGTCGGGCCGACGCTCGCCAGTTGATCGAGCGGACGCGGTCGCCCGGCACGAAGTCGCGGATGTCCGCGTACTCGACGCCTTCGCCCTTGCTGCGGGCGACCTCGCTGCCCGCGAACGCCTGCGTCTGCAGCGGCGCCAGGACGCGCTGGAGGGAGAGCGGGCGCGGATATGCCTTCAGCCGCTGCGGATTCACTGCACGCGCCTCCCAGACGACGAGCCGGAACGCGTCGCGGGCGCGCACGTCGACTGTCACCGAGATCGTAGTTCGCCCCACCGAGTGCAACGGAGAGAGAACGGAATCTCGCGCTCCTCGCCGCGCGACGAGGCGAAGCGCTGCGCGCCGCATCGCCGTCGACGACCTCGACGCCTGCCGGAAGCTCGAGCAGGAGCTCGAGTCGGTCGACCGGCGCTGCCGTGCGCGGACGAGCAGTCGCCCGTCCACATCTGCACCCTCGAGCGTCCGCTCGGCAGCCGAGCTCGAGCTCGACCTGCACGCCCGGGTCGCGCGCGAGCACCGTTCCGAGCGCGAGCACCAGCGCGAACGGGCGGCGACATCGCGAGCTCGGGCCGTCGCAGTCGCGAGCGCGGCGACCAGTCCGATCGCGGCGAGCGCGGCGAAGCCCGCGATTCGCGGGCTCCCCGTCCTCCTCACGAGCGGTCGGCGGCGCGACGTCCTCGGCGCGGGGCGTCGGGACGCGTCCCGAGCACGTCGCGGACGACGTCCTCGCGCGGACACGCGCTGCACCCACAGCTCGGGGCGGAGCACGAGCCGGTGAGCGAGGGCGGGGACGGCGACCGCCTTGACGTCGTCGGGGAGCACGTAGTCGCGCCCGGCGAGCGCCGCCCGGCAGCGGGCGAGCTTGAGGAGCGCGAGGCTTCCGCGCGGGCTCGCTCCGACGGCCGAGCTCTCGCGACTCGCGCGTCGCCGACGACGAGGTCGACGCAGTAGCGCCGCACGCTCTCCGCGACGTGACCTCTCCATCGCCCGCTGCATCGCCAGCAGGTCTCGCGGTCGACCACCGGCTCGAGCTCGACCTCGTCGGCCTCGCGCTCGATCCGGCGGTCGAGCACCTCGACCTCGTTCTCGCGGCCGGATAGCCGAACGCGGTGCGGAGCAGGAAGCGGTCGAGCTGTGCCTCGGGCAGCGGGTAGGTGCCCTCGTACTCGATCGGGTTCTGCGTGGCGATGACGAGGAACGGCGGCTCGAGACGATGCGTCACGCCCTCGATCGTCACCTGGCGCTCCTGCATCGCCTCGAGCAGCGCGGCCTGGGTCTTCGGCGGAGCGCGGTTGATCTCGTCCGAGAGCAGGAGGTTGGTGAAGATCGGGCCGGGCCGGAACTCGAAGTCGCCGTCGCGCTGGTTCCAGATCGAGGAGCCGGTGACGTCCGACGGCATGAGGTCCGGCGTGAACTGAATCCGGGAGAAGCGCATGCTCAGCGACCTGTGCGAACGAGCGCGCCGCGAGCGTCTTCGCGAGGCCCGGGTAGTCCTCGAGCAGGACGTGCCCGTCCGCGAGGAAGCCCATGAAGACGAGCTCGAGCGACTCCCGCTTGCCGACGACCGCGCGCTCGACCTCGTCGAGCACCTGGCCCGAGAGCTCCTGGACGCGGCTCGAGCTCCATCACACCCGCTCCAGTGCGTCGACCACGCTACTCAGCTCCGCGGGCGTGATCCCTCGTGCGAGCCGGTCGCTCGGAGGTCGGCGATCGCTCCGCACGAGCTCCCACGTCGTCTCGCCGAGCATCGCGCGGCTGGCATCGCGGCTCGCGTCGAGCGAGACTCTGCGGCGCGTCGCGAGCAGCCCGAGCGCGAGAGCACGAAGTCGTGGGACGAGCCGGTAGTGGAGGTCGAACGCGCCCGCGACGCCGAGTGCGACCTCGTGCTCGATCCGCGCGAGGCTGCCGGGCGGTCGGCGCCGCTCACCGCGTGTCGGCTGTGCGGGCCGAAGTGGGCGGGCCCGCGGATATCGGCGACGAAGCTCGCTGAGCGACGAGCCCGAGCGCAGCCGCGCACACGGCCAGCGCGTAGATGCGGGCCGCGAGCTCGAGCGCGCCCGGGCAGGAATGCGGCGACGACGACGAGGGCGAGCGTGGGCAGGAGGAGGAAGCGCGCCGCCCGCGCGAGATCGCGTCTCATGTGCCGTGCCCGGAGACTGCGGCCGACCGTGGCTCGGGAGCGGTGTCGACCGCGCCGTCGCTTCGCGAAGCTCGTCCCGTACCTGCTCGAGCGCGCCTATCGCTTCCTCCTTCATCGCTGGGTCCACGTCGTGGTGGGAGAACTTAGCCCGTGCGAAGAGCGTCGTCAGCCGCTCGATCGCGTCCGGACCTCGAGGTCGAGCTGGCGCAGGACGCGTTGCGAGGTAGCTCCTCCGGCGTCTCGGAGGCTTGCCGGGGCGCGCGATTCGCGGCGAGCACGCGCTCGAGCCGCGCGTACGCGGCGATCACGGCGCGGCGCGGATCGGCTTCCGCGCGAAGGTCGTCCAGCGTGTCGTCGAGCACGGCTGCGAGTTGCTCGGCGAGCGTTCTCGTCGAGCGGCCTGGAGCGAGCCGCGCGCCGGTCGGCGACGTAGTACGCGACGACGGCCGCGACGATGAGCGCTGCCACGACGACGACCGGAACCCAGGTGAACTGGGCCGTGTACGCGGTGCCCGACTCGTCTTGCGGTCGAGGGGCGAGCTCGGCGTCAGGGAAGGCCGGATCCTGCTCCTCGGCGCGGCCGGAGCCGCAGCCCGACGACCCGCGAGACCCGGTACCCGATGAGGCCGGCCGCCGCGATCCACAGGAAGTACCCGACACGAGGGTCGTCCTGCGGTAGCGGCCGGTTGCGACCTCGCGGGCGATTGCCTTCCGCTGCGCCAGGCCGTAGAGGAGGAGCGCGCCTCCGAGCACGACTGCCACGAGCGAGAGACTGAAGAACGTGTCGAGGAGGGTCCTCGACGGCGGCCGCACGGCGCCCGTCCCCTCCGGCGTCGCCCCGCGCGCGGCGATGGCGACGATGCTGACGAGGCCGACCACGGCCACGCCCAGCCCGAACGCGCGCGCGGCGTTACCGCGCATCGCGCGTCCTAGACGACGACGCCCGGCTCGCCTCTCGGCAACGTAACCGTGCGGAGCGCTCGCTCTCCCAGTAGCGATTCAGCGCGCCCTGGATCTTCCAGAACCAGACGATCCCCGTCAGGATGATGGAAGCCGAACGGGAACAGCCAGAGGCCCGTCCAGCCCGAGATGGGCGACTGCCGCCCGTCGCGCTCGTACATCTTCCCGACCTCGGACGGGATCACGAAGGCGCTCACCGGGCTGATCACGATCCAGATGACGAGGCCGAGGACGCCGCCGAGGCCGTCGCCGGTGTGTTGCTTCATCTCCTCCTGCGTCTTGTACACCCAGTACAGGCCGTAGATCCCGAGCGTGATGATGAAGAGCAGGATCCCGAAGCCGATGCCGCGGGGCTGTCCCAGTGGACCGGTGTTTGCCTGAGGTGTGCTCATGGCTCGCGATTCTGCCGGTTCGGTCAGACGGCGCTACCCTCCGCGCCGTGAGCACGAGCATCGTGCCGATCGAGGAGCGCTGGCCGCGTCCGTCCGTGATGGGCGTCGTCAACGTCACGCCCGACAGCTTCTCCGACGGCGGTCGTTTCGTCGAGCCGCGCGCTGCGGTCGCGCACGGCGCGGCGCCTCACCGAGGAAGGCGCCGCCATCGTCGACATCGGCGGCGAGTCGACCCGCCCCGGCGCCGCGCCCGTCTCGGCCGAGGACGAGCTCGCCCGCTTGAGACCCGTGCTCGAGGCGCTCTCGGGCGTGCCGCTCTCGGTCGACACGTCGAAGGCCGTCGTGGCGCGCCGGCGCCCTCGAGCTCGGCGCCGAGATGGTCAACGACGTGAGCGCCCTGCGAGGCGACCCCGAGATGGCCGAGAGTCGTGCGCCGAGTTCGACGCGTACGTGTGTCTCATGCACATGCAGGGCGAGCCGCGAACGATGCAGGTCGCCCCCCACTACGACGACGTCGTGGACGACGTGTTTGCCTTCCTCGAGCAGCGGCTTGCGTTCGCGGTCGCAGCGCGGGATCGCGGAGGAGCGGATCTGCATCGACCCCGGGTTCGGGTTCGGCAAGACACCCGACCAGAACCTCGAGCTCCTGCGCCGGCTCGACGCGCTCCGCGCGCTCGGACGGCCCGTGCTCGTGGGCGTCTCGCGAAAGAGCACGCTCGGGAAGGTGCTCGGCGATTCGGGCGCGACGACCGGCTCCGTGTCGGCGTCGCTGGCCGCTGCCGTGGCGGCGTTCGAGCGGGGTGCCTGGATGATCCGAGCGCACGACGTCCGCGAGACCGTCGAGGCGCTCGCCGTCGCTGCAGCCGTCGAACGAGGGAAGGTCTCCGCATGAGGATCGAGCTCGCGGGCCTCGTCGTGTTCGGGAAGCACGGGTACCTCGAGGAGGAGCGGCGGCTCGGCCAGCGCTTCCTCGTCGACCTGTGGGTGGACGTCCGCGGCGAGGCGAGCGAGACGCGACCGGATCGAGGACACGGTGGACTACCGGCGCCTGGCCGCGCTCGTCCGCGAGGTCTTCGCGGGCCCGGAGCGGCTGCTGCTGGAGGGCCTCGCCGGCGCGGTCGCCGACGGCATCGTCGAGCGCTTTCCTGCGGTCGAGCGGGTCCGGGTTCGGGTTCGGAAGCCGGACGTCGTGCTCGATCCTCCCGTCGAGTTCGCGGCCGTCGTCGTCGAGCGCACCCGCTAGCTCCTCGATGGCCCGTGCGTTCGTGGGGCTCGGCGCGAATCTCGGCGCGCGGGAAGAGACGCTCGCGCGCGCGGTCGAGCGCCTCCGAGCGCACGAGGGGGTCGACGTGGTCGCGATCTCGGAGCTGCGCGAGACGGACCCGGTGGGAGTGGTGGACCAGCCGCGCTTCCTCAACGGCGCCGTCGACGTGGAGACGTCGCTGTCCCCGCGCGCTCTGCTCGACGTGCTCCTCGAGGTCGAGCGCGAGCTCGGCCGCGTACGAAGACGAGCGCTGGGGGCCGCGCACGGTCGACCTCGACCTGCTCGTCTACGGCGACGTGACGATCGACGAGCCAGGCCTGCGCGTGCCTCATCCGCGCCTGCACGAGCGGCGTTCGCCCTCGAGCCGCTCGCGGAGCTCGATCCCGACCTCGTGATCCCGGGCCGCGGGACCGTGTCGGCGCTCCTGTCGGCGCTAGACTGACACGTCGTGTCCCACCTGGACGACCTGGACGAATTCGAAGCGGAGCTCGAGCTCGCCGTCAAGCGGGAGTACTCGGCGGTCTTCCCGCTCTTTCGCTACTGCGTGCTCACGCCCGACGAGACCTACCTCTGCAACAAGATCGAGCTGGAGACGCTCTCGCAGGTCAGCTACCCGTTCTTCCACGTGCGCATGGAGGACGTGTGGGTCTGGGACAAGAGCCGTCCGACGCGCATCTTCCCGCGGGCCGAGGTCTACACGTCCGGCGACATCACGGTCGAGGAGCTCAGGGGCGAGGGCGAGGAGCCGCGGCTGACGGCAGAGGCGCTCGCCGAGCGGCTGGGACAGCCGCTGGCTCCCGACGACGACTCGGCCTAGCGGGCCGCAACTCAGCCGGTCGCCGGTCGCGTTCGGCGAGCCATTGTGCGAAACGGCCGTGCGGCGACTCCAGGTATCCGCGCACGCCGTCCTCGAGCCCCGCGACCTCGTCGCGGACCTGGAATAGGAGGAACTCGAGCTGCCGCTCGCGCTCGCACACGTGGGTGTCGAGCTCGGCGACGGGGACGGACGCACCACACTCGGCGCACGGCATGTGCTGTGAGGTGAAGAAGTTGGACATGGCCGCTCTGCGGCCGGACACGTATTCGCCGTCGCGGGCGGCGACCCTGCGCGGGAGCTCAGCGCGCGCGCGGGCTCCGAGATCGCCCCGAGCTGCACGAGCAGTCCGAGCGTGTCCCAGGCTGTCCACTCCTCGACCACCAGTCCGCCCTCGACGCGGGAGATCGTCACCCCGGAGACCGTCACGTCCCTGCCCGTCGGGGCGATGGTCGCGATCTCCCCCGTGTGCGTCCCGCGCCCGGTCCAGCGCGTCGCCACCTGTCTCGCCGTCCGCGATCTGCTCGTCGATCGTGATCGCGCCGCCCGGGAAGGCGATCAGATACTTCTCGAAGCGAGCCCGGACGCCCGCGGGTCCCTGGATCGGCTCGGGCTCGGCCGAATCGTGGCCGACGTAGTCGGGCGAGACGAGCTCGTCGATCACGTCCAGGTCGCCGTTCCACGGCTCCTCGAAGAGCCTCTCTGACGACGAGCTTAGGGTCGACGCTCGGCGCTCGCTGGTCGCCGTCGTCGCCTGCGGATCGCGACCGCGGCGAGCGCTCCTCCTGCCGCGAGCCCGGCTACGGCTCCCCCGACCGCCGCACCCGTCCGGTCGTTCGTGCGCGTGCGAAACACCGTCGGCCGACTCTAACAAGCGCGTGGCGTCTGATTCACTTGCCCGATGCTGCTCGCCGTAGACGTCGGAAACACGCAGACCGCCCTCGGTGTCTACGCCGGCGAGCGCCTGGAGGACCACTGGCGGCTCGCCACGGAGCGGACGTCGACGGCGGACGAGCTCGGGGTGCTCCTCGGCGGGTTGCTCGACTTCGACGACGTGGACGGCATCAGCCTCGCGTCGACGGTGCCCGTGCTGGTTCGCGAGTGGGAGTCGCTCGCCGACAAGTGGGCGCACGCCGAGCTCCTCGTCGTCGGGCCGGGCGTGAAGACGGGCGTTCCGATTCGCTACGACGACCCGCGCGAGGTCGGCGCCGACCGGATCGTGAACGCCGTCGCTGCCAGGGCTCGCTACGGCGCGCCCGTCGTGGTCGTCGACTTCGGCACGTCCACGAACTTCGACGTCGTCTCGGCCGACGGCGAGTACGTCGGCGGAGTGATCGCCCCCGGTATCGAGATCTCGATGGATGCGCTGTTCGCGCGGGCGGCCCGGCTCGTGAAAGTGGACTACTCGGAGCCCGAGTCGGTCATCGGGAAGACCACGGTCGGCGGGCTCCAGTCGGGCCTCGTGTACGGCTTCGCGGGCCAGGTCGACGGCATCGTCGGCCGCATCCGCGAGGAGCTCGGCTCGGAGGCGCGGGCCATCGCCACGGGCGGCCTGGCCGATCTCGTCGCCCCACACTCGCGGACGATCGAGCAGGTCGACCCGTTCCTCACGCTCGAGGGCCTGCGGCTCGTCTGGGACCTGAACGCGTAGGACTCCCGGCTCAGCCGCCGCCGTAGATCGAGACCGGCAGCTCCAGGGTCATCTCGTCGCCCGACGGGACATCCGCCTCGAGCCGCTCGAGGATCTCGATCGCGCCCGGCGCCGCTGCGAGCAGCCGCAGCTCGACCTCCTCGATCGACTCGAGCTGGACCAGCTCCTGCTTGAACGGCCTGGGAAAGCGGCCTTGCCCGAGATACCAGCCGTAGAACTTCTTCAGGAACCCCGATGCGCGCCGCTCGCCGAGCTCGCGGACGGCCTCGCGCACGAACAGGACGAGCTCGGCCACGACCTCCTCGCGAGACGGCTCCCGCCCGTCGCCGTCGACGATCTCGCGCAGCGCCCACGGATTGCCCTGCGCGCCGCGGCCGACCATCACCGCCTCCGCGCCCGTAGTTGCGACAGCACCGCCTGGGCGCGCGTGCGTGACGTGACGTCACCCGAGGCGACGATGGGAACGTCGACGAGGGAGACGAGCTCCTCCGTGAGAATGTGGTCGGCGACTCCGGTGTACATCTGCTCGGCCGACCGAGGGTGAAGCGTGAGCGATGCCGCGCCGGCGTCGACGAGTCGCGGCCCGAGCTCGAGACACGCGCGCGATCCGTTTCGCACGCCGCGCCGTAGCTTCACGGTGACCGGCACGTCCACCGCCGTCGCGATCGCCTCGATGATCCGGCACGCGCGATCCGGCTCTTCGAGCAGGTGCGCCCCCGCTCCGGTTCGCGTCACCTTCTTGACCGGGCAGCCGAAGTTGACGTCGACGATGTCCGCGCCGACGTCCTCGACCATGCGCGCCGCATCGGCCATCGTCTCGGGCTCGGAGCCGAACAGCTGGATCGCGAGCGGGTGCTCGTCGGCAGCGACCCGCAGGTAGCCGAGCGTCCGCTCGTTGCGGTGCTCGATGCCCGCGCAGCTCACCATCTCGGAGCAGACGAGACCTGCTCCGTAGCGCCGTCCCTGCCGGCGAAACGCCTGCACGCTGACACCGGCCATCGGCGCCAGCACGAGCCGCGTGGGCACCTCGACAGGGCCGATTCGCCACGGTGTGCGCAGGTCGATCATCGGGCTCAGGGATGGTACTGAGCCGCTGTTGACGAGCGTTCTGCGCGCTGGCTACCATTCCCGGCCGTTGTCGGGGCCGGTCGGCCCCGCACTCTCGTCTCTGGAGGCATTTCAGTGAAGGACGTGCTCCTCACTCCCGAGGGCTACAAGCAGCTGAAGGCCGAGTTGGAGCGGCTGCGCACGGGGAAGCGCCGGGAGATCGCAGACCGAATCGCTGCCGCACGCGAGTTCGGCGAGATCGCCGAGAACGCCGAGTACGACGACGCGAAGAACGAGCAGATGATGCTCGAGCACCGGATCTCGCAGCTCGAGGATCGTCTCGCCGACGCGCGCGTGATCGACGTCAAGAAGGTCGACACGAGCGTCGTGTCCATCGGCTCGGTGGTGCGCCTCCGCGACGTCGACGCCAAGGAGACGGTCGAGTACTTCATCGTGGGCTCCGCCGAGGCGAACCCCGCCGAGCGCAGGCTCTCGAACGAGTCGCCGGTCGGCAAGGCGATCATCGGCCGCAAGAAGGGCGAGACGGTCGAGGTCGTCACGCCGCGCGGCTCGAAGGTGAAGTTCAAGATCATGGAGATCAAGGCCGCGTAGCGCGGCCCCGATCTCCTCTCGGCTCACACCACCGCTAGCTCTCCGGCGCATCTCCGACGCGCGTCCACGGGACGCTGTTGAACGCCTCGGTGACCTTCTGATCCTCGTCGGAGTCGTCGGGTGAAAGTGCTTCGATGTCGCTCCACGTCACCTGGTTTCCGTCGACCGTGTAGCTCATCTCCCAGTCGCCGAAGCAACCGACCTCCCACTTGAACGTGACGCGTTGCGCGTCGCCCTCCTCGTACGTTCCGCTGCACGAGCCGGTCCTGCCTCGCGGTCCGCCATCGATCGACGAACTCGCCGGCGGCGAGAGTCGCCTCGTGGGCAGCCCGATTCGTTCTCCGCCTGCTGCGTGGAGATCCCGTTCTCGACCAGGTACTCCTCGGTCAACTCGTACTCGTACACGCCTTCTTGGAGCGGCTCCGAGGCCTCCTCGGAGCCGCCGCCGCAGCCCGCCAGCGCGAGGGCCGCGCTGGTCAGCAAGAGCAATGCAATTCTCATTCGACTCTCCTCTCGTCGGAATGCCCGGAACTGGACGCCGGCGAGCGTGCGAAATGGCCCTGTCCGGCCGCTGTCAGAGCGCTATCGGCGCGCTGACGGGCGTGGTACGTTCGCTCTCTGGCCAGCGGCCTTCACTTCCGCATCCTCGGCCCACTCGAGGTTCGAGACGGCGATCGGGAGATCCGCCTCGGAGGGGCGAAGCAGCGGAGCGTCCTCGCGATCCTGCTTCTGCACGCGGGCGAGGTCGTCTCGTCCGACCGCCTGATCGACGAGCTGTGGGGTGACGATCCTCCGGAGGACGCGCAGACCGCCCTGCAGCAGCACGTGTCCGCGTCTTCGCAAGCAGCTCGAGCCGCACGAGGTGCTGTTGACGCGAGCGCCCGGGTACGTCGCTGAGCCTCGAGTCCGCGGACCTCGACCTGTTGCGTTTCGGGGAGCTCCGCGACGCGGGACGGCTGCAGCTCGACGCCGGGCGCGATGAGAGACGCGGCAGGGACGTATCGCGCCGCCCTCGACCTGTGGCGTGGCCGACCGCTCGCCGATCTCGAGAACGAGAGATTCGCGCTCGCGGCCATTCCAAGACTCGAGGAGGAGCGGCTGGATGCGCTCGGTTCGCGCATCGATGCGGATCTCGCGTGCGGGCGACATGCGGAGGTCGTCTCGGAGCTGCAGTCGCTCCGTTCGCGAGCAGCCGCTGCGAGAGCGCTTCCGTGCGCAGCTCATGCTCGCGCTCTATCGCTCCGGGCGGCAGGCCGAGGCTCTCGATGTGTACGCGGATGCGCGGAGGACGTTCGTCGCGGAGCTCGGTCTGGAGCCTGGGCCCGAGCTCCAGCGGGCGCAGCAAGCGATCCTCGCACACGACCCGGCGCTCGACCCTCCGCCAATGCGTCCGGCCGCGCGTCCACGGCAACGTCGGCTCGGGCTCCTGGCAGCCGCCGTTGTCGCGGCGCTCCTCGTCGCCGCCGCCGTCTTCGCCGTGACGCGTGACGCAGGTCGACGCCGGACTGGCCGCCTCGGCGGAGGAGAGCCACGTCGTGGCAGTCGATGCCGCGCACCGGCGAGGTTCGACGGCGCATTCCGGCGGGTCGGACGCCGAGCGCGCTCGCGGCTCGCGCAGGGTCGGTCTGGATCGTCGATGCGGACGCCCAGACGGTGCTGCAGGTCGCCGAGGACGCGCGTGCGATCGAGACGTTCTCGACCGGAGCCACCCCGACCGACGTCGCGGCCGGAGCGGATGCGGTGTGGGTCGTGAACGGACGCCCGCTCCGATCAGCGCAGTTCGTCGGCCCGGTGGGGACGAGCGTGGTGAGGATCGACCCCGACGACGCGCACCGTGCGAGCCGAGGTGCCGCTTCCTCGTCGCGCCGGAGACGGTCTCGAATCTCGTCGCGAACCACATCGCCGTGTCGCAGGACGCGGTCTGGGTCGTGACTCCGGACTACGGCGTCGCGCGCCTCGACGCCTCGACCGGAGCGGTGACGGGGTGTCACGGGCGATCCGCGCGAGCGCCGTCGCCTCGGGGCGAGCGGGTGTCTGGGCGCTCGGTATCGACGGCACCGTAGCGCTGCTCGACAACCGGTCGGGACGCGCGAAGGCACGAACGCGAATCCCGGCGACGTCGGTGACGTCGATCGCCGTCGGCGACGACGCCGCGTGGGTCACTTCCGGGATCGATGGGACGCTCTGGCGTGTCAGCGGCGGCCGGCGACCGGTTCTTGGCAGCGTCGATGTCGGGCGAGGAGTCACGGACGTCGCGGCAGGGCGCGACTCCGTCTGGGTCACGAATCCACTCGCTGGGACGCTCGACCGAGATCGACGCCGCCACGGTCACGCCCGAGCGCACGTGTCGACTTGCAGGGCGTCCCGGACTCGGTCGTGGTGGACGGGGACACTGTGTGGGTCAGCGTCGTCGCCGGTCCCTCGGCGGCGGCGACGAACGAGGTGTCCGGTGTTCAGGCCCTTCCCTCGACCGTGTGCGAGCCCGTCGTCGCCGGGAAAGGCGAGTCGGATCTCCTCGTCGTATCCGACCTGCCGCTGCAGGGCGGCATCCGGATCACGGCGACGCAGATGGCGCAGGCGATCGCATTTGCCCTCAGGGAGCGGGAGTTTCGCGCCGGCCGCTTCCGCGTCGCGTACCAGTCCTGCGACGACTCGATCGCGCGGACGGGTCTCTACGACGAAGCCAAGTGCGCGGCGAACGCGCGCGCCTACTCCGACAACGCCGATGTCGTCGGCGTCGTCGGAACTCTGAACTCGCCGTGTGCTCTCGCTGCCGTTCCCGTCCTCAACACGGCCGATGGCGGTGCGCTGGCCATGGTGTCGCCTCTCAACTCGTTCGTCGGTCTTACGCGCGAGGGAGTCGGCGTCCCTCCGTCACTTCCCTCGTCGCTGTACCCGACGGGGAAGCGGAACTACCTGCGCGTGTACCCGACCGACGACCTTCAAGGGGCCGCGCTCGCGCTGCGGGCGAAAGACCTCGGCGCGAAGCGCGTCTTCGTTCTCGACGACGGCGATCCCGGCTACGGGGAGCTCATGGCGGCCGGTTTCGAGACCGCCGCTCGGGGACTCGGTCTCGACGTCGCCGGACGATCCTCGTGGAACCCACAGTCGCGCTCGTACGACGCGCTGACGGCGCGAGTTGCACGGTCCGGCGCGACCGCGGTGTTCGTCGGCGGACTGCTCGACAGCAACGTTGCCCAGGTGGTCAAGGATCTTCGCGAGCGCCTGGGCAAGGACGTCGCGATCCTCGGTCCGGACGGGCTCACGCCGCTTCCCCTCCTCGTCGAGCAGGCTGGAGAGGCGGCGCGCGGCGTGTACGTGAGCCTTGCGGGCGTCGTCACCGAGAGGTTGCCTCCGGCCGGGGCTGACTTCGTCGAGCGTTTTGGTCGCACTCAGGGTGGCGCGCAGGTAGCGCCTGCGGCTGTTTACGCGGCGCAGGCCACGGAGGTGCTTCTCGATTCGATCGCGCGCTCGGACGGAACGCGTGAATCGGTGCTCGAGGAGCTGTTCGCGACGCGGGTCGAGCGCGGGCTGCTTGGCTCGTTCGGCTTCGACGAGAACGGCGACATCACCGAGAGCCCGGTCACGATCCTGCGGGTGGCGGGGCGGGGCACGTCGAAGACGATTCTCAGCGTCGAGGGCGGTGTCGTCGATCGCGTCGTCCGTCCATCGCCGAAGCTCGTCGCTCCGGGCCAGTAGAGCGACCGCAGCCCGTCCGCAGAGCCGTCCACGATTCGCGCGTGTTCGTCGAGCCCGATCCCCTGCCCGCGATCGCGTCGATCGCATCGGTCGTGCATGGCTGCTGGTCACCGCCGGCGTCTTCTTCGTACGCAGCCCGCCGAGACCGCCGGTGGGGCCGCGGACGCTGGAGCTCGGCCCCGAGCCTCCGGCGCTCGCCAACTTCCTCGTCCACGATTTCCGGGTGACCGCCGAAGCTGTGCCTGCGACCGGATCGATCTGGCCGCGCGCAACCTCGTGGACATCGAGCAGCGTAGTCCGGGTGTGTTCTACGTCCGCGTGCGTCCGCCTGGCGAGCATGAGCTCACCGCCTACGAGCGCCTCGTTCTCGGGCCTCCTCGTCGAGCGGGCGAGCGACGGCGTCGTCCCGGTCGAAGCGCTCACGACGGGGCCTGAGAGGGAGTCGAAGGGCTGGCACCAGGCATTCACGGCCGAGGTCGTCGAGAACGCACGGCCCCGCGGGCTCTCGGTCGACGCTCGGCGCCGGAGTCTTCTACGTGCTCATGGCGGCCGCGGGCGATACCCGCCCTGCTCGTCGGCCTCACGTGGTGTGTCGCACCGGCCGTCGTCGCCGCCGCGCCAACCGGTTGCTCGGCTGGATGCGAGGCAGGCACGACCAGCGAGAGACGCCGGCCGGCCCGAGAACGAGGCAGGAGCCGGGGTAGGGTAGCCCGGCCATGGCTCCCAAGCGCTTCCCCGACCGAGATGCGATCGCCGAGGTCCGGGCAGCAACCGATGAGCTCGAGGCGGGAGGTGAGCTCGAGGAGGCGCGCCGTGTCGCGGGCCGTGTCATGGCCCGGCGCGAGATGGGGAAGCTCGTCTTCGTCGATCTCGTCGATCGCTCGGGTCGGATCCAGCTCATGTGCGACACGGGCCGCATCGGGGACGTCGAGGTCCACCTCGGCGACATCGTCGGCGTCTCGGGCAAGCCGGCGAAGTCGCGCCGGGGCGAGCCGTCGCTCGCCGTCGACGAGCTGACCGTCCTCGCGACCAACGCCAGCCCGCTCCCGGACACGTTCCACGGCCTCACCGACACGGAGACGCGGTACCGAAAGCGCTACCTCGATCTCCTCATGAACGAGGACGCCAGGGAGCTCGCAGCGCTGCGCGCTCGTGTCGTCACCGCCATCCGCGGCTATCTCGACGAGAGGGCTTCGTCGAGGTCGAGACGCCGGTGCTGCAGCCACGCTACGGCGGCGCCTTCGCGCATCCGTTCGTCACGCACTCCCACGAGCTCGAGTCCGACCTCTTCCTGCGCATCGCGACCGAGCTCTATCTCAAGCGCCTGATTGTCGGCGGGCTCGAGCGCGTGTACGAGATCGGGAAGGACTTCCGGAACGAGAGCGTCTCCTACAAGCACCAGCCCGAGTTCACGATGCTCGAGTGGTACGAGGCCTACGCGGACTACCAGGACACGATGGTGCGCATCGAGACGATGCTCGAGCAGGTCACGCGCGAGATCCTGGGAACGACGACGGTCGCCTTCAGGGAGCACGAGCTCGACCTGAAGAGCCCGTGGCGCAGGCTCGCGTTCGTCGAGTCGCTCGAGCAGCACGAGCTCTGGACTCGCGACGCGGACGAGCTGCGCGCCTGGCTGAAGGAGCGCGGTGTCGATACCGAGGCCGACCGGGATTGGGCGCAGCTCGTCGACCACGCGTTCTCCCACTTCGTCGAACCGACCCTCGTCGAGCCGACGATGGTGTACGGCCATCCCGTCGAGCTCTCGCCGTTCGCACGGACGATGGACGACGACGACTCGCTCGTCGAGCGGTTCGAGTACTTCGCCGGTGGAATGGAGCTCGGGAACGCCTACTCCGAGATCAACGATCCGGCGGAGCAGCAACGGCGGTTCGACGAGCAGTCGGAGCACGTCGTCGGCGTCGGCGGGCGACCCGGACTACGTGGAGGCGCTCTCGTTCGGGATGCCGCCGACCGGCGGGCTGGGCCTCGGCATCGACCGCCTGGTAATGCTGCTCGCGGGCCGCGACACGATCCGCGACGTGATTCTCTTTCCGGCTCTACGTCCCGAGGGTCGATAGCCGCGCGACGGGCTCGTCCGCGCTCCACGGGAAGTCGATCCAGAGGTCGGTTCGCCGCCACACGTACTCGCACTTCACGATCGAGCGGGACTTCTCGTACAGGACGGCGCCGCGCACCTCGCCGACCTTGCCCGCGCAGAACTCCCTGACGAGCGCCATCGTCTCGCCCGTGTCCGCGACGTCGTCGGCGATCAGCATCCGGGCCGACTCGAGGTCGACGAGCTCCGGGACCGGCGGCAGGATCATCGGAACGTCGAGACGCTGCTCGACGCCGGTGTAGAACTCGACGTTCATCGTCCACGTGTTCTTGACGTCGAGGGCGTAGCCGAGCGCCGCTCCGACGAGCAGGCCTCCCCTGGCGATCGAGAGGACGAGGTCGGGTCGGTAGCCGTCGTCCGCGACGGCCTGTGCCAATGCTCGCGTCGCCTCGCCGAACTCGACCCACGACAGTCGCTCGCGCTCGGCCACGCGCCGATCCTAGTCGGCTAGTTCGCTGCGGCCGTCTTCCAGACGGGGCCGACGTCGCGCGAAGCTCCCTCGTGATCGGCCGTAACCGGAACGTCCTCCTCGGGATGCGCGGCGCGGTGCTCGCGGAACCAGGCCACGGACCTCGCGATGCCCTCGTCCAGCGACACCTGCGGGCTGTAGCCGAGCAGCTCGCGAGCCTTCGAGAGATCCGCGACGTAGTGGGTGACCTCCCCGAGGAGCGAGGGCGCCAGCGTCATCTGCGGGGTCACGTCGAGCTCGCCCGCGATCAGCTCTGCGCAGCGGACGAGGGTGTTCCCCTGGCCGTACGCCAGGTTGACCGTTTGGTTGACGACCCGGCCTTCCGCGAGCGCCTCGATCCCCCGCACGATGCCGTCGATGCAGTCGTCGACGAACGTGAAGTCGAGCGTCTTGTCGGTCCCGCCGTAGATCGTGATCGGCTCGTCGCGCAGCATCGAGTGGATGAACAGCGGGATGACGCGCACCATCCGGTTGAGGTCGTTGTCGTAGCGTCCGTAGACGTTCGAGAAGCGAAAGACGAGGTACGGCAGGCCGTAGCAACGCGCGTACGAGTAGATGAACGCCTCGCCCGCGATCTTGGACGCGGAGTACGTGCTCTCGGTGTACGCGAAGTCCGCGACGTGCTCCGTGTACTCCTCGAAGCGATGGACGTCGCCGTACACCTCACGACTCGACGAGAAGACGATCGGGATGTGGCGGAGCCGCGCGTACTCGAGCACGTTGAAGGTCATCACGGCATTCTCGAGCGCCCTGTGCGGCTGCCGGACGAGCTGGTGCACCTTCGCGTGCGCCGCGAGGTGGACGACCAGGTCGACGTCGGGGTACTCGACTCCGTTGATGCCTCCGCGGAATGCCGCGTAGTGCCCGGCGAGATCCTGGAGGAGGTAGTCGAAGTCGTCGGTCCAGGTGTTTTGACGCTTGTCCACGCCGAAGACCTCGTGGCCGTCGTGCTGGAGGCGGAGGGCCAGGTTCGTCCCGATCTGGCCGGAAGATCCGGTGACGAGAATCCTCAAAGGCGACGATCCGATTGGCACGCGATTAACGAATCGTTGTACAACGGCCGAGAAGGGTACAGAGCACGCCGGGCGAACCCGCGTGTGAGACTCGCACCGAGACCAGTCGGCTACGATCAGATGCGTCCCTTCGACCCGGGGGAGCCAGGCGGCCTCCGGTAACCCAGCGAAAGGAGCGTCGAGGGAGTTGTTCGAGCGATTCACCGAACGGGCCAGGCAGGTTGTCGTTCTCGCGCAGGACGAAGCGCGAGCCCTCAAGCACAACTACATCGGCACCGAGCACATCCTGCTCGGACTCCTTCGCGAGGAGGAAGGCCTTGCTGCCCGTGTCCTCGAGTCGCTCGACATCACGGTGGAAGAGGTGCGCGCCCAGGTCGCTCGCATCGTGGGCCAGGGTGACGAGGTCACCACCGGGCAGATTCCATTCACGCCGCGCGCCAAGAAGGTCCTCGAGCTGGCGCTGCGCGAGGCTCTCTCGCTCGGCCACAACTACATCGGGACGGAGCACATCCTCCTCGGCCTCGTGCGCGAGAACGAGGGCGTCGCCGCCCGCATCCTGCTCGACTTCGACGCGGACGCGGAGAAGATCCGCAACGAGATCATCCGCATGCTCTCCGGCCCGGGCCGGCGCCAGTCCGGCTCGAGCGTCGCCCCCGGCGAGAAGACGAAGAGCTCCAAGCTCCTCGACCAGTTCGGCCGGAACCTGACCAAGGCCGCGGTCGAGGGGAAGCTCGACCCCGTGGTCGGCCGCCAGACCGAGATCGAGCGCGTCATGCAGATCCTCTCGCGCCGCCAGAAGAACAACCCGGTGCTCATCGGCGAGCCCGGTGTCGGCAAGACCGCCGTCGTCGAGGGCCTCGCCTCGCGCATCTCGTCGAGCCAGGTGCCGGAGATCCTCAAGGGCAAGCAGATCTACACGCTCGACCTCGCGGCTCTCGTCGCAGGCTCGAAGTACCGCGGTGAGTTCGAGGAGCGCCTGAAGAAGGTGATGAAGGAGATCACCCAGCGCGGCGACATCATCCTGTTCATCGACGAGCTCCACAATCTCGTCGGCGCCGGCGCAGCCGAAGGCGCGATCGATGCCGCTTCCATCCTCAAGCCCGCACTCGCCCGCGGCGAGATCCAGACCATCGGCGCGACCACGCTCGACGAGTACCGCAAGTATCTCGAGCGCGACGCGGCGCTCGAGCGACGGTTCCAGCAGGTGCGCGTGGAGGAGCCGACGATCGACGAGACGGTCCAGATCCTGCGGGGCCTGCGCGACCGCTACGAGGCGCACCATCGCTGCAAGATCTCGGACGAGGCGCTGAGCGCCGCGGCCATGCTCGCCGACCGCTACATCCAGGACCGCCACCTGCCCGACAAGGCGATCGACCTCATCGACGAGGCGGGCTCGCGCGTCCGCATCGCGACGATGGCGGCGCCGCCGCGCTACCGCGAGCTCGAGGAGGAGATCGACAAGGTCCGCGCCGACAAGGAGAACGCGATCGAGGCGCAGGAGTTCGAGAAGGCCGCGCAGCTCCGCGACAAGGAGCGGAAGCTGACGCAGAAGAAGAAGGAGCTCGAGGAGGAGTGGCGCAACCAGGCCGACGAGGAGCAACCGGAGATCGGCGAGGACGAGATCGCCGACATCGTCTCCATGTGGACCGGGATCCCGGTCTTCAAGCTCACCGAGGCCGAGTCGCAGCGGCTGGTGCGGATGGAGGACGAGCTGCACAAGCGCGTCATCGGCCAGCATCAGGCGATCGTCGCGGTCGCCAAAGCGATCCGCCGCGCGCGCGCCGGGATCAAGGATCCCAAGCGCCCGACCGGCTCGTTCATCTTCCTCGGCCCCTCCGGAGTCGGGAAGACCGAGCTCGCCCGCACGCTCGCCGAGTTCCTCTTCGGTGACGAGGACGCGCTCATCCAGGTCGACATGTCCGAGTACATGGAGAAGCACTCCGTCTCGCGGCTCGTCGGCTCGCCGCCCGGCTACGTCGGCTACGACGAGGGCGGGCAGCTGACCGAGGCCGTGCGGCGCAAGCCGTACTCGGTGCTGCTCCTCGACGAGATCGAGAAGGCGCACCCGGACGTCTTCAACATCCTCCTGCAGATCCTCGAGGACGGGAAGCTGACGGACTCGCAGGGTCGCAAGGTCGACTTCCGCAACTGCATCGTGATCATGACCTCGAACCTCGGCGCAGCACAGATCTCGAAGAACCAGACGCTCGGCTTCTCCATCGGCGACGAGGCGGGCCTCTCGTACGACGAGATGAAGGAGCGGGTCATGTCGGAGCTCAAGAAGGTGTTCCGGCCCGAGCTCCTGAACCGCATCGACGAGGTCATCGTCTTCCACAAGCTCGAGAAGGTCGAGATCCTCGAGGTCGTCGACCTGATGATGAAGCGCGTCCGCGAGGAGATGGGCAAGCACGGCGTCGTCATCGAGCTGACCGACGACGCGCGCGAGCTGCTCGTGGAGCAGGGCTACGACCCGGCAATGGGCGCGCGCCCGCTGCGCAGGGCGATCCAGCGCATGATCGAGGACCCGCTCGCCGACTTCATCCTCGGCCGCGATCTCTCACCGGACTCGACGCTCATCGTCGACCGGCGCGAGAACCCGGTCGACGACGAGCCCCCGGTCGAGATCAGGGTCATCGAGGGCACTCCGGTGCCTGCGGCAGTGGGCGGCCCGGCCGACGAGCCCGAGCTCGACGACGAGCCGGTCGACGGCCCGTCCGACGAGTAGCTCGCCGCACATCCGCCACGCGAAACCGTCCGACTACGGGCGAGTCATCGGGCGCGTCAACGTCTGGTGGGGCGAGCGCGATATGGCACCGATGCTGCCCAAGCTCTTCTTCCTCCACTTCGAGGGCACGAGCTTCGTCGCAGAGGACGACGACGAGGATCTCGTCGGCTTCCTGTGCGGGTTCCTCTCGCAGACGTCCGAGGACGAGGCCTACATCCACTTCGTCGGTGTGACCCCGGATCAGCGTGGCGAAGGAGTCGGCCGTGCGCTCTACGAGCGCTTCCTGACCGATGTGGCGGCGAGCGGACGAAGCGTCGTGCGCTGTGTGACTTCGCCCGTCAACCAGGGCTCCCTCGCGTTTCACGAGGCGCTCGGGTTCGAGGCCGAACGCGTCGTTCCGGACTACGACGGGCCGGGCGAGGACCGAGTGCTGCTCGTCAAGCGGATCGGCTGAGCGCTCGAGTCGGCGAGCAGGTCAGGCTGCGGAGCCGAACCCGCCTCGCCTCCGGCGAAGAAGCGGTCGTGCGCTCCGCCTGGCCTCGGCCCAGTTCAGGTACGTCCCTGCGAAGAGGAGCACCGCGAAACCGACGAACACGTAGCTCTCCCAGCTCGAGTTCGCATCGGTCAGGTTCTTGACGACGGCGAGCAGGGCGCAGGTTCCGCCGAGCCCGAGGATGATCGAGTCCCAGGAGATGTCCTCGGTCATCTCCACCTCGGTCAGGCGGGTGAGCACGACGAGCGTGACGATCGTGATCGACAGCAATCCGATGAGCAGGCCCCACACGTCCCAGCCGTCCTGCGTCAGCACCGCCACACCGGCCGCCCCGTAGTCGACCTCGAGGTTCTGCCAGGTGAAGAACAGGCTCAGGAGCAGCAGCGGACCGGCGACGAGGACGAGCTTCGTCCCGAGCGACGAGGCCTTGATCTTCTCCATCGGGCGTCCTCCCGGCGGACTCGTGACGGCGTCTGTGACCGCAGCCATATGCGCTGCCTACTCGCCACAGGGTACTCCGCAATGCGCCGGAAGGGGTATTCGGCGTCCCGTGCGGGTGTATTGCGTCGCCACCGCGGCGCGACGAGCCGCGCCGCGGTGGCGACGCCTGGAGCTAGCGGGTTGCGGTCGCCCGGCGCGTCTGCGTCGGGAGCGTCGGCAGGCGGATCGGGTGCCGTCACGTCCGGAGCCGCTGGCGCGTCCGGCGCGGGCACGTCGGGAGTGGTGTCCGCCGCTGCGGGCGGCGCTGCGGCTCGCGGCCGGCGTCGCCGCGGAAGAGCTGCCGAGATTGCTGGCCTCGGTTCGGAGCGTTTCGACACCGCCCGCTTCCTGCACGGCCATGAACGCTCCCACGGCGATGACGATCGCCAGCACGAGCCCGACCCACGCCCAGATCGTGGCCTCGTCCCCGAGGATCGTCAGCAGCTTGATGACCGTGAAGATCAGGATCAGCGTCCCGAGCACCGCGGCCGACATCGCCGTCGAGACCGGCAGCGGGATGTTGACGGACGCGAGCCGCACGATCAGCCATGCGAGCAGGACGATCGTGAGCAGCCCGACAATGACGCCGCCAAAGCCTCGCCAGCCGCTGAACGACGCATCGACGCCCAACTCGTCCGCGAGTCCTCCGACGTCGAAGTCCTGCCACGGCAGGAACAGGTCGATGAGCAAGAGCACAGCTCCGACGAGCATCAGCTGTACCCCCCGTCCCAATTCATTGAAGCGGTCCATGCGGCATGTCCTTTCGTCGGTCGGCGGCGGCTGAACCAGAGACTCTTATCGACCAGCGCCGAAGTTTCAAGCGAGTCGTTGCAGTTTCGTGAGAAGCGGCGTCGGACCTCCCTCCTAGACTGGCTCGGTGGCAAAGGTCACGGTCCAGTTCACGTGCTCGGAATGCGGCACGACGTCCGGGCGCTGGCTCGGCAAGTGCCCCGGCTGCAACGCGTTCGGGACGCTCGTCGAGGAGCTCCACGGCTCCGACGCAGGCGCCGAGAGCGTGCCGTGCGCTGTCGCCCGTCCCCATACGCGACGTCGCGGTCGACGAGGCGGAGCGCATCTCCACCGGGATCGCCGACCTCGATCGCGTGCTCGGCGGCGGCCTCGTGCCGGCGTCGCTCGTGCTCGTCGGCGGCGAGCCCGGCGTGGGAAAGTCCACGCTGCTGCTGTCCGCGCTCGGGAACGTCGCGCGTGCCGGGCGGCGGGCGCTCCTCGTCACGGGGGAGGAGTCGGCCGCGCAGGTGTCGCTGCGCGCTGCCCGTCTCGGAGGTGCGGAGGCCGTCGAGATCCTCGCCGAGACGGATCTCGACGCCGTCTGCGCGACCCTCGACCGCGAGCGGCCCGAGGTCTGCGTCATCGACTCGGTGCAGACGCTGCATGCGTCGGGGCTCGGCTCGGCGCCGGGCTCCGTCGGGCAGGTGCGCGAGGCCGCCGGCCGGCTGCTCCGCATCGCGAAGGAGGCAGGTGTGGCGACCATCCTCGTCGGTCACGTGACGAAGGACGGGTCGGTCGCCGGCCCGCGCGTGCTGGAGCACCTCGTCGACTGCGTGCTCCAGTTCGAGGGCGACCGCTACCACGAGCATCGCATCCTTCGCGCGACCAAGAATCGCTTCGGGTCGACGAACGAGCTCGGCATCTTCGAGATGACCGCGTCCGGTCTCGTCGGCGTGCCGGACCCGTCGCAGCGGTTCGGCACGACCCATCCCGGAGAAGTCGGTGCGGCCGTCGGCTGCGCGCTCGAAGGGACCAGACCGATCCTGCTCGAGATCCAGGCGCTCGTCGCGCCGACCGATCTCGCGATGCCGCGGCGCGTCGCTACCGGTGTCGATCCACGCCGGCTCGCGATGATCGTGGCGGTGCTCGGTCGTCACGCGCGGGTGCCGCTCGCGAGCGCCGACGTGTTCGTCAACGTCGCCGGCGGCGTTCGGATCGAGGAGCCGGGCGCCGACCTGGCCGTCGCCCTGGCGATCGCCTCTGCCGCGCGCGGCGTCCCCGCCCGCGCGGGGCTCGCCGCCTTCGGCGAGATCGGCCTCACCGGACGCCTGCGCCAGGCCTCGCAGGCCGAGCGACGCCTCGAGGAGTGCGCGAAGCTCGGGATCGAGGTCGTCGTCGCGCCTGCCGGCGCGCCCACTCGAAGCTCGCTTCACGTCGCGGCGGCGGAGACGTTGCGCGCTGCGATCACGGCCGGGCTCAGCGCGCCGAGGAAGCCGCTGCGTAGCCGCGAGGGAGCGGTTGCGGTTCCGTTAAGGACCTGTGCAGGAACAGCTATGATGTGTCCCGGATGCCGGCAGAAAGCGCTGCCGGCCCTTTTCACGTGAAGGCGACGGATACCGACATCGGGGAGGCTCTCTTGTTCGACATTGGCGACAAGGTCGTCTATCCGCACCATGGCGCAGGGACGGTCGTGCGGAAGGAAAAACGGGAGGTTCTCGGTGAGGTCAAGGAGTACCTCACGATCCAGATCCTCCACAACGACATGACCGTGAACGTGCCGTGCGAGAACGCCGAGCGGGTCGGTCTGCGAACCGTCATCGACCAGCGGACAGTGACGATGGTCGTCAGGACGCTCTCGGGTGGGTCGACCGAGATGCCGAAGAACTGGAACCGTCGCTTCAAGCACAACCGCGACAAGATGAAGACCGGCAACATCTTCGAGCTCGCGGAGGTCGTACGGAACCTCGCCGTGCGCAACAACGAGAAAGGCCTCTCGACCGGCGAGAAGCAGATGTTCGTGAAGGCGAAGAAGATCCTCGCCTCCGAGCTCATGTACGCGAAGGACATGGACGAGGAAGAGGCTGCGGCCTGGCTCGACGACGTCCTCTCGCGTGCCGGGCAGCCGAAGCCGAAGTCGAGAGCGAAGCCGAAGGCCGCGACCGCGAGTGCCTGACGGCTCCGGCGTCGCCGGAGCTACGTGGGCACTGCTGGCTGCCGCCGGGTCGGGGGAGCGGCTCGGGATCGACCGTCCGAAGGCGTTCGCCGTCCTCGGGGGACGTCCGCTCGTCGCCGAGAGCCTCGATCGGCTCGACCGCTGTGAGCTGATCGACTCGATCGTCGTCGCGGCTCCACCCGGGTGGGAGGAGCCGACGATCCTCCTCGCCGAGGAGCTCGCCGTTTCGAAGGTCGTCGCCTGCGTGCCGGGCGGCGCGACGCGTGCGGAGTCCGTTGCGGCGGCGCTCGCGGAAGTCCCGGACGAGGCCGTCGTCGTCCTCGTCCACGACGCGGCGAGGCCGCTCCTGGGTGACGAGGTCGTGGAGCGGGTGCTCGGGCCGCTGGGGGAGGGATACGACGGCGCGGTGCCCGGCCATCCCGATCTCCGACACCGTGAAGCGCGTCGCGCGACGGCACCGTGACCAAGACCGCTCGATCGGCGCGGGCTCTACACGGCTCAGACGCCGCAGGCGTTCCTCGTCGAGTCGCTCCGGCGGGCGTTCGCGGGGGAGTGGCCGACGCGACCGACTGCGCGTCGCTCGTCGAGCGTTCCGGCGGCCGCGTCGCGATCGTGGAAGGCGACTCCCGCCTTCGGAAGATCACGACGCCGGCGGACCTCGCGCTCGTCGAGTCGTGGCTCTGAGAGCAGTCGTCTTCGACGTCGGCGAGACGCTCGTCGACGAGGAGCGATGGTGGCGTCGATTGGCCGATCGGGAGGGGCTGCAGGCGCACGTGGTCTGGGCCGCGCTCGGCGTGACGATCGCGCGTGGCGAGGAGCACACAGCTCTGTGGGGTCACCTCGGGATCGAGACGCCTCCGCGCTGGTGGGACGAGATCCCGTACTCGCTCGAGGACCTCTACCCGGACGCGCTCGACTGCCTGAGCCGCGTTCGCGAGCTCGGGCTTCGGGTCGGCATCGTCGGCAACCAGACCGAGGCACTCGAGCGCTGGGCGCGCGACTCTGCGCTCCCGGCGGACGTCATCTCCTCGTCGGCCAGCCTCGGTGTTCGTAAGCCGGAGCTCGCGTTCTTCGAGAAGGTCGTCGCGCTGCTGGGACACCGCGCCAACGAGGTCGCGTACGTTGGGGATCGCGTGGACAACGACGTCCTTCCGGCTGCCGCGGCAGGTCTCGTCGCCGTGCACGTCAGGCGCGGACCGTGGGGAAGGCTGCAGCCGACACCGCCCGAGGCGACCCTCGGGCTGGACGACCTCGCCTCGTTGCCCGAGGCGTTAGCCTCGCTCGCGTGACCGAGCTCCGGGTCGGCATCGGCTACGACGCGCACGCCCTCGACGAGGGCGTTCCCCTCGTCCTCGGCGGCGTGCCGATCGAGTATCCGCGAGGTCTGGCCGGTCACTCGGACGGCGACGTGATCGCCCATGCGCTGATCGACGCGCTGCTCGGCGCGGCGAACCTCGGCGACATCGGCACGCTCTTCCCGTCCGACGACGAGCAGTACCGCGGCGCTTCGTCGCTCGATCTCCTGTGGGAGGCCTACCGCGAGGTCAAGGAGAGCGGCTGGGAGCTCGTGAACGCGGACTGCGTCCTGATCGGCGAAGAGCCGCGGATCGGGCATGCGCGGGAGGAGATGTGCGACCGGCTGGCCGGTGCACTCGGAGCCGACCGAGGACGTGTGACCGTGCGCGCGACGACGACCGACGGCCTGGGCTTCAGCGGTCGCGGTGAGGGGCTCGCGGCCCAGGCGGTCGCGCTCCTGCAGCGATCGTGAAGATCGTCCGCTACGCCGACCGCCCCGACCTCAGGGAGCGGCGTTTCGAGGAGCTGTCGCAACGGACGTTCCCCGAGTACATGAACCAGAGCGAGGCTGCCGACCTCTACTGGGGGCGCTTGTACGCCGACTTCCCGGACTTCCAGGTTGCGCTCGTGGACGGCGACGCGTTGTTCGCGGAGGCGCACGCCGTGTCGCTGCCGTGGGACGGCACGCTCGACGACTTGCCGTCCGGATGGGAGGACGGCTTCGTCCGCGGGATGACCTCGGAGCGGCCGCACACGGCGTTGATGGCGATCGCGATCAGCGTCTCACCCGAGCAGCAGGGGAGGCAGCTCTCGAGCCGGATGCTCGGGACGTTCGTCGACAACGCGCGTGCTGCGGGTCTGACGAAGGGCGTGGTCGCTCCGGTACGGCCGACGTGGAAGGAGCGCTACCCACTCATCCCGATCGAGCGCTACGTGGAATGGCGGCGCGACGACGGGTCCCACTTCGACCCCTGGCTGCGTGTCCACGAGGTCATAGGCGGCCGCATTCTCGCGCTTGCTCCCGAGTCGATGCGGATCACGGGATCCGTCGACCGACTGGGAGCAGTGGACGGGGATGGCGTTTCCGGAGGACGGCGAATACGTCTTCCCGGGAGGTCTCGCGACGCTCCTCGTCGAGGACGGAGCCGGCACGCATGTCGAGCCCAACGTCTGGATGCTGCACGAGGTCTGATCAGCCGGCGGGAAGCGTGAAGCACACACGCGCGCAGGACGTGACGCTCGGCTTATTTCGGGGCGAGGTCGTCTCGTACCTCGACTTCGGCCCGGTGAAGCTCGCGTCGGGAAACAAGACGGCGCCGATCTGGGCCTTCACGAACGGGACCGAAGACCAGCGCAACGTCATCGACACCGTGCCGGGACGGCGTGACTACACGCCGCTGTGGGCCGTGCGCATGGTGACCTGGAAGGACGAGGCCGAGGCGCGGGTGTTGCGTTCGGCGGCTGCCGTCGCGCGTGCCCAGCGAGCCGGTGACGTGACGGTCAGGGCGATGCCGATCGTCGTCAACTGTCCGGTTCTCTGAGGACGCCGCTAGGACGGAAGCGCGACGAGGCCGTCCTCGACGATCACGAGGCCGTCCTTCTCGAGCGAGCGGACGGCCTCGTCGTCGAGCTGTGCCAGCGGCCGCGCAGCGTTCGCAACGGATCGCAGCGCAGCCGCTCGACGCTGGCGAAACGATCCCTCGAACGGCCCTTGCTTGCGCACGGGCTCGTCGCGAACGCCTCGCGACGGGCAGGCGCTCGCGAGCGGGCAGACCGTCGCAGCGCGGAATGCGGGCGAGGCAGACCGTCGCGCCGAGATCCATCAGCGCCTGCGCTGCGCGTCCGGAGAACGGAAAGCCCGTGCGTCTGAGCACACGCCCGACGTTCACGTCCACCGGGAGGACGTCCTCACCGAGGGCGAAGCAACGGATCGCGGCCGCGGTGTACTCGCCGACGCCGGGAAGCTCGGTGAGGTCGAGCGGCCAGCCCGCGGCGGCGATCCGTTGTGCCGAGCGGTGGAGATTCAGCGCGCGACGGTTGTACCCGAGCCCTTGCCACTCGCGGATCACGTCGCCGGCAGACGCGGCGGCGAGCGACTCGACCGTCGGCCAGCGCTCGAGCCACGCGAGATAGCGCGGCACCACGCGCTCGACCTGCGTCTGCTGGAGCATCACCTCGGACACGAGAATCGCGTACGGGTCGCGCGTTCGACGCCAGGGGAGATCGCGGCCCTCTCTCGCGAACCAGTCCGACAGGAGCCGCTCCACGCGTGCGAGGGTACGCGACACCCGCGAGAAGGAGGACGACGTGACGCTGACCGACTTCCAGGAGGAGCTCTGCACGACGAGCCGGTGGGACTTCTCCGACCTGCGCGCGCTCTTCGTCAACTGCACGCTCAAGCCCTCGCCGGAGCAGTCCCACACCGAGGGGCTGATGCGGATCTCGATGGCGATCATGGAGCGGAGCGGTGTGGAGGTCGACTTCGTGCGCGCCGTCGACCACGACCTCGCGCCCGGCGTCTGGCCCGACATGCGCGAGCACGGAGCGGAGACGCGACGACTGGCCCGCGCTGTACGAGCGCGTGCAGGCGGCGGACATCCTCGTGCTCGGCTCCCCGATCTGGCTCGGCGAGAAGTCGTCCGTGTGCACGCGGGTCGTCGAGCGGCTGTACGCGTGCTCGAGCCTGTTGAACGAGCACGGCCAGTACGCCTTCTACGGAAAGGTCGGCGGGTGCCTGATCACGGGGAACGAGGACGGGATCAAGCACTGCTCGATGAACATCCTCTACTCGCTGCAGCACCTCGGGTACACGATCCCGCCGCAGGCCGACGCCGGCTGGATCGGCGAGGCCGGGCCGGGGCCGTCGTACCTCGACGAGGGCTCGGGCGGGCCGCAGAACGACTTCACGAACCGGAACACGACGTTCATGACCTGGAACCTGCTGCACGTCGCGCGGATGCTGAAGGACGCGGGCGGCATGCCCGCGCACGGGAACCAGCGGTCGCTCTGGGACGCCGGCTGCCGCTTCGACTTCGCCAATCCCGACTACCGGTAGCGTCCGGCCGGTGCTGCTCTACAACTCGGCGGTCTCGGGCAACTGCTACAAGGTTCGGCTCCTGCTCGCCCAGCTCGGGATCGAGTACGAGACGGTCGACGTCTCCGTCGTCGACCGCTCGAACCGCAAGGAGCTCCTCGGCGACCTGAATCCCGGCGCTGCGCGTGCCGACGCTCGTCCTCGACGACGGGCGCCCGCTCGGCGAGTCGAACGCGATCCTCTGGTACTTCGCCGACGGCACGCAGTACGTCCCGGACGACCCGTACGAGCGCGCGCAGGTGCTGCAGTGGCAGTTCTTCGAGCAGTACAGCCACGAGCCGAACATCGCCGTCGCGCGGTTCTGGCTCGCGTACTCGGGGACACCGGAGCGCTTCGCCGATCGGCTTCCCGCTCGGATGGAGGGGGCTACGCGGCGCTCGACGCGATGGAGCGGCACCTGGACGGCCGCGACTTCCTCGTCGGCGACAGCTACTCGATCGCCGACATCTCGCTCTACGCCTACACCCACGTCGCACACGAAGGCGACTTCGACCTCGAGCCGTACCACGCGATCCGTGCCTGGCTCGGGCGGGTCGCCGCGCAGCCCGGGCACGTCGCGATCGACGCCGAGTGAACGTCCGCGTCCGGTTCGCACCGAGCCCGACCGGCTCGCTCCACCTCGGAAACGCGCTGACGGCTGTCGCCAACCGCCGCTTCGCCGATGCGGAGGCAGGCGTGCTGATCCTGCGCATCGACGACACCGACTCCGTCGCGCACGGTCGAGGGTGGGGAGGCGGCGATCCTGGGCGACCTCGAGTGGCTCGGGGTCTCGTTCGGCGACGGCCCGGTTCGGCAGAGCGAACGCGGGCCGAACTACGCCGCAGCCGCTGAGCGTGCGCTCGCCACGGGTGCTGCCGAGCGAGACGAGGACGGCTCGGTGCGGCTCGGGCACGACGGCACGACCCTCGTGCGCGCGGACGGGACCGCGACATATCAGCTCGCCTCGGTCGCGGACGACCTCGAGCTACGGATCACGCACGTGATCCGTGGCAACGATCATCGCCCGAACCTGCCGGTTCAGCAGCGGATCGCCCGTGCGCTCGGCGGCGAGCTGCCGGAGGTGATCCACCACGGGCTCGTGCTCGGGCCGGACGGCAAGAAGCTCTCGAAGCGGCATGGGCACTCGTCGATCGCGGAGCTGCGCGACGAGGGCTTCCCCGCTCAGGCCGTGCGTGCCTACCTCGACGAGCTGGGGCTGCCCGAGCACGACGTCCAGCTCGACCTCGCGCGGCTCCGCCGCCTCGCGATCGACGCGATCGCTGCGATGAGCGACGACGAGCTGGCCACAGCGGCCGGACGCTCCGGTCGAGCTTGTGCCGGCGCTTCGCGGCGCACGCTCCCTGGTCGAGGCGAAGGAGTACGCGCACCTCTTGCTCGAGCCCGAGCCGGTGGGTCTCGACGAGGACGCTCGCGCCACGTTGGCGCGTTTCGCGGAGCTGCGGGAGCCCGCTCCCGAGCGGCTCACGACCGAGGAGTCGCGCGCGCTCGTTCGCGAGCTGAAGGCAGTCGGGGGCGACCTGCGCTCGCTCAGGCTGGCGCTCACGGGCGCCCCAACCGGGCCCGAGCTCGCCGCGGTGCTGTCTGCGCTCTCGCGCGAGGAGGCACTCGCGCGGGCCGCTGACGCAGTCGGCTCCTGACTACGATCGCCGGTGTGCGCCTGTACGACACGCTGACCCGCTCGCCGGTCGAGCTGCCGCCTCCACCCGGCCCGATCCGGATGTACTTCTGCGGGTCGACCGTGTACCAGCGGATCCACGTCGGGAACTCGCGGCCCTTCGTCCTCGGGATGTGGCTGCGGAGCTGGCTGCGGCACACGGGCTACGACGCGAGCCTCGTCCACAACATCACCGACGTCGACGACAAGGTGTACGCCGAGGCGCTCGAGCAGGGCATCCCGAGCCGGGAGCTCTCGGAGCGTGCGACGGCGTGGTTCTTCGAGGACACCGACGATCTCGGCCTCGGCCGGCCCGACAGCGAGCCGCGTGCCACCGAGGCGATCCCCGAGATCGTCGCGTTCATCGTCGAGCTCGTCGAGCGCGAGCATGCATACGTCGCGGACGGGGACGTCTACTTCAGCGTCGCGAGCTCGCCCGGGTACGGCAGGCTCTCGGGCGCCCGCCTCGACGACATGGTCGCCCAGGAGTCGAGCGATCTGAAGCGCGATCAGCGCGACTTCGCGCTGTGGAAGTCGCAGAAGCCGCACGAGGACGCCTCGTGGGACTCACCGTGGGGCCCGGGCCGGCCCGGCTGGCACATCGAGTGCTCCGCGATGGCCGAGAAGCTCCTCGGCCACGAGTTCGAGATCCACGGCGGGGGCACGGACCTGCGCTTTCCCCATCACGAGAACGAGCTCGCACAATCGAGCGCGCTCGGCCACGCGTTCGCGCGCATCTGGATGCACAACGGCATGCTCGAGCTCGACGAGGCGAAGATGTCGAAGTCGCTGGGAAACGTCGTGACGCTCCGCAGCGTCCTCGATGCCTGGGGTCGGGAGGCGCTGCTCGTCTTCCATCTTTCCGGCCACTGGAGCAAGCCGGTCGACTTCTCGGACGAGGTCATGGAGCAGGCGTCGGCACGCACGGAGCGGTTCCGCGACGTCTTTCGCAACATGCACGAGCCGGCGCCAGCGGGCTCGTGGGAGCGCCTCGCGGAGGCGCTCGACGACGACTTCAATACACCGGCTGCGCTCGCGGTGATGCACGAGTGGCGCGATCACGAGCTGCTGCGTCGCGCGCTCGCGATCTTCGGGCTGGAGTCGCTCGCGGCGGACGAGGAGGCGCCTCCCGAGGTGAGTACTCTCGCGGCGCGCAGGCAGGAGGCGAGGGCAGCGCGGGACTTCGAGGAGGCTGACCGGCTTCGCGAGGAGCTCGAGACTGCCGGCTGGGACGTGCGCGACGATCCCGACGGCTACCGGCTCGTCCGCCGCAGATGACGCGCGAGCTCGTGTACGGGCGGAATGCAGCTCGCGAGTTGTATCGAGGCCCACGGCAGGTGCTCGAGACGTGGGTGACCGAGCGCGCGGCGACTCAGATTCCGTGGCTCGACGCCGGGCCGCGCGCGCAGGTGAAGCCCGAGCGCTTCCTGACCGAGGCTGCCGGAACGCGCGACCACCAGGGCGTCGTTGCCTGGTGCGAGCCCTTCCGGTATGCCGACGCGTACGAGCTCGCGACGCGGGACGAGCCGCTGCTCGTCTGTCTCGACCAGGTGACGGATCCCCACAACCTCGGTGCGGTTGCGCGGAGCGCGGACGGCGCGGGGGCGACCGGGATCGTCGTCCCGGCGCACGGCTCGGTGCGGGTGACCAGTGCGGTTTGTCGCGCGTCGGCCGGAGCGGTCGAGCACCTCCCCGTGGCGGTCGTGCCGAACCTGGCGCGCTATCTCGCCGATGTGAAGGGACGGGACCTGTGGGCGTACGCGGCGGATTCGGAGGGAGGGACAGCGATGTGGGAGGCCGACCTGCGCGGAGGGCTCGCCCTCGTCCTCGGCGCCGAAGGCAAGGGTGTCCGACCCTTGGTGAAGCGAACCTGCGACGGCACGGTCGCGATCCCGCTCGCCGGGAAGGTCGGGTCGCTCAACGTCTCGGTCGCAGCAGCCGTCCTCCTGTACGAGGTGCGTCGCCAGCGCAACAGCCATGGCTGACCCGACCCTGTACCTCTTCGACGGCTACAACCTGCTCCACGCAGGGTCGTTCTCGGAGCGCGGGGAGCTCGTCGACACGCTCGCGAGCTTCGTCGCGGGGAAGGGCGTCCGTGGCATCGTGGTCTTCGACGGCGTTGGAGAGGAGCGTCGGGTCGGGCCGTTGTCGGTTCGGTTCACGGCCCATGCCGACGACCTCCTCGAGCGGCTCGCCGCGGAGAATCGCTCCGGCGAGCTCGTCTGCATCGTGTCCTCGGACGCCGACGTTCGCCGCACCTCGGGTCAGGAGGTGCGGAAGCTCGCCTCCCGCGCGTTCCTGGACGGCCTCGAGCCGGTGAGCCATCGCGACCACGAGCAGCGAGGCGCCGGCGGGCGGGTCGGCGACCGGCTCGATCCCGAGACGCGCGCCGAGCTCGAGCGCCTGCGTCGTGGCGAGTGAGCGGGGTCAGGCCTGCAGGAAGAGGATGACCGCCAGCACGCGGCGATGGGCGTCGCTCGACGGCGGGAGATCGAGCTTCGAGAAGATGTTCGTGACGTGCTTCTCGACCGCGCGAGGCGTGACGTAGAGGCGATCGGCGATGCCCTGGTTCGAGCGTCCCTCTGCCATCAGGCCGAGCACCTCCCTCTCCCGTGACGTGAGCGCGCCCAGTGGATCGTGCTCGCGATGCCGGCCGACGAGCTCGTCCACGACCGCGGAATCGAGTGCGGTGCCGCCCCGCGCGACACGGCGAACCGCTGACGCGAACTCGGAGATGTCACCGACGCGGTCCTTGAGCAGGTAGCCAAGGCGTTCACCGCTCTCGGCGAACAGGTCCATCGCGTAGGCGGCCTCGACGTACTGCGAGAGGACGAGGACGCCGGTCTCGGGAAAGCGCTCGCGAATCTCCCTGGCGGCACGCAATCCTTCGTCGGTGTGCGTCGGAGGCATCCGGATGTCGACGACCGCCACCGTGGGCTGGTGCATCGCCACGTGTCGGAGGAGACCCTCCGCATCGCCCGACTGGCCCACGACGTCGAAGCCGGCATCGGAGAGAAGGCGCGCCACGCCCTCTCGGAGCAGGACGGCGTCGTCGGCGAGCACGACGGTGATCCCGGCGCCGAGGGTCGAGATCGTCTTGCGGAGGGGCGGAAAGTCGCGTGGCAGATCGTCCGCGAGGAGTTGGTGGATCTCCTCGGGCTGCGTGAGCCCCGGCAGCCAGAACTCGCCGAGCCGGCGCAGCGTCGAGCCCGTCGACAGCCGAGGCACAGTCCGCGGAGACCAGCATCTGCCCTCCGTGACCGGACGTGGTGATCCTCGCGGTGCGGACGACATCGAGGCCCGTGTAGCCCTCGTCCCCGAGTGCCGGCGTCCCGGTGTGCAGGCCCATGCGCAGGCGCACGGCGACGCCTCCCGGCCACTCCGCGTCACGCAGGGCACGTTGAGCGGCGAGCGCCGCCTCGGCGGCGTCGGGCGCGTTCTGAAAGGCGGCGACGTATTCGTCGCCGACGGCGTCGGCTTCGCTTCCGCGGTGCCCCGTCGTCGCGTCGCGCAGGATGCGCCTGACGGTTGCGATCGTGGCCGGGTAGTCGAGGCGAGGGTCCTGTTGCAGGCCCGTCGACCCCTCGACGTCCGCGAAGAGGAAGGTCACGGTGCCGGTCGGGAGGGCAGCCACGCGCGAGACTCTATGTCTCGGCTTCCTCCTCCAGGGGGATCTCCGCTCGAACCTGCGTACCGCCGCCGGGACTGCTCTCGACCACGAGCCGGCCGTCGAGCGACGCCAGTCGGTCAGCGAGCCCGCGCAGCCCGCTGCCTGCCTGTGGATCCGCACCACCGACGCCGTCGTCGCCGACCGTCACGGTGACGAGCTCCTCCGCGACGGCGACCTCGATCGAGGCCGATGACGCTCGTGCGTACTTGATCACGTTCGTGAGGGCCTCCGCTGCGACGAAGTACGCCGTCGCCTCGACTGCGGGCGGCAGTGGCAGCTCCGGGTGCTTCAACGCAACCGGTAGTGGCGCCCGCGCGGCGAGCGACTGGAGCGCAGGGCCGAGCCCACGGTCGGTGAGGATCGCTGGGTGGATGCCGCGGGCGAGCTCGCGGAGCTCCTCGAGCGCCGACGTGAGCTCGGTGCGAGCGTCTTCCAGCATCTCGGCGACTCCCTCGCCTCCGGTTGCGACTCGCGACTCGGCGAGGCGAAGCAGCACCGAGAGGGATACGAGCCGTTGCTGGGCGCCGTCGTGCAGGTCGCGCTCCAGCCGACGGCGAGCCTCGTCCGCCGCCGACACGAGCCTGGCGCGGGAAGCGCGGATCTCCTCCTCCTGCAGCCGCCGCGTCGTCACGTCCGCTCCGGTAACGAGCACGAGCCGTGCTCCGGTCAGGGCCGTGACGGGACGCGCGCTCCAGGCGACGATGCGACTGTCTCCGTCGCGAGTCTCCCAGCGCGACTCGATCTCGTCCTCGATGACTCCGTTGGCTGCGTTTGCGATCAGCATCCGCGCGGCGTGGTCCGACTCCGGGACGACCGCTCCGACGAAGCCCTTTCCTCCGAGCTCGGACGGCGTCCAGCCGAACGCTCCGGCGAAGGCCGTGTTCACGCCTTCCTCCCGCACGGTGGCGTCGGTCTCGAGGATCAGGATGAAGCTCGGGATCGTCTCCGTAATCGCATCGATGTAGGCGCGACGGCGCCGGTCTTCGGCCTCGCGGAGCTTGCGTTCGGTGACGTCGGTGCCCGAGACGAGGACGAGCGCCTCCGTTCTCTCGGTGACGTCGGCGACCGGGACGGCCGACCAGGCGAACGCGCGGATGCCGCCGTCGGCGCCGTGGAGCTCCGACTCGACCTCGTCGGACGCTGCGCCGGCCGCGGCGCGAGCGATCGCGGCTGCTGCTCGACCGTCCTCGTCCTCGACGACGAGCTCGAGGAAGCGTCGCCCGACGAGCTCGTCGTCACGCCAGCCGAGGGCCTGCCGGAAAGCGCGGTTCGCGCCGACGCGCGGGTTGTCGACGTCGCGGTCGCGGATGACGCCGTCTCGATCGAGCACGACGACGACGCTTCGAATCGCCTCGAGCACCGTCGTCGTCGCGTCTCGCTCACGTTCGAGCTCGAGCTCGCGGCGGCGACGCTCGGTGATGTCGAGGCCTCCCGAGACGATGCTGACGACCTGGCCGTGCTCGTCCGCGACCGGCGCGGCATGCCAGGAGATCGTCCGGACCTCGCCACGAGCGTTGGTGAACGTGTTCTCGTACTTGGCAGCCTCGAATCGGGGCGCGAGCGCATGGAAGCGATCCCTGACCGCTTCGCGCTCCGCAGGGTCGATGAAGACGTTCCAGTAGAGCTCTCCGCGCGCCGTGTCGGCGTCGAGCCCGCTCGCTTCGAGTGCGGCGACGTTGATGTTCCGGATGCGTCCGTCCGTCCCGATGTTCACAAGCAGGCTCGGCGCGGTGTTGGTGACGGTGCTCATGAAGGCCACCTCGGCATGGAGCGCGGCCTGGAGGCGGTCGTTCTGGAGTGCGAGGCGCGCTGCCTCGACGGTCTTGCCGACGACGTCGGGCTCTGCGTCGAGCCGGCTCTCGTACACCACAGCCGCGATCAGGTCGCCGCCGTGGTGGACGAGCTGCAGCGTCTGGGACTCGGCCGCGGAGGGGTCGGGTACCGCCCGGCCCTGCGGATCCACCCAGCCGCCACCGGCGAAGCCGCGGTGCTGGTCGAGCCAGTAGAAGACGGAGAGCTCATCGTCGCCGAGAGCATTCGCGAGCGCGTCGCGGACCGGCCTGCCGGCGTCGAGGGCGTCCACGAGCTGTGCGACGGCGGGTTGCTTCAAGCCAGAAGCGCGGAGACCGCGTCGCCCGACAGCTCGGCCTTGGGGACGAACCCGCGTGCCGACGACTCGGCGACGAGTTGACCGAAGTCGGACTGGTCACGGCTCGAGACCAGGACGACGGCCGGATGCACGCCGTCACCGGCATCCTCGATGGCGGCGCAGAGCTCGAATCCCGTCATGTCCGGCAACTGTATGTCGAGCAGCATGAGGTCGGGGCGCAACCTCCTCGCCGCGCGGAGCGCGGTCTCGCCGTTCGCAGCCTCCCCGACTACGTCGAAGCCGTCCGCCTCGAGGATCGCGCGGGCGGACGCGCGGAAGCTCGGGTGGTCGTCGACGATGAGAACGGTGGTCACTCGTTGATGGTGGCATGCGCACGCTGCCGCGGGCAGTGGGGCGAGCCGTACCTCGCATACGAACATATGTTCTTAGCATGCTGCACATTGCGCAAAGCACTTGTAACGCTTGCTAAACAGTGCTAGCTTCTCCCTCAACCTCAAGGTGAGAGTTGTTCGTCCGCGAGATTGTGGCCGTCGGCTCGAGCCCAACAAGGAGCGTCGAAAACGGGGGTACTGGGATGGCCGTTCGCACTGCTACAGCACCGAAGACCGCGCAGAAGGTTCAACGAGAGCTGGAGGATCTGCAGCTCGTCCTCAAGGCGCGGAACGGCAGCCAAGAGGCGCTCGACGGCCTCATGCGCCGGTACACCGGCTTCGTCCGGCTGAAGGCGAGCTCGTACTTCCTCGCCGGCGGTGACGGGGACGACCTCGTGCAGGAGGGGATGATCGGGCTCTACAAGGCGGTCCGCGACTTCCGCCCGGACAAGGAGACGTCGTTCCGGAGCTTCGCGGAGCTTTGCGTCACCCGCCAGATCATCACCGCGATCAAGACCGCGACCCGCTTCAAGCACGCTCCGCTGAACACGTACGTCTCGTTCAGCCACACCCCGGCAGGCCAGGAGTCGGACGGCGACTGCACTCTCGGCGACGCTCTGCCCGGCCCAGCGTCAACGACCCGTCGGTGTGCGTCATCTCGACCGAGGAGCTCCAGAGCCTGGTCTTCTGCCTCGGCACCGGTCTCTCGTCGCTCGAGTCGCAGGCGCTGACCCTGTACCTCGAGGGCAACTCCTACGAGGAGATGGCCGAGGACCTCGGGTGCGACACGAAGACGATCGACAACGCGCTGCAGCGGGTCAAGCGCAAGATCCTGGCGCACCAGAAGACCCGCGAAGTCTTGGCCTGACGGCTGCGCACAGTCTTCGAGCCCTCTCCGAACGCCTCCGCCGGCGGCCGGAGGCCGGCTTTGCCGGCCGGGAGGCCGTGCGCGGCTGAGTCGTGCACGCGATAAGGAGGGGGTTCGCGGGGGAACCATGGGTTCTCCCGCGAAAAGAGCCGGAGGCGGGACTCGAACCCACGACCTATCGCTTACAAGGCGATTGCTCTACCAGCTGAGCTACTCCGGCCAGCGTTCGTAGGTTACGCCGTGTCGCGACCGGCCCGGGTGGTTGCCCGAACCCGGCCGAGGGCAGATAATCGCCCGATGCAGCCGACTGACACGACAGTGGCGGAGCGGATCCTCGCGGATCGCGCGCGCTACGTCGCTCCGGGGATGTCGACGCCGAAGCTGGTCGTCGCCCACGCGGAGGGCGCGCGGATCACCGATCCCGACGGGCGTTCGTACATCGACTTCGCAGGCGGAATCGGCTGCCAGAACACGGGCCACCGGCACGCGGCGATCGTCGAGGCGGTGAAGGAGCAGGCCGACCGCTACCTCCACCAGTGCTTCATGATCGGCGTCTACGAGCCCTACGTGGACGTGTGCCGGCGGCTCGCAGAGCTCTCGCCCTGCGGTGGCGGCGAGCAGCGCTCCATCCTGGTGAACTCGGGCGCCGAGGCGATCGAGAACGCGGTGAAGATCGCGCGTACCGCGACCGGCAGGCAGGCTGTGGTCGTCTTCGACAACGCCTTCCACGGGCGCACGCTGCTCGCGATGACCATGACGAGCAAGGTAAAGCCGTACAAGGCGGGGTTCGGGCCGTTCGCGCCCGAGGTGTACCGCGCGCCCGCGCCGTACCCGTACCACGGCGTCTCGTCCGACGACGCCATCGCCGCGCTCGAGCACCTGTTCAAGGCCGATGTCGACCCGGCCGCGGTCGCGTGCGTCGTCCTCGAGCCCGTCCAGGGCGAAGGAGGCTTCGTCGCGATGCCGCAGGACTACCTGTCGCGCCTGCAGGAGCTGTGCCGGTCGCACGGGATCCTGTGGGTGAACGACGAGGTGCAATCCGGAGTCGGGCGGACCGGGACGATGTGGGCGGTCGAGCAGTACGAGGGCCTCGAGCCGGATCTCCTCGTCTTCGGCAAGTCGATTGGCGGTGGCCTTCCGCTCGCGGGCGTGACGGGCGGCGCCGAAGTCATGGACGCCGTCCCGCCGGGCGGGCTCGGAGGCACGTTCGGCGGCAGCCCTCTCTCGTGCGCCGCTGCTCTCGCCGTCCTGGAGATCGTGGGCGACGAGGAGTTCCTCGCAGGAGCACGGGAGCTCGGCGCGACCCTGCGAGCACGCCTCGACGACCTCGCGTCACGTCACGAGGACATCGGCGAGGTGCGCGGCCTCGGCTCGATGCTCGCGTTCGAGTTCGCGGAGCGGTCTCCCGACCGCGCGCAGTCGACGGTGGCGGCGGCCTTCGACCGCGGGCTCGTCCTGCTCTCGTGCGGTCTCCATGGGAACGTGATCCGCCTGCTACCCCCGCTCAACATTGCGCCGGACGAGCTCGACGAGGGGCTGGCCATCCTGGAGGAAGCGCTTGCCGCATAACGGCGTGCCGGACATCAGCGTCAAGGGCCTGAGCAAGAGCTATGGGGACGTCGTCGCGGTCGACGGGATCGACCTCGAGATCGCGCACGGCGAGTTCTTCACCATGCTCGGGCCGTCCGGCTCGGGGAAGACGACGACGCTGCGCATGATCGCGGGCTTCGAGATTCCCGACGAGGGCACGATCGAGCTCGCGGGCCAGGACGTCTCGCGGCTGCCACCATACGACCGCCCCGTCAACACGGTGTTCCAGGACTACGCGCTCTTCCCGCACATGACGGTGCAGCAGAACGTGGAGTACGGCCTCATGGTGAAGAAGGTGAAGAAGGGCGAGCGCCGCGAGCGAGCCGGGCAGGCGCTCGACATGGTGCGCCTCTCCGGCTACGGCGACCGCAAGCCGGCGCAGCTGTCGGGCGGTCAGCGCCAGCGTGTCGCTCTTGCGCGCGCGATCGTGAACCGGCCGAAGGTGCTGTTGCTCGACGAGCCGCTCGGAGCGCTCGACCTGAAGCTCCGGCAGGAGATGCAGATCGAGCTCAAGGCGATCCAGCAGGAGGTCGGGCTCACGTTCGTCTACGTCACGCACGACCAGGAGGAGGCGCTGACGATGTCGGATCGCCTCGCGGTCTTCAACCAGGGAAAGATCGAGCAGATAGGGCCGCCGGCCGAGGTCTACGAGCATCCGCAGAGCGAGTTCATCGCAGGCTTTGTCGGCGTCTCTAACGTCATCGAGCGCGACGGGCGCCGCTACACCATTCGCCCCGAGAAGATCGACCTCGTCGAAGACGGCCGGGAGCCGCAGCCCGGCGCACACGTCGAGGCGGGCGTGGTCCGCGACGTGCAGTACGTCGGGCCCGTCACCCGCTACCACGTTACGCTCGACCGTGGTGGCGAGCTGCAGGTGCTAGCGCAGAACCTCGAGGAGGGGTCGAGCCAGGTCTTGGAGGCGAAGGGGCGCCGCGTGCGATTGGAGTGGCGCCCGGAGCAGGAGTCGGTCATCGACGAACCAGAGGGAGGAACGGAATGACGGGACGCAAAGGACGTGTCGCTCGCTGGGCAGTCTTCGGACTGCTCGTGGCGGCGCTGAGCGTGGTGGCGGCAGGTTGCGGCGGAGGTGACGACGACGGCGGTGGCAGCGCCAGCACCGAGATCGAGGGCCTCGGAACGTCGCTCGAGGAGATCCAGGAGCTCGCCCGTGACGAGGGCGAGGTCAATCTCGTGCAGTGGGCGGGCTACGCCCAGCTGACCGACGAGTTCACCGCCGCGACGGGGTGCACGGTCAACACGAAGGACGGCGGCTCGTCGGACGAGATGATCAGCCTCATCCAGACGGGCGAGTACGACGGCGTGTCGGCCTCGGGCAATGCGAGCGTCCGAATGATGTCGACCGGCGACGTGGCTCCGGTGAATACCGACCTCATCCCGAACTTCGCGGACGTGCAGGAGGGAATCAAGAACCAGGACTACAACAGCCTGGACGGTCAGGCCTACGGCGCGCCCCACGGCCGCGGCCCGAACTACCTGATGTTCCGCACCGACGAGGTACCGGAGGACACGGACAGCTGGGGCGTCATCTGGGAGGAAGACCAGCTGGCGAAGTACAAGGGCAAGATCTCGATCTACGACGACTCGATCTTCATCGCCGACGCTGCGCTCTGGCTCAAGGCGACGCAGCCCGATCTCGGAATCGAGAACCCGTACCAGCTGACGCAGGAGCAGTTCGACGCCGCGGTGGAGCTCCTCAAGACGCAAGCGCCGAACGTCGGCGAGTACTGGCCGGGCACGCCCGCGACGCAGATCGCCGCGTTCACGAACGGCGACAGCGTGGTCGGGACGACGTGGCCGTACCAGTACCTGCAGCTCACGAATGCCGACCCGCCCGTGCCGGTGGCGGCGATCAAGCCCGTCGAGGGCACGACCGGCTGGTCGGACACGTGGATGATCCACTCGCAGGCCGCGAACCCGAACTGCATGTACCTCTGGATGGATCACATGATCTCCCCGGAGGCGCAGGCAGCGGTCGCGGAGGGCTTCGGCGAGGCGCCCGTCAACCTCAAGGCGTGCGAGCTCACGAAGAACCAGAACCACTGCGACGACTTCCATGCGGACGACGAGTCCTGGTGGGAGGACGTCTACTACTGGACGACTCCGACCGCTGACTGCGGCGATCCCGACAGCGGCGAGACCTGCGTGACGCAGGAGGACTGGAAGACCGCCTGGACGGAGATCAGGGGCTGACAGCCGAGCGGACCGGATGACGTCGGTCCCGATCTCGGAGACGCCGCCTCGGGAAGGCCCGGGGCGGCGTCTCTCGAGCTACTTCTTCCGCCACCCGCGAACGCGGCTCGCCGTCCTCCTGGCGATTCCCGTCGCGTGGATGGTCGTCGTCTACGGCGGCTCGCTCGTCGTCCTGCTGTTCTCGGCGTTCTGGGACACCGATCCCTTCACGGGCGAGCTGGTGCGGGACTTCACGCTCGACAACTTCCGGGCGATCGTGGAGCGCCCCGTCTTCCGGGACGTCGCGCTGCGGACGATCCTCATGGCGCTGGCCGTGACGGTCGCGGACGTCCTGTTCGCCTTTCCGATCGCGTACTACATGGCCCGGGTCGCGTCGCCGCGGACTCGCAACCTCCTCGTGGTCGCGATCCTCGTGCCGCTCTGGGCGAGCTACATCGTCAAGGTGCTCGCCTGGCGGACGATCCTCTCCGACGGCGGCGTCGTGAACTGGGCGCTGGACCCGATCGGCGCCTCCTTCGACGGATACTCCACGGTCGGGCTGTGGCTCGTCTTCACGTACCTCTGGCTCCCGTTCATGATCCTGCCCATCTACGCGGGGCTCGAGCGGATCCCGAGCTCGCTGCTCGAGGCGTCCGCCGACCTCGGGGGACGCTCGTCGACGACCTTCGTCCGCGTCATCCTCCCGTTGGCGTTCCCCGCGGTCGTCGCCGGGTCGATCTTCACCTTCTCGCTCACCCTGGGCGACTTCATCGCCCCGCGGCTGATCACGAGCGAGCAGTTCATCGGGACGGTGATCTACAACATCTACGGCGACGCCCTGCCGACCGCCGCGGCGTATGCGGTCGTCCCGATCGTCGTCATCGTCCTCTACCTCCTGGTCGCGCGGAAGCTACGCGCCTTTGAGTCGCTCTAGTGCCTCCGGAGTATGGTCGAGTCGACTTCTCACCCGGTTCCTCCTCCGGCTCGGCGCGGGGGTGACGCTCGCCTTCATCTACGTCCCCCTGTTCGTCGTGGTGCTGTACGCGTTCAACAGGAACGTGACCCAGGCCTGGCCGATCGAGGAGTACAGCACGAGGTGGTTCTCGGTGGCCTGGGAGAACCCTCAGGTTCGTGACGCGCTCTGGCTCTCGTTCCGCGCGGCGCTGGGCGCCACCGCGGTCGCCCTCCTGCTCGGGACGCTCGCGGCGATGGCCGTCTCCCGGTACCAGTTCTTCGGGCGCGAGGTCATCACCTTCGCCGTCATCCTCCCGATCGCCCTTCCGGGAATCATCACGGGCCTGGCGCTCCAGGCGACGATCCTCGACGTGCTCGGCCCGTTCGGAGTCAGCTTCGGTCTCATGACCATCGTGATCGGGCACGCCACGTTCTGCGTGGTCGTCGTCTACAACAACGTCATCGCCCGCATGCGCAGGACAGCGGGCTCGCTCGACGAGGCGTCCGCCGATCTCGGCGCGGACAGCTGGCAGACGTTTCGGTACGTGATGTTCCCGCAGATGCGCACCGCGCTGCTCGCCGGCGCGCTGCTCGCGTTCGCGCTCTCCTTCGACGAGGTCGTGGTGACGACGTTCACCTCGGGCGCGCAGCAGACCCTGCCCATCTGGATCGTCGCTGCCATCACGCGTCCCGCAGAGCTGCCGATCGTCAACGTCGTCGCGCTCTTCGTGATCGTCCTGTCGATCATTCCCGTGTACTTCGCCACGCGCCTGGCAGGTACCAGCGGAATCACCAGCGAGCGACCCCGGAAGGAAGAGGTGGCTGCGTCGGTCGAAGCCGCGCCGTAGCGATGGCGATGCGGAGCGAGGAAGAGCTCGTCGCGCTCGCCAACGAGAACTTCGTCGCCTCGTTTCGAAAGGCCGTCGAGCACAGTGCTTCCGGCGGCTATCGCGAGTTCGGAGGGGTGGTCGCATACGCCTCGGGTCTGCCGCTCTGCGTTCTTCAACGGCTGCGCCGTGGTCGAGTCGGCCGCTCCGGGCGACCTCGACGCGGCGCTGAACTGGGTCGCCGAGCGTCGCGTGCCGTACCGGGTTTTCGTCGCGGCAGAGCTCGAAGCAGAGCTCGCGGCCGTTGCGCTCGCTCGCGGACTCGAGCGCCACCCCGTGCCGTATCCGGGCATGGTGCTCCATCCGATCCCCGAGCTACCTGCTCCGGCTCCCGGTGTCGCGATCGCGACGGCTGGCGTCGAGGGTCGAGAGGAATTCCTCGGCGTCGTCGAGGCCGCAGGTCTCGCGCGAGCCCTCGTCGAGGGGCTCTTCACTCCGGGCTTCATGGGCGACGACGACGTGCAGGCGTTCGTCGCGCGGTCGGACGGCCGCGCCGGTCGGCACCTCGCTTGCGATCCGGAGCGCCGGCACCGCCGGGGTCTACAACGTCGGCACGCTGCCAGCGGCCCGCCGGAGAGGCGTGGGCACTGCGTTGACCTGGGCCGCCGTTGCAGCCGGACGCGACATGGGCTTCGACTGTGCCGTGCTGCAGTCGTCGGAGATGGCCGTGTCGATGTACGAGGCGATGGGCTTCCGAACCGTCGTGACCTACACGACGTTCAACCAACCCGCGGGCTGAGCCGGGTCAGGAAGGTGCGTTCGAGGCGACGCCGGTGCCGATCGGGCAGGAGACACCCGTGCCGCCGAGCCCGCAGTAGCCGTTCGGGTTCCCCATCGTTTGTATCCGCCGCCGAGCTGCTGTTCGCTTCGATCCCGGTGACCGTCACCGCCTGACCCCGCTACCAACGCGCTCGACTGAGGAGTAAGCGACATTCCCTGCACACTCGCGCAGGCGAGTGCCGGTCTGGCTCGTGGACAAGCTGATCATGCACCTAGCCCCACGAAAGCGACTGGCGAGCGGCGAAGTCAACCGGGGAGTACGCGCCGCCGATGCTGGCAAAGATCGGTTTATCCACTTCTCGACGCCGAGCTTGTCTCGCACCTTCCAGCCAATGCGATGTACAGCCACACCGGCGACCTCGTCCTGCTCTGGGTCGATCCATCTTCAGTGTTGAGCGCCGAGATCCGCTACGAGCTTCCAGGGGCCGGGCGCCCGCTACGCCTTTCCTCGTATCTCTACGGCCAACTTCGAATGTCGATGCGGTGATCAGCAGAAACCACCGCTTGACGCGTGGGAGCGAGGCGCCTTCGAGCTTCCACCACGACCCCGCCGTTGAAGCCGCATCTGCACGTCACCGCCTCGAGCGACACTCGCGAACGCTCGCGCCGCTCATCGACAAGCTGCCGGAGTTTCCCCGCTCTCGTCCTCGAGTCCCTGAGGCAGCCGCTCGAGGATGGTCTTGTTGCGGTTGCTCCCATCGGCGGGCACGCGCTGTTCCCCGCGCGTTTCCAGCTCGTCGGAACGATCAACGTTTACTGACGCCGACCTGCTGTTCGCCTGATCCCGGTCGCAGTCACCGGCTGAAACCCCGGACCTCTTGCCTGGCAGCAGGCTAGTTCACCGCGGCAGCGGGTTCGGGCCCGTGGCGGTTACCAGCCGCTGTGGCACCCAGTCGTCGACGTGGCTGAAGCCCTCGAAGCGCCCTTCCTCGTCCTCGACGACGTCGAAGAAGGAGCGCCGGTAGAACTTCACGTGGGTGAAGTCCTCGAACAGCACGTAGACCGGCTCGACGTCGGGACTCTGGAACTGCTGCCCAGTCAGCGCGGCCCGATGCACTCGCGAGAACTCGTCGAACTCCTCACCGACGACGACGCCGAGGTGCTCGAGGCCCATCCGGTAGACGCGCTGGTGAACGGGCGGGATGAGCTCGATGCGCGAGACCGGAGTCCCGTCGAGGACATCGAGCGGCTCGGCGAGCACGATCAAGGAGATTGGACGCCCGTTCCAGACCTTCTCGCGGTTCGCACTCGCATGGCGTTCGAGAAGCGTCCGCTGGTGGACGTACAGGTCCCAATCGCCGACGCGGACGGCGAGGTGGCTGAGCGGGTAGGGGGCGATGTCGATGCCGCGGGCAGAAAGACGGTCGCGCTGCATCGCCGCGAAAGCGCGATAGTCCCCGATGATCTCAGCGATCGGATCAGACGTCGACACGTGGCATTCTCATCCGCGATCGTACGAGATGCAGGAGGCGCTCGACCTCGGCATCGGAGCGGAGCCGATCGTCCTCGTCAAAGCAAGTTCCCCGCTCACTCGCGCACCTCGTCGGCACTCTCTCCGTTTACTGGCGCCGACCCTGCTGTTCGCCCCGATCCAGGTCGCCACCGGCTGACCCCCAGCTGCCATACCCTCCTGCCATGAGTGATGTGTCGCTGCGGGAGATCGACGACGGCAATCGAGACGCCGTTCTCGCTCTCCGCGTCACGCCGATCCAAGCGCGATTCGTCAGTTCGGTTCCGGAGTCCCTTCTGGAGGCCGAGGAGACCCCGGAAGGCAAGCCTTGGTATCGGGCCGTCTACGCGGACGACGTCCCGGTCGGGTTCGTCATGGTCGCTGGACGTCACTCCAGAGCCGCCACGCATCGTCGGGCCGTGGTTTCTATGGAGGCTTCTGATCGACGTGGAGCACCAGGGGCGCGGGTACGGTCGCGAGGCGGTCAGGCTTGTTGCCGACGTGGTGCGCGACCACGGAGCGGCCGAGCTGCTGACCAGCTACGGCCAGGGCGAGGGTGGACCGAGGAGTTCTATCGGCGTGTCGGCTTCAAGCCCACCGGCGAGCGTGCTGAGAAAGGCGAGATCATCGTCGCCCTCGACCTCTCGGCCTGAACGGTAACCAGCACCAGACGTAGCAATGCTCGGCGGCCGGGCACAACTAGCCCACGATCAACGTTATGACGCCGACTTCTGTTCGCCCCGATCCCTGTCTCCATCACGCGGCGACCCCCCGCAACCAACGCGTTCGACCGAGGAGGTCCCTTACACTCTCCGGTGTAGCTTGCGGCGGTGGAGACGGTCTGCGTCAAGGTGAAGCTCAAGCCCGATTCACTTGAGCAAGTCCACCGTTGGGCTGATGAGCTTCGCTCGGAGAGCTGATGAGGTCCTCGCAACCCTTCGCGATGAAGGTGTGGCGGTTGAGTCCGTCTTCCTCGACTCGAACGAGCAGGTGACTTCCTCGTCTACTACATGAAGGCACGCAGTGTTTCCGCTGCCCACCAGGCGGCGCAGCGCTCATCGCACCCGATCGATGCTTACCACGAGCAGTTCAAGGCGCACGCGTTGGAGAGCCGGAGATCCCTCGAACTGCTGGTCGACTTCGAGAACCTCGCGTAGAGCGCCCAAGCAACATGCCCCGGTGATCAACGCCGAGCTGATGGTCGGGGCGAGCTACGTGCTCGAGCCGCGGGTGGCGGAGGACGCCCGGCTGGACACGATGCCCGCGGAACCCCGGTGGTTACTCGCTCGCCGCTGTCGCTGGCACAGGACAACTCACGCCCGTCCCGCCCAGGCCGCAATAACCGTTCGGGTTCGCCTCGAGGTACTGCTGGTGGTAGTCCTCGGCGTAGTAGAACGGCCCGGCTTCGACGATCTCGGTCGTGATCTCGCCGTAGCCCGCGCGCGAGAGCTCCTCCTGGAACATGCTCCTTGACGCGAGCGCCGCGTCGCGCTGCGCCTCGGTCGCCCAGTAGATCCCCGAGCGGTACTGCGTGCCCACGTCGTTCCCCTGCCGCATGCCCTGTGTCGGGTCGTGCCCCTCCCAGAAGATTCGGAGCATCTCGTCGTAGCTCGTCTTCTCGTGTCGAACACGGCCAGGACGACCTCGTTGTGCCCTGTCCGGCCCGGGCACACCTCCTGGTAGGTCGGGTTCGGCGTGAAGCCGCCCGAGTAACCCGCCGCCGTCGTGTACATGCCCGGCGCCCGCCAGAACATCCGCTCGGCGCCCCAGAAGCACCCCATGCCGAAGATCGCCTGCTCGGTGCCCTCGGGGAACGGCGGGCCGATCGGGGTGCCGAGGACGAGGTGCGGCGACCCGGAACGACGATCGGCGTGTCGCGGCCGGGAAGCGCCTCCTCGGGCGACGGCACTCGAGCGCTTCGCGTGAACAGCACGTCCGTACCGTAGCGGCCAAGGATCGGCGGAAGCGGTCTCCCGGCGCGTCGCCGCACTCGCGGAGGCGCCATGCTCCTCCGCGGGTCCGCTTCGAACCACGCGTCGGAAGTCGCGAGGCCGGTGCGGTCGACGACCTCGGCGATCGCCGCTTCCGGCACGTGGACCAGTGCAGGCGTCGCCTCGTCGAGCGCGATCGCGGCGCGGCACGCCCGCCGGCCGTGTCGGCCTCGGCCGGCCGTCGCCGGACCGCGCTCGCCTCGCTCGTCGACAGCCGAGCGATCGCCGCTACGGACGCAGTGTGGCGGACGGTCGTCGGCGTCCCTTTCCGCGCGCTGCATCGGGAACGGTTACGTCCTGCCTCGACGTCGTCGACGGAGCGCCCTTGCTGCGGATGCCGTCGAGGAAGCCCATCATGCGCTCCCGAGCGCCTGCTCGAGGTCGGCCCACAACTCGTCCGGATCCTCGAGCCCGACGGACAGCCGGAGCAAACCGGGCGGAACGCGCTCGCCTTCCCAGCGCGAGCGCGCCTCGATGCGCGACGTGACGCCGCCGAGGCTGGTCGCGTTCACGATCAGCGTCGTCGATCGTCTCGACGCGGCGCGCGGCCTCGGCGTCTGCGACGTCGAACGAGAGCAGGCCGCCGAAGCCCGGGTAGCGGACGGTCTCGACCGCGCGATTCGACTCGAGCTTCTAGGCGATCGCCGTCGCGCTCGCCGTCTGTCGCGCGAGCCGCACCTCGAGCGTCTCGATGCCGCGAAGGAGCAGCCACGCTGTGTCGGCGCTCGTCACGGACCCGTGCGCGAGCGAAACTCGAGCAGTCGCGCAGCGTCTCCGGATCGCTGGCAGACGACGGCTCCCACGAGCGCGTCGTCGTGCCCGGCGAGGTACTTCGTCGCCGAGTGCAGGGCGAAGTCGCATCCCAGCTCGAGCGGGCGAACGTGAATCGGCGTCGCGGCCGTCGAGTCGCAGACGCACCCGAGCGGGGTGTGCTGCGGAGGCCTCGAAGTCGGGCATCGTGAGGAACGGGTTCGACGGCGCCTCCAGCCAGACGAGGTCGGCGCCGCGGGCGGCGCGCCGGTCTGGTCGAACTCGACCTGCCGATGCCCCAGCGGCTCAGCTCCTCGAGCATCACGCCGGTCCCGTAGTAGGCGCCCTCGGCGAGCGCGACGGTCTGTCCGGGAGCGAGCAGCGCGAGTACGAGCGACGTGGAAGCGGCTGCTCCCGAGGCGAACAGCAGCGCCTCGCCTCCGTCGAGCTCGCCTAGCCGGCGCTCCGCCTCCGCGAGGGTCGGGCTCGAGAAGCGGGCGTACGTGAACGAGCCCGGCTCGCCGTTCTCGTACGGCCAGGTCGTCGAGCGATCGATCGGGCGGGCTCGGCACGCCCCGGAGAATACGACTACGCCGGCCGCGTCGAAGCCGCGTTCGCATGCTCGCCCGCCTGTGCTTCTTCAGGGAGGACACCATGCGCCTCGCCGTCACCCGCCGCACGGCCGGACTGACACGCTCAAGGGTTAGCTGCGCCGGCTGGCGGACATGCACGACACGACCGAGGCGAAGCTCCGCTGGCTCGAGGAGCTCGACGAGCAGGCGCTGCACGCCGGCGAGCGAGGCGCACGTCGCGCGCCAGCGGGAGCGCGGGAAGCTCCTCGCGCGCGAGCGGCTCGAGAAGCTGCTCGACCCCGGCTCGTTCGTCGAGCTCGACCGCTTCGTCCGGCACCGCGAGGTCGAGTTCGGGATGCGCGACTCGCGGCCGTGGGGCGACGCCGTCGTGACCGGCTACGGGACGATCTTCGGCCGCAAGGTCTTCGTCTTCTCGCAGGACTTCACGGTCTTCGGCGGCTCGCTGTCCGAGGTCTTCGCGGAGAAGGTCTGCAAGGTCATGGACATGGCCGTGAAGTACGGCTGCCCGGTGATCGGGATCAACGACTCCGGCGGAGCGCGCATCCAGGAAGGCGTCGTCTCGCTGGCCGGCTACGCCGAGATCTTCTGGCGGAACGTCCAGGCGTCCGGCGTCGTCCCGCAGATCTCGCTCGTGATGGGCCCGTGCGCCGGCGGCGCGGTCTACTCGCCCGCGATCACCGACTTCGTCCTCATGGTGGAGGGCACGTCGTACATGTTCATCACCGGGCCCGACGTGGTGAAGACGGTGACCGGCGAGGACGTGAGCTTCGAGGAGCTCGGCGGCGCGGCGACCCACGCGACGAAGTCGGGCGTCGCGCACTTCACCTCGCCGGACGAGGAGGCCTGTCTCGAGGACGCCCGCTACCTGCTCTCGTTCCTGCCCGCAGAACAACCTCGACACGCCGCCCGTACGCGCTGCCGTCGGACCCGGTCGAGCGCGAGGATCCGTCGCTCGACACGCTCGTTCCCGGACAGCCCGAACAAGCCGTACGACATGAAGCAGGTCGATCGAGCGCGTCGTCGACGACGGCGAGTTCCTCGAGGTGCAGCGCACTGGGCCGAGAACATCGTCTGCGGCTTCGCGCGGCTCGGCGGCCATGCGGTCGGCGTCGTCGGCAACCAGCCCGGGTGCGCTCGCCGGCGTCCTCGACATCGACGCGTCGGTCAAGGCCGCGCGCTTCGTGCGCACGTGCGACGCGTTCAACATCCCGCTCGTCACCTTCGTCGACGTCCCCGGATTCCTGCCCGGGACCGGCGCAGGAGTGGGGCGGGATCATCCGCCACGGCGCGAAGCTGCTCTACGCCTACGCCGAGGCGACCGTGCCGAAGCTGACCGTGATCACGCGCAAGGCGTACGGCGGCGCCTACGACGTCATGTCCTCGAAGCACATCCGCGCCGACTTCAACGTCGCGTGGCCGACGGCCGAGGTGGCGGTGATGGGGCCGGAGGGGGCCGTCAACATCGTCTTCCGCGGCGAGCTGGCCGAGGCGGACGACCCCGACGCCCGCCGCGAGGAGCTCATCGCCGACTACAAGGAGCGCTTCGCCAACCCGTACGCCGCCGCCGAGCGGGGATACGTCGACGACGTGATCCAGCCGCGACGGACGCGACCGGTTCTGATCGCGGCGCTCGAGACCGCGCTGACCAAGCGCGAGCCGAACCCGAAGCGCAAGCACGGGAACATCCCGCTCTAGTCGAGCTTCGCGCCGAGCGGGAGCCGGGCTCGAGCGCTCGCAGCGCGCCGAGTCCGGCTCGAGCTCCTCGAGAAGGAGCGATCTCGCTACGCGGTGGCGGCGATCGGAAGTGAGCGACAAAGTCTCGGCGGCCGCCCGGTCGAGGATCGCTTCCTCGCCCTTCCGCGACCGTCAGGTGCGGGACGATCGAGTCGAACGCCCCGTCGTAGGGCTTGTAGCCGGGGAACGCGTCGACCACGGCCTTTGTTAAGGCTCGGAGGGCTCGGATGGCTCCGGTGCGAGATCGAGGACGTCAGGGAACGGCTGCCGCACTGAGCTGGGAACTCGAACGCATCGGAGGCAAGCGAAGACTCGGCGCAAGTCGTCAATCAGCTCGATGTCGACGAGTCGCGGCGGGCACGAACGGGAACAGGACCGTCACGTGCGGCGGAACGCCACTCGACGGCTTCGCGCCGACGTCCGCTCCAGCCAGTCGCTCGACCGCCGGTGCCGCTTCGGGCACCTCGACGAGGAGTGCCGTGCGAAGCGCGCCCTCGGCCACTACTCGCCGGCGAGCGTGCGGAGACGTTCTGCCCGCCCGGGATCGTCGGCGAACGTCGGGTCGTTCGCGAGCAGGAGCGGCAGCGCCGCTCGCGCCTGCTCACGCGCTTCGCCGTCAGCCCGAGCGCCGCGTACTCCTCGGCGAGCTCCTCGTGCAGCCAGCCGTCCGCGTGGCCCCGTGCTTCGGCGGACGCGACAGCCCGCTCCAGCAGAGGAACTGCCTCGTCCGACGCGGCCGAGCGCCGCAGCGTCTTTCCGACCTGTACAGCGCGATCTCGATCGCGGCCGCGTTCTCCGGATCGCGCTCGCGGGCGACCAGCGCCTGCTCGAATGCGTCGAGGGCGGCGCTCTAGCTCGCCGGCGTCGTAGTACTCCCAGCCGAGGTTGTTGAGCAGCGGACCGACCCAGTACGCGGCGCCCTCGTGCGTCTCCGCGAGCCATTCCGCGCTCTGTCCACGCGACGAAGCTCTCTCGTCCCGGCGCTGCGAGCGCGGCCATGTGGGCGGCGTCCGCGGCCACGAAGTGCTGGCCCTCGGCGAGGGACGTGGCGAAGGCGGATTCGAACAGCGGGAACGCGCCATCGCGGTCCCCGCTCGATCGGCGGAGGCGACCGCGTTCCAGGTCGATGCGCGCGCGGGCGATCTCGCTCGCACCCGCCAGCAGTTCCGCTTCCACGATCAGGCGCTCGCCCGCGTCGAACGCGTCCCGCAGGCCCTCGACGCGCGCGAGCTGGGTGAGGACCTCGGCGCGGCCCTCCTCCGTCTCCTCGTTCGCGAGCTGCTCCCGGAGCTGCCGCTCCGAGCGGTCGAGGTCGTCGAAGTCCCAGAGCGGCCGGAGGCGGTCGCCGTCACTATCGGAGACTCTAGGGTTCGACCGTGGAGATCGTCGACGCACCCGCCGCTCGCGAGCTCAGAGCGCGACGCGCTCGAGCTGGCGCTCGAGCGAGCGGGGATTCGCGCCGCCGGACCGGGCGTCCATACGAGCCCGTGGCGGAACGCGGGCTTGCTCGAAGCGGTCGACGGCGACGAGGAGCCGGCGCCTCACGCACCTTCGCCGCGGAGCACGCGCGGCGCGACGCGGGCGTAGTCGAGCCCCGACACCCAGGTCGCGACGACGGCGGCGAGCAGCGCCCACCAGGCGACGTCTTCGCTCCAGGCGCCCGCGGCCGCGAACCCGGCGATCGCCGCGGCGAGCGGCCTGCGCCCACGTCTTCACCCGGCCGAGGTCGCGCGCGCCGAGCACGACCCCCGCTCGACCGCGGCCAGCCGCAGCCCGGACACGAGGATCTCCCGCACGACGATCAGCGCGACCATCCACGCGGGCGCGACGCCCTCCCCGATCAGCATCACGAGCGCGGCGAGGACGAGCACCTTGTCGGCCACCGGGTCGAGCAGCTTGCCGAGCTGGCGTGAGACGTCCGCGGCGGCGCGCGAGCCAGCCGTCGATCTGATCGGTCGCCATGGCGACGACGAAGACCGCGGTCGCCCAGTACGCGTGGTTCGGGAAGTCCCAGGCGAAGAGAAGCACGACGATCGGCACCGCGGCGACGCGCGCGACCGTGAGCTGGTCCGGAAGGCTCACCGTTCGGGAGAATACGCGTCCCGTGTCCGCGTTCACCAAAGTCCTCGTTGCCAATCGGGGCGAGATCGCGGTCCGCATCTTTCGCACCCTCCGCGAGCTCGGGATCGGGACCGGTCGCCGTGTACTCCGAGGCCGACCGCGGGCGCCTGCACGTGGCGCTCGCCGACGAGGCGTACCTCGTCGGGCCGGGCCCGTCCGCGGATCGCTACCTCCGAGGCGACCGCATCGTCGAGGCGGCGCTGCGCGCGGGCGCCGAGGCGATCCATCCCGGGTACGGATTCCTCGCCGAGAACGCGCGCGTTCGCCCGGCAGGTCGAGGAGGCGGGGCTCGTCTGGATCGGCCCGCCGCCGGAGGCGATCGAGGCGATGGGGTCGAAGATCGCGGCACGGGAGCGCATGCGGGCTGCCGGAGTGCCCGATCGTCCCCGGGACGACGGAGCCTGCGGACGAGCGTCGAAGCGGTGCTCGCCGCATCGCCGACGAGATCGGCTACCCGATCGCGATCAAGGCGTCCGCGGGCGGCGGCGGGAAGGGACTGCAAGGTCGCCGAGTCGCCGGACGAGGTCGAGCGGGCGTTCGAGACCGCGCGGCGCGAGGGCGAGGCCTACTTCGCGAACCCGACGGTGTACGTCGAGCGGTACCTCGAGGATCCACGGCACGTCGAGGTCCAGGTCCTCGCGGACGCGCACGGCAACGTCGATCCACCTCGGCGAGCGCGACTGCACGATCCAGAGGCGCCATCAGAAGCTCGTCGAGGAGACGCCGTCGCCGGCCGTCGACGAGGCGCTGCGGGAGCGGATCGGCTCGATCGCGGTGGAGGCGGCGCGAGCGGTCGGCTACCGATCCGCCGGGACGATCGAGGGCCTGCTGGCGCGGGACGGCTCCTACTACTTCCTCGAGATGAACACCCGGGTCCAGGTCGAGCACACGGTCACGGAGCTGGTGACCGGAATCGACATCGTCCGCGAGCAGGTGCTCGATCGCGGCAGGCGAGCCGCTTTCGCTCGACGCAGGACGACGTCGTGCTCCGAGGGCACGCGATCGAGTGCCGGATCAACGCCGAAGACGCAGCGCGCGGCTTCCTGCCCTCGCCCGGGCGGATCACGGCCTACCGCGAGCCGGGCGGGATCGGTGTGCGCGTGGATTCGGGCGTGCGTGCGGGCGACGAGATCTCGGATCTCTACGACCCGCTCATCGCGAAGCTCATCGTCCACGACAGCGATCGCGAGCGCGCCCGGCGGCGCATGCTGCGCGCGCTCGAGGAGTTCGTCGTCGAGGGGCCGACGACGCTCGCTCGGATTCCATCGCGCGCTGCTCTCGACGCCCTGCTTCATCGACGGGGAGACGTGCTCCGGCATCGTCGAGTCCGAGGAGCTCGCGAAGCGCGCCCAGGAGCTCGATCGAGTTGTCTCATGCGAAACAACTCTGGTGCCGCAGCCGGACGGCGCGGACCGGCGCGCTCGCGCGAGCGGCGTGATCGCCGTCGAGCTCGACGGTCGCCGCCACGAGGTCCGTGCTCGTCGCGCCGGCGCCGCCCTGGGCTGAGCTCGCGCGGCGGCACCGCGAACGCAGCAAGGGTCTCGCGGCCGGCGGACTCCGACGCGGTCGTCGAGCCCGATCCAGGGCAGTCGTGCTCTCGGTCGGTGTCATCGAGGGTGACGAGGTCGAGGCCGGCGCGCTCATCTGCATCGTCGAGGCGATGAAGATGGAGAACGAGATCGTCTCCCACCGGAACGGCGTCGTGACGGGTCTCAGCGTGGTTCCGGGTCAGCAGGTCGCGAGCGGCCAGCAGATCTGCCTCATCGCCGAGCCGTGACGACCACGCGCGCCCGCCAGCGTGGCGTCGTCGCGATCGCCTCGGGGCTCACTCCTGCAAGCGGTACGCGTGGTCGGTGATCCACACGAAGACCTCGTCGAGGCCCTCGGGCGGCTTCCCGACAGCGATGAGCGTTCCGAAGACCGCCCGCACCCAGCCGCCCGCGACGAGCGCCCCGGCGCGGAGATCTCGCCCTCCCAGGACTTGCCCGGCTCGAGTATCCGCGGAAGCTCCGGGTCGTAGCGGGTGGCCGCGCCGCACGCCCGGCAGCGTCCCGTTGCGGTTGCGGATCTCGAGCTCTTCGGCGTCGCCGCTCTCGAACAGCCGCAACCCGAACGTTCCGTCGGGCGTTGCCCCCGGGGCCAGCTCGAACGCGGTGGTCGTGCGATTCTCGACGCCGACGCGAGCCCGCCAGCCTCGCTCGTCCACCTTCAGCGTGTCGACGGTGAAGACGAGCTGTTGGCCGCCCGTGCCGTAGGGCTCGCGCCAGTCGAGGCTCGCCGACTGCGGCCCTGCGGGAACGCTGGGCGCGACCTCGTCACTGTCTCCCGTGAGCTCGCGCGCGTTCGACGCTAGTACGAAGCCGGCAAAGGTCGCTCCGAGGGCGACGAGGACGATGATCGTTGTCCGGTTCACCCCGACCCATGCTCGCACAGGGTCGCAGACCCTCGGGACACGAGGACGCGGGTAGACTCGCCCGCGCCTTGGACCTGTACGAGTATCAGGGAAAAGAGCTCTTTCGCCGGTACGGGATCCCCGTCTCGGAGGGCCGGCTCGCGACGACCCCCGCCGAAGCGCGGGAGGCCGCGGCAGGCGTTCGGGTCACCGGTGGTCGTGAAGGCCCAGGTGCTGACCGGCGGCCGCGGGAAGGCGGGCGGCATCAAGCTCGCCGCGGACGCGGACGAGGCGGAGTCGCACGCGGCCGCGATCCTCGGGATGGACATCCGTGGCCACACCGTCGCCAAGGTGTGGATCGAGGAGGCGTCCGACATCGAGCGCGAGTACTACCTCTCGCTGACGTTCGACCGGAGCGCGAAGAAGCCGCTGTTCATGTTCACGACGCAGGGCGGCGTCGACATCGAAGAGGTTGCCGAGAACAGCCCCGACGCGCTCGTGCGCCTCCACGTCGATCCTCTCGAGGGCTGCCAGCCGTGGCATGCCCGGCGGCTCGTGTACGACGGCGGCGTGAGCGACCCGAGCGAGAGGAAGCAGATCGCCGCGATGGTGGCGAAGCTGTACGAGGCGTTCGTCGGTACCGAGGCGATGCTCTGCGAGATCAATCCGCTGATCGTCACGCCGGACGGGGAGGTGCGAGCGCTCGACTCGAAGTTCACGGTGGACGACAACGCGCTCTTCCGACACCCGGACCTCGCGGAGATGCGCGACGTCGGTGCCGCGGATCCCCTCGAGGCACTCGCGCGCGAGAAGGGAGTCACGTACGTCAAGCTCGACGGCGAGGTCGGCGTGCTCGGGAACGGCGCCGGATTGACGATGGCGACCGTAGACGTCGTGACCTTCGTCGGAGGGCGACCGGCGAACTTCTGCGACCTCGGCGGCGGCGGCGACGCACAGGGCGTCGTCGATGCGCTCGAGGTGATCACCAGGGACCCCCAGGTGCGTGGGATCTTCTTCAACATCTTCGGGGGGATCACGCGCTGCGACGAGGTCGCACGCGGCATCCTGCAGGCCGTCGAGCAGATGGGGCTCGAGCTCCCGATCGTCGTGAGGCTCGACGGGACGAATGCAGAGGAGGGACGCCGCATCCTCCAGGACGCCGCGCTACCGACGTTGCGGACCGAGGCCACCATGCTCGACGGAGCGCGACGCGCGGTCGAGGTCGCGGCGGGCTGATGGCGATCCTCGTCGATACCGACACACGACTCGTCGTCCAGGGGCTGACCGGCTCCGAGGGTCGCTTCCACGGGCTCCGAAACCGCTCGCACGGGACGAACCTCGTCGCAGGCGTCACGCCCGGGAAGGGCGGCCAGGACGTCGAGGGCGTGCCCGTCTTCGACACGGTCGCAGCAGCCGTCTCCGAGACTGGTGCGAACACCGCGATGGTCTTCGTCCCCGCCCCCTTCGCAGGGGACGCGATGTACGAGGCGATCGACGCCGGCATCGGGACGGTCGTCTGCATCACGGAGGGCGTGCCCGCCCACGAGATGCTGCGGATCCACGCCTACATCCAGGGTCGGGACGTACGACTCGATCGGTCCGAACTGCCCCGGCGCGCTCTCGCCCGGCAAGGCGAACGTCGGGATCATTCCCGCCGAGATATTTCGCGAGGGCTCGATCGGGCTCGTCTCGCGGTCGGGGACGCTCACGTACCAGATCGGTCACGAGCTGGCGCAGCTGGAGCTCGGAAACTCCACGATCGTCGGAATCGGTGGCGACCCCGTCGTCGGCTCGTCGTTCCTCGAGATCCTCGCGCTGTTCGAGGACGACGCGGAGACGAGCCACGTCGTGATGGTCGGCGAGATCGGCGGCGACGAGGAGGAGAAGGCGGCGGCGTTCATCGACGCTTCGATGTCGAAACCGGTGGTCGCCTACATCGCTGGCTTCACCGCGCCGCCCGGGAAGACCATGGGGCACGCCGGCGCGATCATCTCGGGGTCGGCAGGGACGGCCCAGGCGAAGAAGGAAGCGCTCGAGGCGAAGGGCATTCGTGTCGGCACCACGCCGACCGAGACGGCGCAGCTCGTGGCGGAGATCGCTCGCTCGTAGGCGCCGGCTCGGTGCGCCGCTCTGCCAGCGGGTGGATCGGTGGAGTCGGCTGGCTCGGATTCGTGACGAGCTCGCGGCTCTCCCGTGACGGGATCCCCGCTACGCTGACCGCAGGGGTCGCGGGGGACCCCTTGGGGCTGTTCCGAGGTTGTTCCGATCGAGCTGAGACGCCGTCCGGCCGTGATCGATGAGGCGTCGATCGATGTGCGTGCCGGGTCGCTACAGTCGCCGCCGTGGAGCTCCGTAACCGCGATCGCGATGCCGCGCCGTTCATCACGAAGGACGGCTCGACGATCCGCGAGTACCACCACACGGAGCGGCAGAGCCTCGCCGAGGCGTCGCTCCCGCCCCGCGCGGCGACGCAACGCCACTTCCACGCCCGCGCGGAGGAGATCTACCTGATCCTCGAAGGCGGAGGCGCTCTCGACGTCGACGGAGACCTACGCGACGTCGCAGCCGGCGACGCGATCCTCATACCTCCGGGCGCCTGGCATGAGCTCACGGCCGGCGAGGACGGCGTGCGGCTCCTCTGCTCCTGCGTGCCCGCGTACTCGGACGACGACACCTACTTCGCGTAGGCTCGCCGGGGTGCCCGAGCCGCCGATCTCGTTCGCGCGCGGCGCGCCCGCGCCGGAGCTCGTCCCCGCCGCCGAGCTGGCCGACTGCGCCAATGCGGTCGCGCTGCGCGACGGGGCGAGGATCTTCGCCTACGGGCCGGGGAGCGGATATGCACCGTTGCGGGAGTGGGTAGCCGAACGCCACGCTGTCGATTCGACGCGCGTCGTGCTGACGACCGGAGGGCTGCAGGGCTTCGCCTTCTACGCCGCGGAGCAACTTGCCCGGCGCCCCGGCCGCGTGCTCGTCGAGGCGCCCACGTACGACCGCCCGCTCACGATTCTCGCGCGCGATGGCGCCGAGGTCGTGGCGCTCGAGATGGACGAGGAGGGTCTCGTTCCGGACGCGCTCGTTGCCGAGTTGCGCAGCCGAAGCGAGCGGCCGGCGTTCCTGTACACGATTCCGACCTTCCAGAATCCGAGCGGGAGGACGCTTTCCGGCGAGAGGCGCCGCGAGATCGTCGAGATCGCCCGGGAGCACGAGCTGCCGGTGCTGGAGGACGACCCGTACGGCCTCGTTCGCTACGAGGGTGAGGCACCGCCCAGCCTGCTCGAGCTCGAGGGCGGCGCGCTCGTCACCTACACGTCGTCGTTCTCGAAGACGGTCGCGCCGGGTGTCCGGACCGGATACTTCGTCCTGCCCGAGCCGGAGGCGTCGGCTTTCGAGGAGCGCGCGGTCTCGACGTACATCAGCCCGCCGTTCCTCACCCAGGCCACCGTCGCGGAGTTCGTCGACCGCGGTCGGTTCGAGCCGAACCTCGCCCGGGTGTGCGAGGAGTTGCGGGCTCGCCGCGACGCGATGCTCGGCGCGCTCGAGGCTGGCTTCGGCGACGGCGTGACGTGGAGCCGACCGGAGGGTGGGTACTTCGTCTGGCTCGACGGTCTGAGCGAGGTGGGGAACCTGCTCGAGCGCGCGCAGGAAGCGGGCGTCGCGTTCGTCGCAGGGAGTGCGTTCTTCCCCCGCGGATCGAGTCGGGGAGCGACCTCGGCGCGTCTCGCATTCAGCTACGAGACGCCTGACGCGCATCGCTGAAGGCGTCGAGTTGCTCGCGACGCTATCGCGTTGACGCTCGCCGCGCGCGCAGCTGGTCGAAGAGATAGCCGGCTGCGAACCCGATTCCGACGCAGAGCAGGATCAGGACGAGCAGGGAGATCTCCGCGGAGAAGAAGACGAAGCTGACCTCGACCTGCTTGCGATTGAGGAGGACGATGAGGATCGCGTAGACGGCGAGCACGCCGAAGATGATCAGCCGCCACGGTGGGCCCTTAGCCGGCGTCGGTGGCGGCGTGGGCCTCGTCGGGACCGCGGGAGGCCTCGAGCCTTCCATGGGAGGATCCTACGCAGCCGGCGGCGCGTGTCGGCGCAGACGTTCTAGGCCGCGTGACCGGCAGCGGCGGGCTCGAGCGCCCGCGGAACGAGTGGAGGCTGGCGCGGAGGGGTGAGCAAGCCTCGCGTCGACGCTCGAAAAGTGGGGCATGGGACATTGCCCGGGAGCGCGCACAGCCCTTCCTTCCGGAAGTGGCAGTCGTCGCACGTGAGGTCTGTTCGCTTCTTCGCCGCCATTGGATCGTACGAGCCGCCCCTCTCGGCCGATCCGGCATTCTCGCGACCTGGGACGGAGCAGACAACCCCCGAGCAGGACGAATTGGCCGCAAATTGCGCCGGTTGTCAGATCGGGAGAAGTACCTGCAAAATCAGCATTTCACGTCGCCGGTTGTCAGTTCCTGCAACGCCTGTTGAAAACTTTCAACAGGGATGACGCGGACGTCCTCCGCATTCTCCAGCGCTCCCTCGGCGTTCTCGCCGGCCGGGACGAGGAAGTAATCCACATCGGCACGGTCCGCGCCGATCGTCTTCTGCTTGATGCCGCCGATCGGGACGACGGTCCCGTCGAGCGCGAGCGCTCCCGTCGCGGCTATGCGACACCCGTGCGTCACGTCGCGTCCGAGCTGTCGCGCGATTTCGAGTGCGAAGGGGAGGCCCGCGGATGGCCCGCCGACCTTGCCCAGGTCGATGTCGACCTCGAACGGCAGGTCGATCCGGGCGTCCTGGTCGACGAGGATCCCGATGACCGGGTGCGCGTCGTCGCCAGGGCTCGGGACGGTGCGCACGGATGCCTCGCGCACCTCGTTGTCGCGGCGGATCTCGAGCTCGAGCTCGTCGCCGGGCTCGCGCAAGGCCACCTGGCGGCGGAGTTGCGCGGGCGTCCGAACCTTCACGCCGTCGACCCCGACGATCACGTCGCCTTCCTCGAGCACCTTCACGGCCGGCGCGTCCGGCGCGATGCTCGTGACGAGTACGCCGCGTGGGGTTGCCGTGACCTCGTAGCCGAGCTCGCGAAGCGCGACGACGGACGCGATGAGCTCGGAGCGGTCCATGTCTGCCTCGTTCTGGCGGTCGCGCTGCTGGTCGGACGTACCGGACGGGAGGAGGACCTCCTCCGCGACGAGCGTCGAGCCGTCGGGGCGCGTGAACGGGAGAAGCTGCTCGAGCAGCCGGATCCTGCGCACGAAGAGATCGACGTAGTAGACGTCCCCGGCTCCCTGCGGGCGGCTCTTCTCCACCTCCACGCGCTCCGCGAGCGGCTTCGCCCGATCCGGCACGAGGAGGAAGTCGTCCGCGGGCAGCCACCAGAGCACGAACGCGGCGACGAGGCCGAGGACCCCGAGCACGACTGCGGCACCGGCGAAGCGCTTCATCGGCTAGAGGCCGCGGGTGAGGCCGCCGTCGATCAGAACGACGGTGCCGGTGAGGTAGGACGCGCGCGCCGAGCAGAGGAACGCCACGACGTCGCCGATCTCCTGCGTCGTCCCCAGGCGCCCGAGCGGGATCGTTGCGAGGTCCTCGGCGGTCGGGCCGTCCGGGTACACCTCGCGGATGCGGTCGGTGTCGATTCGGCCGGGCGCGATCGAGTTCACCGTGATCCCCTTCGGGCCGAGGTCGCGCGCGAGCGACTTCGCCCACCCGACGACGCCTGGTCGAACCGAGTTCGAGAGCGCGAGGTTGTCGATCGGCTCGCGCACGGTGGACGAGGTGACGTTGACGATCCGACCCTGCGAGCTGCGCTCGAGGTGCGGCAGGCAGAGCCCGGTCAGACGCACGATCGAGACGAGCAGGAGCTGCACCGCGCCTTCGACCTGCGCGGCGTCGAGCTCGCTCGCGACAGCGCGCGGCGGGCCTCCGGAGTTGTTCACGAGGATGTCGATGCCGCCGAATCTGTCGACGGCGGTCTGCACCAGACGCTCGAGGTCCTCCACGCTCGTGACATCGCCCGCGACGGCCACTCCGCCCAGCTTCTCGGCTTCTCGCGCGAGGAGATCGGCGCGGCGCGCGAACATGACCACGTTGGCACCCTCGCCGGCGAGCGACGTCGCGATACCGAGCCCGATGCCCGACGACGCGCCGCAAACGATCGCCGTGCGACCCTCGAGTCCGAGGTCCACCGCTAGCGCTTCTTCAGCACGCCGACGACGTCGCGTACTGCCGCTGCCGACGCGCGCAGCATCTTCTTCTCGTCGGCGCGTGAGCCGCAGCTTGACGATCTCCTCGACGCCCTTCGTGCCGAGCTTCACGGGGACGCCCATGTACAGGCCGCGGATGCCGTACTCACCCTCGAGGTAAGCGGTGCAGGGCAGGATGCGCTTCTCGTCGAGGCAGATCGAGTCGACCATTTGCGCCGCGGCCGCGCCCGGTGCGTACCAGGCCGAGGTCCCGAGGAGCTGGACGAGCTCGCCTCCGCCGAAGCGTGTTCGGTCGACGAGCTTGCGGATCCGCCCTTTCGGCATGAGCTCGGAAAGCGGGACGCCGCCGACGTTCGTCGCGGACACGACGGGCACCATCTGGTCGCCGTGGCCGCCGAGCACGACCGCGGTGACGTCCTTCACCGAGACGTCGAGCTCCTGCGAGATGAAGGCCGCGAACCGAGCCGTGTCCAGGATGCCGGCCATGCCGACGACGCGGTGCTTCTTGAACCGCGACGCAGCCTTGGCGACATGGCACATCGCATCGAGTGGGTTCGAGACGACGACCAGGATCGCGTCGGGCGACTGGCGCACCGCCTCCTTCGTCACCGTCGAGACGATCGCCTCGTTCGTGATCACGAGGTCGTCGCGGCTCATGCCGGGCGTGCGCGGCCTGCCCGCGGTGATGACGACGACGTCGGAGCCTGCGGTCTCCTCGTACCCGTTCGTACCGGTGATGGTCGGCTCGTAGCCGAGCACCGCGGCGGCCTGGTTCATGTCCAGCGCCTTGCCCTGAGGGTAGTTCGGGATGATGTCGACGAGCACGACGTCGGCGTAGTCGCGCCGCGCGAGCTCCTGCGCGCACGTCGAGCCCACGTTTCCGGCACCTACCACCGTGACTTTCCTTCGCATCTGGTCTCGCTTTCGGTTCGCTAGCCCGCTGCCGCGAGCTTCTCGATGATCGCGTCCGCGAACTCCGACGTGCCGACTGCGGTTGGATCGTCGCGGGTCGGCTTCATGTCGTAGGTCACGCGGCGTCCCTCGGCGATCACTGCGGCTACCGCACCCTCCAGGCGCGCTGCCGCCTCGCGCTCGCCGAGGTGGTCGAGCATGAGCTTGCCCGACAGGATCATCGCGGTCGGATTGACCTTGTTCTGCCCCGTGTACTTCGGCGCGGACCCGTGAGTCGCCTCGAAGACGGCCGCGGTCTCGCCGATGTTCGCTCCCGGCGCGACCCCGAGCCCGCCCACGAGCCCGGCGGTGAGGTCGCTGATGATGTCGCCATAGAGGTTCGGCAGCACGAGGACGTCGAACTCCTCGGGGCGCTGGACGAGCTGCATCGTGAGCGCGTCGACCAGGACCTCGCGCGAGGCGATGTCCGGGTAGTCGGCGGCGACCTCGCGGAACACCGCCAGGAAGAGACCGTCCGTGAACTTCATGATGTTCGCCTTCGTCACGCCGGAGACCTCGCGCCGGCCGTTCGCGCGCGCGTACTCGAAGGCGAAGCGGATGATGCGCTCGGACGCGGCTGCGCTGATCGGCTTCACCGAGACCCCGGAGCCGGCGGCGATCTGCTTCTGCTGCAGCGCGTTCAGCGACTCGATCGCCGTCTCGGCGGCGTCGCTCCCCGCCTCGTACTCGATCCCCGCGTAGAGATCCTCCGTGTTCTCCCGAACCACCACGATATCGACGCCCTCGTAGCGGGAGCGCACGCCGGGAAAGCTCTTGCACGGTCGCAGGCACGCGTACAGCTCGAGCTCGTGGCGGAGCGCGACGTTGACCGAGCGAAAGCCGGTGCCGATCGGGGTCGTGATCGGGCCCTTGAGCGCGACGCCGTTCTCCCGCACGGACGCCAACGTCTCCTCGGGAAGCGGCGTGCCGGCTTCCTCCATCACGTCGACACCCGCCTGCTGCACGTCCCAGTCGAGGTCGACGCCGGTCGCCTCGAGCACTCGACGTGTCGCTTCGGTGAGCTCCGGCCCGGTCCCGTCGCCGGGAATGAGGGTGACGCGATGGGCCATGGGCGCGGCCGATCGTACCTGCACCCTTCCGGAATCCTGCTCAGGTAGCGTCCTGTCACGATGAGCGAGGTCGCGGACTTCAAGCCGGGGCTCGAAGGCGTGGTCGCGGTCGAGACCGAGATCGCGGAGCCGGATCGCGAAGGAGGCGTCCTTCGCTACCGCGGCGTGGACATCGAGGAGCTCGTCGGCCGCTACCCGTACGAGCGTGTCTGGGGTCTGCTGGTCGACGACGACCTCGACTCGGTCATGCCGGAGCCGGAGCCGTACGAGCCGGCCGGGCTCACCGGCGATGCACCGGCGGACCTCCAGGCCGAGACGGCACGCCTCGCAGGGCATTGGGGGCTCGGCAAGCTCAACGAGATCTCGGACGAGCAGGCACGCGACGACCTCGGCCGGCTGTCCTCGCAGATGATGGGGATCGTCGCTCGCTCGGCTCGCCTCGCCGACGGCGCGACCGACTCGGTGTCGGACGAGGTCGTCTCTCGCGGCCGCACCGCGGCCGAGAAGTTCCTCCTCCAGTGGCGGGGCGAGGCCGACTCACGGCACGTGAAGGCGATCGACACGTACTGGATCTGCACTGCCGAGCACGGTCTCAACGCATCCACGTTCACTGCGCGAGTGGCCGCGTCGACCGGGGCGGACTGTGGCGCCACGCTCTCGTCGGCGGTCGGCGCCCTCTCGGGGCCGCTGCACGGCGGCGCGCCCGCGTACGTGAAGCCCATGCTCGAGGAGGTCGCCGCGATGGGCGACCCGGAGAAGTGGGTCAGCGACGCGCTCGACTCAGGCAAGCGCATCATGGGCTTCGGGCACCGCGTCTACCGTGCAGAGGATCCGCGTTCCCGCATTCTCAAGCGCACCGCGCGCGAGCTCGGCTCGCCGCAGATCGAGGTCGCCGAGCAGCTCGAGGAAGCGGCCCTCGCCGAGCTGGAGCGCCGTCATCCCGAGCGGCCGCTGAAGACGAACGTCGAGTACTACTCGGCGCTCGTCCTCGACGTCGCCGAGATCCCGCCGCCGCTCGCGCCGGCGATGTTCGCGTGCTCGCGCGTGGCGGGCTGGTCGGCGCACATCCTCGAACAGAAGCGAACCGGACGGCTGTTCCGGCCATCGGCGCGGTACGTCGGGCCGGCGCCGCGCTCGCTGCAGCCGGCGTGACGCTCGTCGAGGCGGCTGCCAAGGCGGACGCCCTCGCGCAGTCCGGCGACGAGCGCTCGCTCGCGAAGCTGCGCGCGCAGTGGGACGAGGAGATCGAGGCGGCCGCCCGCGACGCCGATTACCGCGTTCGCGCGCAGGCGTATCGCGCGATCGCGCAGTTTCGCTTCCGGCAGAAGGTGGAGCTCCTGCGACGCGGGCTCGAGGACGAGAGCCCGGCAGCACGCGGTTCGGCGCTGATCGCGCTCGAAGGGCTCTCCCGCACGCACCCGGGCGACGTCAACTCCTTCCGCCCGCTGCTCCACGAGCTCGCTGCCCGCGACCCGAATGCGGCGGTACGACGGCTCGCCGTGATCTGCCTCAAGAACGGGACGGCGCAGCGCGACACCTTGCAGTTGCTCGAGGGCATCGCGGAGTCGGACGAGGAGGACGCCGAGCTGCGCAAGGCAGCCGGCGCGGTGCACGCCGCGCTCAAGAAGAAGGCGATCGCGAAGTGAGCCTCTCGGTCGCCGTGGTCATGGGCTCGAAGTCCGACTGGGAGGTCATGGAGCACTGCCGTCGAGACGCTCCGGAAGCTCGAGCTGGACCACGAGGTTCGCGTCCTCTCCGCTCACCGCACGCCCGACGCGCTCGAGGAGTACGTCGCGGACGCCGAGGCGCGCGGCTGCCGCGTGTTCGTCGCCGCTGCGGGTGGAGCTGCCCATCTCGCGGGCGTCGTCGCGTCGAAAACGCTGAAGCCGGTGCTCGGCGTCCCGATGGAGACCAAGCTCGGCGGGCTCGACTCGCTCCTCTCCACGGTGCAGATGCCCGCCGGAATCCCCGTCGCGACGCTCGCGATCGGGCGTGCGGGCGCGGTCAACGCCGCACTGCTGGCGGCCGCGATCCTCGCGCTCGAGGACGAAGAGGTCGCTTCGCGGCTGCGGCGCTACCGCAAGGAGCAGTCGCAGGCAGTCCTCGACGTCGGCGACCCGAGCGCCTATAGGTCGGAGACATCAACCGAGCCAGGTGATGCCGAAGCGCGCCGAGGCGCTCGCATACGCGTCCGGCCCGAGCGTTCCGGCGGTCTGGGCCGCCGACAGCTCGCGAAAGAATCCGTCGAGCCCGCCAGGTGTCGTGAGCACCAGCAGGCGCCCCTCGCCGGGAACCACTCGACGCTGGGCGTGCGGGATGCCGCGGGGCGCGAAGGCGAGACCTCCGGGGCCGACGCGGAACTCTTCCTCGCCGACCGTGAACACGTGCTCGCCCTCGAGCACGTAGAAGAGCTCGTCCTCGCGCTCGTGGACGTGGAGCGGCGTGTCCGCGAGCGGGGGAACCTCCTCGAAGAGCGCGAACGCGCCGCCGGTGCTCTCGCTCGTCGCCCTGACGAGGATCGTGAGCTCGCCGAACACGAGGCGCTCGCCGGCGTCCGCCTCGAGCGAGTACGCAGGCAGTCCTTCCACCGCCTGGAAGCTACCCGACGGCGCGCCCGCCTCAGGTAACCGCTTCGAGCACGGCGAGCAGCTCGTCGCCGTAGCGCTCGAGCTTGACCGGCCCCAGGCCCTTCACGCCCACCAGTTCGTCGCGCGTCTGCGGCTGGGTAACCGCGAGCTCGCGCAGCGTCGCGTCGTGGAGGACCACGTACGCCGGCACGCCGTCGTCCCGCGAGCGCTCCAGTCGCCACGCCGCAGCCGTCGACGAGTTCCTCGTCGGCGTCACCGGCAACAGCGGCGCTGCGAATCGCGGGCGGTTGGACCGCCGGGTCGACGACGAGCACGCGATAGCCGTCCTCGGTCGTCTTCTCGCGCAGCGCGCCGGTCGTCTCGAGGAGCTGGACCCAGCGGCGAACGTCGCTCTCCGAGGCTGCGGCGAGCATCCGGTAGGCGAGCGATCGGCGGCCCGACGGCGGCGCCTTCAGCGAGCCGCGCAACGTGGCGACGAGGCTTCGCCTCCCGAGCGGCCACTGCAGGGCCGCGACCGCCTCGACCACTGCGGCACCGATGTCGTCAGGGAGCGGGGGAGCAGGAGCCGACGTCGTCGGGCCGCGGCGCGAGGCGCGCAGGCGTCACACGCACCGCACGGCGGCTCGAACGACTCGCCGAAGTGCGCGGCGATCTGTGCATGGCGGCAGTCGCGGCTCTCCGAGAAAGAGACCACGAGCTCGGCCCGGCTCTCTGCGACGAGCCTTGCGCGCTCGAGCAGGCGCGCGACACGATCGCCGGCGTCATCCGGCGCCGCGGGCAGATCGACCTGCATGCGCCGTCCCTCGGTCGAGGCCGCGCGTCACGAGCCCGGCCTGCTCCAGCATCCCGACGAGGACGCGTGGATCGCGCTCGGGAGTGATCGCTGCGAGCTCGTCCGGATCGACGGGACCTGCGGAGTCACGGAGCGCGCGGTAGATCCCTCTCAGCTCGTCGGCCGACGGCACGTCGGAGACGGCGAAGCGCCTGAGCGCCTGCGCGTCGGCGGAGCTCGCCAGGAGCAACGTGTCGCTCGGCTCGCCGTCTCGTCCCGCGCGCCCGACCATCTGGACGTACTCCTCGAGCGACGAGGGGTAGTTCACGAGGCAGACGAGCCGCACGTCGGGCTTGTCGATACCCATGCCGAACGCGGTTGTCGCGACGACCGTCTGCGTCCGGCCGGAGACGAACCCGTCCTGCACGCGGGTGCGTTCCTCGGGCTCGAGTCCGGCGTGGTAGTGCTCGGCGGAGAGGCGATGGCCCCGGAGCACTCTCGCGAGCTCCTCCGTAGAGCGGCGCGAGCGCGCGTACACGATGGCCGATCCGCTCCCGCAGGCTGGAGAGCCGCTCGACGAGGATTCGCACCCGATCCTCGGCGTTCGCGACCGTCGCGACGTCGTAGCGCAGATTCGGCCTGACGACGCTCGTGTGGACGACCTCCGGCGTCCGCCCGAGCGCATCACTGATGTCGCGCGCTGTCTCGGGCGTCGCCGTGGCGGTCATGCCGAGCAGCGTCGGCTCGCCGAGCTCCGCCAGTGCGTGGCGAATGAAGAGGTAGTCGGGGCGGAAGTCGTGCCCCCACATGCTCACGCAGTGCACCTCGTCGACGACGACGAGGCCGATCCCGATCGAGCGGAGCATGTCGAGGAAGCCGGGCTGGCGCAGGCGCTCGGGCGCGGCGTAGACGATCCGCTTCTCGCCCGCGGCGACGCTTGCGAGTCGGGTCGCGATCTCGTCTGCCGAGAGCGAGGAGTTGACGAAGGTTGCGGCCGGCGCGACCTGCGGGGGGAGCTTGTCGACCTGGTCCTTCATGAGCGCGATCAAGGGCGAGAGCACGAGCGTCGGCTCGGGACGCAACATCGCGGCGAGCTGGTACGTGAGGGACTTGCCGGATCCGGTCGGCATGAGCGCGAGCGTGTCGCGACCGGCGACGGCCGCGCGCACGACCTCCTCCTGGCCGGGACGGAAGGCGTCGAAGCCGAAGAGCTCGCGGAGTGGTGTCTCGAGGTCGCGCAGGCGGGCGAGTATAGGTCGGGCGCCGAACGGCGCCCGTGATCGTTGCGAAGTCGTGACGGAGCGAAGGGGCCGCCCCTGGCGGAGCGGCCCCTTGCTCGGATCAGACTTCGAGCGCGGTCGGTGCGGTAGGCGCGGCGGCCTCGTACGTGGGCCTGAAGCCCATGAGGTGACCGAGCGGCGCGCCGAGCGCGAGGCCGATCCGCTGCGTCCAGACCGGCGGGAACGGGAGTCGGACGTCGCCGAAGTGGTGCCGCGCGATGACCGCGAGGCGGAGCGGATTCGGCATGCCCTTGCGGTTGACCTTCCCGTCGGCGGCGAGCCCGAACATCGTCTCGATGAGCTGCTCGAACCCGAGCGCCGGCGAGACCTCGCACACGAAATGCGCCGTCTCCGGGCCCGTGTTGCGGAACCGGTGCGCCGTGCCGGCAGGGACGAGGATGCGGTCGCCCGGGCCGGCCACGATCGTCTGCTTCCCGACCTTGAACTCGAGCTCGCCGGCGAGCACCTCGAAGCGCTCCTCCTGCGCGGGGTGGACGTGCGCGGCGGCAACCGCGCCGTCCGGCTCGACGAATGCCTCGACGACGACGGACGCCCCGTTCGTGTCCGCGGACGTCGTGCGGAAGACGAGCGTCTCGCCGGTGGCGGAATTGGTGAGGGTCTGGCCTGTGCTGATCACGTCGTGCCTCCTTGGCGTGGTGATTGACGTGGGCACTCTCGGGGAGGCCGCTTAAGACCTGCTCACTGTTCGCTTAAGGCGAGCTCGCGGGCGGTTTCAGGCCTCTTCGGAGAGGCGTTCGAGCAGGCCGCTGGCGAGCCCACCGGCTTCTTCCATCGTCAGGTGCGCGCCCTCGCGCTCGAGTGCCGCGAGCTCGGCCTCGCCGAGGGCGGCCGCGAGCGTGGCTTCCATCTCCTCGACACGCTCGGACTCCGGCGACTGGATCACGACGTTCGCCCGACCGAACTGCTCCCTCGCCGCGCCGATGACGCGGGCGGTGTCGTCGGGTGCTCCCCCGACCGCGAGCCCCGCGACGACGACGAGCTCGTACGCCAGCACCTCGTGGAACTCGAGCTCGAGCGTCTCCGGGAGAGCGCGTGACACCCAGCGAGCCGCCTCGGCGTCGTCTCCCTCGTCCGCGGCCACGGACGCGAGCATGTAGAGCGTGTACGCACGAGTCGTGCTCGCGCCCAACGGCTCCACCACGTCGAGTGCTTCCAGCAGGTGACCGCGCGCGACGTCGTGCTCGGCCCGCCGCACGTGGACGTCGGCGAGTTGCGTGAGGGCATGCGCTGCCCGCCGCTCGTCGCCCAGCTCGCGCATGATTGCGACGGAGCGCTCGAACTCGGCGACGGACTCGTCGAAGCGGCCGGCGCGGGCGAACGAGGACGCGATGAGGGCATGGGTGCGACCGAGGCTCAAAGCGTCGCCGGCGTCGGCGAGCTCGGGTCGGGCCTCGTTGACGAGCGCGACGCAACGCTCGACGTCGCCGTCGTCCATCGCGTACAGCGCGGCATCGACGAGAACGCTGGCCCGGAGCGCGGCAGGCGCGTCCGTGCTCCGCTCCAACGCTGTGGCGACCCAGCGCCTCCCCTCGATCCGCTCGCGGCGAGTCCGGAAGTAGAAGCGCAGCGCGACCACGAGTCGGAGCTGATGGTCGGCGTCCTCCTTCGTCTCCGCCCAGCTCAGGGCCGAGCGGAGCTCCGGAAGCTCGGCGTCGACCGCGTCCAGCAACGCGGGCGTCGGCCCGGCATCGTGCTCTCGGACGGAGAGCGATTCGGCCAGGGAGAGGTAGTGCTCGAGATGCCGGTCGCGCGCTTCCTCGGCCTCGCCGGCTTCGTCGAGGCGCTCGAGGGCATACTCATGGATCGTCTCCAGCATCCCGAAGCGCGGCTCGCCGGCGGCATCGTGCTGGTGCACAACGAGCCCGGCATCGAGCAGCGTCTCCAGCGCGTCGGTGACGTCGGCGCCGGCTACGAGCTCGATCGCATCCAGGGATGCGCTGCCCGCGAAGATCCCGAGGGCGCGGAAGGCGCGCTGCGCGGTCGGATCGAGCAGGTCGTAGCTCCAGGCGATCGTGGCGCGCAGCGAGCGCTGGCGTGGCGGGAGGTCGGGCGCGTCCCGCGCGAGCAGGCCGAGACGCTCCCCGAGGCGCTTCGCCGTTCCTTCGGGCCCCAGCACACGGACGCGGGCTGCGGCCAGCTCGATTGCGAGCGGGAGCCCGTCGAGCGCGCGGCAGATGCGAGCGACGGCAGGCGCGTTCCCGTCGCTCAGGGTGAACGCAGGCACGAGCGCAGTGGCACGCTCGACGTACAGCCGAACGGAGTCGACGTGCTCGATCGCGCTCGCCGCGGTGGCGCCCTGGTCGGGGATGTGGAGTGCGGGCACCCGGTACTCGTGCTCGGCCGCGAGTCGCAGCGGCGCCCGGCTCGTCGCGAGCACCCGAAGGCCCGGAGCCGTTGCGAGCAACACACCCACGAGTGGATGTGCGGCCGGCAGATGCTCGAGGTTGTCGAGCACGAGGAGCGGGGGGAGTTCGCCGAGCGAGGCGGCGAGATGGGCGGCGTCGAGCCCACCGCTGTCGTCGGCACCGATCGCCGAGGCGATCGTCGGCAGGACGAGCTCGGGATTCGAGACCGGTGCGAGATCGACGAAGACCGCGGGTCCGAGCTCGTCCGCCGCGGCGAGCGCGAGGCGGGTCTTTCCCGTGCCGCCCGTGCCCGTGAGCGTGACGAGGCGGACGTCCGCTCGGCGGAGGAGCCCGGTGACAGCCGCGAGCTCCAGCGCGCGGCCGATCAGCGACGTCGTCGGCGAGAGAGGGCGCGGGAGCGGCCCGCGCGTATGGTCGAGCGCCGGGTCCTGTCGGAGGATCGCCTGCTCGAGCTCCCGCAGTCGGCGCCGGGCTCGATCCCGAGCTCCTCGACTAGCGCGCCTCTAGCCTCGCGGTAGGCCGCGAGCGCCTCGGCCTGGCGGTTCGAGCGGTAGAGCGCGAGCATGAGCAGGGCCCGGAGCCGCTCGCGCAGCGGATGCGGGCGACGAGCGCTTCCAGCTCCCCGACGAGCTCGGCGTCGCGACCCAGCTCGAGCTCGGCTTCGAGCCGCTGCTCGAGGGCGACGAGCCGGAGCTCCTCGAGCCGCTCCGCCTCTTGCCGCGCGAAGGGCTCGTACGCGAGATCGGCGAGCGCTCGACCGCGCCAGAGCGCGAGCGCATCGGTCAGCAGCGCTGCGGCCTGGGCCGGGTTCCCGGTCTCGAGCAGGTCTGCGCCCCTCTCGACGAGCTGCTCGAACCGACGGCGTCGAGCTCGTCCTCGTCGACCGAAGGCTGTAGCCCGGCGAGCGCGTGACGATGCGGTCGGCCCCGAGCGCCTTCCGCAAGGCGTGCACGTGCACCTGGAGCGCGCCCGTGGCGCTCGCGGGCGGGCTCTCGCCCCATACCGCATCGACGAGGCTGTCCGTCGAGACGAGCGTGTTCGGCTGCACGAGCAGGCGAGCGAGCACGGCTCGCACGCGCGGCCCGCCGAGAGCGATCTGGGTGCCGTCGTCGGCGACGGCTTCGAGGGGCCCGAGGATCCGCAGCTCCATGTCGGCGCGAGATCGTAGTTGCGCGCCACGCGGGATCGCCTCGGCGGAGCGGTCAGTCCTCCACCGGACGGACGGTCAGGGTTTCGCGCCCGCCTCGCGGAGGATCGCGGCCATCTCGGCGTAGCCCCGATCCTGGGCGTGCGCGAGCGGCGTGACGCCCTGGCCGTCGGCGAGATTCACGTCCACGCCCGCATCGACGAGCCGCCGAACGACCTCGATGTGCGCCGCATCGCCGTCGCCGAGGATGATCGCCTCGAGCAGCGCGGTCCAACCCAGGTTGTTCACGTGGTCGACGTCGATCTCGGTCTCGAGCAGGCGTTCGACGATTCGCACGAAACCGCGGTCGGCCGCGCGGATGAGGCCGGTGCCGTTGTAGCTGTCGAGGCTCGTGACGTCTGCGCCGTTCTCGAGCGTGAGCTCGAGCAGCGTCGGTGTCGTCACCGACCTCGCTCGTGGCGATCAGGTACGCGCTCTGAGTCGTATCGTCCTTGGCGTTGACATCCGCACCCGCCTCGATCAGGCGTCGCGCCTTCTCGACGTCGTTCGCGTAGGCGGCGTCGATCAGCTGCTGGTCGAGCGCGGGATCCGCCACGGGCTCATCGTCGCTGCCACAGCCACCCGTGGCCAGTGCGAGCGCGATCGCAAGCACGCTCAGGCGGACGATTCCGGCTCCCGTGCCCGTCTGCGTGCGTGCGGGTGCGCCTGGAAGTAGACCTCGCGGCGCCGCCGATCCGAGACGTGCGTATAGCGCTCGGTCGTCCCCAGGTCCGCGTGCCCGAGCATCTCCTGCACGGATCGTAGATCGGCTCCGCCTTCGAGCAGGTGCGTCGCGAAGGAGTGGCGCAGCAGATGCGGGTGGACGCGGGTCGGCTCGAGCCCCGCACGCTCGGCGAGCTTCCTCAGGATGAGAAATGCGCCGGCGCGTGTGAGAGCGCCACCTCGGGCATTGAGGAAGAGCTCGGGCCGGTAGCGGCGGTCGAGATGTGGCCGGCCGAGTGCGAGATAGCGGCGGACGGCCTCGGCGGCCGGACGACCCAACGGCACTAGCCGTTCCTTCCCGCCCTTGCCCAGTACCCGAACCACCCGCTCCTCGATCGCGACCCCGCCCTTCTCCAGCCCCACCGCCTCGGAGACGCGCAGGCCTGCTCCGTACAGCAGCTCCACGAGCGCGCGGTCGCGCAGAGCGCGCGGCGTCGTGCCGGTGGCGGCGTCGATCAACCGCTCGGTCTCGGCCGGGGAGAGCGCGCGAGGTAGCGTTCTGGCTCGACGCGGTAACTGAACCGAGGCAGCGGGGTTCTCCGTCTTCGCGCCGATAAGGACGAGGTGGCGAAAGTACGTACGAACCGCAGAGACGCGACGCGCGATGGTCGAGGGGGCGAGACCGTCGGCGCGCATGGCCGCGAGCCAGCGCTCGAGCTCGTCGAGCGACGTGTCGCCGACGGCGCCCTCGCGGAACCGGGCGAGCGCGGCCAGGTCGCGGCGATAGGCGTCGACGGTCCTCGGGGATCGGCCCGCCTGGAGGTTGAGCAGGAAGCGCTCGACGTCGGGATCCGGGGCACTCACGGCGCCCGAGAGGATTCGCCGGGAGCACGCCGGCTCCTCTCCGCGGGTATCGTCGGCGGCTTGCCGGTCCGCGCCGCCGCCGCCGTCGGCACGTCCCTGCTAGCGAGCCTCGCTCTCGGAATGGTTCCGTCGGCGACCGCCGGCTCGCCGTCCGTTCTCGCGTACCCCTCGTCGCAATCGGTCGTGGCTACGGGCGCGCTTCCGAGCGGTGGGCAGAGTCGTCTCGCCTACAACGTCGCCATCGGGGAGCGTGAAGGCGGAGTGGTCGTCGTGAAGGCTGCGAAGAAGGTCGCCGCTAGCGTCACGTCTCCGCCGAGTGGCGGCATCGGCGTTCGTCTCTTCTTCGGGCGGTTCGTATCTGCTGGCGGCCGCTCGATCGCGGATGCGCTCGAGCCTTGGGACGGTGCCGAGCGATCGACCGAGCGGGAGAACCAGCCCGTGCTCGTCCAGATCGACGTGCCGTACGGAGCTCGTCCGGGACGATACGACGGCGCGATCACCGTTTCCGCAGACGGACGCCGAACGACGATTCCGTTGAGGATCAGAGTCTTCGCGATAGCGCTTCCCAGGCCGGGAACGCGCGCGGGGAACCTGTTGACGTCGTTCAACCTGAGCCCCGAGTCGTACGTTGCGAAGGCGGCGCAGCTGTACGGCTTCACCAATAACGAGCAGAGGGTCGCCGCGAACCGTTCACTCTTCGCGCTCCTCGGTGCCTATCGGATCTCGCCCGGGTCCTGGGGCTTCGGCGAGCCGAGAGGCCCGGGCGGGTACGAGACGAGTCACAAGTGGTGGCTCGACTCTGCCGGCAACTTCGTCGGCCAACTGCGATCCGCGTCGGGGTTCTCGGCGCTCCGGATCCCGATCTCGAGCAACCGGACGGCCCAGCACAACTACATCGCCCGGCTCAGCCCGTTCCAGCCGGAGACGTGGTGCGACTACCTGGGTCGAGTGCGCGGGTTCTGGGAGCAGAGCGAGGCACTCGGATCCGACTCCCTCGCCTACCTCTTCGGCTACGACGAGCCCGGGCCAACCGGGATGCGGCTGGTCGCTCGCCAGGCCAGCACGCTCCACCGCTGCTTCCCGGGCGGCCGACAGCTCATGACCGGCAATCCGTCGCGCGCGAACTCGTTCCTCTGGGACGGACGAGGCGGCGACGATCTCGACATCTGGACCGTCCTCTCGCGCCGCTACTACGGGACCTGGACAGGCCCCGTCGACAACCGGAGCGGGCGGAGCGGCGCGCGCAGCCACCTGAAGCTGATCGACAGCGTGCGGACGCGGGGGCGGATGGTCTGGTCCTACACGTACACCGGGACGCCCGGCACGCCGGGGCTCGCCGCCACCGAGCCCCTGACGAACCCCCGCATGCTGATGCTCTGGAACGCGCTCGAGGGAATCGAGGGCGTCCTCTACGCGCAGGGGATGACGAGCTACACGGGAGCGAACCCGTTCCGAGTCGATCGGCACCGGGGAGTCCGTGCTCCTGTACCCGGGCGCCTCCGGACCGATGCCGAGCGCTCGCCTGGAGCAGATCCGCGACGGGATCGAGGACTGGGCGATCTTCAACGTCCTCCGAGAGCGGCGAGGAGCCGACGACGTCCGCGCGATCCTCGGGAAGGCCGGGCTGTTCAGCGCGTCGCGTGCGGGCGTTCGGCTCGCGTGCAATCTCGGCTGCGAGGCGAAGTCCGCGACGAAGTTCTCCTGGCCGCACTGGTCCCGTGACGCATCGACTCCTCGACGGATCGAGGCCGCGAAGCTGGCTGCGCTGAAGCTGGTCGGCTAGGAGCGCGGGTGCGAGCGGTCGTAGACGCGCCGTAGGCGCCGGGCGTCGACGTGGCTGTAGATCTGGGTCGTCGAGAGCGACGCGTGGCCGAGCAGCTCCTGGATCACGCGCAGATCGGCGCCTCCCTCGAGCAGGTGCGTCGCGAATGCGTGACGCAAGCGGTGTGGGTGGCGGAGCAGGCGGCGGACCGTGCTGGTGTCGAGTCGACGACCGCGTGCCGAGAGGAAGACCGCGTCGTTCGCCCCTTTCGCGAGCGCCGGCCGTCCGTCGCGCAGGTAGCGGGCGAGATGGTGCGCGGCCTCCTCGCCGAGCGGCACGACTCGTTCCTTCTCGCCCTTTCCGCGCAGGTGCACGGCCTCGCGGTCGAAGTCCACGTCCGCGAGGTCGAGCGCGACGGCCTCGGCGCTGCGCAGCCCACCGGAGTAGAGGAGCTCGAGCAGGGCTCGGTTCCGCAGAGCAAGCGGTGAGGTGCCGTCGGCGAGCTCGAGCAGCTCCTCGATCTCGGCGGCCTTCGGAACATCGGGGAGCCGGCGGGTTCTCCGCGGAGCGAGCGCTGCGTCGGGAACGGCCGCCGATCCGAAGGTGAATCGCAGGCACGAGCGCACGGCGGAGAGCCGTCGCGCGATCGAGGCCGGAGCGAGCCGGTCGCGTCCGCTCCCGAGCTCGGCAACCCAGTCTGCGAGCACGCGCGCGTCCACATCCTCCAGGCCGAGGCCGCGGTCGTCGAGCCAGGAGGCGAACGAGCGGAGATCGACGCGGTACGCCCGGCGCGTCGCCTCGGAGAGCCCGCCGTGGTCGAGAAAGCGGTCGATCTGCCGCCTCGGCTCCATGCCGGTCGGATTCGGCGCCCGGCGCGCCGCGCCTGCTCAGTCGCTGCGTTGCCGGGCCGAGCTGCCGGCCGCAGTCAGCACGACGACCGGCTCGCCGTCGCCGTCCCTCCTGACCTCCACGAGTCGGTCGGCGAGCGCGTCTTCCCAGGCCGAGAGCCGCGGGCAGTGCGTCTTCCAGGCGTCGAGCGTCTCCGAGTAGCCGCGGCGTCGCAGCGCGATCCAGTCGAGGAGCTCGAGGACCGGTGGGCTCGTGGTGTCGCTCGACATCCGACTCATCGTAGTCCCGAGCCCGACGCGCCCTCCCGCAGGCACGCTACGGCGAATGCCCGGCCGACGCTTCGACTCCTTCACCAGCGACGAGCCGCCCGAGCGGCCCGCCGATCCGGCCGTGCGCAAGGCCAACTTCCGCCGCATCGTGCGCCTCTTCCGGCCGTACAAGGCGCGGCTCGGCCTCGTGTGCGGGCTCATCGTCGTCTCCGCGGCGGTTGGCGTGGTCTCGCCGTTCCTGCTCCGCGAGATCCTCGACGTCGCCATCCCCGAGGAGAACGTCGGCCTCCTGACGGCGCTCGTGGCCGGGATGGTCGCGATCCCGATCGTGACCGGCGTCATCGGCGTCTGGCAGACGCTCCTCTCGAACCAGGTCGGCCAGAGCGTCATGCACGACCTGCGCACGCAGGTCTACCGGCACCTCCAGCGGCTCTCGCTCGCGTTCTTCACGCGCACGCGCACGGGAGAGGTGCAGAGCCGCATCGCGAACGACATCGGCGGCATCGAGACCGTCGTCACGTCGACGGCGACCTCGGTCCTCTCGAACGTGACGACCGTGCTCGCGACCGTCGTCGCGATGGTGCTTCTCGACTGGCGCCTCGCCGTGTTCGCGCTCGCGCTGCTGCCGCTGTTCGTCTGGCTCACGAAGCGCGTGGGCGCCCAGCGGAAGAAGGTGACGGCCGAGCGGCAGGCGTCCCTGGCAGACGTCTCGTCGATCGTCCAGGAGTCGCTGTCCGTCTCGGGGATCCTGCTCGGCAAGACGATGGGGCGGACGGAGGATCTCGCGGAGCGCTTCGCCGGCGAATCGAGGCGCCTCGCTGACCTCGAGGTGCGGAGCCGGATGACCGGGCGCTGGATGATGGCCTCGATCCAGATGACCTTCGCCGTCATGCCCGCGCTCGTCTACTGGTTCGCGGGCTTCACCATCGCGCGCGGCTCCGACGTGATCACGATCGGAACGCTCGTCGCCTTCACGACGCTCCAGACGCGGCTCTTCTTCCCGCTCGGGAGCCTCCTCGGCGTGCAGCTCGAGGTGCAGTCCTCGCTCGCGCTCTTCGATCGCATCTTCGAGTACCTCGACCACGAGATCGACATCGTCGAAGGGCGAGAGACGCTGGCAGAGCCTCGAGGCGAGGTCTCTCTCGACTCGGTCTGGTTCCGCTACGACGAGGCGGCGTGGACGCTCGAGGACGTGTCCTTCCTCGTCCCGCCCGGCACCAAGACCGCGCTCGTCGGGGAGACGGGGTCGGGCAAGACGACGTGCGCGTACCTCGTGGCGCGCCTCTACGACGCGACGAAGGGCGGCGTCGCCATCGACGGCACGGACGTCCGCGAGCTCAGCTTCGAGTCCCTCGCGGACACGGTCGGGGTCGTCTCGCAGGAGACCTACCTCTTCCACGCGTCGGTGCGCGAGAATCTCCGCTTCGCAAGGCCGAGCGCCACCGACGAGGAAATCGAGGAGGCCGCACGCGCGGCCCAGATCCACGAGCTCATCGCGACGCTGCCCGACGGCTACGAGACGATGGTCGGCGAGCGCGGCTATCGGTTCTCCGGCGGCGAGAAGCAGCGGATGGCGATCGCGCGAACGATCCTCCGCAACCCGCCCGTGCTCGTCCTCGACGAGGCGACCTCCTCGCTGGACACGCAGACCGAGCGGCTCGTGCAGGAGGCGCTCGAGCGGCTCTCCGAGGGACGCACCACGATCGCGATCGCGCACCGGCTCTCGACCGTTCGGGACGCGGACCAGATCGTCGTGCTCGACCGGGGTCGCGTGGTCGAGCTCGGGACCTACGACGAGCTGATGGCTCGCGGCGGGCGCTTCGCGGAGCTCGTAGCCGGCGATCGCCCGCTCGAGGTCGAGCCCGTCTAGCTCGCTGCCGAGCTGGATCTCGGCCGGGAGCTCAGTGACGCGCTCCACGGGCTCGAGCTCCAGCCGAGAGCGAGCGTCGAAGTAGACGTACGCCGTGACGAGGGCGACGAACGGCATCGCCAGCACGTAGACGACGCCGGCGACGATGTTGAGGAATGCGAGCGGCGTGTCGGTCGTGAAGATGAGGATCGCGCCGAGCAGCGGCCCCAGGAGGAGAGCAATGGCTGCGCTCAGGCCGACGAGCGAGCCGACGCGGATCCAGCGCCCGCGGACGAGGTCGGCGCTCCGGTCGAGCGCCGCGAGCGGCCGGCGGTCCTCGACCTCGATCACGGCCGCGAGCAGGCACCAGCGAATTGCAAGCCAGATCGCGATCGGGATGAGGAAGACGGTCGACGTGAGGACGAGCCAGACCGCGACGAAGATCCCGATTGCGCCGAGCAGCGGCCGGACGCGTCGGCGCACGAGCTTGTAGGCGCCCCACGCGTTGATCGGACGACCCGCGTCGATCTCCTCGAGCGCAGCGGCCGTCGCCGCCATCACCAGTGCGAGCCCGAGCAGCGCGAACGTCGTGCCGATGACCGCAGCGAGGAATGCGTACGTGCCCGCGAGCTCTCCGGTCACGCTCCCGACGAGGTCCAGCAACGCGAGCAGCAGCCAGTGCAGGAACGTGATGACGACGACTATGGGGATCAACAGCAGCCCGAGCCCCAGGAAGAGCAGCGGACGCCGGACGTACATCCGGGCGGACGCGGCCAGGATCTGCCCCCAGTAACGGCGTCGGGCGACTCGTAGTGGAGCGACCGGAGACCAGGTCGCGCGCACGGCCGCGAAGATCGCGAGCCCGAGGATCGCGGCGATCACGAAGAGCGTGGGGCCGGGGCTCTGCAGGAGTTGGACGAGAGCCCGCGAGCCCTTGGCGACGGCGGAGCAGAAGAAGTCGGTCGTGCCGGTGCCGAACGCGCCGCCGGTGGGGATCGCGTAGCTGCGGTCTCCCCAGCCCTCGGACCACGTGATCGGCTCCGTCCACTGCCTCTTCAGATTCGGGCCGGTCGGGCCGTTGAAGAACGCCTTTTGCAGCTCGCCCCAGCGCCCCTCGAAGGCGATCCATGGATACGCCGCTTCGGCTGCCGACGGATCGCTCGGGATGGTCACGACTCGGGGCGAGAGCTCGCGATGCGGCGCCCGCGTGTCGTCGCAGCCGACTCCCGCCTCCGCCGAGCTGCCGAGCCAGAGCGCCGCGCCGTACTTGTTCGCGTGCGACCCAGCGCTCGGATAGACGACCGGACGCGTGCCGTCGACGACCTCGAGCTTCTCGTCGTCCCACGACGAGCGCTCGGCACCCTCGTGGGCGCTGTAGCCGATCTCGACCGGATCGCGACCGAGCGCCGCGGCCGCGTCGGGAGCGTCGAAGACGAGCTGGATCATCTCCCAGTCGCCCTCGTGCGTGTTGTTGAAGTCGTTGAACGGGTAGAAGAACCAGTACTGGAGCGACACCCGGTCCGGGTGACCCGGCTCGGTGACGACATGTGCGTACACCGCCGGCTCGCTGCCTGCCGTCAGCCGCTTCGCCCAGCGGATGTAGTCGCAGCCCGGATCGAGCGCGTCGCCGGGGAAGTCGAGGTGGTACTCGTACCGGTCGACGAGGTCATCCGCCGACGGCGCGACCTTCACGAGGTCGGTGCGACTCCAGGGCCCGCGAAGCGCGACCGTCTGCTCGTCGACGAGGAGATCGATGTCGGTCGGGATGTACGGCTCGCCGTAGCCGCACTCCTCTAGCTGCTCGACGACTCGTACGACGGGTGCGTGGCGCTCGGCGAGTGCGCGCTCGTCTCCGAGGTCGGCGACGGCCGTGGGTGCTGCCAGGAGCGCGGCCGCGCACATGACGGCGACGAACCAGGCGACGCGGAGCATCCGCGCATTCTCCGGTTGCGCGCGGACGTGTAAGGGCGACCTTACATATCGGCTACCGTAGGTTCGTGGCTGTCATGCCCGCCCAACCACGTGCCGAGCTTGCGGGTCGTGCTTTCTGCGCAGCTGTCTCGAGCGCGAGCGACGAGTCGCTCGCCGCGACCGCCAGCCGCATCGACCACTGGATCCTCGTCGAGTACCGGGGCGCGTGGACGCGCGACGTTCTCGGGGGAAGCCTGCTCTCGCCGGAGCTGAAGAAGCACCTGCGTGCGCAACTCGAGGCGCTCGAGCGGTCGCGTCTCCTCTTCGTCAAGAAGCCGGAGCGCCGCTCGCAGGCTGGCCGCTCCGTGTACATCGGCTCGTCCGTACCCGGGAAGAGCGGTTCCTCCGGCTCGAGGTCGAGCACCAGGACGACCTCCGCGGCGTCGATCTCGCCGGTGCACTCCTGACCGGCAGCGCGCGCTTCATCCCCGTCGACGGGCCACTCTTCGTCGTCTGCACCCACGGGAAGCGCGATCGTTGCTGCGCGCTGCACGGACGCCCGCTCTACGACGCGCTCCGCCTGGCGACGGACTCCGACCACGTGTGGCAGTCGACGCACGTGGGCGGCGACCGGTTCGCAGGCAACGTCGTGGTGCTCCCGCACGGCCTCTACTACGGGCGCGTGAGCCCGGCCGACACCCCCGGCCTCGTCGCTGCGCACCACGACGGACGCATCGATCTCGACCGCTACCGCGGGCGAAGCGCGTACTCGTGCCCCGTGCAGGCGGCCGAGCACGCAGTCCGAGCCTCGGAGGGGCTACTCGGGATCGGCGATCTGGAACTCCTCGGCTGCAGGCGGCAGGGAGACGGCGAGTGGCGCGTCCGCTTCCGGAGCCCCGACGCGGACGTGCACGAGCTCGACGTCGTGGCGACGCCCGCGCTCGAGCCGGTGTACCTCACGTGCGAGTCGTCGGCGCCGAAGCGGGCGCTCGCGCACGACGTGACCGGGCACCGCGTGCTCAGTCGGTAATCCGGAGGAAGCCCTCGCGCACGAGTCGGGAGACGAGAACGAGGCGTCCCGTCCTCGTCGAGCTGTCCCTCGAGGCTTCGCACGGAGAACGGTGCCTCGCTCTCGAAGCACTCACGAACCTCCTCCGCCGCATGTGTGGGAAAGCGAACCTCCCGGCCTTCGAACACGAGCACGACGCCGTCGGGCGACTCCTCGAGGTCGGCGATCACGGTTTCGCGCCGCTCGAGCAGCGTGTCCGCGTCCAGCCGCTCGAGGGCGCGCAGCTGCGTGAGGCCGTCTTCGCGGATCGGCCGGCGCGTGTCGAGGAAACGCCGCCGCCGCCGCCGCTCGACCCGCTCGGGGTCGAGTTGCTCGGCGAGGAGATCGACAAGCCCGTCCTCCCCCGATTCGACTCCACGCCTGACGCCAAGCTCGTCCTCGGACGCATCGAGCGCGGCCTTTGCTGCATCGAGCCAGGTGTGCTGCGAGATTCCGATCGTCAGGTGCAGCGAGTGCGTCTCCGACGTGGTCGCCTCGTGTAGCCAGCCACGCGGAAGGTAGAGCGTGTCGCCGGCCCGGAGCACGAGGTCGTCGCACGGGTCGCCGTGCTCGCCGAGCGCGCTCGAGTAGCGCTGGTGCTTCAGCGGTAGCTCGAGCAGCGGCTTGTACACCAGCCAGCGCTTCTCGCCGGAGACCTGCAGGACGAGAACGTCGTGCGTGTCGTGGTGCACCGCGAACCCCTGCGAGCCGGGCGGCGTGTAGTACGCGTTCGCCTGCACGGGTCGGTCGAGCGCCTCCTCGAGCAGGCGGCAGAAGACCGCCAGCCGGTGCCAGTTGTGGTGGAGCGCCTGGAGGACGATCGTCGCGCCGGCTTCCCATTCGGCGAGCACGCTCGGGACGTCGGCGGTGCCGGTGAAAGGCGGGCGCCAGGACACGTCCTCCGTGTACGCGCGGACGTCGAGCTGGCCGCCCTCGCGGACGAGCCGGAACGCGGGATACCGGATCGCGGTCGAGCAGACGAGCCGCTCGACGTCGGCGACGGCCAGCAGATCGTCGAAGCGTCCCGGCTCGTCCCGTGGCACGACCAGCGGGCGCTGCTCCCAGCGCTCGGCGAAGAAGGTCTCGCTCTCGAACGGTTCGAGGCAGCGCGCGAGCGCCGCCACCGCCGGCCTACGCGGCGTCCGTGTCGTCCGCGTCTGCGTCGGTTGTGTCGGTTCCGTCGGTTCCGTCCGCGTCGTCGCCGTCGGTGTCGTCGGCATCGGTGTCGTCGGCATCGCCGTCGGTCGTGTCGGTGTCGTCGCCGTCGGCGTCTGCCGTTGGCTCGAACTGCTCCCGACCGGTCTCGATCGTCTGGATCTCGTCGTCACGCAGGGTCGTCATCGCCTACCTCCTCGTCGTGGTGTCGAGCGCCCAGACGCTACCGCACCCGCGCAGCCGGCTCTGACGCGAAGAGGTCGAGCCCGAGCGCGCGCGCGAGAAAACGTGCGGCGAGCTTTCCGCGCACGCTGTTGCCGGCCTCATCGAGAGGAGGCGAGAACGTGCCGAGGCCGCCCTTGCCGGGGGACACCGTGACGATGCCGCCGCCGATGCCGCTCTTCCCGGCAGGCCGACCTCGTACAGCCAGTCGCCCGACGTCTCGTACAGCCCGGCGTCCCTGACGGTCGAGACGAACCAAGAGGGGTCGAGGGTCATCTAGGCTCCTCGGGGCCCGGATGGACGAGATCGAGTACCTGTTCTCGCGGCGAAGGTTGTCCGGTGGAGTCGAGACCACCGTGTACGCGGTCCGGCATCCGCGCTCGTCCACGCGGGTACGCGTCGTGCACTTTCCCGAGACGGAGCGGCTCGACGTCTGGTGCGTGGCGAACGGCGTCGACGAGGCGATCATCGGCGGTTTCTTCCTCCGCGACCCGTACCGGCCGCTCGGCGAGCTGGTGATCGACGGCCGAGGCGTGCAGCACGAGCCCGTGACCGAGCCCTTCGGACCTCGGCGTGCGTGCGTCTCGGTCGTCGACGACGAGGTCCGGCTGGGGCCGCTCGACGAGGTGGCCGGCGACTCCGCCCGTCACGTCGTACAGGCGGGACCGCTGCTCGTCCGAGACGGCGCCGTTGTCTTCGACCGGGAGCGGGACGTCGAGGGCTTCTCCTCCGGCTGCGGGCAGTTCGACTCGGACATCACCGACGGACGGCATCCCCGCGCCGCGCTGGGCGTCTCGGACGACTTCCTCGTTGCCGTCGCCTGCGACGGACGCCGCTCGCGTGTGGACGGCGGGCTCGAGATGTCGGAGCTCGGCCGAGCTGATGGTCGAGCTGGGCGCCGAGAGTGCGATCAACCTCGACGGCGGCGGTTCGACGACACTCGTTCACCGTCGGCACCTCCTCAACCGGCCGTACTCGACGCAGGACCAGCCCGACCCGGAGTCGCGCCCGATCGTGAGTGCGCTTGTCTTCGAGCGGCACGACTGAGCCTCAGAAGCCCCCAGATCAGTCGAGGTGCACGCCCGACCCTGAGCCGAGCATGACGGGGGCGGTGTCCGGGAGCTCGAGCGTGTCCAGCTGGACGCCGAGATCGCGAAGGTGCTCGACGATCGCGTCGCGAGTCTCGATCAGCGCCGGCCGCGTGTGCTCCGGATACCCGAGGGCCGAGATCGACGGATCTCGACGAGTGCGCGAGCTCCTCCTTCAGCTCCGGCATCAGGCCGCGACGTTCTCGCGCGTAGGGCCCACGGGCGACCATAGACGCGCTTGTCGGAACGTGATCGGTTACCGTCGCCGCGTGAGCCCGCCCGAGGTTCGACGGTACGGAGTGCAGGCGCGCTCGACCGACACGTTCGGGCGTGTGCTCTGGAGCTGTCGCGAGCAGCACTTCGTCGCCGACGGGCCGGTGCAGAACGGCTGCCCGGGCCAGGCCGTCACGCCGGCCGAGCTGTTCCTGGCGGGCGTGGCGACCTGCGGGGTCGAGCTCCTCCAGGTCATCGCTCGCGCGAACGGCGTTCCGCTGGAGAAGCGTCGAAGTCCAGATCTCGGGCGAGCTGGATCCCGCGAACCCGGTGCGCCAGGACGTGAACGTCTTCAACTCGGTGCGGCTCGCGTTCGAGCTCACAGGCGTGACCCGGGAGCAGGGCGAGGAGCTGGTCGAGAGCTTCAAGCGCAGGTGACCGCTCTACGGCAGCGTCGCAGTTGCGACGCCGGACGTGCAGGTGGAGGTTCGCGTCACCGCCTGACGGGGAAGCGTACGATTGGGCGGCTTCCGGGGAGATGACGACGCTGAGGCTCACATGATCGCGACGGTTCCCGAGCGGGACGAGCTCGTCCAGCACGGGCTCACCGTCCGCGGACGGATCCACTGGCATCCGACGACGTCGCAGCTCTACTCGCACGCGCTGGCTCGCGGCGACGCGCAGCTCGCCGAGGGAGGCGCGCTGGTCGTCGACACCGGCCGACACACCGGGCGCTCGCCCAAGGACAAGTTTCTCGTCCGCGAGCCGGACTCGGAGTCGCGCCTCTGGTGGAGCGACGTGAACGCGGAGATCTCGGAGGACTCGTTCGAGCGTCTCCGAGACAAGGTCACCGAGCGCCTCTCCGAAGGCGACGTCTATGTCGTGGATGCGTTCGCCGGCGCCGACCCGGAGCACCGCATCGCCGTGCGCGTGATCACGGAGAGCCCGTGGCACGCGCTGTTCGCGAAGACGCTCTTCATCGACCCGACGCCGGAGGAGCTCGAGGACATGGAGCCGCAGGCACTCGTCCTGCACGCTCCCTCGGTGAGCGCCGTGCCCGATGAGGACGGCACGAGGAGCGAGACGTTCGTCTGCCTCCATCCCGGCCGCACCGAGGTCGTGATCGGCGGGACGTTCTACGCCGGCGAGATCAAGAAGTCGATCTTCACGGTCATGAACGACCGCCTGCCGCTCGACGGCGTCTTCCCGATGCACTGCTCGGCGAACGTCGACGACGACGGGCACGTCGCGGTCTTCTTCGGGCTCTCGGGCACGGGGAAGACGACGCTCTCGGCGGACCCGGAGCGGCACCTGATCGGCGACGACGAGCACGGCTGGTCGGACGACGGGATCTTCAACTTCGAGGGCGGCTGCTACGCGAAGGTGATCCGGCTCTCGGCGGAAGCCGAGCCTGAGATCTACGCGATGACGCATGCATTCGGCACGGTGCTCGAGAACGTCGTCATGGACGAGCGCGGCGTCCTCGACCTCGACGACGACTCGAAGACCGAGAACACGCGCGCGGCCTACAAGCTGGAGCAGATCGCGAACGCGCTTCCCGCGAAGCGCGCCGGCACGCCGTCGGTGGTCGTCTTCCTCACCGCGGACGCGTTCGGGATCCTGCCGCCGATCGCACGGCTCACCCGCGAGCAGGCGATGTACTGGTTCCTGTCCGGGTTCACGGCCAAGCTCGCCGGCACCGAGATCGGCGTCACCGAGCCGCAGCCGACGTTCTCGGCCTGCTTCGGCGCGCCTTTCCTCCCGCAACCTCCGTCGGTGTACGCAAACCTCCTCGGGGAGCGGCTCGAGCGGAACCCGGACGTCCGCGTGTGGCTCGTGAACACGGGCTGGACGGGCGGGCCGTACGGCAAGGGGCACCGCATGCCGATCCAGGCGACGCGCGCGCTTCTCGACGCGGCGCTGTCGGGCGAGCTCGCCGGCGTCGAGTTCCGCACCGATCCCGTCTTCGGTTTCGAGGTCCCGGTGGCCGTGCCGGGCGTGCAGTCGAGCCTGCTCGACCCGCGTCTGACGTGGGCCGACCCGGCCGCCTACGACGCCAAAGCCCGTGAGCTCGCGCAGATGTTCCGCGACAACTTCACGCGCTTCGAGGACGTGTCGCCGGCGATCGCCGCTGCAGGCCCGACCGGCTAGCGGTCATTGCGTTATTGGTTGGCGCGGATGTTCAGCGCCGCGAGCCGGACGGTCTCCTCGACGCGCCTCGTACGCGTCTCCGGGCGCTTGGCAGTCCCGATCCAGCTGAGGATGTTCTTCTTCGACGAGGGTGGGAAGGCGTCGTAGTTCGCCGCCGCCTCGGCGTTGCTCGCCAGCGCGGCGGCGAGGTCTTCGGGGATCTCGAGCGCCTCGGCGCTGTCGAGTGAGGTCCAGGCGCCGCTTCGCTTCGCGTCCTCGACCACAGCGCGGCCCGCGTCGGCCAGCAGCCCGGCGGCCCCGAGTCGCTCGATTCGCTCCTTGTTGCTCTTCGACCAGCCGCTCTTCGGCTTGCGGGGGCTCATCCACAGGAGTGAGTGCGCATCGTCGAGCTTGTTGGCCTTCGAGTCGATCCAGCCGAAGCACAGTGCCTCCTCGACCGCCTCCGGATACTCGACGCGAGGCGCTCCCGTCTCCTTGCGGGCGGTCACGAGCCAGATACCGGTGGAACGCGCGTGATTGCGCTCGAGCCACGCTCTCCACGCGGCCCGGGTCTTCGGGTGCACCATTGGTCTGCCGTCGGGCGCCGTCGCCACGAGTTATCCGTCCACCTTGCGCTCGGGGAAGTGGAGGCTCACGCGGACGGCCTCGGCGGGAGCGGGACGAAGGCGCTCGTCTCGCGCTGATAGCGGCGGTAGTCGTCGCCGCGGCTGCGGAGGGACTGCTCCTCGGAGGGCGGGATCCCGGTCACGAAGACGATGAGCATGAGCATGAGGATCGGCGCGGAGAGGCCGAGCCAGCCGTACGGCGCCGCGAGCGCGATGAGCGCATAGGCGACCCAGGTGAGCCACTGGAAGAAGTAGTTGGGGTGGCGCGAGTAGCGCCACAGGCCGTCGCGCATCGTCTTCCCCTTGCTCTCGGGCCTCGCCTTGAAGGCCGCGAGCTGCCTGTCGGCGAGCGCCTCGCCGCAGGCCGCGACCACCCAGAGTCCGGCGCCAAGCCACTCGAGCGGCTCGAGCCCGTCCTGCTCGTTGAAGGCGGCGAGGAGGAAGGGCAGCGAGAGGAACGCGGCGGCGAACGCCTGCGCCTGGAAGAAGACGGCGAAGCTGGACTGCTCGCGCCCGTGCTCGCGCCAGCGGGCGCGAAGCTCGGCGTAGCGCGTGTCCTCGCCGTGGCCGATCCGCTTCACCACGAGCCAGGCGATGCGCAGCGACTCGATCGTGACGAGGACGGCGACGAGCACGCGGTGCTCGATCGCGCCCTGGCGCCAGCACGGCGTACAGGACGGCCAGCAGCGCGAGCGAGAACGCCCAGCCCGCGTCGACGAGCGTCGCGTCGCGCGTCCGGCGCTGGCGGAGGTAGAGGATCGCCTGCAGCGCGGCCGGCGACGGCCCAGCCGAGCAGAAACAGCAGCCAGCGCTGCTCGATCACCGAGCCAGCCCCAGCTCGTGCGGCGGCGCCTCGCGTGTCAAGTCGCCGACACCTTAAGGCTCTGCGCTGAGCCGAGGGGAATCGGCGTTACGGTTGCGCCTGTGCACGGCTCGGCGACACGGGCGGGCTTAGTTGGAGCTGGCTGCGTCGGCGCCTACGGCTGGCCGGTGAAGCCCTTCGACCGCGCGCACCCGATTCGCGGCGGGTTCGGCGATCCCCGGACCGTCTTCACGGGGCGACGCTCCGAGGGGACCGTGCTCGAGGGCGGCGGCACCTTCTCCTTCCATCAGGGGCTCGACATCTCAGCCCCCGACGGCTCTCCCGTCTTCTCCGTCTCCTCGGGCACGGTGGTGCGGGCTCGCGGCGATCGCGTGACCGTCGATTGCGGCAACGGGCGCACGTTCCAGTACTGGCACATCGAACCTGCCGCGCGCGTCGGCCAGCGCGCATCGCCGGGCGGACGCTGCTCGGCTTCGTGCAGGAGAAGCGCGAGCACGTGCACCTGACGCACCTCGAGCGCGGCCGGGCGGTCAACCCGCTGGCTCCGGGGCGGCTCACGCCGTACCGAGACACGACGGTGCCTCGCGTGCTCGCGATCGCGATCGTGGGCGGAGCTTTCGTCGCCGAGGCGATCGACATGCCTTCCCTCCCCGTCCCGGCCGCTGGCATCGCTTCCCCGTGACGCCCGCGCTCGTGTCGTGGCGCATGGAGTCGGCGAGCGGCCGCGTCGTCGCGGGTCCACGGGTCGCCCGCGACGTCCGCCGGGCCGTCCCGAAGAACGATCGGTTCTGGGCCACGTTCGCCCGCGGCACACACCAGAATTGGCCGGTCTTCCACGGCGACAAGCAACAAGGCCTGAGGGGTCGCTACCTCTTCCGACTCGCCGGCGCGCAGCGTGCAGCCGGGGACGTGATCGTCGTGACTGCGTCGGATATCGCAGGGAACCGCGGCGTGCGCCGCCTCGAGCTCGACGCTCTCTAGCCCGTGAGCGCCTCTTGAGAGGTCGCTGTCAGCATGCGCGAGCGGCACAAGGACCTGCACGGCGACGCTTCAGC